>NZ_JBDHNI010000004.1:0-704585 GCF_039615055.1 Microbacterium sp. X-17
TCAGGTGTGGGTGGCAAGGAGGTCGAGGGAGACGTCGATGATCATGTCTTCTTGGCCGCCGACGAGGCCGCGGCGTCCGCATTCGACGAGGATGTCGCGGACGTCGAGCTGGTAGGTGGCGGCCGCGTTCTCGGCGTGGCGGAGGAAGCTGGAATACACCCCCGCGTACCCCAGGGTCAGGGTTTCCCGGTCGACCCGCACGGGCCGGTCCTGCAAGGGCCGGACCAGGTCGTCCGCGGCGTCCTGCAACGCGAACAGATCACAACCGTGTTCGAACCCGGACAGGTCCGCGACCGCGATAAACGCCTCCAACGGGCAGTTCCCCGCCCCCGCACCGTGCCCGGCGAGGGACGCGTCCACCCGGAACACCCCGTTCTGCACCGCGACCACGGAATTCGCGACCGACAACGACAGGTTCTCGTGCGCGTGAATCCCGATCTCCGTCCCCGGATCCAACACGTCCCGGTACGCGCGGACCCGTTCGGCGACCCCGTCCATCGTGAGCCTCCCCCCCGAATCGGTGACATACACGCACTGCGCCCCGTACGACTCCATCAACTTCGCCTGCGCAGCCAACTCCACGGGGCCGCTCATGTGGGACAGCATCAGAAACCCCGACACATCCATCCCCAACTCCCGGGCCGCCGCGATGTGCTGCGCGGAAATATCCGCTTCCGTGCAGTGCGTCGCGACCCGCACCGACCGCACCCCCAACTCATACGCCCGCGTCAACTCATGAATCGTCCCCACCCCGGGAAGAAGCAACGTGGTAAGCCGGGCCCGGTCGATCACGGACGCGGCCGCTTCAATCCACTCCCAATCACTGTTCGACCCCGGACCATAATTCAACGACCCCCCCGCGAGCCCATCCCCATGCGCAACCTCGATCGCATCCACCCCCGCCGCATCCAACGCGCGGACGATGGCTTTCACGTTCTCCGGAGTGATCCGATGCCGGACCGCGTGCATCCCATCACGCAACGTCACATCCTGCACGAAAATCTTCGACCCCATCACACACCCGCCTTCACAACAGCGATCCGCTCCGCAGTCTGCACCGCCGCCGACGTCATAATGTCCAAATTCCCCGCATACGCCGGCAAATAATGCGCCGCACCCTCCACCTCCAAAAGCACCGACACCTGATGCGTCGGACGCCCCCCCGCATAGCCCGGGTCCAGGAGAGTCTCCACCGGCTGATCCGCCGGCACCGGCCGGATCGTGACCGGCTGCTTCAACCGATACCCCGGCACATACCCCGCCACCCGGGAAACCATCTCCTCCACACTCGCCACCACCCCATCCAGCACCGACTCATCCTCGACCCGGACCAACGCGAACACCGTGTCCCGCATCATCAACGGCGGCTCCGCCGGATTCAAAATAATGATCGCCCGACCCCGACCCGCACCCCCCACCCGCTCAATCGCCAACGACGTGGTCTCCGTGAACTCATCAATATTCGCCCGCGTCCCCGGCCCCGCACTCCGCGACGCGATCGACGCAACAATCTCCGCATACACCACCGGCACCACCGCACTAATCGCCGCGACCACCGGGATCGTCGCCTGCCCCCCACACGTCACCATATTGATATTCGACGCATCCACATGCTCATCCAAATTCACCGCAGGCACCACATACGGACCAATCGCCGCCGGCGTCAAATCAATCAACCGCTTCCCGTACGGCTCCAACACCGAAGCGTTATGCACATGCGCCCTCGCGCTCGTCGCATCAAACACAATCTCGATCTCCCCAAACCCCGGCATCGCGACCAAACCCTCAACACCCTCATGCGTCACCGGAACACCCAACCGCGCCGCACGAGCCAAACCATCCGACGCCGCGTCGATCCCCACCATCGCCGCCAACTCCAAATTCACCCCACCCCGAATCACCTTGAACATCAAATCCGTCCCAATGTTCCCCGACCCAATAATCGCAACCTTCACCTTGCTCATCCCTCAAATCCTCCATCCCCGACCAACAGGCCGGACTCTTCCGAGGTGTGCATCTGGGCGTCGACCCGGCGCAGGAAGCGCAACAGGTGCGACACGTATCGTTCCGGCGACTCGATCGTCGGCAGGTGTCCGGTTCCCTTGAGGATCACCGCTTCGGCGTCGTCGAGGTGAGCGAGGAACGCGAGTGTGTGCTCGAGGGGCACGACGCGGTCCTCACGGCCGGAGATGATGAGCGACGGCACGGTGACCGCCCGCCCGAGCCGCGGCTCCTTGGCGAACCCCGTTGACGCCTGGACGGCTTCGAGGTGATCCGGGGCCTCCCGCGCGATCCGCTCGATCTCCTCGATCAGCTCCGCGTCGACGTGACTGGGGTCATGGAACATGCTGAGGAGGAACCGCCGCAGGTTGTCCGGTGTCTGCTCGATCTCGTACGCGATGCCCGCACGCACGCCCTCTTCGGGCGCGGGCGCGAGGAGGTTGCGGACCGTCGGGTCGGGCAGGTGCGAGGAGCCCACCACCAGACTGCGCGTGAGCTCGGGGTGATCCTGGGCGAACACGAAGGCCGTGCTGCCGCCCGTGGAGGTTCCCACGACGTGCGCGGACGCGATGCCGAGCTGCCCGAGCAGGCCCGCCGCGAGGTCCGAGCCCAGCCGGTACGCCGGGCCGGTGTCGCGGACGGGACCGGTCCGGCCGTAGTTCGGGAGGTCGACCACGATGCAGCGGAACTCCGCGGCGAGGGATCCGAGGACGTCCCGCCACGTGATCCACGCGGTCATCCCCGGCTGCGGACCCCACCCCGGGAAGAGCAGGACCGGCACGCCGGAGCCCACGTCGTGGAAGTGGACCGGCACCCCGTCCACCGTGAGCGTGCGGGACGTCTCGTTCTCCCCGTATGGATCGGGAGTCATGTCACTTCCTCGAAGGCACTGCGGGCGCGGATCAGCCGTAGTAGTTGCCGACGATCTGGTGGCCCCAGATGTCGGGCCAGTCGTAGTGTCCGACCGTCCAGGTGTCCTCGTCTACGAGGCGTCCGAGCGCGCCGTACTCCATCGCGACCCCGGACGGGTTCACGACGTAGAACGACGTGATGTGGTCGTTGATGTGCTTGCCGAGGTCGGTGACGATCTCGATCCCGCGCTCCTTGACGCGGTCCAGCGCCATGCCGACCATCTCGAGCGTCTCGACCTGGAGCATGAAGTGGTCGAACCAGGTGGTGTGCCCCTCGTTGTGGCTCAGGCCGTAGGCGAAGCTGTGGTGGCGTGGGTTGGCGCGGACGAACGTGTCGCCCTTGCCGCCGCGCACCGCGACGGTGTCGCTGATCCGCAGGCCCAGGATCTCGAGGTAGAACCGGTCCGCGGCCTCGTAGTCCGGGAAGAGGATGCCGTGGTGGCCGTAGCCGAGGTCGCCGGGGCTCTTGTCGGAGGTGACGAAGCGGGCACCGGTCGGCGAGACGAAGGGGTCGCGCGGGCAGAAGGCGCCGTAGAAGATCTCGACCTGCGTGCCGCCCGGGTCCTGGCAGCGCAGGAGACCGCGCACGCCGCGACGCTCCGCGAGCTCCTTGTCGTCGACGTACTCGACGCCGTACTCCTCGAGCCGCTGGGCCATCGCGGCGAACTCGTTGGCGTTCGCGACCTCCCAGCCGCTGTACGCGTGGCCGCCCGGGCCCTGCTCGATCGAGACGCGCCAATCGCGCTCGTCGATCCGCAGCCGCAGCTCGGTGTCGGTGGAGCTGTCCGAGATGGAGGCGCCGATCACCTCGGTCGCAAACGTGCGCCACTCCCCCAGGTCCGGGGCGGTGAGCCCGATGTACCCGTTCGCGATCACTCTCGGCATGTGCGGTCCCTTCATCGGCGGGGGCGGTGGGCCTGTGCCGCGGGGGCCATGGGCCCGGGCCGCGACACGTCGTTGGCTACGACGACGCTATGCAGGCCGCCGTCGCGTGAACGAGTCAGGGGTCCGGCTACCGAACCCGGCGCCTCGCTCAGCGGAACGCCCGCTAGACGCATGCCGGGCCGGTCCCGCATGATGAAGCCGTGTCAACGAGTGCTGAGTCCCTGGCCGACAACCCCGCTGTCCTCTCCGCTGCGGATCGCCTGTGGGATGCCGCAGCATCCGGCGAGCCCACGGCGCCGGTGCGCGACGTGCTCGGAGCATCCGACATCCAGCGCGCCTACGCTGTGCAGAACATCCTCCGCGGGCGCCGCGAAGACGGGGGCGCGCGGGTCGTGGGCCGCAAGATCGGCCTGACCTCCGACGCGGTCCAGAAGCAGCTCGGCGTCGATCAGCCCGACTTCGGCTACCTCTTCGACGACATGCGGCACGCCGACGGCGGCACCGTGCCCTTCGCCGACGTGCTCCAGCCGCGGGTCGAGGCGGAGGTCGCGTTCCTCCTCGCCGCCGACCTCGACGAGGGCCCGCTCGATCTCGCGGCGGTACGCGCCGCTGTCGCCTACGCCTCACCGGCGATCGAGGTGTGCGGCAGCCGCGTGCAGGACTGGAACATCAGCCTCGCCGACACCGTGGCCGATAATGCGTCGGCCGGGGCGTTCGTCATCGGGGCCGCCCAGCTGTCGCTGGACGAGGTCGAGCCGGCCGCGGTGTCGATGGCGATGTCGATCGACGGCGAGACCGTCTCGACCGGAACCGGCGCCGACTGCATGGGCGATCCGCTGGAGGCCCTCGCGTGGCTGGCCCGGACTGCGCGCGACCTGGGCGACCCACTGCGCGCCGGCCAGGTCATCCTCTCGGGTGCCCTCGGGGCGATGCGTCCCGTCCTGCCCGGATCGACCGTGCGCGCCGAGTTCACGACCCTCGGCGCGGTCGAGATCTCCTTCTCCTAACCCCCCACTCACCCGTCCCCTTGGTCTGCGACGACGGTCGATCGCGACAGGTGAGCGGGAACGGCCCGAGGCTCGCCTGTCGCGTTTGACGCGCGAGGCCGCCGATCGCGACAGGTGAGCGGATGGGCTCCGCGGGTCAGCGGGCGTCGGCCGCCGCGAGGCGAAGCAGGTCGCGCAGTCGCGCGAGGATGCCGGACGTGTGGGTGGGGTTGCTCAGCATCATGTGCTGGAGGACCAGCCCGTCGGTCACGGCGATCACGAGACGCGCGAGCGAGCCGTCGGGATCGGGAATCCCGAGATCGTGCAGACGCGCCGTGATCCCCTCGACCGACAGCTCGTGCTGATCGCGGATCGGCTCGATCTCGTACTCGCCCCGGATGCCCGCGAGGATGAAGTCGTAGATCAGCAGGCGGGTCAGATCATGCCGGCCCTCCTCGTCGAGGACCTGCGACTCGAGGTGCCCGAGGAATCCGTCGAGGGATTCGTCGGGATCCACGAGCGCCGCGATGTCGCGTCTCGACTGGAGGAGGAGCGCCTCACGCAGGAGCGCGTGGCGGGAACCGAAGTAGTGACGGACGAGGCTGTGTGCGACGCCGGCCGCGTCGGCCACCGATCGATAGGTGACGGACGCTTGGCCGTCTCGCGACGCGACGGCAACGGCCGCCTCGAGCATCCGCACGCGAGTCGCCTCTGCGTCTCGGCGCGGGGCTACCTGGGTAGACATATCCCAGCAAACTACCAGTTTCTGTGTTTTCGGGCCCGTTCTTTATCGGACGCTGGACACCTTGTTGACGGACATGGCAATTCTCGTAGCGGCGTCGCGAAGCGGCGGAAGCACCTGCGAAACCTGCAACAGCGTCGAGCGCCGGGTCAAGGTCACCACGGCGCGCTTCTGGCCGTCGCGCCCGGGAACGAGCACGGCGATCGAGGAATGTCCGGGGGTGTTCTCCTCGAAATCGAGGGCGAATCCGGCTTCCCGAATCGACTGGATCTCATTCACGAGGCGGTCGACCGACGTGATCGTCCGCGGCGTGAGCTGCGGCAGCGGGTCCTCGCCGAGGTAGCGGCGGAGGTCGTCGTCGTTGTAGTGGAAGGCGAGGAACAGCTTTCCGGCCGCCGTGGTCGTGAGCGGGAGGCTCCGGCCGAGGGCTGTCGTGTTGTTGCGGTCGTTACCGCCGGCGATCCGGTCGACGAAGTACACCGACGGTCCCTGGCGGATGACGAGGTGCACGGTCAGGCCGGTCGTGGCGAACAGGTCCACGAGGTGCGGCCGCGCCGCATCCTGCAGGATGACGGACACGGGCGTGCGCCGTCCCAGCTCGAACACCCGCATCCCGAGCTCGTACCACTCGCCGTGCTTCTCCAGCAGACCCCATTGGCACAGCTCCTGTGCGAGCCGGTGGGTCGTCGGCTTGGGGATGCCCGCGCGCCGAGCCAGCTCGCTCAGCTTGACGCGGAAGGTGCCGCCGTCGAATGCCTCGAGGATGAGGTGGGCTTTGCCGAGCACCGACTTGGGGTACTCGCTGCCCTCTTCGATCAGGTCGTCGATGACCGGATCCACGAAGTCGTCGTGGACGCGGTCCAGCAGGCCGGTGGCCGAAGCGGTTCCCGGCGATTTCACGATGATGGCGCTCAATGACATCTGTCGATCTCTCTCTACTGCCCAGTTGGACAATTGCGAGAGTAGCCCTCTCTCGTGGCGAAGGGGAGCCCCAATCAGCGAATTTTTATTACATTCACATTTCGCGGACTTTACGGAACAACGACGAATAGCGCCATCCGATTCCGGCGAAAATCGGAGGCGCGAAACCCGCCCTCCGTGGTAAAGGGAGTGGCGGTGAAAAATCGTGTCGGTGCGTCTTGTCGTGGACCCCGCATCGCCTTCGTCGCGAGGTCCGGTCCCCACCCGACCGAGCGGCATCGCGCAGTCAGGTCCACACACACTAACCACGGCCGCGACCCGTCCCTATGGCCATCCGTCACGTGCGGAGGGTCTCCGGCTGGCCGATCCGCCCTATCCACCCACCGGACCGGCCTCTTGACTGGCCGTGTTCGGCGCTGGGAGCATCCCCGCGTGCGCCATGGCGGCGCGACGAGAGGACGACCACAGATGGTGACCGAAATTCGCGAGGTTCGCGACTGCAACAACCCCCCGGAGGACGCCATCGCGACGTGGCTGCCGACGCGGCGGGTCGACTACCGCCTCGCGTACGGCCCCGACGCGGCACAGTTCGGGGACCTGTGGATCCCCCGCGACACCACGCCCGGCCCGAACGGCTACCCCGTGGCGATCGTCGTCCACGGCGGGCTGTGGACCTCCGAGTGGACGCACGAGCACTGTGACCGCATGGCCGAGGCCCTCAGCGACGCGGGCTTCGCGACGTGGAACCTGGAGTTCCGCAAGCTCGGCAACACCGGCGGCGGCTTCCCCGGGACGTTCGAGGACATCGCCACGGCGGTCGACCACGTCCGGGAGCTCGCGAAGGACTTCCCGCTGGATCTGAGCAAGGTCGTCGTGGTCGGTCACTCCTCCGGCGCGCACCTCGCGGCCTGGATCGGGGCACGCCACAACCTGCCGGCCGACAGCCCGCTCTACCGCGCTGACCCGCTGCCGATCAGCGGCGTCGTCGAGCTCGCCCCTGTCACCGACCTGCAGCTCCTGTACGACATCCTCCGCGAGGACTGGCCGGTCATCCAGGAGTCGCTGTACACGCTGAGCGGTGCGGACTCCGACGAGGGGTTCGCGGCGATGCTGCCGCAGATCTCCCCCGCGCACATGGGCCCGGCCGGCGTGCCGCGCACGATGGTCATCGGCGAGGACGACCCGACGCCCGTCGACATCGTCCGCGGGCTCGCGCAGCAGGCCGAAGAGGCCGGCGACACGGTCACTCTGGTGGTCTTCGCCAGCGCCAACCACTTCGACCTCGGCGACCCGGGCACGGAGCTGTGGGACTCGATCGTGGACCGCGTGAAGGAGCACGTCCGCGACTGACGTCGCGGGTCAGAGCTGCGGGCCGGCGGGGTGACCCGCCGCCACGCGGCCGAGACTCTTGTGGAGGATGTCCCACTGCGCGAGCACGTGTGTCCGGAACGTGGCGGCGTCGTTGAAGAGGCGGCCCAGCTTCGCACCGTTGATGGCGGACGACGAGGTCCCCGCCGTGGTGAAGGCGAGGTCGATCGCCCTGCCGGCGAGCAGGGAGGCCTGAACGACCTGGCCGCGGAGGCGGATGTCGTCGAGCTGCGTCATCTCCGGCCCGCCGCGGGTCCATTCCTCGCACATCCGGGCATACTCCGCCACGGCACCGCGCAGAAGCGCCCGCGCCGAGTCCACGAGCGAGATGATCTCGCCATACCAACGCAGGTAGTCGTCGGACTCGGCGCGGGGCATCCGCGGTGGGAAGCTCGAGAAGCGCGCGAGAAGGCGCTCGTACTCGTCGAGGGCAGCCTGCGCGATCCCCACCTGTACGGCCGCGAAGCCGGCGGAGAAGGGGACCATCGTCCGTCCCAGGAACAGGGATGACCCGAGGAGCCGATAGCCCGGTGTCCCGGTCTCCCCCCAGGGGTGGTCGTCGAAGTCGAAGACGACGACCTCATTGTCCGGCACGAACGCGTCCTGCACCTCGATCGTGTTCGATCCGGACGCCTGCATGCCCAGCGCGACGTCCACGCCCCAGTCGTCGAGCACCGTGTACTGGTCCCGTCGGACGAGGAAGACGTGGAGGATCCCCTCCCCCTGCGCGTCGGGGATCGGTGCCGTGGCGAGGAAATGGGTGCTCCACGTGGCCCCCGAGCAGAAGTTCCACCGACCGCTCAGCCGGTATCCGCCCTCGACGCGCTCGACCTCCGCGTGCAGCGGGCCCGAGCGGCAGGGCGCGAGGAAGTACTCGCCGTCGTATGCCGTCTCCTGCGCGTCCCCCGGCCAGTACGAGGAGAACAGGAACGTGTCGCAGGCGCCGGCATCCAGACCCCAGGCCACGCCCGCGTCGCCGCGAGCGAGCTCTGCGATCACGTCGTAGTAGACCGGGAAGCCGAGCTCGAGCCCGCCGTAGCGGCGCGGACGGAGGATGTCGTAGAAGCCGGCGGCCAGGAACTCGCGATGGATCTCCTCCGAGTAGCCGCCGCTCTCGGCGTGGACGTCGCGGAGTTCCTCGAGTCGTGGCCGAAGGGCGCGAGCCCGGGCGACGGGATCGAGCGGCGACTCGGCCACTCCGACGGCGGTCTCTTCGACCCTCGGCTGTTCCATGACACCGGCATCCTCACCCGGCGCCACCCTGCGCCGACGATCGTCACGCTAGTCACGTCTTCGCGCGGGCGCGAATGGACCTATGGACAGCCCACCCACCCGAGTTTTGTACATCAGTACAATGTTGGGCGTCGTCCGTGTCGGTACGTTCGGCGCCGAGCCTACGTCACCGAGGATGAGGGAGCGCGGTCGTGGGAACGCCGGAGTCACGCGAGGGTGCGGGCGCCGACGACGTGCTCGAACGACGGGCGCACCTCCGCCGCCGGAATGGGCCGGTCGCGCAGCAGGGCGTCGAGCTCGTACCCGCGATAGGCGGCGTCGAGGTGGCGCGCCGTGCTCGCGCCGCAGAACGGCGCGAGCACCGTCGGAAGCATGTCCTGGCATCGCGTCGCGAGCGGCCGGAGCTGATCGATGCGCATCGCCGCGAAGTGCAGCTCGTACTCCACCCGGAGCCGGTCGCGATCCGTCGTCTTGCTCTCCAGCAGCGCGGCGAGCTTCTCCGCGACGTTGGCTGCCGAGAGGCCCACGGCCCACTCCTCCAGCACCTCGGCGTAGTCGGCGACACCGCGCTCCATCGCCAGCGTGATGAGGTCGGTGATCGTCGCGAAGTAGTAGGTGGTCAGCCCGAGCGTGATGTCCGCCTCGTCGGCCACCGCGCGATGGGTGATGCCGACCACGCCGTCGCGTGCGGCGACGCGGAGGGCGGCATCCGCGATCTCGGCACGGCGATCGCGCCGCGGCTTGCGTGGGGTCGGCATCTCGCTCTCATCGTAGGCCGCCGACGCGCGGCCGGGCACGGTTCGGATCGACGACGAAAGGAACGGGCATGACGACGAGGACGGCGGACTACGTGATCGCGGGCGGGGGCACGGCGGGCGCCGTTGTCGCGCGCCGCCTGGCGGACCAGGGGCACGAGGTGATCCTGATCGAGGCCGGCCCGACCGGCGTCGGGGATCCCAGGGTCGAGATCCTCACCCGATGGGAGGAGATGATCGAGACGGACCTCGACTGGGATCTGCCGATCGAGCCCGCGACCGCGGGGAACCCCGCCGTCCGGTACGCGCAGGGGCGGATCCTCGGCGGATCGAGCGCGCACAACAACGCGATCGCCTTCCGGGCCGCCTCGTGGGACCTCGACCGCTGGGCCGAGCTCGGCGCCACCGGCTGGGCGGCGAACGACTGCGAGCCCTACTGGGAGCGGGTGTTCGGGCGGGTGACGCTGGAGGACGCCCGACACGACCACCCCTGGGCGCAGGCGTTCCTCGCGGCCGGCCAACAGGCCGGACTCCCTCTCGTCGACATGGGCGCTCCCGATATCGCGGAGGGCATCGGCTGGTTCCGGCAGAACAAGCACGGCGAGCGCCGGACGTCCAGCGCCGTCGCGTACCTCTTCCCGCTCGACGCGCTGCCGCCGAGTCTCACGGTCCTCACCGGTGTGACCGTCCTCCGGGTGCTGCTCGACGAGGCGGGCGACGCGATCGGTGTCGCGACGAGCGATGGCGACGTCCTCGCCCGGAAGGAGGTCGTGGTCAGCGGCGGCACGTTCGGGTCGCCCAAGATCCTGATGCTGTCCGGCATCGGCCCCGCGGACGCCCTCCGAGCGGCGGGGATCGAACCGCGCGTCGACCTCCCCGGGGTCGGCGGGCATCTCGTCGACCACGTCGAGACCACGGTGCTGTGGGAGGCGTACGGTCCGCCGGACTTCACGAACGACACGCACTGGACCGTCGGCTTCTTCGCGACAATCGACCGCGGTGACGCGGACGGCGGGGCCCGGCATCCGGAGATCCAGGCCAACCTCAGCACGACGCGGTCCGACGAGATCACGGTCGCCGCGGGCTATCCGTCCGCCGAGCACGTGTTCTCGCTGCATCCGAACGTCGCGAACCCGCGCGGCGAGGGCCGGGTGTCGCTGCGGTCGGCCGACCCCGCCGATCCCGTGCGGATCGTGTCGGGTCACTTCGCGGACGGCGACGGATACGAGGCCGCTGTGCTGGCGGAGGGGATCCGCTGGGTGCGGCGCCTCGCCGCGCAGCCCGCCTTCGCGGGGATCATCAAACGCGAGCTCGCCCCCGGCCCGGAACTCACCGGCGACGAGGAGCTCGCGGAGTACGCGCGCAGGACAAGCTACACCGGATTCCACCCCGTCGGCACCTGCCGGATGGGCGCCGCCGACGACCCGGACGCCGTCGTGGATGCGGAGCTGCGCGTCCGCGGGGTCGGGCGGCTCCGGGTCGCGGACGCCTCGGTCTTCCCCACGATCACCTCTGCGAATCCCTGCATGACCGTGATGATGGTGGCGGAGCGCTGCGCCGCGTTCCTCGCCGGGGAGAGGTGAGGAAGACCGCGATGGGACGATCCGCGATCCTCACGCCGGAACGGTGCGCGTCCGCTCTCGAGCTGATCGCCCCGACCGTCGCATCCCACCTGACGCCCGGCGGCCGATTCGCCGCCCGGTTCGGCGAGCTCGTCGTGCTCGACCCGGTGCGCTCGTACTCCGCGGCCTACGACGAGGGGCCGGAGAGCGCCGCGTTCCAAGACGACGTCATCATGTGGCACCACCGATTCGGCGACCCCGCCGAGTGGGACTTCGACTACGGGCACGCGGCCCGCACGAAGGCGTACCTCGCGTTCAAGCACCGCCTCCCGTCGGAGTGGGTGCTCGACCAGTACGGCTACCTGCTGGAGCCCGACCTGTGCCTCTACGGCGGCACCGCCGTCGACCCGCGCGGCGGCCTCATCGTCGGGTTCTCGGGCGCGGCCGCCCACCACGACCGATTCGTGTGCGAGATCATGCTCGCCGCCCTGCGGAACGTCGTCGGCGAGGAGCTCGAGCGGATCCGGGCGACGCCCGACCTCGACTATGTTCCGCGCCCCGGACCGGCGTGACGCGGTGGCCGGAGGCCGACAGGAAGCCAAAACCGGCGCGGCGGTTTCTCCGTGTGGCCATACCCCGTCCTCGATGCGGGCCACTACGGTCGGGGCGATGGACGCTGACGCCCAGACGCCCCCCGGCGACACCGCCGGCGCGGCGGCGATCGCCGCGCGGTTCGCGCGCATCCTGGGCGAGCAGCACGTCCTCACGCCGGCGACGGGCGACCTGACGCCGTACGGACGCGGGCGGGGGTTCACCCCGGCGACCGCGCCGGCACTCGTGCTGCGCCCCGGCACCGCGCGGGAGCTGGCGGATGCGCTCGGGCTCGCGACGGAGACCGGCACGACCGTGGTCGCCCGCGGCGGCGGATACTCGGTGGGCGGCTACGCGTACCCGCCCGGCGACCCCGTCGCCGTCATCGACACCCGGCGACTCGACCGCGTGATCGGGATCGACCGCGAGAACCTCACGGTGACGGCCGAGGCCGGCATCCTCAACGGCGACCTGACCGCGGCCGTCGCGGAGGCGGGACTGCGCGTGCAGACCGTCGCCGTGCCCGTGCGCCACACGACTCTCGGCGGGTCGCTGAGCGGCGTCGTCGGAGCGGGCGTCCCGGCACGCAGCTCCGTGACCGGCGGCAACGTCCAGGACGTCGCCGGCCTGCTCGTCGCCCTGCCCACCGGTGCCCTCCTGCGCACGGGCGCGGGCGGGGCGAACGTGCACGCGACCACCGACGCGTTCCCGGGCCTGGGCGGCCCGAACCTCACCGGGCTCTTCCTCGGCGACGGCGGCGTGCTGGGCATCAAGGCGGAGGCGACGATGTGCCTCGAGCCGCTGCCGCCCGCGGCCGGCGGAAGCGCGTGGGCGTTCCCGGGCGAGGATGCCGCGTGGGGTGCCCTGACGGAGCTCATGGGCCTCGTCGACCTGCCGTACGTCTCGCTCGGGGTCTCGCCCCGCCCGGAGTGGACGATGCTCGCCCGCACCGAGGCCGACTCCCCCGACGCGCTCACCCGCAAGCTCGCCGCGATCGAGGCGGTCGTCGCGCGCTGGGGCGGCATCCTCGGCGCCGACGAGTACCGCGCCGAGGCGATCGCGATGGGCGAGCCGGGCGGAGCCTGGGCCGAGGTGTTCCTCGAGCAACGGCGTGAGATCGTCGCGTTCGTCTCGCCGCGGACCGGCTACCGCACGCTCTTCCGCGACCTCGTCGCGTACGCCGGCGCACGGGCCGCAGAGCTCGGTCTCGCCGACCTCGTCTCGCTGCACCCCTACTACGCGCCCCACGGCCGGCACGCGATCTACACGACCCTCAGCCTCGTGGCGGACGCCGAGCCCGGCGAGCGCGCGGGCTCCCTCGTGCAGCTGATGCACGACTGCGTGCGCTTCCTCACGACGCGCGGCGCCGCCACCGAGTTCCACCAGGGCGCGACGTCGCAGCTCGCCGCCGAGGGATGGAGCGACGACTATCGCCGCGTGATCGGGGCGCTTCGCCGCGCGTTCGATCCCGCCGGCATCCTCAACCCCGGTGTCTGGGAACGACACCCGACGTGATCACCCACCGAACCCACGCGCCTCGCGCATGAGCCCCGACGAAAGACGATAGAGAGATGACCAACGCCGCATCCGCCCGCTCCGATGTCGACTTCGCGCCGCTGCGCGACGCGCTGCTGCCCGAGAAGGCGCTGTTCCCGGGCCTCTCCCGGGCCGGTTCCCGCATCATCGTCCCCGGCGACGCCGACTACGAGGTCGTTCGTCGCGTGTGGAGCTCGCACGTCGACCGCCGTCCGCTCGCGATCGTCCAGGTGACCGGCGTCGCCGACGTCATCGCGACCGTGAACTTCGCGCGGGAGAACGGCCTCACCCTCGCCGTCCGCGGCGGTGGGCACGCGAGCTCGGGCTACGGCACCGTCGACGACGGGATCGTGCTCGACCTCTCCCCGATGCGCGGCATCTTCATCGACCCCGAGGCGAAGACCGCGCGCGCCGAGGCGGGCGTCCTGCTCGGCGAACTCGACCACCAGTGCGCACCGCTCGGCCTCGGCGCCGTGGGCGGCACCAACTCCACGACCGGCATCGCCGGCCTCTCGCTGCACGGCGGCTTCGGCTACCTCTCCCGCCAGCACGGCTACACGGTCGACACCGTGCGCTCGGTGCAGATCGTGACCGCCGACGGTGAGCTGCGCACCGCATCCCGTGACATCAACCCCGACCTCTTCTGGGCCGTGCGGGGCGCCGGCGCCAACTTCGGCGTGGCGGTGAGCTTCGAGTACCAGCTCTTCGATCTCGATCAGAACATCCAGGCCGGCGCGATCGGGTTCCCGATCGACCGCGCCGCGGAGTTCTTCGCCCTGTTCAACGAATGGGCGCCCGGGACACCCGAGACGCTCTACAGCGAGGCGCTCGTCTGGTACCAGCCCGGTGACGACGGCGAGCCCACGGATGTTCCCGTCGTCGCCCTGTCCGTCGTCTACACCGGATCCGACGACCTCGACGCGATCCTCGCGCCGATCCGGGCGTTCGACGAGCCGCTGTTCGACGACGTGGCGCCCACGACCTATCTCATCGTGCAGAAGCAGTACGACGAGACGATCCACCACGGCCTGAGCATGGTCCACACCTTCGGGGTCCTGCCGACGCTGACGCCCGAGCTGATCGACGAGGTGCTGACCGGCTTCCTCGCCACGCCGTCCCGCCACACGCTCGTGTCGTTCGGCCATTGGGGCGGCGCGATGACGCGTCCCGCGGCGGAGCCGAGCGCCCTCGCCCGCGGCACCGCGCCGTGGCGCATCGTGTGCGAGACCATCTGGCCCGACGGCGATGACGCCGGCGCGAACATCGCGTGGTCCCGCGACTACTGGAACACGCTGCGCCCGCACTTCGCCGACGAGACCCAGTACCTCAACTACACGACGTACGCCGACGAGGAGACCGTCCGCCGCGCCTACGGCGAGGAGACGTACTCTCGCCTCCAGGCCGTGAAGCGCACGTGGGACCCGGAGAACTTCTTCCACGTCAACTTCAACATCGTCCCCTGAGCGCGAAGGAGCGGATCCGATGAAGCTGGTCGCCCTCGAAGAGCACATGGCCACGCCCGAGCTGCAGCGGGCGTGGGGCGGGCTGTCGGTCACGAGCGCCGACGGCGACGACATCGCGGCGCTCCTGAACGAGGTCGGCGACGAGCGCCTGCGGCGGATGGATGACGAGGGCGTCGACGTGCAGGTGCTCTCGCTCGGCACTCCGGGCATGCAGGACCTGCCGCCCGCCGAGGCCACGACGCTCGCGCGCGCGACGAACGACGTGATCGCCGACGCGGTCGACGCCCACCCGGACCGCTTCCAGGGGTTCGCGGCGCTGCCCGTGACGGCGCCGGAGTCCGCCGCGGCGGAGCTGCGCCGCGCGGTGCAGGAGCGCGGGCTCGTCGGCGCGCTCCTCAACGGACGCGCCGGCGACCGGATGCACGATGACCCCGCGTTCGAGGGCATCTTCGCGACCGCCGCCGAGCTGGGCGTCCCGCTCTACCTGCACCCCCGCCAGCCGCACCCCGCGGTCGAGAAGCTCTACTACGGCGGCTCGCCAGCGGTGGCCGACGCCTTCGACATCTGGGGCGTCGGCTGGTACTACGAGTCGGGCATCCAGCTGTTCCGCCTGATCTTCTCCGGCCTGTTCGACCGCCATCCCGACCTGCAGGTGATCGTCGGGCACTGGGGGGATGCCGCGGTGCTCCTCGCCGACCCGGTCTCGATGCCCGACCCGGCCCAGCTCGGGCTGCGCCGGCCGATCGAGCAGTACCTCCGCGAGAACGTGTACGTCACCGGCAGCGGCATCCGCAGCCACCGTGCCCTCCGCTGGAGCGTCGAGGCACTCGGCGCGGACCGGGTCATGTTCGCGACGGACTATCCGTGGGTGCGCGCCGACGGCGCGACCCGCAACGGCGGCGCGCGCCGCTTCCTCGTCGAGTCGGGGCTGCCGCCCGAGCAGATCGAGCGCATCGCCCACGGGAACTGGGACGCGCTCCTCGCCGGCATCCGCCGCTGACACCCCTCCCTCTAAGAAAGGCGAAGACAGTATGGACGCTCAGGAGCAAGCCGACCGCCTCGAGCTGATGCACCTCGAGGCCAGCTACACGGTCATGTTCGACACGAAGGACGCCGAGGGGTGGGCCGCCCTCTTCACCGAGGACGGCTCCTACACGCCCGCGTACTTCGCCCGCACGCCGCACGACGTGCCGCCCGTCGGCATCGGCCGCGCGGGGCTTCTCGAGTTCGCGAAGAGCTTCCCCGAGCGGACCCAGCACATCTTCGGCCTCCCGTACTTCACGATCGAGGGCGACCGCGCCGCGGCCCGCATCCCGCTCGTGTCGGTCGGCGTCGGCGAGTACGGCACGCACGTCGCCTCGCAGCTGTACCACGGCTACTACGACGTGCAGTACAAGCGCACGGCCGAGGGCTGGCGCATCCACCGCCGCCAGAGCAACGTGATCACGCAGGCGGACACGTACCAGGGCAGCGGCCCCGCCCGGATCGACCCCGTCTCCCACGACTGAGGGTCGCCGCGGAGCGGCGCACAACTCCTGCAGACCGCCGGTTGCGCAGGCCGGGTCGCCGGAAACGGCGCAATCCCCGGCCTGACGAGGCCGAGGATTGCAGGAGTTGTGCGCGGGCTCTACTCGAGGAAGCCCGCGGTCGTACCGCCGTCGATCGGGTAGACGAGGCCGTTGGTGTAGCTCGCCTCGTCCGAGAGCAGGTGCGCGAGCACCGTCGCGACCTCGGACGCCTGCGCGAAGCGCCCCATCGGGTTGCCCTTGGCGGCCTCCGCGCGCTCCTCGGCGCTGACGCCCTCGAGGATGCGCTC
The DNA here is from genome assembly GCF_039615055.1 of Microbacterium sp. X-17. NCBI lineage: Bacteria > Bacillati > Actinomycetota > Actinomycetes > Micrococcales > Microbacteriaceae > Microbacterium > Microbacterium sp. X-17. Next base: position 16,771 of record NZ_JBDHNI010000004.1, read on the forward strand.
GTGCATGGGCGTGATGATCCAGCCCGGCGTCACGACGTTGCTCCGGATGCCGCGGGCGCCGAACTCGAGCGCGAGCGCCTTGATGAGCCCCACGACGCCGTGCTTGGCCGCGCAGTACGCGGTCCAGTCGGGGTAGCCGTGCGTGCCGCAGTCGCTGGCGACGGCGACGATGGAGCCCTTGCCCCCCTCGAGCATGTACGGGATCGTGACGCGCGCGGTGAGCATGACGCCTGTGAGGTCGATGTTGAGGCAGCGGTTCCACTCCTCGATGCTCGTCTCGAGGAACGGCTTGATGACCTCGATGCCGGCGCACGCCGCGGCGGCATCGATGCCGCCGAACGCCGCCGCACCCGCCGCCGCGGCGGCGGTGAGGTCGTCGAGCGAGGTGACGTCGCCGGCGTAGACCACGGCGGAGCCGCCGGCGGCCTCCACGAGCGACTTCGTCTCCTCGAGCCCCGCCGGGTTGAGGTCGAACAGCGTCACGGCCGTGCCACGGCTCGCGAGCTCGAGGGCGGTCGCACGCCCCATGCCGGACGCGCCGCCGGTGATGAAGGCGCTGCGCGGGGAACTGCTGGTCATCTCGGGGTCCTTCCCTCGGATCGCGGCGATGCGTGCCGCAGGTGCTCGCTCGCGGAGCGCTCCCTACTCTGGTGCCCGCGAGACGGAGCGGATATCGCCAGACGTCGCATCCCGCGCCCGGCGTTTGGCCATGAGGAGCGGCTCAGCCCAGCGGTCCGAGGCCCACGTTCAGGCGCCCGGCGTCGGTGTGCAGCAGATCCCACTGCGCCCCGATGTGTGTGCGGTACATGAGCGCGTCCTGCTGGAGCCGGCCGAGCGTTGCCCCGGCGAGCGCGGTCGAGGACGTACCGCCGGTGACGAACGCCTGGTCGACGACCCGGCCGGCCAGCTGGGTGGCCTGCACGACCATCCCCCGCAGGCGCGCGTCGTCCGCCTTCGTGAACTCGCCTTCTCCGGCCGCCCACGCGACCTTGCGGGCCTCGAACTCGATGAGCGCCGCGTCCAGCAGGGCCGCGGCCGAGTCGGTCATCGACATGAGCTCGCCGTACCAGCGGTGGTAGAAGAACGACTGGTCGCGGGGCCCGCGGGGCGGGATGCTCGCGCTGCGCGTGAGCAGGCGCTCGTACTCGGCGAGAGCCGCCTGCGCGATGCCGACCTGCGTCGCACCGAACCCGGCGGCGTACGTCGTGTAGGTACGGCCGAGGTAGAGCGGGTCGCCGTGGATGCGGAAGCCGGGCGTGTCCGGACCGCGGCCGAAGTCCCGCACGACGGCGAGGTCGTCCGGGACGAACGCGTCGTCGATCACGATCGTGTTCGACGCGGACGCGTGCATGCCGAGCGCGGCATCCCGGCCCCAGTCGTCGAGGATCGTGTAGTCCGCCGGCGGCACGAGGAAGAGGTACGGCGTCTGCGTGCCGTCCTCGTCGGTCACCGACGTGCCAGCCAGGAAGTGCGATCCCCAGGTGCTGCCCGAGCAGAAGTTCCAGCGGCCGGAGATCCGGAATCCGCCGTCGACGCGCCGCACGCCCGACTCCGGCGGCGCGACGCGCGATGCTGCGATGAAGGGCGCCGCCGAGAACGCGGCCTCCTGCGCCGCGAGCGGGAAATAGCTTCCGACGTCGTACGCGCTGGAGGTCGCGGCGCTGAACGCCCAGGACACCCCGGGGTCGCCGACCGCGATCTCGCGGACGACGCTGTAGAACGTGCGCAGCCCGAGCTGCAGCCCGCCGAAACGGCGCGGCCGAAGGATGTCGTACAGCTGCGCCTCGAGGAACGCCTCGTGCACGGGCGCCGAATAGGTGCCGATGCGGGCATGCTCGGGCTGCAGCTCGCGCAGCAGCGGCTGGATCGCACGCGCGCGAGCGATGAGCTCTTCGGGCGTGGGGGTGGTGATCTCGCTGGGGACGTCGAGTAGTTCGGTGCTCATCCGGATGGGTCGTTCCTTGCGTCGGAGGGTCTTCTCGACGTTAGGCGGCGGGCGCCGGGGAAATGTTTCCGGAATGTTTCAGACGGATGACCCGTGTGTTTCGAGGTACGTTACCGAGCCGAGATCTCGGGCGACTCCGCGGCGGCTTCACGCAGGAGTCGATCGATCTGCGCGACGATCTCGGCCACGTTCTCGACGGCCTCCGGACGTTCGAGCCGGACCTCGAACCACAGCCGGTCGGCGGCCATCCGTGCGGTGAGGAGACGTCCGCGCACCTCGTCGGAAAGGGCGGGTGACACCGCCAGCCACTCCGCGAACCAGGACGTCGTAGGCCCCGCCAGCCGGTCGCGGTACAGCCGCTCGGCGAACAGGCGAAGCTCCCACGGCGGCGCGTCGACGCCGACCAGGTGCGCGTACGCGCCGATGCGGTCCGCCACCGGCACGTCGAGCGATCCGCCCAGCTCGTCGCGGAGCCGGTCGCGCCACAGTTCGAGCACGTATTCGGATGCCGCGACGCGCAGCGCGTCCTTCGTCGGGAAGTGGTACATCACCCCCTGCTTGGTCAGGCCGCATGCGCGCGCGATCGCCTCGAGACTGACGTCGCGCCCGTCCGCCCGCACCAGCAGGTCGAGCGCGGTGCTCAGGATGTCGGTGCGCGAACTGGCCCGAGCCATCGTGCCTCCTCGTTCGTCTCGCTGAGGGCCGCGGCATCCGGACTCGTCGCCGACGGCGCCGTTACGGCATCCGCGATCTCCCCCAGGAACCGCGCGATCACGGCCAGTTCGGCGTCGTCGTAGCGGCCGGCCACCCCGCGCATGGCGGCGAGCCGCGCCCCGAAGTGGCGGTAGAACTCCCGGCGGGACGCCTCGGTCAGCGCGATCACACGCGCACGCCGATCCCGCGGGTGCGGGTGCCGCTCGACGTGCCCGGACGCGACGAGCCGGTCCAGCAGCTTCGTCGTCGAGGCCGTGGAGATCCGCAGGTGCCGAGCCAGCTCGTGGGGGCTCACCGGCTCGCCCCGCTGCTCGCGGATGACAAGCATCCGCAGGGCGGCGAGGTCGGTCTGGTTCAGCTGCATGTCGCCCCGCATGATGCCGTGCATGCGGTCGAACGCATCCCCGAGCACCCGCAACTCGAGCAGGGCCCCGAGCATCGCCTGGTCGTGCGGGGTCTCCGGCAGCCATGGTGCCGACATCGTGGACACTCCTTCCACCCCCTTGTATCATCGCAGCACCACACATAGCTAGCTAAGCTAGCGATGCGAGAGGACGGGCATGATCGACACCGACCGGGTCGTCCTCCTGGATGACGAAGGCCGCCCCATCGGCACGGCCCCCAAGAGCAGCGTGCACGGGATCGACACGGCGCTGCACCTCGCGTTCTCCTGCCACGTCCTGAACGATCGCGGCGAGCTGCTCGTGACGCGACGCGCTCTCGGGAAGCGCACGTGGCCCGGCGTCTGGAGCAACTCCTTCTGCGGCCACCCACGCCCCGAGGAACCGGTCGACGAAGCCGTGCATCGGCGGGCCGAGCACGAGCTGGGGCTGGGTCTCGCCGACCTCCAGCTCGTCTTGCCCTCCTTCCGCTACCACGCGACCGACGCCAACGGGATGGTGGAGCACGAGATCTGCCCGGTCTACATCGCGCGAGCCGCCTCCCCTCTGCGGCCGAATCCCGTCGAGGTCGCCGAGATCCGCTGGGTCGACCCGGCCGCGCTCGCCGTCGCGCTGCGCGCGACACCGTGGGCGTTCACCCCCTGGCTGGTCCTGCAGGCCGAGCAGCTCGACCTCCTCCGTCGCCCCCCAGCCTGACCCGCGTATCATCAGGATCATCACTGATTGATGCATCTCTCGATGCGGGAGGCCAACGATGAGGACCACGGTCACACTCGATGACGAACTGCTCGCGCGGGCGGCGGAGCTCACCGGGATCACGGAGCGCACCGCGCTCCTGCGCTCAGGTCTGGAGACACTCGTCCGCGTCGAGGCGGGACGACGACTGGCCGCGCTGGGAGGCTCTGATCCGCACGCCGCGGGCGTACCGCGACGACGCGACAGCGCCGCATGATCCTGGTCGACACGTCCATCTGGATCGATCACCTCCACCGTGCGGATTCCACGCTGACGTCACTGCTCGAAAGCGATGAGGTGGGTACCCATCCGCTCGTGATCGAGGAACTCGCGCTGGGCTCCCTCGCCCGGCGGTCCGTCGTTCTCGAACTCATCGCGTCGCTTCGCCGGTTCCCCATCCTCCGGCACGATGAGCTACTGGCACTCGTGGAACGACGTCGCCTGTGGGGTCTCGGTCTGAGTGCGACGGATGCGCATCTCCTGGGATCGGTGGCGCTCGTGCCGGGCGCCCGGATCTGGACGCGCGACAAGCGCCTGGCGGCGGCCTGCACGAGCGCCGGAATCACCCTGGGGCCGGCGGTGTAGCAGACCGCTACACCGGGAGCATGAGCAGCACCATGCCGATGCGCGTGGACGGCGACCTGTTCGACGCCGCCAAGGCGGTCGGCGCGGTCGCGAGCCGCAGCGCCGCACAGCAGATCAACCACTGGGCGCGGATCGGACGAGAGCTGGAGGCGTCGCCCGGCACGAGCCCGCGCGACATCCAACGCGTTCTCGCGGGCAAGGCGTCGTACGACGACCTCGGCGAGCGCGGGCAGGCGGTGGTGCGCGCGATCTGGGACGAGCAGATGGCGGAGCGCCTCGCGCGCCTGGATCTCGCCGCGGAGTTCACGCGGACCGGGCGATCGTGGACCGAGGCCGACGAGCAGGGCGGGGCCGTCGAGCGGGTCCCCGGCACTGCCGTCTGACGCGTGCCCGTTCTCCACGTCCTTGCCGGGCCGAACGGCGCCGGCAAGTCCACGTATGTGGCACGCATCCTCGAGCCGGTCACGCACCTGCCCTTCGTAAACGCCGACCTGATCGCTGCGGAGCGCTCGCAGCTGCTCGCGGCGCGGAGATCCTTTCTCACCGAGACGGTGTTCAGCCATCCGAGCAAGCTCGCGCTCCTGGATGAGGCGATCGCCCGCGGATACCTCGTGCACGTGCACGTGATCCTCGTTCCCGTCGACGTGAGCATCCGCCGCGTCGCCGAACGCGTGCGAGAGGGCGGGCACGCCGTTCCCGAGCGGAAGATCCGCGAACGATACGCGCGGCTGTGGGACCTCGTCGCGCGCGCACGCGTCGTCGCCGATCGCACGGACTTCTTCGACAACAGCACCGCCCGGCACCCGTTCCGCCGCGTGGCCGCGTACGAGCACGGACGGCCCATCGGCGAGCCCGACTGGCCCGCCTGGGCGCCGAAGGAGATCGCGGGCGCGACGCCGGACGACGGAGTGTGACGTCGGCGGGTCCCGGGGTGGGAGGCGGCGGCTAGCGTGAGGCGGTGCGCCGCGGGCGCACGGCCACGACACATCGACGGGAGTCCCATGTCCGACTACTTCGACCGCACCGAGGACCGCAAGTACACGCGGGTGTACAAGGCCGAGACGCCCGACATCCTCGCCGCGTTCGCCGCCTTCGATCAGTCGGTCTTCGCGGCCGAGGGTCGGGAGATTCCCCTGAAGTACCGCGAGCTCATCGCCCTCGCCGTGGCCCTGGCCACCCAGTGCGTGTACTGCATCGACGCGCACTCACAGAACGCCGTCGCGGCGGGCGCGAGCGAGACCGAGCTCGCCGAGACGGCCTGGGTGGCGACCGCGATCCGCGCCGGCGGCGGATACGCGCACGGGCGCCTCGCCTTCAAGTTCGCGAGCGGCGTCCCCGCCCACCAGCACTGAGGACGTGCGCGGCCGGAGGTCGTTGTGTTGCGCCACGTATCGGCGTGTTGCGCCGCGTGAAGCCGCCCCGGATAGCGGGGGTCCAGTCCGTCTAGCGTGACGGGACCGGCGCCATCCCGGGCGCGCCAAGAAGGAGCATCATGTCCGAACCGTCGCCGCGCCGCGCTCCGCTCTCCGTGCTCGACCTCTCCCCCTTCGGCTCCGGGGCGACGCCCGCGGACGGGCTGCGCGCGAGCATCGAGCTCGCCCGGCGGGCGGAGCAGCTCGGGTACCGGCGCTACTGGCTGGCCGAGCACCACCTGAACCCGGGCGTGGCAGGCGCCGCACCGCACGTGCTGCTGGCATCGATCGCCGCCGCGACCGACCGCATCCGGATCGGCACCGCCGCGACGATCATCGGCAACTACCGTCCCCTGCAGGTCGTCGAGGCTGCCGGCGTGGTCGCGGCGCTGCATCCCGGTCGCTTCGATCTCGGGATCGGCCGGTCCGGATCCACCGGCGCCGCCGCCACGCCGCTCCCCGTGGGGGTGGCGGATCGCGTCGTCGACGGCCTCGCATTGCCGGCCTTCCCCGCTTTCTCGTTCGACACCGATCGCTTCGCCGCCCAGCTTCGGCTGCTCGGCCGCGTGCACGGCGACGCGGACCGCTTCGAGCAGGACGTCAGCGACATCCTCGATCTGCTGGCCGGCACATACCGCGCGCCCGAGGGCGTGCCGATCCACGCGACCCCCGCCGAAGGGCAGGACATCGAAGTGTGGATCCACGGCAGCACGGCGGGGCCGAGCGCGGAGCTCGCCGGGCGCCGGGGCCTGCCCTTCGGCGCGAGCTACCACGTCGCGCCGTCGTTCGTGCTGGAGGCCATCCGCGCGTACCGCGAGGCGTTCCGGCCCGGCCGGAACGCCTCGCCGCGCGTGATCGTCTCGGTCGACCTCCTCGTGGCGGACACGGATGCCGAGGCGACGCGCGTCGCGGCGGGCTACGAGCAGTGGGTGCACGGCATCCGCGCGGGCCAGGGCGCGATCGCCTACCCAACCCCCGCGGAGGCGGCGCGCCACCCGCTCACGGCCGAGGATCGGGCGGTCGTGCGCGACCGCACCGCGACCCGCTTCGTCGGCGATCCCGAGTCCGTCGTCGCGAGCCTGGAGACGCTCCAGCGCGTGACGGGGGCCGACGAGCTGCTGGTCACGACGATCGCGCACGACCCGGCGGATCGCCTGCGCTCCTACGCGCTGCTCGCGGACGCGTGGGACGCGGACGAGACGGGGACGCGCGCCTCGGACGAGGTGGACGCGCTCGCGGCCCAGCCGGCCTGACCGTCGGCGGCCCGGGAGCCGTACGGGTCGTCCTCGGTCCACAGCGTGGTCGGGAACTCCCGCCGCAGCACCGGGATGACCTCGGTCGCGAACCGCTCGAGCATGTCGAGCTGCTGCGGGAACGGGGCCGTCGTGGGCAGTCCGATCGACTGGAGGTCGTGGCCGAGCCGGCCGTGGAAGGCGCCGATCTTGTCGATGACCTGCTGCGGCGTCCCCACGAGCACGGGCCCCTCGGCGACGGCGTGCGCGATGTCCCGGTAGGGCGTGTTGTTCCCGGGCACGTTCGTGGCCGCCACGATCGCCTCGTACACCGGCCCGAACTGCTCGACGGCGTGCTGGCTGGTGTCGGAGAGGTACAGCCAGCCCGCGCCGGCGCCGACGTACGCGTGCCGCGGGTCGTGACCGTGCCGGGCGTACTCCGCGCGGTAGTGGTCGACGAGGACGCCGTAGTTCTCGAGCGGCTGGATGGCGTTGGCGCTGAACAGCGGATCGCCCCAGCGCCCGGCGAGTCCCGCGGAGAACAGCGTCGTCGCCGAGCCGTGCCACACCCGCGGCCGTCCGGCGTACGGGCGCGGCACCGTCGTCGTCTCGCGCAGCGGGCGGGTGAAGTCGCCGCCGGGCCAGTCCACGGGCTGGTCGCCCCACAGGAGCCGCAGCAGCTCGTACTTCTCGGCGAGCAGCTCCCACTGGTCGTCGATCTCGAGCCCGAACAGCGGGAACTGGGCGACCTCGTTGCCCTTCCCGATCGTCAGCTCCAGGCGGCCGCGGGAAAGCTGGTCCACCGTGGCGTAGTCCTCGGCGACGCGCACCGGATCGAGCACCGAGAGCACCGTGACCCCGGTGTTGAGGCGCACCCGCGAGGTCTCGGTCGCGATCGCGCCGAGCACCACGGTCGGCGACGAGGAGAGGAAGCTGCCGGCGTGACGCTCGCCGACGCTGACGGCGTCGAAGCCGAGCTCCTCCGCCCGGACGGCCGCGCGACGCGTCTGCTCGAATCGCTCTGCGGGCTCGACCTGGCGACCGGTGATCGGGTCGGCGAAGAACGGGATGATGTCGAGCAGCTGGAACTTCATGCCGCCACCTCCTCGGGGACGATGCCGGCCTCCGTGACGACGCCGCGGACACGCCCGAGCGGGGTCTTCTCCCCCGCCTCGATGCCGATCGGCAGCCGGTTCCCCGCCGGCGGCAGGGGGCACGTGGCGAAGTCCGTGTACGCGCAGGGCAGGTTCACGGCGCGGTTGAAGTCGAGAACCGTCTCGCCCGCGGCGTTCGGCGCCTCCACGAGCACGATCCGGTTCGCGGCGTACGTCGTCAGGCCGCTCGTCGCGTCGGTGAACAGCACGCCGAGACTGCCCTCCGCGTGGCCCGGGAACGCGACCAGGCGGAAGACCTCGCCGCGCAGCACGAACTCCAGCTCTCCGGGCGCCTCGTAGACGTGGCGCAGGCCGTCGACGGCCGCGCCCACCTCGGTCGGCCGCGGGCTGTCGTAGGGGACGAACTGCGCGACGGCGCGCCAGCGCGGGTTCGGGAGGTACGTGGGAGTCCCCACGTAGGCGTCGAGGTACGGATGGTCCGGCCGGCGTGGGCGGAGGAGGTCGCGCCCGCCGCGGCGGGCGATCTCTACGACGCCGCCGTCGTGCGAGACGGTGAGCCCATCGCGCTCTGCGACCGGGCCGAACGCATGGCGTCCGGTCACCCGCTCCGCCCCGACCACGAGGCTCTCCCCCTCGGCGAGCTCGACGACGGGACCGTCCGGTCCCGTCGTCCACGCCCCCGGGACCTCCGGGATTCGGACGGGCTCCGCGCTCAGCCAGTGCAGCCCGGTGATCGCCAGGAAGCCGTGCGGGTCGGCGCGGTGGGCCTCGTGGTCGCGATGCCACGCCTCCCAGTCGCGCGCGAACTGCGCCCGGTCGATCTGGTCGGTCGTCGTCATGTGTGTCATCTCGGGTCTCCTCGTGATCGTGGTCAGGCTCGGACGGGAACCGGCAGGCGGAGGTTGTCGCGGAGGGTCGTGCCCTCGTAGTCGGTGCGGAGCGATCCGCGCTCCTGCAGGAGCGGCACCACGTGATCGACGAACTCGTCCAGCCCCGAGGGGACGAGATGCGAGCCGATCACGACACCGTCCGCGCCGTCCTCCTGGACGAACGCGTCGAGCTGATCGGCGACCTGCGCGGGCGTGCCGACGTAGACGGCATCCTGCGCGATCTCGTGCGCGAGGCCGCGCAGCGTGAGCCCCCGCTCCTCGGCGAGAGCGCGCCACGTCCGCACGGTCTCGAGCCGGTCCGGGTAGATGAAGGCACGGCCCTGGATGAACGGCGCACCCGCGGGGTCGGGATCCACGTCGGGCAGCGGCCCATCGATGTCGTAACCGGACAGGTCCCGGTTCCAGACCTGCTCGAACGTCACGAGGATCGTGCGGTCGCTGAGCTGCTGATCCTTGACGTAGCGGGCCTTCTCCTCCGCCTCGGCCAGCGTGTCGCCCAGCACGAAGCTCGCGGCGGGGAGGATCTTGACGTGGTCGGGGTCGCGCCCGAACCGCGCGACGCGCGCCTTGATGTCGGCGTAGAACTCCTTCGCCTCCGGCAGCCGGTCGTACGGGGAGAAGATCGCATCCGAGTTCGCGGCCGCGAAGTCCCGGCCCTGCGACGAGACCCCGGCCTGCACGATGAGGGGCCGCCCCTGGGGGCTGCGCGGCACGGTGAAGCGGCCGTCGATGTCGAACTGACCGCTCCGACGAGTGAACGCCCCGGCGGCGGGGTCGGCGAGGAACACGCCGGAGGCCTTGTCGGCGAGGATCGCGTCCTCGGCCCACGTGTCCCACAGCTCGCGCACCGTCGCCACGGTCTCCTCCGCGCGCTCGTAGCGCTGCGCGTGCGGCAGGAAGCCGCCGCGGCGGAAGTTCGCACCCGTGAACGCGTCGAACGACGTCACGACGTTCCAGCCGGCCCGTCCGCCGGAGAGGTGGTCGAGGCTCGCGAGCTGACGTGCGAGCTCGTACGGCTCGTTGAACGTCGCGTTGAGCGTGCCGACGAGACCGATGTGCTCCGTGACGGCGGCGAGCGCGGCCAGCACCGTCAGGGTGTCGGGACGGCCGGCGATGTCGTGGTCGAAGACCTCGCCGCCGCGGGCGCGCAGCGCGAGACCCTCGGCGAGGAAGAAGTAGTCGAATCGCCCGCGCTCCGCGGTCTGGGCGACGTGTCGGAACGTGGAGAACGCGATCTGGCTGCCCGCGTCCGGGTCCTCCCACAGCGTGTGCTCGTTGACCCCGCCGACGTACGCGGCGAGGATGATCTGCTTTCGGTCGGTACGGCTCATGTCGGGCTCTCTTCCTCGGCGCTCAGGCGGCCGGGACGGCGGTGTAGCGGTTGGGGACCTGCGCCGGCAGGCCGAGGAGGCCCCGGAGCGTGTCGGACTCGTAGGCGTCGCGGAAGAGGCCGCGCCGGCGCAGCTCCCCCGTCACCTCGGCGGCGATCACGGGGAGGTCGTCGGTCGCGACGCCCGGGCGGAGCCGCGCCCCCGCGTAGCCGAGCGCGCCGAGAGCCGCGAGCGTGTCCGCGAGCTCCGACGCGGACCCGGTGAAGATCCGCGTGTCGGACACGAGCCGGCGGCCGAGCCCGTCCAGGCGCGCGAGACGGTCGGCTCCGCGCTCGCCGCCGGGCTGGTCGAGGAACGCGACCAGGTCCGCGAAGACCTGCAACGGCTCCTCCTCCCGCGCGACGGCCCGCTCGGCGGCCCGCACCTCGGCGAGGACCGAGCGCGCGTGCGTCTCGTCGCCGGGCGTGACGAACACGAGGTCCGCGCTCCGGGCCGCGAAGCGGTACGGCACCTCGGCGTGCGCAAGGGCGGCCACGACGGGCTGCCCCTGCGGCGGGCGCGGCGTGATCGCCGGCCCGCGGACGCTGAACCAGCGCCCGACGAAGTCCACCTGGTGCACCTTCGCGGCATCCAGGAACCGGTCGGTCGCGACGTCGCGGATCTCCGCATCGTCCTCCCAGCTGTCCCAGAGGCGCCGCACGACCTCCACGACGTCGGCGGCCTCGTCGAACAGCTCCGCGACATAGGCCCGAGCGCTCGGGTCCTGGTATCCGTTCTCGAAGCCCGGGTGCTCGCGGCGGCCGAAATGACGGGTCTCGTCCCGCCGGCCGGAGATCTTCGCCTGCCAGCCCGCGCGGCCCTCGGCCGTGTAGTCGAGCGTCGCGATCCCCGTCGAGACGTGGAACGGCTCCGTGTGCGTGACCGTCACCGTGGGGATCAGGCCGATGCCGGACGTGGCCGGGGCGACCCGCGCGGCGATCAGCAGCGCGTCGAGCCGGCCCCGGACCTCGTCCGTGCGGGTGTCCGGATCGAGGAGCTCCGTCGACTGGAGCGCGAGCGAGTCCTCGATCGTCGCGAAGTCGAGCAGACCGGCCTCCGCCGTCCGCACGAGATCGGTCCAATAGCCCGGCGTGAACAGCTCGCCCGGGCGGGAGGAGGGCTCCCGCCAGGCGGCCGGATGCCATCCGGCGCCGTCGAGGGCCACGCCCAGTCGCAGTCGTTCGGAAGAACTCATGATGGTGCTCCTCTTTCCTCGTTCGTCAGCTGGCGGGCTGGATCCAGGTCGCCAGCAGCGGGTTGAGCCGCGAGTCGGCCCCGAGCGTCACCCCGTGGACGTTCGCCTGCGTCCCGAAGATGCTGGTCAGCTCGAAGACCGGGATGTAGTGGTACTGGCTCGCGATCCGGGCCTGCACGTCGGCGAGGACCGCATTGCGCGCGGCCGTGTCGCCGGGGACGAGCTGCTTCTGCAGCAGGGCTTCGAGCGTCGGGTCGTCGATCCGGTCGTAGTTGGTCGCATCGGTCGAGAAGTTGGTGCGCAGCACGTCGCCGTCCGCTCGCGACAGGTTCCCCCACGACAGGTCGAAGTCGCCGCTCGTGGCGATCTGGATGTAGTCGGCGAGCGACGTCTGGACGAGCTGGACGTCGATGCCCACGGCCTTCAGCTGCTGCTGCACGAGCTCGAGCGCCGTCTGGTTCGGCCCGAAGTTCGCGCTCCACGTGAGCTTGAGCGACAGCGGCTGGCCGTTCTTCGCCCGGATGCCGTCGGCGCCGGCGACCCAGCCCGCGGCATCCAGCAGCTGCGCCGCGCGCTTCGGGTCGTACGCGTACGCGGCGGACTCGTCGGCCCAGCCGGGCGTGTTCTTCGCGAGGGCGCTGGTGCCGACCGCGAAGCGGTCGTTCAGCACCGTGTCACGCACCTGGGCGGAGTCGATACCCCGGGCGATCGCCTCGCGCACAGTCGGATCCGACACGCGCTGCTCGTTGAAGCCGAGGCCGAAGCTGAGGCCGGGGTTGCCGCGCCAGACCAGCGGGTGGCCGTCGCCCTCCAGCACATCCGCGTCGGCGGGCTGCACACCGGCGATCACGTCGACCTGACCCGACTCGAGGCTCCCGGTGCGCACGCTGGCCTCGGGCACGACCTGGAACGTCACCGAGTCGAGGTAGGGGGCGCCGCTGTTACCGAGCGCCGCCGGGCCCCACGCGTAGTCCGCGCGCTTGCGGAGCACCGTCGAGACGTCCTTCGTGTAGCTGTCGAGCGTGAACGGCCCGGTGCCGACGACGGCCTTGCCGTCGGAGCGCTGGTCGAACGGCACGGCGAGGGTGGCGGCGCCGACGATGCCGAGGCCCACGAACGCGGTCGAGTTGGGGAAGGCCGCGTTCGGCTTCGTGAAGTGCACCTCGGCGGTGTGGTCGTCGACGACGACCGTCTTGTCGTACCCGGTGATGTAGCCCGCCGTGATGCCGGACGCGGCGCCCGCGGCGACGATGTCGTCGAACGTGCCCTTGACGCTGGCGGCCGTGAAGGGGGTGCCATCCGAGAAGGTGACGCCCTCACGGAGGTGGAACGTGAACACCGTCGCGTCGGCGTTCGCCTCGTAGCTCGTCGCCAGCCAGGGCTGGAGCTCGCCGGTGTCCGGGTTCTGGTACAGCAGCGAGTCGACGAGCTGGCGCGTGACGTACCAGGTGTTGTTGCCGCTGCCGACGCCCGACGGGTTCAGCGACACCGGGTCGGTCCCGATCGCGAAGGTCAGGTCGCCGCCGGCCACGGGGGTCGCGGCGGCGGAGGCGTTCGTCGAGGGCGCGGTGCTGGCGCACGCGCTCAAGGCGAGGGCGCCCGCGACGGCGATCGCCGCCAGGGAGATGCTGCGTCGGATGGTCATGATGCTCCTTGTGGGACAGGGACGGACGGATGGTGCTGTGGCGGCGCCGTCGTGACGGCTTTGCCGGGGATCGCCTCGAGCAGCGTGCGGGTGTACTCGTGCGAAGGGTGGTCGAACACGTCGGACACGTCTCCCGCCTCGACGACGCGTCCGCGCCGCAGGACGGCGACGGTGTGCGCGATCTGGCGGACGACGGCGAGGTCGTGCGAGATGAACAGGTAGCTCAGACCGGACTCGCGCTGGATGTCGCCGAGCAGCGTCAGGATCTGGTGCTGGATCGACACGTCGAGCGCCGACACGGGCTCGTCGAGCACCAGCAGCTCGGGCGAGATCGCGAGCGCGCGGGCGATCGCCACGCGCTGCCGCTGCCCGCCGGACAGCTCCGCGGGGCGGCGGGCGAGCGTGGCGGCCGGCAGGGCGACGACGTCGATGAGCTCGGCGGCGCGCCGGCGACGGTCGGCTGCCGAGCCGACGCCGTACGCCTCGAGCGGGTCGGTGACGATGGCCTCGATGCTGAGCCTCGGGTTCAGCGCGGCGTACGGGTTCTGCTGCACCAGCTGCATGCGCCGGCGGAGCTGCCGCAGCCGCTCCCCCGCGAGCTGGGTGACGTCCTCTTCGTCGAAGAAGACGGCACCGGACGTCGGGTCCGCGAGTCGCAGGGCGAGGCGCGCGGCCGTCGTCTTCCCCGACCCCGACTCGCCGACGAGCGCGAGCGTCCGGCCGCGCGGGATCGAGAAGCTCACGCCGTCGACGGCGCGGCTCGTCCCGCCGCCGGTCGCCCGCGGAAGGGCGAAGTCCTTCACGAGGTCCTGGACGCGCAGCGCGACGCGCTCGCTCCCGTCCGCGCGGGACGCCGGTCCCGGGGCGGTGACGCGCACGGGGCCGCGGTCCGCGTTGAGGCTCGGCGCCGCGGCGATCAGCTCGCGCGTGTACGGATGCTGCGGATCCCCGAGCACGCGCGCCGGCGTGCCCTCCTCCACGATCCGCCCCTGCGACATCACGACGATCCGGTCGGAGCGATCCGCGGCGACGCCCAGATCGTGCGTGATGAGCAGCAGGCTCGTGCCGCGCTCCGCCTTCAGGGCGTCCAGATGGTCGAGGATCTGCCGCTGCACCGTGACGTCGAGCGCGCTCGTCGGCTCGTCGGCGACGATGAGCGGCGGGTCGGCGATGATCGCGATCGCGATCAGCACGCGCTGGCGCATCCCGCCGGACAGCTCGTGCGGATACTGCCGCGCGCGCACCTCCGGATCCGGCAGGCCCGCCCGCTCGAGCGCCTCCACCGCCCGCCGCGCCGCGTTGCGACGGTCGGCGAGCCCGTGGATGCGGAGCACCTCGGCGACCTGGGTGCCGATCCGCTTCACGGGGTTGAGGCTCACGGTCGGGTCCTGCGGGATGAAGCCGATCTCGCGCCCGCGGACGGAACGGAGCTCCGCCGCCGACACGCGCGCGAGGTCGCGCCCGCCGAACCGGATCCGGCCGCGCGTGATCGCGGCCGCGGCGGGCAGCAGGCGCACCACGGCGTGCACGGTCGTGGACTTGCCGGAGCCCGACTCGCCCACGACGGCGACGGTCTCGCCGGGGCGGACGCTCAGGCCCACCCCTTGCACGGCCTCGATGGGCCCGCGCGGGGTCGCGTACGAGACCGCGAGGTCGTCGATCTCCAGGAGCGGGGTCTCGCCGGTCATCGGTGGGACCGTCCTTCCGTGTCGAGCACGCGGGAGAGCCGGTTCGCGGCGAGCACCGTCGCCACGATCACGAGGCTGGGCATCGTCGTGAGCCACCAGGCGCCACGGAGGTAGTCGCGTCCGGCCGAGACCAGGGAGCCCCACTCCGGGGCGGGCGGCGGCGCGCCGTAGCCGAGGAAGCTGAGGGCCGACACGGCCAGGATCGCGGTGCCGAGCTCCAGGATCCCGAGCACGATGACCGGTCCGGTGGAGTTCGGGAGCACGTGGCGGAACAGGACCCGGTTCCATCGGCCCCCGGACGCGCGCGCCGCCTCCACGTACGCCGACCCGCGCACCCGCAGGACCTCGGAGCGCATGATCCGGGAGACCGACGCGATGCTCGCGAACCCGACGGCGATCGCGACGTTGACCGTCCCGAAACCGAGCGCCGTGATGATCGCGAGCGAGAGCAGGAGCGCCGGGATCGCGAGGAGCACATCCGCGAACCTCATGAGCACCGAGTCGACCCGACCGCCGAAGAACCCGCTGAACAGCCCCACGAGGGAGCCGACGACGAGGCCGACGAGCACCGCGACCCCAGCGGCGGACAGCGTGAGCGCCGTGCCGTGCACGACGCGCGTGTAGAGGTCGCGCCCGAGCTGGTCGGTGCCGAACCAGTGCTGCGGCGACGGCGGCTGGAGCTTGTCGGCCGGCACCCCGACGAGCGGGTCGCCCGGCGCGAGCAGACTCGGCCAGAGGGCGGCGACGACGATCAGCAGCAGCCACAGGATCGCAATCGCGGCCGTCGGACGCCGGGCCACCCAGGCCAGCGCGTCCCGTCCGCGACGGACGGGCGAGGTGCCGCGACGCTCCGCGACCGCGTCGTCGAAGCGGTTCCGGGCCGTCGCGCCGAAGACGTCGGCCGGATGCTGCGCGCTGTCCGGCAGGAGGGCGGTCGTGTCGCTCATGCGCGGGCCTCCGCCCCGACCGCGACGGGCTGCCCCGCCGCGCGGAGGGCGCGCCGCGAGGTGCGCGGCAGCACGATCCGCGGATCGAGGAGCGGGTACACGAGGTCCACGGCGAGGTTCGCGAGCACGAACGCGCTGGCGGCGAACAGCACGACGCCCTGCACCACGGGAATGTCCTGCTGCTGGACCGCCGTCGCCGTGACGCGCCCGATCCCGGGCCGGGAGAACACGGTCTCGACCACGACCGTCCCCGCGAGCAGCTGGCCGACGATCAGGCCGGTCACCGTCAGCGCGGGAAGCGCGGCGTTGCGGAGGGCGTGCCCGAGATGGACGCGCGGCCGGCTCGCCCCCTTCGCCCACGCGGTGTCGATGTACGGCTCCCGGAGCGTCGTGACGAGGCTCTTCGACAGGAGCTGCGCGATCATCGCGCCCGTCGGGACGGCGAGCGCCACCGCCGGGAGCACGAGCGACGCCGGGCCCTTGTCACCGGTGGCCGGGAAGAGCGGGATCGCGAACGAGAACCACTGGATGAGGAGCAGCCCGAACCAGAAGGTGGGGATCGCGACGCCCAGCGGCGGGAGGGACAGGAGCAACGTGCCGAGCCACCGGCTGCGCGTGTAGGCCGCGAGGATCGCGAGCCCGGCGCCGAGCACGATCGCGAACACGAAGCCGAGCGCGGCGATCTGGAGCGTCGGCGGGATCGCCTCGCCGATGATCGCCGTGACGGGTCGCCCGGTCTGGATCGAGGTGCCGAGGTGGCCGGTCAGCACCCCGCCGAGGTGCACGAGGTACTGGACGATCAGCGGGCGGTCGAGACCGAACTTGGCGCGGAGCGCGTCGAGCTGCGCGGGCGTGACGTCGCTCGCGTCGCCGCCGGACAGGAGCGAGACCGGGTCGCCCGGCAGGGTGTAGAGCACGATGAACGAGACGGTGTAGGCCGCCCAGAGCACGACGAGTGCCTGCCCGAGTCGCAGCAGGACGTAACGGATCACGACGACTCTCTTCTTCTCGTTGAGGGGTGGACGACGGGACGGCACGCGCCGTGCAGACAGACTTTCCGGCGGCCGCCGTGCACGGCAAAGCGGGCGACACTTTCCGACGCGTCATGTCGTGTTTCGACATCCGGCGTCGCGAAAATGCGCCCGCTTCGCGTGGTTCAACTGTTGTCGAGCGGGAGCCCCGGCGGGTTCACGAGGGACTTCTTCACGGCCTCGTTCTCCAGCCCCCACGCCGCCAGCCACTTCTGGTACTGACCGTTGTCGATCAGGTAGTTGATGGCGTCGGCGATCGGCTGGACGAGCCCGGAGTCCTTCTTCACCGTCGCCGCGATCAGGCCGTCCAGCGTCGCGCCGGCGCCCGAGTACGTCCCGGCGGTGCGGGTCGGGTTCGCGCCGCCCTGGGAGATCCGGTTTTGATAGGCGATGCCCGGGTTCGGGTCGAACTTCGCGTCGATCTGGCCGGAGTTCAGCGCGAGCGTGGCGGTGTTCTCATCCGGGAAGTACACGACCTCGAGCGTCTTCCCCTCGGCCTCCAGCTTGGCCTTCCACTCCAGGAGGATCTTCTCCTGGTTCGTTCCCCGGCCGACCTCAACCTTCAGGCCCGCGAGGTTCTCGTAGTTCCCGTCGAACTCCCAGGTGTTGGACGCGAGCACCTGGAAGCCGAGGTTGTCGCCGCGGTACGAGGCGAAGTCGTACTTCTCCTTCCGCTTCTCCGTGTCCGTGATGTTCGAGAAGCCGACGTCCGTGGCGCCGGTGTCGATGCCGACGAAGAGGTTCTCCCACGTCGCGTTCGAGATCTCGGGCTTGAGGCCCAGGACCGCGGCGACGAGGCGCCCGAGGTCGGGCTCGGCGCCTGTGAAGGTCTCGTTGTCGTCCCCGACGAAGGCGAGCGGCGGGAAGCCCGCGGGCAGGGCGCCGACGCCGATCGTGAGCGTCCCGCTGTCCCGGACCTCCTTCGGGAGCGTGTTGCGGATGCTGTCGACGACGGACACCGGGATGTCGGTCTGCGTGCCGGCGCCGTTGGAGTGCGCGCCGATCGTGACGGAGCCGGAGGTCGCGGCCTCCGCCGCCGCTCCGCCGCTCGCGCAGCCGGCGAGGCCCACCGTGAGGGCGGCGGCGGTCGCGAGGGCGCCGAGCGCCTGGAGACCTCGGATGGAGGGTCGTGTCATGGTGATTCGTCCTTTGCTGTGTGCGGGTGGGGATTGACGCCGGCCTCAGATGAGGACCTTGCCGAGGAAGTTCCGGGTGCGGGGATGCTGGGGGGCGTCGAGCACCTCGGCGGGCATGCCCTCCTCGACGACGACCCCTTCGTCGAGGAACACGATCCGGTCGGCGACCTCGCGCGCGAACCCGATCTCGTGCGTGACGACCACGAGCGTGCGTCCGCTGCCGGTGAGGCTCCGGATGACCTGCAGCACCTCGCCGACCAGCTCCGGGTCGAGCGCCGAGGTGGGCTCGTCGAAGAGGATCACCTCGGGATCGAGGGCCAACGCCCGCGCGATCGCGACGCGCTGCTGCTGCCCGCCGGACAGCTGCCGCGGGTATGCGCTCTCCTTGTCGGCGAGCCCGACCCGCTCCAGCAGCGCCCGCGCGGTCTCCCGGGCGACCGCGGGGCGGATGCCGCGCGAGATCGGCGCCTCCACCACGTTCTCGAGGATCGTGAGGTGCGGGAAGAGGTTGAAGCTCTGGAACACGAAGCCGATCCGCGCGCGCTGCCGGAGGATGTCCTTCTCGCGGAGCTCCTGGAGCCGGTCGCCATGCAGTCGGACTCCCACCAGCTCCCCGCCGACGGCGACGAACCCCTCGTCGAGCTTCTCGAGGTGGTTGATGGCGCGCAGCAGGGTCGACTTGCCGGATCCGCTCGGACCGAGGATGACGGTCACGGTCCCCTGCTCGACCGTGAGGTCGACGCCCCGCAGCACCGGCCGGTCGCCGTACGACTTCGTCGCATTGTGGATCTCGATCGCGGCGGTCACGGGCGGGCCCCGATCGGACGCGCCAGCCACCGGCGGACGCGCTGTAGCGGCGTCGGCGGGAGCACCCGGAACGCGCCCCGCGCGTAGAAGCGCTCCACGTAGAACTGCACGATCGAGATCGCGCTCGTCAGGATCAGGTACCAGATCGTGGCGACGACCAGCAGCGGGATGATGTCGGTCGGGTACGTGCTGCTGAGGCTCTGCACGACGCCGAAGAGGTCGAGCAGCGACACATAGAGCAGCAGTGAGCTGGCCTTGATCAGGCCGATGACCTGATTGACGTACGCCGGCACGATCGACCGGAGCGCCTGCGGCAGGATGATCCGCGCGAATTGACGGCGCTGCGGGATGCCGAGCGCCTTCGCCGCCTCGTGCTGCCCCTGGTCGACGGCGACGAGGCCGGCACGCACGACCTCGGCGCTGTACGCGATCTCCGACAGGCTGAGGCCGATCACGCCGAGCGCGAGCGGCGGCAGCGCCGAGACGGTGGGCACGGTGAGCTGCGGGCCGAACGGGATGCCGATCCCGATCGTCGGATACAGGCTCGCGAGGTTGAACAGGAAGATCAGCACGAGGATCAGCGGCACCGAGCGGAAGACCCAGATGTACAGCCAGCTGATCGCGCGCAGCACCGGGTTCGCCGACAGGCGCATGACGGCGACGACGATGCCGCCCACGAAGCTGACGACGGCGCTGATGGCGGTCGCGAGGAGCGTCAGCTGGAGGCCCTTGAAGATCGCCGGGCTGAAGAGCCACGTGCCGACCTTGTGCCATTCCCACGACGGGTTCGTGAAGAGCGTCTGGAGCGCGTTGACCAGCAGCACCACGACGAGTGCGGTGATCACGAGACGCAGCGGATGGCGGACCGGGACGATCCGCCGCACCGCGAGCCGCGCGAGGTCGATGCCCGGCGGCAGCGCGGAGAGCACCGTGCGCTCGCCGCTCGGCGACTCGACCTCCGGGGCCACGGTGGCGGTCATCGCGCGACCTCCGCCGGGGACGGCGCGCGGAGCCCGGCCCCGCCGTCCGGCAGCGTGGCGAAGAACTCGGCGAGGGCCTCGTCGTGTCCGCGCTGGATCCGCTCCCGATCGAGCGGCGCCTCGGTGAGCGACTTGGCGAAGCCGTGCACGACCACTTCCTCGGGCGTGAGCGCGACGTCGAACAGGGGCGTGTAGCCCGTCGCGAGGTAGAGGCGGTGCGCCTCCGGCTGCGCGGGACCGGTCGTCAGGTACACCGTCCCGTAGCCGAGCCGCCGCGACTCGTGCTCCAGCTCCGCGACGATCCGCCGGGCCAGGCCCTGCCGCCGGTGCGCGGCGGAGGTCCAGATCCGCTTCAGCTCGCTCGTGGACGCGTCGAAGCGCCGGAAGGCGCCGCCGGCGACGACCTCGCCGTCACGGACGAGCACGAGGAACGCCCCGTCGGGCGCCGCGAACTCCTCGATCGGGTAGCGGTCGAGCTCGGCGGACGCGGGCTCGCCCCAGGCGTCCCCGTAGCGCTCGTCGTACTCGCGTTCGAGGTCCGCGAGGACCGCTCTCGCGCGCGGGTCGTCGGCGCGGACGCGGACGACCTCGGCGTCGATGGGCATGGCGATCCTTTCGTCGGTGCGGCAACCGGGGAGGTTGTCGCACCGACGCTAGGTCGCGCTCAGAGGGGTCGCCAACGACCGCGTAACACCGCGCCCAGCGGTGTCACGGGCGGACACGCCGCTTCGTCCGGCGTCGCATTCGCGGCGTGAGCGGATCAGCCGCCCAGGGCGATCAGAGTGTTGACGGCGTCCCTCAGCCGCTGGTCCGCCGCGCCGTAGGCGGCCCAGTCGCCGGCCTTCATCGCGGCATCGCGGTCCATCATCGCCTGCTGCGCCTGTTGCAGCGCAGCCTGATACTGGGGCGAGGCCGTGCCCGATCCGGATCCCGCGCTCTGGCTCGGCGCGGGCGACGGGGTCGCGCTCACGGATGGGCTCGGGGTCGGCGTCGCGCCGCCCTGGTCCGGCGCCACCTGCTGATCGCCCGCGTTCGCGCCCGAGTTGCCGCCGAACAACTTGTTGAGCGCGTCGTTGAGCGTGCTCTCGAACGCGACGTTCTTGCCGAATGCGACCAGCACACGCTGGAGCTGCGGAAGCTGCGTGCCACTGGAGGCCTGCACGTAGACCGGCTGCACGTACAGCAGCCCCCCGCCCACCGGCACGGTCAGGAGGTTGCCGTTGAGCACCTGGGACTGGCCCTGTTTGAGCAGGTTGATCTGCGACGAGATGGCCGGATCGGAGTTGAAGGTGTTCTGAACCTGACCGGGGCCCGGCACCGTGGTATCCGCCGTGATCACCAGCAACCGCAGTTTGCCGTAGTCGTCTCTTCGTACGCCGGCGGTGGCGCCGGCATCCGAGTCGACCGCGAGATACCCCATGAGCACGTTCCGCGTCTCGGTGGTGCCGGTCGCCTGCGGGATGAAGCTCGTGAACATCGAGTAGGTCGGATCGGTCTGACCCGGCATCTGCATCGTCAGGTAGTACGGCGGCTGCTGGACCGAGGAGTTCTGCGGGTCCGGCGGCGTCTGCCACGCGTTGTCGCGCTGGTAGAACGACTGCGCGTCGTCGACGTGATAGACCCCGAGCATCGACCGCTGCACCTTGAACAGGTCGGTCGGGTACCGGACGTGGCTCATGAGCTGAGCCGACATGTCGGTGTACGGCTTCACTGTGGCGGGGTAGATCTTCTCCCACGCCTGCAGCACCGGGTCCTTGTCGTCCCACGCGTAGAGCGTGACCTTGCCGTCGTACGCGTCCACGGTGGCCTTCACCGAGTTGCGGATGTAGTTGATGTTGTTCACGGCGAGGCGCGGATCCGTGTTGTTCGCATCCGTGATCGCCTGGGACATGCTCTCCGAGGACGAATACGGGTAGTCGTTGCTCGTCGTGTATCCGTCGACGACCCACACGATGCGTCCGTCCACGACGGTCGGATAGGCGTCGCTGTCGAGCGTCAGGTACGGCGCCGCCTTCTGCACGCGGGTCTTCGGGTCACGGTCGTAGAGGATCTGCGAGTCCGGGTTGACGTAGTCGGAGAAGAGGATCTGCTCGGACTGGAACTTCAGCGCATACAGCAGCCGGTTGAACCAGTTACCGATGTTCGGACCGCCGTTGCCGGTGAACGTCGTCTTCGTCTCGGTCGCGCCGTTCGTGCCCGCCGGGTAGTCGAGCTCGACCGGCGCCGTGCCCGCCGGCGCGCCGACGATCGAGTACGGCGGGGAGTGCTCGCCGAAGTACACGCGCGGCTCGAAGTCGTTGGTGGACAGGAAGCCGGTGGCGGGGATGCCACTTTCGAGGAAGACGGGATCGCCGTCGGCGGTGCGCTCGTTGCCCTTCGCGACGACGAGGCCGTAACCGTGCGTGTAGACGAGGGTCGAGTTCTGCCACGAGGACGAGCCCGCACTGCCGAGCGCGTTGAGGTTCAGGTCGCGCACCGACACGACGGCGTCCTGGGTCTGGCCGTTGATGTCGTAGCGGTCGACGTCGAGCGGATCCTGGAACTGGTAGTACGAGCGGTACTGCTGCAGCTGGCTGACCGTGGGCGGGATGATCGCCGGATCCATGATGCGGATCGACGCCGTCGTCTCGGCATCCGATCGCAGCTGTCCGGCCTGCGCGTTGGTCGCCGCGTCGTAGGAGATCTTGTCGAGCCCGTCGATGCCGTACGCGACCTTCGTCGCGTCGATGTTGCGCTGGTAGTACTGGCCCTGCAGCGCGAGCTGGTTGGGCGTCACCTGCACGGTCGTGACGAACCAGGGGTACACGAGACCCACCACGAGCGAGGTCACGACGAGGAGGCCGGTCGCGATCAGCGGGTAGCGCCAGCGGCCGATGACGGCCGTGACGAAAAAGAGGATCGCGACGAGGACTGCGGCGATCGAGAGGATCGTGAGCCCGGGAATCACGGCGTGCACCTGCGTGTAGCCGGCGCCCGTGATGCGATCGTTCGAGGTGGTCAGGGTCTTGAACCGGTCGAGCCAGAGGCTCACCGCCTGAAGCAACAGGTAGAAGCCCGCCAGCACCGCGAGCTGGATGCGCGCGGCCTTGGAGATCCGCAGCTCCCGCTGACCGACGCGGACCGAGCCGTAGAGATAGCTCACGACCACCGTCATGAGGAGGCAGATGAGCACAACGGCCGAGGCGAAGCCGAGCACCGCCGAGTAGAACGGCAGCGCGAACATGTAGAAGCCGGTGTCGAGCCCGAACTCCGGGTCGATCGTGCTCGTCTGAACGCCGTTGAGCCACAGCGCGGTCTGCTCCCACTGCGAGGCCGCCGCGAAGCCGGCGAAGAAGCCGAAGAAGATCGGGATGCCCCACGTCGCGAGGCGCCGCAGCGGCTCGACGACCTCCTGATAGCGGTCGAGCTGCGAGCTGAGGCGGACGTACACCGGGCGCAGGCGGTACGCGAGGTAGATCGTCAGCCACACCGGGATCGCCATCCCCGCGAAGCCGATGACGAACATCACGACCTGCGCCACCCACTGCGTGCCGAGCACCGAGGCGTACCCGAGCTGGTCGTACCAGAGCCAGTCCGTGTAGAGGTTCGCGAAGACGAAGAAGCCGACGACGAGGGCGGCGAGGACGACGAGCGAGATGGCGATCACACGCCGGGAACGACGGGGGGCGGTCGGCGTCGGCGTTGAGCTCGAAGTCACTTAGTCATCCTAGGCATCCGTACTGTGGAGTGGCCGTGACTCTGCGCCCCCGCGGAGGCCGCGTGTCTAGCAGGTCGGCAGGGCGTCGAGGTTCCCGCCGGTGCGGATCGCGTCGAGCGCCGTGAGCGAGTCGGCGAGCGTCGAGACGGAGAAGACGCGCAGGCCGCTCGGCACGTGTCCGGTGACCTCGTTGCAGTTGGACGCGGGTGCGAGGAAATACTCCGCACCGGCTCCCTTCGCGCCGTAGAGCTTCTGCCGGATGCCGCCGATCGGGCCCACCGTGCCATCGGCCGTGATCGTCCCGGTGCCGGCGATCCGGTGGCCGCCGGTGAGCTCCCCCGGCGTCAGCGTGTCGATGATGCCGAGCGCGAACATCATGCCGGCCGAGGGTCCGCCGACATTGTCGAGCTGGATCGTCACGTCGATCGGGAACTTGTAGTCGATCCCGAGCGTGATCCCGACGAGCCACGTCGTCGTCCCGTCGGGCTGCGTCGCCGCGGTGGGGGTGATCGTGACGTGCTGGGTCTGCCCGCCGCGGGTGATCGTGAGGTCGAGCGGCGCTCCCTGACCCGCGGCAATCGCGGCCCGGAGCTGGTCCGCGGTCGAGACGGGGGTTCCGTTCGCGGCGAGGATGTCGTCGCCGGCCTGCAGGATGCCGGCCGCGGCCCCCGTCGAGCTGACGCTCTGCACCGCGAGCGACTGGGGGATCTGGTAGCCGAGCTGGCTGAGGGCGGCGGCCTTCGCCTCCTCCTGCGAGTCGACCATCATGGCCGTGCTCTCCTGCTGCCGCTGCTCGCTGCTCTGGCCCGCGGGGAAGATCGCGTCGATCGGGACGATCGCGCGCGACGGATCGAGCCACGCGCCCGCGAGCTCGAACCACGACGGCGTGCGCTCGCGGTTGCCCACCACCTGCACGGTGAGCAGGTCGAGCGAGCCCGTCGTCGGATACGTGGGCGCGCCATTCACCTCGATGAGCGGCACCTGGTCGCCGGCGTTGTTCGTCACGGTGCCGAGGGTGTCGTAGACCGGCCCCGGCTGCTCGATGACGTACGCCGTGGGGAGGAACGACATCACCAGCAGCGAGACGAGCGCGATCGTTAGCGACCACAGCCCGATCCGCGTGCGGCGGGACACCGGGGGACGCGGCGCAGGCACCACGGCGACATCCTCATCGAACAGCGTCACGTGCGCCCCTTCTCGCATCCCGTCCTCGCTGTCCATCCGTTCGCGGCCGGCGTACGAAGACGGGAAGGATGCCGGGCACTGCGCGCGATTCGTGCGACTAGCGTAGGACGAGAGGTCGATCCACGGCTGAAAGGCGGCTGATGTGGCAGACGACGAGCGCAGCCCCGACGAGGAATTCCAGGAACTCCTCCGGCAGATCCTGGGCGGTTCCGGCGGCGAGATCGATCCCGAGCGACTCGCCCAGCTGTCGGGCATGAACCTCGACCCGCAGACGATGCAGATGCTCATGCGGCAGCTGCAGAACGCCTTCCAGAACTCCGACGGCGGCATCCCCTGGGACACCGCGCGCACGCAGGCGCTGCACCTCGCCAACCAGAGCGACCTCGGCATCACCGCCGGCGACCGGCACGACCTCGACGAGGCCTTCGCGCTCGCGACGCTGTGGCTCGGCGAGGCGACGACGATCTCTGAGCTCTCCTCCCCGCCGCGCGCGATCACGCGCGGCACATGGGTCGAGGAGACCCTGCCGGTGTGGCAGGAGCTCGCCGAGCCGGTGGCGACGAGCATCGCGGACGCGCTGACCAACGCCCTCCGCGAGCAGATGCCGGAGGACATGGACGATCTGCTCCAGGGCGCCGGGCGCCTCATGCGGACCGTGGGCGGCACGCTCTTCGCGACACAGCTCGGGCACGTGGTCGGGCGCCTCTCGACCGAGGTCGTCTCCGGCGGCGACGTCGGCATCCCGGTCATGCCGTCCGGTGTCGCGGCGATCGTGCCGCAGAACTTCGCGGACTTCGGCCGCGACCTGGAGATCGCGGAGGACCAGCTCGCGCTCTACGTCGCGACGCGCGAACTCGCGCACGCCCGTCTCTTCCGTCACGCGAAGTGGCTGCGGCTGCACGTCATCTCGCAGGTGACCGAGTTCGCCCGCGGCATCCGCGTCGACACCGACGCGCTGGAGGACCTCGCCGCGCGCTTCGACCCCTCCGAGCCCGAGGAGCTGCGGCACGCGCTGGAGAGCGGCGCGCTCCTCCCCTCGCGCTCGGACACGCAGACCGCCGCCCTCGAGCGCCTGGAGAACCTGCTCGCCACGATCGAGGGCTGGGTCGAGGTCGTGACCGACGACGCCACGTCGCGTCTGCCGAGCGCGCACCGCATCGCCGAGGTCGTGCGTCGGCGGCGCGCCGTGGGCGGTCCGGGCGAGAAGGCGCTCGGCTCGCTCGTCGGCCTCGAGCTGCGCCCGCGGCGCATGCGCGAGGCGGCCGCGATGTGGCGCGCCGTGACGGACGCGGTCGGGGTCGAGGCCCGTGACGCGCTCTGGGACTACGCCGACCTCATGCCGACCGCGGAGGACATCGACGACCCGGCGAGCCTCGTCGCCCGGCTCGAGGCCCGCGCCCGCGGCGAGGAGCCCGCGCGCGACGAGGTCGACGACGCCCTGGCGCGCCTCCTCGCCGAGGCCGAGGACGACCGCCCGGACGGCCCCGCCCCGGACGGCCCCGCCCCGGACGGCCCGACCCGCGCCTGACCCCGCGACCCGCGCCTGACCCCGCGGCCCGCTTCGCTCACCGGTCCGCTCACCTGTCGCGTGTGACCTCTCGCGCCGTCGATCCCGACAGGTGAGCCGGGGGCCATCTCGCTCACCTGTCGCGTGTGACGGCCCGCGCGGTCTAAGGCGACGGGTGAGCGGAGCGACGGGTGAGCGGAGCGGCGGGGGTGGGAGCCTTCCCTCCCCGGGGCGTCGGGGACGGGCCGCGAGAGCGCGGGGCTGTGGATAGAGCTCGACGGATCCCGGGTGGCCCGCAGAATCGGGGACATGCTGCGCTTCGATCCCGAGCATCCGCCCGTCTGGCGCGACACCGTAACGCTGCAGCTCGGCGCGGACGCCGTCGCTCTCGTCCGCGACCCCGAGCCGTGGCAGCAGCGCCTGCTCGCGGCGCTCGTCGCCGGTCTCCCGGAGGACACGCTGGAGATCCACGGGCGGGCCGTCGGCGCGCCGCCCGGCGAGACGACGCGGTTCGTGTCGGCCCTCGCCGCCGCGCTCGCCCCGCCGCCCGCACCGCGCGTGCCCGTGCACGTCGACGTCGCCCCGGGCATCACCGCCGGCGATGCGGACGGGTTCCTCGCCGGGCTCACGGCGGCCGGGGTCGTCACGGTCGACGAGGCCGACGCGGAGGTCGTGATCCTCGTCGCGCACGACATCGTCCATCCGCACCGCGCGGCGCCGCTCATGCGCGTCGACCACGCGCATCTGCCGGTCGTGTTCACCGGCAGTGCGGCGCGGGTCGGCCCCTACGTCGTCCCGGGCCGGACGCCGTGCCTCGCGTGTCTGGAAGCGCACCGGCGAGATGCCGATCCGGCGTGGCCGATGGTCGCGGCCCAGCTCATCGGTCGGGAGCTGCCGCCGATGGAGCGCGCCCTCGCGATCGAGGCCGGGATCACGGCGGGGCGGCTCGTCACCGCCGGGCCGCCGGCGGCGGCGTCCTCGACGTCCGTAAAGCTGCGGCGCGGGTCGCTCCGGCGGGAGCGTGCGGTGCACGTCGCTCATCCAGCGTGCCTGTGCCGATCTCTCGCAGGAAACGCGACGGCTGACGCGGCTGCGACGCGAATCCTTCCGACCACGACAGCGCAAGCGTTCGCGCGGCCCGCGTGATGCCGACGTACGCGAGGCGGCGCTCCTCGTCGACCTCCTCGAATGTGCGCGCGTACGCGATCGGCAGGAGGCCTTCCGCCATCCCCGCGAGGAAGACGTGGTCCCACTCCAGACCCTTCGCGGCGTGGAGCGTTGACAGGGTGACCGTGCGGAGCGCCGGGTCGTGCTGATCGCGCGCGCGGGCCTCCATCATCCGCTTGAACTCCGGCACCGTCGTGCCCGCCGGGGCCTCGTCGGCCAGCCGGAGGAAGGCGGCCTGCGCCTCCCACGCATCCCGCAGGGCGCCGCCCGCCGCCGGCGGGTCGTCGGCGAAGCCGGCGGACCGGAGCACGTCGCGGACCGCGTCGTGCAGGTCGCGCTGCTGGTGAGCCTTGGACTCGCCGCCGAGCAGCAGCAGTGCCTTCCGTACCTCGGGCAGGTCGAAGAACCGGCGCCCGCCCAGGACGGTCGCGGCGATGCCGGCCTCCGCGAGCGCCGTCAGCAACTCGGCCGACTGAGCGTGCGCGCGGTACAGCACCGCGATGTCGCGGGGATTGACGCCGGTGCCGACGAGCCGGGCGATCTGCCGCGCGATCCCCCGAGCCTCCTCCGCGTCGTTCGGATACGCGGTCACCGACGGGCGCACGTCCGCCGCGGGAGCGACCGTTGCCGCGATGAGCTCGACGGCGCCCGGGCGCCCCCGCATCAGGGCATTCGCCACCGCGAGCACGGGGGGCTCCGAGCGGTAGTTCGCCTCGAGGCGCACGGTAACGGCATCCGGATGGCGCGACTCGAACTCGAGGAGGTGCCGGGCCTCGGCGCCGGCGAAGGAGTAGATCGTCTGGCTCGCGTCGCCCACGACGCACAGGTCGCGCCGGTCGCCGAGCCACAGCTCGAGGAGGCGCACCTGCACAGGCGACGCGTCCTGGAACTCGTCGACGGTGAAGTGACGGTACTGCTCGTGCACGGCATGGGCCACCCGCGGCTCGGACTCGATCATCCCGGCGCAGGCGAGCAGCACGTCCTCGAAGTCGAGCTGACGACGTGTGTCCTTGAGTCGCTCGTAGGCCTCGTGCAGGTCGACGACCGTCGCGACGCCGAGCCGGCCCACGCCGTTCGGGCGTTCGCGCGCGTAGTCCGCGACGCTGCGCATCGTGACCTTCCGCCACTCGATCCCCGACGCGACGTCGCGCAGGGTCGCCGTGTCGAGGTCGAGCCGGAGGCCCTCGGCCGCGTGGGCCAGCATCCGCACCTTGTTGTCGACGATCGCCGGGGCGGTGTCGCCGGCGAGCTGGGGCCAGAAGAAGTTCAGCTGCGCGAGGGCGGCGGCGTGGAACGTCCGGGCGGCGACGCCGCCGATCCCCAGGGCCCGCAGACGCCCGCGGAGCTGGCCGGCCGCCTTCGCGGTGAAGGTGACCGCCATGACCCGGCCGGGCGAATACGCCCCGGTGTCGACGCCGTGCGCGATGCGGTGCGTGATGACGCGGGTCTTGCCCGTGCCGGCCCCCGCGAGCACGCGCAGGGGGCCGCGCAGGGTCGTGGCGGCCTCGAGCTGCCGTTCGTCGAGGCCCGCGAGCGCGCCGTCGTCGTTCATGCGGCGGTGTCGCCGGCTCCCGTGAGCCAGCCCTCGATGAGCCCGCGCGCGATCGACGACGTGCCGGGGAGGGTCACGTCGCTCTCGCCCGCAAGCGCCGTGCGGATCTCGTCCCGCGTGAACCAGCGCACCTGCAGGATCTCCTCGCCGTCCGCGCGCGCCGCGTCGTCGTCACGCGCCTGCGCGTGGAAGCCGAGCATGAGCGAGCGCGGGTATGGCCAGGGCTGCGACCCCGCGTAGCGGATCGACTCCAGCTCGACGCCGGATTCCTCGCGGACCTCCCGCGCGACCGTGGCCTCGAGCGACTCCCCCGCCTCGCCGAAGCCGGCGAAGCACGAGTAGCGGTCCTGGCCCCACAGCGCGTTGGAGCCGAGCAGGAGGCGGTCGCCGTCACCGGCGCTCGCGACGGCGACGATGACCGCCGGATCCGTGCGCGGGAAGTGCTGACGCCCGCAGTTCGGGCAGCGCCGCGACCAGCCGGCGCTCTCCGTCACGGTGCGTGTGCCGCACGCGGGGCAGAAGGGCGAGTCCGCGAGCCAGCGCCCGAGGCTCACCGCTTCGACGAACAGGCCGGCGTCGCGCGGGTCGAGCTCGCCGCCGACGACGCGGAGCATCCCCCAATCCGAGGAGGCGAGGCCGGCCGGACGTTCCGCGTCCGCGTCGAACACCGCGGCGAGCACCGCCGCGCCGTCGTCGTCGCGGCCGAGGAAGGCCCACTCGTGCGCATCCGGAACATCCGCCGGCCCGACGAGGCGCAGACCCCCGGTCCGCTGGAGCGGAGCCTCGTCGCCCCGCACGACCAGGACGCGGGTCGTGAGGTCGCGACGAGCATCGTCGATGAGGCCCGGGATCAGGCGTTCGTCCGCCGCACGATCCATGCCCGCTCGCGCGAGTGGAAGGTCGTGCGCCGTCATCGATACCTCTCGGAAGGGCGTGGCGCGCCGCTGCGTCCCGCAGCCGGAATTACCCTGGGGCACATGGCACGCTCCGCTCTCACTCTAGCCGCGTCCATCGCCGCGGCCCTCCCTCGGGCGGGGGTCGTCCGGGTGAGCGCCCTGACCGAGGGGCTCGCCGGACGCTTCGACACCGCCGCCGCCGATCTCGACGACGGACGCCGCGTCGTCATCCGTTTTCCCGAGGATGCTGCGGCCTCCCGCGAGCTCGCGGAGGAGTCGCGCGCCCTCCGCGCGCTGACCCCGGGCGTCCGCGCTCTCGTGCCGTTCCGCATCCCCGAGGAGCAGGGCTCCATCGACCTCGACGACGCGCGGCTCGTGGTGATGGACTTCCTCCCCGGCTACCGCATCGACGCGACCCACTTGCCGGCTGGCGAGGGCGCCGCGACGTCCCTCGGGCGTGCGCTTGCGGCGCTGCACGCGCTGCCGACGGCGGTCGTGCGCGCGGAGGGTCTCCCCGCTCGCACGCCCGAGCAGGTGAGATCCGAGGCGCGTGCCGTGATCGATCGCGCCGCCGCGACCGGCCGCGTTCCCGAAGCGTTGGAGCGCCGCTGGCGCCGCGCCCTCGAGACGGAGCCCCTCTGGCGCTTCGAGAGCACGGTCGTGCTCGGCGCCGCCGAGGCGGGCTCGTTCCTCTTCGAGGACCTCACGGGGGTCCCGACCGTGACCGGCGTCCTCGGATGGCACGGCCTGTCCGTCGGTGATCCCGCCCGCGACCTGCAGTGGCTCGCGGCCGCGCCCCTCGCGGCCGAGTCCGTGTACGAGGCGTACGCGGCAGCATCCGTCCGCGCTCCGGACGCGCTCCTGCGCGAGCGGGCGCGTCTGTATGCCGAGCTCGAGTTCGCCTCCTGGCTCGTGCACGGCGCGGACACGGGTCGCGCCGACGTCGTGGAGGACGCGGTCGCCCTGCTGACCTCGCTCGCCGACGGCATCGGGACGGACGACGTCGCACCCGCGGCGGCGCCCGACCTCGATCACGCGATCGCACTGCTGGACCGCGTGCCCGACGCGCCCGCCGCGGCCGTCGACACGTCGATGCAGACCGACGCGTACGACCCGGAGATGCTCTCCGCGTACCTCGCCGCCGAGCGCGCCGGCCACGACGCCGGCCCCGAGGAGCAGGACGAGGCCGACGCGGAAGCTCTCCGGGCGACGGAGGCGGCCCTCCGCCGCTGGACCGGTACGAACGACGCCTGACCCCCGGCCGCCCGAAGCCTCTCCCCTCGCCCGCCGCACGCCGCCCCGAGTCCGTCCCGCTGCCTAGCCCGCCCGAGCCCGCCGGCCCGAGCCCGCCCGCCCGAGCCCGCCCGCCCCGCGAGCCACCCACCGCTGCCGGTCGAGATCAGGTGATCTCGCGGAATCAGCACGAGAACCCGCCCAAACATCCTGAATAAGCCAGATCACCTGATCTCGGCGGGGTGGGACGGGGCTGCCGCGCCGGGCGCGGGGCGCGAGCGCCGGGCGCGAGGGGGGCGAGACCGCGGCGAGCTATGCGCGGATGACGAGGTCGTGCGCGACGTAGAAGAGGGCGACGTCGATCTCGTCGAGGGGGATGCCGTGCTTGAGGTGGTAGGCCTGCCGGTAGAGCCCGAGCTGCAGCATCCGCTCGGCACGCTCGGCCTCCGAGGCCGGCGGTGAGCCGGTCTTCCAGTCCACGATCTCGATCCGGTCACCCCGGTCGGCACGGCGGTAGACGGCGTCGAGCTTGCACACGACGATGCGACGGATGCCGTCGTCACCGGTGACCGGCATGTCGATCTGCGTCTCCACCTCGAGCGGCCGCAGCGCGCCCCACTCGGAGCGCTCGAACGCGGTGCGGAGGCCGGCTGCGACCTCGTCCTCCGGGATCCCCTCGGCGTCCGCCTCGGCCCAGGTCTCGTCGCGATCCCACAGGCCGTCGTCGAGCGCCCTGACCGTCCCGGCGAGGCCGGAGCGCCGCTCGACCCACTCGTGGAAGCTCGTGCCGATGCGGGTGCGGCGGTGCGGGCGCTCGGGCAGGACGACCGAATCCGCCTCGACAGCGGTGAGCTCCCGATACCGGGACGCGGCCACGCGGAGGCGCGGCGACGGGGTCCGCCCGGCGAGCTGCGCCGCCCGTTCGGCGAGCAGGAGCTCGAGGTCCTCCTCGGGCTGGGCACGAGGCTCGGCCAGCGCCGCGGAGGCGCGCTCTGCCGCGCGCTCGACCCGGACGCGGCGCTCGCCGAGGGGATCCAAGGGCCAGCTCATCGTGCGGCGGACGCCGGCGTACGGGTTCTCCCCCGGCTCCTGCGCCGGCAGCGCGATGCCGAGCGCTTCCGCGATCTCGCGCAGGAACGCGCTGCGCTCGCGCGGCCTCTTCGTCCCCGACCACGGCGCGCCGGAGAGGCAGAGATGGTCGCGCGCGCGGGTGACCGCGACGTACGCGAGCCGGCGGTCCTCGTCGCGCTGCCGGTCCTTGTTCGCGGCCACGAAGTCGTCGAACGCGGCCTTGAGCTCCTGTTGCGAGGCCGCGCCCTCCCACGCCAGGTCCGGGAGCCAGGCCGCGTCCCCGCGGAACGCGTACGGCAGCACGCCGAACCCGAGCCAGCCGCGGGTGTCGCGCGGCGCCGTGGGCAGCTCGTCCTCGACGAGGCGGACGACCGCGACGGCATCCCACTCCAGCCCCTTCGACCCGTGGATCGTGAGGAGCTGCACCACATCGTCCTCCGCCGGCTCGGTGCGCGGCGCGAGCTCGTCGAGCCGTTCCGCGTGGTCGAGCCACGCGAGGAGACTCGGGAGGGTGCCGGCCTCGTCGGTCGCGAGGAACGCGTGCACCTCGTCGACGAACGCGCGCAGCTGCGCGACCGCGACCCGCGCGGGGCCCCGCGTCTCGTTCGCGGCGAGCTCCACGTCGAGGCGCAGTTCGAGCTCGATCACGCGGACGAGCTCCGGGATCGGCAGCGCCGCGGCGCGCCGGAGGCCCGCGAACACGCCGGCCGCCTCCCGCAGCCGGGTCCGCGCCGCCGGGGTCAGCGCCCGCAGCCAGCCGTGCTCGTCGGGCAGGCGCAGCATCGCGTCGAGCGCGTCCACGAGCGAGGCCTGCTCGATGCGCTCCCCCTCGGGTGCGGCGTCCTCCTCGATGCGACGCGCGAGGTCGGCGAGCGCCCGCAGATCCGGCAGCCCGATCCCCCAGCGCGGACCGCCGAGGAGCCGGATGAGCGCGGACCCCGCGTGCGGATCGCTCACGACCCGCAGCGCGCAGACGACATCCGCGACCTCCGGGGTGGACAGCAGGCCGCCGAGCCCGAGGATGCGGTGCGGGATGCCGCGGCGGCCGAGCGCC
Organism: Microbacterium sp. X-17; assembly: GCF_039615055.1. Classification (NCBI taxonomy): domain Bacteria; kingdom Bacillati; phylum Actinomycetota; class Actinomycetes; order Micrococcales; family Microbacteriaceae; genus Microbacterium; species Microbacterium sp. X-17. The sequence goes on from NZ_JBDHNI010000004.1 coordinate 49,961, forward strand.
TCCCCGTACCGCACCATGTGCTTCTTGCTGCGGAACAGGATCGCGCCGGTCGTCGGGCGATCCGCGCGGGCGCGCGCGGCGCGGACCCCGTCGAACCACGCCGCGACGCGGTCGGCCTCCGCGTCGACGTCGACCTCCTCGACGATCGCGACCTCGCCGGCGGGGGCGTCGGGCCGCGGGCGCAGCGCATCGACCGGCACCGCGGCCGGCAGGGCGGCCACGACCCCGGCCGCCGCCTCCAGGACGCGGCGGCTGTTGCGCCAGCTCGCCGAGAGGGCGAACCGGCGGGCGTCGCCGGCGGGCGCGAACGCGCGGGCGAACCCGCCGAGGTTGCCGGCGCTCGCGCCGCGCCAGCCGTAGATCGCCTGATGCGGGTCGCCGACCGCCATGACCGCGGCATCCGCGAAGAGGGTCGAGAGAAGCTCGGTCTGGAGGACCGAGGTGTCCTGGTACTCGTCGAGCAGGACGACGCGGTACCGCCCGCGCAGCTCGGCCGCGACATCCGGATGCCGCGTCACGAGCTCCAGGGCGCCGGCGACCTGATCGGAGAAGTCGAGGACACCCGCCCGGCGCTTGCGGTCCCGGTACTCCTCCGCGAGCCGCGCGAGGAGCGGGAGCGCGCCGGTGTCGGCCACGGCCTTCACGACGTCCGCATACACGGTCGTGCGCTTGTTCTCGCTCGGCAGTTCGGCGACCCGCGCGAACTCGTCCGCGAACCGGCCGAGCCGGTCGAGGTCGACGCGGTGGTCCGCCGCGTCCTGCGCGATGCGCAGGGCCGCGTCGACGATCGTGCGGACCGCCTCGGGGCGCTCCTCGAGCCGCGGGTCGTCGGAGCCCAGCACGACCCGCCGCATGAGCAGCCACGCGGCGGAGTCGGACAGCACCGCAGCATCCGGATCCCGCGCGATGCGCACGGCGTGCTCGCGCACGATCTGGTCGGCGAAGCTGTTGTAGGTCGCGACCGTGGCGCGCTCGAGCAGATCGTTCCCGTCGGCCGCATCGGCGGCGAGACCGAGCCGGTCGAGCACCGCGAGGCGGCGGCCGATCCGCTCCGTCAGCTCGCCCGCGGCCTTGCGGGTGAAGGTGAGCCCGAGCACCTCCTCGCGACGGACGAGGCCGTTCGCGACGAGCCAGACGACGCGCCCCGCCATCGTTTCGGTCTTGCCACTGCCCGCGCCCGCGACCACGAGCGCCGGCTCCAGCGGCGCCTCGATGACCGCGGTCTGCTCCGCGGTCGGCGGGAACTGGCCGAGCGCCTCGGCGATCTCCGACGCGCTGAGACGGATGCCGCTCACGAGGCGCTCACCGACCCGATCGTGTGGATGCGGCACAGACCGTAGGAGTGGTCGTCGCGGCAGTGCTCCTCGTAGGGCGCGAGGAACCCGGCCGAGCGCATGAGGTCGGCCGCCCCCCGAACGCGGGCGAGGAATGCGCCGCGGGTGGCGTCGTCGAACGGCGGCTGATGCGGCGTCTTGTAGTCGGCCGTCTTCGCCGTCGGCCGCAGCACGAGCAGTCGCGCGCCCGCGAGCGGCAGCCCGGCCGCCTCCTCGATCGCCCCCGCCTCGTGCGCCAGCTGGTACGCCGCGAGCTGCGGGTGGTCGGCGACCTTCTCGTCGGTCTGCGGCTCGCGCTTCCCGGTCTTGAGGTCGACGATCACCACCTCGCCCTCGGCGGTCAGCTCGACCCGGTCGATGTACCCGCTGAGGATCGTGCGCGCCGCAGCGTCCGCCGCATCCGCAGCGTCCTCAGGGATCGGGATATCGAACCGCGGCTCGGCGCGGACGAGCCGGCCGCCGGCCTCCTCGAAGCGCCGGACGTACAGCGCGAGCCGCCGAACCATGTCGCGCGCGCGGACCCGCTCGGCGCGGTCGCGCCATGCCGCATCGAACTCGAGCTCACCCCACCGCGCCTCGACCGCGGCCCACAGGGCCTCCTCATCGGCGCCCGCGGTCGTCTCCAGCGCCGAGTGAAGGATCGTGCCGAGCCCGGCGCCGGTGGTCGCACTGTCGCCGCCGAGCTCCCCGATCGCCCAGTTGAGCGGGCACTCCTCGATCGCGTGCAACCGCGAGGGCGAGACCCGGACGACCGCCTCGTCGCCCCGCAGCGCGCCCGCCGACGTCGGCGGCAGGATGCCATACCACTCCGCGGGCACAGCCCCCGGGATGCCGGCGTCCGCGAGGAGCGCGAGCTGGCGGGCCGCATGCTCCTGCCGCGCGGGCCCGGTGCCGCGCTCGGTGAGCGCGCGCCGGTGCTGCGCCACGAGTCCGCGCAACGACAGCGGCATCGTCGCGCGCTGCTCCCGCCGCACCGGCTCGGGAAGGAAGGAGAAGAGGATGCTGGGGCCGGTGTCGTCGTCGTCGACCGCCGTCACGACGAGGCGAGCGGTCGCACGCGAGCACGCCCGGGCGAACAGCCGCAGCTCGTCGTGCAGCATCGACCGACGGCGGTCGCGCGGCTCGTGGCCGGGATCGGCGAGCCGCCACGTCTCGAGGAGGCTGCCGCGCGGGCGGGTGTTCGGCCATCTCCCGTCCTGGACCCCTGCGATCACGACCGTGTCGAACGTGCGCCCCACGGTCGCGGCGGGGGTGAGCACCGCGACGCGGCCGTCGTCGCGCTCCTCGTCGAGGCGGTCCTCGCCGATCTCCGCGTCGCGCACCGCCCGGACGAACGGCAGCGGCTCGGTCGGGCTCTGCTCCGAGAAGCGCTTCGCCGCCTGCATGAGCGAGGCCACCGCCGCGAGGTCGCGACGCGCCTGCTGCGCGATCGGCCCGCGGCCCCGGGCCGCCTCGGCCCACCGGCGCTCGTTCCCGCTGCGCTCCCACGGGAGCCAGACGAGCTCGTGCGCCGTGGCCCCCGCGGCGAGCGCGTCGCGCAGCAGTCCCACCGTCTCGGCCACGCGCGCCGCACGGTCGCCCTCGCGGGTGCCGAGCAGGCTCCACTCGAGCGGGTACCGCATCCCCGACACGAGCAGCGCGGCCGCCGGGCGATCCCCGTCCGCCGCGCGCTCCGCGAACCGCGCGGCCGTCCGCAGGCGGCGGAGCTCCGCGGGGTCGAGCCCCGCCCCGAGCAGCGCTGCCGTGACCTCCTCGGGGGTCCATTCCGCCGGCTCCTCCACCGCGAGGAGCACGAGCCGGAGCAGGTCGCGCACCGCTCGCTCCGCGCCGAGCGGTGTGCGCGCGCCGGCGGCCCGGGCCGGAACCTCGCGCGCCGAGAGCTCCGCCTCGAGCGCGCGCACCTGCCGGGAGTCGTGCGCGATCACCGCGCACGCCCGCCAGGGCACGCCGTCGTGGACGTGGCGCTCACGCAGCATCCGGGCGATCGCGTCGTACTCCTCGGCCTGCGATCGCGCGACGACCGCACCCACCGAGCCGTCGGGCTCCGCGCCCGATGGCGGCACGCGGTGCTCGATCACGCCGACCGCGCCGATCGCGCCGGCGATCGAGCGGATGAGGTCGTGCTGCACCGGCGTGCCGCGCCGCGGTTCGCGCAGCACCGCGAGGACGCCCCAACTGCCGGCCATACGCGCGAAGTGCTCGGGGCGGGCGCCGCGGAAGGCACCGGAGCCGAGGTCGGGGTCGCCGAACGCGACCACGCCGATTCCCCGGGCTCGCAGCGCGTCGAGGAGCTCCACCGCGCCGGCCGTGAGCTCCTGCGCGTCGTCGACGAGCACCGCGCGCAGGTCCCCGGCCGCGCCGAGCCGGCCCGCTCCGCCCGCGGCCACGATCGCGGCCGCCTCGCGCTCGAGCGCGGCGGCGTCGCGGTGCGCGCCGCGCATCCGCTCCCGCACGCCGTGGTACTCGGCCGCGAACGATGCCATCGCCTCCCATACCGGCGTCTGCGCCGGCCCGGACCGGGCGAGCGCGCGCAGCCGTCGCGGCCCGATGCCGAGCGACGCGCACTCGGCGAGGAACGCCCGCACCTCGCCGCGGAACCCGGGCGTGGCCCGGATGGACGCGTCGATCCACGCCGGCCAGCGGGTCGGCATCCCGGCCGCCTCGTCCTCCGCGTCCCCGTCGAGGAGGTCCTGCACGATGCGGTCCTCGTCGCCGGCGGTGAGCAGGCGCGGGGGCTCGGCGCCGTCGTACGCGGCGGCGGTCCGCACGATCTGGAACGCGAGCGACGCGACCGACCGCGCCAGCGGCCCGGCCGTCGCGCGGTCGACCGCGAACGCGAGCTCGTCGCGCAGGGCCGTCGCGGTCTGTCGCGTCGGGGTCAGCACCACGAGCTCGTCGATCCCGACCCCGGCCTCGACCAGCGCCCGCACACGGGCGATCAGCGCGGCGGTCTTCCCCGTCCCCGCCGCGCCCACCACGACCCCGGACGCTTCGACCGGCGCCGCGACCGCGCGCCCGACGGCATCCGCATCCTCCACGCCTCCCCCTTCCCGGAGCATCCCTCTCACGCTAATCCGGCCCTCCGACACCCGCCCTCTCGCGCGCCGTCCGCACGCCTCTCGCGCCCGGGCTCGCGCAACGAGCGGAGGGGATGTGACGAGCGGAGGACCAACCCGCACCATCCGCCCCTCCCTCCGCCACATCCCCTCCCCTCGCGACGCGCTCCTCCCGTGCGACACCCCGCTCCCGCCCGCCCCCGCCCACGCAACCCGCGACCCCGCGCCCGTTCGCCCAGAGCGTGCGCGACCGCCGTCGGGCACCCGAACCCGTGTCGTAGAGTCGAGGGGGCGCCGGCGACCGGCGCGGGGAGAGAGGCACACCGTGGAGATCCGCATCGGCATCACGAACACCGGCCGCGAGCTCAACTTCGAGACGCACGACAGTGCCGACGACGTCCGGGCGTCCGTGACGACGGCCCTCGAGTCGGGTGCAGCGCACATCCTCTTCTCCGACAACAAGGGCAACTCCTACATCGTCCCGACCGCGGGCCTCGCGTACGTCGAGCTCGGGACCGAGGAGTCGCGCCGGGTCGGCTTCGTCGCCTGACGCCGCCATGGACATCGTTCTCGCGATCGTCTTCGGTGCCGCGGTGGGCCTCATCGCCCACTTCGCGCTGCCGCATCGCGCGACGCGCGGCGCCGCGATCGCGCCGATCCTCGGGGCCGTCGTGTCCGCCGCGGCGTGGATGGGGATGACCTGGGCGGGAGCGGTGACGTCCGACCCGTGGATCTGGTTCGCCGCGATCCTCGTCCCCGCCATCGTCACGTTCCCCGTCGTCGCGATCATGGCGCGTGTCCGCCGGGTCCGCGACGCGCACGCGCGCGACCGGCTCGGCATCTCCTGAGCCGCGGGCTCAGGCCTCGAGACCGAGCGACTCCATCCGCTGCGCGTGCGCGGCGAGCAGGTGCGTGAACACGGGCTCGACCCGCTTCTGGTCGGCGGCCTCCAGCCGCGTCGGGCGGAGCGCCGCGCTCGCGACGAGCAGCGTATCCGCGACGATGCGCCGTCCCCACATCGCGAGGAGCGACGCCCACTCCGCGTCGCTCCGGATGATGTCCGCGAGCACCTGAGCGATCGCCTCGCGGTCGTCGTCGGCGCTGAGGATCCGTCCGACACGACGCCCCGTCTCGCCGTAGCTCGCCGCGAGCGACAGGTAGAAGTCGTCGAGCATCCCGGCGATGAGCCGCACCGAGAGCATGGTCTCCGGCGGCCGCACCCCGTGCGTCGCGGTGCGGAACGCGTCGAGGGGTTCGCGGAACGGGAGCATGAGCGCGGTCGGATCGTCGCCACGGTCGCGGATGAGCGCCACGAGCTCCTGGTGCTTGCGCAGGGCCGCACCCGCCGCGCGGGCGAGCGCCTCCTTACGGTCGAGCTCGGGCGTCTGCGCGATCAGCTCGCTGAGCGTCTCGAAGAAGCCGAGCTGCAGGTAGGCCGCCTGCCCGAGGAACGTGTCGACGTCGGGCGCGAGTTCGGCGAAGTCCACCCGCACCGCGTCACCGTGGTCGCCGCGCGAGCGGAGCGTCAGGATGCGTCCGACCGGGCGACGCGAACGGCGGAACCATTCGAGCACAGCACCACCCTAGGGGGCCCCGGCGCGGCCGCCCGCCAGGCCGCGACCGGTGCGTCCGGGAGGCTGCCGTATCCTGGAGCAGACCCCGGCACCGGATCGGGGCGACCGCGCCTGCGGCTCAGTGAGGGCGTGGATCCGTATCGCGGCGCACTCGCCGCCCACAACCCCCACAGAAAATCAGGCATATCGTGACGACCTTCGCCGACCTCGGCGTGGACGCCGACATCGTTACCGCGCTCTCCACGCGCGGGATCGAGGACGCGTTCCCCATCCAGGAGCAGACCATCCCCCTCGGCCTCTCGGGCCAGGACATCATCGGCCAGGCCAAGACCGGCACCGGCAAGACCTTCGGCTTCGGCATCCCCGTCGTCCAGCGCCTCGGCCTCGACCCCGAGCACGGGGTGAAAGCGCTCATCGTGGTGCCGACGCGCGAGCTCGCCGTCCAGGTCTACGAGGACATGGACATGCTGACCGAAGGTCGCTCCACGAGCGTCGTCGCGATCTACGGCGGCAAGGCGTACGAGGGGCAGATCGAGCAGCTCCAGGCCGGGGCCCAGATCGTCGTCGGTACGCCCGGTCGCCTCATCGACCTGTCGAACCAGCGCCTCCTGAACCTTTCGAACGCGACCGAGGTCGTGCTCGACGAGGCGGACAAGATGCTCGACCTGGGCTTCCTCCCCGACATCGAGAAGATCTTCTCGAAGGTCCCCGCGGTCCGGCATACGCAGCTGTTCAGCGCGACGATGCCCGGCCCGATCATCGCGCTCGCCCGCCGGTTCATGTCGAACCCGATCCACATGCGCGCGACCGACCCCGACGAGGGTCTCACGCAGGCGAACATCCGCCACCTCGTCTACCGCGCGCACTCGCTCGACAAGGACGAGGTCATCGCGCGGATCCTCCAGGCCGAGGGCCGCGGCAAGACCGTCATCTTCACGCGCACGAAACGCGCCGCCCAGAAGCTCACGGACGAGCTCAGCGACCGCGGCTTCAACACCGCGGCGGTCCACGGCGACATGAGCCAGGAGGCGCGCGAGCGCTCGATGGCCGCCTTCAAGGCCGGCAAGAAGGAAGTGCTGATCGCGACGGACGTCGCCGCGCGCGGCATCGACGTCGACGACGTGACGCACGTCATCAACCACACGATCCCGGATGACGAGAAGACGTACCTGCACCGCGCCGGCCGCACCGGCCGCGCCGGGCGCACCGGCATCGCGGTGACGTTCGTCGACTGGGAGGACCTGCACAAGTGGGCCCTCATCGACCGCGCGCTCGAGTTCGGCCAGCCTGAGCCAGTCGAGACGTACTCGTCCAGCCCGCACCTGTACACGGACCTCGACATCCCCGCCGGCACGAAGGGCCGCATCCGCACCGCCCCGGTCGCGGAGCGCGAGCCCCGTCCCGCGTCCGCATCGGCGTCCGCCGAGGGCGAGAGCGGACCGCGCCGGCGCCGCCGGCGCGGCGGGAGCGGATCGGGCGCCGCGGCCGAAGGCGCCCCGAGCGTCGAGGCCGGCGATGTCACGGTCGCCACGGAGCGCACCCAGGGCGGCGGCACGCACGACGGCGGCGGGACCGAGCACCGCGACGGAACCGCAGCTCCCGCCCGCCGGCGTCGCCGGCGGCGTCGCCCGTCCTCGGGCGCGGCAGGCGCGACCGGGGTCGCCTAGCTCCGCCGTCGGCGCATCCCCGCGCTCGGCGGGCGGGGTGGGTAGACGAACGTCACGAGCACGACCGAGACGATCATCAGCAGGAACCACGACACGAGCTTCGTGATCGCGACCGGCTCCCATCCCCCGATCTGATCGGGATACGTCCACGCGCCGGCCCACGTGCCGATGTTCTCGGCGAGATAGATGAACACCGCAACGCCGGCGAAGGCGGCGAGGACCGGCATCCGGACCACTCGCCGCCAGGAGCGGGCGTACATCGTCGTCGGCGCCCAGAGCACCAGCACCGCGACGACGAGGATCCAGCGCAGGTCCCACCAGAAGTGGTGGAAGAAGAAGTTCGCGTAGATCAGCACCGCGACCACGATCGTGAGCCATCGGCGTGGGTACCGCGTGAACGACAGGTCGAACAGCCGGTACACACGCACCATGTAAGAGCCGACTGCGGCGTACATGAACCCGCTGAACAACGGCACCCCGGCGATGCGGAGGACGCCCTCGCCGTCGTATGCCCACGAGCCGACGTCGGTCTTGAACAGCTCCATCGCGGTCCCCGTCACGTGGAAGAGGATCACGACCCACAGCTCGCGACCGGACTCCAGGCGTCCGGCGAGCATCGCGATCTGGATGAGGACCGCTGCGATCGTCAGCGCATCGTTGCGGGCCAGCACAGCGTCGCCGGGATACCAGAGCCGCGCGGCGACGATCACCGCGAGCAGCAGCGCACCGAACACGCAGGCCCAGGCCTGCTTCGCGACGAAGACGCCCGCCTCGACGAGGAATCCGCGGACGCCCGTGGTCGGCGCGCGGGCGAGCCGACGGGAGGCGAAGAGGTCGATCCGCCGTTCGAGAGACGTCCGTTGCCGCACGGGACGAGCCAACGGGACTCAACCTGAGTGTTTGCCGAGGGGTTGGCTAGAGTAACGAATGCGCCGCACCTTCGCCGCGCTCCCTCGAGAGAAAGGCACGACCGTGCACCTCATTTCGACTGCGGTCGAGTACCAGGGATTCTGGGGCTCGTTCTGGGACTTGATCTGGTGGTTCCTCTGGATCTTCGTCTTCGTGGCGTACCTGTTCGCGCTGTTCGCGATCATCGGTGACCTGTTCCGCGACCACAAGCTCAACGGCTGGTGGAAGGCCGTCTGGATCATCTTCCTCATCTTCGTGCCGTTCCTGACGGCGCTGATCTACCTCATCGCGCGCGGCCGCGGCATGGCCGAGCGCAGCCAGAAGGAAATGCGCCAGGTCCAGCAGGCGCAGGATGACTACATCAAGCAGGTCGCCGGCGCGAGCCCGTCGGAGGAGATCGCGAAGGCGAAGTCGCTCCTCGACGCCGGAACCATCACGCAGGCGGAGTACGACCAGATCAAGGCCAAGGCCCTCGGTTGATCTGACCCCCACCGCGCGAGAACGCGCGTATGTCCTCGACACGCCGTGCGTGCAGGACATACGCGCGTTCTCGCGTTAGGGGTAGACCGGGGCCGAGCCCGTTCCGCGCTCGAGGATCCGCGCCACCATGGCGTCGGACGTCGTGTTCTCGCCGGGCAGGTTCGGCTTCCCGCGGCCGTGGTAGTCGCTCGACCCGGTCACGATGAGGTCGTGGCGCCGCGCTAACTCACGGAGGGTGCGCTTGCCGGCCTCCGTGTTCTCGCGATGGTCGATCTCGAAGCCCGCGAGGCCCAGCTCGACGAGCTCGGCCATCACGCCGAGCGGCATCATCCGGTCCCGTCCGCTGGTGGCCGGATGCGCGATGATCGGCACTCCCCCGGCCGCGACGACCAGCCGCACGGCGGTCCAGGGGTCGGGCGCGTCGTGCGGCACGAAGTACCCCTCACGCGGATGGAGGATGCCGGCGAACGCCTCGCCGCGGTCGCGCACGAACCCGCGCGCGACGAGCGCGTCAGCGATGTGCGGGCGGCCGACCGTCGCCCCGGCGGAGGTCTGCGCGAGGACGTCCTCCCACTGCAGGTCGTAATCGCGGGAGATGTTCGCGACGATGCGCTCGGCCCGCCCCACCCGGTCCTCGCGAATGCGCTCGGTCTCGGCGCGCAGCTCGGCGTCGTCGGGGTCGATCAGATAGGCGAGGACGTGCACGTTGCGCCATCCGTGCGCGGCGCTCAGCTCCATCCCGGGGATGAACGTCATTCCGAGCGAGGCGGATGCCTCCGCGGCCTCGGCCCAGCCGTCGGTCGTGTCGTGGTCCGTCAGCGCGATCGTGCGCAGCCCGTGGTCGTGCGCGGCCTGGACGACCATCTGCGGGGGCTCGGTCCCGTCGGAGCGGGTCGAGTGGAGGTGGAGGTCGCTCGGTCCCTCGAACCTGCGCCGCTCCTGCATCCTCTGAGGGTAGCGCGGGGTGCCACCGGCCGATCTCTCAGCCGCGTGTCCTAGAGTCGCCGACGTGCGGCGGCTGCTCGGGATCCTCGTGACGATCGTGGTCGCGATCCCGGCCATCATCCTCACCTGGCCCGGCTTCTTCCACCTCGAGCGCACGTTTCCGCTGGCCCAGATCATCTCGTTCCGCACGATCGTGGTGCTCGTGCTCGGCGCCCTGCTCGTCGTGTGCCTGCTGCTGGCGCTCGCCCGTCCGATGCGTGCCCTGATGCTTGCCTTCGCGGTCGTGTTCGCCGTCACCGCCGGCGTCGGCGGATTCATCCTTCTGCAGCGCGGCGTGGGATCGAATCAGCTGCCGAGCCCGACCGACACGAGCCTGCGGATCATGACGTGGAACACCGCGGGCACGGCCACGTCCGCCCAGGTGATCGCCCAGACCGCGGTCGCGATGAGCGCCGACGTCGTGACCCTGCCGGAGACCACGGTCGACACCGGCGAGGCCGTCGCCGTCGCGATGCGCAACCTCGGACGGCCCATGTGGGTGCACCACACGACGCTCGGTCCCTGGGCGGCCGACTCCACCACGATCCTCATCAGCCCGGAACTCGGCGACTACTCCGTCATCGAGTCGTCCGCCGACGGCTCCAGCAACACCTCGACCGTGCCGAGTGCCGTCGCCATGCCCATCGACGGCAAGGGCCCGACGATCGTCGCCGCGCACGCGGTGGCCCCGCGCCAGGAGGACATCCAGCACTGGCGCGACGACCTCCAGTGGCTCGCCGACCAGTGCGCCGGCGGCAACGTCATCATGGCGGGCGACTTCAACGCGACGCTCGACCACATGACCGGCCTCGGGACGGACGGTGGCACTCTCGGCGACTGCCGCGACGCGGCGGCCGCCACCGGCAACGGCGCCGTCGGCACGTGGCCGACGAGCCTCCCCGAGCTCGTCGGCGCGCCGATCGACCACGTCATGGCGACGCCGAACTGGAAGGCAACCGGATCCATCGTCCTGGACGCGCTCGACGACTCCGGATCCGATCACCGTCCGCTCGTGGTCCAGCTCGAACCCGCCGGATGACGCGCGTGCGACACTGAGGGGATGGACGACACTCAGGGGACGGACGACACCGAGCCGGTGACCCAGAACCGCCGCCAGCCCTTCCCCGCCGGGTTCCTCGCGACGATCTCCGAGGGCTGGGCGCCGCGCGACGACGTGTCCCCCGCTCCGCGCGACGGCGCCGCATCGGCCGCGCGCCGCCGCGACGCCGTCTCCGCCGCGTTCCCCGGCCGCCGCCTCGTGATCCCGGCCGGCGACCTGCGGCAGCGCAGCAATGACACGGACTATCCGTTCCGGCCGCACTCCGCCTTCGCGCACCTGACCGGATGGGGATCGGATGCCGAGCCGGGCGCCGTGCTCGTGTTCGAGCCCCGCGACGGCGCGGGCCACGACGTGACCCTCTACTTCCGCGAGCGCGCCGACCGCACTTCGCCCGAGTTCTACGCGAACGCCTCGATCGGCGAGTTCTGGATCGGCCCGCGCCCGGCGCTCGACGCCGTCGCCGCGGACCTCGGCATCGCGACCGCGCACGTCGACGCGTTCCGCCCCGGCCCCGACGACCTCCAGGTCGACCGGGATCCGGAGCTGACCGGGTTCGTCTCCGAGCTGCGCCTCGTGAAGGACGCCGACGAGATCGCGCAGCTGCGCCTCGCGGTCGAGGCGACCGCACGCGGCTTCGACGACATCGTCCGGGCGCTTCCGGAGGCGATCGCGCACCGCCGCGGCGAGCGCGTCGTGGAGGGCGTGTTCCACCGCAGGGCCCGCCAGGACGGCAACGCCGAGGGGTACGACACCATCGCGGCATCCGGTGCCCACGCCTGCTACCTGCACTGGACCCGCAACGACGGCGCCGTCGAGGACGGCGACCTCATCCTGATCGACGCCGGGGTCGAGGTCGACAGCCTCTACACGGCGGACATCACCCGCACGCTCCCGGTCTCCGGCCGCTTCTCGCCCGTGCAGCGGCGCGTGTACGAGACCGTGCGGGAGGCCGCGGATGCCGCGTTCGCGGCCGCCCGGCCGGGCGTGCCGTTCCGCACCGTGCATGAGGCGGCCATGGCCGTGATCGCCGCGCGGGTCGCGGAGTGGGGGCTCCTCCCGGTCACGGCCGAGGAGGCGCTCGACGCCGACCGCGGCGGACAGCATCGCCGGTACATGGTGCACGGCACGAGCCACCACCTGGGCCTCGACGTGCACGACTGCGCGCAGGCGCGTCGCGACATGTACTACGACGGGCTCCTGGAGGAGGGTATGGTCTTCACGATCGAGCCGGGCCTCTACTTCCAGGCCGACGACCTCACCGTGCCCGAGGAGCTCCGCGGCATCGGCGTGCGCATCGAGGACGACGTGCTCATGACGGCATCCGGCCCCGTGAACCTCTCCGCCGCGATCCCCCGCACGGCCGACGAGGTCGAGGAGTGGGTCCAGCGCCTGCGCGCCTGACCCTTGGCCCGCACCTCGGGCCGGACTACGGCGCGGAGTCGCCTCGGCGCGGGTCGGGCTCGTCGCCCGGCGAACCCGCGGAGTCCGGCGAACCCGGGGAGTCCGAACCCGAGTCCGGTGAACCCGGGGCCCCCGACGGCGGCGCGTCCTCAGCGGGCGGCGCGGGCCGCGCGGAACGGTCGGGAAGGCGCTCGCCGTAGCGGGGCGGCTCGTGCGCGGATGCGGGCGGGGCCGGGCGGGCAGGCGCCGCAGCGACGGGCCCGAGCACGTCACGGGCGCGCAGGACGTTCCCAGCGGAGACGTTCACCTCGTACCGGTCTGCGACGAACTGCATGACCGACGCGAAGTCGCGCCGGCGACGCAGGAGGACGTAGAGGAGAAGGTTGAACAGCATCCCAATCGCGATGCCGACGAACATCACCCCGAGAAAGACCTGGATCTGCACGTTCGGGCTGCCGAGCACGAAGAACGCGGAGAGGACGAGACCGAGCAGCACACCGTTCACGGCGCCCGCACGGGCCGCGGACGCGTAGCCGAGGCGTCCGGTCACGCGCTCGACGGAGCGGATCCCGATGCCGACGATCACGATCTCGCGCGCCGGGATCTCCCCCGCGATCAGCGCCGAGACCGCCTTCTGCGCCGCCTCGTACGTCGGGAACGCGGCCACGGTGTGCCCGACATCGCTGGGTCCGGGCGGGAATGCTCCGCGCGGCATGCTCATCCGTCCATCTTGCCACGCGCCTCGCGAAGCCCGACGTCCCCGGCCGCAGGGAGGGGCGCGGACTACGCTTAGTCGAGTGAGCACGCAACGGGTCTTCATCGCGCGCCTGGCCGGATGCGGGGTCTTCGATCCCGCGGGCGATCGCCTCGGCCGAGTGCGCGACGTCGTCGTGATCTATCGGCGAAGCGACGCGCCCCGCGTCGTCGGACTCGTGATCGAGATCCCGGGCAGACGCCACGTGTTCGTGTCGATCGGGCGCGTGACCTCGATCGCCGCGGGGCAGGTCATCACGACCGGTCTCATCAACGTGCGCCGCTTCCAGCAGCGCGGCGGCGAGGTACGCGTGCTCGCCGAGATGCTCGGTCGGCGCGTGCAACTCGTCGATGGATCCGGCCAGGCCGTCATCGAGGATGTCGCGATCGAGCGCAACCGCGTCGGCGAGTGGGATGTCGGGCAGCTGTTCCTCCGCCGCCCCAAGACGAGCGCGTCCCCGTTCGCGAAGGGCCCCACGACGTTCGCGGAGTGGTCGGACGTGCGCGAGGTGCAGGATCCCGCCTCTCCCCAGACGGCCGAGCTCCTCGTCGCGAGCTTCTCCGAGCTCAAGCCCGCCGACCTCGCCACGACCCTCCTCGACCTCCCCGAGCACCGGCTCATCGAGGTGGCGGAGGAGCTCTCCGACGACCGGCTTGCGGACGCGCTCGAGGAGATGCCGGAGGACGAGCAGGTGCACATCCTCAACCGCCTCGGCGACGAGCGCGCCGCCGACATCCTCGACGCGATGGAGCCCGACGACGCCGCCGACGTCCTCGGTCAGCTCCCCGAGGGCCGACTCGAGGCTCTGCTCGAGCTCATGGAGCCCGACGAGGCCGACGACGTCCGCGCCCTGCTGAAGTACGAGCCCGACACTGCCGGCGGCCTCATGACGCCGGAACCGATCGTGCTTGCGGCCACCGCGACGGTCGCCGAGGCGCTCGCCGTCATCCGCCGCCACGAGCTGCACCCGGCGCTCGCCGCGTCGGTGTTCATCACGCTGCCGCCCTACGAAACGCCGACGGGACGGCTCCTCGGCACCGTGCACTTCCAGCGGATGCTGCGCTACCCGCCGCACGAGCGGCTGGGCACGATCATCGACGACACGCTCGAGCCGGTGCCCGCGGACACTCCCGCCGCGGAGGTCGCGCGCATCCTCGCGAGCTACAACCTCGTCTCCCTCCCCGTCGTCGACCAGGCGCACCGGCTCGTCGGCGCGGTCAGCATCGACGACGTGCTGGACTACCTGCTGCCCGAGGACTGGCGCTTCGGCGGTGACGAGCACGATACGCCCGCTCCCGCGGGAGCGTCCTCGTGATGGCGCGGGCGACGCGGTACGAAGGGTTCGACGCACCCCGGGGACTCCGCCGCAGGGGCCTCGGCCTGAGCCGGGGCGCGCAGCCGTCGAGAGACCGGTTCGGCCGGTTCTCTGAGGCGTTCGCCCGCGCGATGGGCACCTCCGGCTTCATCCTCGGCATGACGGTGTTCGTCGCTGCCTGGCTGCTGTGGAACATCTTCATGCCGCCCGAGTGGCAGTTCGATCCCGCCGCGACGAACTTCACACTGCTGACGCTGATCCTCTCCCTGCAGGCGTCGTATGCCGCTCCCCTCATCCTTCTCGCGCAGAACCGGCAGGACGACCGCGACCGGGTGCAGATCGAGCAGGACAGGCAGCGCGCCGAGCGCAACCTCGCCGACACCGAGTATTTGGCCCGCGAGATCGTGGCGCTGCGGATGACCCTGAACGAGTTCTCCGGAGAGGCCGTGAACCGCGACTACCTGCGACAGGAGCTGAGGGCGCTGCTCGAGGACATCCAGGATCCCGACGGCGCGAAGAAGCGAGAGCGGAAGCGCCAGCGCAATGAGTCCTGACACCGTTCCTCTCGAACGCGCCGTTCGCGACGCGGTCGGCGCCGTCTCCGATCCGGAGCTCCGCCGACCCCTGTCCGAGCTGGGGATGCTGCGCGACATCACGGTCGACGGGACGCATGCCCGCGTCGGCATAGCCCTCACGATCGTCGGATGCCCCGCCGCCGACCGGATCGAACGCGACGTGCGGGAGGCGGCCTTCTCCGTCGACGGCGTCGACGCGGTCGACGTCGAGGTCACGGTGATGACGCCGGAGGAGCGGGCCGCGCTGACCGCGCAGCTACGCGGGGGCCGCGGCATCCCGTTCACTCCGGACTCGCTCACGCGCGTGATCGCCGTGACGAGCGGCAAGGGGGGCGTCGGGAAATCCACTGTGACCGCGAACCTCGCGGTGGCGCTCGCGCGGCAGGGGCTGCGCGTCGGGCTCGTCGACGCCGACGTGCACGGGTTTTCGATCCCCGGGCTTCTCGGGCTCGTCGACGCCGACGGACACACCGCGCGGCCGACGCGGATCGACGCGCTCATCGTGCCGCCGGTCGCGCACGACGTGAAGACGATCTCGATCGGGATGTTCCTGCGCGAGGGCGAGGAGCGGTCCGCGGTCGCCTGGCGCGGGCCGATGCTGCACCGGACGATCGAGCAGTTCCTGCGCGACGTGCACTTCGGCGACCTCGACGTGCTGCTCGTGGACATGCCGCCCGGGACCGGCGACGTCGCGATCTCGGTCGGCCAGCTCCTTCCGCACGCCGAGGTGCTCGTGGTGACGACCCCGCAGTCGGCCGCCGCGGACGTCGCGATCCGCAGCGGACTCGTCGCGCGGCAGACCGGCCAGCGCGTCGCCGGGGTCGTGGAGAACATGGCGCCCCTCACGCTGCCGGACGGCACCGTGCTCGACCTCTTCGGCGCGGGCGGCGGAACCGCGGTCGCGGCGGCACTGTCGGAGCCGGATGCCGCGGTGCCCCTGCTCGCCTCGATCCCGCTGAGCCCCGCGCTCCGCGCGAGCGCGGACGCCGGCATCCCCGTGGTCGTGGCCGAGCCCGAGGACCCCGCAGCGCAGGCGATCACCGCCCTGGCCGCGGCCCTCGCCCGCTCCCCGCGGGACCTCCCCGGCCGCCCCCTCCCCCTCCACGTCCGCTAACCCGCTCGCCCGCGAGCCGCCCCTTCCCCCAGCCCCGCGAGCCCACCTCCTCCTCGCGAGCCCACCCGTTCATCGCGCGCTGAAGGGGTGGTCTCGCGAGCAGCACGTGGGCTCAGGACGGCCCGGGCTCCGGCGAGGGGCCGGGCTCGCGCGGGGGGCGGGGGGCGGGTCAGATCGCCTCGGAGTCGTGCGGGGTCGTGCCCGCGCCTCTCCCTGCTCGCGGGGCCCGCGCGCCCAACCCCCAGCCCACCTCCTCGTCGCGAACACACCTGCTTATCGCGCGCTGAAGGGGTGGTCTCGCGAGCAGCACGTGGGCTCGGGCCGAGGGCCGGGGGTCGGGGCTCGGGGAGGCCGGGCCTTACGCCTCGGCGGGGATCAGGTCGCCTCGGAGTCGTACGGGGTCGCGCCGGGCGTCGGCGAGGTGGATGCCGCGGCACCCACCGCACCCGCCCCCGACCCGGCACCGCCCGCACCCGTACCCGTACCCGTACCCGCACTCGCGCGGAGGGTCGCGGGGGGCGGGTCGTCGAGCAGGGCCTCGCGGATGATGCGACGCGGGTCGTACTGCCGCGGGTCGAGCTTGCGCCAGTCGACCTCGTCGAACTCGGGGCCCATCTCGTCGCGCATCCGGCTGCGGGCGCCCCGCGCCATGTCGCGAGCGCGCTGCGTCAGCCGGGCGAGACCCTCCGCGTAGCGCGGCAGGCGTTCGGGGCCCACGAGGAGCGCCGCGATCACACCGATCAGCAGCAGCTTCTCGATGGTGAGCCCGAAGATCATGCCGTCAAGGTTACCGCCGCGCCTCAGCGGCGACGGGCCGGCGGACGCCTACGCTAAGGGAGGTCTGAGGGAGGAGCGCAGCCGATGAGCGATCATGCCGCGAACGCACGGTTCGCCGAGGAGGCGACCGTCGAGCCGGACTACCTGGTCCGCGCGCGGATGCACGCTCTCGAGCTCGGCGCCGAGCCGATCAGCGCCGCCGTCGGCGCGCAGCTCGCGGTGATCGCGGCCGCGACGCACGCCGCGAGCATCGTCGAGATCGGCACGGGCGGTGGCGTCTCCGGGCTGTGGCTGCTCCGCGGCGCGCCGAGCGCGATCCTCACCACGATCGACAGCGAGCCCGAGCACCTCGCCGCGGCCCGACGCGCGTTCACGGATGCCCGCATCCCGTCGACCCGCCTCCGCTACATCACCGGCCGCGCGGGCGACGTCCTGCCCCGCATGAACGAGGCCTCGTACGACATCGTGCTGGTGGATGCCGACCCCGCGGGCGTCATCGAGTACGTCGAGCACGGGCTGCGTCTCGTGAAGCCCGGCGGGATCGTGCTCGTCCCGCGTGTCCTCCGCGGAGGCGCGGTCGCCGATCCCACGCGGCGCGACGCCGTCACGGTCGCGTACCGCTCGCTCATCCAGGAGACCCAGGCGTCACCCGCCGTGATCGGCGCGCTGTCGACGACCGGCGAGGGCCTCCTGCAGCTCGCGGTCGCGGCATCCGACTGATCCGGACACGCGAGTGGCCGGTCCCCTGCAGGAACCGGCCACTCGAAGCCAGAGTCAGACGTTCACGACGCCACTGAGGACGTCGTAGAGCTCCTTCGCCTCCGCGTCATTGACGGAGACGACGAGGCGTCCGCCGCCTTCCAGGGGGACGCGCACGATGATCAGGCGCCCCTCCTTCACGGCCTCCATCGGACCATCTCCGGTTCTCGGCTTCATAGCTGCCATGGCGGCCCCCTTCGCTGTCACGTTCCTGAGTAGCAAGTTTATCGTTACGGGATCTGCCAGTACGTGTTCCCCAGGCCGTACATGTTGTAGATCCACCACCACTGCCCGAGCAGGCACACGACCAGCACGCCGATACGCCACGCGCGCGAGCGCGGCACCGCCAGCGCCCCGAACAGCGGCGATACCGGAAGGAGCAGCCGGAACACGCTCGACTGCGGGAAGAACACGGCGAGCAGGTACAGCAGGTAGCTCGCCGTCCACAGGCGCAGCTCGATCCCGAGCTTCCGCACGTGCGGCTCGAACAGGAGCAGGGCCGCGACCCCGAGGATCAGCGCGCCCAGCACGATGTAGCCGACCACCGGGCCGGGGCCCCAGGCCGTGAACCAGAACCGCACCCCCTCGAGGAACCCGTCGAACGGCAGGAACTGGGTGCCGGAGTCGGGGATCCAGTTCCGCCGCCACGCCAGCTCCGTCACGAGGTAGGCGCCGGGGTCCCCCGTCGCGATCCCCGCGATCCACTGCCACGCGAACCCGAGCACCGCGGCCCACGCCGCGGCCGCGCCGAGCAGCACCGCCTCGCGCACGGGGAGCGCCTCGCGGCGCCGGCGCACGACCCGCCAGAGGAGGAGGAGCCCCAGCATCAGGGCGAACGCGAGCACGCCGGGCCGCGTGAACGCCATCAGCGGGATGAGCAGGAACAGCCACGCGTATCGTCGCCGCATCACGAGCCACAGCCCGAGGAAGAGCCAGAGCAGCGCCAGCGACTCGGCGTACGCGACCTGGAACATGGCCGCGAGCGGACCTGCGGCGAAGAAGACGACCGCCCACGCCGAGGCCGCAGCCGGCAGGCGCATCCGCAGCATCCGGTACAGCACGAGGCACGACAGGTAGCCCGCGACGAGCGAGACGAGGACGCCGCCGACGCCCCAGGAGCCGAACGGGGCGCCGACGGCGGCCGATAGGTACGAGTACAGGGGCATGAAGGCCCACTGGTTCTCCGCGACAGCCCCGGTCTGGGTCAGCGGCAGGCTCGACGGATAGCCGTTGACCGCGGTGAACCAGTACCACTGCGCGTCCCAGCCGAGGAACAGATCACCGAGCGAGGGTCGCGCGCCGAATCGCGAGAGGGATGTCGACGCGTTCGCCGCGAGCGCGAAGAACCCGGTCGTGACGAGCCGCGACAGGACGTAGACGATGCCGATCCACAGCCACGGCGTCGCTCGCAGGCGCCGCACGAGCGCGCCTAGGCGCCCGTGAGCCACGTGCGCAGGCCCCGCTCGACGGCCTCGATCTGCGCGACGGGCACGCGCTCGTCGTCGTGGTGCGCGAGCATCGGGTCGCCCGGCCCGTAGTTCACGGCCGGGACGCCCATCGCGGAGAACCGGGCGACGTCCGTCCAGCCGTACTTCGGCTTCGCGACGCCGCCGACGGATGCCACGAACTCCTGCGCGAACGCCGCGTCGAGCCCGGGCCGCGCGCCTTCGGCGAGGTCGAGGAGCTCCACCTCGAAGCCGTCGAACACGTCGCGCACGTGCTGCTCGGCCTGAGCCCCGGAGGTGCTCGGGGCGAAGCGGTAGTTCACCTCGATCTCGGCGAGGTCGGGGATGACGTTCCCCGCGATCCCGCCGCGCATCCGCACGGCGTTGAGGCCCTCGCGGTAGTCCAGACTGTCGACGGTCACGGTGCGGGCCTCGTACACGGCGAGGCGCGCGAGGATCGGCGCAGCCTTGTGGATCGCGTTCTCGCCCACCCACGAGCGTGCACTGTGCGAGCGGCGTCCGTGCGCGCGGACCATGACGCGGAGGTTGCCGTTGCAGCCGCCCTCGACCTCGCCGTTCGACGGCTCGCCGAGGATCGCGAAGTCCCCGGCGAACAGGTCCGGTCGCGTCCGCGCGAGGCGCGTCAGGCCGTTGCGCTGCGCGTCGACCTCCTCGTGGTCGTACCACATCCACGTCACGTCGTAGCGGGGCGCCTCGAGATCGGCCGCGAGCTTGAGCTGCACCGCGACCCCGGCCTTCATGTCGACCGTGCCCCGCCCCCAGAGCTCGCCGCCGACCAGGGTCGTCGGGAGGTTGCCGTTGATCGGCACCGTGTCGATGTGCCCCGCGATCACGACCCGGTGGGGGCGCCCGAGCTCGGTGCGGGCGACGATCGTGTCGCCGTCGCGGAAGACGGACAGGTGCGGTAGCGCACCGATCGCGTCGTGGATGGCATCGGCGAGCGGGGTCTCCTCGTCGGAGACGCTCGGGATGTCGCAGATCGTGCGGGTCAGGTCGATCGAGGACTCGGTGAGGTCCAGACGCGGCATCCCCCGAGTCTACCGAGCGGGTTCGCTAGCCTGGAGAGATGAGCGACGAGCGTTGGGCCTGGGGCGAAGGCCTCGCGACGGCGACCGAAGACGGCACGGTCCTGGACACGTGGTACCCGGAGCCGAGTCTCGGGCGCCTCCCCCAGGGGTATGCGGCCGACCGGCCGCCGGCGACCCTCGAGCGGCTCGCGGTCGCGGACGTGCGCCGCGCCGTCGTCGTCGACACCGTCGTCGTGGAGATCGACCTGGACGCGCCGCCGGCCTCCACCTCCGACGCGTACCTGCGCCTCCACGCCCTGTCGCACCGGCTCGTGCGCCCGAACGAGGTGAACCTCGACGGCATCTTCGGGCATCTCCCGAACGTGGCGTGGACGAACGCGGGCCCCATGCACCCGGACGACGCGACGCGCCTGCGACCGCTGTTGCAGCGCGACGGCATCCAGATCGTCTCGCTCGACAAGTTCCCGCGGCTGCTCGACTACGTCACGCCTCCCGGCGTTCGGATCGGGGATGCCGCGCGCGTGCGCCTCGGCGCCCACCTGTCCCCCGGCACCACGGTCATGCACGAGGGCTTCGTGAACTTCAACGCCGGCACGCTCGGTGCGAGCATGGTCGAGGGCCGCATCTCGCAGGGCGTCGTCGTCGGCGAGGGCACCGACATCGGCGGCGGCGCGTCCATCATGGGCACCCTCTCCGGCGGCGGCACGCACCGGATCTCCATCGGCGCCCGCACGCTCCTCGGCGCGAATGCCGGCATCGGCATCTCGCTCGGCGACGACTGCGTCGTGGAGGCCGGGCTCTACGTCACGGCCGGCTCGAAGGTCGTGGTCGCCGACGCTCCGCTCGGGCCCGACGGGGCGCGCCCGGTCGTGAAGGGGTCGGATCTGTCCGGCGGCGACGGCATCCTGTTCCGCCGCAACTCCCTGACCGGCGCGATCGAGGCGCTCCGGCGCACGGGCCACGGCGTGACCCTCAACGAGGCGCTGCACGCATGACCCGGCGGATGCCGAAGAAGCTCTACGAACAGGAGCTCAGCATCCTGCAAGCCCGCCTCGTCGACATGCAGGCCTGGGTGCAGGCGACCGGCGCGCGCGTCGTCGTGATCTTCGAGGGCCGCGACGCCGCCGGCAAGGGATCCACGATCAAGCGCGTCTCGGAGTACCTGAACCCCCGTGTGACGAAGATCGTGGCCCTCCCCATGCCGACGGAGCGGCAGCGCACGGAGTGGTACTTCCAGCGCTACGTGCCGCACCTTCCCGCGGCCGGCGAGATCGTCCTGATGGACCGCTCCTGGTACAACCGCGCCGGCGTCGAGTGGGTCATGGGCTACTGCACGCCCGCGGAGTACCAGCGGTTCCTGCGGCAGGTGCCGATCTTCGAGCGGCTGCTCGTGGAGGACGGCATCCTGCTCCTGAAGTACTGGTTCAGCATCTCGGACGCCGAGCAGGAGGCCCGGTTCCGCTCGCGGGCTGCGGACCCCATGCGCCGCTGGAAGCTCAGCCCCAACGACGTGTCGTCGATCACGAAGTGGGAGGACTACTCCCGCGCGAAGGACACGATGTTCACGCAGACGAACATCCCCGAGGCGCCCTGGTTCGAGGTCGACAACGAGGACAAGCGCCGAGGACGGATCAACATGATCCATCACCTGCTGTCCCGCGTGCCGTACGAGACCCTGCCCTACCAGGAGATCGACATCCCGCCGCGGCCGGCATCCGGCGGCTACGAGCGGCTTCCTCGCGACCCTGCCACGCTCGTGCCCGACCACGCGGCCGACCTCGGGCATCACGACCCCGCGTAGCCGCGCCCGTTCGAGCTATCGTTCCTCGCTCGCGCGCCGCGAATACATGTGGCGTCTGCGAGAAACGGGCGCGTCAGCGGTGGATGCCGCGGAGGGCCGCGGCCAGCACACGGTCGCGCTGCGCGTCGTTCTCGTAGGCCGCCGCGGTCACCCCCGCCACGAGACGCACGACGTCGCTGATCGTGAGGTCGGGGTCGGCGTCGCCGGACTCCTGGGCCCGGGTCAGCAGCGGCTCCCCCGACGCGTACATCGTCGCGCGGCACTGCGCCATGACGTCGGAGTCGCGCGTGAGCCCCTCGACGAGGGCGCGCTTCGTGCCGATGTACTGGACGAACCGCGCGAGCCATCCGTCCAGCCCCTCCCGCGGCGACAGGCTCTGGAGCTCCTGCCCGGCCTCGGCGAGCGCCACCACCTCGCGGACGTAGAGGGCCTCGATGAGGTCGTCCCGCGTGGGGAAGTTGCGGTACAGGGTGCCGATGCCCACGCCGGCGCGGCGGGCGACGTCCTCGAGCGCGGCGCCGGAGCCGTGCTCCGCGAACGCGGTGCGCCCGGCGTCGATCAGGGCGTCGTAGTTGCGGGCGGCGTCGGCCCGACGGGGCCGCCGGACGTCCGGCACACCGGTGCTCTCCGCCACGCTCATCGGATCTCCTGCCCACGCGCTTGCTGAGCGGAGCCATCCTCCGCTATTCTCTGAACCGGAGGAATCCTCCGATCACCCATCATACGCGTGCATCTGCACGAGGGAAGGTCGTCCTTTTGCCCCGCCGGCCCACGCCCAACAGCGCCTTCGCCGCCCTCGCCATCGGCGTGGCGTCACTCGCGCTCCTCCAGAACCTCGTCATCCCGGTCATCCCGATGATCCAGCACGAGCTCGGCGTCACCGCGGAGGCGGCCTCGTGGACGATGACGGCGTGGCTCATCGCAGCCGCCGTCGCGACCCCCGTCCTGGGCCGCGTCGGCGACCTCTACGGGCGCAAGCGCACGTTCCTCGCCGTGCTCGCGGTGGGCGCGCTCGGTGACCTCCTCGCGGCGCTCTCGCCGAGCCTGGAAGTGCTGATCGCGGCCCGCGTGCTGCAGGGCGTCGGCGGTGCGCTCTTCCCGCTCGCGTTCGGACTCATCCGCGACCTCATGCCCGCGCGCCGCATCACCGGCGCGATCGGCGCGATGAGCGCGATCATGGCGATCGGCGGAGCGGCCGGCAGCGTGCTGGCCGGCCCCATCGCCGCGGCGGTCGGCTGGCGCGGCCTCTTCCTCGTGCCGATGGCGATCAGCATCGTCGGTCTCGTCCTGACCGCGCTGCTCGTCGGCCGGACGGGACCCGCCGCGCGGGGCCGGATCGCGGTCCTGCCCGCGCTCCTCCTCTCCGGCTGGCTCGTAGCGCTCCTCGTGCCGCTCAGCTCCGGCGCCAGCTGGGGCTGGTCGAGCCCCCTCACGCTGGGCCTGTTCCTCCTCGCGGCGATGCTGTTCGCCGCGTGGATCGTGGTGGAGCTCCGGGCCCGCCAGCCGCTCGTCGACATCCGGATGCTCCTGAGCCCCGCGATCTGGCCGACGAACGTCGCGAGCATCCTGGTGGGCGCCGCCGCCTTCGGCTTCTGGGGCTTCCTCCCGCAGTTCCTCGAGGTCACGGCCGCGACCGGCTGGGGCCTGGGCCTCGACACGCAGGCCGCCGGACTCGTGCTCCTGCCGCTCCTCATCGGCGTGAGCGCGATCGGGTTCGTGACCGGATCGCTGTCGCGCGTCGTCCCGCTGCGCGCTCAGCTCGCCGGCGGCGGCCTCCTCATGGGCGCCGCGGCCGTTGCCGCGGTCCTCTTCCACGAGGCCGCGTGGCAGCTCGCGATCGCGGGCGGCGTCTTCGGGATCGGGATCGGCCTGTCCTACGCCGCGGCCGCGAGCATCATCGTGCAAAGCGTGCCCGCGGACCGCGTCGGCGTCGCGACCGGCATGAACGCGAACCTCCGCACGATCGGCTCCGCCATCGGCTCGGCCCTGACCGCGACCCTCGTCTTCGGCGGCGTCGCCTCGGCATCCGCCCCGCCGGAGAGCGGGTTCGCCGTGGCGTGGATCACGACCGCCTGCCTGGCTCTGGCCGGAGGCATCCTCGTCGCGGTGGTCCGCCCGCCGCGCCGCGGCTCCGCGGACTCGGCCGAGGCCCGCATCGCGGCCGAGGAGGCCGTCGTGATCGCCGAGGCCCCCTGACCCGAGGCCCTGCCGGCGTCAGGCGCCGGGGTAGGTGCGCTCAGGGGCGCCAATGTAGAGCTGCTGCGGGCGGCCGATCTTGGTCTGCGGGTCGGCGTTCGCCTCGCGCCAGTGCGCGAGCCAGCCGGGCAGGCGCCCGATCGCGAACAGCACCGTGAACATCCGCAGCGGGAAGCCCATCGCCTTGTAGATGACGCCCGAGTAGAAGTCGACGTTCGGGTACAGCTTGCGCTCGACGAAGTACGAGTCGCTGAGCGCGATCTCCTCGAGCTCCTTCGCGAGGTCGAGGAGCGGGTCGGTGACGCCCAGCTCGGCGAGCACCTCGTCGGCCGACTCCTTCACGAGCTTCGCGCGCGGGTCGTAGTTCTTGTAGACCCGGTGGCCGAAGCCCATGAGCTTGACGCCGTCCTCCTTGTTCTTCACGCGCTCCACGAAGCGCTGCACGCTCTCGCCGGAGTCGCGGATCCGCGCCAGCATCGCGAGCACGGCCTCGTTCGCCCCACCGTGCAGCGGCCCGTAGAGGGCGTTGATGCCGGCCGAGATCGAGGAGAACATGTTCGCCCCCGTCGACCCGACGAGGCGGACCGTGGAGGTGGAGGCGTTCTGCTCGTGGTCCTCGTGGAGGATGAGGAGGCGCTCGAGCGCGCGGGACATGACCGGGTTGATCTCGTAGGTCTCGGCGAAGACACCGAAGTTGAGCTTCAGGAAGTTGTCCACGAAGCTCAGGCCGTTGTCCGGGTACAGGAATGCCTGCCCGATGCTCTTCTTGTGCGCGTACGCCGCGATGACCGGCAGCTTCGCCAGCATCCGGATCGTGTTGAGCTCGACGTGCTCGGGGTTGTGCGGGTCGGACTCGTTCTCGTAGTAGGTCGAGAGTGCCGACACGGCGGACGAGAGCACCGACATCGGGTGGGCCGTGTGCGGGAGCGCGGAGAAGAAGCGCTTGAGGTCCTCGTGGACGAGCGTGTGATGGCGGATGCGCGCGTCGAAGTCGGCGAGCTCGCTGGCCGTCGGTAGCTCGCCGTAGATGAGGAGCCACGCGACCTCGAGGTAGGTGGAGCTCTTCGCGAGCTGCTCGATCGGGTAGCCGCGGTAGCGGAGGATGCCCTGCTCGCCGTCGATGAAGGTGATCGCCGACTTCGTGGCGGCCGTGTTCACGAACCCGTAGTCGAGAGCCGTGTGCCCGGTCTGTCGCGTGAGCGACGCGATGTCGATGCTCGGAACGCCGTCGGTGCCCCGGAGGACCGGCAGCTGTGCGGTTCGATCTCCGACCGTCAGAATGGCCTGGTCCTGATCCGCACGTGCATCACTCACGGCGCCTCCTTGCGATTCTTGGTCGAGGGGGGTCGGGATCGCGAAGCGCGACCGCATCTACAGCCTACTGGGCGTCGCGGCCTATGATGAATCCCGCCAAACAAGGCGAGCATTCACGTGAGGATGCCTACGAAACGGTCGATGCGCGCAGACGCTGGGCGGCCGCAGCGGTCCGCTCGTCGCTCGCGGTGAGCGAGAACCGCACGTGCTGCGGGTGGAACGGCCCGTAGAAGTGGCCGGGACCGGCGAGGATGCCGAGCTCGGCGAGCCGGCCCATCGACTCCCACGCGTCGCGGCCCTCGGTGGCCCAGAGGTACAGGCCCGCCTCGCTGCCGTCGATGCGGAAGCCGGCGGCCTCCAGCGCCGGCCGAAGCAGGTCGCGGCGCCGCCGGTAGCGCTCCTTCTGCTCCGCGACGTGCGCGTCGTCGGCGAGCGCGGCCGTCATGGCCGCCTGCACGGGCGCGGGCGGCAGGAGGCCGAGATGCTTGCGCGCCGTGAGCAGGCGGGCGATCAGCTCGGGGTCGCCTGCGACGAGCGCGGCGCGGTAGCCGGCGAGGTTCGACTGCTTGCTCAGGGAGTAGACCGCCAGCACGTTGTCAGTCGAGCCGTGCGTGACCCGCGCGTCGAGGACGGACGGGATCGGCTCTCGGTCCCACGGCGCCTCCCAGCCGAGCTCCGCGTAGCACTCGTCCCCCGCCAGCACGGCACCGAGTTCGCGCGCGCGCGCGACGGCGGTGCGCAGGGACGCGGCATCCCACACGCGTCCGTCCGGGTTGCCGGGCGAGTTCAGCCACACGAGCCGGGCGCCCTCGGGCCATTCGGCGGGATCGTCGCTCGCCACGGGCGTGGCGCCGACCAGCCGCGCGCCGACCTCGTACGTCGGGTAGGCGGCGCGCGGATGCACCACGACGTCGCCCGGGCCGAGGCCGAGCAGGAGCGGGAGCAGCGCGACGAGCTCCTTCGAGCCGATCGTCGGCAGGACGTGCGCGGGGGTCAGCCCGTCGACGCCGCGACGGCGCCGGAACCAGTCGACGATCGTCTCGCGCAGCGCCAGCGCACCGACCGTCTGCGGGTAGCCGTGCGCGTCGGCGGCCGCGGCGAGGGCCTCCTCGACGACCCGTGGGGTCGGATCCACCGGTGAGCCGACCGACAGGTCGACGATGCCGCCCGGATGCTCCCGGGCGCGCTCCGCGTAGGGGACGACGGCGTCCCAGGGGTAGTCGGCGAGGTCCCGGACGCTCACGCGCGGGGCCGGCTCAGTGCTCGCCCTGCGGGGGGAGCGCCGCGATCAACGGGTGGTCCTTGTGGATCACACCCACCTTCGCCGCCCCACCCGGGGAACCCACGTCCTGGAAGAACTCCACATTCGCGGTGTAGTAGTCCGCCCACTCCTCCGGAACATCGTCCTCGTAGTAGATCGCCTCCACCGGACACACCGGCTCACACGCCCCACAATCCACACACTCATCCGGATGGATGTACAACGACCGCTCACCCTCGTAGATGCAATCCACAGGACACTCGTCGATACACGCCCGATCCTTCACATCCACACACGGCAAAGCGATCACATACGTCACGCCAGCAAGTCTAAACGTCCGCGCGCGGACGGCTGCGGACGCCCGACGGCCACGCGATGACGAGCACGATGATCAGCGCCAGGGCGACCGTCCAGATGAGGCTGAGCACGTCGTTCGGCATCACGACCGATCCCCCGGGCCCCGTCCCGCTGAGGATGTAGGTCACGACACCCATCCCGACGCCGGCCGCGAGCGCCGCGATCCGGTCCCCGGTGAGGAGCCGGATGGCGAGGAGGAGCGCTGCGCACCCGACGAGCGCGAGAATCAGCCCGACCGGGACGACACCCCACAGAGAGGCGTGCGTGATCGTGCCCGCGACGCCGAAGACGCCGCCGACCGCGAGCGCGATGATCCACGCGACGACGCGGCCCCACGAGAACGACATGCGCTGAGTCTAGGCGCGTGCGCCTGGGCGCCCGCTCAGGCGTTGGCGTCCTGGCGCTTGAGGCGGGAGGCGGCGCGCCCGCGCTCGGTGGCGTCGAGCACCACCTTGCGGATACGGACCGTCTCGGGAGTCACCTCGACGCATTCGTCGTCGCGGGCGAACTCGAGGCTCTCCTCCAACGACAGCTGCCGCGGCGGCGTCATCGACTCGAACGAGTCGGAGGTCGACGCCCGCATGTTCGTGAGCTTCTTCTCCTTCGTGATGTTCACGTCCATGTCGTCGGCGCGCGAGTTCTCGCCGATGACCATGCCCTCGTAGACCTCCTGCGTGGGCTGCACGAAGAACGACATCCGCTCCTGCAGGCCGATGATCGCGAACGGCGTGACGACACCCATGCGGTCGGCGACGATCGAGCCGTTCTGACGCGTGGTGATGTGGCCGGCCCACGCCTCGTATCCGTGCGAGATCGCGTTCGCGATCCCCGTACCGCGGGTCGTGGTGAGGAACTCCGTGCGGAACCCGATCAGGCCGCGCGAGGGGACGATGAACTCCATCCGCACCCACCCGGTGCCGTGGTTGGTCATCCCGTCCATCCGGCCCTTGCGGTTCGCGAGGAGCTGCGTGATCGCGCCGAGGTACTCCTCCGGCGCGTCGACCGTCAGGTGCTCGAACGGCTCGAACGTCTTGCCGTCGACCTTCTTCGTGACGACCTGGGGCTTGCCGACCGTGAGCTCGAAGCCCTCGCGGCGCATGTTCTCGACGAGGATCGCGAGCGCGAGCTCGCCGCGGCCCTGCACCTCCCAGGCATCCGGACGCCCGATGTCGACCACCTTGAGCGACACGTTGCCGATGAGCTCACGGTCGAGGCGGTCCTTCACCATGCGTGCGGTCAGCTTGTGACCCTTGACCTTGCCGACGAGCGGCGACGTGTTCGTGCCGATCGTCATCGAGATCGCCGGGTCGTCGACCGTGATGGCCGGCAGCGGCCGGACGTCCTCCGGATCGGCGATCGTCTCGCCGATCGTGATCTCCTCGATGCCGGCGATCGCGACGATGTCGCCGGGGCCGGCCTCCTCGGCGGGGTAGCGCTCGAGCGCCCGGGTCTTCAGGAGCTCGGTGATCCGAGCGGTGGAGTGCGAGCCGTCGTGGCGCACCCACGCGACGGTCTGGCCCGTCTTCAGCGTGCCGTTGAAGACGCGCAGGAGTGCGAGGCGGCCGAGGAACGGGCTCGAGTCGAGGTTCGTGACCCACGCCTGCAACGGGGCCTCGTCGTCGTACGACGGCGCGGGGACGTGCTCGAGGATCGCCTCGAACAGCGGCTCGAGGTCGTCGTTGTCGGGCAGCGAGCCGTTCTCGGGGCGCGTGCGGGATGCCGCGCCCGCGCGACCGGACGCGTAGACGACCGGCACGTCGAGCAGCGCGTCGACGTCGAGATCGGGCACGTCGTCCTGCAGGTCGGATGCGAGGCCGAGCAGCAGGTCGTGGCTCTCCTCCTCGACCTCGGCGATGCGCGCGTCCGGACGATCCGTCTTGTTGACGAGCAGGATGACGGGGAGCTTGGCCTCCAAGGCCTTGCGGAGCACGAAGCGCGTCTGCGGGAGCGGGCCCTCGCTCGCATCCACGAGGAGCACGACGCCGTCCACCATCGACAGGCCGCGCTCGACCTCGCCGCCGAAGTCGGCGTGCCCCGGGGTGTCGATCACGTTGATCGTCACGGGCACGTCGGTGTGCGCCCCGTTGTAGGTGATCGCGGTGTTCTTCGCGAGGATCGTGATGCCCTTCTCGCGCTCGAGGTCGTTCGAGTCCATCGCGCGTTCCTCGACGTGGGCGTGCTCGCCGAAGGAGCCGGTCTGCCGGAGCATGGCATCCACGAGGGTGGTCTTGCCGTGGTCGACGTGCGCGACGATCGCGACGTTGCGGAGGTCGGGACGGAGGGCGTGCGCCATTCACGTGTCCTTGCGCTGAGGGGATACATCGGGAATTCCGACATTCCAGGGTATCGCAGGCATTCCGGCCCGACCTTGACGTGGCACGCTGTGGGGATGACCTCCCCCGCTGCGGCGCCCCCCGCGCTCACCCGCGAGGGGCGCACCCGGCTCCTCTGGGAGGTCTCGCTGGTCCTGGCGGTGACCGTCGGACAGTCGGCGCTGTACTCGGTGCTCGCCCTTATTCGCGCCTCGTTGCGCACGACGCCGATCTCGGAGCAGCAGACGCAGCTGAACCCCACGGTCGACACCGAGGCCGCGTGGAATGTGGTCTACCAGTTCCTCGACGTCTTCTTCTCGCTCGCCCTGGTCGCGCTGGTCGTCTACCTGTTGTGGGAGCCCGGCCAGAACGCGCTGCGCCGGATCGGCCTGGATTTCCGGCGGTTCGGCCAGGACCTCGGCCGCGGCCTCCTTCTCGTGCTCGTGATCGGCATCCCGGGCCTCGCGCTGTACGTCGTGGGCCGGATGCTGGGGATCACGGTCACCGTCGTCGCCTCGCCGCTCGACGCCGCGTGGTGGACGATCCCCCTCCTCGTGCTGTCGGCGCTGCGCGCCGCGCTGACCGAGGAGGTCATCTTCGTCGGCTACCTCTTCGACCGGCTCCGGCGTCTCGGCTGGTCGTGGTGGGGCATCATCCTCGCGACCGCCGCGCTGCGGGGGGCGTATCACGCGTACCAGGGGCTCGGTGCGATCGTGGGCAACTTCGCGATGGGCGTGGTCTTCGGCTGGTGCTACCGCCGCTGGGGCCGCATCATGCCGCTCGTGATCGCCCACACCCTGATCGACGTGTTCGCCTTCGTGGGGTATCCCCTCGCGGTGGCGTGGTTCCCCGGCGTCTTCGCCCCGCCCTCCTGACCCCGCGCCCCGGCCCGGGCGCGCCCGGTCTCCCACCCGTGAGACTGCATGTGCACTCCGAGAGTGCAGGGGGCGCCTGCGGTCTCGGAGTGCCAATGCAGTCTCGCGGAGAGGCGGGGCAACCTCTCCACAGAGGGGTGCGGGGGCGCGCACGCACCCCAGATGCGCCGGAAGGGACCAGAAGGCCCGGCGGGGCGGACAGAGTCGACGCATGCGTCAGGACACGCTTACCGCGACGACCATCGTCCCCTGCCCGGTGCCGCTGCTGCGCGCGCGAGACGTCACCCATCCGGACCGCTGGCTCGGGCGGGGCGAGATCGTCCGCGTCGCCCGAGGGATCTATGCCCCAGCCCCGTTGTGGCGAGCACTCACACCGTGGGACCGCTATCTCGCTCGCGTGCACGCAGCTTCGCTGACCTATCCCGATGCGGTGTTCTGCCATGAGGCCGGCGCCGCGCTCCGCGGTCTGCCGGTGTTCGGAGAGCCTGCCTACGTCCACCTCATACTGGCGAAGGACGCGACAGCGCGAGTGGTCGGCGACGTTCGGATTCATACCGCCGTCATCCCGCGTGACGCTCCGGAACAGAACGGACTGCTGGTGAGCGCGGTCGCCGACATCGCGGTCGACCTGGCCCGCAGCCGGCATCCAGCCATCGGGCTTGCCGTCGCCGACGCCGCTCTGCGGGTCGATCCGTCGCTCACCCGCGAAACGCTCATGGGAGTCAACGAGGAACGGACGAGCAGCCGCGGTCGCCGCCTCGCGCGGTGGCCGTTGGCCCGGGCCACACCGGAGGCGGAATCGCCGTTCGAGTCGGTCAGCCGGGCTGCCGTGGAATGGCTGGGCTTTCCCTCCCCCGTGCTCCAGGCGTCCTTCGTGGGCCCTCACGGAAAGGAGGATCGCGTCGACTTCTGGTGGCCGGACGAGCGCGTGGCCGGTGAGGCCGATGGCGACCTCAAGTACGACGGGAGGTTCGGCGAGCCCGTCGAGCTCCTGCGGGGGCGGCGCCAGCGCGACGTTCGGCTGCTCGAGTACGGGATCCGCGCGACGGCCCACTGGGCATGGCGCGACGCTCTCGCGGGGGATCCCCTGCGAGCGGCACTGGGCGCCGCGGGCCTGCGGCCGATCCGGCCGGCGGAGCCAGGCCAGCTCTACGGCCTCCGCCGCCTCGGCGCCGAACCACATCCCGCGAGACTGCACTAGCGCTCCGAGACTGCGGGCGTCCACCGCAGTCTCGGAGCGCACGTGGAGTCTCGCGGGAGCCGGGACCCGGCCAGAGCGCCGGGACCGGGCCGGGGACCAGGCCGGGGGTCAGGGGGTGCAGGGGCCGGTCGAGACCGGGGTGGAGGAGGCGGATGCCGCCAGGGCCGGGGCCAGGTCGGCGGCGGTCAGGGCGAAGCCGATGTTGTCGTCGGTGTCCGACCGGGCGAAGACCACGCCCGCCACCCGGCCGTCAGGCGTCAGGAGCGGGCCGCCGGAGTTCCCGGGCCGCACGACGGCCGCGAGCGTCGCGATCTCGCGCGGCGGCGCCGGTCGGTCGTAGATGTCGGGAACGTTCGCAGGCCCCACGGACAGCACCCGGGCGGCCCCCGTCGTGAACGGGCCGCCCCACGGATAGCCCTGGACGACGGCATCCGACCCCGGCGCCGGCGTCGGCACGACCGGCAGCGGGGTGGCGTCGAGCCCGTCCACCGCGATCACGGCGAGATCTCCGGTCGGATCGAAGTACACGACACGGCCCTCGCGCCCGGCCTCGCCGGGCAGCTCGACGAGCGGGGTCTCCACGCCGGCGACGACGTGCGCGTTTGTCACGATCCGGTCGGGGGTCACGGCGAAGCCCGAGCCGCTGGATCCCTTGCCGCACGCGAACGCGACGCCGCTCACCCGCGCGACGGACTGCGCAGCCGCGTTCAGCGCGGGGTCGTCGAGCGAGACGTTCGGCGCGGCGTACGTGTTCGGCGGCGCGAGCAGCGCATCGAGCTTCGGGATGCCGTCATCGATCAGCGCGCCGCGCACCTGCGCGAGCGCGGTCGCGATCGGACGGGGCGTGATGTCCTCGATGACGCGCAGCACCGTGGACTGGCTGACCGCGGTGGACACGACGGGGATGCCGAGGAGGCTCACGCTCTGCCCGACGAGCGAGACGGCCAGGGCCGCGACCACGACGCTCAGCACGCCCCCGAGCACCCGGTCGACAGGGCGGAGGCGCACGCGATCGACGCCGCGGCGGAGGAACGCGCCGAGCACGCCGCCGGCCGCCGTCAGCAGCGCGATCACGAGCACCGCACCGGCGACCGTGACCACCCCGCGCCACGCCGGCCACGGCCAGAGCGCGGCAAGCAGCGGCACGAGCGCGTAGGCCGCCACCGCCCCGACCGCGAACCCGACCAGGGCACCGAGGCTCGCGACGAGCCCGCGCCGGACCCCGGCGATCCCCGCGAGGATCAGGACGAGGACGACGATGACCTCGACCACGATGCCCGCTGCGTCCACCTCCCCAGCCTAGGCAACGACGCTGCCCGTCCGCCGAGAAGGATTTGCCCTTCGTGTCAGGAGGACACTAAGATCGCCGTCGGAGCACTTATGGTCACCACGACTCAACCAACGACGGCCCCCACGGTCTCGGGCGAGGACATCACCCGCGTCGCCGTGTCGACCGTCATCTTCACGCTCCGTCGCACGCCGCGCACCGACGGCTCGGCCGTCGCGATCCCCCTGGTGCGTCGCACGCGCGACCCCCACGAGGGCCTGTGGGCGCTCCCCGGCGGTTGGCTCGACGTCGCCGAGAGCCTGGATGCGGCGGCATCCCGCACCCTGGAGGAGACGACGGGCCTCACCCCGAGCTACCTCGAGCAGCTCTACGCCTTCGGCGCCACCGGCCGCTCCACCACCCGCGTCGTATCGATCGTGTACTGGGCGCTGCTGCGCGCGGACGAGGTCGACGCGCAGGTCTCGGCGCACGAGATCGCCGGCGATGCGCCCGAGAACGTGGAGTGGTTCGACGCAGCATCCCTCCCGCGGCTCGCGTTCGACCACAACGAGATCGTCGACTACGCCCTGTGGCGGCTGCGCAACAAGGTGGGCTACAGCCGCATCGCGGCCGGCTTCCTGCCGGATGCCTTCACCCTCGCCGACCTGCGGGAGGTGTACGAGGCGATCCTCGGCAAGCGTCTCGACCCCGCCAACTTCCGCCGTCAGGTGGAGAACGCCGGCGCCCTCGTGCCGACCGATCTCTTCCGGACGGGCAGCCACCGCCCCGCCCGGCTCTACCGCCACAACCAGGACATCGAGCTCGCCGAGCGCGGGCCCCTGTCCACCCGTCACTGAAATCAGGACCTCCATGTCTGCCACGCTCCTGACCCTGGGTCCGCGCCCCGCGGATCCGTCCGTCGACCACGAGATCCAGGCGATCGTCGCGGGATCCGCGGAGGGCTCCACCTGCACGACCGACCTCGCCGACTCGCCGTGGGACTTCGACACGCGCCCCGGGTACGGACCCGGCGCCTCGATGGGCGACGTCATCCCGACCGGCGCCCCGCGCCAGGGCGAGCTCCCCCGCGCGTACCGCGAGGCGAGCGAGGAGGAGCTGGATGCCCGCATCCGCGCGGCGAAGGAGACGCTGGGCGACCGCGTCGTGGTGCTCGGCCACTTCTACCAGCGGCAGGAGGTGGTGCGGCACGCGGACTACGTCGGCGACTCGTTCCAGCTCGCGCGCGCCGCGAAGGGCCGCCCCGAAGCCGAGGCGATCGTGTTCTGCGGCGTGCACTTCATGGCCGAGACCGCGGACCTCCTCTCCGGCCCCGACCAGGCCGTCATCCTCCCCAACCTCGCGGCCGGCTGCTCCATGGCGGACATGGCCGACATCGACCAGGTCGAGGAGTGCTGGGAGCAGCTCGAGGACGTGCTCGGCGACCTCGAGACCCCCGACGCGGAGGGCCTCCTCCCGGTCATCCCGGTCACGTACATGAACTCGTCGGCCGCCATCAAGGGCTTCGTCGGCCGCCACAACGGCATCGTGTGCACCTCGTCCAACGCGCACACGGTGCTCGAGTGGGCGTTCGCGCACGGGCGCCGCGTCCTCTTCTTCCCCGACCAGCACCTCGGACGCAACACCGCGAAGGCGATGGGCGTCCCCCTGGAGCGGATGCCGATGTGGAACCCGGCGCAGGCGCTGGGCGGAAACGACCAGCAGGCGATCGAGGACGCGCGCGTCATCCTGTGGCACGGCTTCTGCTCCGTGCACCGCCGGTTCACCGTCGACCAGATCGACAAGGCGCGGGCGGAGCACCCGGGCGTGCGCGTGCTCGTGCACCCGGAGTGCCCGATGCCGGTCGTCGACGCGGCGGACGGGGTCGGCTCGACGGACTACATCCGCAAGGCGATCGAGGCGGCCACCGAGCCGACGACGTTCGCGGTCGGCACGGAGATCAACCTCGTGCAGCGGCTCGCGGCCGAGCACCCGCAGCACGAGATCTTCTGCCTCGACCCCGTCGTGTGCCCCTGCTCGACCATGTACCGGATCCACCCCGGATACCTCGCGTGGACGCTCGAGTCGCTCGTCGCCGGCGAGGTCCCCAACCGCATCACGGTGTCCGCGGACGTCGCGGAGCCCGCTCGCGTCGCCCTCGAGCGGATGCTGGAGCAGGCCCCCTCGGGGAGCGCGGCGTGACGAGCGTCCTGGTCGTCGGCAGCGGCATCGCGGGGATCACCGCGGCGCTGGCCGCGCAGCGCGCGGGCGCCGAGGTCGTGCTCGCGACGAAGGGCGAGCTCGCGGAGGGCAACACGCGCTACGCCCAGGGCGGCATCGCCGTGGCCCTCGGGACGGACGACTCCCCCGCCCTCCACGCGGCCGACACGCTGACCGCGGGCGCCGGGCTCGCGGACGACGCGGCCGTCGACGTGCTCGTCACCGAGGGGCCGGCGCGCGTGCGCGACCTCCTCGCCGCGGGCACACCGTTCGACCGCGACGAGGAGGGCGAGCTCGTACGGGGCCTCGAGGCGGCGCATTCCGCCCGACGCATCCTGCATGCCGGCGGCGACGCGACGGGGGCCATGATCGAGGAGACGCTGGTCGCGCAGCTGCGCGCGTCCGGCATCCGGATCCTCGAACACGCCTATCTGGTCGACCTCCTCCGCGAGAACGCGCCTATGTCACGTTCTAACGGCGTGTCTGTGACACAAGCGCGTTCTCACGTGGTGGGGGCGCGCGTGCTCGTCGGGGGCCGGGAGCGGGAGATCCGGGCGGATGCCGTGGTGCTCGCGACCGGCGGCATCGGGCAGCTCTACTCCCACACGACGAACCCCGCCGGTGCGACCGGCGACGGGATCGCGGCCGCGATCCGCGCGGGAGCGGCGGTCGCGGACCTCGAGTTCGTGCAGTTCCACCCGACCGCGCTCGCCGCCGGCGACGCGTTCCTCGTGTCCGAGGCCGTGCGCGGCGAGGGCGCGGTCCTCCTCGACGAGGACGGGCGCCGGTTCGCGTTCGACGCGCACCCCGCGGGCGAGCTCGCCCCCCGCGACGTCGTGGCGCGGGCGATCCACCGCCAGATGGCGACGCAGGGCGGCCGGCCGGTCGACCTGGACGCGAGCGCGTCGGGCGCCGCGTTCCTCGCCCGCCGCTTCCCCACGATCGACGCCGCGGTGCGGGAGCGCGGGCTGGACTGGTCGCGGGGGCCCATCCCGGTGACCCCCGCCGCGCACTACCTCATGGGCGGCATCGCGACCGACCTCGACGGGCGCACCAGCATCCCGGGCCTGTTCGCCGCCGGCGAGGCCGCACGGACGGGCGTGCACGGCGCGAACCGCCTCGCCTCGAACTCGCTCCTGGAGGGCGCGGTCTTCGGCGCCCGCGCCGGGGCCGCCGCAGCCCACCTCGCCCACGCGACCGGACCGGCGGCCGCCGCCCCGGCTCGCGCCAGCCAGCCGACGCACCCGTTCGGCGCGACCGGCACCGGCGCGGCCGAGTTCACGCGCGCGGCGCTGCAGGACCTCATGTGGACGCACGCGGGGCTCGAGCGCGACGAGCGCGGACTCGCGCACGCCGCAGACGTGCTCGCCGGATGGCGGGAACGGATGCCGCGGCCACGCACGCCGCGCGAGCACGAGGACGCGAACCTCCTGACCGTGGCCGAGGCCGTCGTCGCGGCGGCCCGGGCGCGGTCGGCATCCGTCGGCGCGCACTTCCGACGCGACGACGACCGGATGCCGAACCCCGACGATGCCGCGGCGCTGGCGAGTGTCGCATGCTGACCCGCACCGAGATCGACCGCGTCGTCACCGCGGCCCTCGCGGAGGACGCCCCCTGGGGCGACCTCACGAGCGAGGCACTCGTCCCCGAGACCGCGACCGCGCACGCCGAGCTCGCTGCGCGTGAGCCCGGGGTCTTCGCCGGCGCGGCCGTGTTCGTCGCGGCGTTCCGGCTCACCGACCCCCGGGTGGAGGTCGAGCTCCTCCTGGCCGACGGCGACCGCTTCGGCACCGGCGACGCGATCGCCGTCGTGACGGGCCCCGCCCGGTCGGTCCTCACCGCGGAGCGGATCGGCCTCAACTTCACGCAGCGGATGTCCGGCATCGCGACCGCAACCGCGCGCTACGTCGACGCGGTCGCCGACACGCGGGCGCGGATCGTCGACACGCGCAAGACGACGCCGGGGCTCCGGGCGTTCGAACGGCACGCCGTCGCGGCGGGCGGCGGCCACAACCACCGCTTCTCCCTCTCCGACGCGGTCCTGGTGAAGGACAACCACCTCGCGGTGCTCCTGGCGTCGGGCGTGTCCGTGACCGAGGCGCTCCGCGACGCGAAGTCCCGGCTGCCGCACACCGCGCACGTCGAGGTGGAGGTCGACCGCCTCGACCAGATCGAGCCGGTCCTCGCAGCCGGGATCGACACGATCATGCTCGACAACTTCTCCCTCGACGACCTCCGCGCCGGAGTCGCCCAGGTCGCCGGTCGGGCGCTGGTGGAGGCATCCGGCGGCGTGACCCTCGACACCGTGCGGGCGATCGCCGAGACCGGCGTCGACCTCATCTCGGTCGGCGCCCTCACCCACTCGGCCCGGGCGCTCGACCTGGGGCTCGACATCCGCATCGCAGGCTGAGCGGATGCGGTACCTCGACAACGCGGCGACCACCCCGGTGCGACCCGAGGTGCTCGAGGCGATGCAGCCGTACCTCACCCGGTGGTTCGGCAATCCGTCGAGCCATCACACTGCTGGCGAGGCCGGAGCCGAGGCGCTCGCCGACGCGCGGGCCCGGGTCGCGGGGATCCTCGGGATGCGCCCGGGCGACGTCGTCTTCACCTCGGGCGGTACGGAGGCGAACAACCTCGCGGTGAAGGGGATCGCGCTCGGCGCGCTCCCCCGTGGCGCGCGGCACGTGATCACGACGCCGATCGAGCACGAGTCGATCCTGGAGTCGACCGCCTACCTCGCGCGCCTGCACGGGTTCGAGGTGACGCTCCTGCCGGTGGACGGATACGGACGGATCCACCCCGAGGACCTGCGTGCGGCCCTCCGCGCGGACACGGCGCTCGTCTCGGTCGGCTACGCGAACAACGAGGTCGGCACGGTGCAGGATGCCGCGGCCCTCGCCGCGGTCGCGCATGAGCGGAGGATCCCGTTCCACCTCGACGCCGTGCAGGCCGCGGGCTGGCTCCCCCTGTCGGGCACGGGTGCGGACGCGCTCGCCCTCGCGGGGCACAAGCTCGGCGCTCCGAAGGGCACCGGGGTGCTGGCGGTGCGCGGGCGGATCCCGCTCGAGCCGCTGCTCCATGGCGGCGGCCAGGAGCGGGGCCGCCGCTCGGGCACGCAGGACGTCGCGGGCGCCGTCGGCTTCGCGACCGCCCTGGAGCTGGCGGAGGCCGAGCGCGACGAGGCCGCGGTCCGGGTCCGCGCCATCCGGGACTCCTTCGTGGCCGAGGTGCTGCGGCTCGTCCCGAGCGCCCGACTCACGGGCGACCCCGTGCATCGCCTGCCGGGCACCGCGAGTTTCACCTTCGCCGGCACGAGCGGCGAAGCGGTCCTCCTCGAGCTGGAGCGGCGCGGGATCATCTCGTCGAGCGGCTCCGCCTGCGCGGCCGGCAGCGACGAGCCCTCGCATGTGCTCGTCGCGATGGGGATCCCGCCGGAGGAGGCGCAGACCGCCGTGCGCGTGACGCTCTCCGCAGCGCAGCGCGAGCCCCTCGACGACGTCGCCCGGTCCCTGGCCGAGTCGGTCGCCGCCGTCCACCCCGCCTGACCCCCACCTACGTGAGAACGCGCGTATGTCATAGACACGCCGCACAAACATGACACAAGCGCGTTCTCACGTACGTGGGGGCACGGATCGGGCGGAGGTACGATCCGGGGATGAGCAGAGCAGCGGTCACGGTGATCGTTCCGGGGTTCGACGTCGCGGCCTACGCGGAGGACGCGCTCGCGTCGCTGCGCGCGCAGACGCTCCCGGACTGGGTCGCGATCCTCGTCGACGACGCGTCGACGGACGCCACCGGGGAGATCTTCGCGCGGGCGGCCGCGGCCGATCCGCGGTTCCGGGTGGTCCGGCTTCCCCGCCGCAGCGGCCTGGGCGCCGCCCGCAACGCGGGGCTCGACCTCGTCGAGACCCCGTTCGTGGGGTTCCTCGACGCGGACGACGTGCTCGTGCCGGACGCGCTCGAGCGCCTCACGACGACGCTCGACGCGAGCGGCAGCGACTTCGTCGCGG
This sequence comes from Microbacterium sp. X-17, assembly GCF_039615055.1. Taxonomy (NCBI): domain Bacteria; kingdom Bacillati; phylum Actinomycetota; class Actinomycetes; order Micrococcales; family Microbacteriaceae; genus Microbacterium; species Microbacterium sp. X-17. The sequence continues at coordinate 89,028 of NZ_JBDHNI010000004.1, forward strand.
GAGCGTACGTGCGCCTGCGCCCGAACGGCGACGGCGGGTACGCGACCGGCGACGTGCAGCCCTGGGTCGCCGCGGCGACCGACCCCGCGCGCACCGGGACGACGATCGAGGAGCACCCGGAGGCATCCGCGAACATCGTCGCGTGGTCGAAGCTCAGTCGCCGGGAGTTCTGGCACCACAACGCCCTCCGCTTCCCCGAGGGCCGGCTGTACGAGGACCAGGTCGTCGCCCAGCTCATGTACGCGCGGGCCCGGCGGTTCGACGTCGTGCCGCACGTCGTGGCGCACTGGCGGGTGCGGGCGGACGGCACCTCGATCACGCAGCGCGAGGCCGAGCCCGAGGTGCTGCGCGAGTGCCTCGAGGCCATGGATGCCGGGCTCCGCGTCCTGGAGACGACGGGGCATCCGCGCGCCGCGCAGGCGCGCGTCGGGCAGATCCTCGCGATGGACCTCCCGCGCCTGGCCGAGATCGCGCGCGCGCATCCGTCGGACGCATACCGCCGTACGCTCGGGACGTTCGCCCGATCGATGTGGGACCGCGCCGACGCGGCGCGCGTCGGGCTCGACGACCGCGCGAACGCCGTCGGCGCCGCCGCTCGACTGTGGTGACGGCATCCGGCCGCTATCGTGAGGGCATGAGCGCGCAACTCCCTCCGCACGTGCCCGAGAATGAGCCCCTCGAGGAGCTCGAGAGCAAGACCGCGGACGAGTTGATCACGCCCGAGGAGGACGTCTTCCGACGGTTCTCCGACCCGCGACCCACCGACGCGATCGGCTCGGAGGGCGGGGACCGTCCGGTCGACGAGGAAAAGCTCGACGACTGACGCCGGTCAGCCGCCGAGGCCCGCGAAGAGGTTGACCACGCTCGCGAGGATGACCGCACCGAACAGATACGACAGGAGCGTCTGCCCGATCACCATCCGGCGGATCTCGTTGCTGCCGACGTTGCTGTCGGAGACCTGATAGGTCATGCCGAGGCTGACCGAGAAGTACGCGAAGTCGGTGTACATCGGCAGCTCGATCTGGTTGAAGTCGATCCCCCCGATCGGATCGCGGTAGTACACCCGTGCGTACCGGAGCATGTAGTCGGTCTGGATCAGCGCCCACGATGTCGCGACCGCGAGCAGTGCGATCGCGGCGAGGATGAAGGACGTCGGACGCGTCTCATTGCGCGCCTGGAGCAGTACGAAGCCGACCGCGCCGAGGCTCGCGAGGCTGCCGATGACCGAGACGAGCCGGGCGCCTTGCCGGCCAGGATCCTCCTCCGTCGCGTGGGCGCGCGTGTCGAGGGCATCCATCCGCCACGTCAGGACGAGCGCCCACACGACAAGGACGCCGGCGAAGCTCGCCCAACCCGCGAGCAGGCCCGCCGCGAGGCCGAGCGCGAACGTGACCGCGACAGCGATGAGCACGCCGGCGACGATCGCGACCGACACCCGGAGCACGAACGGCACACGGCGACGCGGACTCACCCCCGAATCGTGTCACGGCGATCGGGAATGCCGTGTCGGACACGACCGTTATCCTGGACGTCTGCTGCCCATCGGGCGGCGTGATCCCCCCATTTTTCTGCTTTCCGAGCCCGAGGAGACACGCATGGCCACCACGGACGCGACCAGTACGGGAAGCGTGCCCGAGGCCGCCCCGGCCGAGATGACCCGCGACCAGAGCCGCGTCATGTGGCTCCTCCTGGCGGCCGCCTTCGTCGCCATCCTCAACGAGACGACGATGGGCGTGGCGATCCCGCACCTCATCGGCGACCTCCACATCTCGGCGCTCCAGGCCCAGTGGCTCACGACCGCGTTCATGCTCACGATGGCGGTCGTGATCCCGGTCACCGGCTTCCTCCTGCAGCGGTTCACGACGCGTGCGATGTTCGTCGCGGCGATGAGCCTCTTCTCCCTCGGCACGCTGCTCGCGGTGCTGTCGCCCGGCTTCGAGATGCTCGTCGTGGCACGCGTCGTGCAGGCGTCCGGCACGGCGATCATGCTGCCGCTGCTGATGACGACGATCATGACGGTCGTCCCGCCGCACGCGCGCGGCCGCATGATGGGCCGGGTGAGCCTCGTCATGGCGCTCGCCCCGGCGATCGGCCCGACCGTCTCCGGGCTCCTCCTCGACACGCTCGGCTGGCGCTGGATCTTCGGCGTCGTGCTGCCGATCGCGCTCGTCGTGCTCGCCGCGGGCATCCGGTGGCTGCCGAACCTGGGCTCGACGCGCAAGGCCCCGATCGACGTGCTGTCGGTCATCCTCTCCGCGTTCGGCTTCGGCGGTCTCGTCTACGGTCTCAGCCAGCTCGGCGCCGCGGGGCACGGCAGCACCGGCGCGGAGGCCGCGACCGGCATCACGCTGGCGATCTCCTTCGGCGTGGGCGGGATCGCCCTCGCGCTGTTCGTCTGGCGGCAGCTCATCCTTCAGCGGAAGGACAACGCGCTCCTCGACCTGCGCGTCTTCCGGGCGGCGAACTTCACGCTCTCAGTCGTGTACTTCATGATCATGTCGGCGGCGTTCTTCGGCGCGATCACCGTGCTCCCGCTCTTCCTCAACCAGGCACTCGGGGTGAGCGCGCTCAACACGGGCCTGCTGATCCTCCCCGGCTCGCTCGCGATGGGCTTCGCCGGCCCGCTCGTCGGCCGCGTCTACGACAAGTGGGGCACGCGGGTTCTGCTCGTACCCGGTGCGATCCTGACGAGCGGCACGCTGTGGCTCTACACGACGTTCAACGCGCAGACCCCGATCTGGGTGGTCGCGATCGTGCAGACGGTGATGATGATCGGCCTGGCCCTGTCGTTCACGCCGCTGTTCACGGCCTCGCTCGGCTCGCTCCCGCCGCGCCTGTACTCGTACGGCAGCGCCGTGGTCTCCACGGTGCAGCAGGTCGCGGGTGCCGCCGGCATCGCGCTGATGTTCACGGTGATGGCGGCCGCGTCCGCGTCGGTGCAGGAGACGGGTGGCAGCGCGGCGGATGCCGCGGCCGCCGGTGCGCACGGCGCGTTCCTCGTGGCGGCGATCCTGTCGCTGCCGCTCCTGGTGGGCGCGTTCCTGATCCGGAAGCCGGCGGACTCGATCGGCGAGGGCGCCCCCGCGGCGCACTGACCCCCACGCGTAACCCGGGGTCAGCCGAGGTCATGACACTCAGCTGAGGACGACACCGCCGGTCTGGCACGCGGGACAGTACTGCGCGGCACCCTTCGACCCGGGGACGTCGGCCACGGTCCCGCCGCAGTCGGGACAGGGCCGGCCCGTCCGTCCGTGCACCCACATCGCCGCGACCTTCGCGGCCTTGAGCTGATCGATGGGGATGCCGCGGCGCGCCACGATCGCGTCGCGGACCACCTTCATGGTCGAGGCGACGAGCCGACCCCGCGCGGCGTCGTCGAGGTCGGAGGCCCGCGCGACGGGCGAGATGCGCGCGTCGTAGAGGATCTCGTCGGAGTAGGCGCCCCCGATCCCGGCGAGGGTCTCCTGCTCCTGCAGCAGCGCTTTGACCTGCTTGCGGCGGCCGAGCGCCGCGCGCAGGCTCGCCGGGTCGAACGCCGGATCCGCAGGATCGGGCCCGAGCTTCGCGATGCTCGACACCTCGGTGGGGTCGTTCACGACCGAGACCCCGGCCGACACCCAGTCGCCCGCGTCGGTGAGCTCCAGGGCGGACGCGTCGTCGAGGTCGAACCGGACGAGCGTCGGCGGGCCGTCGGCCTCGCCTCCGGCCCCGGTGCCCCACCGCACCCAGCCGTGCCGCCCCAGCGAGACGACGAGATGACGCGAGCCCAGGGCGATGTCGAGGTGCTTCCCGATCCGACCCACACCGGTGATCTCCGCGCCCGCGAGCGATTCCGGAGGTGTCGCGTGCGTCTTGATCGCCCGGAACTCGACGACGTCGACCCCCGCGACGTGCCGGCCGGTCAAGCTCTCGTCGAGGAACTCGGCGAGCGCCTGCACCTCCGGGGACTCGGGCATGCCCTCATCCTGCCATCCGCCCCCGACACCGGGGACGGACGGTCAATTGCGCTGGCTGAGCGCGAGAGCGTTGCCCTCGGTGTCCTCGAACCAGGCCGAGCGCTGGCCGCCGAGGTCGGCGATGCCGTCGACCGTGGTGAGCCCTGGGAAGTCGTAGTCCTTGAAGACCACGCCCTTCTCCCGCAGCGCCGCCATGTCCCGCTCCAGATCGTCCGTCTCGACGGCGAAGACGGTGTTCTGCGCCGTCCCGGCATACGTCGTCCGGTAGACCATCAGCGGAACTCCGCCCAGTCGGTAGAACACCGCATCGTCGTCGGGGGGCATGTCGTCCGTGGGTGTCAGACCCAGGACCCCCTCGTAGAACGACCGGGCACGGTCCAGATCGGATGCCGCAATCACGGCGGCACCGCGTGCGTCTTCGAACACGGTCAGCACCTCTCTTCAGGTTCGACGGGTCTCATCGCTGACCATACGCCGACCGCCCCCGGCCCGACAGAGCCCCCGCGCCGGCGGGTCAGAGCTCGGTCACGCGCCCGGCGTCGACGCGCCACTGGCGGTCGGTGTGCACGGCCTGCAGCATCCGCCGGTCGTGGGTCACGAGCAGCAGGCATCCCTCGTACGACTCCAGGGCCTGCTCGAGCTGCTCGATGGCCGGCAGGTCGAGGTGGTTGGTGGGCTCGTCGAGCACCAGCACGTTCACGCCGCGGGCCTGCAGCAGCGCCATGCCGGCGCGCGTGCGCTCCCCCGGGGAGAGCGCGTCGACCGGCCGGGTGACATGGTCGGACTTGAGCCCGAACTTGGCGAGGAGCGTGCGCACGTCCGCCGCCGCCATCTCGGGCACGAGCGCCTCGAACGACGCCACGAGCGGCGCGGATCCCGCGAGCTGCGAGCGCGCCTGGTCGATCTCGCCGATCTGCACGGCGGCCCCGAGGCTCGCCGTGCCCTCATCGGGATGCTGGGTGCCGAGCAGACCCCGCAGCAGCGTCGACTTCCCCGCGCCGTTCGGGCCGGTGATGCCGATGCGCTCCCCCGCGTTCACCTGCAGCGAGACGGGACCGAGCGTGAAGGAGCCCTGCCGGAACACGGCGCCGCCCAGCGTCGAGACCACGGAGCTCGACCGCGGGGCGGACCCGATCGTGAAGGCGAGCTGCCACTCTTTGCGGGGCTCCTCGACCTCGTCGAGCCGGGCGATCCGGCTCTCCATCTGCCGCACCTTCTGCGCCTGCTTCTCGCTGGACTCCATGGATGCCTTGCGCTTGATCTTGTCGTTGTCGGGCGCCTTCTTCATCGCGTTGCGGACGCCCTGGCTCGACCATTCGCGCTGCGTCCGCGCCCGGGCGACGAGATCGGCCTTCTTCTCCGCGAACTCGTCGTACTTCTCCCGCGCCTGGCGGCGGAGGGTCGCCCGCTCCTCCAGGTAGGCGTCGTATCCGCCGCCGTACACGCGGTTCGAGTGCTGCGCGAGGTCGAGCTCGAGGACGCGCGTGACGCAGCGGGCGAGGAACTCCCGGTCGTGGCTGACGAGGACGACCCCACCGCGCAGCCCGCGGACGAACGCCTCGAGCCGCTCCAGCCCGTCGAGATCGAGGTCGTTGGTCGGTTCGTCGAGCAGCACGATGTCGAAGCGGCTGAGCAGCAGCGCGGCGAGCCCGACGCGGGCGGCCTGCCCGCCCGAGAGTGAGGTCATGAGGGCCGCGTCGGCCGGGATGCCGCCGAGGTCGAGCCCCAGCTCCGCGAGCACGATCGGCAGCCGCTCGTCGAGGTCGGCCGCGCCGCTCGCGAGCCACCGGTCGAGCGCGGCGGAGTACACGTCCGCCGGGTCCGCCCCGGATGCCGCGAGCGCGGGGTCGCCGAGCGCTGCGGCAGCGGCATCCATGTCCTGCGTCGCCCTGGCGCACCCCGTGCGGCGGGCGATGTACGCGGCGACGGTCTCCCCCGCGACGCGCTCGTGCTCCTGCGGCAGCCAGCCGACGAAGGCGTCGGCCGGGGCGAGTGCGACCGTGCCCGCCTGCGGCTCGTCGATCCCCGCGAGGAGGCGCAGCAGCGTCGACTTTCCCGCACCGTTCGCACCGACGACGCCGATGACGTCCCCGGGCGCGACCGTGAGCTCGAGTCCGTCGAACAGCGTGCGGTGGCCGTAGCCGCCGGCGAGGTCGTGGACGACGAGCGTGGCGGTCATCCTCTCAGTCTGTCATCGGCTCCCGGGCCGCCGAGCGCGCACGGGCGGCCTCGCCCGCCGCCGCCTCGGCCCGGGATGCCGCCGCACGGTGCTCGTCATCGAGTCGCGCGAGGTCCGCGTCGGCGGCCTCGGCGTCGCGGAGGACGCGGCCGAGCTCGGCGCGAAGCTCCTCCGCACGCCGACCGAGGACGTCGGCGTGCTCGCGCACGGTCCGGCGCCGGGCCTCGATCCGCACCCGCGCACGCTCCGCCTCGGATGCCTCGTGCTCGGCGGCGCGCACCGCCGCCTCGGCCGCCTTCCGCGCACGCCGCGCGACGAGCTCGTCGCGCGAGCGCGGCGACGGCGCGGACGGGGCCTCCGGCCCGGGTCCCGCGACGAACGCGCCCAGGTCGATGCCGTCGAGGTCGCCCGGCTCCAGCGGCGCAAGCAGGCGGCCGGTCGCGACGAGGGCAGCCGCGCGCTCGTCGAGGACCGCCGCGTTGATCGTGGTCGACACGGCCTCCCGGGCGGCCGGGCTGAGGGTCGCGCCCCGCTCGCGCGCGAGCTCGGCGGCCCGCCGCGCGAGCGCCGCGACCAGCTGGCGCCGCTGACGGCCGAGCTGGGTGAGCTCCTCCGCGCTCAGCTCCTCCTGCGCGGTCCGCAGCGCCGCCGCGAGCTCCAGCGCCCGGCCGAGCTGCCCGTCGCGGACGAGCAGGTTCACCGCCCAGGCCGCCACCACGGGCTTGCGCAGGCCCGTGATCCGCGTCGCGAGCTCCGGCGTCGCCCCCGACGCGCGCGCGGTGCGGGCGGCGATGAACTCCGCCGGCGGGAGGCCGTAGAGCTCGTCCGCGACCGACGCGAACGCGTCATCCATCTCCGTCGAGCCCGCGCTCCTCGATCCACCCGAGCACGAGGTCGGCGACGTCCCGCCAGCCCGCGTCCATCGTCAGCGAGTGCCCACGGCCCTCGACCGGGAGGAAGTCGGTGCGCGAGGGGCCGTCCGCGTAGAGCTTCACGACCGCCTCGGTGACCTTGAGCGGCACGGTGTGGTCCTCGGTGCCGCTCATCAGCAGCAGCGGACCGCGCACGGCGTGGTGGGTGTCGACGGCGGCGGGCGAGTCGCGCACGAACGTCGCCGTCGCATCCTCGAACAGCGGGCGGCCGGGGCCCGGGATCGTCCACGCCGCGTGCAGCGCATCCGACTCCTCAGGGGTCAGGGTGTTCCCGAAGCCGTAGCGGAACTGCTCCGCGGTGAGCGCGACGGTGCGCTTCCGGTTGGCGGGGTTCCCGAGCACGGGGAACGCGGACCGGATCTGGGAGAACGGCAGGATCCGGACGCCCTTCACGGGCGCGGGATCGATCGCGACGGCCGCCGCGGCGTAGCCGTTCGCGAGCAGCTCCTGCGCGATCAGTCCGCCGAACGAATGCCCGATCACGATGGGTTTGACCGGCATCGCGTCGATCAGCTCGGCGTAGTGACGGCAGATCTCGCCGATGCCGACCTCGTTCAGCGCGTCCGGATGGTCGCGTGTCGCCTGGACCGTGTCGCCGTCACCGGGCCAGCCCGGCGCGGAGGTGAGGTATCCCTGGGCCTCGAAGAGGTCCTGCCACGGGCCCCACGCGGACGCATGGATCCAGAGACCGTGGATGAAGAGGATGGGGAGGGGCCGGGTGGGAGTGGTGTCCGACATGACCGAAGTATGGCGGATCCGTCAGTCCCAGTCGAGGTAGTCCTCGATCGCCCACGATGTCGCGCCGACGTGCGTCGCCGGGAAGCGGTGCCCGCCGCCCTCCACGCTCACGACGCTCACGAGTCCGGGAGCGGATGCCTGCAAGGCCTCGCCGTTCGACGGCGGCGTGACGGCATCCTCGGTGCCCTGGATCACGAGCACCGGCAGGCCGTCCGCGAGCGCGGGGAGCTCCCGCGGCGCCGGCCCGTCCGGTCCCTCGACGCCCAGGAGCACGACACCGTTCACGCGAGCGTGGTGATCGCGCGCCACGATCCGCGCGACGGAGCCGCCAAACGCGTGGCCGCCGACCCAAGCCTCCTCGATGCCGAGGTGATCCAGCACGTCGACGACGTCCTGGGCGAGGTCGTGCAGGGAGACGGCGGCCGCGGCGCGCCAGCCGATCCGCACGATGCGGAAGTCCTCGGTCACGAGCGATGCGGCCAGCGCCGTGAGGGACGCGATGTCGTCGCCGACCGCCGGCATCAGCACGACCGTCGGTCCGCGGCCCTCGTCGGTGTAGGGGATGCCCCGGCCGTCGGGCTCGAAGAACCGAGTCTCGGTCACTTCGCGGCGGCTCGGCGCAGCTGCGATCCGCCGATCACGAAGAACGCGCCGAGGCCCGCGACCAGAGCGCTCACGCCGTACGCGAGCACCGAGGTCATGAGCGAGGTGCGCAACGAGGCCGCGGTCGACAGCGCCGCGCTCTGGTTGCGCAGCACACGCGCCTCCTCGCTGCTCCCGTCGACGCCACGGAGGGCGTCGCTGATGTCGGCGAACGTGCGCCCGCCCGCGCCGCGCTCGGCATTCCCCTTGATGACGTGCGCCTCGACGTAGGCGGTCACCGGACCCTGCACCGGCTTTCCCGCGAGCACCGGCGCGTTCCCCGGCACCGTGATCTTCTCGTCGCGCAGCTGCTTGGTGACGGTGAACCACGCTGCGGAGCCGACCGTGAGGAACAGCCAGCCCGCGGCGACCGCGAGGCCGCCGACGCGGCGAAGGGCGGGGACAGGAGGCAGCGAGGTCATCGATGGTCCTTTCGCAGGGGGGAGGGTGTGCAGAGAATCCTCGCAGGCCGGTTCATCCGAGTCATCCCCCGATGCGGAACTCGACGACGTCGCCGTCCTGCATGACGTAGTCCTTGCCCTCCATGCGGGCGCGACCGCGGGCGCGGGCCTCCACGACGGAGCCGGCGTCGAGCAGATCGTCGAACGAGATGACCTCGGCCTTGATGAACTTCTTCTCGAAGTCGGTGTGGATCACGCCGGCGGCCTGGGGAGCCTTCCAGCCCTTGCCGATCGTCCAGGCGCGCGCCTCCTTCGGGCCCGCCGTGAGGTACGTCTGCAGCCCGAGGGTGTCGAAGCCGATGCGGGCCAGCTGATCCAGCCCGGACTCGTCCTGACCCGTCGCGGCCAGCAGTTCCGCCGCGTCCGCCGGGTCGAGGTCGACCAGCTCGGACTCGATCTTCGCGTCGAGGAATACCGCCTGGGCCGGCGCGACGAGGGCGGCGAGCTCCGCCTTCCGCGCGGCATCCGTGAGCACGGCTTCGTCGACGTTGAAGACGAAGATGAAGGGCTTCGCGGTCAGCAGGCCGAGCTCGCGGATCGGCGCGAGGTCGAGATCCGACGCGGACAGCAGGATGCCGCGCTGCAGGGCGTCCTGGGCGGCGAGCGCGGCCGCGAGCACCGACGGATCCGTCTTCTTGCCCTTGACCTCCTTCTCGTACCGCGGGATCGCCTTCTCGAGCGTCTGGAGGTCGGCGAGCTGCAGCTCGGCGTTGATCGTCTCCATGTCGCTCGCCGGGTTCACGGCGCCCTCGACGTGTACGACGTCGGAGTCGGCGAAGCCGCGCACGACCTGCGCGATCGCGTCGGCCTCGCGGATGTTGGCGAGGAACTGGTTGCCGAGCCCCTCCCCCTCGGAGGCTCCGCGGACGATCCCGGCGATGTCGACGAACGACACCGTCGCCGGTAGGGTCCGCTCGCTGCCGAAGACCTCGGCGAGCCGGTCGAGCCGGGAGTCCGGCAGGCTCACGACCCCGACGTTCGGCTCGATCGTCGCGAACGGGTAGTTCGCCGCGAGCACCTGGTTGCGGGTAAGGGCGTTGAAGAGGGTCGACTTCCCGACGTTCGGGAGGCCGACGATGCCGATCGTGAGAGCCACGACCGTCAAGTCTACGTGCGCGGATGCCGCGAGCCGATTGCCCGGCGCGATCGACCCGGGTTGCGGCGCGCCTCGCCGCGGAGGGCCGGGGGCGCCGGGAGGCTGAGCGCGTGGCCCTGGACTTCACCGCGATCGACTTCGAGACGGCGAACGCCTCCAGTGCGTCGGCCTGCGCGGTCGGCCTCGTGCGGGTGCGCGACGGGCGCGTCGTCGCCCGTGCCGGGTGGCTCATCCAGCCGCCCGCGGGCCACGACCGGTTCTTCGAGTTGAACATCGGGATCCACGGGATCCGTCCGGAGGACGTCCGGGACGCGAAGACCTGGGCGGACCAGCTCGACGACCTCGCCGCGTTCGCGGGCGCCGACATCCTCGTCGCGCACAACGCCGGCTTCGACATGGCCGTGCTGAAGCGCGCGTGCGAGGCGACCGGGCAGGCGTGCCCGCCCTACCGCTACGCGTGCAGCCTCCAGGTCTCGCGACGCACGTACGAGCTGCCGTCCTACCGGCTGCCGTCGGTCGCCACGGCCGCCGGCTTCGGCCCCTTCCCCCACCACGAAGCCACCGCCGACGCCCTCGCGTGCGCCCACATCATGATCGACGCCGCCCGCCGCGCGGGCGCCGCCGACCTGGACGCCCTGACGACCCAGCTCGGCCTGCGCGTCTCGCACATCGAGGCCGCCCCGCTCGAGCGCGTCGCCTGACCCGCGCGCGCCCGCGGCTCCGCTCGCGTCCGGAGGGATGTCGGAGGGGCGGGGCATGCTTTCGGGCATGGACCTACTCCTCGCCTTGATCCTCGTCGCCGCGGGTGTCCTCGTCGGTGGCGTGCTCGGTGTGCTCGCGGCGCGGGCACACGGCGGCGGCGAACGGGCGGCCCTCGCCGCGGCCGAGGCGCGCGAGGGCGCGCTGCGCGACGAGCTCGACCGACAGCGCGAGCTGCAGCGCGAGGCAGGGCTGCGCGACCGGGAGGAGCGTGCGCTGCGCGACGAGCGGGACCGCCGCGAGCAGCACGTGCTGCGGGCCCTGGCCCCCGTGCGCGACACCCTGCAGGCGATGCAGGAGAAAGTCGACGCGATCGAGCGCGACCGGGAGCGTCAGTACGGCGCGCTCGGGGAGCAGCTGCGGCGGGCGCAGGAGTCCGACGAGGCGCTGCGCAACACGACCGAGGCGCTCGCGAGCGCGCTCCGCTCCGGCTCGACCCGCGGCGTGTGGGGGGAGACGCAGCTGCGGCGCGTCGTGGAGGCGGCGGGCCTCACACGGTACGTCGACTTCGAGACGCAGACCGCGATCACGAGCGATGCCGGGGCGGGGCGGCCCGACATGATCGTGCGGCTCCCGGGGGGCCGCGCGCTCGCGGTCGACGCGAAGGCGCCATTGGACGCCTACCTCGAGGCGAGCGCGATCCCGCTGACCGCGGGCGGCGAGGAGGGCGCGCGGCGCCGGGCACTGCTGGAGCGGCACGTGAAGGCGGTGCGCGCGCACGTGGATGCGCTCGCGAAGAAGACGTACTGGGCGGGCTTGGCGGCGAGTCCCGAGTTCGTGGTGTGCTTCATCCCCAGCGAGTCGCTGCTGGCGGCAGCGCTGGAGGAGGATCCCTCGCTCCTCGACTACGCGTTCGGCCGTCGTGTGGCGCTCGCGTCGCCCGTCAACCTGTGGGCGGTGCTCAAGACCGTCGCCTACACGTGGACGCAGCAGGATGTCTCGGTGGAAGCACGGGCGCTGTTCGATATCGGCACGCAGCTGTACGAGCGGCTCGGCGCCCTCGCTGGCCACGCCGACGAGCTCCGCCGGGCGATCGAGCGGACGGTGGAGAGCTACAACCGGTTCGCGGGCTCGCTGGAGTCGCGCGTCCTCGTGACGGCGCGGAAGTTCCCGGGCATCGACGAGACGAAGCTCGACGCGCTGCCCGCGCCGGCGCCGCTCGACGCCACGACCCGTCGGCTGACGGCGCCCGAGCTGGTGGACACGGGCACGGCCGGCGGCTGAACGGTCAGGCGCCGCCGGGGATGAAGCTCATGAGCGCGATGACCGCACCGGAGACGACGAGGAACGCGCCGATCATCCACCACGGGTTCGGAGCCCGACCCGCTTCCCCGCGCACGCGGAACAGGACGTCCGGGCGGCGCGCAGGATCGGTCGCGTCGGCGACGACGGCGTGAGCCCCTGTCTGGGTGGTCGGTCCGGTCGCCGGTCCCGTGGATGCGTTCATCTCGCCCCTCCGTCGTCGCGCGTGCGCCGGCATCCATTCTGCCACCGCCCTCCGCGTGCTCCCAGACGACGGAACGCCCCGCGCGTCGCCGGGGTCAGAGCCACTTGGAGACGAGGTGCTCCGAAGAGATGCGGCGGAGGGTTCCGGAGGCCCCGCGCAGGACCACGCTCTCCGTGTAGACGTAGTCGCCCTCGCGCCGGACACCGGCCACGAGCTGTCCGTCCGTGACGCCGGTCGCGACGAAGATCGTGTTGCGCCCGCGCACCAGTTCGTCGGCCTCGTAGACGTAGCCGTCGAGCTTCAGGCCCGCGTCGATGCCCTTCTGCTTCTCCGCGTCGTCGCGCGGCCACAGGCGGCCCTGGATGTGCCCGCCGAGCGCCTTGATGGCGCACGCCGTCACGATCCCTTCCGGGCTTCCGCCGATGCCGACGCACATGTCCGTGCGAGCGTCGTGCCGGGCGGCGTTGATGCCGCCCGCGACATCGCCGTCGGTCATGAGCCGCGTGCCGGCCCCGGCCTCGCGGATCTCGGCGATCAGCTGCTCGTGCCGCGGGCGGTGCAGCACCGAAACGACGATCTCGTCGACGGGCTTGCCGAGCGCCTGCGCGAGGCGGCGGATGTTCTCCCCCACGGGAAGCCGGATGTCGACGACGCCCACGCCGGCTGGGCCGGTGACGAGCTTGTCCATGTAGAAGACCGACGAGGCGTCGAGCATGGTGCCCTGGTCGGAGACGGCGATGACCGACAGTGCGTTGTTGCGCCCGGCCGCTGTGAGGGACGTGCCGTCGATCGGGTCGACCGCGACGTCGCACCGCGGGCCGCGGCCGTTGCCGACGCGCTCGCCGTTGAAGAGCATCGGCGCGTGGTCCTTCTCGCCCTCCCCGATGACGATCGTGCCGTCGAAGCTGACGGTCGTGAAGAAGGCGCGCATCGCGTCGACCGCGGCGCCGTCCGCGGCCTCCTTGGCACCCCGGCCGATGAACGGCACGGAGCGGATCGCGGCCGCCTCCGTCGCGCGCACCAGCTCGAGGGCGAGGTTCCGATCGGGCTGCAGAGGACTCAGGTCGGCGGTCAGACTCACCATGCCCCCACCCTATCGATCGGGCTGTCGCGATCCGCGGAGTTTCGGCCCTCCGAGGCGGAAGGAATCGCGATTCTTTCACCCCCGGGAACACCCCCGAAAAGCAGGCTTCGCTAGAGTGACCGGTGGAACCACCCGTCCCACGCAAGGAGCTTACCCATGCCCGTCGCCACCCCTGAGCAGTATGCCGAGATGCTCGACCGCGCGAAGGCCGGTGGCTTCGCCTACCCCGCGATCAATGTGTCGAGCTCGCAGACGATCAACGCCGTCCTGCAGGGGCTGACCGAGGCGGGCTCCGACGGCATCATCCAGGTGACGACGGGCGGCGCCGACTACTTCGCCGGCCAGAGCGTCAAGGCCCGCGCGACCGGCGCCCTCGCGATGGCGCGGTTCGTGACCGAGGTCGCGAAGAGCTACCCCATCACGGTCGCCCTCCACACCGACCACTGCCCGAAGGACGCGCTGCCCAGCTTCGTCCTCCCGCTCATCGAGGCCTCCGAGGAGGAGGTCCGCGCCGGTCGCAACCCGATCTTCCAGTCCCACATGTGGGACGGCTCGGCCGTGCCGCTCGACGAGAACATCGAGATCGCGGCGGAGCTCCTCCCCCGTCTCCACAACATCAACGCGATCCTCGAGATCGAGGTCGGCGTCGTCGGCGGCGAGGAGGACGGCGTCAAGCACGAGGGCACGAACGACGCCCTCTACACGACGGTCGGCGACGTGACGAAGGCCGTCGAGGCGCTCGGCCTCGGCGAGAAGGGCCGCTACATCTCGGCCCTCACGTTCGGCAACGTGCACGGCGTCTACAAGCCCGGCAACGTCAAGCTGCGTCCCGAGCTCCTCGGCGAGATCCAGGACGGCATCCAGCAGCGCTTCCACACCGGCCCGAAGCCCCTCGACCTGGTCTTCCACGGCGGCAGCGGCTCGACGTCCGAGGAGATCGCGACGGCCGTGGCGAACGGCGTCGTGAAGATGAACATCGACACCGACACGCAGTACGCGTTCACGCGCTCGGTCGCGGGCTTCATGTTCGCCAACTACGACGGCGTCCTGAAGGTCGACGGCGAGGTCGGCAACAAGAAGGCGTACGACCCGCGCGCATGGGGCAAGATCGCCGAGGCGGCGATGGCCGCCCGCGTCGTCGAAGCGACGCAGCAGCTCGGCTCGCACGGCCAGAGCCAGTCCTGACGCGAGTCCGGCTCCGGTGCGGGATCAGCCCGCGCCGGAGGCCGACAGGATCGCCGACCGCACGCCGGGGTCGCTCAGCAGCGGGATGCTGACGAGCACCCCCGTTGCGAGGTTCGCGACGACACCGATCACGAGCGGGATCCACCAGGCGATCCGGCCGCGGCGGATCCGCAGCCAGGACAGGGATGCCGCGGCCAGCCAGAGCACGATCATGACGGCTGCCGCGGCGATGCCGAAGCCGCGCGCCGCGTCCGGGTCGGAGAGCTGTGCGTTGACGCGGATCACCGAGAGCAGCTGGCTCGTGTACGCGCTCATGTCGAGGAGCGCGGGGACCGAGGTGACCACGGTCACGAGCCCGTAGGCGAGCAGGCCCACGGTCACGACCAGGTCGACCGGATGCCGCCGCGCCGGTGCCCTCGTCGCGGCCTGCGGAATCGGCCGCGGGGCCGGGGCGAGCGGGGGCGCGACGGGCGGGGAGGCCGGCGGATACGCCGGCTGCTGGATCCGCGCCCGCTGCTCCTCGGGTGTCGCGTATTCCCCGTACTGCGGCCGCGGGTGCGGCTCCCGCGGCGGCTCGATCGGGGCGTCCGGATCGCTCACGCGCGACTCCGGCCGCCGAGCGCGCGCTCGTCGTGCCGCCCCGCGGCATCCTGGCGCAGCTCCTTCGGAAGCGAGAACAGCAGGTCCTCCTCGGCCGTCCGCACCTCCTCGACGTCGCCGTATCCGGCGTCGGCGAGCACCTCGAGCACCTCCTGCACGAGCACCTCGGGCACGGATGCCCCGCTCGTGACGCCCACGGTCGCGACGCCGTCGAGCCACTCCTGGCGCACCTCGTCGGCGTAGTCGACGCGGTAGGCCGCGGTCGCGCCGTGCTCCAGGGCGACCTCGACGAGTCGGACGCTGTTCGAGGAGTTCGCCGAGCCGACGACGATCACGAGGTCGGCATCCTTCGCGACCTTCTTGATCGCGACCTGGCGGTTCTGCGTCGCGTAGCAGATGTCGTCGGACGGCGGATCCTGCAGCTCCGGGAAGCGGGCGCGCAGGCGTCCGACGGTCTCCATCGTCTCGTCCACCGAGAGCGTGGTCTGCGAGAGCCAGACGACCTTGCTCGGGTCGCGGACCTCCACGCGGTCGGCGTCGTCGGGCGAGTTCACGACCGTGACGTGCTCGGGGGCCTCGCCCGCCGTGCCCTCGACCTCCTCGTGCCCGAGGTGGCCGATCAGGAGGATCTCGTAGTCGGCCCGCGCGAAGCGCACGGCCTCGCGGTGCACCTTCGTCACGAGCGGGCAGGTCGCGTCGATCGCCTGCAGGCCGCGAGCGGATGCCGCATCCACGACGGCCGGCGAGACGCCGTGCGCGCTGAAGACCACGTGCGCGCCCTCCGGGACGTCGTCGACCTCGTCCACGAAGATCGCGCCCTGAGCTTCGAGCTCGCGCACGACATGGATGTTGTGCACGATCTGCTTGCGCACGTAGACCGGGGATCCGAAGCGCTCGAGCGCCTTCTCCACCGCCACGACCGCGCGATCCACACCCGCGCAGTATCCACGGGGAGCGGCCAGCAGCACCTTCTTGGCCCCACCGACGGGCTTATCCTGAAGGCGTCCGCGCCGCACCGGGATCCGGGGAACGGGCAGGTGGACAGCGGGCGAGCTCACGATCACCGAGTCTACGGGCGTGCCCTGGGCGCCGGCCCGATGGATCGATGGCCCGATGGATCGAAATGTGAGGAGAAGCCGCGGATGACGACGTTCCAGCCCGCGTCGGTGCCCGGAGAGGCGCCGCCGCCGGACTCGGTGCATCCGCGCGAGTCGTCGTCGCAGGCCCCGACCTCGGTCGCCCGGCTGAACGACACGATCCGCGACTTCGTGGAGCGGTGGGGCTCGGTCTGGGTCGAGGGCGAGATCACGACGTGGAACGTGCGGGCCGGCAACGTCTTCGGGCGCATGAAGGACCTCGATACCGACGCGACGATCGCGTTCCGGATCTGGTCGTCGACGAGGCAGCGGCTCGGCCGCGAGTTCGCGGTCGGCGACCGGGTGATCGGATGCGTCAAGCCCGACTACTTCGTCAAGACCGGCGACTTCAGCTTCGCCGTGTCGGCGCTGCGCCACCTCGGTCTCGGTGACCAGCTCGAGAAGCTCGAGCGGCTGCGCGCGACGCTGCGCGCGGAGGGTCTGTTCGACCCCGCCCGGAAGAAGCCCCTCCCCTTCCTCCCGCACGTCATCGGGCTCGTCACAGGCGAGCGGTCGGATGCCGAGAAGGACGTCCGGCGCAACGCCGAGCTGCGCTGGCCGCATGTGCGGTTCCGCACCGAGTACGCGGCCGTGCAGGGCGAGCGTTGCGTGCCCGAGACGATCGCGGCCCTCGCGCGCCTCGACGCCGACCCGGAGGTCGACGTCATCATCGTCGCGCGCGGCGGCGGCGATCCGCAGCAGCTCCTCGGGTTCAGCGACGAGCGGCTGGTCCGGGCGGCGGCCGCGACCGCGACGCCGATCGTGAGCGCGATCGGCCACGAGAACGACCACCCCCTCCTCGACGACGTCGCCGATCTCCGCGCCTCCACGCCGACGGATGCCGCCAAACGCGTCGTCCCGGACGTGTCCGAGCAGCGCGCGCTCGTGCAGCAGCTGCGGGCGCGCCTGACCGGCCGGCTCTCGATTCGGGTCTCGCACGACATCGCACAGCTCGAGCAGCTCCGCTCGCGGCCCGCCCTGCGGATGCCGGCGCTCATCGTCGACGACCGGGCACGGGAGCTCGACCACCTGCTGACGCGCGCCCGCGGCGAGCTGGACCGGCGATGGGAGGGCGCGCACCAGCAGACGCGGCAGCTGCGCGCGTCGCTCCGGGCCCTCTCCCCGGCCGCCACGCTCGACCGGGGCTACGCGATCGCCCTGGCGGCCTCGGGAGCCATCGTGCGGGATGCTGAGCAGGCGCCGGCCGGCACCGCCGTCACGGTGACCGTGGCCCGCGGCTCGTTCGCGGCGCGGTCCGAGGGTGAGCTGCTCGAGTCCGCCGCCTCCGATCCCGCTCCCGAAGAGCTCCCCTCGCGCTCGAATAGGATGAACTCATGACGTCGCCCGAGGCAGCCGTGCCCGCGCCCGGCGATGTCGCATCCCTCTCGTTCGAGGATGCGCGCGACGAGCTCATCCGCGTGGTCGCTCGACTCGAGCAGGGCGCGCCCACGCTGGAGGAGTCCCTGACGCTGTGGGAGCGCGGCGAGGCCCTCGCCGCGCGCTGCGAGGAGTGGCTCGCGGGCGCCCGTCGGCGGCTCGACGCCGCCCGCGTGACGGACGGGAACGCGGAGTGATGGCACGCGGACCCCGGGTCGTCGCCGAGCTCGGCCGTCCGGAGACCCCGGAGGAGACCGCCGACCGCAAGGCGGAGTCCTCCCGCGTCTACCGCTCCAGCCAGACCTTCCGCAATCTCATCGCGGCGCTCCTCGTCACCCTCGCGGTGGTCGTCGTCGTCGTGCTGGGCGTCCCGCGCGGAGATCTGGCGCCGACGCCCACGATCGACGTCGCGCAGGCGGCGCAGTCCGCGTCCACCGACATGGGCCGCCCGATCCTCGTCCCCGACGTCTCGAGCACCTGGCTGGTGAACGGCGCGGCGGTGGCCGGCGCGGAGCAGCCGGTCTGGACGATCGTGTACGCGACGGACGGCAACGCGTTCCTGCGGGTCTCGCAGGCGTTCGGGGCGGGTTCGGACTGGGCGCTGACGACGCTCGCCGGGAAGCGGCCGGCCGGCACCACGACGATCGACGGCGTCCCGTGGGACGTGTGGCGCATCTCCGATGTGCAGTCCGCGGGAAACGTCTCGTTCGCGCTCGGCACGCAGGCCGGTCCCGACTACGTCCTGGTCTACGGCAACGCCGACGAGGCGACGACGACCGCGCTCGCCTCGGGCCTGACCGGCCAGATCCGCGGGCTCGAAGGAGGAGCACGGTGACCGAGCCCGTCGACGAGCAGGCCACGCCCGGTGCCGCCTGGGCCGCGATGCTCCGCGGCAACGCGCGGTTCGTGACCGGCGCGCCCAGTCATCCGCGTCAGGACGTCGAGCGCCGGAACGAGCTCGCGGCGGCCCAGCGGCCGCGAGCCGCGCTGTTCGGCTGCTCCGACTCGCGCCTCGCCGCCGAGATCATCTTCGACCAGGGACTCGGCGATCTGTTCGTCATCCGGAACGCTGGCCAGGTCATCTCCGACTCGGTCGTCGGCAGCCTCGAGTACGCGGTCGCGGTGCTGGAAGTGCCGCTCATCGTCGTCCTCGGCCACGACGAGTGCGGCGCCGTGCGCGCCGCGATCGACAGCACCCTGCCGGATGCCCCGACCCTGCCGCCGAAGATCTGGCGCCAGATCGCGCCGATCGTGCCCGCCGTCCGTCGTGTCGCCGCGGTCGACGGCCCGACCCCGGGCGGGATCGACGCCGAGCACGTCGGCCGCGAGCACCTGCGTGACACGGTCGGCGAGCTGCTGCGCTCGTCCGAGCTGATCTCCGACGCCGTCGCGGCGGGCCGCCTCGCGATCGTCGGCGCGAACTACCGCCTCGCCGAGGGCACCGCCGTCCCCGACCTCGTCGTCGGCGTGGTCGACGAGTCCTGACCCCTTTCGATTCCAAGGAGCGCAATGTCCGAGACCGAGTACCGCATCGAGCACGACACGATGGGAGAGGTGAGGGTGCCGGCGTCCGCGCTGTACAGCGCGCAGACGCAGCGCGCCGTCGAGAACTTCCCCATCTCGGGCACGGGACTCGAACACGCTCAGATCGCCGCGCTGGCCCGGATCAAGAAGGCCGCGGCTCTCGCGAACAAGGAGCTCGGCACCCTCGACGCCGGGATCGCCGACGCGATCGCCGCCGCCGCGGACGACGTGGCCGCGGGCGGCTTCGACGACCAGTTCCCGGTGGACACGTACCAGACCGGCTCGGGCACGTCCTCGAACATGAACATGAACGAGGTGCTCGCGACGCTCGCGACGCGCCGCCTCGGCTCGCCCGTGCACCCCAACGACCACGTCAACGCCTCGCAGTCGTCGAACGACGTCTTCCCGACCTCGGTGCACATCGCCGTGACCCAGGCGCTCATCGAGAGCCTCGTCCCCGCCCTCGACCACCTCGCGGTGTCGCTCGAGAAGAAGGCGACGGAGTGGAGCGGGATCGTCAAGTCCGGCCGCACGCACCTCATGGACGCGACGCCCGTCACGCTCGGCCAGGAGTTCGGCGGCTACGCGCGGCAGATCCGTCTCGGCATCGAGCGCGTGCAGTCCGTGCTCCCCCGCGTCGGCGAGGTGCCGCTCGGCGGCACGGCCGTCGGCACCGGCATCAACACGCCGCTCGGCTTCCCGCAGAAGGTCATCGCGCTGCTCGTGGCGGAGACCGGCCTGCCGATCGTGGAGGCCGCGGACCACTTCGAGGCGCAGGGCGCCCGCGACGGCCTCGTCGAGGCATCCGGCGCGCTCCGCACGATCGCCGTGTCCCTCACGAAGATCAACAACGACCTGCGCTGGATGGGCTCGGGCCCGAACACGGGCCTCGGGGAGCTGCACATCCCCGACCTGCAGCCGGGCTCCTCGATCATGCCGGGCAAGGTCAACCCGGTCATCCCGGAGGCGACGCTCATGGTCGCCGCGCGGGTGATCGGCAACGACGCGACGGTCGCGTGGGCCGGCGCCTCCGGCGCGTTCGAGCTGAACGTCGCGATCCCCGTCATGGGCACGGCGCTGCTGGAGTCGATCCGCCTCCTCGCGAACGCGGTCCGGGTGCTCGCCGACAAGGTGATCGACGGACTCCAGGCGAACGTCGCGCGCGCCGAGGCGTACGCGGGGATGTCGCCGTCGATCGTGACGCCGCTCAACAAGGTCATCGGCTACGAGGCGGCCGCGAAGATCGCCAAGTACTCGGTCGCGGAGGGCATCACGGTGCGCGACGCGGTCCTCGCGCTCGGCTACGTCGACCGCGGTGAGATCTCGCTCGACCTGCTCGATGAGAAGCTCGACCTGCTCTCGATGACGCATCCGGGCTGAATCCGCAATACTCTCGGCTCGTGGACCAGCCGCGCAGGGGGGCCTCGACACGTGCCCGTATGTGGGGCGCGATGCTCGTCGTGGCCGGCGCGGGGGTCTTCGTCTTCGCCGTCGTCCTGTTCGCGACGGAGACGATCGTGTTCGGCCTGGCCTCGACCGCAGCGCTCGCGCGCGTTCCCGGTTACCTGATCGCCGCCGTGATGGCGGTCGCCACGATCGCGGTCGGCACCTGGATCGCGGTCGCCCGGCTGGCGCCGCGGGCGCCGGCAGCGGCTCCGGAACCCGCGGGCGAGTCGGACGAGGGCGAGCCGGACGAAGGCGCCGACGAGGCATTCGAGCGGCAGCGGCAGCTCCTCGACGACGTGCGGCACGAGCTCAAGACCCCGATCACGATCGTTCGCGGATACCTGGAGACGATGGACGCCGACGACCCCGTCGACGTCGCCACCACCCGGGAGATCGGCATCTCGGAGCTCGACCGGATGAACCGGCTCGTCGAGGACATCGAGCTCCTCGCCTCCGTGGAGGCCGCCGAGCACCTCACGCCGAGCGCCGTCGACCTCCGCACCCTGACCACACGGATCGGCGAGCTCGTCGCGGTGATCCCGGACCACCCGTGGCGCGTCGTCGCGCACGGCGACGCGGTGCTCCACGCGGATCCGGATCGTCTGCTGCAGGCCTGGCTCCAGCTCGCGGACAACGCGGCCAAGCACACGCCCGCGGACTCGCCGGTCGAGATCGGCAGCGACGTGGCGGGCGATCGCGCGCATCTCTGGGTGCGCGACCACGGTCCCGGCGTCCCGCCCGCGGCGCGGCACCGCATCTTCCGGCGCGCGGGCCGCGTGCAGCCGCAC
Source organism: Microbacterium sp. X-17 (assembly GCF_039615055.1). Lineage (NCBI taxonomy): Bacteria > Bacillati > Actinomycetota > Actinomycetes > Micrococcales > Microbacteriaceae > Microbacterium > Microbacterium sp. X-17. The sequence continues at coordinate 110,378 of NZ_JBDHNI010000004.1, forward strand.
CGCGGCGTCGAAGGATCGGGGCTGGGGCTCGCGATCGTCGACGCCATCGCCCGCGCGCACGACGGCGGGTGCGCGGTCACGACGACCGACGGCGGCGGCGCGACGTTCACGATCGACCTTCCGATCGGACGCGCGACCCCGTCGGCCCCGGCGCCCATTCGCGCCGAGGATGTCGTGCTCCAGAGGCAGGCCGCGCGATGAGCCGGATCCTCATCGCGGAGGACGAGCCGCGCATCTCCGCGTTCGTCCAGCGGGGCCTCGAGTCCGCCGGATACACGACGGACGTCGTGGCCGACGGCCAGGACGCGCTCGACCTGGCCCTCGACGGCTCGATCGACCTCGTCCTGCTCGACGTCGGGCTGCCCTCTCTCGACGGCTTCGAGGTGCTGCGCCAGCTGCGCGGGCAGGGCTCCAGCATCCCGGTCATCATGCTGACAGCCCGCACGAGCACGAACGACACGGTCGAGGGCCTGGATGCCGGCGCCAACGACTACGTGCGGAAGCCGTTCAAGTTCGACGAGCTGCTCGCCCGGATCCGCTCGCGCCTGCGCGAGACCGGCACCGCGGCATCCACGACGGTGACCCGCGGCGACGTCACGCTCGACCTGCTCGGGCACCGCGTGCTCGTGGGCGGCCGGGAGATCGAGCTCTCACGCCGGGAGTTCGCGCTCGCGGAGCAGTTCCTCCGCCACCCCGGACAGGTCCTCAGCCGCGAGCAGCTGCTGAGCCGCGTGTGGGGCCTCGACTTCCACCCCGGCTCGAACGTCGTGGACGTCTACGTCGGGTACCTGCGCACGAAGATGGGCACGCGCCGCATCCGGACCGTGCGCGGCGCGGGCTACCGCTGGGAGTAGCCCGTCCGGAAACGGAGGAGCCCCCGGTGCTGGGGGACACCGGGGGCCGTCTCTCGGGCGAGAGCCTTCTGGGGGGAGAAGACCCGCGCCGCCGCGGGCTACCGGGGGGAATCTCGCGACTGCGCTCTGCCTCCCCCATGCTCACGCCCCCACGTGAGAGCAGCCTCACACCCCCATGAGAAACCTCTCATCCCCGGCCGCCCGGGCGCGGCCGGAGCCCGCCCTCACCCCCGTGAGAACGCGCTTGTGTCATGAAAACCGTCGGTTTTCATGACACAAGCGCGTTCTCGGCGGGAGGTGGCCCGGCGGGTTCGCGCGATGCCACGTTGGCATCATCCATTTGGACCAATTCCGAGAAATCCAAACGCACTTGGTTTGCATGGCGAAACCCGCCGATGATCAGCAATTCTGCGCGGCAAACGGATCCAGCTGGACCTGTGAGGTGATCCTCGCTTCGCCCGACCTGTGTGTTGCGATGGCCCCGAGCAGGCTCCGCACGGGAGTCTCAGAGATCGGAGTGTGATATGAAAAGCAACCACTGGAAGCTGGCCGCCCTCTGCATCGCCGCGGTAACTGCGGCCACAGTCATGACCGGCGGATCGGCTACAGCCGCCACCTTTGCGCCAAACCCGGGACCCACCGTGGCCACTCAGCCGCTGACCGTGCTCGGCTATGACGAGGAGGTGGCGTCGGCAAACGGATTCGAGATCGTCACGTATCCCGACGGGTCGTAGGAGTCGGTAGCGATCACCGACGCAGCGAAAGCGATCGTCAGTGAGTACGGCTCCGAACGTGAGTACCCACGGGAAGTAACTACGGGAAGCAACTCCGGCAAGCAGGCCCGGAGGACTCGCACCCCAGGCAAGGGTAACCATCTACGGCAACTGCGGATCGTCCTGGATCGAAGTGCTGAATGGGCCGGGCGCAATCGGCAACAAGAACGCATACACCGGCTACACGGTGGAAGCACCCGTCACCAACCGCGCTATTTGGCAGGTGCAGGTCTCCAGCCTCGGCGGATCGCCGCTGATCAACTGGCCAGGCGGAGTGGCAACCCCCGCCACGTGGAGCAGCGTCGGCGGCTTCAACACCAACAACATCGGAGGCCAGGCGTACGTCACTACGTCCTCCACGGTGATCCTCACCACCGGCAAGGTCTGCGGATCGGGCAGCCCGGCAACCGGCTACTAATCAAGATCGACGACTTCTGAGTCGCGAGGGCATCGACGGACTCGCGGCTCAGAAGTCGTTGAGTGCATCAGCCAAAGCCGGGGTGGAGCTGGCGCGGGCCCGGGGTTCTGTGCGAGGTGCACCATACATAGACGCGTAGCCGTCCCAATGAAGACGCCATGCACGAAGCCACAGATCGCTGAGCCGTCCGAGCTCTCGCGTGGGAGCTGGATGCGAACTGACCGGCGCGACAGCCGGCGGGACCTCGAGCTCGACCGATAGTCCCCACGAAGCACGGGCATAGATGAGACGCTCGGCCTTCGGATCACGGTAGAGGAACGTCGGGCCCTCCGTTGCCGCAGCATCGGCCCTCATGCCGGACACAGTTCCGATGTGACGCAAGATCTCCCCCTCCGCTACGACCTATTGTGCCAAGCGGAGCCCGCTTGGGCGCAAGGTTGTTCGAGGGGGCAGGCCATGTCCCTCCAACCGCGCCGTCGCGCGGCCGAGCCCGCCCTCACCCCCGCCGAGAACGCGCTTGTGTCATGAAAAACCTGGGGTTTTAAGTAACAAACGCGTTGTAGGGGGGAGGTGGCCCGGCGGGAGGTGGCCCGGCCCAGGGCCGGGGGCGGGGGCGGGAGGTCAGGCGAGCTCGCCGGCCTCCAGGAGGTCGGTCACGAGGGCGGCGATCGCGGAGCGCTCGGAGCGGACCAGGGTCACGTGGGCGAACAGGTCGTGGCCCTTGAGGGTCTCGATGACCGAGGCGACGCCGTCGTGGCGGCCGACGCGGAGGTTATCGCGCTGCGCCACGTCGTGCGTCAGCACGACGCGCGAGTTCTGCCCGATCCGGCTCAGAACCGTGAGCAGCACGTTCCGCTCGAGCGACTGCGCCTCGTCGACGATCACGAACGAGTCATGCAGCGACCGGCCGCGGATGTGCGTCAGCGGCAGCACCTCGAGGATGCCGCGCTCCACGACCTCCTCGACGACGTTCGCGGAGACGACGGAGCCGAGCGTGTCGAACACCGCCTGGCCCCAGGGGTTCATCTTCTCCTGCGCGTCGCCGGGGAGGTATCCGAGCTCTTGTCCGCCCACAGCGAACAGAGGCCGGAACACGACGATCTTGCGCTGCTGCTGGCGCTCCAGGACCGCCTCGAGCGCCGCGCACAGGGCGAGCGCGGACTTGCCGGTGCCGGCCCGGCCGCCGAGCGACACGATCCCGACCTCGGGGTCCAGGAGGATGTCGAGCGCGATCCGCTGCTCGGCGGAGCGCCCGTGGAGACCGAAGGCGTCCCGGTCGCCGCGCACGAGCCGGAACTCGCCGTCGCCCGTCACGCGCCCGAGCGCCGACCCGCGCTCGGAGTGGATGACGAGCCCCGTGTTCACCGGCATCCCGCGCACCTGGTCGCTGGAGCCGACCTCGCTCTCGTAGAGATCGCTGATCTCATCGCCCGAGAGGTCGATGCCGGCGATCCCGGTCCACCCCGAGTCGACGGCCTGCTCGGCGAGGTACTCCTCCGCGGTGAGACCGAGGGAGGCCGCCTTGACGCGCATCGGCAGGTCCTTGGAGACGATCGTGACCTCGTGGCCGTCCTGCCGGAGGTTCATCGCGACCGCCAGGATGCGGCTGTCGTTGTCGCCGAGGCGCATGCCAGACGGGAGCACGGTCGGATCGGTGTTGTTGAGCTCGACCCGCAGGGTGCCGCCCTCCCCGACCGGCACCGGGAAGTCGAGGCGGCCGTGCTCGACACGCAGCTCATCGAGGTGACGCAGCGCCTGCCGGGCGAAGTAGCCGAGCTCAGGGTCGTGGCGTTTGCCCTCGAGCTCCGTGATGACGACCACGGGGATCACGACGGAGTGCTCCGCGAAGCGGAAGAACGCGCGGGGGTCGCTCAGCAGGACCGAGGTGTCCAAAACATAAGAGCGCAGATCATTCGACTGATCTGCGCTCTGGGGGACGAGGTCCTGCTGGTGCCGCTCTGGTGCTCGTGTGGTCACGACTCGCTCCTGATCCGGGATCTCTCCCGGTTACGCCACGAGCCGGCCGGTGGTCACGAGTCCGCGATTTCGGGCCGACTCGCCGGGCGCTCTGCCCGGTGGTCCGAACGTACTACGCACACCGAGGCTCGAGCGCGTACCGACACGCCTGCGATTCGTGACCGCTCGGTGAACGGCACTCAACCGCCGTAACGGCGATCGCGCGTCGCGTAGTCGCGGATGGCTCGGAGGAAGTCGACCTCGCGAAGATCCGGGCCCAGCGCCTCGACGAAGTAGAACTCGCTGTGCGCGCTCTGCCAGAGCAAGAAGTCGCTCAGCCGCTGCTCTCCGGACGTCCGGATGACGAGATCTGGGTCGGGCTGGCCACCCGTGTACAGGTGCTCGCCGATCTGCTCGGGCGTGAGGCTCGCCGCGAGGTCCTCGAGCGAGCCTCCCTGCTCGTCGTGCTTCGCGATGATGCTCCGCACGGCGTCCACGATCTCCCCGCGACCGCCGTAGCCGACCGCGAGGTTGACGTGCATGCCGGCGTGATCCCGCGTCCGCTCCTCGGCTTCGGCGAGCACGCGCGCGAGATCCTTCGGGAGGGCGCCGGACCGGCCGACGTGCTGCACCCGCCAGTCCCGCTCGCGCGAGACCTCGTCGGCGAGCTCCGCGATGATCTGGAGGAGGTCGGCGAGCTCGCGCGAGTCGCGCTTACGGAGGTTGTCGTTCGAGAGGAGATAGAGCGACACGACGCGGACCCCGACGTCGTCGCACCAACGGAGGAACTCGCGCATCTTCGCGGCTCCGGCGCGGTGGCCGTGCGCGGCGGAGTCGTACCCCAGCTGGCGCGCCCAGCGCCGGTTCCCGTCGATCATCATCGCGACATGAGACGGAACCGAGTCGGCCGTGATCTGACGGCGGAGGCGGTTGATGTAGAGGCGGTAGAGGAAGCCCCTGCCTCCGCTCGAGCCCACAGGCGTCACGCCACTACGGTACTCGTCCCGAGGACGTGCCGACGGCCGCATACGCGCCCGCGTAGGCTCGGGGGGTGAGTCGCCCCCAGTCCCCGGACGTCCCGCGCCTTCCCCTGATGGAGGCGGCCGACGTCGACGCGCGGGCGGACATCCGGCCGACCTGGCGCGGCTGGATCCACGCCGCCACGTTCCCCGTCGCGATCGCGGCGGGCATCGTGCTGATCGTGCTCGCGCAGGGCCCCGCCGCCAAGTGGGCGTCGGCGGTCTTCATGGCGACGTCGCTGCTGCTGTTCGGCAACTCGGCGCTCTACCACCGCTTCAACTGGAAGCCGAAGACGAAGGTCATCCTGAAGCGGATCGACCACGCGAACATCCTGCTGCTCATCGCCGGCACCTACACGCCGATCGCGGTCCTGGCCCTGCCGACGACGGAGATGGTGATTCTCCTGTCGATCGTCTGGTCGGGAGCGATCCTCGGCATCGCGTTCCGGATCTTCTGGATCAACGCGCCGCGCTGGCTCTACGTCGCGCTGTACATCGCGCTCGGCTGGGCCGCGGTCATGTACCTGTTCAACTTCTTCGCCGCGAACGCCGCGATGATGACGCTCATCCTCGTCGGCGGCGTGCTCTACACGGTCGGGGCCGTGGTCTACGCGCTCAAGCGTCCCAACCCGTGGCCCGGGCACTTCGGCTTCCACGAGATCTTCCACGTCTGCACGGTGCTCGCGTTCCTGTGCCAGTGGACCGGATGCCTCCTGATCGCGCTGCACCCCGCGTACCACGGCTGAGCCGCGTCAGGCGGGCGGATCCTCGTCCCGCGGCTTCTGCGGCTTCTCCCCCGCTTGCTCGGCGTCGAGCTCTTCGCGCACCTCGGAGCGGAAGCGCGCGCGGCGGATGCGGCGCATCATGTCGGTGATGAGGAACACGACCGCGACGGCGATGAACGCGATCACCGCGAAGCCCCAGGGGCCCGGCGTGATGAGGTCCTCGTTCGGAACGTTCGGATCCGGCGTCGCCGAGAGGATCGCGATCAGCGCAGCGGCGACCATGGTGTCCTTCCCCCGGCCAGAAAACGCCTAGCCTGGAATCTCCAGCCTAATCCGCGAGGACACCCCCGAATGACGCAGACGATGCTCGACGAGCGCTATGGCCGCACCCGCTCCCGGCGGCGTCGTCTCATCGGCTGGGGCATCGTGGCCCTCCTCGTGATCGCCGGCGGCGTCTGGCTCGTGTGGATCACGCTCGGCAACTCCGCAAACTCCATCGACTCCGCCGACACCGGCTTCACGATCGACGGACCGCACTCGACGACGCTCAGCTTCCAGCTCACGGCGCCCCCGGGAACCGGGATCACGTGCGTCCTGGAGGCCGACGACGAACAGCACGGGATCGTCGGATGGCGCATCGTGTCGTACCCGCCCTCGGACGCGCACACGCAGGCGTTCACGGAGACGATCCCCACCGTCGCCCTCGCGACGACGGGTTTGGTGAACGCCTGCTGGGTGGCGTAGTCTGCTGCGAACTCATCGAGACGCCCTGGCAAGCGCCGGGGCGTTCACTTTTCCCCAACGATCCATGGAGGCACAGGTGTCCAGCGACGCACCCACGACGTTCCTCACGCAGGACGCCTACGACCGTCTCGCGGCCGAGCTCGAGCAGCTCTCCACCGCGGGACGCGAGGAGATCGCGAAGCGGATCGAGATCGCCCGCGCGGAGGGCGACCTCAAGGAGAACGGCGGCTACCACGCCGCGAAGGACGAGCAGGGCAAACAGGAGGCGCGCATCCGCACCCTCCAGTCGCTGCTGAAGAACGCCCACGTCGGCGAGGCCCCGGAGAGCAACGGAACGGTCGAGCCCGGCACGGTCGTGACGGCCGTCGTCGCCGGCAGCGAGGAGGTCTTCCTCCTCGGCAACCGCGAGATCGCGGCCGAGACCGAGCTCGACGTCTACAGCGAGGCCTCCCCCCTCGGCGCCGCCATCCTGGGCCTGAGCGAGGGCGCGACCACGAGCTACACCGCGCCGAACGGCCGCGAGATCGCGGTCGAGGTCGTCAAGGTCGAGACCTACTCCGGCCACTGACCCCCGAGTTCGCGCCGCGCAGATGCTCACCCGTCGCGTTCGCCGCAGCGAGCCGTCCGTCGCGACAGGTGAGCGCGCCGGGCAGGATGCTCACCTGACACGTTCGACCGGCCCGGGTCGTAGGTCGCGACAGGTGAGCGGGGGGTGGAGCCCGGGTTCCCTCAGTCGGGGACGACGGTCGCGATGAAGCCGGCGTCCTCGAGGGTCTTAATGACCTGGGCACGGTGATCCGCGCCGCGCGTCTCGACGCTCAGCTGCAGGACGACCTCGCTGATCTGCATGCCCTGCCCGTGGCGGGTGTGCAGCACCTCGATGACGTTCGCCCCGGCCTGGGCCAGGAGCTCCGACACGCGCGCGAGCTGCCCCGGGCGGTCGGGAAGCGGGATCCGCAACGACATGTAGCGGCCGCTCGCCGCGAGACCGTGCGCCACGACCCGCTGCAGGAGCAGGGGGTCGATGTTGCCCCCGGAGAGCACCGACACGGTCGTGCCCCGCGGCTCGATCTTGCCGGCCAGGATCGCCGCGGCCCCGACGGCGCCGGCCGGCTCCACGACCTGCTTCGCGCGCTCCAGCAGCACGAGGAGGGCGCGGGCGATGTCGTCCTCGGTGACCGTGACGACGTCGTCGACGAGCTCCTTGATGATCTCGAACGGGACGTCGCCGGGCCGAGCCACGGCGATGCCGTCCGCGATCGTCGGGGTCGTGGCGACCTCGAGCGGATGCCCCGCCGCGAGCGACGACGGATACGCCGCCGAGTTCGCGGCCTGCACGCCGATCACCCGGACTTCGCGCCCGACGGCCGCGGCACGCGCCTTGACGGCCGCTGCCACGCCGGCGATGAGGCCGCCCCCGCCGATCCCGAGGATGACGGTGTCGAGGTCGGGGACCTCGTCCATGAGCTCGAGGCCCAGCGTGCCCTGGCCGATGATGATGTCGCGGTGGTCGTACGGGTGGATGAGCACCGCCCCGGTCCGCTCGGCGTACTCCGCCGCGAGCCGCAGCGGGGTCTCGACCGTGGCGCCCTCGAGCACGACCTCGGCGCCGTACCCGCGGGTCGCGAGGAGCTTGGGGACCGGGACGCCGAGCGGCATGAAGATCGTCGCCGGGATGCCGAGCCGCTGCGCGGCGAGCGCGACGCCCTGGGCGTGGTTGCCGGCGGAGGCGGCCACGACCCCACGTGCCCGCTCCTCGGCGGTCAACCGCGAGAGGCGATATGCCGCGCCGCGGATCTTGAACGATCCGGTCCGCTGGAGGTTCTCGAGCTTCAGGAACACCGGCACGCCGAGGAGCTCGGAAAGGTGCAGGGACTGGTCGACCGGGGTCCGCGTGATGATGCCGCGGAGCACCTCCGCGGCATCCTCGAAGTCGGCGAGTGTCGGAAGCGTCATGCGCGGGCCCTTCTCGTGCGGGGGACGGTGCTCCAGATGAGCGCGCCCGGATCGGGTCCTTCGCCCGTCTCCCAAGTCCGGTTCGCGATGTACACGCCGACCACGTTCACGAAGGCGGCCAGCGGGACAGCGAACAGGGCGCCCGGGATGCCGGCGATCAGCGCGCCGCCCGCGACCACCAGGACGACGGCGAGCGGATGCACCTTGACGGCGGAGCCCATGAGGAGCGGCTGGAGCACGTGGCCCTCGATCTGCTGCACCGCGAGCACGACCACGAGCATCCACAAGGCGATCCACGGCCCGTTGTAGACGAGCGCGAGGAAGACCGCGAGCCCTCCCGTGACGACGGCGCCCACGATCGGGACGAACGCGCCGAGGAACACGAGGATGGCGACGGGGATCGCGAGCGGGACGCCCAGGAGGAACGCGCCGAGGCCGATGCCGACCGCGTCGATCGTCGCGACGAGTAGCTGCGTGCGCGCGTAGTTGACCACCGCGATCCAGCCCGCCCGACCGGCGCCGTCGGCCGCGGGGCGCGCCGCGCGCGGGAACAGCCGTGTGGTCCAGCGCCAGATGCCGCCGCCGTCGGCGAGCAGGGCGAGCAGCACGAAGAGCGTGAGCAGCGCCCCCACGGCGACGTGGCCGACGGTCGTGCCGATCGCGAGCGCGCCGGACAGGAGCGTCTGCGCCTGCTGACCCAGGAAATCCAACCCCTGAGCGAGGAACCCGTCGATCTGATCCGCCGTCAGGTGCAGCGGCCCCTGGATGAGGTATTGGCGGAGGCCGTCGACCGCCTGGATCGTGCGCTCCTGGACGGAGGCCCACTGCGCGGTCACCTGCCACACTGCGAGCCAGATGAGCCCGGACACGATCGCCAGCGTGCCGACGACCGAGATCACGATCGCGAGCCAACGCGGGAACCGGTGCCGCAGCATCCATGCGAACGCGGGCCACAGGAGCGCGGTGATGAGGATGCCGACCAGCAACGGGACGACGATGAGCTTGAGCTGGATGACCAGCCAGATGCCGACGCCGATCGCCGCGGCGATGACGAGGAAGCGCCAAGCGTATGCGGCGGCGAGGCGGAGCCCGGGCGGCACCGGGTGCGGAGCCTCGTTCGAGACGGCCCGGGGCCGGAAGGCGTCGAAGAGGCGGCCTCGCGGCTTCTCGTCCTCACCCATCAGCCCAGTCTAGGCGCGCGCATATTCCGGGCCCGGTAAGGCCCGCACCGGCCCGAGGCTAGAACTCGCCGCCGATCTTGTGGAGGCGGGCCACGCGGTCGGGGATGGGCGGATGCGTGGAGAACAGGCGCGACATGAAGCTCGGGCGCAGCGGGTCGGAGATCCACAGGTGCGCCATCGACGTGTTCGCGCGCTGCAGCGGCTGCTTGTGCTCCTGCAGCTTCTCGAGGGCCGACGCGAGGCCCTCCGGGTCACGGGTCGTAAGGGCGCTCGTCGCGTCGGCGAGGTACTCGCGCTGCCGCGAGATCGCGGCCTGCACGGCGCCCGCGAGGAGCGGGGCGAGGATGGCGGCGACGATGCCGAACAGGAGGAAGACGAGCTGCGCGGGATTGTTGCCGTCGCGGCGTCCGCCGCCGAAGAACGTGGCGCGCAGGAGCAGGTCGGCCAGCAGGCCCACCGCGACGACGAGGCCGAACACGACGAGCGAGACGCGCACGTCGTAGTTGCGGATGTGGCCCAGCTCGTGGCCCAGCACCCCCTCGAGCTCGCGGTCGTCCATCAGCTCGAACAGGCCGGTCGTGACCGTGATCGCGGCCTCCTCGGGCTTGCGGCCGGTCGCGAACGCGTTCGGGGCGGCATCCTCGACGACGTACAGGGCGGGCATCGGCGAGCCCGTGGTGATGCAGAGGTTCTCGACGAGGCGGTAGTAGCGCGGCGCCTCCTCGCGCGTGACGGGGAAGGCGCCCGCTAGGGCGAGGGCCTCACGGCTCGCGGCGAAGTACTGCACGGTGGCGTAGCCGGCCGCGAAGATCAGCACGAACGCCGTGATGAACCAGTTGTTGCCGGCGAGCCAGCCCGCCAGCAGGCCGACCCCGCCGAGGAACAGCACGAAGCCTATGAGGATGAACCACGTGTTGCGCTTGTTGCGCGCGATCGCGGAGTACACGCGCGGGCGTCAGAACTGGACGCGCGGCGGCTCGGAGATGGCGGCGCCGTCGACGACCTCGAAGAACTCCCGCTCGTGGAAGCCCAGGTTGCGCGCGAAGAGGTTGTTCGGGAACACCTTGATCTTCGTGTTCATCTCGCGCACGCCGCCGTTGTAGAAGCGCCGGGATGCCTGGATCTTGTCCTCGGTGTCGACGATCGACTGCTGGAGCTGAAGGAAGTTCTGGCTCGCCTGGAGCTGCGGATACGCCTCGGCGACCGCGAAGATCGATTTCAGCGCCTGCTGCATGTGGCCTTCCGCGACGCCCGCCTCACCCGGCGACTGCGCGGAGAGGGTCTCGGCCCGCGCCTGCGTCACGCTCTCGAAGACGGAGCGCTCGTGCGCGGCGTAGCCCTTGACGGCTTCGATGAGGTTCGGCAGCAGGTCCGCGCGACGCTTCAGCTGGACCGTGATGTCGCTCCACGCCTCGTCGACACGCACATTGAGCTGGACGAGCGAGTTGTACGTCGCCCACAGGTAGATGCCGACGATGAGGACGAGCGCGACGACGATCAGGACGGGGATCAGCCATTCCCACATGGGGTGTGCTCCGTTCGCGGGGAACTCGTGACGAGTGCGCTCATTCTACCGACGGGGGCCGCGCGCGGAGCGGCCGGCGGGCCGACTCCCAGGGCTTATTCACCGAGAACGCGGTCGAGGTAAGGATTCGCGAAGACCCGGTCCGGGTCGAGGCGGTCGCGGAGGGCGGTGAAGTCGTCGAAGCGCGGATACCGCTCGCGGAGGACGGCGGCATCCGCGGTGTGCATCTTCCCCCAGTGCGGCCGGCCGCCGTGCTCGCGCAGGATCTCCTCGGCCGCGTCGAAGTACTCGCGCGGATCCTCCCGCCAGTAGCGGTGCACCGCGATGTAGCCGGATGCCCGGCGGTGGGCCGTCGACAGCCACCGGTCGTCGGCCGCGGCGAACCGCACCTCGACGGGGAAGGAGATCCGGAGGCGGCGCTCGGCGACGAGCACGCGCAAGCGCGTGAACGCGGCCGCCACCTCCTCGGCCGGCAGCGCGTACTCCATCTCCCGGAACCGCACGCCGCGGTTCTGCGTGAACACGCGGTGCGAGGCGTCCGAGTAGGTGCCGTTGCTCATGAACCGGTTGCCGAGCGACGAGATGACCGGCACGAACGGCGGGATCGCCGTGCCGACCAGGCACGCGACCTCGTACACGCCGTTGGCGAGCACCTCGTCGCCGAGGAAGCGGCCGAGCCGCGAGCGCGGCCGGCGCGGGGAATGCTCCGGCAGCCGCGTGTCGGTCTTCGTGAGCGCCGTCGCGGTGCCGGGGAACCAGTAGAACTCGAAGTGGTCCGCGGCCGCGACGCGGGCGGGGAGGTCGGCCACCACGGCGTCGAGCGGCTCGGCCCGCTCCACGGCCTGGAGGACGAACGCGGGGACGCACCGCAGGGTCACCTCGACGAGGATGCCGAGGGCGCCCAGGCCCAGGGCCACGGCCGGCAGCAGGGGATCATCCTCCCCCACCTCCAGCAGCTCGCCGTCCGCGGTCACGAGCACGGCACCAGCGACCTGCGTCGCAAGCCCCCCGAAGCGGGCGCCGGTGCCGTGGGTGCCGGTCGAGATCGCGCCCGAGATCGACTGACGGTCGATGTCGCCGAGGTTCTCCATCGCGAGCCCGTAGGGGGCCAGCAGGCGCGGGACGTCCCGGAGCCGCGTGCCGGCGCGCAGCGTGACGAGAGCCCGCGCGTGGTCGACGCCGACGAGGCCGGTCAGATCCGTGAGGTCGAGCAGCACGTCGGGCGCCACCGCGATCGCGGAGAAGCTGTGCCCCGCCCCCACCGCCTTCACCCGCATCCCGCGGGCGCGGGCGGCGCGCACGGCGCGCTGCACGGCGCCGGTGCTGGCCGGGAACTCGACGCGCCGCGGCCGGACCCGGGCGCTGCGGCCCCAGTTCGTCCACACTCCCCCGGGCCGGGTCATCGGGCGCCCCCGCCCGCGCCGTCACAGGAACGCACGGTGCTCATCAGCCGCCGCAGGATGGCATCCGCGGCGTCACAGGAACGCACGGTGCTCATCGGCCACCGCAGGATGGCATCCGCGGCGTCACAGGAACGCACGGTTCTCACCCCGATACGTGGGCACCGCGCCGACGCGGCGGTCGCCGTCGACGAGGTGGTACTCGGTGACACGCTCGGCGAGCTCGCCGCTCTTCGCGTGCCGGAACCAGACCCGGTCCCCGACGCGGAGCCGGCGCGCCGCCGCGCCCTGCAGCGGCGTCTGCACCTCGCCGGCACCCTCGCGGCCGAGCGTCCGCAGGCCGGCCGGCCACACCGGGAGCGGCTGGCGCGACGCCACGGGCGGGCCGGAGGCGATCCATCCCCCGCCGAGCACCGTGACGATGTCGTCGGCGGGCTTGCGCACGACCTCCAGCGCGAACGCCGCCGCGGGCGCGGGCTCGAACGCGCGGTAGCCGTCGAACAGGTGGCCCGCGAACAATCCGCTGCCGGCGGTGACCTCGGTGACCGACTGGTCGGACGCCGTGTACTCCAGCGAGCCCGTGCCGCCGCCGTTGACGAACTCGAGCGGCGCGATCGCGCGGAGGCTCCCCACGATCTGCGCGCGGCGCTCCTGCAGCTCGTCGCCCGAGCGGCGCTGCATCCACCGGATGACGGCGTCGCCGGCCCCCGTCGCGTCGGGCTGGCCGGCGATCTGCGCCTCGTACATCATGAGTCCGACGAGCCGGTACCCGGGGCGGCGGACGATGGCCTGCGCGAGTGCGGCGACCTCGCCCGGCTCGTGGAGGGGCGATCGCCGCACGCCGACGTGGCCGAGGCCGGGCGCGCGCCACGAGGCATCCGCGTCGATCGCCACCCGGATCGCCGGCCGCGCGCTCGCGGCGACGAGTCCGTCGAGGAGATCGAGCTGCGCGACGTCGTCGACCATGAGCGTGATGCGGGACGCCGCGCTCTCGTCGGACGCGAGCGCACGCAGGGCCGCCCGGTCGACGGTCGGGTACCCGACGACGATGTCGTCATGGTCCTCGGCGAGCCAGAGGGCCTCCGGGAGCGTGAACGCGAGGATGCCGCGGTAGCCCGGCATCCGCAGGGTCGCGTCGAGCACGGCACGGACGCGGATCGACTTGCTCGCCACCCGGATGGGCACGCCGCCGGCGCGGACCGCGAGATCGCGCGCGTTGTAGCGGAGCGCCCCGAGCTCGACCGCCGCAACAGGGCCGGAGACGTCGACGAGCGCTCGGCTCAGATCCGTCCAGAAGCGCGCCGGGTCGCGCCAGGGAGTGTCCCCGCCGCCTTCCAGGAGATCGATCGTCATGTCCGCGATCCTTCCGGGGACCGGACGCCCCGCCTCAGCCTACGACCGCATGCCGCGCGGTAGCCTCAGGCCGATGGCCGCCGATTCTGGACCCGGCCCCGCGCCGGGGTTCGTCGACCTGCACTGCCACGGCGGCGCGGGGGCGGCCTTCGACGACGCCTCGCCGGAGGGGATCGCGGCAGCGCTCGCGCTGCATGCCGCGCACGGGACGCAGCACGTCGTGCTCAGCCTCGTGAGCGCGCCGGTGGCGATCCTGGCGCAGCGGCTGCGGGTGCTCCGCGAACTCGTGCCGGCGCTTCCCCCGGCGGTCGGCATCCATCTCGAGGGCCCGTTCCTCGCGCCAGGCCGGGCTGGCGCGCACGACCCCGCGGCGCTCACGCACCCGGATGCGGCCCTCGTCGACGCGCTCATCGAGGCCGGCGGCCCGGCGCTGCGGATCGTCACGCTCGCCCCCGAGCTTCCCGGTGCGCTCGACGCGATCGGCCGCTTCGTGGATGCCGGGGTCGTCGTCGCGGTCGGACACACCGAGGCCGGCTACGACCTCGCCGCGGCGGCCTTCGACCGCGGCGCGTCTCTGCTCACGCACGCGTTCAATGCGATGCCCGGCCTCGGCCACCGCGAGCCCGGCCCGGTCGGCGCCGCGCTCCGCCGCGAGCACGCCGTGCTCGAGGTGATCGCGGACGGCCACCACCTGCACGATGCCGTGATCGCCACGCTCTTCGCCGCCGCGCCCGGCCGCATCGCCCTGGTCACCGACGCGATGGCCGCCGCGGGCGGCCCGGACGGGCGCTACGTCCTCGGTGCGCGCGACGTCGAGGTCCGCGGCGGGGTGGCCCGGCTCGCGGGCACGGACACGCTCGCGGGCTCCACGCTCACCCTCGATCGCGCGATCGAACGGGCCGTCGGCGCGGGCGTCGCGCGGGAGGCCGCGCTCGCCGCCGCGACCCTCACGCCGGCGCGCGTCCTCGGGCTGACGTCGCCCCGCTACTCGGTGCCGGCGCGACGGGACAGGTAGGCGTTCGAGGGCGGAAGGTACTGGAACACGATCGCGAAGACCGCGATGATCGCGTTGACCCAGACGAGCCAGCCCACGGTCGACGCCTGTGCGATCGTCGCGACGATCTCGATGACGGCGAGGATCGTGATGACGATCCGCGCCCAGTTGCGGCGGCCCAGCATGAGCCAGGCGAACACGACCCGGGCGACCGAGAGCACCGCGGCGGCCGCCGTGAAGGCGACGATCACGAGCACGACCGTCGACGTCGACGCATCCGCTCGCTGCAGCGTCGGTGCGGCGGCGAGCGCGACGAGGATGCCGAGGCCCACCCCGATGAGGGCGTTGACGACCCACAGCCAGAAGGCGGCGGTGAGGGTGTTGGGGCGGTTCATGGCTCTCTCCTTCGTGCCGTGCGGTCAGGCGGCGACCGGAAGGGAGAAGAAGATCTCCGCGCCGACCGACTTCCGGCCTTCCGCGCGCACCCGCCCGCCGTGCAGCTCGACGATGCGCGCGACCGACGCGAGGCCGAGGCCCGTGCCGGGGAACTCGGCATCCGTGTGCAGGCGCGTGAGCGGCCGGAAGAGCCGGCCGGCGTCCGCCGAGTCGAACCCGTCGCCGTTGTCGCGCACCACGAACGTGCCGAGCGAGGCGTCCGCCTCGACGCGCGCGACCTCGATGACGGCCTCCTCGCGGTGGCCGGTGTACTTTACGGCGTTGTCGAGGAGGTTCTCCAGCAGCAGCCGGGCGAGGATCGGGTCGGCGACGGCGGTCAAGTCGTCCTCGACGTTGACCTGGATGCGGCGCTCGGACTGGCGGATCAGCAGGTCGTCCGTCACAGAGCGGGCGAGCGCGCTGAGGTCGACGGCGGTCGGGGCGAACGGGCCGCTCGTGATGCGGTAGATCCCCAGCATCCGCTCGATTTGGCCCGCCATCCGCTCGCCGGCGTGGAGGATCGCCTCGGCGTATCGCGTCGTCGCGCCGGGCTGCCCTTGCTCGGCGTCGACGATGAGCTCAGCGAAGCCCGTGATCGCCCCCAGGGGGCTCCGCAGATCGTGGACGAGGGAGAACATCGCGGTCTCGAGCTCGCCGACGCGCGCCGCGGCACGGTCGCGCTCCTCGCTCCTGCGGACCACCGCACCGCGCAGCTCGAGGTTCTCGACGGCCACCGCGGCGCTGTTGGCGAGGATCTCGATCATGCGCAGCTCGGAGGTCGACGGCTCGTGCGGCTCGGCCCAGTAGGCGCCGAGCGCGCCGATGGGCTCCGAGGTGCGGATCGGCACCATGCTCATGCTCTTCACGAACGTGGGGCGGTAGGCCTCGACGGGCACCCGCTCGTCGTCGTAGATGTCCGGGATCGCGACCGTCTCGCGGTGCATCATGGCCCAGCCGCTCACACAGGCGGTCAGCGGGAAGCGACGGCCCTTCCACAGCGGGCTGATCGCGTTCTCGTCCGCGTAGAAGCAGAACCCGTCCTCCCGCAGCACGAAGGTCGCGCCGTCGGCGCCGGTCGCCTCGCGCACGGACTCTGCGACGACCTCCGTGACGCGTTCGAGCGTCGTGGCCTCAGAGAGCAGGGCGACGGTGCGCGTCAGCACGTCGGGTCGAGTGTCGCCGAGCACGTCGGTCATCAGTCCCCCTGGGGTCAGTCGGGAGAGGTCACCCCGATGCTAGCGTCCCGGCCGCCGGTGCGGGATCAGAAGACGATCGTCTCGCGGCCGTTGCGGATGACGCGGTCCTCGCAGTGCCAGAGCACCGCGCGGGACAGCACGGCGCGCTCGACGTCCGCGCCCCGGCGCTGGAGGTCGCCAGCGGTCTCGACGTGCGTGACCCGGACCACGTCCTGCTCGATGATCGGCCCCTCGTCGAGGTCCTGCGTCACGTAGTGGCTGGTGGCGCCGATCAGCTTGACCCCGCGCTCCTTCGCCTTCCGGTACGGGCCCGCGCCGATGAAGGCGGGCAGGAACGAGTGGTGGATGTTGATGATCGGCACGCCGAGCCGTTCGATGAAGTCCGGCGACAGGATCTGCATGTAGCGGGCGAGGACGACCAAGTCGACGTTGCCCTTCAGGAGGCTCAGGATCTCCGCCTCGGCCGCGGACTTGTCCGGCCCCTGCGACGGCACGTGGAAGAACGGCACCCCGAACGAGCGCACGTCCTCGGCGACGTTGGTGTGGTTCGAGATGACCATGGGGATGATCGCGGGGATCTCGCCGCGGCGCTGCCGCCAGAGGAGGTCGAGCAGGCAGTGGTCGCTCGTCGACGCCAGGAGCGCGACCCGCTTCGGCACCGAGCGGTCCACGAGCCGCCACTCGAGGCCGAGCGCCTCTCCCACGCGCTCGGCGAGCGCGTCCTCCAGGGCGGGACGGATCGCCGCGAAGTCCTGCAGGTGGAGCACCGTCCGCTGGAAGAAGTTGCCGCCCTGCGGGTCGTCGCTGTACTGGCCGAGCGCGACGATGTTCGCGTCGAAGTCCGCGAGCACCGAGGAGATCGCGGCGACGAGTCCGGGCCGGTCGGGCCCCTGCACGAGCAGGACCGCCTCGTCCTCCGGAAGGTTCATCTGCGCGGCCGCGATCGACCGGGACGTGTACGTCATGCCTTCATCCTTGCAAACCGGGCCGATGATCGACGGCGGCTCGGCGCCGATCGCCGGCCGGGACAAGTTCGTCGCCGTTTCGCTTCCGCAGAAGACGGCCCGTTCTTGCGACCGCCTGTCGCGCGAGCGGGCGTCCCGGGGCGTGCTACACAGGAGATTCCCGGCCTTTGCGCGCCTCACGACGGCGTACGCGCGGCCCGCCCATCCCGTTCTGCGACGGCCGCTCACGCGCCTGTCGAGATGAAAGCAGCCCAGTATGACCCGTATCGGCATCGTTGCGGAGCAGCCCGGGGAGACGAGGGTCTCCGCCACGCCCAGCACCGTCGAGAAGCTTCGCGCGCTCGGCTACGACGTCGTCGTCGAGACGGGCGCCGGCGTCGCATCCGCCTTCCCCGACGACGCGTTCCAGACCGCCGGGGCCGTGATCGGCACGCGCGCGGACGCGTGGAGCGCCGAGGTCGTCGTGAAGGTGAACGCCCCGACGCCGGACGAGATCGACCTCCTCGCGGACGGCGCGACCCTCATCGGCCTCCTTGCCCCCGGCCTCCGCCCCGAGGTGCGCGAGGGACTCGCGACCCGCGGCATCACGGCGCTCGCGCTCGACGCCGTGCCCCGCATCTCCCGGGCGCAGTCGATGGACGTGCTCAGCTCGATGTCGAACATCTCGGGCTACCGCGCCGTCGTCGAGGCGGCGCACGAGTTCGGCCGGTTCTTCACGGGACAGGTCACGGCGGCGGGCAAGGTCCCGCCGGCGAAGGTGCTCATCGCCGGCGCCGGCGTCGCAGGCCTCGCCGCGATCGGCGCGGCCTCCAGCCTCGGCGCGATCGTCCGCGCCACCGACCCGCGCCCCGAGGTCGCGGACCAGGTCAAGTCCATCGGCGGCGAGTACCTGCCCGTGCAGGTCGCGGAGCAGATGGCGAGCTCCGACGGGTACGCGAAGGCGACGAGCGCGGACTACGACCGCGCCGCGGCCGAGCTGTACTCGGCGCAGGCGCGCGACGTCGACATCATCATCACGACGGCGCTGATCCCGGGGCGCCCGGCGCCGCGGCTCATCACGGCCGCGGACGTCGCGAGCATGCGACCGGGCAGCGTCATCGTCGACATGGCGGCGATCCAGGGCGGGAACGTCGAGGGCTCGGTCGCGGGCGAGCGGGTCGTCACGCCGAACGGCGTCGTCATCCTGGGCTACACCGATCTCGCCGGACGCCTCCCCACGCAGGCGTCGCAGCTGTACGGCACGAACGTCGTCAACCTGCTGAAGCTGCTCACGCCCGGCAAGGACGGGCAGCTCGTGCTCGACTTCGACGACGTCGTCCAGCGCGGCGTGACGGTCGTGCGTGACGGCGAATCGACCTGGCCACCGCCCCCGGTCGCGGTCTCCGCGCCCCCCGCGGCGGCCACGCCCGCGCCGGCCACGCCCGCCTCCCCCGTGAAGAAGACCATGTCGACGGGCGCCCGGATCGCGCTGATCGCGATCGGCGTGGCCATTCTGTTCGTCATCACCGCGTTCGCCCCGGCCCCGATCCCCCAGCACTTCACGGTCCTGGCCCTGTCGGTCGTCGTGGGCTTCTACGTCATCGGGCACGTGCACCACGCGCTGCACACGCCGCTCATGAGCGTCACGAACGCGATCTCGGGCATCATCGTCGTCGGCGCGATGGTCCAGATCACGATTCCGAACCTGGCCGTGCAGATCCTCGCGGCCGTGGCCGTGCTGCTGGCGAGCATCAACATCTTCGGCGGCTTCGCGGTGACCCGCCGAATGCTCGCGATGTTCTCGAAGGGAGCCGGCCGATGAGCCCCGCCTCTGTTGCGACGGCGGCGTACCTCATCGCCGCCATCCTGTTCATCCTGAGCCTGCACGGCCTCAGCAAGCACGAGACGGCCCGATCGGGCGTCGTCTACGGCATCGTCGGCATGACGATCGCGCTGCTCGCGACCGCCTGGGTCACGGCGCAGAACGCGTGGGGCGACCCCGCCGCGGTCACCGGTCTCGTGCTGCTCGTCGTCGCCATCATCATCGGCGGGGCGATCGGTCTGTGGCGCGCGCGCGTCGTCGAGATGACCGGGATGCCGCAGCTCATCGCGCTCCTGCACAGCTTCGTCGGTCTCGCCGCCGTCCTCGTGGGCTGGAACGGCGCGCTGCACGACGAGGGCATCGCGCCCGACCTGATCGGCATCCACCACGCCGAGGTGTTCATCGGCGTGTTCATCGGTGCCGTCACGTTCACCGGCTCGATCGTCGCGTACCTGAAGCTGTCGGCGCGGATCTCCTCGAAGCCGCTCATGCTGCCGGGGAAGAACATCCTGAACGTCGGCGCGCTCGTCGTGTTCGTCGCCCTCACCGTCTGGTACGTCATCACGCCCGGGCTGTGGCTGCTCGTCGTCGTGACCGCGCTCGCGCTGGCGCTCGGCTGGCACCTCGTCGCCTCGATCGGCGGCGGCGACATGCCCGTCGTCGTCTCGATGCTCAACAGCTACTCGGGCTGGGCGGCCGCCGCGGCGGGCTTCCTGCTCGACAACGATCTGCTGATCGTGACGGGCGCGCTCGTCGGCTCCTCGGGTGCCTACCTTTCGTACATCATGTGCAAGGCGATGAACCGGTCGTTCCTGTCCGTCATCGCGGGCGGTTTCGGCATCGAGGCGCCGCGGAAGGACGGCGAGGAGGAGGTCGGCGAGCACCGCGAGATCGACGCGCAGGGCGTCGCAGAGCTGCTCACCTCGGCATCCAGCGTCGTCATCACGCCGGGCTACGGCATGGCCGTCGCGCAGGCGCAGTACCCGGTCGCGGAGCTCACGTCGCGGCTGCGGGAACGCGGCGTCGATGTGCGGTTCGGCATCCACCCCGTCGCGGGGCGCCTGCCCGGCCACATGAACGTGCTGCTGGCCGAGGCGAAGGTGCCGTACGACATCGTGCTCGAGATGGACGAGATCAACGACGACCTGTCGGACACGTCCGTCGTGCTCGTGATCGGCGCGAACGACACGGTCAACCCCGCCGCGGCGGAGGACCCGAGCAGCCCCATCGCGGGGATGCCGGTGCTGCGGGTGTGGGAGGCGGAGAACGTCGTGGTCTTCAAGCGCTCGATGGCCTCAGGCTATGCGGGCGTGCAGAACCCGCTCTTCTTCCGCGAGAACGCGAGCATGCTCTTCGGCGACGCCAAGGACCGGGTCG
Source organism: Microbacterium sp. X-17 (assembly GCF_039615055.1). Taxonomy (NCBI): domain Bacteria; kingdom Bacillati; phylum Actinomycetota; class Actinomycetes; order Micrococcales; family Microbacteriaceae; genus Microbacterium; species Microbacterium sp. X-17. The sequence continues at coordinate 131,050 of NZ_JBDHNI010000004.1, forward strand.
AGGACATCCTCCGCGCCCTCTGAGGTCGAGCTCCTCTCACCCCCCTCCGGAATGTCGGAGGGGGGTGAGATGCTTCTGGCAGGTCGTCGAGTGCCCATCTCGATCGATGATCCGGTCCCGGTTGTGCGGGGCTGATGGTTCGTCGTTCGAGTCCCGGAGGGAGGGCACGCCATGGGCGGTCGGCAGCGCCTCCTGCTCCCCCTCGAGATGGCCGGGTTCGATCCGGTCGAGCGCGCACGGCTCTCGACGATCACCGACGAGTTCGCCGAGGTGCGCGCCGCGGCCGCACGGCTGGCCGCCCGGGAGGCGCGGCTCCTCGCCGACGCCGAGGCGATCGCGCGGGTCGCGATGGAGCGGATGCCGGGCACCGCGCGCGATCGGGAGATGGCGCGGCGCTGCGTCGCCGCCGAGCTCGGCACCGCGGTCCGCGTGAACGACCGCACCGTGCAGGACCAGATGGACGAGGCGCATCGGCTCCGCGAGCTGTTCCCGGGGACGCTGGAGGCGCTCGCCGAGGCGCGCATCAGCCGCCGCCACGCCGACGCGATCCTCGACGCGGGTGCGGGCATCGCCGAGCCGGCGGTGCGCGCGGCGTTCGAGCGGGTCGTGCTCGGGCGGGCCGAGACGCAGACGGCGCCGCGCACGCGCGCGTTCGCGCGCCAGCTGGCCGAGCGCGTGAACCCCGCGAGCATGGCCGAGCGGCACGCCGCGGCTCTCGAGACGCGCGGGGTCTCGGTCCGTGAGGTGGATGACGGGATGTCCGAGCTGGTCGTGCTGCTGCCGACCGTGCTCGCGCGCGGCATCCTCTCCCGCCTCACCCAGCAGGCGCGCGCGATCCAGGGCGTGCCGGACGAGGCGGATGCGGGCGTTCAGGCCGATGCTGCGGTGGGGTCGGAGGATGCGCGGTCGCTCGACCAGGTCCGCGCGGACCTGCTGACGGACATGCTGCTGACGGGTGCGCCGGCGATCGATCCCACCCGCGACCGCTCCCCCGGTGGGCTCGGGGCGATCCGCGCGCAGGTCGAGATCACGATCCCGGTGACGACGCTGACCGGAACGACCGACTCGGGCGCGGAGATCGACGGCCGCTCACCCGTGGACCCGACCTCGGCGAGGCGTCTGGCCGGCGAGTGCCCCGGGTGGGACCGCATCCTGCTGCATCCGGTGACCGGGGTCGTGCTCACGGTCGACCGCTACCGCCCCTCGGAGGAGCAGCGACGCCTGCTCCACGCGCGCGACCGACACTGCCGCTTCCCCGGATGCCGGATGCCCGCGGCGCGGTGCGACATCGACCACACGCACGACCACGCCCGCGGCGGCAAGACGGAGGTGTGCAACCTCTGCTGCCTGTGCAAGCGCCATCACACCCTGAAGCACGCGACCGACTGGACGGTGCGCCAGCTCCCCGGCGGAACCCTGGAGTGGACGAGCCCCGACGGTCGCACCTCCCTCGACGAACCGCCACCCCGGGTGGTGTTCGTCCCCGACGCCGATCCCCCGCCGTTCTGACCGAGAACGTGCCCCCGCTGGGATTCGAACCCAGACTGAAGCGATTTTAAGTCGCCTGCCTCTTCCGGTTGGGCTACGGGGGCCGTCAGCGGGGCTCGACCGTCGGTACTCGCGTGTTGTTGGTCGAGTGTTGGTGGTCGCGTGTCAGCGGGTGGGGGCCGGGGTCCTCACCGTGCCGGTCGTGGGGGCGGTCGGCACGGAAGCGGTCACCGGAGCGGCCGCCTGAGCCGGACGCGGGCGAGCGGCGAACTCCTCGAACACGTAGCGGGGGTTCTGCACCGCCTCCAGCGTCGCGATGTCGCGGCCGAGCCAGAAGTTGTTCCACCAGCCCCACAGCACGCGCCACTTGCGCTCCCACGACGGCATCGCCATGCCGTGGTAGCCGCGGTGCGCGCACCACGCGATGAAGCCCTTGAGCGCGAGGCCCTTGGCCTGGAACACGCCGTCGTAGAGGCCGAGGCCCGCGACCGCGCCGAGGTTCTTGTGGAGGTACTCGCGCGGGAGCTCGCCGCGGATCACCGCGGCCAGGTTCTTCGCGAGGAGCTTGCCCTGACGCACGGCGTGCTGCGCGTTCGGCACGCAGTAGCCGCCGACGCCGTCGCCGGAGAGGTCCGGGACCGCTGCCACGTCGCCGGCCGCCCACGCGTCCGCCACGATCTCCTCCTCCGTGCCGACGCGGAGGTCGGTACGGGTACGGATGCGGCCGCGCTCGTCGGCGGGGAGGTCCGAGCCCCGGACGACGGCGGGGTTCGCCATCACGCCCGCGGTCCACACGATGACGTCGCTCGGGATCGTCTCGCCGGTCGACAGCTCGATGATGCCGTCGACCGCACCCTTGACCTGCGTGTCGAGGTGGACGTAGGCGCCCTTCTTCGCGAGGTCTTTCAGCACCCACTCGCTCGTGGGGACCGAGACCTCCGGCATGATCCGGCCCGTGGCCTCGATCAGGTGGAAGTGGGTCTCGTCGAAGGAGAGCTGCGGGTAGAACTTCAGCAGCGACGACGCGAAGGAGCGCAGCTCCGCGAAGATCTCGATCCCGGCGAACCCGCCGCCGACCACGACGACAGTGAGGAGCCGCTCGCGCTCCGGCCCCGGGGGCAGCGCCATCGCCTTGTCGAAGTTCGTGAGGAGCTGGTCGCGGATCGCCACCGCCTCCTCGATCGTCTTGAGGCCGATCGCGTTGTCCGCGATTCCCGGGATCGGGAAGGTGCGGGAGACGGCGCCGGCCGTGACCACGATCTGGTCGTACTCGTGCTGCCACGACTCGCCGATCGGCGGCGTGATGGTGGCGACCTTGTTCGCGTGGTCGATCTTCGTGATCTTCGCGGTGACCACGGTCGTGCGCTTGAGGTGACGACGAAGCGTCACCACGGCGTGCCGGGCCTCGATCGATCCGGCGGCGACCTCCGGCAGGAACGGCTGGTAGGTCATGTACGGCAACGGATCGACGACCGTGACGTCAGCCTCCCCCCGCCTCAGATGCTTCTCGAGCCGCCACGCGGTGTAGAAGCCTGCATAGCCACCGCCGACGATGAGGATCCTGGGCGCAGTGCTGGTCACGGTGGAACGAGTCCCTTCACGGGTTATTTGTGCGGCGAACGCGAGTCGCGCGCCGAACGGATGCGTCGGACAGCAGCGGTGACGCCGAGCGCGACCAGTATAGCCGGGACCGTCAGCGCCAGAAGCGGCACCGATCCGTAGACGAACGTGCCGTACGACGGCAGCAGCGGCGAAAGGTCGCTCGTGGCCGTGTCCGGCGCGGGCAGCGCCTCGACCGGCAGCGGCGACGCGGTCGGCGTCGGCGTGACCGCCGCGGCGCGCCGGTACACGCGGATCCAGTCCGAGAGGTCGCCCATCGGATTCGCCGACACGAGCGGCACGTCGGCACCGACGGCCGCCGACGCGTCCACGAGCCCGTAGCCGTACTGCGCGTCCGGCACGTGCGACTGGCCGGACGCCGGCCGGGCCGTCGCGATGATGCGGTTGATCACGTTCGCCGCGTTGAGGTCCGGATGCGCCGCCCGCACGAGCGCGGCGACCCCGGCGATGATCGGCGCGGCCCCGCTCGTGCCGTTCCAGACCACGACCTGCCCGTTGGCGGACACGCCCAGCAGCTGCTCGCTCGGGGCGGAGATCCCGATCACGATGCCCTGTGTGGACGCCTCGACGCTCGCGGCGCCCAACGGTGTCACGCCCGCGACCGTGAGGACGCCCGGGATCGTGGCGGGGGCCCCGACGACATCCGTGCCCGAGCCCCGGTTCCCGGCCGCGACGACGACCACGACGTCGTGATCGAAGGCGTAAAGGAACGCGTCGTCCCAGCTCGGATCCCAGCCCAGCGTGTTCGTCGTGAACGACAGGTTGATGACGTCCGCGCCGTGGTCGACGGCCCAGCGGATGCCGGCGGCGACCTGCTTCGTGAACGACACCGGGGACGAGCCGCCGAACCCGAGCGAGACGGAGAGCAGGTCCGCGTCAGGCGCGACCCCCAGCATCCCCGCTCCCCCGCCCGTCCCACGCCCGGCGGCGAGCGAGGCGACCCAGCTCCCGTGGTCCGGATCCTCGGTGCCCACTGGTGTACGGCCGTCCGGGCTGCCGACGGTGGACTCGTCGGTCCCCGCGACGACGCCCGCGAACACCGGCCCCTGGCCGATGCCGGTGTCGATGATCGCGATCTTCGTGCCCGCACCGCGCGTGACCTGCCACGCGTCGCGGATGCCGTAGTCGTTCAGCCAGTACTCGGCGGCCTGCACCGGATCACCGGACGGCGACGCGGGGGTGGACACGGATGACGGGGACACGGATGACGGAGACACAGCGGGCGGGGAGGCCGCGGCCCCGAGGGCCGCGATCGAGGCGAGGGCCAGCACCGCGGCGGCGAGGCGGGTCGTTCGCCTCACGCGGACGCCGTCCGGGCGGCGCCGGGCTGCTCGCACACGCAGCGTTGCGGGCTCCAGTCCGAGCGGGCGAGCGCCGCATCGCCGACCGGGTTCACGCCCGGGCCCGCGGCCAGCGCGTGAGCGGCCACGGCGTGCAGGCACTTGACGCGCGTCGGCATGCCGCCGGCCGAGATCCCCGCGATCTCGGGGACCTCGCCGAACACGTCGCGGTCGCGGATGTACGCCTCGTGCGCGGCCCGGTAGGCGGCCGCGACCTCCTCGTCGTCGGCGAGCCAGTCGCCCAGCTCGCGCATGACGTGCTCGGCCTCGATCACCGACATCGCGATGGTCGCGGCGGGATGGGTGAGGTAGTAGAACGTGGGGAACGGCGTGCCGTCCTCGAGACGAGGCGCGGTCGCGACCACCGTCGGGTTGCCGCAGACGCAGCGCGCCGCGATCCCGAGGACACCCCGCGCGGGGCGGCCGAGCTGCGCGCGCAGCACCGCCAGCTCCGCAGCGCTCACCGGAGGGAACGGAGGCGTCATCCCGCCAGGCTACCCGGCGGGGCTGGGAGACGCGGGCGCGGGGGTGGCGGGGGAAGTGGGAGCCGTAGAGATGCTGCGGGACAGGCCGGTGGTCGTGAGGGAACGCACGAACTGGGTCATCCAGTCCGTCCGGGTCTTCGTCACGTCCTCGCTGACGGGGGCCTGCTCCTGCGGAACGGCGGATGCCGGGAGGTCGTCGTCGACGAGGTAGACGACCTCGCCGGGCCGGACGTAGTAGAGCCGCTCGCGCGCCTGCGTCGTGATGTAAGCGGGATCCGACCAGCGCTGACTCTCGCGCTGGAGGTCGTCGACGTCCTGCTGCGTGAGCGCGATCGCCGACTCCGCCGCCGCGATCTGGCGGCGCTGGTCGAGATACGTGCCGACCGTCGGCACGAGCACGAAGACGCCCAGCACGACGAGGCCGAGCATGATGACCGCGAACCCGGACAACCGGAGGCCGCCGAGCCACTGGCGGACGTCGACGCGCCGCCGTGGAGCCCTGGAACCGGAAGGGGGAGCCGCACGTCTCGTCACGACTCCCCCTTCCGTCCGGGATCAGGTGCGCTCAGCCCTTGTAGCGGGGGAAGGCCGCGCGACCCGCGAACGACGCGGCCTCGCCCAGCTCCTCCTCGATGCGCAGAAGCTGATTGTATTTCGCGACGCGCTCGCTGCGGGCGGGCGCGCCGGCCTTGATCTGACCGCAGTTGGTCGCGACCGCAAGGTCGGCGATCGTGGTGTCCTCGGTCTCGCCGGAGCGATGCGACAGCATCGAGCGGTAACCGTTCGCGGTGGCGAGCGCGACCGCGTCGAGCGTCTCGGAGAGCGTCCCGATCTGGTTCACCTTCACGAGGAGCGCGTTCGCGACGCCGAGGTCGATGCCCTTCTGCAGGCGGGCAGGGTTGGTGACGAACAGGTCGTCGCCGACGAGCTGCACGCTCGTGCCGAGCTTGTCGGTGAGCACCTTCCAGGCGTCCCAGTCGTCCTCGGCGAGGGCGTCCTCGATCGTGACGATCGGGTAGTTCGCGACGAGGTCGGCGAAGTAGTCGGTCAGCTTCTCGGCCGTCCAGGCCTGGCCCTCGACGGTGTAGACGCCGTCGGCGAAGAACTCGGTGGCGGCGACGTCGAGGCCCACGGCGACGTCACGGCCGGGGGTGAAGCCGGCCTTCTCGATCGCCTTCAGCAGGAAGTCGAGGCCCTCGCGGTTGCTCGGAAGGTCGGGGGCGAAGCCGCCCTCGTCGCCGAGGCCCGTGGCGAAGCCCGCCGCCTTCAGCTCGCCCTTGAGGACGTGGTAGACCTCGGTGCCCCAGCGGAGCGACTCCGCGAACGTGTCCGCGCCGATCGGTGCCAGGAAGAACTCCTGGAAGTCGATGCCGTTGTCCGCGTGCTCGCCGCCGTTGATGACGTTGAACAGCGGGACCGGCAGGACGTGCGCGTTCGGGCCGCCCAGGTAGCGAAAGAGGGGCAGGTCGGCGCTGTCGGCCGCGGCCTTCGCGACGGCGAGGCTGACGCCGAGGATCGCGTTCGCGCCCGTGCGCGACTTGTTGTCCGAGCCGTCGACCGCGATGAGGACCTCGTCGATGACGCGCTGCTCGCTCGCGTCGATGCCCTCGAGGGCGGGGCCGAGCTCGTCGATGACGGCGTCGACGGCCTGCTGGACGCCCTTCCCGCCGTAGCGGCCCTTGTCGCCGTCGCGGAGCTCGTACGCCTCGAACGCGCCGGTCGACGCACCCGAGGGGACGGCGGCGCGCTGCACGATCCCGTCGTCCAGGAGCACCTCCACTTCGACGGTCGGGTTGCCGCGCGAATCCAGGATCTCGCGCGCGTTGACAGCCTCGATGAGTGCCACGGATGGGCTCCTTAGAGTGGGGGAACTGGGGCCGACGGGACAGGGATCAGAACGTCCTCGGTCCGCGTCCGAGTCTAGTGAGCGCGGCGTCGCGGCGTGACATGGGTCGGGTCCTGAGTCAGGTCACGAGAGCGATCGCGACGCCGTCCCAGTCCTTGACCCCCACGGTCTGCAGGGCGGTCGCGTCGAACCGCGGATCGCCGCCGAGGACGGCGAGTCCCGCCCGCGTCCCCTGGACGCCGTGCGCGTGGGATCCGGGGTCGGCGACGTCGCCGCCACGCCCGATGTTGTCGACGACCACGACGGTGCCGGGATGCCCGAGGCGGGCCGCCCAGTCGAGGTAGAGCGCGTTGGACTCCTTGTCGGCGTCGACGAAGACGAGGTCGAACGGCTCGCCGCCCGCAAGCTCGGGCAGCACGCGCTCGCCGCGGCCGATCCGGATCTCGACGCGCTCCCCCAGGCCCGCCGCGTCGATGCTGCGCCGCGCAACCGCCGCGTGGGCGGGCTCGGCCTCGATCGTCACGACGAGGCCGCCCTCGGGCAGACCGCGCGCCATCCAGATCGTGGAGTAGCCGCCGAGCGTGCCGATCTCCAGCACCCGCCGGGCGCCCGACATCCGGACCAGGAGGTTCAGGAGCTTGCCGCCCAGCGGGGACACCTGGATCTCCGGCATCCCCGCCGCGCGCTGCGCCGCGAGCGCCGCCTCGAGCGCGGCGTCCTCGGGGATGAGCGTGCGCGTGAGGTACTCGTCGACGCGCGTCCAGTTCTGCGGGGTCGGCTCGGCCATGACCCTCAGCCTCGCGGGAGCCGCTCGGCGTGGTCAACCCCGTCTGAGCAGGAATCGAGAAGCGCACGACCCCAGGCGGTTCGTAGCCTGGCGACATGGCAACCACGAAGACGGCAACCACGAAGACGAACGACGCCGACACCGACGAATTCACCGCGGAGGAGCGGGCCGCGATGAAGCAGCGCTCCGCGGAGCTGCGGAAGAAGCGGCGCGGCAAGACGACGCCCGAGGAGGACGCCGCCGAGGTGCTCGAGGCGATCGCCGCGATGGAGGAGCCCGACCGCGGCATCGCGGAGAGCATCCACGCGATCATCACCGCGACGGCGCCCGAGCTCGCCCCGAAGACCTGGTACGGGTTCCCGGCCTATTTCGCGGCCGGCAAGTGCGTCGCGTTCTACCAGCCGGCCACGAAGTTCAAGTACCGCTACGGCACGCTCGGGTTCCAGGAGAACGCGCAGCTCGACGACGGGCAGATGTGGGCGACGTCCTTCGCGATCCTCGAGATCACGCCGGACGTCGAGAAGCGGATCGCCGAGCTCGTGCGCCGCGCCGCCGGAAGCTAGACACGCACCCAGCCCGTCCACCTGTCGCGTCTGACCGCGACCGCCGCGGTTAGCGACAGGTGAGCGGCCGAACGCCGGGTTCGCCCGACGCGATCGGCGACGTGAGCGGGCTATCGCGACAGGTGAGCGGGACGCCGGAGCGGGCGATCAGGCCGACACGGGGCGGGAGCGGGATCAGACGGGCGGAAGCGGGGACGAGGGCGCGGGCGGGGTGTCCTCGATGCCCAGGGCGGCCAGCACGGCGGGGAGGAACGCCTCCGCGGTCCGGCGGTAGCCGAGGGCGCTCGGGTGGAAGCGGTCGAGGCTGAACATCTCGTCCGGCTGCTCCAGGAACAGGGGCCCGACCGTGCGCCGCAGCGACACGACCTGGGCGCCGAGCCGCTCCGCGGCCTCGGCCTGCGCCGCCGCCAGCTGGCGGGACCAGCGCGACGCGACCGAGCGCAGCGGCTGCGGCACGGGGCGGAGCGCGCCGAGGTCCGGGCACGTGCCGACGACGACCGGCACGCCGCGGTCGCGCAGGCGCTCGATCGCCCGTTCCAGGTGCTGCACCGAGACGTGCCGCGGCACGCGGTGGGTCACGTCGTTGCCTCCGACGACGATGATCGCGACATCCGGCCGGTACCGCTCCGGGAGGGAGTCGAGCTGCGCGTCGAGCGCGGAGGACTCGGAGCCGACGACCGCGGCCGTCCGCAGCCGCACGGGCCGGCGCAGGCGCCGCCCGAGGCCCCGCGCGATGCGCGCGCCCAGCACGTCCTTCCGGCGCTCCGCGCCCAGCCCCGCCGCGGTCGAGTCGCCGAGGATCAGCAGCCGCAGCGGCTTGCCCTCGTACGCGCTGCGCCACACCCGGTCGGCGTCCGGGGCGGCCTCGCCGAGCGGCTTGCCGATCCGCCGGCGTGCGAGCGCCGCCTGGTTCTTGAGGAACTCGCGCGCGGCCACCAGCACGACACCGACCGCCGCGACCGTGGAGGCCGCGGCGACCATCGCCGTTCGGGTGCGGCTCATGCTCCGATTGGAACTCCTCCCGGTGAACGGCGGGTGACGGGATGGGATGTCCCACGCCCGTCAATATCGGCTTCAGCCCAGCGTCAGCCCAGCGGCTTCAGCTCCAGCTCGATCGTGCCCGCCGAAACGACGCCGAAGCGCGTGTAGCCGTCGGATGCCGCGCGGTCGAGCAGGCCCGTCAGGTTCCGGGGGCGCTGCTCGATCCGCACGCGGGCGCCGCCGGCGACGAGGCGGGCCTTGTGGGCGAGGAGCTCGCCCGTGGGCACGTCGGCGTCGTGCACGAGCACGATCGCGTCCGCCGCGGCATCCGCCGTCTCGTCGAGGAGGTCGACGATGCGCTCGAAGCCGAGCGAGAAGCCGACCGCCGGCACGTCCTGGCCGAGGAAGCGGCCGATCATCCCGTCGTAGCGCCCCCCGCCGCCGAGCGAGGAGCCCGCGGCCGGGTGGCCGAGCTCGAAGATCGTGCCCGTGTAGTAGCCCATCCCCCGCACGAGGAACGGGTCGAACACGAGCGGGACGGCGGCGCCGGACCGCGCCTGCGCCACGGTCGCGCCGAGCCCGGCGAGGTGCCCCACGAGCTCGTCGGGCGCACCGTCCGGCAGCGCGGCACGGATCGCGTCCGCCCCGAACTCCGCCCCGAACCCCGTGCCCGCGACCACGTCGCGCCCCAGGAACCGCTCGTACGCGTCGACGGCGGTCGGAGTGGCGCCGCGCTCGCGCAGCTCGGCGACGACGCCGCTCGCGCCGATCTTGTCGAGCTTGTCGATCGTGATGAGGACGCCGGCGCGCTCGTCCGGGGCGAACCCGAAGCTGCCCAGCATCCAGTCGAGCGCCCGGCGATCGTTCACGCGGACGACGGCGTCGCGCAGCCCGAGGGCGTCGAGCGCATCGAGGGAGGCGACGACGAGCTCGGCCTCGGCGCGCACCGTGGCATCCCCGATGATGTCGATGTCGCACTGCACGAACTGGCGGTAGCGACCCTTCTGCGGGCGCTCGGCGCGCCAAACCGGGGCGATCTGAATCGCCCGGAAGACCCCGGGCAGCTCCGCGCGGTGCGAGGCGTAGAAGCGCGCGAGCGGGACGGTCAGGTCGTAGCGCAGGCCGAGGTCGGTGAGGGCGGCGGGGTCGTCCGCGGCCGCGCGGATCGCGTCGGCGTCGAGCCCGCGCTTGAGCACGGTGTACGCGAGCTTCTCGTTGTCGCCGCCGATCCCGGCGTGCAGACGGGCGTACTCCTCCATGACCGGCGTCTCGATCTCGTCGAAGCCGTGGGCGCGGTAGCGCTCGCGAATGACGGCGAGCACGCGCTCGCGCCGGGCCTTCTCAGCGGGGAGGAAGTCGCGCATGCCGCGCGGCGGATTGACGGATGCCACGGGGTCTATTCTTTCCCATGGCCGCCACCGCCCCGTCCCGGGCGACCGTCGCCGCGGCCGGACCGAGCCGAGGAGCCTCATGACCGACCTGCCCGTCTTCGCCACCGCCGACCTCGAGGCCGTCCCGCCGTTCGCGGTGGAGTCGTTCACGAACGACGACGCCGTCGACCTCGGTCTCGTCGCCGTCGAGGTCATCCGCGAGCGCGGGCTGAACCTCGCGGTGCGGGTCGAGCTGCGCGGCGACATCGTGTTCGTCACGAAGGTCGGCACGACCGGTCCCGACAACGACATCTGGATCACGCGCAAGTCCGCGGTCGCGCGGGAGCACGGTGTGCCCTCGCTCCTCGTGCGGCGCCGCCTGCAGGACGCCGGCACGCTGGACGAGGTCTCCGCGCTCGATTCGGAGAAGGCGTACTACGGCGGATCCGTCCCGATCCTCGTCGGCGGCGAGGTCATCGGCACGATCACGGCCTCTGGCGAGCCGGACGTCCTCGACCACGACACCGCCGCGGAGGCGGTGCGCCGCTACCTGGCGCGCTGACCCGGGCCAGGAGCTTCGGGGGCCTCGGCCGCGCGGATCGCGGACTCGAGCGTACGCAGGCGCACGCGCAGGGCGCGCTCCGCGTCCCAGCCGTTCGCGCGCGCCGTCGCGACGAGGGCGAGCAGCGCGTCGCCGAGCTCTTGCTCGCTCGTCGGGTCCGGGACCGGACCGCTCCCGAGCCCGCCGGCGGGTGCGGGCGCGCCGGCCTGGGCCGCCTTCCCGAGGAGCTTCTGCGCGAGCGCGAGCGACGGCATCCGGTGCGAGACGCCGTCGAGCACGCTCGTGCGGTGCCGCTTCTCCTCCGCCTTCGCCGCGTTCCACAGGACGAGCACCTGCTCGGGCGTCTCGGCGACCTCGCCCGCGAAGACGTGCGGATGCCGCTGCACCATCTTCTCCGTGAGCCCGCGCGCGACGTCGTCGATGTCGAACGGATCCACGGTGTCGCGCGACGCGATCTCCGCGTGGAACAGCACCTGCCAGAGAAGGTCGCCGAGCTCCTCGCGGAGGTCGGCGCGGGAGCCGTCCTCGATCGCGTCAACGAGCTCGGCGCTCTCCTCCACGAGGTACGGCACGAGGTCGGCGTGGCCGATCCGCTGGGTCCAGACGCACCCGTCGCGGACCGCCCGCATCGTGTCGGCGGCCTGGCGCAGTTCGTCGGTCATGCGTTCGCTCCCTCGTCGGCCGGCGGTCCCTCCAGGCGACGGTACTGCCGCGCGCGCCACGACACGAGCAGTCCGGACAGCACGAGGGCGATCGCGCTGCCGGCGAGCACGCCCAGGATCGCCTGATCCCGCACGAGCGGGTCGCCGGCGAACGCGAGCGCCGCGAGGAGCAGCGACACCGTGAACCCGACGCCGCCGAGCGCGCCGACCGCGAGCACGTCCGCGAACGGGAGGCGGCCCGTACGGCCGGCGAAGCGCTGCCCGATCCACGTCGCCCCCGCGATACCGACGAGCTTGCCGACGGGCAGCGCGATGAGCACGCCCCAGAACGCGGGCGAGAGCGCCCCGGCATCCACGGCCGGGATCGCGACGAGGGCCGCCGAGAACGCGAACAGCGGCAGCACGAGCCCGTTGATCCATGGCTCCAGCGCGTGGAGGGTCCGCAGGGCGAGCTGCTGCGACATCCCGAGGCCGAGGAGCACGCCGGCGATCGTGGCGTGCACGCCGGACTCCAGGACGAACACCCACGTCGCGAGCGCGAGCAGGACGAGCGCGATCGCCACCGGGAGCCGCCCGCGGCGCCCGACGGGCAACCGGCTGAGGGCGGCGAACGCGGCAGCGCAGAGGATGCCGGCCAGCAGCATCCCGAGGTTCACGTCGGCGGCGAACAGCACCGCGATGAGCACGATCCCGACGATGTCGTCGAGGATCGCGAGCGCGAGGAGGAAGACGCGGATGCCGCTGGGGAGGCCGCGCCCGAAGACGGCGAGCACGCCGAGCGCGAACGCGACGTCGGTCGCGGTCGGCACGGGCCAGCCGACCCAGACGTCCGAGCCCGCCGTGATCGCGACGTAGAGCCCGATCGGTACGACGACCCCGCCGAGCGCAGCGATCGCCGGGAGCATCGCGCGACGGGGGTCGCGGAGCTGGCCGCGCGTGAGCTCGAACTGCAGCTCGACGGACACCGCGAAGAAGAACAGGGCGAGGAGGCCGTCGGAGATCCAGTGCGACAGGGACAGGTCGATCGGCGTGCCCGGGATGCCCACCTGCAGGTGCGAGAGCTCGATGACGTCCGCGCCGACGGCGGTGTTCGCGATCACGAGACCGGCCGCGGCGGCGGCCAACAGCAGGATCGCTGGGAAACGCGCCGATCGGAGCAGGTTCATGGCCCTCCGTCAGGTGGCATGCAGAAGCTTTGCCGACCAGACTTCCCGGCGCTCCGAACCCATCGTACTCAGGGCTCCGTCATGGGCGCCGACGTGACAGACGCGTAATAGGGGCGGACTAGCGTGGGAGGCATGCGTGAGCCCACCCCCACGGAGGCGGTCGACCTCGTCGGACGCTTCGAAGCCGGCCAGGAGATGCCCGAGCGGATGCGCGCGGACGTCCGGGACCTCGGCGCCCTGCTCGGACAGGTGCTGCGGGAGAGCGGATCGCCGGGGCTCTTCGAAGACGTGGAGCGGCTGCGGATCGCGACGATCCAGGCGTACACGCAGGAGTCGCCGGAGGCCTTCGCCCGGGCATCCGCAATCGCCGACTCGTTCACGGTCGCGCGGGCGGACGAGGTCGCGCGGGCCTTCACGTGCTACTTCCACCTCGCGAACCTCGCGGAGGAGCACCAGCGCGTGCGCTCCCTACGCGAGCGCGACGGACGGCCCGGATCCCGGGATGCCGCGGACACGGTCGCGACCGCGTTCGCGCGCCTGTCCGAGGAGGTCGGCCCGGACACCGCGCTGCAGCGGCTCCAGGACCTGCGCTTCCACCCCGTGTTCACGGCGCACCCCACCGAGGCCCGCCGGCGGGCGGTGTCGGCCAGCATCCGCCGGCTCGCGGCGCTCCTCGTGGAGCGCGACGAGACGGCCCACGGCGGCGCCGGCGAGCGCCGCGTGAGCCGCCGGATCCTCGAGGAGGTCGACACGCTCTGGCGGACCGCGCCGCTGCGGCCGGAGAAGCCCTCGCCCACCGACGAGGTGCGCTCGATCATGGCCGTCTTCGACGAGACCCTCTTCACGACCGTGCCGGCCGTGTACCGCGCCGTCGACGATGCGCTGCAGGGCGACGAGAGCGGCCACCGCGCGCCGCTCGTGCGCTCGTTCGTGCGGGTCGGCTCGTGGGTCGGCGGCGATCGCGACGGCAACCCCTTCGTGACCGCGGCCGCGACGCAGACCGCGGCCGGGATCGCGAGCGACCACGTCCTGCGCGGCTTGGAGCGGGCGTGCGAGCGGATCGGCCGCTCCCTGACGCTCGACGCGGTGTCCACGACCCCGAGCGCGGCGCTGCTCGCCCTTCGCGAGCAGCTGGCAGCAGCCGACGAGGACGCCGCGGCGGAGATCGTCAAGCGCTCCCCGGCGGAGGCCCACCGCATCGTCGTGCTGCTGCTCGCGCGGAAGATCGCGGCCACGCGGCTCGGCGACGCGGACCTCGCCTACCGCGAGCCGGACGAGCTGCTCGCCGACCTCCGCGTGGTGCAGGACTCGCTCGTCGAGGCGGGCGCCGCGCGCCAGGCGTACGGCGAGCTGCAGCACCTCGTCTGGCAGGTCGAGACGTACGGCTTCCACCTCGCGGAGCTCGAGGTGCGGCAGCATTCCGCCGTCCACGCCCGGGTGCTCGCGGAGCTGGACGCCGGTGGCGAGCCCGGCGAGCAGGCCGGCGAGGTGCTCGACGTCTTCCGGGCGATCGCGGCGATCCAGCGGCGGCACGGGCTGCGGGCCGCGGGCCGGTACATCGTGTCGTTCACCCAGTCGGCGCAGGACCTCGAGAACGTCCACCGGCTCGCGCGGTACGCGGCGGGCCCCGACGGCACACCGCCCGTGCTCGACGTCATCCCCCTGTTCGAGACGTTCGCGGACCTGCAGGCCGCGCCCGGCATCCTTGCGGAGATCGTCGAGCATCCGGCGTTCGCGGAGCGCCTCGCCGCGACGGGACGCCGGCTCGAGGTCATGCTCGGGTACTCCGACTCCTCGAAGGACGTCGGCCCCGTGGCCGCGACGCTCGCGCTGTACACCGCGCAGGCGCAGATCGCGGAGTGGGCCGATCGCGAGGGCATCCGCCTGACGCTGTTCCACGGCCGGGGCGGCGCGCTCGGGCGCGGCGGCGGGCCTGCGAACAGCGCGATCCTCGCGCAGCCGCCGCACTCCGTCGACGGCCGGTTCAAGCTCACCGAGCAGGGCGAGGTCATCTTCGCCCGGTATGGCGAGCCGGAGATCGCGCGGCGGCACATCGACCAGGTCGCGGCGGCGGTGCTGCTGGCCTCCGCCCCGTCGATCGAGGAGCGCAACCGCTCCTCGGCGGAGCGCTACGCCGACGTCGCGGCGACGATGGATGCCGCGTCCCGCGCCCGCTTCGCGGAGCTCGTGGAGGCGCCCGGCTTCGCCCCGTGGTTTGCGACCGTGACACCGATGGAGGAGGTCGGGCTGCTGGCGCTCGGCTCGCGCCCGGCCCGGCGCGGGCTGTCGGTCGAGTCGCTGGCCGACCTCCGCGCGATCCCGTGGGTGTTCGCGTGGACACAGGCGCGGATCAACCTCGCGGGCTGGTTCGGGCTCGGGACCGCGCTCGAGGCGGTCGGCGACCTGGAGCGGCTCCAGGCCGGCTACCGCGAGTGGCCGCTACTGCGGACCATGATCGACAACGTCGGCATGAGCCTCGCGAAGACCGACGAGCGGATCGCCCGCGAGTACCTCGCGCTCGGCGACCGCGACGACCTCGCCGCGCTCGTGCGCGACGAGATGGCGCTCACCCGCGGGTGGGTGGTGCGGATCACCGGCGGCACGGGCCTGCTCTCCCACAAGCCCGTGCTGCAGCGCGCCGTGAAGCTCCGGAGCCCCTACGTGGACGCGCTGTCGCTGCTGCAGCTCCGGGCGCTCCGCGCCCTGCGCGCCGACCCCGACGCCGATCCCGAACTGCAGCGCCTCCTGCTCCTGTCCGTGTCCGGTGTGGCCGCCGGCCTGCAGAACACCGGCTGAGCGTCAGGCGAGGCGGGGTGGGTCAGGCGGGGGTGTCGTCGGCGTGGCGGGCGAGGCTGCGGCCGTAGCGCTCGGTGAGCTGCACCATGAGGTCGGGCGTGTCGTGGTCGAGACCGAACACGTAGCCCGGGAAGTCGAGCTCGCGCTGCGCGGCCCAGATCTCCTCGTGCCGGTCGGGCGGCAGGATCCGCAGCGGCTCCCCGATCGCGACCCACGCGATCGGCACCACCGTGTCGGGCAGCAGCTCGGTGCGCAGGTGCACGACGGCGTTGATCCGCACCTCGCTGCGCGCGCCGATCCGCGCTCCGTTGAAGATCCGCGAGCCCGTCGCGATGAAGACCTCCTCGGCGATCGTCGCGCCCGAGATGCTCGCCATCGGACCGACGAGCACGTGGTCGCCGATGTGCACCGGGTTGATCGCGGTGGCGCGGATGATCGCGTTCTCCATCACGATGACGCTCTCCCCCAGCGTGACGGCGCCGCCCTCCGAGGTGATGACCGCCCCGTGGAGCACCTGGCACTCCGGGCCGATCTCGACGTCACCGCTGATGACCGCGGTCGGAGCGATCACCGCCGTGGGATGGATGCGGGGCTCGACCCCCAGGTGCCGGTATCGCATCGCGACCTCCTCGTCCGCCCCCAGGCTACGCGGGATCCGCCGCCGGAGCGGGAACCGGCTCGGAGACCGGCGCCGGGAGCGGGAAGAGCTGGTCCAGGAGCGTCTCGACCCAGGCGATCAGATCGGTGTCCGTCGGGAGCGGCACGACGACGGCGTCGCCGTTCGCGACGAGCTTCGCCTTGGGATACAGGCGCTGGAGGCGCACGCGGCGCGAGTCGGGGAGGTCGGCGGGGGCGATCCGCAGGTTCGGGCCCATCGCGACCACGTCGGCCAGCCCGGATCGGGCCGCGCGACGGCGCAGCCGGGCGACGCGCAGCAGCCCCTCGACCTCGGCCGGCGGCTCGCCGTAGCGGTCGCGCAGCTCGTCCATCACGAGGTCGAGCGCGTCGTCCGCCGCGGTCGCGGATGCCGCCGCGGAGAGCTTCTGGTATGCCTCGAGCCGCAGCCGCTCGCTGTCGATGTACGACTCCGGGATGCGGGCCTGCACCGGCAGCTCCAGCCGCAGCTCGGTCGGGCCCTCGGTCTCCTCGCCGCGGAACGTCGCAACGGCCTCGCCGATCATGCGGAGGTACAGGTCGAAGCCGACGCCGGCGATGTGTCCGGCCTGCTCGGCGCCGAGCAGGTTGCCCGCGCCGCGGATCTCCAGGTCCTTGAGCGCGACCTGCATCCCGCTGCCGAGGTCGTTGTTGACCGCGATCGTCTGCAGCCGGTCGGCGGCGGTCTCCGACAGCGGCCGATCCTCGTCGTAGAGGAAGTACGCGTAAGCGCGCTCGCGGCCGCGGCCGACGCGTCCGCGCAGCTGGTGCAGCTGCGAGAGCCCGTACTTGTCGGCGCGGTCGATGATGATCGTGTTGGCGTTCGAGATGTCGAGGCCGGTCTCGATGATCGTCGTCGAGACGAGCACGTCGGCGCGGCGCTCCCAGAAGTCGTCGACGACCTGCTCGAGCTGATGCTCCCCCATCTGACCGTGCGCGACGGCGATCCGCGCCTCCGGCACGAGCTCGGCGAGCTGCGCCGCGACGCGCTGGATCGACTGCACCCGGTTGTGCACGTAGAACACCTGGCCCTCGCGCAGCAGCTCCCGGCGGATCGCGGCGGCCACCTGCTTGTCGGAGCGCGCGCCGACGTACGTGAGGATCGGATGCCGGTCCTCGGGCGGGGTCTGCAGGGTGGACATCTCGCGGATGCCGGTGACCGCCATCTCCAGCGTGCGCGGGATCGGCGTCGCGCTCATCGCGAGGATGTCGACGTTGGTCTTGAGCTTCTTCAGAGCGTCCTTGTGCTCGACGCCGAAGCGCTGCTCCTCGTCGATGATCATGAGCCCGAGGTTCTTGAAGACGACCTTCTCCGTGAGGATCCGGTGCGTCCCGATCACCATGTCGACCGACCCGTCCGTCAGCCCGGCGAGCGTCTCCTTCGCGTCCTTGTCGCTCTGGAACCGCGAGAGGGGGCGCACCTTGACCGGGAAGCCGGCGAAGCGCTCGGCGAACGTCTCGAGGTGCTGCTTCACGAGCAGCGTCGTCGGCACGAGCATCGCAACCTGCGTGCCGTCCTGGATCGCCTTGAACGCGGCGCGGACGGCGACCTCGGTCTTGCCGAAGCCGACGTCGCCGGACAGGAGCCGGTCCATCGGGACGGCCTTCTCCATGTCGGCCTTGATCTCGTCGATCGTCTGCAGCTGGTCGGGCGTCTCCGCGAACGGAAACGCCTCCTCGAGCTCACGCTGCCAGGGCGTGTCCGGGCCGAACGCGTGTCCTTTCGCCGCCATCCGCGCCGAGTACAGCTTCACGAGCTCGACCGCGATGTCGCGGACCGCCTTGCGCGCGCGGCCCTTCGCCTGCGCCCAGTCGCTGCCGCCCATCTTCGAGAGGGTCGGCGCCTCCCCGCCGACGTAGCGCGACAGCAGGTCGAGCTGGTCGGTCGGGACGTAGAGCTTGTCCCCCGGGTATCCGCGCTTCGACGGCGCGTACTCCAGGACCACGTATTCGCGCGTGCTCTTCGGCGCGTTCCGTCCGCCGCCGGACACCTCGCGCTGCGTGAGCTCGACGAACCGGCCGATGCCGTGCGTCGAGTGCACGACGACGTCACCTGGCTTCAGCTGGAGCGGATCGACGACGTTGCGCCGGCGCGAGGCGAGCTTCTTCACGGCGCGCTGGTCGCCCGCGATCGTGCGACCGTAGAACTCGGCCTCCGTCAGGACCACGAGGCGTGCTCCCGGCGCCTCGAACCCGCGCTCCAGCCCCGCGAGCGCGATGAGCGCGGTGCCCGTCTCCGGCGAGCCGTCGACGCCGTCGACGCGCCGGGCTGCGGTGCCGCGCTCGGCGAGCACGTCGCGCGCGCGGTCGGCGAGGCCCGGGCCGGACGTCGTCACCACGACGCGCCATCCCTCCGCGAGGCGCTCCGCGACGTACGCGGTCGCGCCGTCGACGTTGCCCTGGAACGACGGGACCGCCGAGGCGTCGAGGCGGACGTACGACGGATCCTCCGGGCCGGCGTCGAACGCGCTGAGGGTCCACCAGGCGTCGCCGCGGTCGCCCGCGACCTCGCGCAAGCGGGCGAGGGAGACGAAGTCGCCGGCATCCAGCTGCGAGCCGAGCGCCGCCATGTCGACGGGAGCCGCGCCTCCGGCGGTCGCGGCGCTCCACGCCGCGTCGAGGAACTCGCGGTCGGTCTCGGCGAGGGTCGCGGCCCGGGTCGCGGCGCGCTCCGGGTCCACGACCGCCACCGCCGCCCGCTCGGGCAGGTAGTCGACGAGGGTCACGACGTCCTCGGCGAGCGCGGGGATGAGCGACTCCATGCCCTCGACCGGGATGCCCTCGGCCATGCGCTCCAGCATCCCGGCCATCCCCGGCAGGAGGTCGATGAGGCCCCGCGCCCGCTCGCGGACGGCATCCGTCAGCAGCAGCTCGCGGCTCGCGACGAGCTCGACCCGCCGCACCTCCCCGGGGAGCGACCGCTGGTCCGCGATCGAGAACGCGCGGATCTGGTCGACCTCGTCACCGAAGAACTCGACGCGGGAGGGATGCTCGGCCGTCGGCGGGAACACGTCGAGGATGCCGCCGCGCACCGCGAACTCGCCGCGCCGCGACACCATGTCGACGCGGTGGTACGCCCGCTCGACGAGAAGCGCGCTCACCTCGGCGAGCTCCGTGCCCCGGCCGCCGACCTCGAGCACGATGGGCGCGGCGTCCGCGAGGCCGGACGCGATCGGCTGCAGCGCGGCCCGGACGGATGCCGTCACGACGAGCGGCACGGCGCCGTCCTGCGTCGCCACGGCGCGCAGCACCTCGAGGCGCCGGCCGATCGTCTCGGGGCTCGGGCTGAGGCGCTCGTGCGGCAGCGTCTCCCACGCGGGGAAGTGGCGCACCGTCGCCTCGGGGAGCAGCGCCTCGAGCGCCGGGACCAGGGCCTCCGCCCGCCGCCCCGTCGGCGCGATCACGAGGAGGACCGGCGGCCGACCCGCCGCCCGCCGCCGCTCGATCAGCGCCGCGAGCAGGGGCGCGTCGAGCCCCTCGACGAGGGAGAAGTCCGCGTCGACGCCCGCGAGGGCGAGGGCATCCGCGAAGTCCGTCGACCGTTCGAGGGCGCGCACGATCCCGGGAACAGTCACCCGACAATCCTACGGTCCGCGATCTAGGCCGGCGGGCGTCACGAAGGGAGGAGATGAGACGAAGGGAGGACCGATCCCGGGCATCCCCTCCTCCGCCCGTCCCATCTCCTCCGCTCGTCACGGGATGGGGTAAGCACGGGCGGGCCGGCGGGGAGCAGGCCCGGGGAGGGTCAGAGGCGGGGGGCGTGGAAGCGCTGCTGGGCGGCGAGGAGGCCGCCGTCGACGAGGAGCTCGACGGCGTCCGCGGCGTCCGACACGAGGATCGGGAGCGTCTGCCGCTCCGTGGCGCCGAACTCGTCGAGCACCCAGTCGGCGGGGTCCTTGCTGCCGGGCGGGCGGCCGATGCCGACGCGCACGCGCGGGAACTCCGCCGTGCCGAGCGCCTTCGCGACGTCGCGCACGCCGTTGTGCCCGCCGTGGCCGCCGCCGACCTTGAGCTTGATCGTGTCGTACGGGAGGTCCAGGTCGTCGTGCACCACGACGACGCGGTCGGGCTCGACGCGGTAGTAGGACGCGAGGCCCGACGCGGGCCCGCCGGAGACGTTCATGAACGAGTTGGGCTTCGCGAGGATGAGGCGGGATCCGCCGGGGCGCGACCACGTCTCGGCGACCCGGGCGTTCGCCTTGTGCGCCCGGAAGGCCTCACGACGGCGATCGGCCAGCTCGTCGACGACGAGCTGGCCGATGTTGTGCCGCGTGCGCTCGTACCGGGGGCCGGGATTCCCCAGCCCCACGACGAGCCACGTCTCGGGCATGCGTGAGCGGGGCGGCCTACTCGGCCGCGGCCTCGCCGGACTGCTCCGCCGCGACCGCGGCGTCGGCCTCGGCGATCTCCTCCTCCGCCTGGAGGGCGGCGACGGGGACCGAGATCGCGACGACGAGCGTCTCCGGGTCGGCGGTCAGGGCGGCGCCGCGGGGCAGCGTGAGGTCGGCGGCGGTGATGTGCGCGCCGTCCTCGAGGCCCTCGACGTCGACCTCGATGCTCTCGGGGATGTGCGTGGCCTCGACCTCGAGCGCGACGGAGGTCGCATCCAGGTTCACGATCGTGCCGGCGGCGGAGGTGCCGACGACCACGACGGGCACGTCCACGTGCACCTTCTCGCCGCGACGGACGATCAGGAGGTCGATGTGCTCGATGATCTGGTGCACCGGGTCCTTCTGCACGTCCTTCACGAGCGCGAGCTGGCCCTTGCCGGCGATGTCGAGCTCGAGCACCGCGTTGGCGCGGCGGATGAGGAGCGCGACCTGGTGGCCGGGCAGCGCGACGTGGACCGGCGCGGTGCCGTGCCCGTAGAGAACGGCGGGGATCTTGCCGGCGGCGCGCAGGCGACGCGCGTAGCCCTTTCCGAAGCTCTCGCGCAGCTCGGCGTGAACCGTGGTGTCTTCCGACATGGGATGTCTCCTTGCGGGCGCACGGCCCGACTCTTTCGCGGGCCTACGGCCCGATGTTCTGGGTCTGGGGCTTCGACTCGAACGCATATCGAACGCACACGCGTGAGGAGACCTGTGAGCCTGCGGCCCCGTCGATCACGGATGCTGGCGCAGCATCCCTCGCCGAAGTTCGGCAAGAGTCTACCAGCCGGCCCGCTAAGCTGAGGACGCCCCCAGCCGCTCGATCCGGGAGACCCCATGACGCCTTCGCTCGCCACCGACATCGTGATGTGGGTCATCGGGGCCATCGCCCTCCTCGGCACGATCGGGGCCATCGGCGCCTTCTGGTCCATGGGCCGCGCCGGCTACCGCAAGGACTGAGCCCGTGACCGACGCCACAGCCAACATCGGAGTCGTCGGCCTCGCGGTGATGGGGTCGAACCTCGCCCGCAACCTCGCCAGCCGCGAGGGGAACACGGTCGCGGTGTTCAACCGCAGCCGCTCCAAGACCGACGCGCTCGTGGTCGAGCACCCGGAGGCCGGGTTCCTGCCCGCGTTCACGTACGAGGAGTTCGCGGACACGCTGCAGGCCCCGCGGACCGCGATCATCATGGTCAAAGCCGGCGCCGGCACGGATGCCGTGATCGACGAGCTGGTGCGGGTGTTCGAGCCGGGCGACATCATCATCGACGGCGGCAACGCCCTGTTCAGCGACACCATCCGCCGGGAACAGGCGGTGCGTGAGACGGGGATCCACTTCGTCGGCATGGGCGTCTCCGGCGGTGAGGAAGGCGCCCTCCACGGGCCCTCGCTGATGCCCGGCGGTTCGGACCAGTCGTGGGTCACCCTCGGCCCGATCCTCCGCTCCATCGCCGCGGTCGCCGAGGGCGAGCCCTGCGTGACGCACATCGGCCACGACGGCGCCGGCCACTTCGTGAAGATGGTGCACAACGGCATCGAGTACGTCGACATGCAACTCATCGCCGAGGCCTACGACCTCATCCGCCGCGGCACCGGCAAGACACCCGCCGAGATCGCCGACGTGTTCGCCGAATGGAACCAGGGCGAGCTCGAGTCGTACCTCATCGAGATCACGGCCGAGGTGCTGCGGCAGACGGATGCCGGCACTGGCCGCCCGCTCGTCGACGTCGTCCTCGACCAGGCCGGCGCGAAGGGCACCGGCGGCTGGACGGTGCAGACCGCGGTCGCGCTCGGTGTGCCCGCGTCCGGCATCGCCGAGGCCGTCTTCTCCCGCTCGCTCTCCTCGCACCCCGAACAGCGCGTCGTCTCGCACGAGCTCCCCGGTCCGTCGCACGAGGCCGCGGGGTCCGAGGCCGACGCCGACGCGTTCGTCGAGGACGTGCGCCTCGCGCTGTACGCGTCGAAGATCGTCGCGTACTCGCAGGGGTTCGACATCATCCGCGCGGGCGCCGCGCAGTACGGGTGGGACATCGACCTCGGCGCCGTGTCGAAGATCTGGCGCGCGGGCTGCATCATCCGCGCGCAGTTCCTGAACCGGATCGCCGAGGCGTACGCCGAGACCCCCGACCTTCAGGTGCTGCTGACGGCCCCGTACTTCGTCGACGCGCTGGCTCGCGCGCAGGACGCGTGGCGCCGCATCGTCGCGCGCACGGCGCTGGCCGGCATCCCGTCGCCCGCGTTCGCGTCTTCGCTGGCCTATTACGACGGCCTGCGCGCGGACCGCTTGCCGGCTTCCCTCATCCAGGGCCAGCGCGACTTCTTCGGCGCGCACACGTACCGCCGCATCGACCGCGAGGGCACGTTCCACACCCTCTGGTCGGCGGACCGCTCCGAGGTCGAGGCCGTCGACACCCACTGACGGGAACTCGCGCGCGTAGGGTGGGGCGCGTGGGGAGACTGCGGATCCTGTTCCTCGGCGGCACCGGCACGATCAGCGGCGCCTGCGTGCGTCGCGCGCGCGACGCCGGCCACGACGTCACCGTGCTCAACCGGGGGAACCGGCCGATGCCGGAAGGCGTGCGCTCGCTCGTCGCGGACGTCCGCGATCCCGACGGGCTGCGCGCCGCGGTCCGCGGGGAGCGGTTCGACGTCGTCGCGGACTTCCTCTCCTACACGCCCCCGCAGCTCGCCGCGAGCCTCGACGTGTTCGAGCCGCTCGCCGGGCAGTACGTGTTCATCAGCACGGCGTCCGCGTACGAGAAGCCGGTGCGCCGGCTCCCGGTGACGGAGTCGACGCCGCTCCGGAACCCGTTCTGGGAGTACTCGCGCGGCAAGATCGCGTGCGAGGATCTGCTCGTCGCGGCCTTCCGGGAGCGCGCGCTGCCGGTCACGATCGTTCGCCCCTCCCACACGTACGACGACGCGCGGCTCGTCTCCGTCGGCAAGTGGACGGATGTCGCGCGGCTGCGCGCCGGGAAGCCCGTGGTTGTGCTCGGCGACGGCACGAGCCTGTGGACGGTGACCCACGCGGACGACTTCGCCGTCGCGTTCACCGGCCTCCTCGGCACCGACGCGGCGATCGGCGAGGCGCTCACGATCACCGGCGACCATGCGCCCTCGTGGGAGCAGATCTACCGGTGGATGGCGGATGCTGCGGGCGTGAGCGACCCCGAGTTCGTGCACGTCCCCTCCGAGGCGATCGCCGCCTTCCGGCCCGAGCTCGGCCCGGGCCTGCTCGGCGACAAGTCGCACTCGATGGTGTTCGACACGACGAAGGTGCGCGCGCTCGTCCCGGAGTTCCGCACCACGATCACATACGACGAGGGCGCCCGCCGCACGATCGCGCACCTCGACCGGCATCCCGAGCTGCAGGCCGCCGACGACACCCTCGACGCGGCGTTCGACCGCATGGTCTCCTGGGCCCGCTCCGCCGGCTGACCGGCTACAGCCAGCCGCGGCGCTTGAAGACGATGTAGAGCGTCGTGGAGAAGCCGACCATGATGAGCAGCGCCATCGGGTAGCCGAACTCCCAGTGCAGCTCCGGCATGTTGTCGAAGTTCATGCCGTAGATGCCGGCGACCAGCGACGGGGCGAAGAGGATGGCTGCCCACGCGGCGACCTTCTTCGACTGATCCGCCTGTTCGAGCCCCTGCTCGGTCATTTCGCGCATGATCGCGTTGTTCTGCTCCTCCACGAGGGTGGAGTGCACGGCCATCGCCGAGTCGAGGGTCGAGCGGAACACCTCGACCTTGTCGACGACGTGCTGCGCGCGATCGTCGAGGTCCTGCAGCGCCGGGGTCTGGGCGGAGCCCGTCATCTGCTCCACGACGACCTGCAGCCGGTCGAGCATCTCGCCGAGCGGCGTCGTGGCGTGCTGGAGGTCGATGACCTCGCGCTGGAGGGCGAAGATCCGCTTCGACACCGCCGAGGCGTGCAGCTCCGAGAACAGGTCCACCTCGATCTGGTCGATGTCGTTCTCGACGCCGAGGAGCACCGGCGTGTAGTCGGCGATCACCTGCTCGCAGATCGCCCAGACGACGACGTAGGGTCCGCGGCGGAGGATCTCCGGATGCCGCTCCAGCCGGTGCCGCGTCGCGGTGACATCGACCGAGCGGTCGTTGTGGACGCTCAGCACGAAATCGCGGCCGACGAACAGGCTCACCTCGGAGCAGGTCACGGTCTCCTTGTCGTCGTCGTAGACCGCGGGCTGCAGGACGAGGAAGGTCATGTCGCCGAACTGCTCGAGCTTGCTGCGCTGGTGGCCGCGGAGGCAGTCCTGCACGGCGAGGGGATGGAGGTCGAGCGCCTCGGCGAGCTGCTGCAGCTCGCTGGGCTCCGGCCGCAGGAGCCCTATCCACACCAGATCGCCCGCACCGCCCCGGCTGGTCTCGATGGCCTCCAGCGGGGACATGCCGCCCGAGACCCACGCGCCGTCGCGGTAGATCGCGGAGTCGAGAAGCACGTGCACACTGTAGTGGGCACGTGCTTCTCGTCCGTGAACTCCGGGGGCCGCGGGTCAGTGCCCGGGTCAGGCGGGGTCAGGCAGGTCAAGCGGGGTCAGGCCGAGATGTCCTGCACCGTGCCCGCCTCGAGGCGGAGACGGCGCGAGGCGCGATGCGCGACCGCGGAGTCGTGCGTCACCACGATGAGCGTGAGCCCCTCGAGCCCCTCGAGGAGCGTGAGGATCTCGTCGCGCGTGTGCTCGTCGAGGTTGCCGGTGGGCTCGTCCGCGAGGAGGACCGAGGGACGCTTGGCGATGGCGCGCGCGATCGCGACGCGCTGCTGCTGCCCGCCGGACAGTTCCCCGGGCCGGTGCTCGCCACGGTCGGCGAGGCCGACGTGTACGAGCGCGGCCGTGACCCGCTCCTGCCGCTCGGCCGCCGACAGGTGCAGCGGCTCGAGCCCCATGTCGACGTTCTCGTGCGCGGTCAGCGTCGGGATGAGGTTGAACCCCTGGAACACGAAGCCCACCTTCTCGGCGCGCACGCGGCTGAGGCTCGAGCCGGAGGCGCGGCCGAGGTCGACCCCGTCGAGCTCGACGGTCCCGGACGTCGGCCGGTCCAGCGCGCCGAGCAGCTGCAGCAGTGTCGACTTCCCGCCGCCGGTCGGACCCTGGATGGTCGTGAACGCGCCCCGCTCGATCTCGAGGTCGACGCCGCGCAGCGCGTGCACCTCGCGTCCTTTCTGCCGGTAGGTCTTCGTGACCTCCCGGAGCCGGTAGATGGGGCGCGGATCCTCCGCACCGACCGAGGCGTTCGCGGTGACGGCATCCGTCTCGGTCTCGGTCGCGGCGTCCGCCTCGGTCTGACTCATGTCCTCTGCTCCTCGGGTGTCGGGGTCGTCGGCCGTGTTCATGGCGATCACGCGACCGACCTCAGGGCCTCGGCCGGGCTGAGCCGGGCTGCGCGCCATCCGCCGAAGGCGCCCGCGACGAGGCCGGCGAGGATCGCGAGGCCGACCGCGGCCACGGCGACCCAGAACGTGATCGGCGCGTGCAGCACGATGTCCGCCGCCGCGTTCGCGGCCTGGCCTGCACCGGCGAACGCGCCCCGTCCGCCGCCGCCTGGGCCACCGAACCGACCGGCGGATGCGGCCTGGGCGGCGGAGATCGTGGGCCCGATGATGTTCACGACGACGATCGCGACGAGGCCGAGGATCAGCCCCGCGACGCCGCCGATGAGGCCCTGCGCCATCGACTCCCCCGCGACCTGCCCGACGACCCGGCCGTTGGACCAGCCGATCGCCTTGAGCGTGCCGAACTCCCGGGTGCGGCGCGTCACGCCGGAGATCGTGAAGAGCACCGCCAGCACGATCGCGACGGCGAGCACGATGATCGAGAGCCACGTGCCGAGGTTCGTGATGAGCGACGACGCGCTCGACAGCGACCCGGACACGGTCGACGCCAGCTGCGCCTCCGAGCTGACCGTCGCCGTCGGCACGGCCGCCTGGATCGCCGACTGCACGCTCGCGATCGCGTCCGACGAGGTCGCCTGCACGTAGACCGTCGAGACGACGTTGCCGGAGCTCGACAGCGTCTGCGCGACGTCCAGCGGGATGTACACCTCGGACGCGGTGTCCGCGCTCGATCCGCTCGACGATACGATCCCGACGATCTGCATCGTCGTGCCGCCGACGTCCACGGTGCCGCCGACGGTGAGATTCTGCGACGTCGCGTACGTCTGATCGACGACGGCGACGTCCTTCCCGGCATCCGAGGAGTCCAGCATCCGCCCGGCGGCGACCGTGACGGCGGACATCGGGCCGACCGACGCGTTCGACGGGTCGATCCCGAGCACCGTGAAGGAGTCGACGTGGAAGGAGCTGCCGCCGGCGCCGTCCGGGCCGCCCTGCCCGGTCTCGCCGCCCGACTGCCGCTGCTGCTGGATCTGCGAGCGGTCCGGGATCTGCCCGGAGAAGGTCGTGTTCGTGAGGCTCAGGGCGGCCGAGGCGCCCGCGACGCCGTCGACGCCCTGCACGGTGGCGAGCACGGAGCTGTCCAGCGTGCCCCGGCGGATGTCGGGGAGCAGGCGCGACTGGCTGAGGTTCGTCGTGCCGCCGGACGACTGTCCGTCCCCGCTGCCGAACTGGAACCGCGGGCCGCCCTGGCCGCCCTGACCCTGGCCGCCCTGACCGTCACCGGTGGCGGCCGCGCCGGTGACCGTGAGGTCCGTGCCGACGCCGTAGACGGACTGGAGAGCCTGCGCCTGCGCGTCGCGGACCCCGGCGGAGAGCGCGTTCACGACGATCACGAGCGCGATCGCGATCGCGAGGCCGGCGGCGACGATGATCGTCTGCCTCATCCGGCCGCCCAGCTCGCGGCGCAGATACTTCCGATACATCCGTCTCTCCTTCGGTCGAGGGGCGTGGAAAGAACGCTAGGAACCGGGATGATGAGGGATCGCTGCCGCAGCTATCAGAACGCTATGCGCCGGAAACGCCGATTCACAGAGTGTGCATAGCAATAGCCATAGCAAGGACATAGGACTCCGCGCAGAATGTTCACCATGACCGCGCCTCAGCCCGCTTCCCTGCGCCGCGCCGACGGATCCTCGCCGCGCGTGCTCGTCGTCGACGACGAGCAGATGCTCACCGACCTGCTGTCGATGGCGCTGCGGATGGAGGGCTGGGATGTCCGCGCGGCGACGAGCGGCTTCCATGCGCTCCAGGAGGCGCGAGACTTCGACCCCGACGCCATGGTGCTCGACATCATGATGCCCGACCTCGACGGGATGGCCGTCCTCCAGCGGCTCCGTCAGTCGGGCAACGACGTGCCGGTGCTCTTCCTCACGGCGAAGGATGCCGTCGGCGACCGGGTCGCGGGCCTCACGGCGGGCGGCGACGACTACGTCACGAAGCCGTTCTCCCTCGAGGAGGTCGTCGCCCGGCTCCGCGGACTCATGCGCCGCGCCGGGACCGCGCAGTCGAGCGACACCGAGCCGATCCTCCGCGTCGGCGACCTCACGCTCAACGAGGACAGCCACGAGGTCGACCGCGGGAGCGCCTCCATCGAGCTCACCGCGACGGAGTTCGAGCTCCTCCGCTACCTCATGCGCAACCAGCGCCGCGTCGTGTCGAAGGCGCAGATCCTCGACCGCGTCTGGAACTACGACTTCGGGGGCCGCTCCTCGGTCGTCGAGCTCTACATCTCGTACCTGCGCAAGAAGATCGACGCCGGGCGCGAGCCGCTGATCCACACGGTCCGCGGCGTCGGATACATGATCAAATCCCCCCAGTGACCACCACGACCGCTCCCCCCACCCCGCCGCCCCCCCGCCGCCGCCGCCGCACCTGGACCCTGCAGACCCGGCTGATGGCCACGGTCATCGGCTTCGTCGCCGCGCTGCTGATCGCGATCGCGCTCGCCACGGGCGCGATCCTGTCGTCGATCCTGCAGCAGAGCCTCGATCCGGGGCTGATCCAGGCGGTCCAGGGCATCCACGTCCGCACCGATGCGTCCGCCTCCGACGTGCTGAACCAGGGCCGGGATCCGGCCGGCTTCCTCCTCGTGCTGCGGACGACCGACAGCCTCACCGGCGCGTACGTCGGCAGCGACGAGAGCGTGCAGACGCTCACGATCGACCAGATCCAGGAGCTCGCCTCCGGCCTCGGCCCCGGGACGTTCTCGACCGTGTCGGTCACCGGCCTCGGCGACTACCGCGTGCTGACGGGGCAGGACCGCGGTCTGTCCTGGATCGTCGGCCTCCCCATGAGCGAGACCACCGCGACGCTCGCGCGCATCCTCACGACCGTCGCCCTCGTGACGGTGGGCGGCCTGCTGATCCTCGCGACGATCCTCGCCGCCGTCATCCGCCGGAGCCTCCGGCCCCTGCGCGCCGTCGCGGACACCGCCGAGCGCGTCGCGACCATGCCGCTCTCGGAGGGCGAGGTGCAGATCGCCGAGCGCGTGCCGATCGCGCAGGCGGACGAGCGCACCGAGATCGGCCGCGTCGGCGCGGCCCTCAACACGCTCCTCGACCACGTCGGCGTCTCGCTGGAGAAGCGCCAGCGCAACGAGGAGCGGATGCGGCAGTTCGTCGCGGACGCGAGCCACGAGCTGCGCACCCCCCTGGCATCCATCCGCGGATACTCCGAGCTCTCGTTGCGGGCGCTCCGCAAGGCGCCGGCAGCGGATGGCACGGGCGGCACGACGACCGCGGCGCTCGAACGGATCCAGGCGCAGTCGCTCAGGATGTCCGCGCTCGTCGAGGACCTCCTGCTGCTCGCGCGGCTGGAGGAGGGCCAGGAGCTCGTGTACGGGACCGTCGACCTGTCCCGGCTCGCCATCGAGGCGGTCGGCGACGCGCAGGTCGCGGGGCCCGACCACGGGTGGACCCTGGACGTCGGTGAGGAGCCGGTCGTGATCGCCGGCGACGAGAGTCGGCTGCATCAGGTCGTGGCGAACCTCCTCGCCAACGCCCGCACGCACACCCCCGCCGGGACGACCGTCACCGTGAGCGTCGCGCAGGAGGACAAGGAGGCCATCCTGCGCGTCGAGGACGACGGCCCGGGTATCGATCCCGCCATCGCGGACGAGCTGTTCGAGCGCTTCTCCCGCGCCGACCGCTCCCGCGCCCGGCAGACCGGCGGCACGGGTCTCGGCCTGTCGATCGCGCGCGCGATCGTCGAGGCCCACCACGGCACGATCGACGTGGAGAGCAAGCCCGGCCGCACGGTGTTCACGGTCCGCCTTCCCGCCCGTCCCGCCACCCCCGCCTGACCGGGGCCGGGTGGGGTCAGTAGCCGCTGAAGGCGTCGGTCGTCAGGGAGCGGGCGCGGGACAGGGCCGGGGCCAGGTCGGCGATCAGGGCGGGCGGACCCGAGACGAAGGCGCGGCGGGCAGACAGGTCTGGGACGGCGCGCTCGAGTCCGGCGGCGTCGAGTCGGCCGGGGCCGGCCCACGTCCAGCCCGCGGGCAGGGTCGCGGGCTGCGCGCGCGTCGCCACGACCACGGGGACGCCCGCGGCCTCCAGTTCGTCGCGGTACGGCAGCTCGTCGAGGGCGGGCGCGACCGCCACGACCACGATGTCCCGCCGTTCCCCCGAGCGGCGGAGGTGGCGCAGCTGGGAGACGAACGGGGTGATGCCGATGCCGGCCGCGACGAGGAGCAGCGGGGCATCCGCCCGCCGCGGCAGCACGAAGTCGCCCCACACGCCCGTCACCGGGAGCGCGTCGCCGGGCGCGGTCGCGGCGAGCGCGCGCTTGTACGTCGACTGCGGTCCGCCGCCGCCGTCGCGGAACGCGATGCGGACGGTGGGCAGGTCCTCCGGCGCCGACACGAGGCTGAACTCGCGGCGGGTGCCGCGGGCGTCCGGGCGGTGGTGTGGGACGTCGAGCTGGAGGTACTGGCCGGGCTGGAACCGGAATCGGCGGCTCGCCCGGAACGTCGCCTCGACCGCCGTCGGCCCGAGGGGCCGGCGGGCCTCCAGCGTGAGGCGCACCGCCACCCGCACGGCCAGGGCGAACGCGACGAGGTTGCCGATCAGGAGCGCGCGCTCCTGCCCCAGCGTGATCTCCCCGAGCGGGATCGGCCAGCCCGCCAGGATGCCGACCACCAGTGCCACCACGTACTGCTGCCAGCGCCGCGGCGGGAGGGTCAGCGGCTCTGAAAGCATGAACGCGCCGAGGAACAAGAACGGCGACGCCCAGAGCACCTGCGAGACGATCATGCCCGGGTCGATGTCGATCCCGAGCGACTGGTACTGCACGAACGTGCGGATCAGCGCGACCACGGTCGCGACGACCCAGAACAGCAGCACGACACGCACCTTCTCGGTGCGCATCAGCACGACCAGGCCGGCGATGAGGACGGGCGCGGCGAGGGCCGGCGTGCCGACCCACCACGAGGAGGCGCCGAGGTCGGGCGCCCCGATGCTGACGACGGTCAGCAGGGCCGCGCCGAACGCGGCCGGGTTGAGGATGTGACGGCCGCGCCACACGAGGACGTACTTCGAGACCGCCGCGGCGGCGCCGGCCAGCGCGACGCCCAGCAGACCGAGCGGCTCGAGCGTCGGCCGCAGGACGAACAGCAGGATGAACGCCGTGATGAGCGAGGACTCGATGCGCCACGGCAGGCGCGCGATGCGCTGGGCCGCGGCATCCACCGCCGCGATCACGACGGCGAGCAGCGCGAGCGTCGCGAGGAGCTCGCCGGGGTCGGGCACGACGAGCTGGAAGAACGACAGCACCAGCGCGACCAGCGCGATCGCGGCGAGCGCGAGGAACACGAGCCGGTACATCGACACCCTGCCGAGCAGCGCGAACGCGCGGTTCCACGTCGCGGAGAGGGATCCCCTCATGCCTGACTTCCCTTCGTCGTCCCTGCATCCCCGGCCACGAACAACTCCGCCGGGCACGCCGGCGACCACTCCACGCGGCCGTCGGTCGTCATCCGCACCCACTCCACACCCCACGCCGCCGCAAGCGCGGGCCCGCCGTCGAAGAAGAGCGCGGTCGTGATCGCGTCGGCGCGCATCGCGTCCGGCGCGATCGCCCAGGTCGCCGCGATCGCGCGGACCGGCTCGCCCGTCCGCGCGTCGAGCACGTGGTGGAGCCCGTCGCCCCAGGCGCGCCGGTTGGTCGCGGACGCGCAGAGCGCGGCATCCCGGAGCTCCACGACCCCGATCGCGCGACGCGCGTCGTACGGATGTTCCAGCCCCACGCGGACGGCGGCGCCGCGCACGCGGAGGTCGCCGCTCGCGTCCACGACGAGGTCCCCCGGCGCCCACGGCTCCAGGGCGTCCGCCACGAGGTCCACGAGCCGGCCCTTCCCGAGCGCCCCGACGTCGATCGTCGCGGACCGGGCGAGGGCGAGCACCCCGCCGCTCCACGACAGGAGGTCCGGCCAATCCGGCGGCGCGGGCTCCGCACCGCGGTCGCGGAGCGAGAGGCCGGCGTCGTACCCGCGGCGGGCCAGCGCGTCCCCGACCAGGGGATTCACGGCGCCGGCCGTCGCCCGACTCAGCTCGACGTACGCGTCCAGCATGGCGGCGGCGTCGGCGGGCAGCGGTTCCGCGCCGCCGGAGGCCGCGAGCCGCGCGACGAGCGAGTCGTCGCGGAACCGCGACCAGGTCCGGTCGAAGTCGGCGATGGCCGCCGTCACGGCCTCCCGCGCGTCCGCGGGCAGCGGCCGGCCGGTCTCGATCTCCCAGCGGGTGCCGATCGCCTCGAACGACCAGACCGCCGGATCGCTCATGCCTTCGCTTCGGACTTGATCTCGTCGATCGCCTTCGTGAAGCCGCCGCTCGTGAGCGAGGAGCCCGCGACACGGCTGACCGAGATCTGGTCGATGTCCTTCCCGACCACGACCGCAGAGATGCCGCCAATGAACTGCGACTGATACCGCCGCGTCTCCGCGGCCTGCGGATCGCCGGTGACCTGGACGGCGGTGATGACGTCGCCCTTCAGCGTGACGGTGACGGAGACCTTCTCGACCGTCTCCGGCGTCGCGTACGAGCCCTGGCCCGTGTAGGTGCCGTCCTTGTAGGTCGTGCCCGAGGCACCCGACGTCTCCGACGTGCCGGTCGACGACGGTGCGGCGGGCGGGTTAGCGGCAGCCGGGGCGGTCTGCGCGTCGGCCGCGGCGGAGCATCCGGCCAGGGCGAGGATGCCGGCGACGCCGGTCAGCGCGGCGGCCACGCGCACGCGGCTCGCGCGGCGGGACGGGGACACGGGAGCGGGGTGGCTCGGGGACGCGGAAGCAGGAGCGTGCGGGGAAACGCGGTTCACGTCGGTCCTCTCGGGTCGGGACGGGATCGGACGGTCCCATCCTCCCAACCCCACCTGTGCGAGCCCTATGCCGGGCGTCGGGATCAGGCGGCGCCGTTGAACATGCTCGTGACCGAGCCGTCCTCGAACACCTCGTGGATCGCCCGGGCGAGCAGTGGCGCGATCGAGAGCACGGTCAGGCTCGGGAAGCGGCGCTCCGGCGGGAGCGGGATCGAGTCGGTGACGACGACCTCGTCGATCGCGCTGTCCTGCAGGCGCTCCGTCGCGGGGTCGCTGAAGATCGCGTGCGTCGCGGCCACGATGACGCGCTCCGCGCCGTTCTCCTTGAGGGCCTGCGCCGCCTTCAGGATCGTGCCGCCGGTGTCGATCATGTCGTCGACGAGGAGGCAGACGCGACCGTGGACCTCGCCGACGATCTCGCGCACCGACACCTGATTCGCCACGTTCGGGTCGCGGCGCTTGTGGATGATCGCGAGCGGCGCGTCGAGGCTGTCCGACCACGTGTCGGCGACGCGCACGCGGCCGGTGTCCGGCGAGACGACCGTGAGCTTCTCGCGATCCTCCGGCGACAGCGTCTGCTCGAAGTGCTCCAGCAGCACGGGCTTGGCGAACAGGTGGTCGACCGGGCCGTCGAAGAAGCCCTGGATCTGTGCCGCGTGCAGGTCGACGCTCATGATGCGGTCGGCGCCGGCCGTGTGGATGAGGTCGGCGATCAGGCGGGCGCTGATCGGCTCGCGACCACGGCCCTTCTTGTCCTGCCGGGAGTACGGGAAGTAGGGCATGACGACGGTGATGCGCTTCGCCGAGGCGCGCTTGAGCGCGTCCAGCATGATGAGCATCTCCATGACCCACTCGTTGACGGGCGGGCCGAACGACTGCACGAGGAAGACGTCGCACCCGCGCACGCTCACCTCGAATCGGGTGAGGATCTCCCCCGACGCGAACGTGCGGTACTCCGTCGGCACGAGCTCCGTGCCGAGCGAGGAGGCGACCTCCAGGGCCAGCTCCTCATGGGAGCGGCCCGTCGCTACGACGAGCCGCTTCTTGGTCTTGACGACGAGTCCGGGCGCGACCCCGTTCTCGCGATCCATGTCAACCGTTTTGCTCTTCGATGCCATCCGGGACTTCCTGTGCAGACCGGGCTCGTGCGGCGACCGACGCTGCACCGGTGCCCGGTCGGTTCTTCTCGACCCAACCCTCGACGTTGCGCTGTGGCGCAACGCTCAGGGCCAACGCTCCGGCGGGGACGTCTTTTCGAACGATCGCGCCGGCGCCGGTCTTCGCGCCGTCTCCGATCCTAACGGGCGCGACGAACACGTTGTGCGACCCGGTGTGGACCTCGTCCCCGATCTCGGTGCGATGCTTCGCGAGATCGTCGTAGTTCGCGGTGATGGCGCCTGCGCCGAGGTTCACGTGCCGGCCGAGAACGGCGTCGCCGACGTAGGAGAGGTGCGGGACCTTGCTGCCCTCGCCGATCGTCGCGTTCTTCGTCTCCACGAACGTGCCGATCTTGCCGCCCTCACCGAGGTACGTGCCCGGACGGATGGACGCGTACGGGCCGACGTTCGAGCGCGGGCCGAACACGGCGAGCGTCGCGACGGCGTGCGTCACCGTGGCATCCTCCCCCACCTCGCAGTCGGTGAGTGTGACGTCGGGGCCGATCGTGGCGCCCGAGGCCACCGTCGTCGCGCGCAGGATGTGGGTGCCGGGCAGGAGCGTGACGTCGGGCGCGAGCGTCGCGGTCGCGTCGATCCACGTCGTGGCGGGGTCCAGGACCGTGACCCCGTCGAGCTGCCAGCGGCGGACGATCCGCGCGTTGAGCCGGCGCGCGGCCTCGGACAGCTGCACGCGGTCGTTGACACCCAGCACGTCCTCGGCGTCGGGCGCGACGACCGCGCCGACGGTGAGGCGGTCGCGGCGGAGGAGCCCGACGACGTCGGTCAGGTAGCGCTCGCCCTGGGCGTTGGCGGCGTCGAGACGCGCGAGGCGCTCGCGCAGCGGCGCGGCGGCGAAGACGTAGATCCCGGCGTTGATCTCCTGCACGGCCGCCTCGTCGGCGGAGGCGTCCTTCTGCTCGACGATGCGCTCGAGGAGGCCCTGGTCGTCGCGGATGACGCGACCGTAGCCGTTCGGATCGCCGACGACCGCGCTCAGCAGGGTCGCCGCCGCGGCGCTCGCGCGGTGCACGGCGAGGAGCTCCGCGAGCAGGGCGGGCTCGACCAGCGGGACGTCTCCGCTGAGGACCAGGACGTCGCCCTCGAACCCGGCGAGCTGCTCCACGGCGACCTCGACCGCGCGCCCGGTGCCGGGGATCTCGTCCTGGTCGACGACCGTGACCTCGGGCGCAGCATCCCGTACGGCGTCCGCGACGCGGTCGCGCTCGTGGCGCACCACGACGAGGATGCGGTGCGGGGAGAGTGCCCGCGCGGTGTCGAGCACGTGCCCGACGAGCGGCCGTCCACCGATGCCGTGGAGGACCTTCGGGAGGGAGGACTTCATCCGTGTGCCCTGGCCCGCCGCGAGGATCACGACCGCCAGCTGTCCATCGAGTGTCTGTGTTTGTGACATGCTCCGCCGCCAGGATTCGAACCTAGACCTCACAGCTCCAAAGGCTGTCGTGCTGCCATTACACCACGGCGGATCGGCGCCTCCGGACCGGCCGGGAGCGGCGTCGCCGTCCAGTCTGCCAGCCCCGCTTCGCGATAATGGGACCATGACCCAGGAGTCGGACGAGGTCGACCGGATCGTCCGCGCGTGGACCGGCCAGCGCCCCGACCTCGACTTCTCCCCGCTCGAGGTGCTGTCCCGGGTCGGGCGGCTCGCACGGCACCTCGACCGCGCCCGTCGCGAGGCGTTCCGCCGCAGCGACCTCGAGCCGTGGGAATGGGACGTGCTGTCCGCGCTCCGCCGCGCCGGCGAGCCGTATCAGCTCAGCCCGAAGCAGCTCCTGCAGCAGACGCTCGTGTCGAGCGGCACGATGACGAACCGGATCGACCGGCTCGTCGGGCGCCGGCTCGTGCGGCGCGAGGACGATCCGGCCGACCGGCGCAGCATCCTCGTGACGCTCACCGACGACGGGCGCATCCGCGTCGACGCCGCCATCACGCGCCTGGTCGACGCGGAGGCGCATCTGCTCGCACGCCTGTCCCGCTCCGACCGCGACCGCCTCGCCGGGCTCCTCCGAAAGCTGAGCATGGGATTCGACGCATGACCGACGATCACGCGACGGACGGCCCCGAGCCGGAGCGCCGACGCCGGCTGCACCACTGGCTCCGCGAGCGCTTCGGCAGCCCCGCGGCGGTCTACGGCCTGATCGTGTACTCAGTCGCGATCGCGGTGGTCTCCGACCACGAGGAGACCCTCCCCGGCGTGCTCGTCAAGTCGGTGCTGACGCTCGTGATCTTCTTCGTCGCGCACGTGTTCGCTCACACGCTCGCCGACCACGGCCGGCTCTCGCTCGGCGCCGCGATCGGCCGCGCTGTCCGGCACTCGGCCGGGATGCTCTACTCCTCCGTCCCTTCGACCGCGGTGCTGCTCCTCGGCACGCTGGAGAACGGGGATGCCGAAACCACGGTGTCGGTCGCGCTCATCGTCTCGATGGTCGTGCTCGCCGTCCTCGGGTACTCGGCCTACGCGGAGCGAGGAGCGAGCCGGGCGCTGCGCTGGGTGGGCGCCATAGGCACCGGGCTCCTCGGGTTCCTCATCGTCGCGTTGGACTACGCGGTCCACTGAGCTCACCGCGGAGCCCACCGAGCGGGCTGGTGGGCTATTGTCCCGGTGGCGGAGTTCCGCCCAGGGGTCAGGAGAAGCTCATTCACGGATACGACGTGCGGCACGACCGCCGCGGGGTCGCGCGATGACTGCTCCGGCGCCCGCGACCGCGCGCAAGCGCCCGAAGGACCGCAAGGACCAGATCTCGCGCGCCGCATCCACCCTGTTCCGCAGCCGCGGATACCACGACGTGTCCATCGCAGACATCGCCTCCGAGGTCGGCATCACGCCCGGCGCGGTGTACCGGCACTTCTCCAGCAAGGACGAGCTGCTCTTCCAGGTCGTCTCGGCGGGCCTCGGCCGATTCGTGCAGCTCGCCGAGGACGCGACCGACCTCGACGAGTACCTTCGCGCCTCCGGCCGGCTCGCCCTGGAGCACCGGGCCCTGGCGTCCCTGTGGATGCGGGAGGCCCGGCACCTCAGCGAGGAGCGCGGCGCGCTCCTGCGCCGGAAGCTCACCGGCATCGCCGAGCGGCTCGCCGTCCTGCTCCACGAGGAGCGCCCGGAGCTCGCGGCGGATGACGCCGAGCTGCTCGCGTGGGCGCTGCTCGCGGTCTTCGCGAGCTTCGACATGCACCGCATCGCGGTCGCGCAGCGCGACTTCCTGCAGCTGTACCTACGTTTCACCCGCGTGATCGTGCAGTGCCCGATGCCCGGCGGCACGCAGGTGCACACCGAGCCCGTGGCGACGCCGACGACCCCGATCGTCGGGATGCCGCGGCGCGAGCAACTGCTCGCGGAGGCGACCAGGCTGTTCAGCCGGCACGGCTTCAACTCGGTCAGCATGGCGGAGATCGGCGCCGCGACCGGCATCACCGGATCCACGATCTACAAGCACTTCGAGAGCAAGCAGGACCTGCTGGCCGCCGCGATCGCCCGGGCGATCGAGCAGCTCCAGGCGAACATGGCGCGCGCGATGGCGTCCGGGACAACCCCGGAGCAGGCGCTCGACCGGCTGCTGCGCTCGCAGGTGGAGTTCTCCCTCACGGAGCGGCACGTCGTCGAGGTCCTCATCAGCGAGCTCGCGGAGCTCCCGGAGAAGGAGCGGCGCGCGGTCGCGGTCGCACAGCGGCAGTACGCCGACGTGTGGGTGCGCCTCATCGCGGCCGTCCGCCCCGATCTGGAGCCCGCCGCCGTGAAGATCACGGGCGAGACGATCTCCTCGATCATCAGCAACCTGGTCCGGACGGACCGCCTGGTCACCCGCGGCGACCTCGAGGACCGCATCCTCGACATCTGCGACGCCGCCCTCCACCTTCCGGCCGACCCCGAGCGCTGAGTTCAGAGGCGGCGG
Source organism: Microbacterium sp. X-17 (assembly GCF_039615055.1). Taxonomy (NCBI): domain Bacteria; kingdom Bacillati; phylum Actinomycetota; class Actinomycetes; order Micrococcales; family Microbacteriaceae; genus Microbacterium; species Microbacterium sp. X-17. The sequence goes on from NZ_JBDHNI010000004.1 coordinate 169,027, forward strand.
GGCACCAGCCGGACGAGCTGGGTCACGTGGCGCGGGGTGAGCTCCTCGACGCTGGCGACCTGCAGGAGCTTCATGGTGCGCACGACCTGCTCGGACAGGATCTCGATCGCGCGGTCGACGCCGGCGCGGCCCCCGGCCATGAGGCCGTAGAGGTAGGCGCGGCCGACGAGCGTGAACCTCGCGCCCATCGCGATCGCGGCCACGATGTCGGCGCCGTTCATGATGCCGGTGTCGATCGCCACCTCGAGATCCGTGCCGACCTCGCGTACGACCTCGGGCAGCAGGAGGAACGGCACCGGGGCGCGGTCGAGCTGGCGGCCGCCGTGGTTGGACAGGACGATGCCGTCGACGCCGAGGTCGGCGAGCCGCTTGGCATCCTCGACGCTCTGCACGCCCTTGACGACGAGCTTCCCCGGCCACAGACCCCGGATCACGTCGAGGTCGTCGAACGAGATCGACGGGTCCATCGCAGCATCCAACAGCTCCCCCACCGTGCCGCCGGTCGAGGACAGCGACGCGAACTCCAGCTTCGGCGTGGTCAGGAAGTCCCACCACCACCAGGGCCGGGGCAGCGCGTCGACGATCGTGCCGAGGGTCAGCTGCGGCGGGATCGAGAAGCCGTTGCGCTTGTCGCGCAGCCGCGCCCCGGCGACCGGGGTGTCGACCGTGAACATGAGCGTGTCGAAGCCGGCCGCAGCGGCGCGCTCGGTGAGGCCGTAGGAGATCTCGCGCTCCCGCATGACGTACAGCTGGAACCAGTTCCGGCCGTGCGGGTTCGCCGCCTTCACGTCCTCGATCGACGTCGTGCCGAGCGTGGAGAGCGTGAACGGGATGCCGGCCGCACCCGCGGCCGAGGCGCCCGCGGTCTCGCCTTCGGTCTGCATGAGCCGGGTGAAGCCCGTGGGGGCGATGCCGAACGGCATGGCGGACGGCCCGCCGAAGACGGTCGTCGCGGTGTCGACCGTGGAGACGTCGTGGAGGATCGACGGGTGGAACTCGACGTCCCGGAATGCCTGGCGGGCGCGCGTCAGCGAGAGCTCGCTCTCGGCCGCGCCGTCCGTGTAGTCGAACGCGGACGTCGGCGTGCGGCGCTGGGCGATGCGCCGGAGGTCCTCGATCGTGAGCGCGGAGTCGAGACGCCGTCGCCTACCGTCGAGCTGCGGCTTCTTGAACCGCACGAGGTCGAGGATCTCGGCGGGCTTGGGGAACTGGCGTCGCACCATGGTCAGACTCCGCGGGGGTCGTAGCGAGTGATGTCGGTGGCGGCGGCCACGATCGCGCGCAGCACGCCGAGGTCGCCGCTGATCTGCCCGAGCGCGCGGGCCTGGACGAGGAGGTTGCCGATCGCCGTCGCCTCCACGGGGCCGGCGAGGACGACGAGGCCGGAGCGGTCGGCGAGCGCCTGGCACAGCAGCGCGTTCTGCGATCCGCCACCGACGATGTGGATGACGCGGACGTCGCGGTCGGCGAGCGACGCGGCATCCGCGACCGCGTCGGCGAACGCGGCGGCGAGGCTCTCGACGATGCTGCGCACGAACGCCGGCCGGCTCGCCGGGACGGGCTCGCCGTGCTCGGCGCACCAGGCGGCGATGCGGCCCGGCACGTCGCCGGGCGGGGAGAACACCGGGTCGTTCACGTCGAAGATCGCGACGCGCTCGTCGACGCGGGCCGCGTCGAACAGCAGCTCCTGCAGCGTGCCGGATCGCTGCGCGTCGGTGTCGGCGGGGTACCAGTGCCGGAGCGACTCGCTGAGCAGCCACAGGCCCATGACGTTGTGCAGGAACCGGACCCGTCCGTCGACGCCGCCCTCGTTCGTGAAGTTCGCGGCGCGCGCGGCGTCGGACAGCACGGGCGCGTCGAGCTCGAGGCCGACGAGTCCCCACGTGCCGCACGAGACGTACGCGAAGTCGCGGCCCATGCTGGGGATCGCGACCACGGCGCTGGCGGTGTCGTGCGAGCCGACGGCGACGACCGGCAGGGCGCGGCCCACGACCGCCGCGGCATCCGCGCCGAGCAGGCCCAGCGGCGTGCCGGCGTCGACGAGCCGCGGCAGGATCCGGGACGGGATGCCGAGCGTGGCGGCGAGCTCGTGGTCCCACTCGCCGGTGCGCGCGTCGAGCAGCCCGGTGGTGGAGGCGTTGCTCCGCTCCGCCACGACCGCGCCGGTGAGCCAGTGCACGAGCAGGTCGGGGATCAGCAGCATCCGGTCGGCGAGCCCCAGCAGCTCACCCTCGGTCGCGAGCTGGAACAGCGTGGTGAAGGGCAGATGCTGGAGCCCGTTGCGGCCGTACAGCGCGACCGGGTCGACGCGCGCGTGCACGGCCGCGACCCCCGCCGCGGTCCGCCCGTCACGGTAGTGGTACGGCACCCCGAGGAGGCGCTCACCGCGCAGGAGCCCGTAATCGACCGCCCAGGAGTCGATGCCGACGCTCGCGATCTCGCCCGGAGCATCCCGCTCCGCCGCGGCGAGCCCGAGCAGCACCTGCCGGTAGAGCTCGAGCAGATTCCAGTGCAGGCCGTCGCCGATGCGCACCGGGTCGTTCGGGAACCGCGCGACGTGCCGCAGCCGCAGCTCGCCCCCGTCGACCCGGCCGAGGATGACCCGGCCGCTCGTGGCGCCCAGGTCGACCGCGGCGACCGTCCGCGGAGTCATCGCAGGAAGGCGGCCGCCACACCCGAGTCGACCGGGATGTGCAGGCCGGTGGTCCGGGAGAGCTCCGGCCCGGTCAGGACGAAGACGGCGTCGGCGACGTTCTCCGGCACGACCTCGCGCTTGAGAATGGTGCGGTTCGCGTAGAACTGGCCGAGGTCGCTCTCCTCGATGCCGTACGTCGCGGCGCGGTTCGCGCCCCAGCCGGAGGCGAAGATGCCGGAGCCGCGGACGACGCCGTCGGGATTGATGCCGTTGACGCGCACGCCGTGCTCGCCGAGCTCGACGGCCAGCAGCCGCACCTGATGGGCCTGATCGGCCTTCGTCGCCGAGTACGCGATGTTGTTCGGGCCGGCGAAGATCGAGTTCTTCGACGAGATGTAGACGATGTCGCCGCCCATCCCCTGCTCGACGAGCGGCCGCGCCGCCGCCTTCGACACGAGGAACGAGCCCTTCGCCATGACGTCGTGCTGTAGGTCCCAGTCCGCCTCGGTCGTGTCGAGCAGCGGCTTGGACAGGGAGAGCCCTGCGTTGTTGACGACGAGGTCGATGCCGCCGAAGGCGAGGAGGGTCGCGTCGATCGCCGCCTGCACGCCGGCGGCGTCGGCGACGTTCGCCGCCACGCCGATCGCGACGTCCGTCGAGCCGAGCTCGGCGGCGACGGCCTGCGCCTTGGCGAGGTCGAGGTCCGCGACCACGACGCACGCGCCCTCCTGCGCGAGCCGGACGGCGATCGCCTTGCCGATGCCGCTCGCGGCGCCGGTGACGAAGGCGACGCGGCCCTGGTGGCTCTTCGGCCGGGGGCGGCGCGCGAGCTTCGCCTCCTCGAGCGGCCAGTACTCGATGCGGAACTTCTCGTTCTCCGCGATCGGCCGGTAGGCCGAGATCGTCTCGGCGCCGCGCATCACCGTGATCGCGTTGACGTAGAACTCGCCGGCGACGCGGGCGGTCTGCTTGTCGGCGCCGTAGCTGAACATGCCGACGCCCGGCACGAGCACGATCGCCGGATCGGCGCCGCGGATCGCCGGGACCTCGTCGCCCCAGCCGGCGGCCTCGGCGGCGGACCGGCCGCGCTCGTAGTACGCGGTGTAGTCCGCGCGGTAGGCCGCGTGCAACTCCTGCAGGCGGGCGATCGAGTCCTCCACCGAGGCGTCGGCCGGCAGGTCCAGGACGAGCGGCTTCACCTTGGTGCGCAGGAAGTGGTCGGGGCACGAGGTGCCGAGCGCCGCGAGCTCGCCGAGCTTCTCGCCCGCGAGGAACTCGTGGACGCGCGGGTCGTCGGTGTAGTGGCCGACCATCGGCCGGTCGCGCGACGCGATCCCGCGGATGGTTGCCGCGAGCGCGGCGGCCTTCGCGTGGCGCTCGGCCTCCGGGAGGGCCGCGAAGCCCGGCGTCGCGGTGCCGAACGGCGCGCTGTCGCCGACGGCGTCGATGAACGCCTGCGCCGTGTCGATGATCCAGCGGGAGTTCGCCTCCGCCTCCGCCGAGGTGGCGCCCCAGGCGGTGATGCCGTGCCCGCCGAGGATGCAGCCGATCGCCTCGGGGTGCGCGGCCTGGATCGCCGCGATGTCGAGGCCGAGCTGGAAGCCCGGCCGGCGCCACGGTACCCACACGACCTTCCCGCCGAAGGCCGCCGCGGTCAGCGCCTCGCCGTCCGCGGCGGTCGCGAAGGCGATGCCGGCGTCCGGGTGGAGGTGGTCGACATGGGGTGCGTCGACGAGCGCGTGCATCGCGGTGTCGATCGAGGGCGCTGCGCCGCCCTTGCCGTGCAGGCAGTAGTCGAAGGCCGCGACCATGGCGTCCTCGTGCTCGACGCCGCGGTAGACGCCCGGCAGCGCGCGGACGCGGTCGAGGCGGAGCACCGCGAGCCCGGACTCCGTGAGCGTGCCGAGGTCGCCGCCGGAGCCCTTCACCCACAGCAGCTCGACGTCGGCGCCGGTGACGGGGTCGGTCTCGGTGCCCTTCGCGGACGTGTTGCCGCCGGCGTAGTTGGTGATCCTCGGGTCGGCGCCCAGGCGATTGCTGCGCTCGATCAGTTCCGTGACGGTCGGGTTGGTCATCGTTTCCTCGTTCGGATCGAAGGTTCGGATCGGTCGGATCGGTCTGCGGGCGGCGCGTTCAGGCGCCCCAGCCGGCCTGAGCGCCGCCGGTCCGGCCCTCGATGATGGTCTCGGCGTAACCGGAGTCCGCGTAGGCGCGCATCGGGTCGGCGGGGAGTCCGCGCGCGGCGCGCCACTCGGCGAGCGCGGGCCGCACGTCGGTGTAGAAGGCGTCCATGAGGATGCCGTGGGCGGCGAGCACGTCGCCGGCCCGCTGCGCGGCCGCGAGCGCGTCGCGATCGACGAGGAGCGCCCGCGCGGTCATCTCCTGCACGTTCAGGACGCTGCGGATCTGGCCGGGGATCTTGTCCTCGACGTTGTGGCACTGGTCGAGCATGAACGCCGTGTCGCCGTCGTCCCCGTACCCGCCGCCGCGGATGACCTCGAACAGGATGCGGAACAGCTGGAACGGGTCGGCCGCGCCGACGATGAGGTCGTCGTCGGCGTAGAAGCGCGAGTTGAAGTCGAACGAGCCGAGCCGGCCGAGCCGCAGCAGCTGCATCACGATGAACTCGATGTTGGTGCCGGGCGCGTGGTGGCCGGTGTCGAGGCAGACGACCGCCCGGTCGCCGAGGGCGCTCACCTGCGCGAAGCTCGTCCCCCAGTCCGGCACGTCCATGTGGTAGAACGCCGGCTCGAAGAACTTGTACTCCAGCACGAGGCGCTGGTTCTCGCCGATCCGCTCGTAGATCTTCGCCAGCGAGTCGGCGAGGCGGTCCTGACGGGCCCGGATGTCGTCCTGACCGGGGTAGTTGGTGCCGTCGGCGAGCCAGATCTTCAGGTCGCGCGATCCCGTGCGGTCCATGACGTCGATGCAGGCGAAGTGGTGGTCGATCGCCTTCTGCCGGATCCGGTCGTCGGAGTGGGTGACCGAGCCGAGCTTGTAGTCGTCGTCCTGGAACGTGTTCGAGTTGATCGTGCCGAGCGCGACGCCGTGGTCCTCGGCGTGCTTCGCGAGGTCCTCGTAGCTGTCGACGCGGTCCCACGGGATATGCAGCGCCACGGTCGGCGCGAGGCCGGTGAGCGCGTGCACCTGCGCGGCGTCGGCGATCTTCTCGAACGGATCGCGCGGCACGCCCGGCTGCGCGAAGACCTTGAAGCGCGTGCCGGAGTTGCCGAACGCCCAGGACGGGAGCTCGATCCGCTGCTCGGCGAGACGCGACGATACGGGGGCGAGGTCGACCATGACTGCTCTTTCCATGCTTTTGGCGACATGCTTTCGCATGAGGCAATTGAAGCGTTTCAAACATGGACGCTACGGTCGCCTCAGGCTAGCGTCAAGTCGGCGGTGGTCGGGCCGCGGCGGTTCGGTACGCTTCGTGGATGGCCGCCAAGAAGGACAGGTCTGCGGACGCGCGCGGACGAGTGAGGCTCGACGATGTCGCCGATCAGGCGGGAGTGTCGATCGGCACGGTCTCGAACGTGCTCAATCACCCCGACCGCGTCGCGCCTGCCACGCACGCGCGCGTGATGGCCGCGATCGACGCACTCGGCTTCACGCCGAACGGGATGGCGAGCTCGCTCGCGCGCGGCGCGACCCGCACCGTCGGCATGGTCGTGATCGACATCAGCAACTCGCTGTACGTCGACATGGCCATGGGGGCCCAGCGCGAGGCGCACGCCCACGGCTACTACCTGCAGCTCGCCGCCAGCGACGACGACCACGCGCTCTTCGACGCCCACCTCCGGGAGCTGAACGCCTCGCGGGTCGCGGGCGTCCTCGCCGCCCCCCTCGACGACCGGCGCGAGGCGCTCGACCAGTTCCGCCGGCAGGGGTCGGCGGTCGTCCTGCTGAACTACGACATGCCGAACTACGACGCGTGCCGCGTGCTCGTCGACAACGAGATGGCGGGATATCTCGCCGCACGTCATCTGATCGACCTCGGCCGGACGCGGATCGCGTTCCTCTTCGGCCGCGAGGAGCTCCAGCCGGTCGCGCTGCGACGGCAGGGCGTGCACCGGGCGATCGAGGAGAGCAAGGGCGCCGTTCAGCTCGACGAGTACCGCTCGAAGACGATCTGGCCGGAGAGCGGCTTCGCGATCGGCCGGAAGCTCGTGGCGCTGCCGAAGAAGCGGCGGCCGGACGCGGTCCTCGCCGTCACCGACCTCCTCGCGATGGCCGTCATCAACGAGTTCGTGGCCAAGGGCATCCAGGTCCCGCAGGACATCGCCGTGTCCGGCCTCGACCACAACTCGAGCGCGTGGGGCGGCGCGATCCCGCTCACCTCGGTGTCGATGGAGGGCACGACGATGGGCACCGAGGGCCTGCGTCTCCTCCTCGCCGAGATCGAGGAGGACCCGGACGTCCACGTCCACCGGACGATCCTGCTCCAGCCGCACCTGGTCCCCCGCGAGAGCACGATCGGCCGCCAGGTCTGATCCCGCCACGGCCCGGAGACGCCCCTCGCGTTACCGAATCGTGATCCCCACGGTTGCGCTCGATGCCCTCCGCGTTCTACCCTCGCCAATTGAAGCGTTTCAAACCGCGGCTCGACGCACGCGCCGCGACGCCCTTACAAGGAGGTAAGCATGGGTCCCCGCACCCCGATTCGAACGCTCGTCGCTTTTGGAGCGATCGCCGTGGCGGCCACCACCCTGGCCGCGTGCTCGAGCGCCGGCAGCTCGGCCGGCGACGGTGGCAAGGTCACGATCACGTACCAGACCGAGAACAGCCCCGGCACCACCGATGCCGCGCAGAAGTTCGTCGCCGCGTTCGAGAAGGCCAACCCGAACATCACGGTCAAGCTCGACACCCGCCCCCAGGGCACCGACGGCGACAACCTCATCAAGACCCAGCTGTCGACGGGCGAGGAGGACGACGTCTTCCTCTACAACAGCGGCTCGCTCCTGCAGGCGCTCCACCCGGACGACACCCTCGTCGACCTGTCCGGCGAGTCCTGGGCCAGCGCCGTCCTGCCCGACTTCAAGAACGCCGTCAGCACCGACAAGGGCATGTACGGCGCCCCGTGGGGCACGAGCCTCGCGGGCGGCGTCATGTACAACAAGAAGGTCTACGACCAGCTCGGCCTGACCGTGCCCACGACCTGGGCCGACTTCATCGCAAACAGCAAGAAGATCAAGGATGCCGGCATCGTGCCGATCCTGCAGACCTACGGCGACACGTGGACGAGCCAGCTCTTCGTCCTCGGCGACTTCGCCAACGTCACGGCCCAGGACCCGAACTGGGCGCAGCAGTACAACGCGAACGACCCGAACGCGAAGTACTCGAAGCAGCCGGCTCTGCAGGGCTTCCTCAACACCCAGGACGTCTTCACGCAGGGCCTCGTGAACCAGGACTACGCGTCCCTCACGAACGTCAACGGCCTCAAGGAGCTCGCGCTGGGAACCGCCGCGCAGTACCCGATCCTCAGCAGCACACTGGCGAGCCTCCAGCAGAGCAACCCCGACAAGGTCAACGACATCGGCTTCTTCGCGCTCCCCGCGCAGAGCGCCGCCAACACCCGCCTGACGATGTGGGAGCCCAACGGCCTCTACATCCCGAAGTCGACCACTGGCGCCAAGCTCGACGCCGCCAAGAAGCTGGTCGCGTTCGCGAGCAGCACCGAGGCGTGTGACATCCAGGCCCAGGCGACGTTGCCGACCGGACCGTTCTCGACGTCGGCGTGCAAGCTGCCGGCCGACGTGCCGCCGCTGGTGAACGACGAGCAGAAGTACGTCGACAACAAGCAGACCGGTCTCGCCCTCGAGTTCCTCTCCCCCATCAAGGGACCGAACCTCGAGAAGATCCTCATCGCCGTCGGCTCGGGACAGTCGACCGCGCAGCAGGGCGCCGCACTGTACGACGACGACGTCAAGAAGCAGGCGGAGCAGCTCGGCATCCCCGGCTGGTAAGCCGCGCAGCCCTGCTCGAGAACCCGCAGGGGCCGGTCCTCACCGGCCGGCCTCTGCGGCCCACCCTCGCTCGGTGAGGAGCAAGAGAACGATGACAACCAACGCACTTCCGGTCCAGACCGTGGCCCGACTCTCCCGACGCGGCATCGCATCCCGCACGCGCCGCAGCATCTACCCCTCGTGGTTCTACATCCCCGCGATCGCCCTCTACGTGGTCTTCTTCGCGGTGCCGACGTTCGCGAGCTTCTACTTCGCGATGACCCGCTGGTCGCTCTTCGAGGCGAAGTTCATCGGATTCGAGAACTTCGTCGAGTTCTTCCAGGACCCCCAGCTCGTCAGCGGCTTCATCCACACCTTCGAGTACGGCTTCATCACCTCGGCCGCCAAGGTGGTCCTCGGACTCGCCCTCGCGGTTCTGCTGACCTCGCCCGTGATCGGCCGCGGCTACCTGCGCGCCGTCGTGTTCTTCCCCGTCCTCGTGTCGACGATCGGCGTCGGGTTCGTCTTCAAGTCGCTCCTGGACCCCTTCCACGGCATGGTCAACGCGGTGCTCGGCGCCGTGGGGCTGCCGCAGCCGGGCTGGCTGACGGATCCCAACATGGCGCTGCTCACGATCGCCGGCATCGACGTCTGGAAGGGCGTCGGGATCGCCACGCTCATCTTCATGGCCGGGATCGTCGCGATCCCGCAGGAGTACTACGAGGCCGCCCGCATGGACGGCGCCTCGGGCTGGCGGATCTTCCGCGCCATCACGCTGCCCCTCTCCCGCCCCGCGATGGCGACCGTCATCATCCTGTCGCTCATCAGCGGCCTGCGGTCGTTCGACCTCATCTGGGCGACCACCGGCGGCGGACCGGGCTTCGCCAGCGACGTCATCGCCTCCGTCATCTACAAGGAGTACCAGTCCGGCTTCTTCGGGCTCTCCACGGCGGGCAACGTCATCCTCTTCCTCGTGGTCGCCGCCGTCATGGTGCCGATCTCCTGGTTCTTCAACCGTCGGGAGGTCGAGCTGTGAGCCGCCGGCTGCAGATTCAGCGCTGGGTGGTCGGCATCGTCGCCATCCTCGTCTCGGTCGTCATCTTCCTCGTGCCCTTCACCTTCGTCGTCCTCCAGGCGGCGAAGAACCCGGGTGAGGCGTCGGACATGAACTTCGACCTGCCGAGCACGTGGCACTTCTGGGACAACCTCGTCGCCGTCTTCCAGTCCAACGACGGCGTCATCGTGACGGCGTTCATCAACAGCACCGTGCTGACGATCTTCAGCGTCATCATCATGGTGGTCTTCGCGGCGATGGTCGGCTACGTCCTGCAGCGCAAGAAGACCCGCTGGAACCCGCTCATCAACTTCTTCGTGCTGGCCGGGCTGATCGTTCCCCCCGCCGTCGTGCCGACGATCTGGGTGCTCCAGGGCACCGGGCTGTTCAAGACCATGCTCGGCGGCATTCTGATCGAGGCCACCTTCGGCCTGTCGTTCTGCATCCTGCTGTTCCGCGCGTTCGTCGCGACGATCCCGCGGGAGCTCGATGAGGCGTCCACGATCGATGGCGCCGGCCCCTTGCGGATCTTCTTCCAGGTGATCCTGCCGCTGCTGCGGCCGGTCGTCGTCACGGTCGTCGTCGTGCAGGCGGTCGCCGTGTTCAACGACTTCGCGAACCCCCTGTACTTCCTGCCCGGCAGCGATCTGGCCACCGTGCAGCTCACTCTCTACAACTTCCAGAGCCAGTCCCTGAGCGAGTTCAACCTGCTCTTCATGGACATCCTGCTCATCACGATCCCGCCGCTCGTGCTCTACGTCTTCTTCAACCGCCAGATCGTCGCCGGCATGACCAGCGGAGCGATCAAGGGCTAGGCGCGGATCTTTCGACTTCGACCCGTAGACCCGTAGACCCGTAAGGACACCATGACCTGGCATGCCCGGATGATCGCCGCCGACGAGGATTTCGACGGGGCCCCGCACCTTCGGAAGGAGTTCTCCCTCACGGGCGGCTCGAGTGCGGTGCGCTCCGCGGAGCTGGTGCTGTCCGCGTTCGGACTCGTCGAGGCGCAGCTCAACGGGATGCCGGTCTCGGACACCCTGCTCACCCCGGGCTGGACGAGCTACCAGTGGCGCCTGCGCTACGCGCGGTACGACGTGACCTCCCTCCTCGACGCGACGAACGTGCTGGGCCTGACGCTCGGCAACGGGTGGTACCGCGGCCGCCTCACGTGGCTCGGCTCGCGCGCGCTCTACGGGGACGAGCTCGGCGGGTTCGCGGAACTGACGATCACGTACGAGGACGGCAGCACGCAGCGGATCGTCTCCGACGACACGTGGCGCTCGGGCCCGAGCGCGATCCTCGCCAACGACATCTACGACGGCGAGACGATCGACGCCCGGCTCCGCGACGACGCCTGGCTCCGGCCCGGATTCGACGACAGCGCGTGGCGCGGGGTCCATGAGCTCGCGCTCGACACGTCCGTGCTCACGCCCTACATCGGCCCCGAGGTCGTGCGGACGCAGGAGGTGCCGGCGCGCAAGATCTGGACCTCGCCGTCCGGACGCACGCTCGTGGACTTCGGGCAGAACCTCGTCGGCTGGGTGCGGGTCACCGCGCAGGGGCCCGCGGGGACCGAGATCGTGCTCCGCCACGCGGAGGTGCTCGAGCACGACGAGCTGGGCCTGCGCCCGCTGCGCTCCGCCCGCGCCGAGGACCGCTACGTCCTCAGCGGCGGGGTGGACGTCTTCGAGCCGACCTTCACGTTCCACGGCTTCCGCTACGCCGAGGTCGAGGGCTGGCCCGGCGAGCTGCGGCCGGAGGACCTCACGGCGGTGGTCGTGGGCTCCGCGCTCGACCGCATCGGGACCTTCGTCAGCTCCGACCCCCTGCTCAATCAGCTCCACGAGAACGTCGTCTGGGCGATGCGCGGCAACTTCGTCGACGTGCCCACCGACTGCCCGCAGCGCGACGAGCGCCTGGGCTGGACCGGGGACGTCTCGGCCTTCGCGCCCACGGCGGCGTACCTTTTCGACGTCGGGAACTTCCTCCGCGACTGGCTGCACGACGTCACGGTGGAGCAGGAGCACCTCGGCGGGGTGATCCCGTTCGTCATCCCCGATGCCATCACCCTGACCGAGCAGGTGCTCGAGTTCGGCGTCCCGGACGCGACCGCGATCTGGAGCGACGCCGGCGTGTGGGTGCCCTGGGCGCTCTGGCAGGCGTACGGCGACGCGCGCGTGCTCGAGGACCAGTACGGCTCGATGCTCGCGCACGTCCGGCGGGTCGAGTCCCTCCTCTCCCCCACCGGGCTGTGGGACACGGGGTTCCAGTTCGGCGACTGGCTCGACCCCGATGCCCCGCCGCAGGAGCCGGCGCTCGCGAAGGCGGATCCGGGAGTGGTGGCGACCGCGTGCGCGTACCGCTCCGCGACCCTCGTCGCCGAGACGGCGGCGCTCCTCGGCCGCCCGGAGCACGACGAGCTGCGAGCTCTCGCGGCCCGGCTGCGCGCGGCCTTCACCGAGCACTACGTGCGCGGCGGCATCATCCGCAGCGACTGCGCCACCGTCTACGCGCTCGCGATCGTATTCGACCTCCTCGACCCCGCGGACCTCGAGGTCGCCGGCGACCGCCTCAGCGAGCTGGTGCAGGATGCCGGCTACCGCATCTCCACCGGGTTCGCCGGCACCCCGTTCGTCACGGACGCCCTCACGATCACGGGCCACCTCGACGACGCGTACGGCCTGCTGCTGGAACGCGCGTGCCCGTCGTGGCTCTACCCCGTCACGATGGGCGCCACCACGGTCTGGGAGCGCTGGGACTCGATGCTGCCCGACGGCAGCATCAACCCCGGCCAGATGACGAGCTTCAACCACTACGCCCTGGGCGCGGTCGCCGACTGGATGCACCGATCGATCGGCGGCATCGCCCCCCTCGAGCCCGGCTACGCCCGCATCCTCGTCGCTCCGCGGCCGGGCGGCGGCCTGACGTGGGCCTCCGCCGCGCTCCGGACGCCGCACGGACCGGTCTCGGTCGACTGGCGCATCCACGACGACACGCTCATCGTCGACGTCCGCGTGCCCGAGGACACGGAGGCCGTGGTCCGGCTGCCCGGCCGGCCCGACGCCATCCTGCTGCCCGGCGCCCACACCCTGCTCGCCCCCGTCTCCGACACCGTTGCCGAGAACAGAGAGGTTCACGCACATGGATGACACCCACCGCCGACCGAGGATCCGCCGCGCCCTGTGGGCGTCGGCGGCCGCCGCGGTCCTCACCCTCGCGACCGCGCTGACGGCCGCCGCGCCGGCCACGGCGCTCACCGGCAGCAACGTGCTCTTCCACGATCCGAGCGTCATCAAGGCCGATGGCTGCTACTACGGGTTCTCCACCGGCTTCGAGAACGACAGCGACGACCCGTCCGGCGCCATCACGATCCACCGCACGTGCGACGCGACGCCGGCCACCGGGTGGAGCAAGATCGGCAACGTGTGGAGCTCCACCCCCGCGTGGATCACCACGGCGCTCGGCTCGACGCCGCCGAACATCTGGGCGCCCGACGTCGACTACTTCAACGGCGTCTACCACCTCTACTACGCCGCGTCGAAGTGGGGGACCTCGACCGCGGTCATGGGCCTCATGACGGCGAGCACTCCCGCCGGCCCCTGGACCGACCAGGGCATGGTCACGAACGTGAACTACCCGATCGACCCGGACGTGGTCCGCGGTGGAGACGGACGCCTCTACATCGCGTGGGGGTCGTTCACGGGCGGCGGCGTCTATATGCACGTCCTGGACGAGACCACCGGGAAGCTGTCGACGACCGACAACAACCTCTGGAAGATCGCCACCGGCATGGAGGGCGCCTCGATCGTCGCCGACGGCGGCTACTACTACCTCTTCGGATCCGCCGGCAACTGCTGCCAGGGCACCAACAGCACGTACTTCACGAAGGTGGGCCGAGCGACTTCGGTGACCGGGCCGTACTACGACCAGGCCGGTAACGCACTCACGAGCGGCGCGGGCACCCGCGTCCTCAGCGGCGCGTGGCCCCGGGTCGCCGCGGGCGGCGGGGATGCCTACACGGACGGGTCCTCGACCTTCCTCGCGTACCACTACTACGACGCGAACAACAACGGGCAGGCCACGCTCGACATCCGTCAGCTCACGTTCTCGGGCGGCTGGCCGATCCTCGACAGTCCGCTGGGGAAGACGAACCTCGTGCTCCAGGTCCAGCACGACTCCCGTTGCCTCGACGTCTGGGGGCTCAGCACCGCGGACGGCGCGGCGGTGGATCAGGGCAACTGCAACGGCGGGACCAACCAGCAGTGGCAGCTGCAGGCATCCGGATCCAGCTACCAGATCGTCAACGTCAACAGCGGGAAGTGCCTCCAGCCCTCCGGCAGCGCCGTCGCGGGCGCCGTCATGGTGCAGCAGACGTGCGGTACCGGCGCCACACAGCTGTGGACGATCAGCCCCACGATCGGCGCCTACCGCAGCATCGTGAACACCTCCTCGAACCTCTGCCTCGAGGTCTACGGGAACTCCACGACGAACGGTGCGGCCACGAACCTCTGGTCCTGCAACGGCGGCGCCAACCAGACCTGGCTCGTCGACTGAGGCCGTGACCGACGTCGTCCGCGTCGCGCTCGATCCGTCCCGCCGGATCGGGCCCGTCCGCCGCGAGCTCTTCGGCTCGTTCATCGAACATCTCGGTCGGGCGGTCTACGACGGGATCTACGAGCCCGGGCATCCGAGCGCCGGCCCGGACGGCTTCCGCCGCGACGTCATCGACCTCGTCCGCGAGCTCGGGGTCACCACGGTCCGCTATCCGGGAGGGAACTTCGTCTCCGGCTACCGCTGGGAGGACGGCGTCGGCCCGCGCGAGGAGCGGCCGACGCGGCTCGACCTCGCGTGGCACTCGACGGAGACGAACGAGGTCGGGCTCCACGAGTTCGCGGCGTGGCTGGAGCAGGTCGACGGCGAGCTGATGCTCGCCGTCAACTTGGGCACGCGCGGGGTCGAGGCCGCGCTCGACCTCCTCGAGTACGCGAACGCGCCGACCCCGACGACCCTGACCCGCCGTCGCGCCGCGGGCGGGCATCCAGAGCCCTTCGGGGTGCGCATCTGGTGCCTCGGGAACGAGATGGACGGGCCGTGGCAGCTCGGCCACCGCAGCGCCGACGACTACGGCAAGCTCGCCGCCGAGACCGCCCGCGCGATGCGGCAACTCGATCCGAACGTAGAACTCGTCGTGTGCGGAAGCTCCAGCGCGCACATGCCGACGTTCGGCTCGTGGGAGCGCACGGTGCTCCAGCACACCTACGAGCTCGTCGACTACGTCTCGTGCCACGCGTACTGGTACGAGAAGGACGGCGACACGGCGAGCTTCCTGGCGTCGGCCGTGGACATGGACCGCTTCATCGAGGCCGTTGTCGCCACCGCCGACGCGGTCGCCGCGGAGAAACGCAGCACGAAGAAGATGATGATCTCCTTCGACGAATGGAACGTCTGGTACCAGGAGCGCTTCGAGAGCAGCGAGCGGATCACCGACATCGCGACGTGGCCGCGGGCCCCGCGCCTCCTCGAGGACAGCTACGACGTCGCCGACGCGGTCGTCGTCGGAAGCCTCCTCATCTCGCTGCTGAACCACGCGGACCGGGTGGCGGCGGCGAGCCTCGCGCAGCTCGTCAACGTGATCGCGCCCATCATGACCGAGCCCGGCGGACCGGCCTGGCGGCAGACGACGTTCTATCCGTTCGCGCTGACGTCCCAGCGCGGTGGCGGCGTCGCGCTGGAGCCCCGGATCGAGTCGCCCACCCACCGCACCGCCGACTACGGTGAGGTGCCCCGGGTCAGCGTTGCCGCGGTCGACGGCGGCGAGACGCTGTCGATCTTCGTCGTCAACCGGAGCCCGGGCGAGGAAACGCGGCTCGACGTCGACCTCGCCGCCTTCACCGAGCTGGAGCTGACCGGCGCGCTCACGCTGGCCGATGCGGACCTCCGCGCCCGCAACACGCTCGACGATCCGGACCGTGTCACGCCCGCGGCGAACCCCACCGCGGAGTTCGCCGCGCAGCGCCTCTCCCTCACCCTCCCCGCCGCGTCGTGGTCCGTGGTCGACCTTCGGCGAATCGATACGAAAGCTGTTGTTTAAGCGCTTCAAAACTGCCAGGATGACCTCGTTCGATCCCGCACACCGAGACAACGGAGTCCCCAGATGCAGATGACAATGATGTTCGGGCGCGCTCGCGGAGCGCGCCTTCTCCTCGTGGGCGCGCTGATGCTGCTGCTCACGCTCGTCCTCAGCGGGGTGGGCGTCGCGCTCACCGCCGCACCCGCTCAGGCCCTCACCGGCGGCGATCGCATCCACGATCCCAGCGTGATCAAGGTGGGCTCCTGCTACTACGCGTTCTCGACCGGGTTCGAGAACGACCCCAACGACCCGAGCGGCGCGCCCACCACGCACCAATCGTGCGGCTCCGCGAACGGGCCGTGGACGAAGATCAACAACGTCTGGGACACCAACCCCAGCTGGATCGACACCGCGCTGCCGAACCGCTACCGGAACATCTGGGGTCCGGACATCAACTACATCAACGGCACGTATTACCTCTACTACTCGGCCGCCACGTTCAACCCCACTCCGAAGGCCGCCGTCGGCCTCGCCACCGCGTCGAGCATCACGGGACCGTGGACCGACCAGGGTGAGATCACCGACGTCAACTTCCCGATCGACCCCGATGTCATCCAGGCCCAGGACGGCAACTACTACCTCTCCACCGGCTCGTTCGGCGGCGTGTACATGCACATGCTGGACCCGGTCACCGGGAAGCTCTCCACGACGAACACGACCATGTGGTACCTGACGAAGAACACCGAAGGCACCACGATCACGTACCACGACGGGTACTACTACCTCCTCGGCTCGCGCGGCCAGTGCTGCCGCGGCGTCAACAGCACTTACTGGACCGTCGCCGCGCGCTCCACGAGCGTGACCGGCCCGTACGTCGACGCCAACGGGACGGCCATGACCGACTCGTCCGGCAACGCGGGCCTCACCGTGCTCACGGGTCCGAGCCCCAAGGTGGGCGCCGGCGGCGGTGACGTCTACACCGACGGCTCTTCGACGTATCTCGCGTACCACTACTACGACGCGAACAACAACGGCCTCGAAAGCCTCGACATCCGCAAGGTCAACTGGGCGTCGAGCGGCTGGCCGCAGTTCGATCCGCCGCTCGGAGTCACCTCCGGCTACAAGCTGCAGAACGGCAACAGCAACATGTGCGCCGACCTCTGGGGCCTCAGCACCGCACAGGACGCCCCGATCGACCAGGGCGTCTGCAACACGGGCGCGAACCAGGCGTGGAACTTCACCGCCGTCGGCAGCAACTACGAGATCGTCAGCGCCTACAGCGGCCTGTGCCTGGAGATGTACGGGTTCTCGACGGCGAACGGCACCGCGGCGACGCAGCACATGTGCAACGCCGGCACGAACCAGCTGTGGACCAAGACCGCCACGGTCGGCGGCTACGTCACCCTCGTCAACGTCAACAGCGGCAAGTGCCTCGAGGTCTACGGCAACTCGACCGCGAACGGCGCCGGCATGAACCAGTGGACCTGCAACGGAGGCCGCAACCAGCAGTGGCTCATGGGGTAGCCCCCTCGCGTCAGCCGACGAGCTCCGACAGCTCGAACCAGCGCTCCTCCAGTGTGGCCTGCTCGGCCTCGACGGCGCGGAGCTCGTCGGCCAGACGCCCGAGTCCGGCGTAGTCGCTCTGATCATGAGCGGCCATCCGCTCGTGGACCTCGGCAACCCGCTCGGCAAGGCGTTCGAGCTTTCGCTCGGCGGCGGCGAGCTCCTTGCGGGCCGCGCGCTCGTCGGCGCCCGACAGGCCGGATCCCACCGCGGCGGACGTGCTCGACCCCCCGGCGGGACGAGCGGTCCGCTCCTCGAGCGCGCGGAGGCGGAGGTATTCGTCGACGCCGCCGGGGAGGTGCCGGAGGCGGCCCGCGCCGTCGGCGCCGGGGAGGATGGCGAACTGCTGGTCCGTGACCCGCTCCAGGAAGTAGCGGTCGTGGCTCACGACCAGCAGCGTTCCGGGCCAGGAGTCGAGCAGGTCCTCCATCGCGGCGAGCATGTCGGTGTCGAGGTCGTTCGTGGGCTCGTCGAGGATCAGGACGTTCGGCTGGTCGAGCAGGATCAGCAGCAGCTGCAGCCGGCGGCGCTGGCCTCCGGAGAGATCCTTCACGGGAGTGGAGAGCTGTGCGCTCGCGAAGCCGAGACGCTCCAGGAGCTGCGAGGGCGTCAGCTCCTGGGCCTTCGACCCGGCACCGAACGTGTAGCTCGTCCGCAGGCCCGCCAGCACGGTACGCACCGGGTCGTTCAGATGCTCCTCGAGCTCGTCGAGCCGCTGCGTGAGGGTCGCGACCTTCACGGTCTTGCCGCGCTTCACGCGGCCGGAGGACGGGAGGACCGAGCCGTCCACGAGCCCGAGGAGCGTCGACTTGCCGGCGCCGTTGACCCCGAGGATGCCGGTCCGCTCCCCCGGCGCGATCCGCCACTCGACATCCCGCAGCACCGTCGTGTCGCCGTAGGCGACGGACGCGTCGAGCAGATCGACGACGTCCTTGCCGAGCCGCGAGACGGCGAGCGAGCGCAGCTGCACCGCGTCGCGGATCTCCGGCACGTCCGCGATGAGGGCGTTCGCCGCGTCGATGCGGAACTTCGGCTTCGACGTGCGGGCCGGGGCGCCGCGGCGCAGCCACGCGAGCTCCTTCCGCGCGAGGTTCTGGCGGCGTGCCTCCGTGGCCGCCGCCATCCGGTCGCGCTCGACGCGCTGCAGGATGTACGCCGCGTAGCCGCCCTCGAACGGCTCGACGATCCGGTCGTGGACCTCCCACGTCGCGGTGCACACCTCGTCGAGGAACCAGCGATCGTGGGTGACGACGAGCAGCCCGCCCGCGTTCGCGGCCCACCGACGCTTCAGGTGCTCGGCGAGCCAGGCGATCGCCTCCACGTCGAGGTGATTGGTCGGCTCGTCCAACGCCAGGATGTCGTGGTCCCCCACCAGCAGCCCGGCGAGCGCGACCCGGCGGCGCTGACCGCCCGAGAGCGACCCGATCGCGGCATCCCACGGCAGGTCGCCGACGAGGCCGGCGATCACGTCTCGCGTGCGCGGGTTGCCGGCCCACTCGTGCTCCGGGGTGTCGCCGACGACCGCGGCGCCCACCGTCCGGTCGTCGTCGAGGGTGTCGGCCTGGTCGAGCACGCCGATCGTCACACCGCCGCGCACGGTGACCCGCCCGCCGTCGGGCTCGCGCCGGCCGGCGAGCATCGCCAGCAGGCTCGACTTGCCGTCGCCGTTGCGGCCGACGATCCCGATGCGGTCGCCCTCGTTCACGCCGAGGGTGACGGCATCGAAGACGACCTTGGTGGGGTATTCGAGATGCAGGGCTTCGGCCCCGAGGAGATGCGCCATCACGACAAGCGTACGGACCCCGCTACAGTCGGCATGTGCGCAGAACCGCCTCGACCCTCCTCGCCCTGATCTTCGTCGCGACGGCCACGGCCGGCTGCGCCGCCGCCACCCCGGTGCCGACGGGCTCCGCCACGGCGGCTCCCGCGCCGACCAACAGCCCCGCGTGCGCGGCCACCGATGAGGGCACCGGCGAGATCGCCCTGCTCGTGGCGCAGGGCGGGTTCGGCAGCGACTACATGGTCGCGGACATCTCCTCCGTCTACACGGGCGTGAAGACGACCCAGCGCAGCGTCCGGATCCCCGGCGACGCCGGCCCCGCCGCCCAGCCGGGAAGCACCGTGACCGCCGACTACGCGATCTTCAACGGCGTGACCGGCGCGGAGATCGTGACGACCGTCGGCGGCTCGCCGCAGAAGTTCGTGCTCGACCCGGCGCAGACGCCCGTCGGCATCGTGAAGGTGCTCACGTGCGCGACCCCGAACACGCGCCTCGCGGGCATCATCCCCGCCAGCGAGGGCTTCACCACCCCGCCGCCCGGCTTCCCCACCGGCGTGCCGCTGCTCGTCGTCGCCGACGTCCGCTCCGTCACCAACTAGTACTCACCCGCGCGAGACTCGGCATCCGCGGTGAGACACGAGTCTCGCGGATGGCAACCGCCCCGGGCGGACGCGCGGTCAGTCGTCGAGGACGCGGACGCCGCGCCAGAAGGCGACGTGGCCCGAGAAGTCGGTGCCGACCTTGTCGATCGCGCTCGGGTACGGCTCGGGGTAGCTCCACGCCACGTCCTGCAGGACCTCGCCCTCCGGCGTGCGCACGGACCAGTACTGGCACTCGCCCTTCCACGCGCACGTGTAGGGGGTCGGGGTCGACTCCAGGATGCCCGGGGTCACACTCCCGGCGGGGAAGTACCAGTTGCCCTCGATGGAGACGAGATCCTCCCGGGGGGCTTCGGCGATCACGAGATCGCCCACCACTGCACGCATCGTTCCTCCTGGGTCCCTGGGCGAGCGCCGTCCGTGGGCGAGCCTACCCTCGCCCGGGACGACGAGGGCCGCCCGGGACGATTCCCGGACGGCCCTCAGACGCGCGAGGAGATCAGGGCAGGTTGTTCTGCTGCAGCCACTGCTTCGCGATGTCGGCCGCCGACTTCTGGTCGACCGTGCTCTGCACGTTCAGCGCGACGAGGCCCGCAGGCGTGAGGGCCGCGCTCACCTTGTTGATCGTGGGCGCGATCTTGTCCGCGATGTTCTTGCTCACGAGCGGCACGACGTTCGACGCGAGGATCAGGCCCTTCGGGTCGGACAGCGACTTCAGGTGGTCGGTCGCGATCTTCGGGTCGGCCGTGAAGACGTCCGCCACGTTGACGTTGCCCGCCACGAGATCCTCGACGGTCGTGTCGCCGGTCGCCTTGAACCCGACGTCGATGCCGTACGTGCTCTTCAGGCCCGTCGGGCCGTAGGGACGCTGCGCGAGCTCCGGCGGGCCGCCGAGCGTGAGCGGCACGGTGACCTTCGACAGGTCGGCGATCGTGTTGAGGCCGTACTGGTCGGCGAAGGCCTGCGTGACCGTGTACGAGTCCTGATCGGTCGCGGTCGACTGGTCGAGCACCGTCAGGTTCGCCGGCAGGGCCTTCTGGAGCGCGGCGTAGACCGCGTCAGGCGAGGTCTCGGTCGCGGTCTTGTCGTAGTACTGCAGCAGGTTGCCGGTGTACTCCGGGAACACCGTGACGCTGCCGTTCTCGAGCGACGGCAGGTACGCGTCGCGCTGGCCGATGTTGAACTGGCGCTGGACCGTGAAGCCGGCGCCCTCGAGCGCCTGGGCGTAGATCTCCGCGATGATCTCGTTCGAGTAGTAGGCCTGCGAGCCGACCACGATCGTGTCGCTCGAGCCGGAACTGGTGGGGGCCGCGAGCGGGTTGCTCGACGCGCAGCCGGCGAGCACGAGGGCCGTCGCCGCGATAGCGGCGCCGAGGCCGGCGAGCCGGGTGATGCGACGTGTGGACATCGTCTTCTCCTCTTTCTTCGGTGTGATGCGGGGTCTGGTGCGGGTCTCGTGCGGGTCTAGGTGGCGGGGGACGGAACGGGGCGGGCGGCGCGGCGGCTCTTCCGGACGCGGACGCCGCGCGGGACGACGAGCCGCTGCAGGATCGCGAAGATCCCGTCCAGCACGAGGGCGAGGGCCGCGACGAGGATGGCGCCGCCGAGCACCATGTCGAGCCGGCGCAGCGGCAGCCCCGTGATGATGTACGTGCCGAGACCGCCGAGCCCCACGTACGCCGCGATCGTCACGGTCGCGACGACCTGGAGCGTCGCCGCGCGGAGGCCGCCGATCAGCAGGGGGAGCCCGAGGGGCACCTCGACGCGCCACAGGATCTGCCACTCCGTCATCCCGACGGCGCGCGCCGCGTCGATCGTCGACCGGTCGATCGCCTCCAGCCCGCTGTACGCGCCGGCGAGCAGGGACGGGATCGCCAGGATCACGAACGTCACGACCGCCGCCTCCGGCTTGTGGAGGACGCCGAAGACGAGGACGAGCAGGATCAGGAGGCCGAACGAGGGGATCGCGCGCGCGGCGCCGGAGATGACGACCGCGATGTCGCGGCCGCGCCCGGTGTGGCCGACGAGCCAGCCGAGCGGGACGGCGATGACCGCCGCGACGAGCACGGAGCCGAACGTGAACAGGAGCTGCTGCCCGAGGGCCTCCGGGATGCTCGGGAGGCCCGGGAGCTGTTGCCCGGAGAAGATCCACGCGATCGCGTCGAGGTACGGGTTCACGCGACGCTCGCCTTCAGCGCGGCGCGCGACGCCCGCCGCCGGCCCGCGCGACGGGACCACGGCAGCAGGAGGCGGCCGAGCAGCACGAGCAGGAGGTCGAGCACGATCGCGATGACGACGACCGCGACGATGCCCGCGAGCACCTCGGGGATGATGCGCCGCTGCAGACCGTTCGTGAAGAGGTACCCCAGGTTGGAGACGCCGACCAGGATGCCGACCGTCGCGAGCGCGATCGTGCTGGCGGTCGCGACCCGGAGGCCGGCGAGGATGACGGGGGCCGCGAGCGGCAGGTCGACGGCGAAGAACCGGCGCCCGGACCCGTAGCCCATCGCGGTGGCGGCGAGCCGCACCTCGGGGTCGACGGCGTCGAGCCCGTCGACGACCGCCCGCACGAGCAGCGCGACGTTGTACACGGCGAGCGTGATGACGAGGTTGACCTCGTTGAACGCGCTGATCCCGAGCACGGTGGGCAGCAGGATCAGGAGCGCGAGCGACGGGATCGTATACAGCAGGCCGGTGACGATCACGATCGGCGCGCGCAGGAGCCGGAGGCGCCACGCGATCCATCCGAGCGGCAGCGACAGCACGACGCCAATGACGACCGCGATGAGGCTCTGCCGCAGGTGGTCGACCGAGAGCTGCAGGATGAGGTCGATGTTGTCGAAGACCCAGCTCACGACACGTCGCTCCCCGCGGTGCGCTCCTCGACGAGCACGCCCTGCGTGCGACCCTGCCCGTCGACGAGGACCGCGCCGGCGTCCGTCTGCCGGACGTGCAGGGCCCGCTTGCCCTGCTCGGCGCCGATGAAGCTCGCGACGAACTCGTTCGCGGGCGCCTCGATGATCTCGCTGGGGCTGCCGACCTGGGCGATGTGCCCGCCGACCTGGAGGATCGCGACCTGGTCGCCGAGGAGGAACGCCTCGTCGATGTCGTGGGTGACGAACACGATCGTCTTCCCGATCTCCTCCTGCAGGCGGATGAGCTCGCGCTGCAGCTCGGCGCGGACGATCGGGTCGACGGCGCCGAACGGCTCGTCCATGAGCAGGATGTTCGGGTCGGCCGCGAGCCCGCGCGCGACGCCGACCCGCTGCTGCTGGCCACCGGAGAGCTGGCTCGGATACCGGCCGGCGAGCGCGCGGTCGAGGCCCACGGTCTCCATGAGCTCGAGCGCCCGCGTGCGGGCGGCCCGGCGGCCGGTGCCCTGTAGGACCGGCACCGTCGCGATGTTGTCGACGACGGTGAAGTGCGGCAGGAGCCCGGAGTTCTGCATGACGTAGCCGATGCTGCGCCGCAGCTGCACGGGCCGGCGCTTCGCGATGTCCTCGCCGTCGATCTCGATCGTGCCGGACGTCGGGTCGACCATGCGGTTGATCATCCGCAGCAGCGTGGTCTTGCCGCAGCCGGAGGACCCCACGAAGACCGTGGTCTTGTGCGCGGGGAGGACGAGGCTGAACTCCTTCACCGCGGTCGTCCCGTCCGGGAACGTCTTCGACACGGCTCGGAACTCGATCACGCTGCGGCTCCTCCGTTCATCGGACGGGAAGGTCCCCGCCTCAGACGTGTGGTGGTTTCCGAGCGTAACCGACCCCGCCGACATGGAGCGGTGTCACGACGAACGGCGGTCATCCGGGGTAACACGCATTCCGGTCAGTACCAGAAGCTGAGGCGCGCCGGGACGTGCCAGCCGAGCACGCGCGCGGCCGCGGCGGGGTCGGATGCGCGGACGCGTCCGGCCGCGGCGAGGGTCGCGAGCGACACCGAGCCGAGGTACATCGACGACAGGTCCGCGATCGAGGTGTGCACGACGACCGCGTCGCGCGGGGCCTCGGCATCCGTCCACTCCGCCACCTCAGCGGTGCCGTCGGCGTCGGCGGCGAGGAGCCAGCGGCCGCCGGCGAGCCCGGTCGGGTCGGTCACGTCGAGCGCGAGCACGCCCGGCCCCCCATAGGCGCGCCCGGCGAGGGCGGCGCGGACGTCGAGGATGCGCAGGTAGTGGTGCTCGCGGACCGTGACCGTCGCGGCGCGCTGGTCGGCGATCATCCAGCGCACGGGCTCGGCGACCGACAGCTCGGTGGCCCGGAGCTCGGCGACCGAGTCGAGCTCGACGAGGAACCGCCACAACGCCGCGTAGGCGTCGGCATCCTCCGCCACGAGGTAGGACACCTCCGCGAGCGAGCGGGAGAAGTCCTCACGGTTCTCCTGGATCCGATAGGCGACGAGGCCGCGGACGACACCGTCGGGCGCCGTGTACCGCACCGCGCGGACCGCGGCGTCGTCGGTGACGTCGGGGCGGGTGCCGACGAGCCCGTCCCACTCGGCCGCGGGCACCACGACCTCCCCTGGCCACCCGGGACGGGCGCGCTCGTGCACCTCCGGCGCAAGCCGGCGGAGCTCGTCGCGGCTCACGAAGTCGAGCCGGCCCGAGGCCTCGGGACCGATCCAGCCCGCGCGCCGTACGTCCAGCCGCCACGCGGCGCTGTCCGCCGCGGGGCCGAAGCCGTAGCGGCCGTAGAGCGTCGACTCGGTCACGGTGAGCGAGGCCATCGGCACGCCCAGCGCCTGCGCCGTGCGCAGCTCGGCCTCCATCATCGCGCGGGCGATCCCGCGACGGTGATGCGTCGGGGCGACCGTGACGCTCGAGATCGCCCAGGAGGGGAGGATGCCGCCGGGGACGCTCAGCTCCGTCGGCCAGGACGCGATCGTGCCCACCGGCCGCTCGGGCTCCGCGCCGCGCGGGTCGTAGACGCCGGTCGTGCGGCGCTCGGCGGCGCGCTGCCGCATCGCCGCGAGCTGCGACGGGGTGCGCTCGGACTCCAGGAACCCGCGGGACTGGGACTGCGACCACGCGTCGAACGCGGCGTCGTCGTCGCCCGGCACGAGCCGGAGGTCGAGCCCGCGCGCGGCGAGCACCTCGCGCGAGCGCTCATCGACCGGCAGGTCGAGGTATCCGTC
Organism: Microbacterium sp. X-17; assembly: GCF_039615055.1. Lineage (NCBI taxonomy): Bacteria > Bacillati > Actinomycetota > Actinomycetes > Micrococcales > Microbacteriaceae > Microbacterium > Microbacterium sp. X-17. Next base: position 193,806 of record NZ_JBDHNI010000004.1, read on the forward strand.
CGTCATCCCCGCGTCCCCTCGTCGCGCCCACGGCCCTGCACGGACACGATCCGCGCGCCCTCCACGGGCCCGCCGTGCACGCGGAGCGCCTGGCGCCCCTCCGCGCGGAGGTCCGCGGCGAGGTCGACCGCGTGCTCCTCGTCGCGCGTCAGGAACGCGACCGTCGGCCCGGAGCCGGACACCATGCCCGCGAGCGCGCCGAGCCGCTCCCCCGACGCCAGCGTGTCCGCGAGCTCCGGCCGCAGCTCGACGGCCGCGGACTGCAGGTCGTTCCGGATCGCCGCCGCGAGCGCCTCCGCGTCCGCGGCGCGCAGCGCCGCGAGGACGTCCGCGTGCACCTCGGGCACCGCGGGCGGGGGCGAGGCGTCGCCGCGGTCGCGCTGCGCGTCGAGCGCCCGGTAAACGTCGGGCGTCGACAGGCCCGCGGCGCTCGTCACGAGCACCCAGTCGTAGCGGCCGCTCACCTCGGCGGGCCTCAGCTCGTCCCCGCGGCCCAGGCCCACCGCCGTGCCGCCGGCGAGCGCGAACGGCACGTCCGCCCCGAGCCGCGCGGCGAGCGCGTGCAGCCGTTCGGCCGACAGGCCCGTGCCCCACAGCGCGTCGCACGCGACGAGCGCGGCCGCGGCATCCGCGGAGCCGCCGCCCATGCCGCCGGCGACCGGCACGCCCTTGCGGATCGTGAGTCGCACACCACGGCGCGTCCCCGTCTCGTCGGCGAGCAGCCGCGCCGCGCGCAGGGCGAGGTTGCTCTCGTCGAGCGGGACCCTGCCGATGTCGACGGTGCCGGCCACCTCGACGGAGAAGTCGTCGGCCGGGCGGGCCCAGAGGTCCTCGAAGAGGGAGACGGCCTGATACGCCGACGCGACGTCGTGATACCCGTCGGACCCCAGCGCGCCGACGCGGAAGAACAGGTTCAGCTTGCCCGGCGCGCGGACATGGACGGAGGCGGCTGCATCCGTCACCGGTCCGACGACTCCGCCCAGAGATTGACGTCCCGCGTTCCCGCGAAGGCGTCCGATACGGCGTCGATCCGCTCCAGCTCCTCGGCGACGAACGCCGGACCGGACAGCGCACCGAGGTTCTCGTCGAGCTGCCCCGGCGAAGAGGCGCCGATGAGGGCGGATGCCACGACCCGGTCGCGCAGGACCCACTGGATCGCGAGCTGGGCGAGCGACTGCCCGCGTGCCCGCGCGATCTCGTTCAGGGTCCGCAGCGCTGCGACGGCATCGGCGGGAAGGCTCTCCGGCGCGGAGCCCCGGACGGGTCGGCGCGCGGTGCCGTCGCCCAGGTACTTGTCGGTGAGGAGGCCCTGCGCGAGCGGGGTGAACGCGATCGCACCCAGGCCCTCCTGGCGGAGGACCCCGGTCAGCCCGTCCTCGATCCAGCGATTGAGGATCGAGTACGACGGCTGGTGGATGACGAGCGGCGTACCGAGGCTGCGCGCCACGGCGGTCGCGACCACGGTGCGTTCGGCGCTGTACGACGAGATCCCGACATAGCGCGCCTTCCCCTGCCGCACGAGCGTGTCGAGCGCGCCGATCGTCTCCTCCACCGGGGTCAGCGAGTCGACGCGGTGCGAGTAGAAGAGGTCGACGTAGTCCAGACCCATCCGGGCGAGCGAGGCGTCCGCGCTCGCGAGGAGGTACTTCCGCGAGCCGTGGTTTCCGTACGGACCGGGCCACATGTCGTAGCCGGCCTTCGACGAGACGATCAGCTCGTCGCGGTACGGACGGAAGTCCTCCCGCATCATCCGGCCGAAGTTCGTCTCCGCCGACCCGTACGGCGGACCGTAGTTGTTGGCGAGGTCGAAGTGCGTGATTCCGCGATCGAACGCGTGGCGCAGCACCGCGCGCTGCTGGTCGAAGGGCACGTTGTCGCCGAAGTTCCACCACAGCCCCAGCGAGATCGGGGGGAGGTAGAGGCCGGAAGTCCCGACCTGGCGGTAGGTCGTCGCGGCATAGCGGTCGTCCGCCGCGGTGTACGGGCGGTGGAGGTCCGGGGCGGTGAAGCGGAAGCGATCGTCCTCGGTCACGGGTCCGAGCCTAGCCGCGCACCCCCGCGGCCGGGGAGGCCTCGGCAATCCGCTGGAAATCGGGTATGGCGAGGGCCTCACCGCGGGCGGTGGGGTCGACGCCGACGCGCTCGAGGAGCACCGAGGTCTCGGCGGCGGTCGGCGCCACCGTCCCCGCCAGCGCCTGGCGCAGCATCTTCCGCCGCTGCCCGAACGCGGCGTCCACGACCGTGAACGTGCGACGGCGGAGGGCCTCGTCGCCGCGCGCGACCGGGTCGCGGTGGAACGCCACGAGCACGCTGTCGACACCCGGCACGGGCCAGAACACCTGCCGCGAGACGTTCCCGGCCAACCGCCACGGCCCGTACCACGCGGCCTTTGCACTCGGCGCGCCGTACACCCGGCTCCCGGGCGGGGCGGCCAGGCGCTCCCCCACCTCCGCCTGCACCATGACGACCCCGCGCGACAGGCGCGGGAACGTCTCGAGGAAGTGCAGGAGCACCGGCACCGAGACGTTGTACGGCAGGTTCGCGACCAGGACCGTCGGGTCGCCCGGCAGCTCCGTGACGGCGAGGGCGTCGGCGTCCACGACGGTCAGCCGTCCGTCCGGGACGCCCTGCTCGGCCGCGGTCCGCGGGAGCCGGGCGGCGAGGCGATGGTCGATCTCGACCGCCGTGACGGATGCGCCGGTCTCGAGGATCGCGAGCGTGAGGGAGCCGAGACCCGGGCCGACCTCGACCACGACGTCGTCGGGTTGGACCTCCGCGATCTGGACGATGCGACGGACCGTGCCGGGATCCACGACGAAGTTCTGGCCGAGCTTCTTGGTCGGGGTGACGTCCAGTTCGGCGGCGAGGGCGCGGATCCGCGCGGCGCCGAGGAGCTGGACGGACATGCGTTCACTGTATCCGGGGCGCGCTCGCGACATGCCCATGCGTCCGAGCCGTGAGATTCCTGGGAACGCTAGGGTGTGGTCTGTGACCAGCAGCGACGCCCTCCCCACCGGCGCTTTCTCGATGCGCAGCCCGTTCGGCAGGAGGGCAGTCGGTCTCTCGATCGCCGCCGCCGTCGGCGGGTTCCTCTTCGGGTTCGACTCCTCCGTCATCAACGGCGCGGTCGACTCGATCTCCACCGACTTCTCGCTGAACACGTTCATCACGGGCTTCGTGGTCGCCATCGCGCTCCTCGGCTGCGCCGTCGGCGCCATCATCGCGGGCAACCTGTCGGACCGCTGGGGCCGGCTGCGGGTCATGTTCCTCGGCGCGATCATGTTCTTCGTCTCCTCGATCGGCTCGGCGCTCGCCTTCGCCGCGTGGGACCTCGCGATCTGGCGCGTCATCGGCGGTCTCGGCATCGGCATCGCCTCGGTGGTCGCGCCGGCCTACATCTCGGAGATCGCGCCGCGGCAGATCCGCGGATCGCTCGCTTCGCTGCAACAGCTCGCGATCACGCTCGGCATCTTCGCCGCCCTGCTTTCCAACGCGGTCCTCGCGACCGTCGCCGGCGGCGCGAACGACGTGCTGTGGTGGGGCCTCGAAGCCTGGCGGTGGATGTTCCTCGTCGGCGTCGTCCCGTCGGCGGTCTACGGCATCCTGTCGTTCACGGTGCCGGAGTCACCACGGTTCCTGCTCACGAAGGGGCGCACCCAGGAGGCACGGGCGATCTTCGCGCAGCTCGTGCCCTCGGTGGACCTCGACAAGACCGTCAAGGACCTCCAGACGACGATCGACACCGACAAGAAGAACGCCGGCGTCTCCCTCCGCGGCCCCGTGCTGGGTTTTCAGGGGATCGTCTGGGTCGGCATCATCCTGTCGGTGTTCCAGCAGTTCGTCGGCATCAACGTGATCTTCTACTACTCGACGAGCCTGTGGGCCTCGGTCGGGTTCGGCCAGACCAACTCGTTCGCGATCTCCGTCTTCACGAGCGTCCTCAACGTGCTGGTGACGCTCATCGCGATCTGGCTCGTCGACCGCGTCGGCCGAAAGCCCATCCTTCTCACCGGCTCGATCATCATGGCGGTCTCGCTCGCCACGATGGCGATCGCCTTCTCGTTCGCCACGGGCAGTGGGCAGGACGTGCACCTCTCCGGGGCGTGGGGTCCGATCGCACTCGTCGCGGCCAACCTGTTCGTCGTCGGCTTCGGCGCCTCGTGGGGACCGCTCGTGTGGGTCCTCCTCGGCGAGATCTTCCCGAGCCGCATCCGCGGCAAGGCGCTCGGCGTCGCCGCCGGCGCGCAGTGGATCGCGAACTTCCTCATCACCGTGAGCTTCCCCACGATGTCGAGCTGGTCGCTGCCGCTGACCTACGCGATGTACGCCGCGTTCGCCGTGCTCTCGTTCATCTACGTGCTCCTGCGCGTCCCCGAGACGAAGGGCATGGAGCTCGAGCAGACCGAGACCCTCTTCATCCAGAAGCCGAAGGCCCCCGTCGCCTCCTGACCCGCGCGGCGGGGACGCATCAGGCCGAGGCGGCGGCGCGGGCCGCGGCGGGGAGGGCGGCGGCGATCCGGTCCAGGGCGTCCGCGTCGTGGGCCGCGGTCAGGAACCAGGCCTCGAAGGCGGACGGCGGCAGGAGCACGCCCTGGTCCTGCATCGAGTGGAAGAACCGCGCGTACGCGGCCGTGTCCTGCAGCGACGCCGTCTCGTAGTCCGGGACTCCCCCGACCACCCGCTCGCCGAAGAACACGCTGAAGAGGTTCCCCGCGGTCTGCACGACGTGCGGGACACCGGCCGCCGACAGCGCGGCGCCCACCGCCGACTGGAGGACAGCGGATGCCGCGTCCACGCGGGCGTACACGTCCGCGTCGGCGAGACGCAGGGTCGCGAGCCCCGCGGCGACCGCGACCGGGTTCCCGGACAGGGTCCCGGCCTGGTAGACCGGGCCGGTCGGGGCGAGGAGGTCCATGAGCTCGGCGCGCCCGCCGATCGCGGCGACCGGGAGCCCGCCGCCGATGACCTTGCCGAACGTGAGGAGGTCGGGCCGCAGGGTCTCCCCCGCGGCTTCCTGCAGGCCCCAGTATCCGGCGGGGCCGACGCGGAATCCGGTCAGCACCTCGTCGCTGATGACGAGCGCGCCGGCGGCGTGTGCGGTCCGCTCGAGGAACGCGGCGAAGCCGGGAGCCGGCGCGACGACGCCCATGTTGGCGGCGGCGGCCTCGGCGATGACGGCGGCGATCCGGCCCGGGTGGGCGTCGAACACCGCCGCGAGCGCGGCCGGGTCGTTGTAGGGCACGACGAGCGTCTGCGCCGCGATCGGAGCGGGGACGCCCGCGGATGCCGGGAGCGCGAGCGTCGCGAGCCCGGAGCCGGCCTGCGCCAGCAGGCCGTCGGAGTGCCCGTGGTAGTGCCCGGTGAACTTCACGACGAGGTCGCGGCCGGTGGCTCCCCGCGCGAGGCGGATCGCCGTCATCGTCGCCTCGGTGCCCGTCGATACGAGCCGCACGCGCTCCGCGAGCGGCACGCGCGCGCGGAGCTCCTCGGCCAGCTCGGTCTCGCCGGGCGTGGTCGCACCGAACGACAGACCGCGGCCGGCGGCCTCGCGGACGGCCGCGACGACGAGCGGATGCGCATGCCCGAGGAGCGCGGGACCCCAGCTCGCCACGAGGTCGACGTACCGGCGACCCTCGGCATCCGTCACGTACGCTCCGCTGGCGGACACGAGCGCCGGAGGCGTGCCGCCCACGGGCCCGAACGCGCGCACCGGGGAGTTCACGCCTCCCGGCAGCACGGCGCGGGCGCGGGCGAAGAGGTCTTCGTTGGAGGACTGCGCGCCGGTCATCCGAGCGTCCGTCCGTCGCGCAGCCATCCGGCGACCTCGATCGCCCAGTAGGTCAGGATCGCGTCGGCGCCTGCCCGGCGGATGCCGATCAGCGTCTCGCCGATCGCCCGCTCGCGGTCGATGAAGCCGTGCGCGGCGGCCGTCTCGATCATCGTGTACTCCCCCGACACCTGGTACGCCCACACCGGCACGGCGGAGCGCTCGGCGACGCGCGTCAGCACGTCGAGGTACGGGCCAGCGGGCTTGACCATGACGATGTCCGCGCCCTCGTCCTCGTCGAGCACCGCCTCGAACTGCCCCTCACGACCGTTCGCGGGGTCGAGCTGGTACGTGCGGCGGTCGCCGGTGAGTGTCGAGGCCACGGCATCCCGGAACGGCCCGTAGAACGCGGAGGCGTACTTCGCGGAGTACGCGAGGAGGAGGACGTCCGCGTGTCCGGCCTCGTCGAGCGCGCTTCGGACGGCGGCGACCTGGCCGTCCATCATCCCGGACAGCCCGAGCAGGTCCGCACCGGCCTCGGCCTGCGCGACAGCCATGCGCCGATAGATCGCGAGCGTCGCGTCGTTGTCGACCGTGCCGTCGGCGGCGAGCACGCCGCAGTGGCCGTGGTCGGTGAACTCGTCGAGGCACAGGTCGGCCTGGACCGTGAGGCGGCCGGCCGCGGCATCCGCGGCGACGCGGATCGCGCGGTTGAGGATGCCGTCCGGATCGCACGCGCCGGATCCCTCCGCGTCGCGGTGGTCGGGGACCCCGAAGAGCATGACGCCGCCGAGTCCGGCGCGGGCCGCCTCGTCGACGACGGCGGGCAGCGACTCGAGCGTCTGCTGGGCGACGCCGGGCATGCTCGCGATCGGCTGCGGCTCGGCGCCCTCGCGGACGAACACCGGCAGCACGAGGTGCGCGGGGATCAGCGCGTGCTCCGCCACGAGGCGGCGCACCGCGGGGCTCGAGCGCAGGCGCCGGGGCCTGCGGGCCGGGAAGCCGGTCATGCTGTCTCGTTTCTTTCGCCAGGGCCGCGGGAGAGGGCGGGGTCGAGGGAGAAGTGGGCGTCGAGGGCGTCCAGGATGGCCTCCACCGACTGGGCGGCGGCGGTCACGTCGACGCGGATGCCGAGGGCTCCGGCGTCGTGGGTCGTGCCGGGGCCGATCGAGGCGATGACCGTGCGCTCGGGCAGCGCGCCGACCTGGCGGCGCAGCTCGCGGCCGACGCTCAGCGAGGTCAGGAGCACCGCGTCGAAGCCGCCCGTACGGAGGCTCTCGTCCACGTCCGGGGCCAGGTCCACGCCCACGGTGCGGTACGCGACGCACACGTCGACCGCGTGGCCGCGTGCCTCGAGCTCGTCGCTGACCGTGGCGGTCGCGAGGTCCGAGCGCAGCACGAGCACGCGCCCGTCCGGGCTGTGCGCGGCGCACCACTGCGCGGCCAGCGCCGCGCCCGACGAGGCCCCGGCCGGCTCGAACGCGACCGGGATGCCGGCATCCTTCGCCGCGCGGGCCGTGGCAGCCCCGACCACGGCGACCCGTGTCCCGGGCGGCACGACGACGCCCTCCGCCGCGAGCTGGTCGATGCTTGCGGCGCTCGTGACGAAGAGCCAGGTGTACGCGGCGTCGGCGATCGCGCGGAACGCCCGGTCGCGCGCGGCGACGTCGATCGGGGCGCCCGACACGATGAGAGGCGCGACGACGCCCTCGGCGCCGCGCGCCGCGAGGGCCGCGCGCACGCGCTCGCCCCAGGCACCGCCCCGCGGGATGAGCACGCGACGGCCGGCGAGGGTCACGCGCGGCCTCCGGCGAGGTCGGCCAGGTCGCCCGCGCCGGCGGCGAGGAGCTCGCGCACGAGGGCGGCGGCGTGGGCGCGACGGGGCCCGTCGTCCGCGGCCTCGGCGGCGGGGACGCGGCGCTCGCCGCGCACGCTCCGCCGCCCGTCCGCGCGATAGACCTCCGCGATGACCACGACCTCGTCGGCGTCGGCGTGCGCGCTGATGCCGACCGGGGCAGCGCAGCCGGCCTCGAGCTCGGCGAGCACGTCGCGCTCGAGCAGGGCCGTCGCCGTGGCGTCCGCGTCGGCGATGAGCCGCAGCCCGTCCCCGAGCGCCGCGTCGAGGTCGCCCTCGCGCACCTCGATGGCGAGCGCGCCCTGTCCGGCCGAGGTCGGCCAGGTGTCGAGCGCGAACGTCTCGCGGGCCTCGGCGAGGCGTCCGATCCGTGTCAGCCCGGCGGCGGCCAGCAGGATCGCGTCGTACTCGCCCTCCGCGACCTTGCGCAGGCGCGTGTCGATGTTGCCCCGGATGTCGATGACCTCGGCGTCCGGCCGGGCGCGGCGCACCTGCGCCGCGCGCCGCGGGGAGCCGGTGCCCACGCGGGCGCCGGCGGGCAGCTCCGCGAGCGGGACGGCCGCGCACAGCACATCGTTCGCGGGCGCGCGCGTCGGGATCGCCCCGATCACGAGCCCCGGCGCGGGCGCCGTGGGCAGGTCCTTGAGCGAGTGCACGACGAAATCGCACTCGCCCGCCAGCAGCGCCTCGCGCAGCGCCGTCGCGAAGACGCCGGTCCCGCCGAGGGAGGCCAGCGACCCGGTCGCGACGTCGCCATGGGTCGTGATCCGCACGAGCTCGACCTCGGCGCCGGTCGCCCGGGAGACGGCGTCGGCGACGAGCTGGGACTGCGTCGTCGCGAGGAGGCTCGCACGCGTCCCGAGGCGCAGCGCGCGGGTCACGGCTCGATCCCCGCGAGGGCGGGCCCCGTGCCGAGCCGGGCGTTGGCGCAGCATCCGGGCCGGCAGACGTCGTACCAGGGACCGAGCTCGGTCAGGTGCGCGCGGTCCGCGACCGGTCGCCCCTCGATCCGCTCCGCCACGAGGTCGGCGAGGCCCGCGACGTATGCCGGGTCGACGCCCGGCGTCGCCGTGCGGATCGCGACGAGCCCGAGCTTCTCCGCGGTCTCGGTCGCCTCCCCGTCGAGGTCCCAGAGGACCTCCATGTGGTCGCTCACGAACCCGAGCGGGACAATGACGACGGCCTTCCGCCCGCGGGCGGGCAGCTCGGCGATCGCGTCGTTCACGTCGGGCGCGAGCCACGGCACGGACGGCGGGCCGGACCGGCTCTGGAACACGAGCTGCCACGGGGCCGGGTCCCCGAGCCGCCGCATGATCGCCTCGGCGACCGCGCGGTGCTGCGCGACGTACGCGCCGCCCGGGCCGAGCTCGAGCTCGGACGGTCCCGACAGCGCGGCATCGGCATCCGGGATCGAGTGCGTCGAGAAGAGCACCTCGACCTCCGCCGCGGGGTCGAGGCCGCTCTCGCGCAGCTGCGCGAGCGCCCCGGCGAGACCCGCCTCGAGCGGCGCCACGAAGCCGGGGTGGTCGAAGAACGGCCGCACCTTGTCGATCTGCAGCACGGGTCCGAGCCCGGTCTCCTCCAGCGCGTCCGCGAGATCCTCGCGGTACTGCCGGCACGAGGAGTACGAGCTGTACGCGCTCGTCGCGATCGCGAGGATGCGGCGGTGCCCGGCATCGGCGAGGTCGCGGACGGCGTCGGACACGTACGGCGCCCAGTTCCGGTTCCCGAGGGCGACCGGCAGCGGCATCCCGCGCCCGGCGAGCTCCCGCTCGACGGCCTCCCGGAGGGCGGCGTTCTGCGCGTTGATGGGTGAGACGCCGCCGAAGTGACGGTAGTGGTGCGCGACCTCCTCGAGGCGCTCCTCCGGGATGCCGCGGCCGCGCGTCACGTTCCGCAGGAACGGGATCACGTCGTCCTGCCCCTCCGGACCCCCGAAGCCGAGGAGGAGGACCGCGTCGTAGCCGGCCGGATCCGTCGCGTACGGACGCCCGTCCGCGACCGCGGACGTGGCCCCCGGCACGACCGCACCCGGCGCGCGGTAGACGCCCGTCGCGCGCTCCGGCTTCGGCCGGAACGCGGGCGAGGCGTCCGTCGCGGGGCTCATCGCGTGAGCACCTCCGCGAGCTCTGCCGCCTCGACGCGACGGCCCGTGAAGAAGGGCACCTCCTCGCGCACGTGGCGGCGCGCGTCGGTGGCGCGAAGGGCCCGCATGAGGTCGACGAGGCTGAGGAGCTCGTCGCTCTCCAGCGGCAGGAGCCACTCGTAGTCGCTGAGGGCGAACGTCGACACCGTGTTGGCGACGACGTCCGTGAAGGCCGCGCCCTTGCGCCCGTGCTCCGCGAGCATCGCCGAGCGCTCGCTCTCCTCGAGCAGGTACCACTCGTAGCTGCGCACGAACGGGTACACGCACAGCCACGCGCGCGGACGCTCGCCGCGGAGGTAACCGGGGATGTGGCGCTTGTTGAACTCGGCCTCGCGGTGGACGCCCATCGCGCTCCAGATCGAGACGAGCGGGCGCAGCAGCGCCGTGCGCCGCAGCTCCCGCAGAGCGGCCTGCACCGCCGCAGGGTCCTCCCCGTGCAGCCACAGCATGACCTCGGCCTCGCCGCGCATGCCCGTCACGTCGTACAGCCCGCGGACGGTGACGCCGGCCTCGCCGACGCGCGCGATCGCGGCATCCAGCTCGTCCGCCGCGTCGGCCGGGACCACGCGAGCACCGGGCCCGGCCGCGCCGAGGATGCTGAAGATCGTGTAGCCGTGCAGGTCGAAGGTCTCCGGTTCGGTCATCGGGCCGCTTCCTTTCGAGTCGATACGGGGGTGAGGCGGGCGGCGAGAGTCGCAGCCACAGCGCGGGCGTGGGGGATGACGGATGCCAGGCCGGTGCCGGCGACGGCGGTGCCGACGATCGCAACGCCCCGCTCCTGGGCGCGGGCGGCGAGGAGCGCGCGCTCGTCCGCGTCGGGCGCGAGCGCGTCCCGCCAGCGGACCACGTGTACGTCCGTCAGCTCGTCGGGGCCGAGCGGGATGCCGGACAGCAGCTCGAGCTCGCGCGCGACGAGCGCGGGATCCGTCATCCACGCGTCATCCGCCGTCGCCGAGGAGAGCCGCACGACGTGGGCGGCGGAGGCTAGCTCGCGGCGCACCCAACCCCACTTCGCGTCGACGTGCGTGAGCGCCTTCGCGCGGGCGGGGACCCCGGGCGCGACGATCGCTCCGGAGCCGAGCGGGCGGGCGTCCCACGCCGCGGATCGCAGGCCCACGACGCAGAGCGCGACCTCCGTCGCCGCGGTCGGCGCGAGTCCGAGCAGGTCACGCGCGGCCGCGGCTCCCGTGGCGACGACGACGTGGCGCGCGCGCACGTCGGCGAGCGCCGTCACGTCGGCCGAGGTCGCGAAGGTCGCGCCGTGGGCCTCGGCATCCGCCCGGAGCGCCGCGGCGAGACGCCACACGCCGCCGCGGATACCGCCCACCGCGCTGCCGGGCCGCGCCTCCGGTGCGAGGGACGCGGCGGCCGCGGTCAGGGAGCCGAGCTCGCGGTAGGCCCGCCACATCCCGGGGTGCACGGAGGAGAGCCGCACCTCGGCGGCCGGCCGCGAGTAGACGCTGCGGCAGACGGCTCCGACGAGGAGATCCGCAACCGCATCGCCGTAACGCTCGCGCGCAAGCGCGTCAAGCGACGGCTCCGGCCCGTCCTCCGCCGGGAGAGTCCGCTCGAGGGCGGCACGGCGGGCGCCCTCGTCGCCGACGATGGCGCGGACGTCGGCGGCGAGCGGATCGGCCGGCATCCCCAGGATCGTGCGGACCGGCAGGGGCGCGCGGTGCGTCGCCCCGTCGGAGCCGCAGAAGACGAGGTGCGCGCCGCCGGGCTCGGGGGCGACCAGCTCGAGCGGCAGGTCGAGGTCTGCGGCGAGCCGGGCGACGGCATCCGTCCGCAGCGCGAACGACTCGGCACCCGCGTCGACCTCGATGCCCTCGATCGTCAGGGGCCGCAGGATGCCGCCCGTTGCGCTCTCGCGCTCGAGCACCGTCACCCGGAGGCCCGCGCGCGCGGCCTCGGCGGCGACGACGAGTCCCGCGACGCCCGCGCCGATCACGCACACGTCGACCTCGGTGCCGGCCGGGTCATCGACGATGCTGCCGGCCGCGCTCCGAGACGGGAGGCTCGTCACGGCCGCCACGCGTGCACCTGGTCGACGATCGCGCCCAGCACGTCGGGCGACGCCTCGGCCGGCACACCGTGCCCGAGGTTGAAGACGTGCGCACGGGCCGTCGTGCCGTCGCGGAGGATCCGCGCGACCGCGGCCTCCCGCACGGGTGCGGGCGCGAACAGGAGCGCGGGGTCGAGGTTGCCCTGCAACGTCAGGTGGGATCCGACCCGCCGGGATGCCTCCCACAGCGGGACGCGGTAGTCCACGCCGACCGCATCGACGCCGGCCGCGGCCAGGTCGTGGAGGATCTCCCCCGTTCCGACGCCGAAGTGGACGAGCGGGATGCGCTGCTCGTCGGCCGTCTGGAGCGCGCGCACCGGATCGAGCGCGGCGCGCGAGGCGGGCAGCACGCTCGCGCGGTAGTCGTCCGGCGCCAGGGCGCCCGCCCACGAGTCGAACAGCTGCGCGGCGCTCGCGCCGTGCTCGACCTGCACCGCGAGGAACGCGCCGGTCACGGCCGCGAGCCATGCGAGGAGCGCGTCCCAGCCCGCGGGATCCTCGTGCAGGAGCCGCCGGGCGGCGAGGTGGTCCTTCGACGGGCCGCCCTCCACGAGGTACGCGGCGAGCGTGAACGGCGCCCCGCCGAACCCGATGAGCGGGAGGGGCTCGCCGCGGCGCTCGGACTCGTCCGCGAGCAGCGCGACGGTCCGGCGCACGGCCTCGGCCACGGGCTCGGCGCGCTCGGCCACGACGGCGGGATCGATGCGCGTCAGCTCCGCGATCGCCGCGCCGGTCCGCACCGGATCGGCGAAGACAGGACCCCGCCCGGGCGCGATCTCGACCCGGACGCCCGCGAGCGCGAGCGGCACGACGATGTCGCTGAAGAAGATGGCCGCGTCCACGCCGTGGCGGCGCACGGGCTGCAGCGTGACCTCGCTCGCGATCGCGGGATCGAGGCAGGCATCCAGCATCGCGCCGTCCCCGCGGACCTCGCGGTACTCGGGGAGCGAGCGCCCGGCCTGCCGCATGAACCACACCGGCGTCACGTCGGGACGGTCGCCCCGGAGCGCCCGGACGAGGCGCGAATCAGCCGTCGCGTGCGCGGTGAGGGGATGGGATGCAGGGAGGAGCATGGAAGTTAATCGATATACTAGCGAGCGTCCAGGAGGTCTCTCCACTCGTGCTCGTCTCCCTCTCCGCCAGCCACCGTACGACGTCGTTCGACGCTCTCGAGCGCCTGTCCGCCGTCGGTGACGCCGTCGGCGCGCGCCTGCTCGCGGCCCACGACTCGATCCGCGGCGCCGTCGTGCTCTCCACGTGCAACCGCTTCGAGGCGTACTTCGAGCTGGACGAGGCCGGCCCCTACGCGCCCGTGCTCCCCGCGATGGACTCCGTCATGGAGGAGCTGGCCGCCGCCTCCGCGCTGCCCTACCGGGACCTGCGGACCTCCGTCGACTTCCGCGCCGGAAACGGCGTCGCGCACCACCTGTTCTCCGTCGCCTCGGGCCTCGAATCGGTCGCCGTCGGCGAGGACGAGATCGCCGGCCAGGTGCGGCGCGCGTACGAGCGCTCCCGCGCCGACGGCCTCACCACCCCGGGGCTCGAGAGCCTGTTCCAGCGCGCGAGCGAGGCCTCTCGCGCGGTCCGCAACGCGGCCCGCGTCGGCGAGGCCGGGCGCTCGCTCGTGCGCCTCGCGCTCGAGCTCGCCTCCTCGCGCATCGCGGACTGGAGCACGGCGCGCGTGGTGCTCGTCGGCACCGGCCGCTTCGCGGCGGCATCCGTCGCCGCCCTCCGCGCCCGCGGCGCCGAGGACATCGTCGTGCATTCGGTCAGCGACGAGGGCCGCGGCGAGCGCTTCGCGACGCAGCACGAGCTCGGCTGGGTGGAGGCGTCCGGCTTCGCCGCCGAGCTCGCCCGCGCCGACGTCGTCGTCACCTGCACGACGACGAGCGGCGCGTACCCCGTGTCGGCGGAGCTCCTGTCCCGCGACGTCGCGAACGGATACCGCCTCGTGATCGACCTCGGGATGCCGCGCAACGTCGACCCCGCGGTCGCCGAGCTCCCCGGTGTCGAGCTGCTCGACCTCGAGACGATCCGCGCGCACGCGGCGCTCGACGAGTTCGCCGAGGTCGACGAAGCGCGCCAGATCGTGGCATCCGCCGCGCAGCGTCACGCGACGGACCGGCGTGTGCGCGAGGTCTCCCCCACCGTCACCGCCATGCGCGACGCGCTGCAGGTCGTGGTCGACGAGGAGGTCGCGCGGGCCCAGGGCCGCGGCGACACCGACGGCGAGCGCGCCGCCCGCCACCTCGGGGGTGTGCTGCTGCACCGGCTGATCGGCCAGGCCCACCGGCTCGCGGCCGCGGGCGACGGCGACACGTGGGCCCTGGCCGCGCGGATCGTGTTCGACCTCGGCGACGAATCCACGACCGGCAACCGTCCCGAGTAACGGCGGATGGGCGTGGGCGAGGTCACCCTGAAGGACGTCGCCCTGCGTGCAGGCGTGTCCACGGCCGCCGCCAGCCAGGCCCTCAACGACCGCGGCAGTCTCCGCGCGGACACCCGTGCCCGGATCAAGGAGATCGCCGCCGAGCTCGGCTACATCCCGCACGCGCACGCCGCGGCCCTGCGCCGCGGGCGGACGATGTCGATCGGCTACGTCGTGCCCGACCGGCACGAGCACGATGCGGAGGATCGCTGGGCCATCGGCTACGCGCGCCAGCTCACGGCGCTCGTGCGGGCCTCGGCCGAGTGGGGCTTCACGGTGACGGTGATCCCGGCCGACCGGGCAGACCTCGTCCGCTCGACCCGGCTCGACGCGGTCTATGCCGCGGATCCGCGAGCCTCGGACCCCGTGCTGGGAGAGGCGCTACGGCTCGGCATCCCGGTCGTCGCGAACGACCTCGCGCTTCCCGAAGCGGCCGGTGTCGAGATCCGCACGGGGTACGAGGACGCGGCTCGGGCAGGGCTGGAGCTGCTGGCCCGCGCCGGCGCCGCGCGGGTGGGGCTGCTCACGAAGCACCGCGGCCGGCCGAGCGACGAGGTCGGCGAGGACGTGTACCGCCGGTGGTGCGCCGCGACCGGACGACAGCCCGTCGTGGTGCGCGCCGGCGGCGACCGCGACGATCTGGCCGACGCGCTGCGCGCGCTCGCGTCGGCCGGGGTCGACGCGATCTACTCGTACCTCGAGCAGGGCCCCGAGGTGTACCTGCAGCTGGAGCGCACGGACCTCGTCATCCCGCGCGACCTGCAGCTCGTGGCGCTGTGCGTGCACGACTGCGGCCTCAACGAGCGGCTGGGCGTGACCCGCACGTGCGTGCACCCCGAGCAGGCCCCGGCGCTCATGATCGAGCCCCTCGCCGCGCTGCTCGCGGCCTACCCCGCGCACGCCGTGGTGTCGCTCCCCTGGGAGCTCCAGTCCGGATCCACCACCCGCCTCTGACAGGCACTTCGTGCGTGAGCGGGGCGCTGTAGCGTGTGGGCGTGATCATCCCGGCCACCGTGCTGACCGTCCTCGCCGTCCTCCTCCCGATCGTCTCGGCGCTCTGCGCCGGCGGCGTCCTGCGCCGCAACCACCTCGTGGGGATCCGCTTCCCCGCGCTCCAGGCGTCCGACGCCGCGTGGACGGCGGGCCACCGGGCCGCGATCCTGCCGTCGACCGTGCTCGCGGTCCTCGCCGTGGTCCTGCTGGTCCTCAGCTACGCCGTTCCCGCGCTCGCGCTCTGGGGCTCGATCCTCACGATGCTCGTCGCGATCGCGGGCTTCGCGTGGGGGATCCTCGCCGCCCTCCGGGCCGCCCGCGCCGCATAGCTCCTGCACCGCGGCGCGGCAGCCGGGCGACACGCCGGCTGCGGCCCGGACCCGGGCGCGGATTGCAGGAGTTGTGCTCAGCCCGCGAACGAGCCGTAGACGGCCTCGGTGTTCGCCGCGACCTGGGCGCACAGTTCATCGAGGTCGGCGCCCAGCTCCCGCGCCAGGAAGCGCATGGTCAGCGGCACGAGGTAGGGCGCGTTCAGCCGGCCGCGGTGCGGCACGGGCGTGAGGAACGGGGCGTCCGTCTCCACGAGGATGCGGTCGCGCGGGGTCACGGCGAGCGCGTCGCGGAGGTTCTGCGCGCTCTTGAAGGTCACGGTGCCCGCGAACGAGAGGTAGTAGCCGCGGTCGGCGGCGACCCGCGCCATCTCGGCGTCCCCCGAAAAGCAGTGGAACACGGTCCGGTCGGGGGCCCCGGCCGCCTCGAGCGTCGAGAGCACGGTGCCGTGCGCGTCGCGGTCGTGGATCTGCAGCGCGAGATCGTGCTTCTTCGCGATCCGGATGTGCTCCTCGAACGAGCGCCGCTGCGCCGGGATGCCGGCCGGCTCGGTACGGAAGAAGTCGAGCCCGGTCTCGCCGATCGCCCGCACGCGCGGCTGCGCGGCCAGCTCGTCGATTGCGTCGAGCGCCTCGCCCAGTGCGCCCACCGCGTCGAGCCGCGGGGCCTCGTTCGGGTGGATGGCGACGGCCGCGAGGACCCGCGGATCGGATGCCGCGAGCGCGGCGGACCAGCGGCTCGACGCGACGTCCGTCCCCACCTGCACGATGCCCGCGACGCCCACGGCGTTCGCGCGGTCGAGCTGCTCCTCCGGGGTCAGCGCCGGCTCGGCGCCGTCCTCGGCATCCTCGCTCCCCGTCCCGACGTAGGGGTCGAGGTGCGTGTGGTTGTCGTAGACGGGGACGCGCAGCGCCTCCGGCGCCTCCGGATACCCGCCCCCCCTCACGCGAGAACGCCCTTGTGTCCCGAAATCAGCCCGTATTCATGACATACGCGCGTTCTCAGCGGGGTGGCGGACCGGGCCGGGGTGGCGGACCGGGCCGAGGGGGACGGGGCAGGCATCAGGCGGGCTGCTCGATGCGCGGGAAGAGGGGGGCCAGGCCGTTCACGGACGTGCCGGGGCGGAGCGCGCCCCAGGCGCCGGCCTCGCGCAACGGCTGGTCGTGCAGCCGGCCGAGCGTCTCGGCGGCACCGAGCGCGATCCACAGGCGCTCGGTCGCGACCGGCATCACCGGCGACAGCAGGAGCGCGAGCGCCCGCAGGCCCTCGGCCGCGGTGTAGAGCACGGTGCCGAGTCGCGCGCGCTGCGCGTCGTCCTTCGCGAGCGCCCACGGCTCGTTGTCCGTGATGTAGCCGTTCAGCTCGTCGACGATCGTCCAGATCGCGCCGATGGCCTCGTCGATGCGGAACCGCTCGATCGCGGCATCCGCCTCGGTCGCCGCGCGGGCGACGACCTCCTGCACCCGCAGGTCGGCGTCCGTGTACTCCGCGGGAGGCGGCACGATCCCCTCGAAGTAGCGCTCGATCATCGCGACCGTGCGCGACGCGAGGTTGCCGAAGCCGTTCGCGAGCTCGGCCTGGTAGCGGGCCGAGAGGTCCTCCCACGAGAACGAGCCGTCCTGGCCGAACGCGATCGCGGAGAGGAAGTAGAAGCGGTACGCGTCGGAGCCGAACACGTCGGTGATCTCGGTCGGCGCGATGCCGGTGAGCTTCGACTTCGACATCTTCTCGCCGCCCACGAGCAGCCAGCCGTGCGCGAACACGCCGCGGGGCACCTCGACGCCCGCCGCCATGAGCATCGCCGGCCAGATGACCGCGTGGAACCGCAGGATGTCCTTGCCGACGACGTGGTACGCGGGCCAGCGGCGCCCGAACTCGGCGTCGTCCGCGCCGTAGCCCACCGCGGTCGCATAGTTCAGCAGCGCGTCCACCCACACGTAGATGACGTGCGCGTCGTCCCACGGCACGTCGATTCCCCAGTCGAACGTGGAGCGCGAGATCGAGAGGTCCTTCAACCCGGAGCTCACGAAGGAGACGACCTCGTTGCGCGCCGACTCGGGCCGCACGAAGTCGGGCACGTCGCGGTACAGCTCGAGCAGCCGGTCCTGGAACTCGCTGAGCTTGAAGAAGTAGTTCTTCTCCTGCAGCAGCTCGAGCGGCTTGGAGTGGATGGCGCAGACCTTGAGCCCCTCGAACGCCCCCGTGCCGTCGACGATCTCGGTGTCGGTCTTGAACTCCTCGCAGCCGACGCAGTAGAGCGCCTCGAACTCGCCGGCGTAGATGTAGCCGTTGTCGTAGATCGCCTGCACGAAGGTCTTGACCCGCTCCTCGTGCCGCTCCTGCGTCGTGCGGATGAAGTCGTCGTTGGCGACGTCGAGCGTCCGGAGCAGCGGGAACCACGACTCCGACACGAGCTTGTCGACCCACTCCTGCGGGGTCGCACCGTTCGCGGCGGCGGCGCGCAGCATCTTCTGGCCGTGCTCGTCGGTGCCCGTCAGCATCCACGTGTCGTCGCCGGACTGGCGGTGCCAGCGCGCGAGCGTGTCGACCGCGACCGTCGTGTACCCGTGCCCGATGTGCGGGACGTCGCTCGGGTAGTAGATCGGCGTCGTGATGTAGAAGGAGGAACGGCCGGAAGTCACCAGGAGATTCTAGTTGCGCCGGCCGGCGCTGTTTCGGCCGGTCAGGCCGTCAGCCGCGGACGGCGAGCGCGGCCTGGTACAGCTCGCGCGAGGAGTGCCCGGTCTCCGCGGATACCTCGGCGGCCGCCGCCTTGAGCCGCGCACCGTCGCGGACGAGCTCCAGCACGTGCGTCACGGCATCCGGGAACGGGATGCCGCGGGCCGAGCTGCCCGCCACGACGAGCACGATCTCCCCGCGCACGCCCGCCCGCACGCGGTCGGCGAGCTCGGCGAGCGTGCCGCGGAGCACCTCCTCGTGCAGCTTCGTGAGCTCGCGGCAGACCGCGGCGCGCCGGTCCGCGCCGAACGCGGTCGCGAGGTCGTCGAGGGTCGCGGCGATCCGCTGCGGGGACTCGAAGAACACCATCGTGCGCCGCTCGGCCGCGAGGGCCGCGAACGCCTGCGCCCGTTCGCCCTCCTTGCGCGGGACGAAGCCCTCGAACGTGAACCGGTCGGTCGGCAGGCCCGCGATGGCGAGCGCCGTGAGCACGGCCGACGGACCGGGCAGCGCCGTGACCGTGACGCCGGCCTCGACGGCCGCGGCGACCAGGCCGTAGCCCGGATCGCTGATGGTCGGCATGCCGGCATCGCTGAGGACGAGCACGTCCTCTTCGCGGGCGAGGGCCACGAGCTCCCCGGCGCGCTGCTTCTCGTTGTGGTCGTGCAGGGCGATCAGCCGGGGCCGGTTCTCGATCCCGAGGCCGGCGAGCAGCCGCTGGGTCGTGCGGGTGTCCTCGGCGGCCACGACGGTCGCGTTCTCGAGCGCCTCCACGAGCCGCCGCGTGGCATCCCCCAGGTTGCCGATCGGCGTCGCCGCGAGGATGATCATCGCCTCAGCATAGGAGGCGCTGCGCTCGCGCTGCCGTGTGGAGAGGGCCGCGCCTCTTAGGCTGGTGCCCGTGTCCACGACGGATCCTCTCCTGCCCGTGACGCGCGCGTCCTGGTACGACTCATGGATGTCAGCCGTGCGGGCGGATCCGCGCCGCACGCGCCTGCTCGGCATCCTCGCGCCGATCATCGTCACCCTGCTCGCCGCGGTCCTCCGGATGTGGCGACTCGGCGACCCCCACGCCCTCGTGTTCGACGAGACCTACTACGTCAAGGACGCCTGGAGCCAGTGGAACCTCGGGTTCCCCGGCAACTGGCCGGACGACCCCAACCCGGGCTTCCAGTCCGGCGACGTGAACGCGTTCCTGTCGTCCGGCAGCTTCGTGGTGCACCCCCCGCTCGGCAAGTGGATCATCGGCGCCGGCATGTGGCTGTTCGGCGCGGACTCGTCGTTCGGATGGCGCATCTCGGCCGCCGTGTTCGGCACGGCGACGGTCCTCGTGCTCTACTTCCTCGCCCGCACGCTCACCCGCTCCACGGTGTTCGCGACGATCGCCGCGTTCCTGATGGCGATCGACGGCCTCGCGATCGTCACGAGCCGGATCTCCCTCCTCGACATCTTCCTGACGTTCTTCGTCGTGCTGACGTTCTGGTTCGTCCTGCTCGATCGGAACCAGCGCGACCGAAGGCTCGCGGCCGCGCTCGCCGCCCGCTCAGCCGGGCGGCGCTGGGGCCCCGTGCTGTGGAACCGGCCGTGGCTCCTCGCCGCCGGAGCGGCCGTAGGCGCCGCGACCGCGGTGAAGTGGTCGGGTGTGATCGTGATCGTCGCCGTCGGCATCTACGTCGTCGTGTCCGACGCGCTCGCCCGCCGGCGCCTGGGCGTGACGCTGTGGCCGGTGGACGCGCTGCGCCAGGGCCTGGCCTCCTTCGTGCTGCTCGTCCCCATCGCGCTCGCGGTCTACCTCGCGTCGTGGACCGGCTGGCTCACGACCGACGGCGGCTACTCGCGGCACGCGGCCGACGCCGACCCGGCGACCGGGCTGTGGGCGTGGGTGCCGCTCCCCTTCCAGAGCCTGTGGAAGTACCACCAGGCGATGTACGCGTTCCACGCGGGGCTGTCCACGCCGCACGCGTACGCGAGCCCGGCGTGGCAGTGGCCGTTCCTCGTCCGGCCGACGTCGATGTACTGGAACCAGACGGACGGCACGGTCGAGGCCATCTCGAGCATCCCGAACCCGCTTATCTGGTGGGGCGGCGTGGCGGCGGCGATCTGGCTCATCTACCGGTTCGTCGTGACCCGTAGCTCGGCGTACGCGTTCGTGCTCGTGGGGATCGCCGCGACCTACCTGCCGTGGCCGTTCTACCCCGACCGGACGATGTTCCAGTTCTATACGATCGTCATCCTGCCGTTCCTGGTGCTGGCGCTGACGTTCGCGCTGCGGGAGATCGCCGGAGCCCCCGGCGCGCCACCGGAGCGTCGAAGGACGGGGCAACGCGTGGTGATCGTCGCGCTCGTGGCGATCGCGGTGCTGTCGGCGTTCTGGTACCCGGTGTGGACCGCGCTGCCGGTGCCGTACGACTTCTGGCGCCTGCACAACTGGATCCCGACCTGGATCTAGCCGGGCGCGGATGCGCCGGGCGGGGTCAGGGGACGAGAGCCGCGGGGTCGGTCGCCGGGAGCCGGCAGGCGAAGTCGCGGCAGTCGTAGCGGTCGCGCGGCCCTCGACCGGGACCTTGCCCTCGAACAGTGCGAAGCCGGCCGCGGCGAGGGCACGGGCGGCGTCCGGTGACACGACGGCGAACACGTCCGCGCGGAGCGCGCGGGCGGCGACCGCGAGCGGGTCGTCGGCGGATGCCGCGACCACGACGAGCTGCCGCGGCGGCGCGACCAGCCCGGCCGCGACGCGGAGGAGCGCGCCGTGGGCGAGCGGCTCGGCCAGGGCGCGCGGGGCCTCGCTCGCCACGACGACCTCGGCCACACCGCGGTACCGGTCGCCCGCGCCGAGCGTCCACAGGGCGAGCGCGGCCCCGGCGAGCGCCGCGGGGCCGCCGGGATGGTCGGTGTCGGACGCGGGAGCTCCGGCGACCCCGTGCTCGGCCAGGACGGGGTCGCCCCCGCCCGGCACCCCGCCGTCCGCGATGCACGCGTCGACGAGCTCGCGCGCGCGGGCCGCGTAGGCCGGCTCGCCGGTGGCGAGCGCGAGGGCGAGCAGCCCGTCCGCGAGCAGGCCGTAGTCCTCGAGCGCGCCCGCGGCGCGCGACGGGATCTCGTCGAGCGAGGCCCGCAGCAGGAGCCCGGAGGCCGCGACGTTCGTCTCCAGCACGGCGTCCGCGGCCCAGCGCGCGGCGTCCACGAGCGCCGGATCCCCCAGGCGGGCGCCGGCACGCGCCAGGGCGCCGATCGCCATCCCGTTCCAGCCGGTCACGACCTTGCCGTCGACGGCCGGGGGGTCGAGGGCCGCGCGCGCCGCGGCATCCCGCGCGTAGTAGCCGCCCTCGCTGCGGGCGCCGTCGATCCACGACTCCGAGTCCTGCGCCGCGCCGAAGCCCCCGCCCTCGCGCTGCAGCACGTCGAGGAGGAAGCCGGCGACGTCGCGAACCAGCGCGGGGTCGTCCGCGTCGAGCGCGACGTCGACGAGGCCCGCGTTGTCGGTCAGCATCCGCTCGTAGTGCGGCACGGTCCAGTCGCGGCGGGTGGCGTAACGGAAGAAGCCACCCTCGACCGGATCGTGCAGCTCGGATGCCGCCATCGCCGCGAGCGACCGCGTCACGAACGCGGTCGCGCCGGGGACCTCGGGCGAGGCCTGCAGGAAGCGCAGCGCCGGCACGGTCGGGAACTTCGGGGTCTCCCGCGGCGCGCGTGCGTCGCCGATCCCGCCGAACTCCGGATCCTCGGCGGCCACCACCCGCGCCGCGGCCTCGGCGAGGGCTGCCGCGTCCGGCAACGCCCCGTCGCCGGCGGATGCGGCGGCCCGCGCGAGCGCCTCGTGCACCTGCTCGCCGGTCTGCTCCACCCCGGCGCGATTCGTGGTCCAGGCCTGCGTCACCGCGGACAGCACGTCGCGGAACGCGGGAATCCCCGCCCGCGCCCGATCCGGCCAGTACGTGCCGGCGAAGAAAGGGCGCCCCTCGGGCGTGGCGAAGACCGTGAGCGGCCAGCCGAGGTGCGGGGTGAACGCCGACGCGGCCGACATGTAGGCGGCATCCACCTCGGGATGCTCCTCCCGGTCGACCTTGATCGCGACGAAGCCCGCGTCGATCTGCGCCGCCGTCGCCGGGTCCTCGAAGGACTCCCGCGCCATCACGTGGCACCAGTGGCACGTGGAGTAGCCGATCGACACGAGCACCGGCACGTCACGCCGGCGGGCCTCCGCGAACGCCTCCTCGCCCCACGGGTACCACGGGACGGGGTTGTCCGCGTGCGCCCGCAGGTACGGACTGGCCGATTCCGCGAGTCGGGGGTTCATCCCTGCCACGCTACGCGGGTTCCGCGGGACGGGCACGGTGCGTACCGTGGCAGGCATGTGCCGGAACATCCACACGCTCCACAACTTCGAGCCCGCCGCGACGAACGAGGAGATCCACGCCGCGGCGCTCCAGTACGTCCGCAAGATCGCGGGGACGACGAAGCCGTCGAAGGCGAACCAGGCGGCGTTCGACCACGCGGTCGCCGAGATCGCCCACATCACCGGCCACCTCCTCCAGGACCTCGTGGCGGTCGCCCCCGCGAAGAACCGCGAGGAGGAGGCCGCGAAGGCCCGCGCGCGGGCCGAGCGCTCCGGCCGCTACGCGCCCCGCACCCCCGCCCCCGCCCCCTCTTGAACCGCTCCGGTGTCACCCGCGCACGCTTCGCGATCGCGTGGACTATGCGCGAATGACACCGGAGCAGCCCGAGGGTTGTCGCCGGGCGGGAGCGGCGGGCATGCTTGCTCTGACACGAGGAGAGCCATGACCGGTGCCGGAACGAAGGACGACCCCTGGCAGCTGACGACCGCACCCGGTTCCAGCTCGTACACGATGTACCGCGACCCGGAGGCGGAGCCGCCCGCGCTCGTCTGCCAGGTCGGGACGACGAAGCTCCTCTACCACCTGTCCGCGATCGACGACCTCGCCGCCTGGCTCCGCGCGCAGGCGGACTGGGTGCCGCTCGGCGCCGCGGACGAGCAGAAGCCCGCGCCCGAGGGCACGGTCGAGGCCTGGGGTCGCGACCCGGGCAACCCGGTCGGCGGGTGGTACGGCCTCCGCAAGGGCTACCGCGGCCGCTTCGGGATGTACCTGCCGCCGCTGCTCGAGGAGCTCGGGCTCGTCGAGCTCACGCACGACGCCCGCAACAACCGCGTGCGGGCGCTCTGACGCGACCGGGGCGTCCGATCTAGGCTGGCCGCATGTTCCGGTACGCGCCGCCCCGTGCGGATGCCGCGGCCTTCGCCGTCGTCGGCGGCCGGTTCGCGGTGCTCGCCGGCGGCGATGCCGAGGATGCCGCGCAGCTGTGGGAGGCCGTCACGAGCGGCGATCCCGAGCTCGAGGACGTCCTCACGGTCCTCGCGCGGCACGGCGTCCGGCGCACTCCCGACTTCGCGCTCGTCGAGGTGCTGGATCCGGCGACCGGATCGATGCTCGTCGTGGTCCGCGGGCGGGGACGCGTCGGCATCGGCGCGGCGTGGATCAGCGCGGGCGAAGAGCTCCAGACCTGGTTCGAGACCGCCGCGGAGCGGGTGGCGGAGGCGACCCTCGCGCTCGATCCGGTGCCCGGCGCGGATGCCGGCCCGGAGCTCCTTCCGCTGGCGAGCGGCGTGGTCGCGGCATCCGTCCTCCGCTGGGGCGCACCGGCGGCTCGGCCCCGCACCCCGGGCGAGACCACCGCGCTGGGCCTCTCGGACGAGGAGACGATCCTCGGCTCCCTGCGGCGCCGCAGCGGCCCCGCGGCGGAGGCGACGGCCGAGGCCGACGCGCCGACGATCCTCGGTGTGCGGCGCACGCCCCCGACGCCGACCGGATACGCCCTGGTGTTCGACGACGGGCGTGTGCTCCGGCTCGGCACCGAGCCGGTCGTGGTCGGGCGGGCGCGACGCACGACGGGCCTGCGCGGCGAGCGGTGGGAGACGCTGCCCTCGCCGGCGAAGGAGGTGTCCGGCACGCACGCGGAGCTGCGCCTGGCGAGCGGCATCCTGCTGGTGACCGACCTCGACTCGACGAACGGAACCGTCATCGCCGCCCACGAGGAGGAGCCGTTCGTCCTGCGCGACGGTGCGGCCGCGCACCTCGCTCCGGGCGATCGCCTCGACTTCGGCGACGGCAACGCCGCCCGCTTCGAGGCCGATCCCCCGCGCTGACCCCCGGAGGGGGATCCGGACGACGGCCGGGAGCCGTGATAAAAAGTACGACAAGCGCAACCGGGGGGTTGAGACATGGCGAGCCGTCTCCCTGCCGCGCCCCCCGTGCTCGCCGGCTTCGACTACGTCCGCCCGCTCGGCACCGGCGGCTTCGCCGACGTCTACCTCTTCGAGCAGGACATGCCGCGCCGCGCGGTCGCGGTCAAGGTGCTGCTGCAGGAGATCGTCGCCGAGGGCCTGCTGCGCATGTTCAACGCCGAGGCCGACGTCATGGCCCGGCTCAGCTCGCACCCGTCGATCGTCACGATCTACCAGGCCGGAATCTCCGCGGACGGCCGCCCGTTCATCGTCATGGAATACTGCCCCACCTCGATGACGAGCCGGTACCGGCGGGAGCGGATCCCGGTCGCCGAAGTCCTGCAGCTCGGCGTGAAGATCGGCTCCGCGCTCGAGACCGCGCACCGCGCGGGGCTCCTCCACCGCGACATCAAGCCGTCCAACATCCTCGTGACGGCCTTCGGCGCCCCGGTCCTGTCGGACTTCGGCATCGCGACGTCGGTGACGGCGCATCCGGATGACGAGATGCTCGCGATGTCCGTGCCGTGGAGCGCCCCCGAGGTCGTGGACGAGCGGGTCGCCGGTTCCGTGCCGGCCGAGGTGTGGAGCCTCGGCGCGACCGTGTACTCGCTGCTGGCCGGCCGCAGCCCGTTCGAGCTCCCGGGGAGCGGGCAGAACTCCCGCGACCAGCTCCGGAGCCGCATCCGCCGGGCGGCGTACCCTCCGATCGGGCGCGACGACGTGCCGCCGCGGCTCGAGGAGACGCTGCGGCGCGCGCTCAGCCGGGATCCGGGGGCACGGCAGGCGTCGGCCGCGGAGTTCGCGTACGAGCTGCAGCTCGCGCAGCACGAGCTCGGCCTCCCGCACACCCCCATGGAGCTCGCGACCGACGCCTGGGTGGCCCCCGTCGACGTCGCCGACGACCGCGCCCGAGGCCCCGCGCGATCCTCCGTCCCGTACGCGTCGGCCCGGCCGGAGCGCGCGGCCGAGCGGGTGCGGCGCAGCCCCGGCGGCACGGGGTTCCCGGACGACGAGCCGCGCCGTCCGCGCTGGCGCGCCCGCACGGTCGTGCTCGTCGTGGCGGGCGCGGTCGTGGTCGCGGCGGCCGTCGCGGTCGCGATCGTCGTCGTCGCGGGCGGGCGCTGAGGCATGGCGGCGTCCCGGCGAGGGGGCCTCGGGGCCCGCGCCGCGTGGATCACCACGGGCGCAGTCGCCGCGGTCGTCGGCATCGTGGCGACCCTCGCCGCGGTGTGGCCGGGCTACGACGCGCAGCAGACGCCGCTCGACGACGCCTCGGTGTGGGCGCTGCAGTCCGGCGACGGCCGCCACTATGCGCGCGTCAACACCGAGCTGCACGAGCTCGACACCGTCAAGCAGGTCGAGAACCCGAGCGGCCTCGCGCAGACCCCGGACCACCTGTTCCTGTTCGCCGACGGCGACACCCGCTACGCGGACGTGAGCCTCGCGCGGCCGACGGACCTCGGCGCCGACCGGACCGACGCGTTCCAGCCGACGCCGGCCGGCACGGTCGAGATCGAGTCCGCCGGCGACTACCTCGCGTACCGCACGGATGCCGGCGACGTGTCCGTCGCGACGCTCTCCGGCGGGGGTGCGCCGCGCACGATCGACCCGTACGCGGGCGCGCAGGCGGCGCCGGGAGCGGACCGGCCGCGGTTCGTCGCCGACGCCGTCGCGATCGGCCCGGACGGCACGACGTATGCGTACTCCTCCGCGGAGGGGCGCGTCATCCGCGCCGACGCCCGCACCGGCGAGGTGCAGGATGCCGGTGCGGTGTCGGCCGTGAAGCCCCAGGATCCGCAGCTCGCGGCCCTCGGCTCGACGTGGGCGCTCCTGGACGCGGCGACCGGCCGGCTCTGGATCGGCGGCCGCGCCGATCCGATCGCGACCGGCACCGACGCCACCGCCCGGCTGCAGCGCGCCGGCCCGGACGCGGGCACCGTGTACGTCGCCGACGACGCCGGCCTCGTCGCGGTCGACACGGGCGCCGGCACCGCGAGCCGGATCGCGAGCCCGGCGGTCCCCGGGACCCCGGCGGCGCCCGCGGTCCTCGCCGGCGTCGCGTACGCCGCCTGGCTCCCGGCGGGCGCGGCCGGCGGTACGCGGTGGTCGTCCACGGCGGGCACCGCTCCCCTGTCCTACGGCGGCACGGCCCTCACGACCGATCCCGCGCCGGAGTTCCGCTCCAACGGCTCGCGGATGATCCTCAACGAGACCCGCTCGGGCTGGGTGTGGACGATCCCCGACGGCGAGCTCGTGGCCTCCTCCCAGTCGTGGAACAGCGACGATCGCGCGCAGCAGCGGCAGCAGCAGGAGCTCGCCTCCCAGCGCGTCGTGGACCCGCGTCCGCCGGTCGCGGTCGACGACGCGTTCGGCGTCCGCGCGGGGCGCGACGTCGTGCTGCCGGTCCTCCTCAACGACCACGACCCGAACCAGGACGTGCTGAGCGTGGATCCGGCCTCGGTGACGGGGCTCGACCCCGGCTTCGGCACCCTTACCGTGACCCATGCCGAGCAGCAGATCGTCGTGAGCGTGCGGCCGGGCGCCCGCGGGACGGCGACCTTCAGCTACCGAGTGACGGACGGGACCGCGGCGGACGGGCTCTTCTCGAACGTCGCGACCGTGACGCTCACCGTGGTGCCGGACGACGTCAACAACGCGCCCGTCTGGTGCGGGGTCCCCGGCTGCCTCGCGAAATGGCCGCAGCCGCAGGTCGCGCCGGGCGGCACCGTCCGCGTGTCGACCCTCGACGCGTGGGTCGATCCGGACGGCGACCCGATCTATCTCGCGGATGCCGTCATCCAGTCCGGCGTGGGCACGGTCGCGGCCGACCCCGACGGCACGGTCACGTACCAGCATCCCGATCCGAACGCGACCGAACCGGTCACGGTGTCGATCCTGCTCACGGTTTCCGACGCCCGCGGAGCCGTGGCGCAGAAGGAGCTGACGATCACCGTTACTCCCACGCCGCAGCTCGCTGCCGACTCGTTCACCGTCGTCGGCGTCGCGGGCGTGCCGCTCACGATCCCGCTCCGCGACCATGTCTCCGGCGCGCACGGGGCGGTGACGCTCGCGTCGGCGAGCGTCGTCAACGACGCGAGCGCGTCCGTCACGACGAACGGCGCGGCCCTCAGCCTCGCGTTCTCGAACGGATCGCCGGGTTCCTACGTCGTGCAGTACACCGTGCGCGACGATCTCGGCGAGGCGACCGGCACGGCCCGGGTCACCCTGCATCCGGGCGACCAGGCCCGGATCTCCACCCCGCCGTTGACCGCGTTCGTTCGGCCGAACGAGGACACCACCGTCGACGTCCTCTCGGCCGTCACGAACCCGGCAGGCCTCGTCCTGCTCGTGAGCGATCTGCGGGCGCAGGCCGATCCGGTGGCCTCGCTGAGCGTCAACCTCGTCGGGCAGAACCTCCTCCGGGTGAGCGGATCGACCGACTCCGGCCAACCCGGGCCCCTGGGCGTGATCCGCTACACCGTCTCCGACGGCACCGGATCGCCCAACGCCACGACGCAGGGCGAGATCACGGTGGTCCTCCTGCCCGCCGCCGACACCGGGCGGCCGATCGCGGTCGACGACGCGGTCACGGTTCGCGCGGGCACGCAGATCGACATCCCCGTCCTCGACAACGACACGGCTCCCGGCGGTGCGCAGATCGCGGTGGACCCCTCGCGGATCGTGAACGAGTCCGGCGCGGGCCTCGCGTTCGGCACGCCCCAGCTCGTCCGCTACCTCGCGCCGACCACCCCAGGCACGTACGGCATCTCCTACACGATCTTCCGTGTCGGGTTCCCGGAGCTGACCGGAACGGCCCGCATCGTCGTGACCGTGCTGGACGGCGACACCAACGCGGCACCGGTCCCGCCCCCGCTCGAAGGCCGCGTGCTGAGCGGATCGACCGTGTCGATCCCGTTCTCGGGCTTCGAGGTGGACCCCGACGGCGACGCGGTCGCGCTGGACCGGATCCTCACACAGCCCGCGAGCGGCTCGGCCGCGATCTCCGCCGACGGCAGCGCGATCGTGTACACGTCGCGGCCCGGCACCTCGGGGCAGGACTCCTTTACGTATCAGGTGCGGGACGCGCGGGGCGCAACGGGCACCGCGCAGGTGCGGATCGGCATCCTCGACGCGCAGTCCGATCCGAGCCCGGTGACCTACAGCGACTACCTGCAGGTGCAGGCGGGTCCCGACTCGGAGGCCGTCGTGCACCCCGCCGACAACGACGTGGATCCCGCCGGCGGCGCGCTCACCCTCGTCGAGGTGCACCCCAACGCGCAGCCCGGCACCGCGGAGTACGACGCGCTCGCGCAGCTGATCGACACGGTCGACACGACGAGCGACCGCGTCGTCTTCCACGCCGGCCTCGACCCCGGCACGTTCTCCTTCGTCTACACGGTGCGCAACGCCTCCGGCGACACCGCGATGGGCCTCATCGTCATGAAAGTGGTCCGCGGCACGGTCCCCGACTACCCCGTCGTGACCGACACGGTGCTCACGGCCGACACGCGCGACGCGTTCCCGCAGGGGATCGACGTGCTCTCGGGCAAGGTCACGTGGAGCGGCGGCGACGTGGCGGGCCTGAAGCTCTCGCTGTGGGGCGACGTCCCCGGCGTGCGCGTCGACGGGTGGCGGATCTCGGGCGCGGTGCCAGACAAGACGCTGCTCGTGCCGTTCCAGGTGACCGGAACATCCTTCACGGGTCAGCAGGTCGTGTCATACGGGTTCCTCCGCGTGCCCGGCAACGACGACATCCGCCTGAGCCTCCGGCCGGGGGCGTCTCCCGTGCAGGTGGACGAGCGGGGCACCGTCGAGGTCGACATGGCCCAGGCGGTCGTGACGCCGCGCGGTGCGACGCTCCAGGTGGACGGATCGGGCGTCGCGGCCGGCGGGGCCCGGGCGGAGGGGCGCTGCACGTACGTCTCGGGCACGACGATCCGGTACGACGCCGGCTCGGGCGCCCCGTGGGACGACACGTGCACGGTGCCGGTGAAGCTCGCCGCGCAGACCGACTTCACGTACCTCACGCTCCGGGTGTCCGTGCGCGCGGCCGATCCGCAGCCGATCCTGCGTCCGGCCTCGCTCACCGTGGGCCCCGGCACGACGACGACCTACGATCTGCGGCAGATGACGACGTGGGCAGGCCGCGAGGACTGGGCCTCCGTCGTCTACGCGGCCGCCTACACCGGCGACCAGTTCCAGGTGTCGGTGTCCGGCACGATCCTCACGATCACCGCGAAGGATGCCGCCCGACCCGGCCGCGAGGAGCCGGTCGTCGTGACGGTGCCGACGCATCCGACGACCGCCGCAGCGACCCTCACGCTCACGGTCGGACCGGCGCCCTCGACGCTGCCGAAGGGCGGGACGACGTCGCAGCGGTGCTCGGAGGGCGGCGGCACCACGAGCTGCACGATCTCCGTCATCGGCACCGCGGGCGAGGTGAACCCGCTGCCCGGGACGCCGCTGTCGCTCGTCTCCGTCACGAGCCCGGCGAACTGCACGGGCGTATCGTTCCGCGTCGCGGACGCGACGACCGTTCTCGCCAGCTGGACGGACACGGCGCCGGGCGCCGCCGACTGCACGGGATCCTTCGTCGTCGCCGACGCGCAGGGCCGGCAGTCGAGCGGCGACCGCAACGGACAGGTCGTGCTCGATCTCCAGGGTCTGCCGGCGGACCCCGCGCGCATCGAATGGACCGCGTACACGCAGGACTCCGTCACGCTGCAGGTCGTCTCCCCGGGCACGTCGTACCCGGCGGTCACCGGATACCGCGTCACGGGCGGCGGCACGACCGTCACGTGCGCCGCGTCCGGGGCGTGCCCGCCGATCTCCGGCACGAACGGGCAGAAGGTGTCGTACCGGGCGGTCGCGATCAACGCCGTCGGGGACTCACGGAACGCCACGACCCCGATCGACGCGTGGCCCTACCAGGCACCGAGCGCCCCGGCATCCGGCGCCGCGAAGCCCGTGCCGAACGCCGCGCACGACGGCGGCACCGCCGCGGTCACCGTCTCGGGCATCGACCCGTCCACCGGCTCGATCACGCTCGCCCGTGCGGACGGCAGCGGCGCGGCGACCCTCCCCGTGCCCGCCGGATCGAGCGAGGTCGTCTTTCCCGCGTACGACGTCGGATCCAACGCGGCCACGACGATCCTCGTGACGCCGCGGACCCGGTTCGACGTCCCGCCGATCCCGGGCGGGGCCGCGAACGGCGGGGTGCTCTCGATCACGGCCTCGGGGATCGGGCTCCCGCGCCTCGACCCCCTCACGTTCGCCGACTCGAACATCTCCGGCTTCCGCGGCACCGTGACCGTCGCCGCCACCGTCTCGACCCCGAACGCCGCCGCCGCGCAGCTCTACATCGGCTTCGCGGACAGCGCCGCGAACTGCACGCCGGACACCGCCGCGGGCGGGGTCACCGGCAGCGCGAGCACGGGATACCCGAACACGCTGCTGTTCAGCCAGCGCACGTACTACGCGTGCGCCGAGTACCGCTCGGGCGGGCAGTCGTTCGGCGTGCAGCAGATCCAGGGCACGCACCGCCTGACCGGCACGATCCCGACCCCCGACGGCGACCCGCACTACACCGTGACCCTCGGCGGGGCGAACGGCGACGCGACCCGCACGGCGACGCTCACGCAGGCGCCGACCCTGACGACGGCTGCCGGGTCGGGCTTCGAGGTGCGCTACTTCGCCGGCGGCGGCGCGGGCACGACCGACTTCGCGCAGGTCCTCGGCTCGCTCAGCGCCGGCACCCCGATCACGGCGAAGACCTGCACGACCGACGGCGCCGACTGCTCGGCGGCGGTCGCGGTCGTCCCGACCGGCGCCGCCTATCTCGTGACGGCGACGTTCGGTGCGACCTGCGGCGCGGAGGCCACGGTCGCGAACCCGCAGCACGTATCGTCGGACGACTGGAACTACACGGCCCCCACCACCGCCGCCCCCACGGCGACGATCACGTTCACGGGTGCGCTGTCCGCGTTCGGATCCATCACGCACGCGTACGCCTCCTGCCCCTGACGCGGGCCGCGAGCACGACGAGAGGACCCCGGATGACCATCACCGCCGAGCAGACCGCCCGGTTCCAGGAGACGTTCCAGGCGCTCGTGAGCGGGGTCGAGCAGGTGATCCTCGGCAAGCGCCACGTCATCGAACTCGCCTTCACGGCCATGATCTCGGAGGGCCACCTGCTGCTGGAGGACTACCCCGGCACCGGGAAGACGTCGCTCGCCCGGGCGATGGGCCAGACGGTCGCCGGAACGACGAGCCGGATCCAGTTCACCCCCGACCTCCTCCCCGGCGACGTGACCGGCATCACGGTCTACGACCAGAAGACCGGGCGGTTCGAGTTCCACGCCGGTCCGGTGTTCGCGAACATCGTGCTCGCGGACGAGATCAACCGCGCGAGCCCGAAGACGCAGTCCGCACTGCTCGAGGTCATGGAGGAGGCGCACGTCACGGTCGACGGCGTCACGCGGCCCGTGGGCCGGCCGTTCCTCGTCGTCGCGACCCAGAACCCCATCGAGCAGGCCGGCACGTACCGGCTGCCGGAGGCGCAGCTCGACCGGTTCCTCCTCAAGACGTCGCTCGGCTACCCGGATCACGCCGCGACCCTCCGCATCCTGCAGAACACCGCGACTCCCCGCCCCGAGCTCTCCTCGGTCGTGACGCCGCAGGGCGTCGCGGCGATGGCCGAGCTCGCGCGCGAGGTGCACCTCGACCCGCTCGTGCTCGACTACATCGCGCGGCTCGTCGAGGGCACCCGTCACGCCGCCCAGGTGCGGCTCGGCGCGAGCGTGCGCGCCGCGATCGCCCTGACGAAGGCGTCGAAGACGTGGGCGCTCGCGCACGGCCGGGCCTACGTCACGCCGGACGACGTGAAGGCGCTCGCCGAGCCGGTGCTCGCGCACCGGCTCATCCTCGACCCGGAGGCCGAGTTCGACGGCGTCACCACGAGCGCCGTCGTCGGGCAGGTGCTTCTCGACACGGTGCCGCCGAGCCAGCGCGAGTCCGTGTGAGCCAGCAGACCGAGCCGCGCACCGACTCCCGCTCGCACGCGGGGACCTCGGGCGCGACCTCCGGTGCACGCACCCGCTACGCGGACGGCGCCGCCGCGACCGTGCTCGTGGTGGGCGGCATCCGGGTCTGGCGCCGTGCCCGCGCGGCCCTGGTCGCGGCCGGGCGGGCGGTCGCGGAGACCGTCACGCCGGCCGGCTGGCTCGTGCTGGCGGCCGCGGTCCTCGGGCTCGCGCTCGGCCTCGTCTTCGGCTGGGTCGAGCTCGTCGTGGCGGGGAGCGCCGCGGTCGTGCTCCTGCTCCTGTCGGTGCCGTTCCTGTTCGGCGGTCGCTCCTACGACGTGGCGCTGCGCCTCGACCACGAGCGGGTCGTGGCCGGGGGTGACGCGACCGGCCGGATCGTCGTGACCAACACCGGCCGCGGGGTCGCGCTGCCCGGCGCGGTGGAGGTGCCGATCGGCGACGGGCTCGTCGAGGTGCAGGTGCCGCTGCTGCGCCGCGGCGCGCGGTTCGCGGAGGAGGTCGTCATCCCGGCCCGCCGCCGGGGCATCGTCACGATCGGTCCCGTGCGGGCCGTGCGCGGCGACCCGGTGGGCATCCTCCGCCGGGAGGCGTCCTGGACCGACACGCACACGCTCTACATCCATCCGGTGACGACCGCGCTGCCGAGCGTGAGCACGGGCTTCATCCGGGACCTCGAGGGCAACCCGTCCTCGCTCGTCGTCGACGCGGACATCTCCTTCCACGCGCTGCGCGAGTACGCCCCCGGCGACGCGCAGCGGCAGATCCACTGGAAGTCGACCGCCAAGACCGGCACGCTCATGGTCCGGCAGTACGAGGAGTCGCGCCGGTCCCGGATGGTCGTCGCCCTCGCCACGGAGGAGGAGGAGTTCGGGGACGACGACGAGTTCGAGCTCGCCGTGAGCGTCGCCGCCTCGATCGGCGCGCGCGGGATCCGCGACGGCCGCGACGTCCACGTCGTGGTCGGCGGCGAGGTGCCCGAGTTCGCGCGCCGGCGCGTGCACAGCATCCGGGAGCTCCCCACGGTGTCCGGGCGGACGCTCCTCGACGCCCTGTCCGGGGTCGAGCGCGACGCCGGGATCACGGCGCTGCCGGACGTCGCGCGGCTCGCGGGCGAGGCGCATCCGGACGTGTCGATCGCGTTCCTCGTGTGCGGACCCGCGGCCACCCCGCGGATGCTGCAGACCACGGCGCTCGCGTTCCCGCTGGGCGTCGGCGTGGTCGCGGTCGTGTGCGACCCCCGCGCGCGGCCCGGGCTGCGCACGCTGGGCGACGTCGCGGTCGTCACGGTCGGCCTCGTCGACGATCTGCGCCAGATCCTCTCCCGCGGGGCGGCGTCGTGACGGGGCCGGTCTCGACGCGCGGCGGCCCGGCCCGGCCCGCCGGGTTCTTCGTCGCGAACGCGCTGTTCCTCCTCACGCTGTGCGCGGCGGGAGCGGCCGCCGTGTGGCCGATGTACGCGGATCCGTGGTTCCTCGTCGCGGTCGGCGCAGCGGTCGCGGCGGGCGGCACGATCGCGATCGTGACCGCGCTCCGCCGGGCGCGCTGGTGGTGGGTCGCGATCTGGACGGCCGGCGCATACGTCCTGCTCGGCGTGCCGTTCGCGGTGCCGGCGGTGTGGACCGACCCGGCGCAGCTCCCGTCCGCGCTCCTGCGGGTGCTCGTGGCGCCGGTCACGGGCTGGAAGGACGTGCTGACGCTCCCGGTGCCGCTCGGCACCTTCCAGGCGACGCTCGCGCCGGCGTTCCTGCTCTTCCTCGTCGTGCCCGTGACCGCGCTCACGTTCGCCTGCCGCGCGCGGACGTGGTGGGCGCTGTCGGCCGCGGTCGCGCTCGTGCCGACGGGGTTCGGGATCCTCTTCGGCACGAGCGCCGTGTCCGCCGCCGTCGCGGTGGGCCCGTTCCTCGTGCCGGGCCTCGCGCAGGCCGCGATCGGCCTGATCGCCTTCGGGCTCGCGCTCGGCTGGTGCATGTGGCGGCAGCGGTACGAGCGCGCGGCGGCGCTCCGCGCCGCGCAGCACGGCACGCGCGTGCGCGTCACCCGGTCCGCGGGCGCCGCCGCAGCGCGGTGGGCGCTCGCGGTCGGGATGCTGGCGGTCGCGGCGATCGCGGCGGTGGCCATCGCCCCGCTCGCGGTCGCGGGCGACACGCGCGACGTGCTGCGCACGAACACGGACCCCGACCTCCGCGTGCGCACGGCCCTGAGCCCGCTCACCACCTACCGGGAGTTCTTCTCGGACAGCACGTACGACGAAGCGCTGTTCACGGTGGACGCGCCGGCCGGCGTCGACCGGGTGCGCCTCGCGACGCTCTCGTTCTACGACGGGGTCGTCGCGCGGGTCACCGATCCCTCGGCCGGCACGCCGGACCCCGCGACCGCGCTCGAACGCGTGCCCTCTACGCTCGCCGGCCTCGGGCGGCCGGTCACCGCGGACGTGTCGATCGGCGCGTACTCCGGCCTCTGGGTGCCCACGGTCGGCACGCTCACGAGCATGGCCTTCGACGGCCCGAACCGCGCCGCCCTCACCGACGGCTTCTTCTACGCCCCGGGCGCCCAGCTCGGCGTCGAGCTCGCCGATCCCGGGCTCACGGCGGGCGTGTCCTACCGCCAGGACGCGGTCGTGCCGGAGGCGGCGGCGGATCCGGCGACCCTCACGCCGCCCGGCACCGGCCCGCGCGTCGACCCCGCGGACGTGCCGCAGAGCCTCGTGGACTGGATCGCCGCGCAGGGCGCGCCCACCGGCGGCGCGGGCCTCGTCGAGCTCACAGGCCGCTTGCGCGCGCGGGGCTATCTCAGCCACGCGCTCACGATCGACCAGACTCGGCCCCCCGCGTGGATGGGCGCGCTCGGCGATTACACGTTCGAGCCCAGCCGCGCGGGGCATTCCACGGACCGGATCGACGCGCTGTTCACGGCGCTCCTGCAGCGGCAGAACGAGGTCGGCGCGAACGCGGGTGCCGCCCTCGTCGCGGCGCCGGGCGACGACGAGCAGTTCGCCGTCGCGGCGGCCCTCATCGCGGACCAGCTCGGGTTCCCCGCGCGGATCGTGCTGGGCGCACGACTCGCCGGGGGCGGTCCCGACACCCCCACCTGCCAGGACGGCGTCTGCCGCGGCGCGGACATGTCCGCGTGGATCGAAGTGCAGGATGCGAGCGGTACGTGGACGCCGATCGACGTCACGCCGCAGCACGAGCATCCGATCGCCCCCGACCTGCAGGACCGACGCGACCCGCAGAACGTCACCGACGTTCCGCCGGAGAACGCGCAGACCGTGCTGCCGCCGGACTCGAACCCGGTCGAGCGCGCCGCCGAGCAGCCCTCGTCCGATCTGCCCGCCGACCTGTCGGGGCTCTGGGCGACCCTGCGGATCGGCGGGATCGCGGTGCTGCTCCTGGTCGTGCTCGCCGCGCCGTTCCTTGCGATCCTGGTGGCCAAGCTCCTGCGCCGGCGCGCCCGTCGCCGGGCCGGTCCCGCCGGCGACCGCGTCACGGGCGGCTGGGACGAGTACGTGGACGCCGCCGTCGACCACGGCGGACCGCTGCCCGCCGCGGAGACCCGCCAGGAGCTCGCAGCACTCTACGACCCGGCGGCGACCGGCGCGGGGACCGCGCTCGCGACATGGGCCGACCGCTCGGTCTTCTCCCCCGTCACCGCCGACGACGCGGAGAGCCGCCGGTTCTGGGAGCTCGTCGACGCCGAGCGCGCTCGCCTGGCCCGCGAATCCGGCTGGTGGGCGCGGCTGCGCGCGCGTCTGTCGCTGCGCTCGTTCCGCCGCGCGCTCGGCGCCCCGCGCGAGGGCGGCGCTAAAGTGGCGGGACGATGATCGTGACCGTCGTCTGGATCGCGTTCGCCACGGGCCTTTACGTCTGGATGGCGCTCGCCCTCATGGCCGTGTTCCGCAAGACCGGCGTCCGGGTCTGGCGCGCGTGGGTTCCCGTCGTGAACGCCTGGACCCTGTTCGAGCTCGCCGCGATCGGCGGCTGGTGGGCGATCGTGCTCCTCGGCGGGGCGATCGCGCTGTCCGTCGTGCCGCTCGGGATCGCGACGATCCTCCTGTCCGTCGCCTTCGCCGCGTTCTCGCTGGCGCTGGAGATCCGGATGCTGCTCGGCATCGGCCGCGGCTTCCGGGTCGCGGGCGGCTACGTCGTGCTCGGCGTGCTCCTCCTCCCGGTGTGGGCGAGCGTCCTCGGCTGGGGTCCCGCGCGCTGGGCCGGCTCGCGGCCCGTCGTGCCGGCCGCGTATTCGGCCGGACCGGGGGCGTATCCCGCCGGGCCGGGGTATCCGCCGCCCCCACTGCCGCCCGCGCCGTATCCGCCGGCCGGGCACCCCGCGCCGCCCGTGCCGCCGCGTCCTCCGGTGCCGCCGGTACCGCCCGCGGCCGCCGCTGCGCCGCCCGTCCCGCCGGCGCCCGCGCCCGTGCTGCCCGTGCCGCCGGCCGCGCGACCCGAGGAGGAGTCGGAGGGGCTGGCCTGGCTCGAATCGGCCGTCGCCCACACCGCGACCGACGGTGCCCCCGCCTCGGCCGAGAGCGCG
Source organism: Microbacterium sp. X-17 (assembly GCF_039615055.1). NCBI lineage: Bacteria > Bacillati > Actinomycetota > Actinomycetes > Micrococcales > Microbacteriaceae > Microbacterium > Microbacterium sp. X-17. The sequence goes on from NZ_JBDHNI010000004.1 coordinate 230,882, forward strand.
CGGGCCGCGGCCGATCCCCCGTTCGGATCGCGTCGGGCGCCGATCACGCCCGTCGGGCCCGTGTCGGCTTTCGGCGACGCATCCGCCGTCTCGCCCGACACGGGCTCGGAGCCGGTCGCGTACGGCCCGCGCCGGGGCGCGCCGCAGGCCCCGCCGGACGACCTCGACGATCTGGACGAGCAGACGGCCGTCGGCGACCGGCACCGCCGGACCTCCCTGCTCGTGCTGCCCGACGGCACCCTCGTGCAGCTCCTCCGCGAGGCGGCGCTGCTCGGCCGCAACCCGCTGCCGCGGACGGACTCCCCGCACGCGCAGCTCATCCCCATCGCCGACCCCACACGCACGGTCTCCAAGACCCACGCCCTGCTGCGTCGCACGGACGACGGCTGGGAGATCCGTGACCTGGAGTCGACGAACGGCATCGTCCTCGTCGACGCGGCCGGCGTCGAGAGCGAGCTCGCCACGCCGGCCGCGGTGACCGAGTACTTCTTCCTCGGGGACGCCGAGCTGCGACTGCGCCTCGACGGATGAGCGACGAGTCCGAGTCTGCCGACGAGCTCACCCTCGCCATCCGCCGGGCATCCCGCCTCGGCCCGCCCGAGTCCGTGTCGGAGGCCGAGCTCGCGCTCGCGCTGGGGGACGCGACCGCTCCTGACGCGACGGCTCGCGACGCGACGGCGCCCGATGCCGCGGAGCCCGCCGAGGACGCGACCCGCATCGCCCGCCGCCCGCCACCGCTCCTGTCCGCGAGGCCGGACGACGCCACCGCCGTCTCCCGGCTCCGCATCGCGCCGACGACGCACCCCGAGGCCACCGACCCGAGCGCCCGGGCGCGGCGCGAGCTCGGGCTCCCGGCCGTCGCCCCGCTCCTCGCGGACCCCCGCGGTGCGTCCGTCCCCGTGATCGCGCCCGTCTACGGCATCCGGCATCCGGCGGCGGACGCCTCGGACGCGCCAGAGCTCCCCGATCCCGCGGAGCTCCCGGCCGTTCCCGTCCCACCCTCGCCCGGGTCGGGCACGGCATCCGTCCCCTCCCCGGCCCGCGGGCGGCGCCCGTCGACGCGCGGCCTCCTCGTGGGCGTCGCGATCGCGACAGTGCTCGTGATGGCGGCCGCCCTCGCAGGGGTCGTGGTGCTGCTCGCGCTCTGACGGGCGACCGCAGCGATACGATCGAAGGCTGTGTCCGCGCCCGATCTCCTCATCACATACCCGCCGGAGCTGCCCGTCAGCGCCGCGCGGGACGAGATCGCGCGCGCGATCCGCGACCACCAGGTCGTGATCGTCGCCGGCGCGACGGGCTCCGGCAAGACGACCCAGCTGCCCAAGATCTGCCTCGAGCTCGGCCGCGAGCGCATCGCGCACACGCAGCCCCGCCGCATCGCGGCGCGCACGATCGCGGAGCGCATCGCCGACGAGCTGCACGTGCCCATCGGCGGGCTCGTGGGCTACCGCGTGCGGTTCACCGACCGGATCTCGGACGAGACCCGGATCGGCCTGGTCACCGACGGCGTCCTGCTCAACGAGATCCACCGCGACCGGCTCCTACGTCGCTACGACACGATCATCGTCGACGAGGCCCACGAGCGGTCGCTCAACATCGACTTCCTCCTCGGCTACCTGACGCGCATCCTCCCGCAGCGCCCCGACCTCAAGGTCGTGATCACGAGCGCCACGATCGATCCCGAGAGCTTCGCCGCCCACTTCTCCCGCGCGCTGGGGTCCGAGGTGCCGGTGATCGAGGTGTCCGGCCGCACGTACCCGGTCGACATCCGCTATCGCCCCCTCCTCCCCCGCACAACTCCTGCAATCCCGGCCGCCGAGGGCGGATCCGGTGTCCCGGAGGCCCCCGAGCCCACGGATCGCAGGAGTTCTGCGCCGCGACGTCGCGCGCCGGCCGGCGGCGACGCCGACGCGGCCGACGCGGACCCCACGGACGGGATCCTCGGGGCCCTTCGCGAGCTCGACCGGGAGACCCCGGGCGACGTGCTCGTGTTCCTGCCCGGCGAGGCGGAGATCCGGGATGCCGTCGACGCGGTCCGCGGCGCGTACGCGAAGGATGCCGCGCCGACCGAGGTCCTGCCGCTCTACGGGCGTCTCAGCGCGGCGGAGCAGCACCGCGTGTTCGAGCCGTCGGCGGTCGCGGGCGTCCGCCGGCGCGTGATCCTCGCGACGAACGTCGCCGAGACGAGCCTCACGGTCCCCGGCATCCGGTACGTCATCGACACCGGCACGGCCCGCATCTCGCGGTACAGCGCGCGCTCGACGATCCAGCGGCTGCCGATCGAGCCGGTGTCGCAGGCGTCGGCGCAGCAGCGGGCGGGTCGCGCCGGCCGTACCGCGCCGGGCATCGCGATCCGCCTGTACGACGAGGACGACTTCGACCGCCGCCCGGAGTTCACCGAGCCGGAGATCCTCCGCACGGGCCTCGCGGCCGTCGTGCTGCAGATGCTGGCGCTCGGGTTCGGCGACATCGCATCGTTCCCGTTCCTCACGCCGCCCGACTCCCGCGGCGTCAAGGCCGCGCTCGACCTCCTCGTGGAGCTCGGTGCCGTCCGCGCCGGCCGCACGCCCGAGCTCACCGCGATCGGACGCCGCATCGCGCGGCTCCCGATCGATCCGCGCTTCGCCCGGATGCTCGTCGAGGCCGAGCGCACCGCGGTGCTCCCCGACGTGCTGGCGATCGTCGCGGGCCTGTCGATCCAGGACGTCCGCGAGCGCCCCGAGGAACAGCGCGAGCAGGCCACGCAGGCGCACGCGCGCTTCGCCGACCCGACGAGCGACTTCCTCTCGCTCCTGAACCTCTGGCAGCACCTGCGCGAGCAGCAGCGCGAGCTCGGATCGAGTGCCTTCCGGCGCATGTGCCGCGCGGAGTTCCTGAACTATGTACGCGTCCGGGAATGGTTCGACGTGCACGGCCAGCTCGCCCAAGCCATGGGCGTGCCGCGCGGGACCACGGCGCACCCCGAGGCGCCCGAGGCCCCGGCGGAGGCCGCCGGGACCCGCGCCGACACGATCCACCGCGCCGTCCTGTCCGGTCTCCTGTCGCAGATCGGCATCCTCGACGAGCGGGAGAAGAAGCCCGCGAAGACGGACCGGCGCGCGGTGCCCGAATACCGGGGTGCGCGCGGCGTCCGGTTCGCGGTCTTCCCCGGATCCGGCCTGCGCAAGCGCCGGGCGGATGCCGTCATGGCGGCCGAGCTCGTCGAAACGAGCCGCCTCTACGCCCGCACGGTCGCCGAGATCGATCCCGCCTGGGCGGAGCCGCTCGCGGGCGACCTCGCGAAGCGGCAGCTGAGCGATCCGCACTGGTCGAAGGATGCCGGCGCCGCGGTCGCGGCGGAGAAGGTCACGCTGTTCGGGGTCGAGATCGTCCCGCGCCGCCGCGTTCAGCTCGCCCGCTTCGACCGCCCGCTCGCCCGCGAGCTGTTCCTCCGGCACGCGCTCGTCGAGGAGGACTGGGATGCCTCGGCGCTCGACAAGCGCCTGACGGCCTTCGTCCGCCGCAACCTCGAGCTGCGCCGCCGGCTCGAGAAGATCGAGGAGCGCGAGCGCCGCCGCGACATCCTCGTCGGCGACGAGGCCGTGTTCGCGTTCTACGACGCCCGCGTGCCGGCCGACGTCGTCGACGTCCGGGCCTTCGAGGGCTGGTGGCGCGAGGCCAGCGCGCGCACGCCGCACCTCCTCGACCTGTCCGAGGCCGACCTCCTCGGTGCCGCGGACCGCTCTGCGGAGGGCGACTTCCCGCCGAACTGGCGACAGGGCGACCAGCGCCTGTCGCTCGCGTACCGCTTCGAGCCGGGCAGCCCCGACGACGGCGTCACGGTCGTCGTCCCCCTCGCGCTCCTCGCGAGTCTTCGGCCCGACGGCTTCGACTGGCAGGTGCCGGGCCTGCGCGACGAGCTCGTCACCGCGCTCCTGCGCGCCCTGCCGAAGGCGATCCGCCGGCACGTGGTCCCCGCCGCCGACTGGGCCGCGCGCTTCGCCGAGGAGCTCGGCGGATCCGGCCCGGAGGCGCACGACGGGATGCCCCCGCAGTCCCTGCGCGCGGCACTCGCCGGGCGTATCCAGCGCGTCGCCAACCAGCCCGTCACCGCCGCCGACTTCGAGCTCGACCGGGTGCCGCCGCACCTCACGATGTCGTTCCGCGCCGTCGACGAGCGCGGGCGCGCGGTGGGCTCGGACCGCGACCTCGGCCTGCTGCAGGAGCGCCTGGCGGGCCGGGCGCGCTCCAGTGTCGCGCGCTCGCTCGAGCGCGCCGGATCCCGCCCCGACGGCCCCGCCCGCGTCGCCGGTACGGGAGCCGCCGGCCCGGGAGCCGGCGGCCCGGGGCCGGCCTCCACCGCGGCGTTCGCGGAACGGACCGGGCTGACCACCTGGGACTTCGACGACCTCCTGGAGCGCGTCGACACCCCCGTCGCGGGCGGCGTCGTGCGCGGCTATCCGGCGCTCGTCGACGAGGGCGGATCCGCCGCGCTCCGGATCGAGGCCACCCCGGATGCCGCGGCCCGGGCCACGCGCCGCGGCGTGCGCGCCCTGCTCCTGCTGGCTGTGCCGTCGCCCGCGTCCTATGTGCTCGAGCACCTGACCTCGGCCGAGAAGCTCGCCCTCGCCGCGAGCCCCTATCCGTCCGCGAAGGCCCTCATCGAGGACGCGCGGGTCGCGGTGGCGGATGCCGCGCTCGCGCGCGCCGCGCCGGACGGCATCCTGCGCACCCGGGCCGCGTTCGAGGCCGCCCGGGCGGACTTCTCCGCCCGCTCCGTCGACGATGTCTTCGCCACGGTGAGCCTCGTCGCCCGCATCCTGACCCTCGCCCGCGAGGTCGAGCGGGGCATCCGCGACCAGACCTCGCTCGCGCTCATGGGGCCGCTCGGCGACATCCGCGCGCAGCTGTCCGGTCTGGTGCATCCCGGGTTCCTCGCGCGCGCCGGGCTCGCGCGCCTCCCCCACGTCGAGCGCTACCTGCGCGCGCTGCTCGCGCGGCTCGCGGGTCTCGCCGACAACCCCGGCCGCGACCGGCAGCGCCAGACCGAGTTCGAGCGCGCCGCGGCCGCCTACGCGGAGGCGGGCGGCACGATCCCCCTGCCGGACGACCCCGACCCGCGGCTCGCCCACGCCCGCTGGCTCCTGGAGGAGCTGCGCGTGAGCCTGTTCGCCCAGTCCCTCGGCACGGCCGAGCCGGTCTCCCCCCAGCGCATCCTGAAGGCCCTCCGCCCCTAGCCCGGTTCTCCCCGCCCGCGCCCCGCCCGCGCGCACCGCCCCTCTCGCGCGCCTCTTCCTCGCGCGAGCCACGCATCTTCGCGTAGCGCGTACGCGAAACGAGCGCGCGACCCCGGCGCGCTACCCGCGCGCGACCCTCCGCGCGCAGCGCGGGCCGGGCCCTGGGAGAATGGCCCGGGCGACAGAGGAGGAACCGATGGGGCAGGCGATCGTGTACACGGAGCTCGGCGGGCCCGAGGTGCTGCGGCTCGTGGAGCGGCCCGCGGCCGCGCCCGGCGCGGGCGAGCTCGTGATCCGCGTCGAGGCCGTCGGGGTGAACCCGATCGAGGGCAAGCTCCGCGCGGGCCTCCGCCCGTCCGGCCCGTTCGCGGAGCCCCGCCTTCCCGGCACGGATGCCGCGGGCTCCGTCACCGCCGTCGGCGCGGGCGTGGAGGGCTTCCGCGCCGGCGACGCGGTCGTCGTGGCGAGCGCTCCGGGCACGTATGCGTCCGAGATCGTGGTCCCGGCGGTCTCCGCCTGGCTGCGGCCGGCCGCGGTCACGGCCGCCACCGGGGCTGCGCTGGGCGTCCCGGCCGGCACGGCGTACCAGACCGTCCGCTCCCTCGCCGTGACCGCGGGCGACACGCTGCTCGTCCACGGCGGGTCCGGATCCGTCGGACAGGCCGTGATCCAGTTCGCCGTCCTCCAGGGCGCCACGGTCGTGGCCACCGCCTCGCCCGCCCGGGCCGACCGGGTCCGCGCGCTCGGCGCGATCCCGGTCGCGTACGGCGACGGCCTCGCCGACCGCGTCCGCGCCGCCGCCCCGCAGGGGGTCACGGTCGCGATCGACGCCGTCGGCACCGACGAGGCTCTCGCGACGAGCCTCGAGCTCGTCGCAGACCACGACCGCATTGCGACGCTCGTGCGCGGGGCGCAGGCCGCGGGCCTCGGCATCCGGGCGTTCGGCGGCGGCTCCCCGCATCCCCTCACGCCGCGCCAGGTCGCCTGGCGGGCCGAGGCGATCCCGGTGACGCTCGCCCTCCTCGCCGCCGGCGCGTTCTCGGTCGAGCTCGGGCCGTCGTTCCCGCTCGCGGAGGCCGGCGCCGCACAGGCCGCCGTCGCGGCGGGCACCGCCGGCAAGATCACGCTCGTCCCCTGACCCAGGCTCCCGCCGGACGACCGGCCGCGGTTAGGCTCGTGCGCATGACCGGACTTCGCTGGGGCATCCTCGCCACGGGCGGGATCGCGCACGCGTTCACGAGCGACCTCCGAACCGCCGGACTCGACGTCGCCGCGGTCGGCTCCCGGCGCGCCGAGGCGGCGGAGGCGTTCGCGGCGGAGTTCGCGATCCCGCGCGCCTACGGCTCGTACGACGAGCTCGTCGCCGACCCGGACCTCGACATCGTCTACATCGCGACGCCGCATCCGCACCACGCGGAGAACGCGCTGCGAGCGCTGGATGCCGGCAAGCACGTCCTCCTCGAGAAGCCGTTCACGCTCAACGCCCGCGAGGCCGCCGTCGTGCGCGCCCGCGCCCGCGAGCGGGGCCTGCTCGCGATGGAGGCGATGTGGACGCGCTACCTCCCGCACATGGTGCGGCTGCACGAGATCCTCGCGGCCGGCACCCTCGGGGAGATCCAGACGGTCTTCGCCGACCACACGCAGCGACTCTCCGCCGACCCGGCCCACCGGCTCAACGCGCTGGAGCTCGGCGGCGGCGCGCTCCTCGACCTCGGGATCTACCCGATCTCGTTCGCGTGGGACGTCCTCGGCCCGGCCGAGACGATCACGGCGCGCGCCCGCCTCGGCGAGACCGGCGCCGACACGACCGTCGCCACGATCCTGACGCACGCCGGCGGGGCGATCTCGACCTCGATCTCGGGATCGCGCGGGGCCGGTCCGAACACGGCGCACGTCGTCGGAACGGATGCCCGGATCGACCTCGACCGCATCTGGTACATGCCCACGCTCCTGCGCGTGACCGCCGCCGACGGCACGGTCCTGGAGGAGTTCGACGGGCGCACCGAGGGCCGCGGCATGCAGTACCAGGCGCTCGCCGCGGAGCGGATCCTCGCGGCCGGCGGCCGCGACAGCGACCGGCTTCCGCTCGACGAGAGCGTGGCGATCATGGCCACGCTCGACGCCATCCGCGCCCAGATCGGCGTCTCCTATCCGACCGCCCCCACCCAGGAGTGAGCTGATGCCCGACCCTTCCGATCCCCGCGTCGCGGTGTACCTCGACTTCGACAACATCGTGATGAGCTGGTACGACCGCGTCCACGGTCGCAACGCGTTCAGCCGCGACCGGCAGCGGATCGCGCAGGAGCCGATCGATCCGGAGATCGCGCAGCGCCTCGCCGAGGCCACCGTCGATGTCGGCGCGATCATCGACTACGCGGCATCCTTCGGCACGCTCGTGCTCACCCGCGCCTACGCGGACTGGTCGTCGGCCGTCAACGCCGAGTACCGGTCGCAGCTCGTGGCGCGCGCCATCGACCTCGTGCAGCTGTTCCCCGCGGCCGCGTACGCGAAGAACGGCGCCGACATCCGCCTCGCCGTCGACACGGTCGAGGACATGTTCCGCCTCCCCGACCTCACGCACGTCGTGATCGTCGCGGGCGACTCCGACTACGTGCCCCTCGCGCAGCGCTGCAAGCGGCTGGGCCGGTACGTCGTGGGCGTGGGCGTCGCGGGATCCACCGCGAAGTCCCTGTCCGCGGCGTGCGACCGCTTCGACGCGTACGACACGCTGCCGGGCGTGAGCCGTCCGGCCGGATCCGAGCAGAAGGCGGATGCCGCGCCCACCCGCTCGCGTTCCAAGAAGAGCGCGAGCGACCCGGGCGGCGACCTCCTCGCCCGCGCCCTGCGCCTCGAGGGCGACAAGGAGGGCACGGACTGGCAGCACGCGTCCGCCGTGAAGAGCCTCATCACGCGCCTGGACCCGTCCTTCTCCGAGAAGGCCCTCGGCCACCGCAGCTTCACCGACTTCGTGAAGGCCCACCCCCAGGTCGCCGAGCTCGACGAGACAGCGAACATCGTCCTCATCCGCCTGGCCTCCCCCCGCCCCTGACCCCGCCCCTCTCTCCCCCTCGCCCCACCCCGCTCGCCCCACCCACTTTCCCCGAACCCACCTCCTCGTCGCGAGACCACCCGCTCGCGACGCCCTAAGGGGGTGTTCTCGCGAGGAAGAGGTGGGCTCGTGGGAGCGCTGGAGGGCGCGCGCGGGCTCGGGCTTATAGCAGCGCGGGCCGGGGCTACGCCCGCTCCGCGAGGGCGCGCACGAAGGCGACGTACGCCTCGGGCTCGTCGCGGCCGGGGATGGCGCGGAGCACGAGCTCGTCCACCGACGCACGGTACGCGGCGAGGCCGGGCGCGAGGTCCCGGTCCCCGGGGAGCGGGAGCACGGTCGCTCCCGGGGTGATCCCCAGGCGCGCGAAGTTCGCGGCGTACGGAGCGTATCCGCCGTAGGCCGCGGCCTCCGCGTCGCGACGCGCGGCGCCGGCCGCGTCGAGCGAGGTGCGGACGTAGAGCGCGACGTGCGCGCCGGGTGCCGCGCGATGGGCCTCCGCGGCCTGCGCGGCGGCGGCCGCCGGGGGGAGCCAGCTGAACAGCGGCCCATCGGACACGGATGCCGCGAGCCGCCGCATCCGCGGACCGAGCGCTCCGATCATGACCCGCGCGGACGTACCCGCACGCAGCGCGCGGACCGTCTCGCCCACGCGCTCGAGGACGCCATCGCGCAGCTGGCCCGCGCCGAGGCCGAGCACGAGCCGGTCCTCCGGGAGTGCGAGGGCGCGCACCCGGGCCAGGATCGCGTCGGCCGGATGCCGGTCGACGGGAAGCACGCCCGTGCCGAGCACGAGCCGGTCCGTGACCCGGGCCGCCGCCGCGAGGGCCGCGAGCGCGTCCCCGCCCGGGGTGTCGTTCACCCACAGCGCGTGGAACCCGCACTCCTCCACCGCTCGCGCCACCGCGGCGATGGCCGCCGGCTCGAGCGTCCCCGCGATCCCGATCGACACGAGCCCCTGTGCAGCATCCGTCATGCTTCGACCTTGCCACCCCCCACGCGAGAACGCGCGCATGTCATCTCCGGGACCGGATTCCATGACATACGCGCGTTCTCAGCGTCGGGTGGCCCGAGCCCGAGGCCGGCGCCGCGCCCGAGCCTGGGCCGAGCCTGGGCCCGCGCCGGCCGGGCCGGGGCCCGAGCCCCCGGGGTCAGGCGGCCTGGGCCAGGCGCGGGGCGGAGGCCACCACGAGTTCGTCGCGCGTGGCGTCCACGGAGACCGCGCCGCCGTCCGCGACCGCACCGGACACGAACAGGTCCGCGATCCGGTCGTCGACCTGGCGCTGGATGAGCCGGCGCAGCGGCCGCGCGCCGTACTCGGGCTCGTACCCGTGCTCGGCGAGCCAGTCCACCGCGGCATCCGTCGCCGTGAACGACACCTCGCGCGCCGTCAGCCGCGCCTCGGTCGCGCCCAGCATCAGCCGCACGATGCGGTGCAGCTGCGGCTGATCCAGCTTCCGGAACAGCACGATCTCGTCGATGCGGTTCAGGAACTCGGGCCGCATGGCCTCGCGCAGGCGCCCCATGACGCGCACGCGGAGGTCGTCCTCGCTGCCGAAGCCGGTCGCCCCGCCGCCGTCCGCGATGAAGCCGATCGCCCCCGACCGGGAGGCCAGGAACTCGCTCCCCAGGTTCGACGTCATGACGATGACCGTGTTGCGGAAGTCGACCGTGCGACCCTGGCCGTCGGTCAGGCGCCCGTCGTCCAGCACCTGCAGCAGCAGGTTGAAGACGTCCGCGTGGGCCTTCTCGATCTCGTCGAACAGCACGACCGCGTAGGGGTTGCGCCGCACGCGCTCGGTCAGCTGCCCGGCCTCGTCGTAGCCGACGTATCCCGGAGGGGCGCCGACCAGGCGCGACACGGTGTGCCGCTCGCCGAACTCGCTCATGTCGAAGCGGATGACCGCGTTCTCGTCGTCGAAGACGGATGCCGCGAGGGCCTTCGCCAGCTCCGTCTTCCCGACGCCCGTGGGGCCCAGGAACAGGAAGCTGCCGATCGGCCGGTGCGCGTCGCCCATGCCGGTGCGGTTGCGCCGCACCGCGCGAGCAACCGCCGTCACGGCGTCGTCCTGCCCGATGACTCGGGCGTGCAGCTCGTCCTCCAGCGCCCCGAGGCGCGCGCGCTCCGTCTCCGTGACGCGCGATACCGGGATGCCGGTGGCCCGGCTGATGACCGCGGCGATCTGCGCCTCGTCCACGACGGCGCCGGTCGCACCCGCGACGGGTCCGGACACGGCGCTGTCGAGCCGACGCTGCACGTCCGCGATCGCGTCGCGGATGCGCGAGGCCTCCTCGTAGTGCTCGCCCGAGACGGCCGCGTTCTTGTCGGCCTCCAGGGTCGCCAGCTCCGCCATCAGCGCACCGGTGTCCACCTGCACGCCGAGGCGCAGCCGCAGCCGCGCACCCGCCTGGTCGATCAGGTCGATCGCCTTGTCCGGCAGTACGCGCTCGGTCAGGTACCGGTCGCTCAGCTCGACGGCCGCGCGCAGCGCCTCGTCCGTGTACGTCACGCCGTGGTGCTCCGCGTATGCGGGCGCGAGCCCGCGCAGGATCTGCACGGCATCCGACACGCTGGGCTCACCGACGCGCACGGGCTGGAAGCGGCGCTCCAGCGCCGGGTCCTTTTCGATCAGGCGGTACTCCTTCAGCGTCGTCGCACCGACGAGCCGCAGCTCGCCGCGCGCCAGACGAGGCTTCAGGATGTTGCCGGCGTCCATCGCGCCCTCGCCGCCGCCCCCGGCGCCGACGACGGTGTGCACCTCGTCGACGAACACGATGACCGCGCCGTCCTGCGCCGCGATCTCGTCCATCGTCTTGGTCAGGCGCTCCTCGAAGTCGCCGCGGAAGCGGGTGCCCGCCAGCATCGCCGGCAGGTCTAGCGCGATGACGCGCTTGTCCCGCAGCTGCTCCGGCACCTTCTCCGCCACGATCGCGCTCGCCAGACCCTCCACGATCGCGGTCTTGCCGACGCCCGCCTCGCCCACCAGCACGGGGTTGTTCTTCGTGCGGCGGCTCAGGATCTCGATCGTCTGCTCGATCTCGTCGGCGCGCCCGATCACGGGGTCGAGGCGGCCCGCCGCGGCCAGCGCGGTGAGGTCGGTGCCGAACCGGTCGAGCATCGGGGTCTCCGACGTCGCCTCCGGCTCGGATGCCGCGGCTCCCGCCGGCGTCACGGTCTCGCGCACGCCCTGGGTCAGGGCCTCCGCGGTGACGCCCGCCTGCGCGAGGATCTGCCCCGCGGGGGCGTCCTGCGCCAGGACCAGCGCGAAGAACAGGTGCTCCGGGTCCACGTAGGTCGAGCCCGAGGAGCGGGCGACCTGGAACGCGTGGAACAGCGCACGCTGGACGGACGGCGTCACCACGGCGGCGTCGGCCTGGACGGACGCGCTCGGCTGCGGCAGCCGTTCTTCCGCGGCGCGCTCCAGCGCGCGCGGGTCGACGCCCAGCCGCTCGACGGCGTCTTTCGCGGGCGCCTCCGCGACGAGGACGCGCAGCACGTGCAGCGCATCCAGTTCGCGCTGTCCGCGCTGCAGCGCGTACGCGCCGGCGGCCTGCAAGAGCTCCTGCGTGCGCGCGCTCAGGAAGCGGCCGAGGTCGATCGAGCGCTCCTCACGGGCGCGCTCGCCCTGGAGGTAGCGCGCCAGGAACTCGTCGAATGCGCTGGCGCCGTCGCCCTCGTTCTGAGGGGTGAAGTCTTCGGGCATGTGCGGTCTCCTGATACTTGAGTGTTGCTATGTCAAGTTTACAAACTTGACAGGCGAAGTATCAAGTTCAACGCGGGGGTACGGCGAGTATTCCCGGGTGTCGGAACCCCCTCGTAGCGTGGGGAGCATCAGCCAGAGAGAGGGCATCCCATGGACTGGAAGATCGAGCTCATCTTCGTCCCCGTCACGGACGTCGACCGGGCGAAGGAGTTCTATGAGCGGATCGGGTTCCACGCCGACCACGACCAGACGCCGTACGACGGCCTGCGCTTCGTGCAGATGACGCCGCCGGGGTCCGCGTGCTCGATCGCGTTCGGCACGGGGCTCGGGCTCGACCTCGAGCCGGGCCGTCAGAACACGATCCAGGTCGTGGTGCCGGATGCCGACGCCGCGCTCGCGCAGCTGCGAGCCGTCGGAGCGGAGGCGAACGGTGTGGACGAGCAGGCGTGGGGCCGCTTCGTCACGTTCGACGACCCCGACGGCAACACCTGGACCCTGCAGCAGCTGCTGCCGCGCGACTGACGCGGCGACCGGTCAGCCGGCGTCGCTCCGCTCGGGCTCCCCGTCCCACAGCTGGATCGTCTGGGTGGTCCAGAACACGGCGAACAGCCCAAGGGCGACGACCTCGCCCACGAACACGAGGGGCACGGGCGAGTTCACGACCGCCTCGACACCGGCGAGCGTGAGCGCGATGACCGTCAGCAGGAACAGGACGGCCAGGGCAATGCCGGTGGCCACGGCCGTGTAGAGCGTGCGATACACAGTCCCGCCGCGAGGGGTGCGGCAGACGCGGTAGGCGCGGATGGCCGAGAACACCGCGATCACGACGATCAGACCGAAGAAGATGGATGCCGCGGTCACGTGCGCGCCCGCGAGGTACGACGCCGGCGCGAGCCAGGCCCACAGCCCGAAGGTGACGACGATCGCGGCGGCGCCGGCGAGAGCGAGGCCGCGCGCGGGCGTCATCCGCCCCTGCACGACCGTCAGCACGAGCGCGAGCAGCACACCCAGTACCCCGACGATCACGAGGCTCGTCGTCGCGGTCCAGATCTGCGGCAGGAACACCGACGGGATGCACGGGGCGGTCTCCGGGCATGTGCTGCCGGGGACCTCGCCCGCGGCGATGAGCGGCGGCACGACCGCGATGACGGGCGCGCAAATCGCCATGTAGTCCAGCAGCACCTGCTCCAGGCTGTCCCCGCTCAGCGCCACGAGGCTGATCGCGATGGCGAAGATCGACCCGACGAAGACGTCGTGCGCCGACGAGTAGTACGTCGCGCTGACGGACCCGAGCGGCCCGTCGACCCACGTGGCGACCGCGATCCCGACCCCCAGCAGCACGACCGCGCCCACGATCGACAGCCGCACGTATCGGTAGGTCCGCTCGGTCGCGGTGTTGTGCAGCCGCATCCCCATCCCCCGCCCCCCGTCCACCTCCGCGAGACTATCCGCGCGAGGCCTCCAGCGCGGCGATCAGCGTTCGGGAGTCGTAGAAGCCGACGTGGCGCTTGCCGCCGATGTAGAAGGTCGGCGTGGAGTGCAGATCCATGAGCTCGGCGTCCATCGCGTCGTCCCTGACGCGCCGCGCGACCTCGGGCGAGCGGGCATCGCGGAGGAACTGCTCCTCGTCGAGCCCGATCTGCCGGGCGTACTCCAGCAGGTCGGCGTCGTCGAGGTTCGCCTGGTTCCGGAAGAGCACGACCGCCATCTCGAAGAACCGCCCCTGCATCGCGGCCGCCTCGACGGCGCGCGCCGCATGAACCGCGTGCGGGTGCACCTGCTCGAGCGGCAGGTGCCGGAACACCCAGCGCAGCTCGGAACCGAAGTGCTCGCGGACCGCGTCGATCGAACCGGTCGCCCGGCTGCAGAACGGGCACTCGAAGTCGCCGTACTCGACGATCGTGAGCGGCGCATCGACCCGCCCGCGGATGTGGTCGCGGTCGACGTCGACCGGCCGGTTCAGCTTCGCTCCGACCGCCTGGGGCGGGCGGAGCCGGTCGCCGATGGTGAGAACCGCCCAGCCGACGGCGAACGCGATGACGGATGCCGCGAGGATGCCGACCCGCGCGAGATCCTGCTGCTCCGGATCCTCGATCGCGATCGGCACGAGGAAGAGCGCGATCGTGAAGCCGATCCCGGACAGGGCGGCGCCGCCCGCGATGCGGTGCATCCCGAGCCCCGGCGCGAGCTTCCCGGCCCCGACGGCGCGCAGGAGCGCGGTGATCCCGGTGATCCCCACGAACTTGCCGACGACCAAGCCGACGACGACGCCCCACGTGATCGGCGAGGTGACGGCGGCCGCCAGCGTCGCGGGCGTCAGGTGCACGCCCGCGTTGGCGAGGGCGAACAGCGGGAGGACCCCGAGCTCCACATACGGCCGCCACGCGGCATCCACCCGCTCGTTGATCGAGATCGAATCGCGCACCGAGCGGGTGACGGCCGCTGCGTAGGCGGTGTTCGGCGACTCCCGGAACGCGCGGGTGAGCTCCGCCGTGCGCTCCACGTCGCCGCGGCGCGGCGCGAAGACCGGGATGAGGAGCGCGACGGCGACCCCCGCGAGCGTCGGATGGATGCCGGCGAGGTACGTCGCGGCCCACAGCGCGATGCCGAGCGTCGTGTAGGCGAGGCCGCGGCCCGCGGGGAGGAAGCGCACGAAGGCGAGCGCGACCAGCAGCACCACGGCGACGGCGAGCGGGATCGGCTGGATGCCGCTCGAGTAGAAGAACGCGATCACCAGGAGGGCGCCGATGTCGTCGACGACGGCCAGGGTCAGCAGGAACACCCGCAGGCGCATCGGGTATTTGGGTCCGATGATCGCGAGCGCCCCGATCAGGAAGGCGGTGTCGGTCGAGATGACGATGCCCCACGCGGAGGCGTCGCCGGTCCGCATCGTGAACAGGACGAAGATGAGCGCGGGCAGGGCGAGGCCCGCGATCGCCGCCGCGACCGGCAGCACCGCGCGCGAGCGCGAGGTCAGCTCGCCGATCGCGAACTCGCGCTTCACCTCGAGACCGACGAGGAAGAAGAACAGGGTCATGAGGCCGTCGTTCACGAGCTCGTGGACCGTGAACGAGAACAGCGTGCCGCCGACGTCGACGCGGACGACGGTCCCCCAGAACTCTTCGTACCCCGCACCCCAGGGCGAGTTCGCCCAGACGATCGCGACCACGGTGGCCAGCAGCATGAGGCCCGCGCCGATCCGGTCGCGCCCGCGCTTCCTCCGGACGGCGAGAGGCTTCCTCTCGATCGTCTGGATCGCGATCGACGTCATGCGTGCGCGCCTCCGGGATGACGGTGTCTCCGGCTCATTCTGGCCCAGCGGGGCCGTCGGCGGCGAGCGCAGTGCGACCGCGGCGCAAACCGGTAGCCTGGGGAGGCCACCGAAGGAGTCCCATGTACATCGTCGCCCTCTTCCTGTTCCTGCTCGGCATGTTCGCGACGGGCATCTCCTTCTCGGTCCCGGGCTGGGAGGCGATCATCTTCGTCGGCGGCATCCTCAGCGTGTCCGCCGCCATCGCGATCCCGGTGCACTCTCGCTGGAGCAGCCGCTCCTAGCCGTCCGCCCGGCGGATCACGTCGCTCCCGTCCTTTCGTGGCGGGGCACGGGAGCGGTCCCACAGTTACCGAACTGTGACCGCAAGGCGCTTTTCTTTCCGTTCGTTTTGGCGCACGATGCTGACGTCGCGGCAATGTTGCACGACACCACAAATCCTCACGTCAACGAAGGGTGAGAGAAAAATGAAGCGATCCTCTCTGGCCGCCGTGGTAGCGCTCTCAGGAGCGGCTGCCCTCCTCCTGGCAGGCTGTTCCGGCTCTGGCGGAGGCTCCGGCTCGGGTGCCGCGGCTGCTTCGACGCGCGCGTGCGTCATCCTGCCCGATGCCGCCTCCTCCCCCCGCTGGGAGAACTTCGACCGCAAGTACCTCCAGGACGGCCTGACCGCCGCCGGCTACGAAGCCGACATCCAGAACGCGCAGGGCGACACGAGCAAGTACGCCACGATCGCCGACCAGCAGCTCACGAAGGGCTGCGGCGTCATGGTGCTCGTCGACTACAACGGCGCCGCCGAGGGCGTAGCCACCAAGGCCAAGGCTCAGGGCATCCCGGTCATCGCCTATGACCGGCCGTTCACCGGCGCGGACTACTACGTGTCGTTCGACAACATCAAGGTGGGCGAGCTCGAGGGCCAGACCATCGTCGACGGACTCAACGCCCAGCACAAGGACCCGAAGACCGCGACCGTCGTCTACATGGGCGGTGACCCGACGGACGGCAACGCCGCGATGTTCCGCACCGGTGCGAACAACGTGATGTCGGCAGCGGGCATCAAGCCGGCTCAGGAGCCCAAGGGCGTCTGGGACCAGGCGCAGACCGCGACCAACTTCGAGCAGGCCCTGACGGCACTGGGCGGCAAGGTCGACGCCGTGTGGGTAGCCAACGACACGAACGCCGCGGGCGTCATCGCGATCCTGCAGAAGAACAACCTCACCGGCGTGCCGGTGTCGGGTCAGGACGCGAACGTCGCCGGTCTTCAGAACATCCTGACCGGATGGCAGACCGCGACGGTCTATAAGCCCGTGAAGGACGAGGCCAATGCAGCGGTCGACGTGATCACCAAGGTGCTCAAGGGTCAGACCGTGACGACGACCAACAAGCTCGCCGACGGCACCCCGTACATCGCGGTCACGCCGCAGCTGGTCGGCCCGAACGAGGTCGAGACGGTCGTGAAGGCCGGCGATGCCTCGGCGGCCGAGATCTGCACCGGCGACGTCGCTGCGAAGTGCGCGCAGTACGGCGTACAGTAACGCCGCAACGGGGGCGTCGCGTCCGCGAGGACGCGGCGCCTTCGGCGTACGCATCTGAGGGTCGAGCTGATCGCAAGGGAGCGGCACATGTCTGACCTCATCATCGAACTCGTCGAGATCAAGAAGTCGTTCGGACCGGTGACGGTCCTGAAAGGAGTCAACCTCCGGGTACGGCCGGGGAAGGTGACGGCCCTCGTCGGCGACAACGGCGCCGGCAAGTCCACGCTCATCAAGGGCCTCGCGGGCGTCCAGCCCTACGACGGCGGGGAGATCCTCTTCGAGGGCGCACCCGTCACGCTGCACTCGCCGCGTGAGGCCGCGGCGCTCGGCATCGAGGTCGTGTACCAGGACCTCGCGCTGTGCGACAACCTCGACATCGTCCAGAACATGTTCCTGGGCCGCGAGGAGACGAGCGCGGGCACGTTCGACGAGGGCCGCATGGAACGGGAGGCATCCGACACGCTGCGGTCGCTGTCGGTGCGGACCGTGAAGTCCGTGCGGCAGAAGGTGTCCTCCCTCTCCGGCGGGCAACGGCAGACCGTCGCGATCGCCCGCGCCGTCCTCAAGAAGGCGCGCGTCGTGATCCTCGACGAGCCGACCGCGGCGCTCGGCGTCGCCCAGACGGAGCAGGTTCTGAGCCTGGTCCGCCGACTCGCCGAGCAGGGCGTCGCGGTGATCCTCATCAGCCACAACCTGGTCGACGTGTTCGAGGTGGCCGACGACATCGCCGTCCTCTACCTCGGCCAGATGGTGGCGCAGATCGACGCGGATCAGACGACCCGCGACGACATCGTCGGCTACATCACGGGTACGAAGGTGCAGGAGGGCGTGAAGATCATGGACACTTCGACGATCGCGACGGAGGCCCTCCAATGAGCGTGCGGACGAATGCCGCGCCCGACCCGCTCGTCGGCGACCTCATCGGCAGCGGCATGGAGGGCGGCGTCCGGGAGCAGTTCGATGCGTGGCTGCAGCGACTGCGCGGCGGCGAGATGGGCGCCCTGCCCGCGATCGGCGGGCTCGTCGTGCTCACGATCCTGTTCACGATCCTGAGCCCGTACTTCCTCACCGCCGGCAACTTCGCGAACCTCCTGAACCAGGCGGCGACGCTCGTCATGCTCGGCATGGCGCTCGTGTTCGTCCTCCTGCTCGGCGAGATCGACCTGTCGGCCGGCGTGACCGGCGGCGTCGCGATGGCGATCTTCATCGTCCTGAACGACAGCTTCGGCGTGAACTGGATCCTCGCGCTCGCGATCGGCTTCGCGTTCGGGCTCGCCACGGGCGCTCTCATCGGCTTCTTCGTCGCGAGGGTCGGCATCCCGTCCTTCGTCGTGACGCTGGGCCTGTTCCTGGGGTACCAGGGGCTCGCACTGCTCATCATCGGATCCGGCGGGCTCTACCGGCTGCAGGTGCCGGAGCTCATCGCGCTGCAGAACAGCAACCTGCCGGTGTGGGGCGGATGGGTGATGCTCGTGATCATGCTGGCCGTGTCGGCGACGACCTCGTTCTGGGATCGTGCCCGGCGCACTCGCGCCGGAGTCGCGAACCGGGCCCTGTCGCTCGTGTGGATCAAGCTCGGGGTGATTGCCGTCATCGGCGGCGTGGTCGTCTACCTCCTGAACCTGAACCGGTCGTCGTCGATCATCCCGGTGGAGGGCGTGCCGATCATCGTGCCAGTCGTGCTGGTCATCCTGTGGATCGGGACGTTCACGCTCGACCGGACCCGGTTCGGCCGCTACATCTACGCGATCGGCGGCAACGCCGAGGCGGCACGCCGCGCCGGCGTCAAGGTGCGGTGGGTGAAGTGGTGGGCGTTCGTCCTGTGTTCCACGCTCGCCGTGCTGGCGGGCCTGTTCAGCGTCGCCCGCATCGCGTCGGTGGATGCCGCGGCCGGCCGCGACATCGTGCTGTCCGGCGTGGCGGCCGCGGTCGTCGGCGGGGTCAGCCTCTTCGGCGGACGCGGTCGCCTCATGCACGCGGCGATCGGCGCCCTCGTGATCGCGATGATCACGAACGGCCTCGGTCTGCTGAACCTCCCCGCCGGCATCAACCTGCTGGTCACGGGCGGCGTGCTGATCCTGGCCGCCACCGTCGACGCGCTCTCGCGCCTCCGCTCCGGCGGCGCGAGAACCTAGCCCGATACCCTCCGGGGTCCGCGCCACTCGGCGCGGGCCCGCCCGCCAGATCAGGTGATCACGCTCGCTCAGGACGTTCTCCGCCCGGATCGTCCTGAACCTGCGAGATCACCTGATCTGGCGCGGTGCACGCGGCGGACACATAGGTGCCGGACGTACCGTCGGCTCATGATCGTTCACCGCAATCCTCTACGCCTTCTGGAGGTCGCGGGAGGGGTCGCGCTCGGCATCGTCGCCGCCGCGATCGCCTTCTTCGTCCTCTACTGGATCATCCGGCTCGCCGTGTCGCACGCACTCCGCGATCACGAGCGGCGGATGCATCCGCCCGTCGTCACCGCTCCGCCCGCCTACCCGGCAGCGACCGCTCCCCACCCCGCGGATCCGACACCGCCGCAGGCTCCCGCGCCGCCGCCTCTCGAGTGAGCGTCAGCGGGGCAGCACGCCCGCGGTCGAGCGGATGAGCTCGAAGGTCTGCGTCAGGATCGCGACGCCGTAGACGACGCCGACGATCACCGACAGCGCGGTGACGGCGGCCCAGCCCCAGATCGGGCCGAGGCCGTGCCCCGTGCGCCGACGCAGCACGACACCGCGGCCGATGACGTAGACCCCGTTGTTGAGGAACGCGAAGAACGCCCACGGCCACGCGAACGGCCGAGGGATGCCGCGGCGACGCAGTTCACGCCAGTCGAGCCACGCGAACAGCACGCAGAGCCCGATCACCACGAGGCTGATCCCCCACACCGCCAGAGATCCAGCCAGATACGAGGCGGTCGCCGCGTTCGCCACCTGCCGGTGACCGGTCGCGGCCGCCTCGAACGTCGCCCGGAGGTAGGCGGACGTGTTCAGGAGGAACAGCGACGGCAGCGTGACGACCGGCAGCAGCACGTTGAGCCAGATCCAGACGGTTCCGGTCGGCGCGTTGACGCGCTCCGTGCCCGCTGCCCCCACCGGATATGCCGGCAATCCCTGCACGCTCATGGCTCCCCCGATCTGACGTTCCCGGGAACAGGCTACTCGGCGAGGCGCGGGCGTGCCGACACCGCGATCTTCGGTCGGGTGTTAAGCCCGCGTAAAGGCTCACCCGCGTCGACGTGGGGCTGGGTAGCGTGTCCTTGTGGTGCGCGTGCTGGTGGTCGAAGACGATGCGGCGATCCGCACGGGCCTCGTTCGCGGCTTGGCGGAGCACGGACACGTCGTGGATGCCGCCGCCACGGCCGTGCAAGCCCTCGCCGCCCTCTCCGGGGAACGGCCGGATGTCGTCGTCCTCGACCTCGGGCTTCCGGACCTGGACGGTTCGAACGTCCTCGAGGTGGCGAAGGTGATCACGAGCGCGCCGGTCATCGTGGCGACCGCCCGCGACGACGAGCGGGAGATCGTCCGTCTTCTCAACGCCGGCGCGGATGACTATCTGGTGAAGCCGTTCTCGATCTCCCAACTGGACGCGCGGATCCGTGCCGTTCTGCGCCGCGCCGCGCCTCCGGAAGTCGAAAAGGCCCTGGTCGTCGGCGGTCTCCGCCTCGACCCCGTCGCGCGAGAGGCCGCGCTCGACGGTCGAATGCTCGACCTGACCCGCAAGGAATTCGACCTTCTTCAGATGCTCATGCAGCACGCGGGGGAGGTCGTCGCCAAGCGTCTGCTCTTGGCGGAGGTGTGGCAGCAGGCGTGGGGAGGCGCCGATCGTACGGTCGATGTGCACCTTTCGTGGCTGCGCCGCAAGCTCGGCGAGACCGCAGCCAAGCCCCGATACCTGCTGACCGTCCGCGGCGTGGGCGTGAAGCTCGTCGAACCGTGAGGCGCTGGCGGGTGTCCAGCCTGCGGGGCCGGGTGATCGCGCTCGCGGTCGGGACGGCCCTCGCAGTCATCCTGCTCGCAGCCGTCCCGATCGCGGTGCTGCGCTACGCGCAAGCACAGACCGAGGCGGAGGCGGAGGCGACCCTCGCGGCGCAGTCGGCCGCGGACTACCTCAGTCTGGGCGAGGGCGACCTGGAAGGGGCGACCGCGTACGTCCAGCGTCTGAACCAGCGCCGAGGGCAGGATGACCCGCAGGTCACCATGCTCCTTCCGAACGGGAGCCAGATCGGCGCCCCGCTGCCGGCGGAGGTCCTCACCGCGATCACGGCGGCATCCTCGTCGAGCAACGACAGCACGAATGCGCAGAGCAACACCGACGACGACGACGTGAGCGGCAACGACGGGGGGAACGCGAGCACGGCCGCGTCGTCCCCCCGGCAGATCTCGGTGCCGGGCGGACGCGTGGTGCAGGTGGTCGCGCAGACGGCCTCCGGACGCGCCAGCGCGGTCGCGTTCGCGCGGGATGCCCCGGTGCAGGCGACCCTCGCGCAGCAGTACGGGATCGGCGCAGCGGTCGCCGTGGCGATCCTGCTGCTGGCATGGGCAGGAGCAGAGCTCACGGGCCGCCGCCTCATCCGGCCTCTGCAGCTGACGGCCGACACGGCGATCGCTCTGCGTGACGGCGACCTCGCCGCGCGAGCGCCCGTCGAGGGGCCGAGCGAGGTCGCGGCCGTCGCAATCGAACTGAATGCGCTCGCGGCGCGCATCGGCGAGCTGCTCACGCAGGAGCGCGAGGCCGCTGCCGACCTGTCGCACCGGCTGCGCACCCCGCTGATGTCGGTGCGCCTCTCGGTCGAGCGGCTGCCGGACAGCCCGCAGCGCGGGGAGGTGGAAGGCGACCTCGACCGGCTGGAGCGGATGCTGACGCGGATCATCCACGCCGCACGGCGCGGGGTCCGCGAGGGGGTTCATCCGCGGTGCGACGCTGCGGCGGTCGTCGCCGAGCGGGGCGCGTTCTGGCGTCCGTTGGCGGAGGACCAGGAGCGAGCGGTGACGATCGACGTGCCCGGTGAGCCCGTCTGGGTGCGCAGCACGGTCGACGACCTGGGGTCGGCGCTCGACGCGTTGATCGAGAACGTCATCGCCCACACCGCGCAGGGCACGGCGTTCCGCGTGAAGCTGACGGCGACCTCGTACGGTGCCGACCTCGTCGTGCGCGACGACGGTCCGGGCATCCCCCGTGCCGCGCTGGAGCGCGGGATGAGCGACCGCGGGTCGACGGGACTCGGGCTCGATGTCGCCCGCTCCGTGGCCGAGGCGGCCGGCGGCACGCTCGAGCTCGTCGACGCGGATGCGACGGGTCGCGCGCACGGGGTGCTGCTGAGGCTGCACGCTGACGCAGCCGGAGGGCCGCCCGCCGGGCACGCAGGGCGGAGTGCTAGCCGGGCTTGACCCGCTCTTGACGGTCCGCTGACGAACGCATAGCGCATATCCGACGAGGGTGGACGACATGAACGACCGGACGTCCTCCTCCAGCCGTGCCCGGATTCGACGACGCGCGCGCCTGACCCTTGTCGCGGTCGTCGCCGGCAGCGTCGCGGCCGGGGTCGGCCTGACGGCCGCGGCCGCGCATGCCGACCTCGAAGCTGCGGCGGGTACGGCACCGGCGTCCGGAGCGAATGGCGGCGCCGCGTCCCCCGCACCGACCGTCCCCGCATCCTCTCCGTCCCCGGTACGTTCACCGTCGGCATCGCCGCCTCCCCCGGTCGCCTCGCCCTCTGCTCCGCCGGCGCAGCCTGCTCCGCAGGCTCGATCGGCGCCGGCGCCCGCGCAACCGGCTCCGGCGCCCGCGCAACCGGCCCCGGCCCCCGCCCCCGCGCAACCGGCCCCCGCCCCGGCACAACCGGCCCCGGCGCCCGTGCAGCCGGCCCCCGCGCCCGCGCAGCCGCAAGCACGGACGCATTCCTCGTGACGACGGAGGAATGGGCCGACTGGTCCTGCGCGGTGGCGGTCGTGACGTCCGAGCCCGGAGCACTGGCCCCGTCCGTGGAGATCGTACGCACGGTGATGGCAGAGGTCGCCGCGGCGGCGAGCCGGTTCCGGGACGACTCCGATCTCGTCCGCGTCAACAACCGACCGGGACGCTACGTCCCGGTCTCTCCGCTCCTGCTGACCCTCGTGGACCTCGCGATCTCGGTCGCTGAGAGCACCGCCGGCGCGGTCACGCCGACGGTCGGCGCAGCGCTGGCGGCGGCCGGGTACGACGACGACATCGCCGTCGTACGGGCACGCCCGTCGACGTCGGAGGGCGAGCAGGATGCGCCCGTACCGCGAGCGGCCGAGGTCGTGCGCGTCGACCGCGAGCTGTGCCGTGTCGGCGTCACGGACGGCACGATCCTGGACCTTGGTGCGGTGGGGAAGGCGTGGGCGGTGGACGAGTCCGTCCGTCGCCTTGCCGCGCGCGGGATCGACGGCGTGCTGGTCTCGATCGGCGGCGACCTCGCCGTTCACGGCACGCCGCCCGGCGGATGGCGGATCGCGGTATCCGAGACCCCCGACTCCGCCGCCGAACTCGTCGAGATCGACGCGGGCGCCCTCGCCACTTCCTCGACGAGGGGACGGCGATGGGCGGGCGGACGACACCATGTCATCGACCCGCGCACGGGCCGCAGCACCCGCGGACGCTGGCGGAGCGCGACGGTGTGGGCGCCGACGGTGGTGGAGGCGAACGTGTTCAGCACGTGGACGCTCGTCTCCGCGGACGAGGCGGAGGCCGCTCTCGCGCGAGCGGGGCGACCGTCGCGCCTCGTGGCGGACGACGGGCGGATCGTGCCGCGGGCCGGTTGGCCCACAGCCACCTCGGATGCACCGCAGGTGGTCTCGTGACGATGTACGCGCTCATCCGTGCGCTCGGCCTGGTCGCGTACGGCGTCTTCAGCCTCAGTCTCGCTCTCGGCCTCGCGAGCACGAGCGGCGGCGGCACTCTCCGGGCGATCGACCGCCGCGCCGTCAGACAGCTCCTCCATCGGTCGACGGCCGTGGTCGGGCTCCTCGTTCTCGCTCTCCACGTCCTCCTCACGATCCTCGACACGTATATCGCGACGCCGTTGAGCGCGGTCCTCATCCCGTTCACGTCCAGCTACGACACCGTGGCGCTCGGCATCGGCAGCATCGCCCTCTATGCCTTCGTGCTGGCCACGGTCTCCGGCGCGCTCCGGCTGGCGACGGCACGGATGATCTCCGAGCGCGGCTGGCGCTGGCTGCATCGGAGCGCCTATGCGGGATGGTCGCTCGCGCTGCTCCACGGCATCCTCGCCGGCCCCGACACCCGGGAACCGTGGGCGCTCTTCGTGTATGCGAGCGGCGTGCTCGTGGTCATGATCGGCTGGATCGTCCGACTGCGGGGGAACAGCCGGCTCTGGCATCGCGATCGGGACGGGGTGCTCGGCGGGCGAGGCATCCGATGACGGGGGCGAGCATGACCGCTGCGCTGGACCGCTCTCGGCTGCACACGCTCGCCGAATCGCGTCTTCTCAACGGCGACCGCCTTCCCGTTCCGCCGCGGGATCAGCGCTGGCTCGTCGAAGCGGCGGAGAGCGTGAAGCTCCTCGGCCGGGGCGGGGCGGCGTTCCCGGTGGCGGCGAAGCTCTCGGCGGCGCGTCGGGGTGCACGGGTGCTGGCGAACGGCGGCGAGGGCGAGCCCCTGTCGTGGAAAGACCGGGCGCTCATGCGGCGCTGTCCCCACCTCGTCGTGGCGGGGGTCGCGATGACGGCCGCTGCGCTGCGAAGCCGGCATGCCGTGATCGCCGTGTCCGACGCTTACGCGGCAGACCTCCTGACCGCCGCCGCGGAGGGCACCTCGGTCGAGGTGCGGCGCGTGGGGTTCGGGTTCGTGGGCGGTGAGATCGGTGCTCTCGTGAACGGCCTCGACGGCCGGGCGCCGGTGCCCAACGGCGTCCGCGTGCACGCGACCGAGCGCGGACTCGGCGGCCGCCCGACGTACGCCTCCAATGTCGAGACCTTCGCGCAGCTGGCACTGCTGTCGGCGCTCGGACCGGAGGTCTACGCCGCCGTCGGCGCGCCCGCCGAGCCCGGCGTCAGCCTGCTCACTCTGCACGGGACGGAACGGGACGGCGTGTGGGAGGTCCCGAACGGGACCGACGTCCGCAGCCTCATCGGCGGAGACCTCCGGCGACCCGTCCTCGTGGGCGGCTACCACGGCACGTGGACGACCGAGAGCCGCCTTTCGGTGGACCGTCTCGAGATGCGCCGACGGGGCATCCGCTGGGGCGCGGGCGTGCTCGCCGTCCTCCCCGAAGAGACCTGCGCGCTCGGCGAGATCGCGCGCGTCGCCCGCTGGCTCGCGAGCCGGTCAGCGGGCCAGTGCGGCCCGTGCCGGTTCGGGCTCCCCGCGATCGTGGACGACCTCGCCCGCCTCGCCGCCGGCGCCGAGATCGACGTCGATCGGCTCTCACGCCGGCTCGGGTACGTCCACGACCGCGGCGCATGCCATCACCCCACCGGGGCCGTCGCCTTCATGGCCTCCGGTGTCGGCGCCTTCGAGAGCGAGGTCCGCCGACACCTTGCGGGCCGCCCCTGCGGACGCCCGGTGCTCGGCGTCCTCCCGCTCGGAGACTCCGCATGAGCTCCCGTCGACAGCTCCGCGTCGATTGGACCCGGTGCGACGGTCACGGCTTGTGCGCCCGGCTCCTCCCGGAGGCGATCCGACTCGACGAATGGGGCTTCCCGATCATCGACGAACGCGCCGAGGTCGAACGCGCCCACGTCCGTCGAGCCATTGCGACCTGCCCACGCCTGGCCCTCCGCCTCGGCTAGCCGTCGTGCCCAGCTAGGTCTTCGAGACGAGCCCGTACCCGGCGCGGAAGGTGGGATCGGCGGTGTCGAAGGGGACGTCCTCGCGCGACGCCTCCACGGCCGGCATCGACGACGGGATGTCGAACGGGAGCCGACCGGTGAACGCGGTCCGCCCGCCCAACGCGCCGAACAACACATCGTCGCCGACACCGAACTCCCCGACGACCACGGTCGCGATCTCGAGGAGCGGCTGGAGCACCGCCGGACGCTCGAGGTAGACGGCCGCGAAGACGGGGGCCGACGCCGCATAGCCGCGGAGCTTCTCCAGGGTCGTCGCCGGGAAGGCGAGCGAGCCGCCGTGGAAGAAGTCGCCCATCGATCCGCGCCCGGACTCGAAGGGCGCATCCAGCCGCACGACGATCGCCTCCGCTGCGGCAGGATCGGCCACGGCGACGAAACCCGAGCCGCCCGGGACCGTGCAGCCGTCCGCATACACGGCCGAGCCCTCGACGAGGGACCCGATTCCACCGCCCGCGTTCCCGTCCTTCAGCAGGACCAGTGACTTCTCCTGGGCGTCGAGACCGAGCTGCGTCACGTCTGGGGCACCGCAGATCTCACCGGCACGGGCCGGGTCGACGCGGCGACGTTCGAAGAGTCCGAGCCGGAACTTCTCGGTAAGCAACCGGATCACCGAGGCATCCAGCCGCTTCGCCGGCAACTCGCCGCTGTCGACCAGCTCCTCGATCAGCTCGGTGCCACGATCGCCACCGAACTGATCCACGCCGGCGTTGAGGGCGATGCGCAGGCGCTCGAGCGGGGTCCGGTCCTCGAGGCCCCATCCGTTCGGCCCGAACGTCATGCCGCCGATGTGGGCGGCGTCAATGACGTTCCAGTCGGTCACCACGATGCCCCCGAAGCCGAGGCGCTGCCGCAGGAGTCCCTGGACGACCGGTTCGTTGAATGCGAATCCGACCTCGTCCCAGTCGGTCCCCACCGGCATGCCGTAGTAGGTCATGACCTGGGTGGCGCCGGCCTGGAACGCGGCCTCGAACGGACGCAGGTGCAGCGCCTGTCGCCCGCCGGGATAGACCTGTTCCTTATAGCGCGCGTCGTGGGCGTCGTCGCCGTCCTTCTGCGGGCCCGCGCCGGGGAAGTGCTTCACGACGGCCGCGACGCTGTCGGGGCCGAGCTCCGCGCCTCCGCGAAGAGCCCGGATGAACTCCGCCGTCAGCGCGGACACCCGCTCGGGATCCTCGCCGAACGTGCCGAAGCCCCGTGACCAGCGAGGCTCGCTATAGATGTCGGCCATCGGGCCGAGATACACGCGAACGCCCATCGCCAGCATCTCCCGGCGCACCGTCTCACCGAATCGTGCGGCCGCCCCGGGCTCGTCGATGGCTGCGATGCCGGTCGTCTCCGGCCAGCGCGATAGCGACCCGAGCGCCTGTCCGGTGAACGGGCTGCTGCGGAAACCGTGACGCGGATCCGACGAGAGCGTGACGGGGATCCCCAGCCGGGTGGACTCGGCCATCTCCTGGAGGGTGTTGTGCCATCGTGCGATCTCTTCGCTGCCCTCGCCGTCGAGCACATTGAAGTGCGAGACGAGCCGCACGGTGACGTCGTCGATCGCTTCGCGGCGGCCGGCCTCCCCGACCGGAGTCGTCGAAGGCTGGAAGAGGAGGCCGGCCTTCTCCGCGACCGTCATGCGGCCGGCCAGGTCGGCCGCGCGGCGCTCCGGCGAGTAGGCAGGGTCGAGATATGCGTCCATGTGGTTCTTCCGAGAGGTCACCGCGCGTTGCGGATGAAGACGAGGGGGATGATGCCGGCGGCCGCCACGACACCGCCGGCGAGGAACAGAAGCGTGTAGTTGGCTCCGGACCCGATCCCGAGAAGCAGCGGGGCCACGAACGGCACGATCGAGAAGGGCAGGGTCACGGCGATGTTCGCGATGCCGAGATTGCGTGCCGCATCCGCCGGGCTCGTCATGGTCGCGATCGCGAGAGCGATGAAGGTGCCCATGAGGGCTCCGGCGCCGACACCGGACACCAGGCACACACCGACGACGAACTGCGTCGGCGAGGTCGCCGTCACGATCACGACGATGCCTCCCGCCACCGACAGCGCGGCCGCGATGACCACCGGCTTCCGCCGGCCGAGCCGGTCGCCGACCCATCCGGCAAGCGGAGTCGCGACCACCGCGACGACGCCGGGGAGAAGATACGCCAGCGTGAGAACGCCCGCGAGGTCGTCGGCGGGCACCGCGATCTGATCCTGGAGGAAGTAGACCGTGTAGGTCGACACGACGCCGAAGCCGCAGGCGACCAGGAACAGGCTCACGAGCAGCCACGTGAAGTTGGACTCGCTTCGCGGGTTCACGTAGAAGCTGCCGAGGAACTCCTTGAAGCCGAAGGGCACGCGCGGGCCCTGCGCGGGAGTGTCGTCGCGGTACGCGATGACAAGGAGCCCGCCGAAGACGACCGCGGCGAGGACCGGCAATCCGATCTGCGCCAGGATGCTGGTCGGGAAGATCTGGATGAAGAAGATGCCCACCACGATCGACAGCGAGCCGGCGAGGCCCGACAGCGAGCCCACGAAGCCCTGCTGCTCTTCCGGGATCCGGTCGGCGACGATCGCCAGCGCCGCGGCGATCGCGGCGTTGACGAACCCCTGCATCAGCACCCAGCCGATGATCATGAGGGGAACCGTGTTCGACAGGCCGATCACGGCCGCGCCGGCGGCCGTTCCGAGGACACCGACGACGATCCACGGGCGACGGCGTCCGAACCGACTGCGCGTGCGGTCGCTGAGCCTGCCGAAGAACGGGTTGGCGAGCACCGCGATGAGCGTTCCCACGCCGGCGACCAGCGAGTAGGTGCCGGTCTTGTTCTCGGGATCGATGTCGCCGATACGCAGCGCGATGGTCACCGAGGCGGGCAGATTGATCGACATCCAGATGCCGAACATCGCCAACAGGTAGATCGCGATGAAGCCGACGCCGACACGGGTGCGAGAAGGCTCGGCAAGGGCGGCCGCGGCCGCGGACTCCGCTCGGGCGGGAAGGTCAGCGCTCATGAATCCTCTTCGTCGAGTGTAAACGGATACGCCACCGGTAACGTTTCCGGCTTGATCCGGTAACGTATCCGGAGCGGTGAACGCGTGTCAAGTTCTCGCCGCGGGAGAGGACGTCCATGCCGCGGAAAGTAACGCTGGCCGAGGTCGCGGATGCCGCGGGAGTGGGCGTCGCGACCGTCTCCCGGGCGATGAGCGGGCACCCCGACGTCAGCGCGGCGACGCAGGACCGCGTGCGAGAGGTCGCCAAGCGACTCGGCTACCGTCCCTCGGCGGCCGCCCGCGCGCTCAAAGCCGGCAGCTACCACGAGTTCACCGTCATCGTCCCGACCGGCGCCCTGGGCTGGTGGGGACCTTTCATCCAGACGGCGTTCGAAGCGGCGGCCGCGGAGGGCTATCGCATCTCGGTCTTCCCGGTCGGCACGGAGGACGACGCCGCCGCGATGGTCGACACGCTGTCCCTCGCGCCGACGGAGGGCGTCCTCGTGTGCACGGGCGTGGATCAGGAGCGTGTCCGGCGCGCCTGCGACCAGCTCGGCCTCCCGGTGGTGGCACTCGACGACGCCTCACGCGATGTCGTCCTCCCGACGGTCGCGGTCGCCAGCCGCCAAGGCGCGGCGGTGGCGACCACCCATCTCATCGAGCGCGGGGCGCGGTCCATCGTCCTGTGCGGCGGGTCAGGCGACTGGTACTACGAGACGGAGCGGCTCGCGGGCTATCGCGACGCGCTGGAGGCCGCCGGCATCCCGTTCCGGGAGGAGCTGGTGATCGACTGCGCGACCGATTTCAGCGAGGCGGACGAGGACCTGCCGCCGCTGGCCGGCCTCCTCGCGTCCGGCGTGCCCATCGACGCCGTGTTCTGCATCGGTGACGTCGTCGCTCCCGCGGCCTTCCGAACCCTGCGCAAGCACGGCCTCTCCGTCCCCGACGACGTCGCCGTCGCCGGCTTCGATGACGAGCGGGCCGCCGTGCTCGTCGACCCGCAGCTGACCACCCTGCGTCAGCCGTACGAGGCGATGGCGAACGCCGCGATGGACCTGCTGCTGCGCCAGATCCGGCGCGAGCCGGTCGCCGCCGAGCGCCTGCAGCTGCCCGGGACGCTGATCGTCCGCGCCTCGGCGTGAGCGACGAGCACCTACGAGGGCTTGTGCCGACTTAGAAGTCCCAGTCCTCGTCCTCGGTCGCGACGGCCTTGCCGATCACGTACGAGGAGCCGGAGCCGCTGAAGAAGTCGTGGTTCTCGTCGGCGTTCGGCGACAGGGCGGACAGGATCGCGGGATTCACATCCGTCACGGTCGCGGGGAACATCGCCTCGTAGCCCAGGTTCATGAGGGCCTTGTTGGCGTTGTAGTGCAGGAACTTCTTCACGTCCTCGGTCAAGCCGACGCCGTCGTAGAGGTCCTGCGTGTACTGCACCTCGTTGTCGTAGAGCTCGTAGAGGAGCGAGAACGCGTAGTCCTTGACATCCTGACGCTCCGCCTCGGAGACCCGCTCGAGCCCCTTCTGGAACTTGTAGCCGATGTAGTACCCGTGCACGGCCTCGTCGCGGATGATGAGGCGGATGAGGTCGGCCGTGTTCGTCAGCTTCGCGCGCGAGGACCAGTGCATCGGGAGGTAGAACCCGGAGTAGAAGAGGAAGGACTCGAGCAGCGTCGAGGCGACCTTCCGCTTCAGCGGCTCATCGCCGCGGTAGTACTCCATGACGATCTGCGCCTTCTTCTGGAGGTTCTCGTTCTCCACCGACCAGCGGAAGGCCTCGTCGATCTCCCTGGTCGAGCACAGCGTCGAGAAGATCGACGAGTAGGACTTCGCGTGCACCGATTCCATGAACGCGATGTTCGTGTACACCGCCTCCTCGTGAGGCGTCAGCGCATCCGGGATCAGGGACACCGCGCCGACCGTGCCCTGGATCGTGTCGAGGAGCGTGAGCCCCGTGAACACCCGCATCGTGAGGGTCTGCTCCTCGGGGGTGAGCGTGTTCCACGACTGCACGTCGTTCGACAGCGGCACCTTCTCGGGCAGCCAGAAGTTGTTCACGAGGCGGTTCCACACCTCGAGGTCCTTGTCGTCCTCGATGCGGTTCCAGTTGATCGCCTGCACGTGGTCGATCAGCTTGAGCTTCTCCGTCATGTCTTTCCTCAAAAATAGTCGCTGATCAGGGGATCAGAGCATGCAGCTGACGCAGCCCTCGACCTCGGTGCCCTCGAGGGCCATCTGGCGCAGGCGGATGTAGTAGATCGTCTTGATGCCCTTCTTCCAGGCGTAGATCTGGGCCTTGTTGATGTCGCGCGTGGTCGCGGTGTCCTTGAAGAACAGCGTCAGCGACAGGCCCTGGTCGACGTGCTGGCTGGCGGCGGCGTACGTGTCGATGACCTTCTCGTAGCCGATCTCGTACGCGTCCTCGTAGTACTCCAGGTTGTCGTTCGTCATGAACGGCGCCGGGTAGTAGACGCGGCCGAGCTTGCCCTCCTTGCGGATCTCGATCTTCGACGCGATGGGGTGGATCGAGCTCGTGGAGTTGTTGATGTACGAGATCGACCCGGTCGGCGGCACGGCCTGCAGGTTCTGGTTGTAGATGCCGTGCTGCTGGATGCTGGCGGCGAGCTCCCGCCAGTCGTCCTGCGTCGGGATGTGCTGGCCCGCGAACAGCTCGCGCACGCGCTCCGTGGCCGGCGCCCACTCGACATCCGTGTACTTGTCGAAGAACTCGCCCGACGCGTAGGTCGAGTCGGCGAAGCCGTCGAACGCGGTCCCGCGCTCGATCGCGAGCCGGTTGGAGGCGCGCAGGGCGTGGAAGAGCACCGTGTAGAAGTAGATGTTCGTGAAGTCGACGCCCTCCTCCGACCCGTAGCGCACGTGCTCGCGCGCGAGGTAGCCGTGGAGGTTCATCTGCCCGAGGCCGATCGCGTGCGAACGGTCGTTGCCATCCTCGATCGAGCGCACCGACGCGATGTGGCTCTGGTTGCTCACGGCGGTGAGCGCCCGGATCGCGGTCTCCACCGTGGTGCCGAGGTCGCCGCCGTCCATCGCCAGCGCGATGTTCATCGAGCCGAGGTTGCAGGAGATGTCCTTGCCGATCTCGGCGTACGAGAGGTCCTCGTTGTACGTGGTCGGCGTGTTCACCTGCAGGATCTCGCTGCAGAGGTTGGACATGTTGATCCGCCCGGCGATCGGGTTCTGCCGGTTCACCGTGTCCTCGAACATGATGTACGGGTAGCCCGACTCGAACTGGATCTCGGCGAGCGTCTGGAAGAACTCGCGCGCGTTGATCTTCGTCTTCTTGATGCGCGGATCATCGACCATCTCGCGGTACTTCTCGGTGACCGAGATGTCGCCGAACGGGATGCCGTAGACACGCTCCACGTCGTACGGGGAGAAGAGGTACATGTCCTCGCCGTTGCGGGCGAGCTCGAACGTGATGTCCGGGATGACGACGCCGAGCGACAGCGTCTTGATGCGGATCTTCTCGTCGGCGTTCTCGCGCTTCGTGTCCAGGAAGCGGAGGATGTCGGGGTGGTGCGCCGAGAGGTACACCGCGCCCGCGCCCTGGCGCGCGCCGAGCTGGTTCGCGTAGCTGAAGCTGTCTTCGAGGAGCTTCATGACCGGGATGATCCCGCTCGACTGGTTCTCGATCTGCTTGATCGGAGCGCCGGACTCGCGGATGTTGGAGAGGAGCAGCGCGACGCCGCCGCCGCGCTTGGAGAGCTGCAGCGAGGAGTTGATGCCGCGCGAGATCGACTCCATGTTGTCCTCGATGCGCAGGAGGAAGCACGAGACGAGCTCGCCGCGCTGGGCCTTGCCGGCGTTGAGGAACGTCGGGGTCGCCGGCTGGAAGCGGCCGGAGATGATCTCGTCGACGAGCTGGGTCGCCACGGCCTGGTCGCCGTCGGCGAGCGCGAGCGCGGTCATGACGACGCGGTCCTCGAAGCGCTCGAGATAGCGCTTGCCGTCGAACGTCTTGAGCGTGTAGCTCGTGTAGTACTTGAAGGCGCCCAGGAACGTGTCGAAGCGGAACTTCTTCCCGTACGCACGGTCGTGGAGGTCGCGGATGAAGACGAACGGGTACTTCTCGAGCACGGTCGGCTCGTAGTACTCCTTCTCCACGAGGTAGTCGAGACGCTCCTGGAGGGAGTGGAAGAAGACCGTGTTCTGGTTGACGTGCTGCAGGAAGTACTCCCGGGCCGCCCGCCGGTCGGCGTCGAACTGGATCTTCCCGTCCGGGCCGTAGAGGTTCAGCATCGCGTTGAGGGAGTGGTAGTCCATCCCCTCGAAACGCGCCTCGGTCTTGAAGTCCTTCTCGCTGGTCAGCGCTGCTGCATCCACCATCGTTCCAATCCCCCGCTCACGCGATCGACGTCTTCCGGTGTGCCGAACAGTTCGAGCCGGTACAAGTGCGGCACATGACACTTGCGGCTGATGATGTCTCCGGCGGCCCCGAAGGACTCGCCGAAGTTCGTGTTGCCCGCGGAGATGACCCCGCGGATGTTGCTCCGGTTGCGCTCGTCGTTGAGGAACCGGATGACCTGCCGTGGGACGGCCCCCTTCTCCTCCCCCCGGCCCTGGCCGCCCCCGTAGGTGGGGGTGACCAGGACATACGGCTCGTCGACGACGAGCGGAGAGTCGGAGGGCTGGAGCGGAATGCGCCGGGCAGGAAGGCCGAGCTTCTCGATGAACCGTGCCGTGTTGCCCGACACGCTCGAGAAGTAGACCAGGAGCGGGACCGAATCGGCCGATGCGGTCGCGCCCACGCGCTCGGCGACCGCGACGCTCATGTCAGGCCAGACGAGAGGCGAGCTCGTCGATCTTGTCGGGACGGAAGCCCGACCAGTGGTCCTCATCGGTGATGACGACCGGCGCCTGCAGGTAGCCCAGCGCCTTGACCTGCTCGAGGGCCGCCGGGTCCTCCGAGAGGTCGTGAATCTCGTATTCGATGCCCTTGGAGTCCAGCGCGCGGTACGTCGCGGTGCACTGGACGCAGGACGGCTTCGTGTAGACCGTGATCGCCATATCCGTCTCCTTCTTTCCCCGTGGTCGTCTCTTCCCGTCCGCCCTTCGGGCCGGATCCCGGTGCGACCACCACCGGGAGTCTCAATACTACATATGGGTGCCGACACGGGGAAGCACCACAAGGGCTAGTAGTTACATTCGTGTAGTTCTCCACCGCTGTCCCCAGGTACAACACACGTTGTCCACCGATTCATCCACAGGCGGCGGATCGCCTGCGAACCTGGAAAAGCGCTGGAAACCGGCTCTTTCGCGAGCCAGCGAGCGACCTGTCCACAGGGCCGAACCTAATCACCCCCACCGACATGGGGATTTCGCTCCCCCGCACCCTTCGGCGTGTCGCGCGTCCGTGACGACGCTGGTCGCGCGCGCGTCCGAGGTCTCAGCAGACGCGTAGGATTTCCGTCGTGTCCGCACCCGTGACCCTTCCCCGCGTCGCCTGGGGCGACCCGGGCGCCGAACGTCAAGCGCTCCTCGTCCACGGCCTCGGCTCCAGCGGCGCCCTCATGTGGCGCTATGGCGTGGCCCTTGCCGAGGCGGGCTGGTACGCGCTCGCCGTCGACCTCCGCGGTCACGGGACGGCGCCCCGCACCCTCGACTACACGCTCGCCGCGTACGCGAGCGACCTGGCCGAGCTGCGGTCGGCCGACGGCGTGTGGGACCTCGTGCTCGGGCACTCGCTCGGCGGCGCGGCCGTCACGCTCGTCGCCGCCGACGACGCGCACTGGACCCGGCGCCTCATCCTGGTGGACCCGGCGCTGCAGATGTCCTCCAGCGAGCGCGAGACGATCCGCAAGAGCCAGGAGGCCGCGTTCGCCGATCCCACGGTCGACGCCGTGTGGACCGAGCACCCGAACTGGCATCCGCAGGACATCGAGCTGAAGGCGCTCGCGACCCGCCAGGCCAGCCGCTGGGCGATCGAGCAGACGAGCACGCAGAACGCGGAGTGGGACCTGCGTGGCGCGGCCGCGCGACTGACCGTGCCGACGCGCGTCATCGCCGCCGACCCCCGCGTGCACAGCATCTTCACCGGGCAGGTCGTGCAGGACGTGCTCACGAACCCGCTGTGCTCGATGACGGTCGTGCCCGACGCGGGCCACTCCCCGCACCGCGACGAGCCCGAGGCCACCGTCGCCGCGCTGTTCGAGGCCCTCAAGGCCTGACATGAGCGTCACGCCGTTCGATCCGACAGCTCTGCTGCCGGACGAGCTGCTCGCGCGCTTCCGCGAGCGCGCCGCCGTCCACGACCGCGAGAACACGTTCCCGGACGAGGACCTCGCCAAGCTCCGCGACCGCGGATACCTCGCGATCCTGGCGCCGCGCGAGCTCGGCGGCGGCGGACTCGGCCTGGCGGAGGCATCCGTCCTGCAGCAGCGCCTGGCGACGGCCGCGCCCGCGACGGCCCTCGCGATCAACATGCACCTCGTGTGGACCGGCGTCGCGAAGGTGCTCGCCGATCGCGGCATCGACACGCTCCGCTTCGTCCACGAGGGCGCCGTCGCCGGCGAGATCTTCGCGTTCGGCATCAGCGAGGCGGGCAACGACCTCGTGCTGTTCGGCAGCGACACGGATGCCGCCCCGCAGGCGGACGGGGGCTACGCCTTCACGGGCACGAAGATCTTCACGTCGCTCGCCCCGGTGTGGACGCAGCTCGGCCTCCACGGCCTCGACACGACTTCCCCGGACGCACCGCGGATGGTCTACGCGTTCGTGCCGCGGACGGATGCCGTCGTCACGCGCGACGACTGGGACACGCTCGGGATGCGCGCGACGCAGAGCCGCACGACCGAGCTCCGCTCGGCGCACGCCCCCGCTGATCGGGTCGTGCGCCGCATCCCGCCCGGGCCGAACCCCGATCCGATCGTGTTCGGCATCTTCAGCGTGTTCGAGCTGCTCCTCGCCTCCGTGTACACGGGGATCGCGCGGCGCGCGCTCGACCTCGCCGTCGAGGCGGCGAACGGGCGACGCTCGAAGCGGACAGGCGAGGCCTACAGCCAGGATCCCGACATCCGGTGGCGCATCGCGGACATGGCGCTCGCGTACGACGCGCTGCCCCCGCAGCTCGCGAGCCTCACGGCCGACGTCGATGGGCTCGTCGACCACGGCGCGCGCTGGTTCTCGCTGCTCGCCGGCGTCAAGCATCGGGCCGTCACGACCGCGAAGTCCGTGGTGGACGAGGCGATGCTCGTGGCCGGCGGCGCCTCCTTCTTCTCCGCGAACGAGCTGAGCCGCCTCGCGCGCGACGTTCTGGCCGGCGCGTTCCACCCGTCCGATCCCGAGTCGGCGCACGCCACGGTCGCGACGGCGTGGCTCGGTCCGCTGGAGCCTGGGCAGCCCTAGCGGCCGTCGAAGTCGAACGCCTTCAGCAGCTCGGCGACGGCGTGGTCGCGCTGCTCGCCGCCCTCCTCGAACATGTCGGTGACGTGCGTGCGGAGGTGGTTCTCGAGCAGGAGCCGATTGAGCGACTCGAGCGCCCGCTGGATCGCGCGAGACTGCGCGATGATGTCCATGCAGTAGTCCTCGTTCTCGATCATCTTCGCGAGCCCGCGCACCTGGCCCTCGAGAATGCTCGTACGATGCAGGGCGCGCTTCTTGATGTCGTCGATCACGCCGCCAGGCTACCCCCGGCGGAACCGGGTGAGGGGATCCCCGAACCGGAGGGAAGGAGCCGGGCATGGTGCGCACGCCCACCGCGCTGCTGAGTCCCGCGGATCGAGCGCGGCGTCGCGCGCTGCGCCGGATGCAGGCGATCGCGACCGCGGCGCTCGTCGCGCTCGCGATCGTGTTCGCCCTCGCGTTCGCGCTGCAGGAGCAGTACCCCTGGGTCGCCTACGTGCGCGCCGCGGCGGAGGGCGGCATGGTCGGCGCGCTCGCGGACTGGTTCGCCGTGACGGCGCTGTTCCGCCGTCCGCTCGGCCTGCCGATCCCGCACACCGCGATCATCCCCACGCGGAAGGACGAGATCGGCCGGGCGCTGGGCGAGTTCGTGGAGACGAACTTCCTGTCCGCCGAGGTCGTGCGCACGCGCCTGTCCGAGGCGTCGCTCGCGCCCCGGATCGGGACGTGGCTCGCCGAGGAGCCGCACGCGGAGCGCGTCGTGGCCGAGGCATCCCTCCTCGCCGGCACGACGCTGCGCGCGCTCGACGACGAGGAGGTGGGCGAGGTGCTCGAGAGTCTCGCGCGCGAGCACCTCATCGTGCCGGAGTGGGCGCCGCCGCTGGGCGAGCGGCTCGCGCAGGTCATCGCGTCCGGCGCGCACCACGGCGCCGTCGACCTCGCCGTGGACACGCTGGCGAACTGGCTGCGGCGGCATCCGGACGCCTTCTCGGGGCTCGTGTCCGGGCGGCTGCCGTCGTGGGCGCCGCGCATCGCGCAGCGGCTCGTCGACGAGGCGGTCTACCGTGAGGCGACCCAGTTCGTGATGACCGTGCGGGCCGATCCCGACCATCCCGCCCGCCGGGCACTCGACGACTATCTCGCGCGGCTTGCCGAGCAGCTGCAGCACGACCCCCGCACGATCGGGATGCTGGAGGACGCGAAGGCGAGCATCTTCGACAGTCCGCGCGTGCGC
This sequence comes from Microbacterium sp. X-17, assembly GCF_039615055.1. Classification (NCBI taxonomy): domain Bacteria; kingdom Bacillati; phylum Actinomycetota; class Actinomycetes; order Micrococcales; family Microbacteriaceae; genus Microbacterium; species Microbacterium sp. X-17. Next base: position 268,036 of record NZ_JBDHNI010000004.1, read on the forward strand.
GATCTCGCCGGGCGCGCGTGGGACGCGGCGCGGCGCGGCCTGCTGGCGGCGCTGGATGATCCGGCGAGCGAACTGCGCGCCCGGGCGCGCAGCATCCTCCAGGACGTCGGCGTTCGCCTGGAGACGGATGCCGGGCTCCAGCGCCGACTCGACGACTGGCTCATCGGGGCGGCGGTGGTGCTCGTCGAGCGGTACCGGCACGACATCGCCTCGATCATCACGGACACGATCGAGCGCTGGGATCCCGCCGAGACCACGGAGAAGATCGAGCTCATGGTCGGCCGCGACCTCCAGTACATCCGGCTGAACGGCACGATCGTCGGCTCCCTCGCCGGCCTCGTGATCTACGCCGTGGCCCAGGCCCTCCTCTGACCCGATCCCCCTCCGGCCCCCGTCCGCTCCGGCCCGGTCCCCCTCCCGCTGAGAACGCGTGTATGTCACGAAATCCGCCCGTTTTCATGACACAAGCGCGTTCTCACGGGTCAGGGGGACCGGTAGCCTGGCGGCGTGACCGAGCCTGCCGACCAGTTCCTCTTCACATACGGGACGCTCCAGTACCCCGGGGTGCAGCTGGACACGTTCGGGCGGCTGCTCGACTCGGAGCCCGACACGCTCGAGCGCTACACGATCGACTACGTGGAGATCACGGATCCGCGGGTGGTCGAGCTCTCCGGGGAGGCCGTGCACCCCATCGTGCGGGCGACCGGGGATCCGCGCGACAAGGTCACCGGCGTCGTGCTGCGGGTGAGCGAGGCGGAGCTGGTCGCCGCCGACGAGTACGAGGTCTCGCTCTACCGGCGGGCGGCCATCACGCTCGCCAGCGGCCGGGAAGCGTGGATCTACCTGCCCGCGACCGCCCCGGGGATCCTCCCCTCGTGACGAAGTCGATCGGATACCTCTCCTTCGGCCACTGGTCGGAGGGCCCGTTCAGCGAGACGCGCACGGCGTCCGACGCACTGCTGCAGGCGATCGAGCTCGCCGTCGCGGCCGAGGAGATCGGCATCGACGGCGCCTACTTCCGCGTGCACCACTTCGCGCGGCAGCACGCGAGCCCGTTCCCCCTGCTCGCGGCGATCGGGGCGCGCACCTCACGGATCGAGATCGGCACGGGCGTCATCGACTTCCGGTACGAGAACCCGCTCTACGCCGCGGAGGATGCGGGAGCGGCCGACCTCATCTCCGGCGGCCGCCTGCAGCTCGGGATCTCGCGCGGCTCCCCCGAGCAGGTGATCGACGGATTCCGCTACTTCGGGCACATCCCCGGCGACGACGATCCCGCCGGCGAGCAGCTCGCGCGCACCAGCATCGAGACCTTCCTCCAGGTGATCTCGGGCGCGCAGTTCGCGGAGCCCAACCCGAGCCCGATGTTCCCCAACCCCCACCCCGGCGCGCTCGGCATCGAGCCCCAGTCGCCGGGCCTGCGGGATCGCATCTGGTGGGGATCCGCCTCGGACGCCACCGCCCGCTGGGCGGCGCAGCTCGGGATGAACCTGCAGAGCTCGACGCTGAAGCTCTACGAGTCGGACGAGCCCTTCCACGTGCAGCAGCGGAAGCAGATCGAGGTATTCCGCGAGGCGTGGAAAGAGGCCGGGCACGAGCGCGAGCCGCGCGTCTCCGTGAGCCGATCCATCTTCGCGCTCGTCGACGAGCGGGACTGGCGGTTCTTCGGCCGCGAGCGCGGCGGCGCGGACCAGGTCGGCAGCATCCCGGACACCGGCCGCGCGATCTTCGGCCGCTCCTACGCCGGCCCGCCGGACCGACTGATCGAGGAACTACGCGAGGACGAGGCGATCGCCGCGGCCGATACCCTGCTGCTCACGATCCCGAGCCAGCTCGGGGTCGAGTACAACCTGCATGCCCTGGACGCGATCCTGACGCACGTGGCCCCGGCCCTCGGCTGGCGCTAATCGTCGAGTCCGGTGACGACATAGCGACGCTCGATGGAGGCGGTCGCGGCGCCCCACTCGCTCGACGCGACCCGCGCCTGATGTGATCGGAACGATGCCGGGTCGGAAAATCGCTCGCTCACACTCCAGACGAGCGGATCGTCCGTCGCGACGACGACGAACGAGAGGCACCCGGCCTCCGCGCGCGTGAGCGCGATGTGGGTAGGCAGGAGCTCGGCGACGAGGGCCGCGTCATCCGCATCGCGACAGACGAGCAGCCCCTCGAGCGTCACGGTTGTCATCGCTCCATTCTGTCCTCTACGGCTGCCGTTCGGAGCGCCGACAGCGGGCCGGGCCTACGCTGAGTCCATGCGTGCCGGACTCCACTTCTGGAACTTCACGACGGCCGGGGGCCCGGCCACGATCCCCTCCACGCTCGCCGAGACCGCGCAGGTCGCAGAGGCGGGCGGCTTCGATCAGTTCACCGTCATGGACCACTGGTTCCAGATGGAGCGGGTCGGGGACCTCCGCGAGCCGATGCTGGAGGCGTACACGACGCTCGGCTTCGTCGCGGCGCTCACGTCCCGCATGCGCCTCACGCCCCTCGTCACCGGCGTCACCTACCGGCATCCGGGCCTTCTCGCGAAGATCGTCACGACGCTGGACGTCCTGAGCGGCGGCCGCGCGGCGCTCGGCATCGGCGCCGCCTGGTACGACCGCGAGCACGACGCGCTCGGCGTCCCCTTCCCCGTCATGAAGGAGCGCTTCGAGCGGCTGGAGGAGGCGGTCCAGATCGCGCTGCAGATGTGGAGCGAGGACGAGGGTGCCTACGACGGCACCCACTACCGGCTCGCCGAGACGATCAACAGCCCTCAGGCCGCGAGCCGCCCGCACCCGCCCCTCATGATCGGCGGCCGCGGGGAGAAGAAGACCCTGCGGATCGCGGCGCAGTACGCGCAGATCGTCAATCTGACCTCATCCGACCCGGACGAGATCACGCGGCTGCTCGGTGTGCTCCGCGGCCACTGCGACACCCTGGGCACGGACTACGACGCGATCGAGAAGCAGGCCATGGCCACGGTCCTCGACCCGGATGCGCCGGACTTCCTGCCGACGATGGAGCGGCTGGCGGACGCCGGCATCGACCTGGTCGTGTTCGGCGCGCGCCGCGAGCATCAGCGCGAGTGGGCGGAGAAGCTCTCCGAGGAGGTCATCCCCGCCCTCGCGGAGCTCTGACCGGGGTCAGCGCTGGAGCGTCTTGTAGAAGACGAGGCCGTTGCCCTGGTTGTCGTAGACGACCGCGCGACGCTCGTGCGCGTCGTCGTACGGACCCTTCGCGATCCCGCCGCCGGCCTCGTCGGTCGCCGCCGCGAAGCCGTCCACGTCGTCGGTCTTGATGCCGACGACGACCTGGCCGGGGATCGGGTGGTCGATCGCCGTCGCGAGGCCGATCGTGATCGAGCCGCCGTCGAGCGCGGCGTAGTGGTTCCCGTCACGGAACTTCAGCGGGAAGCCGAGCGTCTCCGTGTAGAACTTGATCGACCCGTCGAGGTCGTCGGTGGACAGAACGACCATTCGCACCTGCGCGTCGGACATGAGGCTCCTCCTTGAACTGGGATCGAGAGCAGCCTAGCGGCGCCCGCAGGTCACCGTGTGATCGTGTTGATGGCCAGGACGATGATGAGCGCGTTGAGGAAGAAGCTGATCGTCGTGTGCCACATGACCGTCCACCGCATCCGGGTCGTCGCGACCGAGACGTCGGACACCGAGAACGCCGTCGCGTTCGTGAACGAGAAGTAGAGGAAGTCCACGAGGCGCGGATGCTCCGTGCCCGGGAAGATCAGCGGAGGCCGATCGGAGCGCCCGTAGCTGCGCTGATAGATGCGCGCGAACCCCCAGTGGAAGAGCGCCCACGACAGCAGCATCGCCCAGACGGCGACGAACGTGATCGCCGGTCCCCACTGCTCGTTGTCGCGCAGGCCCAGCAGCACGCTCGCCGACCAGATGCCCATCGCGCTCGCGATGAACGTCGCGAAGCCCGCGACGAACCGGACGAGCGGCCAGCGGTCGAGCGCGTCCGCGATCGGCGCGGTCTGCGCCAGCGGCCGCACCGCGCTGCGCCACGCGACGATGACCGCGGCGAGCCAGTACAGCGAGCCGACGACGCAGAACCCGAACAGCCAGAGGAAGAACCCCTCCGGCGATTCGTCCTCGGTGAGGATGAACTGGGTCCCGAAGACGATGAGCAGCAGCTGAGCGACGAGGTCCAGTGACCGCAGCACGAGCACGCCGATCGTCGTCATCCGCGAGTGCTGCATCCGCCCATCGTAGGGGCGCGGCGCTCCTCGCAAATAGCTATGTAAAATAGTAATGATGAGCGATGACGTCGTGAGGTTCCAGACGCAGCTGCGCACCTTCGTGCGACGGCTGCGCACCGAGCAGCCCCTCGTGGAGGGACTGTCGCGCGGCGCCGTGCGCCTGCTGCACCTGATCTTCCGCGCCGGCGGCCCCACCACCCCGGGCGCCGTCGCCGAACTGCTCGGGATGACGTCGTCGAACGTCGCGCCGATCCTGCGCGAGCTGGAGACGGCCGGGCTCGTGCGCCGCGAGCGCGATCCGGATGACGCGCGACGCGTGCGCGTCATCCTCTCCGACCGCGGGCGCACGGTGTGCGAGCGGTCCCGCGAGGGTCGCGAGGAGTGGCTGCGCGAGGCGATCGCGACGACACTCGACCCGCGAGAGCGGGCTCTGCTGTTCGCGACGGGCGACCTGCTCGAGCGGATGGCCGCGGCTGCCCCCCGCCTCGGAACCCACGCCGCGGAGAAGGAAGAGGTGCGCGGATGAGCAACATGCACGGAGGCATGACCCGCGTGGGCGCGGTGCGACGCACGCCGATCTCGGGCGGGGATGCCGCGGCGCAGCGCGCGCTCAACGCGCAGGCGCCGAAGATCGACCATCTCCTGCGCCGCACCAGCTTGCTCTTCCGGCCGCACCGGGCCGCTCTGATCCTCACCGCCGCGCTCGTCCTCGCGAGCGCCGGGCTCACGGTGCTGCCCCCGCTGCTGACACAGTCCCTGTTCGACGACGCCCTGTTCCCGGCATCCGGCGGCGTCGTGATGCCGCTGCTGATCGAGCTGTCGGTCGCGATGATCGTCATCTACCTCGTCTCGACGCTTCTCGCGGTCTGGCAGACATACCTCACGGCGACCGTGGGAAACAAGGTCATGGGCGACCTGCGCGTGCGGCTGTTCACGCACCTGCAGGCGATGGAGCTCAGCTTCTTCACGCGCACGAAGACCGGCATCATCCAGTCCCGCCTGCAGAACGATGTCGGCGGTGTCGCCGGCGTGCTCTCGAACACGGTGTCGAGCGTCCTCGGCAACTTCGTGCAGGTCGCCGCGGCGCTCGTCGCGATGTTCCTGCTGAACTGGCAGCTCGCGATCGTGTCGATCGTGCTGATGCCGCTGCTCGTCCTCGTGCAGCGGCGCGTCGGGCAGGTGCGCGCGCGCATCGCCGCCCAGACGCAGGAGAGCCTGTCGGAGATGACCGCGATCACGCAGGAGTCGCTGTCGGTGTCCGGCATCCTGCTCGCGAAGTCGTTCAACCGGCCGAAGGGCGAGATCGCCCGCTACGGAGCGGAGAACGACCGGCAGGTCGGCCTCCAGGTGCGGCAGGCGATGAGCGGGCAGTGGTTCCTCGGGATGGTGCAGGTCTTCCTGTCCGCCATCCCCGTGGTCGTGTACATCGTCGCGGGCTGGCTGCTCACCGGCGGGGCGACCGACATCACGGCCGGCACGATCGTCGCGTTCACGGCCGTGCAGGCGCGGATGCTCTTCCCGCTCGTCGGCATCATGCGCACCGCGCTCGACCTGCAGACCTCCGGCGCCCTCTTCGCCCGCATCTTCGAGTACCTCGATCTGAAGCCGTCGATCACGGACGCCGCGGATGCCGCGGAGCTTCCCGCGGGACGGACCGCGGTGGGCGTCGACTTCGACCACGTGACCTTCCGCTACCCCGACGCGAAGCCGGGCGAGACCTCGACGCTCGACGACGTGTCGTTCCAGATCCCCGCCGGGACCTATGCCGCGTTCGTCGGCCCCTCGGGGGCCGGCAAGACGACCGTCTCGTACCTGATCCCGCGGCTGTACGAGGCGACCGCCGGCGCCGTGCGGGTCGCGGGGCACGACGTCCGCGACCTCACGATGGACTCGCTCATGGCGCACATCGGCATCGTGAGCCAGGAGACGTACCTCTTCCACGCGACGATCGCAGAGAACCTGCGCTACGCCCGGACGGATGCGACGCAGACCGAGCTCGAGGACGCCTGCCGGAAGGCGAACATCCACGACACGATCTCCGGCTTCCCGGACGGCTACGACACGGTCGTCGGCGAGCGCGGATACCGCCTCTCCGGCGGCGAGAAGCAGCGGATCGCGATCGCGCGCGTGCTCCTCAAGGACCCCGACGTGCTGGTGCTGGACGAGGCCACGAGCGCGCTCGACTCGATCTCGGAGAGCGTCGTGCAGGAGGCCCTCGACACCGCGGCATCCGGTCGCACCACGATCGCGATCGCCCACCGGCTCTCGACGATCGTGAACGCGGACCAGATCTTCGTGGTCGAGCGCGGGCGCGTCGTCGAGCACGGGACGCACGCCGACCTGCTCGCCGCCGGCGGCGCGTACTCCCGGCTCTACCTCCAGCAGACCCGGTCGCCCGAGCTCGCCGCATGAGGCGCGAGCCGCGTCACCCCTCGCGGTAGCCGCGATGGCTCTCGCGGCTGAGCCCGTGGGCGGCGAGCAGCGCGTCGAGGAGGCGCGTGAGCTCGGCCCGGTCCGCGGGCTCGAGCGGGCCGAGGAGGGCGGCGGACTGGCCCTCGGCCGCCAGCCGGATCTCCGCCATCGCGGCAGTGCCCGCGTCCGTGAGCCGCAGCAGCTGGGTCCGCCGGTCCTCCGTGCTGCGCTCGCGGCGCACGAGGCCGGCGGCCTCGAGTCCGTCCACGAGCACGACGACGCGGCTCGGCACCGTCCCGATCTCGGCCGCGAGCGCGCGCTGGCTCAGCCCGGGCCGCCGCGCGATCGTGCGCAGTACACCGGCCGCCGCGGGCGTCAGCCCCAGCGGTGCGAGCCGCTCCGCGAACAGGCTCGCGCTGAAGGATCCGAGCTGCGACAGCGCGAACCCGACGCGTGAGGGCCGTCCGTGATCCCGCTTGACGGATTCATTCATAGCGTGAATCATACTCGGTATGACACAGATTCCGCACCCCGACACCTCCCGAGGCGCGCGCCGCAGCGGCGGCCCCCACCTCGGCGTGCTGGCGATCGTCTCCCTCGCGCTGACGCTCGTCGGCCTCCTCCTCGCGGGCCTGCTCTCCGGCGGAGCCCTGCTCGCCTCCCCGTTCGTCCCGCTCGACCAGCTCCTCGCGCGCTACCCCGGCAACGAGGTCGCCGTGCGCGTCGGCACGCTGTTCCAGTTCGGCGCGTCGGTGCCGCTCGGCATCTTCGCGGCGACCCTCTACGCCCGCCAGCTCCGGCTCGGCGTCCGCGTCCCGGGGCCCTCGATCGCGTACTTCGGCGGCATCGCCGCCTCGCTCGCGCTCGGATTCTCCGCGCTCGTGTCGTGGCTCCTGTCGCTGCCGGACGTGTGGACGGATGCCGCCCTCGTGCGGGCGCTCGCCGTGCTCGCGTTCCTCCTCGGCGGCCCGGCGTTCGCCGTCGGGATGGGGCTGCTGATCGCGGGCGCCGCGGTCCCGGCCCTTATCCTCCGGTTCACGCCCGCCTGGCTCGCGTGGACGGGGCTCGTGATCGCGGCGCTGGCGGAGCTGTCGTTCCTGTTCCTCGTCGCCGAGCCGTTCCAGTACCTCATCCCGATCGCGCGCTTCGGGGGCGGCCTGTGGCTCATCGCGATCGGCTTCCTCCTGCCCACGAACCGGGCCGCCCGCAACGCCGAGGTCCCCCACGACGCATGAGGATGCCGCCGGCGATTCCCTCGCGCGGCGGCATCCTCTGCCACGCTGGCAGCATGTCCCGTACCCGCATGACCGCATCCGCCCTGCTGCTCGTGGGCGCCCTCGTCTTCACCGGCTGCACCGCCGTATCGAACGGTGCCGCCTCCCCGACCGCGTCACCCTCGCCCACCAGCACCGCACCCGTCACCGCCGTGGACCTCGCGAAGGGCGAGGACCCGAACGGCGTCGACGTGCAGGTCACCGGCTCATCGCAGGTCGTGTTCCGGCGGATCACGCTCCACCCGGGCGCGAGCACCGGCGACCACTGCCACGCCGGCCAGCTCATCGCCGTCGTCGAGCAGGGCACGCTGACGCACTACGCGCCGATCTACCCCGGCGGCGTCCACGTGTATCACACGGGCGACGCGATCGTCGAGGGATCGGGATACGTCCACAAGGGCGTGAACGAGGGCACCGACGACGTCGTGCTGCTCGTCACGTACGTGATCCCCGACGGTCAGCCGCTCGCGCAGACCGACCTCACGAAGTGCGACGCCCAGTAACCCGGGGTCAGGCGACGCCGGGGTACGTGGCGCTGTCGATCACGAAGCGGTAGCGCACGTCCGACGCCAGCACGCGCTCGAACGCATCGTTCACCTGCGCGGCATCGATCACCTCGATGTCCGCGGTGACGCCGTGCTCGGCGGCGAAGTCGAGCATCTCCTGCGTCTCCCGGATGCTGCCGAAGCTCGAGGCAGAGATCGACCGGCCGGCGGTCATGATGCTGAACGGGTTGTACGACAGCGACTGCGTGGTGAGGCCGACGTTCGCCAGCGTGCCCTCGCGACGCAGGGTGCCGAGGTAGGCATCCACGTCGATCGGGGCGCTGACGGTGTTCAACACGATGTCGAAGCGGTTCGACAGCTGGGCGAACACCGCGGGGTCCTCCGTGGCGTAGTAGTCGTCTGCGCCGAGCGCGAGGGCGTCGGCGCGCTTCGCCTCCGTGCGTGAAAGCACCGTGACCTCCGCGCCCATCGCCTTGGCCATCTTCACGCCGAGGTGACCGAGGCCGCCGAGGCCGAGGACCGCGACGCGGGTACCCGGGCCGGTGTTCCAGCGCCGCAGCGGCGAGTAGACCGTGATGCCCGCGCACAGCAGCGGCGCCGCGGCGGCCGGGTCGAGGCTCTCTGGCACGTGGACGATGTAGTCCTCGTTCGCCACGTACTCCTGCGAGTAGCCGCCCTGCGTGATTGTGCCGTCGAACGGGTCGAGACCGCCGAAGACGAGCACCGAGCCGTTCACGCAGTACTGCTGCTCGCCGGCCAGGCAGTTCTCGCACGTGCGGCACGACTCGACCATGCAACCGATGCCGACCCGGTCGCCGACCTTGTGCTTCGTGACCTCGGGACCGACCTCGGTGACGACACCCACGATCTCGTGGCCCGGCACGAACGGCTCGACCGCCAGCGGTCCGAAGTCGCCGGAGACGAAGTGGATGTCGGAGTGACAGATGCCGCAGAAGAGGATGTCGAGCTTGACGTCGTGGGGACCGACGTCGCGCCGCTCGATGGCGACCGGGACCAGCGGGGCTCCGACGGCGGGGGCTCCGTACGCGTGAACGGTGGTGGGCATTCGTGCTCCGATTCGTGAGAGGGCGAATGCGCCCGTCCGGGCGCAGCATCCCCTCCACACTGCCCTACCGACGGTCGGTCGGGCCCGCTCTGCGGGGGGAAGCCAGTACCTCCCTCGCGGTGTGGGGGCCGCTTAGCCTCGTGGTATCGCCACGAAAGGACCTTCATGGAACTCGGACTCCACATCGCCGACTTCACCTGGACGGGCGGCGCTCCCGCGCTCGGCCCGGCCCTGGCCCGCCACGCCCGAGAGGCCGAGCAGGCCGGCATCCGCCGGATCACGGTGATGGACCACTTCTGGCAGATCCGCGGGGTGGGGCCCAAGGAGAACGACATGCTCGAGGCGTACGCCACCCTCGGCTTCCTCGCCGCCCACACCGAGAACGCGCTGCTGCACACCCTGGTGAGCGGCGTCATCTACCGCGAGCCGGCGATGCTCGCCAAGCAGATCTCGACGCTGAACGTCCTCTCCGGCGGCCGCGTCGGCCTCGGCATCGGCGCCGCGTGGAACGAGGAGGAGTCCGTCGGCCTCGGCTTCCCGTTCCCGCCGGTCGGCGAGCGCATCAGCCGCCTCGAGGAGGCGCTGCAGATCTGCGCGCAGATGTGGTCGGACTCCGACGAGGCCTACGACGGCACCTACTACCAGCTGGGCAGCACCCTGAACGTGCCGCAGAACCTCTCCGCGCCGCGCCCGTATCTGATGGTGGCCGGCGGCGGCGAGAAGCGCACCCTCAAGCTCGTGGCCCAGTACGCCGACGCGTGCAACATCGGGGCCTCCCCCGAGGCCGCGCACAAGCTCGACGTGCTGCGGGCCCACTGCGACACGGTCGGCCGCGACTACGACGAGATCGAGAAGACCGCGATCTTCCGCATCGACCCCTCGTCCACGGTCGACGACATGGTCACGACGGGCCTCGAGCTGACGGACCTCGGCTTCACGGCGGCCTACGTCTACGCCAGCGGCATCACCGACCCCCAGCGCATCATCGGCATGTTCGCCGACGCCCAGCGCCGCCTCGCCTGAGCCGACTCAATCACACGGTGGACCTGAGGGGATTCGAACCCCTGACCTCTTCATTGCGAACGAAGCGCGCTACCAACTGCGCCACAGGCCCGTGAGAACAACCCCACAACACTACCACGCACGAGCCCGGCCCACCGAGCCGCACAACTCCTGCAATCCGGGCGGACACGCTCCGAGACGGGCCGGGATGCCGCGGGGTGCGAGCCGCCTCGACGACGGATTGCAGGAGTTGTGCGGCCGCGGGTCAGGAGACGGGGCGCCGCACCAGGCGGCCTCGCACCGGGCGGCCGCGGGTCAGACGGCGGCGCGACGGGCGAGGAGCTCGCGGACGTGCGCCTCGATCTCGGCGTCGTCGACGTAGCCCATGCGCGCATACGCGGAGGCCTCGGCCTTGGCGGCGCGCGCCGTGTCGATCGAGGGCGGCGCGATGCGCGCGGCGCGCTCCCGGGCGGCCTCCTCGCGTGCGGCGGTCCGCAGCGCATCGCGCGCGGCCTCGGCGTCGAGGACGGCAGCGGCACGGGATCCGGCGGACGACGCGAGCGGGCGGGGCAGGCTCCGCGGCTGCCACCGCGCGACGGGCGTCGCCTCCAGAGCGACATCCTGCACGGTAGCAGGGGCGGAGACGGCGACCGGGGCGGAGCCGGCCGAACGCGCGCGCGCCGACACCCGCGACATCCGCTGCAGCAGGAGGGCGCACACGAGCGTGAGAGCGCCGGCGGACCAGAGGAGCGCCTGCGCACCGGTGGAGACGAACTGCCACGCACCGAAGGCCACGGCGGCGAGCGCCACGAGTCCGATGGTCGTGGTCACGAGCCGGGCACGGCGCCGTGCGCGGGAACGCCGCGCCGCGGGCAGAGCCCGGGCGGCTGCGCGCTCCCCGCGCGCCACCTCGGCCGCGGCCGCGGCCTCGCTCCGGGCGACCTCCAGCTCGGCGCGCGCCTCCTCGAGGCCCGCGCGCTCGCGCTCGGCCAGCGCACGCCGGGCGAGTCGCTGCTGCGCCGCCGCGGTGCGGGCGCTGAGCTCGAGGTGCACCTCGCCGGGCGTCTCGCTCGACTCGGCGAGCACGCGCAGCGCCTGATTGAGGCGGACGGCGTTGCGCTCGGCGGAGTTGTACTGGTGCCGGCTGTGCCATGAGGGAAGCAGATAGACGAGCCAGAGGACGACCGCGACGAGCACGATCACACCGCCGCCGAGCACCTGTCCATCCATGCCCCCCACGGTATGGGACGCGCCGCGCATCCCCCGTCACGCCGCGCGCGTGTCACCGACCCGCGTGTCGGAAGGTCGTGCTAGACGGAACGCTGGTCCTCCGGCGGCCGGGACGCGGCATCCGCCGGGGCACGTCCGTCGAGCCAGCGCCGGAGCACTCCCTCCGGCACCTCCTCGCGCACGAGCGCGAAGGCGTAGTGGTCGCGCCAGTCGCCGTTGATGTGGATGTACCGGCGCCGCAGGCCCTCGTATCGGAACCCGAGCTTCTCGACGACGCGCAGGCTCGCCTGGTTCTCCGGGCGGATGCAGATCTCCATCCGGTGCAGCCGCAGCTCGGTGAAGCAGATGTCCGTCGCCATCGCGACGCTCGTCGGCGTGACGTTCCGGCCCGCGAACCGCTCGCTCACCCAGTAGCCGATCGTCGCGGACGCCAGCGAGCCGCGCGCGATCCCCCACACGTTGAGCTGCCCGGCGACCTCGCCGTCGTACTCCATGACGAACGGCACACCGTTCCCGTCGCGGTACTGCTGCAGCAGACGGCGGATGCCGAGCCGCATGTCGAACGAGACCGGGCCGTCGGGGCTCGTGGCCTCCCACGGCCGCAGCCACGACCGGTTGGACAGCAGCTCCTGCTGCAGCACCCGCGCATCGCGCTGGCGGACGAGACGGATCGCGACGGGACCCTGCTCGCGGGGAATCGTCAGATCCACGACACCCACTCCCTCGACGGTCGACGTCAAAGCTGCGCCGAGAACTCCTTCAGCCAGGGCCGCAGGTCCGGACCGAGGTCCTCCCGATCCGCCGCGAGCTGCACGATGGCCTTGATGTAGTCGAGCCTATCGCCCGTGTCGTAGCGACGCCCGCGGAACACCACGCCGTACACGCCCTCCCCCTCCGTGACGGCGAGCTCCTGCAGCGCGTCGGTGAGCTGGATCTCCCCGCCGCGGCCCGGCTCGGTGTGCTCGAGGATGCCGAAGACGCTCGGCGGCAGGACGTAGCGGCCGATGACCGCGAGGTTCGACGGGGCCTCCTCGGCCTTCGGCTTCTCCACGAGACCGGTGACCTTCACGACATCCGGGTCCTCGGTGGGCTCGACGGCGGCCGCGCCGTACATGTGGATATGTGCCGGATCGACCTCCATGAGGGCGATGACCGTCACGCCGCCGCGCTTGTCGAACTCGTCGAGCATCTTCGTGAGCAGCGGGTCGCGCTCGTCGATCAGGTCGTCGCCGAGCAGGACAGCGAACGGGTGGTCGCCGACGTGGTGGGCGGCGCGCAGCACCGCGTGCCCAAGTCCCTTCGGCTCCCCCTGACGGACCATGTGGATGTCGGCGAGCTCGGTCGAGGCCTGCACGCGGCTGAGGCGTTCGTCGTCGCCCTTCTGCCGGAGCTTCTCCTCGAGCTCCGGCACGGAGTCGAAGTGGTTGGCGATGTTGTTCTTGTTGCGCCCGATGATGATGAGGATGTCGGAGATCCCGGCCTCCGCGGCCTCCTCCACGACGTACTGGATCGCCGGCTTGTCGACGACGGGGAGCATCTCCTTCGGCATCGCCTTCGTCGCGGGCAGGAACCGCGTACCGAGTCCGGCGGCAGGGATGACGGCCTTGAAGGGCTTGTGAGGCATAGGGGTGATCCTAGCCATGCACCGTGGCGATCCCATGTCACCCCGGTGTCACCCTCCGGACCTGCCTCCGAGGCGATCTGCCTAGAATCGTGGGCATGCCCGACGCGATCGACGATGCGAAGCGCGCGCTTCGCGCCGATCTGCGCGAGCGCCGGCAGATCCGCTCCGAGGCGGCCCGCGCCGAGGCGGCCGAAGGCCTGCGCGCGCAGCTCGATGCGCTGGTGGCCGAGCTCGGCGCGCGCTCGGTGTCGTGCTATCTCTCGCTCACGACCGAGCCCGGCACGCACGCCTTCCTCGACGAGGCGATGACCCGCGGGCTCCGGGTGCTCCTGCCCGTGAGCCGCGACGACGGCCGGCTCGACTGGGCCGTCGCCGGGCACCGCCACGAGGTCCAGGAGGGGCTCTTCGGGCTCCCCGAGCCGACCGGCGACCTCCTCGGCCCGATCGCGGTCGAGGACGTCGACCTCATGATCGTGCCCGCCGCGGCCGTCGACCGGAGCGGGATGCGCCTCGGCTGGGGCCGCGGCTATTTCGACCGCACGCTCGGATCCCTGCGGCGCCAGCCGCCCGTCTACGCCGTCGTGTTCGACTCCGAGCTGCGGGACGAGATCCCCTACGACGTCCACGACCAGCCCGTCACCGGCATCGTCACCCCGACCCGGACCATCACGTTCGCCCCCCGCCCGCGCTGAAACGAGAGCCATGCCCACCTACGCCTACGCCTGCAAGCAGTGCGCCCACCGCTTCGAGGCCACCCAGTCGTTCTCCGACGCCACCCTCACCATCTGCCCCGAATGCGGCGGACCGCTGCGCAAGGAGTACGGATCGATCGGGGTCACGTTCAACGGCGCCGGCTTCTACCGCACCGACTCGCGCGCGGGCGCGAAGAGCTCCGGTTCGAGCGAGTCATCCAGCTCGTCGGCGCCCGCCAAGACCGAGTCGAGCTCGTCCTCGACGTCCTGATCCCTCCATCCTGAATCCCCCCATTAAGGAGACGCACGCATGATCAAGGGCTTCCGCGAGTTCATCCTCCGGGGAAACGTGATCGAGCTCGCGGTCGCCGTGGTCATCGGCGCCGCGTTCACCGGCATCGTCAACGCGATCGTCGCCGGTCTCATCAATCCGCTCATCGCGCTCATCTTCCAGGCCGACAGCCTCAACACGCTGGTCATGGGGGTGCCGAACGTCCGTGGCGGCACGACGGACTTCGCCTACGGCACGATCATCGGCGCGGTCATCAACTTCCTCGCCGTCGCGGTGGTCGTCTACTTCGTGTTCGTGTTCCCCATGAACAAGTGGAAGGAGCGCTCCGAGGCCCGCGCGAAGGCCGAGGCGGGCGTTCCGCCGGAGGAGCCGCTGCCCAGCGAGCAGGAGCTGCTCGTCGAGATCCGGAACCTCCTCGCCCGGCAGGCCGACCGGGGTCCCTCCGCCCGGTAGCCACGCGCTACCGTTCCCCGCTCGCGCGCCTGACATATGCGTAGCGCGTGCGAGGAACAGGCGCGCGGGCGTGGGGCCTGGCGCGGGACGTCGCGGCGCGGGTCAGTAGTGCGGGGGGACGTCGCGGCACAGGCGCTCGTCGTTCGGGCCCGCCTCGGCGGAGCCGGATGCCGCGTCGCCGTCCTCCTCGGACGGCGCGGCAGGCTCGGCGGTCGTGCCCGGTGCGGGCGTCAGCCGCGCTCGGCGGCGGCCCGGGACCTTCTCGATCCGCTGCCGGTCACTCGATGACATCGATCGGCTGCGTCTGCGCGCCGACGCCCGCAGACGGCTCCTCCCGGCCGAGCAGGGCCGCGATGCGCTCGGCGACCGAGCCGGGGTCGCTGTAGAGGTCGAAGGCGTGCACCCGCACGTAGTGCCAGCCGAGCCGGCGCAGCACCTGCGGGCGGAGGCGCAGCGACTCGCGCAGTGACTCGCCGCGGGTCTCTGGGTCACTCTCGACCACGACGGCCTTGCCGCCGTAGCGCGCGACGAGCCCGAGCCGCCCGCGGTAGTTGATGTCGACCGTGAGTCCGCGCTCGCGCAGCTCACGAGCGAGGATGCGGGTCAGGGGGTCGGCGAGGTCCTCGAGCTGGCTCTGCCGCTCGCGCGCGGCGATGCCGCCGAGGATCGACATGAGCGTCGCCGCCCCGTGCTCGAGGCGCCCGTCGTCGAACGCGGACGGACGGATCGACGACACGATCACCATCGAGCGCCGCGCGCGCGTCATCCCGACCGTCAGGAGACGCTCGCCGTCGACCGTGGACAGGTCGCCGAAGTCGCTGAGAACGCGCCCGTGCTTCGTGAGCCCGAAGCCGAGCGTGAAGATCACGCGGTCGCGGCTCTCCGCGACCGACTCCTCGAGCGTCAGCACGACGAACGGCTCGGCCGTGTCGCGGGAGAGGAAGTCGGCGACATCGGACCGCCCGGCGAACGCCGCGTCGACGGCCGCGCGGATGCGCTCGGCGTGCCGACGGCTCGCGGTCACGACCATCAGGGACTCGGTCCCGCGGCCGGTGGCGTGCTCGGTGACGAGCGTTACGACGCGCGCGACCTCGGTGTCCGGGCTCTCGACCGCTCCCGTCACGGGATCGGGCGTGCCCGTGCCGCCCTCGACGTAGTCGACCCCGAGGCTCCCGCGGCCGAGGTACGAACCGGCCCACGGGAGGGACACGAGGTCGCCCCCGTAGAAGGCGTCGTTGACGAGCTCGGCGAGATCCTCTCCCCCGGCGCGGTAGCTGCGCGTGAGCGTCTCGACGTCGAGCATCTCGGCGAGGCTCTCGAACACCGAGGTGTCGTCGTACTGCTCCTCCGCCGCCTCGTCGTCGGTCGGGAGGCCGGAGGAGACGCGGAACGGCGTCGGCCGCTGCGTCACGGGATCGCCGAACACGACGAGCTGACGGCCACGGCGCAGGGCGGGCGCGACCTCCGCCAGGCACAGCGACGCGGCATCCGCGACGATCACGACGTCGAACGCCGGATCGTCCGGGATCTCGGGCACCTCGTAGGGCGACGCGAGCCACACCGGTGCGAGCGCGCGCATGAGAGTCGGCGCGACGCGCAGCAGCACGGTCGGGTCGGACACGCCGTCCTTCAGCGCCCGCTGCAGCGCGGCCGCCTCACGGTCGTGGTCGACGATCCCGATGCGCCACTGCGTCGCGAGCTGCGCCGCGAGGAGCGGACCGGCGGATGCCGCGTGCGCCTCGTCGACGAGCCGGAAGTCGCGCTCCAGCCGGTCGACGACCGTGGTGTTCGCCCCGAGCAGCGCGCGGTCGGTGCGCAGCAGGTGATCGAGGGCCGACTGCCACCAGACGAACTCGAGCTCGCGGCCCACGAGCTCCTCGGGGACGTGCCGTACGGACAGCTCGGTCAGCAGCGGCTCCAGCCCGAGCCGCGCGAGCTCGGTGCGCAGCTGCGCGCGCTCGACGAGATTCTCGAAGTACGAGGACTCCGCGGCGAGGCCCGCGAGCGTCCGCACGAGCTGCTCGACCGGCAGCGCCGCGAGCCGCGCGGCGCCGTCGCGGCGCAGGATCGCGTCCAGCTCCCCGAGCTCGGCGTCGACGCGCTGCCACGCGACGTGCACGTCGGCGAGGCCCATCGGCACCTCGGGGACGACCGGGACATCGACGAACCGCTGCCACTGCGTGCGCTGCTCGTTGATGCGCACGAGCGCCTCGTACATGTCGGTCACGTGGACGCCGGGGCGGACGTACTCGCGCGCGAGGTTCCGGAGGCGCCGGCGCTGCGCGCCGCTGAGGTCGCCCGCGTCCCGGCGGTGGGCGTGCGCCTGGATGAGCTCGTCGAGCGGGCGCTCGAAGACCGACGCGCTGAACTTGTCGAACGTCTCGCGGATCCCCTGCAGCAGGCGCAGGTACTCGCCCATCTCCTCGATGCTGCGGAACGGCCGCATGCGCGTGCGTGCGATGAGCTCGTAGCCGCGCTCGAGCAGGCTCGGGACGTGCGAGGACTGCAGCCGTCGGGCCAGTGCGTGCGCCGTGTGCGCGTCCTCCGTCGCCGCGAACGTCACGCCGTACCACGGCGAGTCGGCCGGGCCGAAGCGGAACTCGCCGAGGCGGGCCGCCGTCGCGATCTTCTCCGCGGCCGCCGGACGCAGGTCGCGCAGCCGCTCGAGGGTCGCGACGTCGAAGCGCGCGGGCGACGAGGGCGCGGGCCGCAGCGCCGCGAGCTCCGTCAGGCGCCGCACCGTCTCGAGCGCCGAGACGCCGAGCGACGGATGCGGGGCCGTGAGCGCGACGCGGTACTCGCGCAGGACCGAGCGCAGGCGCACGAGAGCGTCGTCCACCTCGGACATGCTCGGCTGCGTCGCCTTCTCGTTGCGCCCGATCGCCCGGATGAGGTCGCGGCGCAGGTGCCGCGGCGACACGGCGAGCCCGTCGAGTCCGACGCTCGCGAGGCGGTGGCGGATCCCGTCGAGGGTCGAGCGGCGCGCGCTGACGACGAGCACGCGCTTGCCCATCTGGGTCAGCGCGCCGATCGCATTGAGGACGGTCTGGGTGCCGCCGGTGCCCGGCAGCGTGTGCACCGCGAGCGACTGCCCCGCGACGATCCGCGCGAGGACGCCCTCCTGCTCGGCATCCGCGTCGAGGAGCAGGGTGTCGGCAGCCGGTGCCCGCTCGTCGGGGTCGGCGACCGCGGGTGCGGCGCGCCGGATCGACAGGCGCTCGCGCTCCGCGGGCACGCCCACGAGCGCGTCCAGCACGGGGTGGTCGAGGCGGGCGGCATCCCGCGCCATCCCGGAGCCGACGTCCGCGAACGTCGACACCACGAGACGCGGCCGCACCGTGAAAGTAGGGATGTGCGTCGTCAGGGCGCGAAGGTGGTCGATGACCGGCTGCGGCTTGAACACGCTCTCGTCGTACGCGAGGGCCGCGAGGGCTGCGCCGTCGAGATGGATGCCGAAGTGATGGCCGAGCGCTCGAACGAGCTCGAGGTTCACGGCGAACGGGCCGTGGAGCTTCAGCTCGAAGTCGGTGTGGTGGCGGCGGATCGCGAGCGAGCGGAGGAGCACCGGGGCACTGCAGGAGAGCCCGCCGATCCGCCACGACGCCATGCCCACGGCGAGGTGGACCGCCTCGAAGCCCCGCGCCGTGCGCAGCTCGACGTTCTTCGCGGTGATCCGCTCTGCGGCGATCCGCGCGGTGCGCAGCGCGACCTCGTCGCGGAAGAGGTTGGAGAGGAGCGTCGCCCGACCGGTCAGGAACTGCGGAAGGCTGCCGGGGTGCGCCTTCGTGATGTCGATGCCCGCCTCGGGCGAGTCGGCGAAGTGCAGAAGGCTCGAACGCCCGCCGATCTCGGCGGCCTGCGCCCGGAGACGACGGCGACGCGCCTCGGCCATGTCCGCGGCGTCCGCCGGCTCTTCGGTGTCGGGAGGGGACGTCGGCGTCACCCCGTCACCGACCGCTGCGGTACCCTCTGTTCGCCACACGACAGTCACACTAGGCGCGCCTCCCCCGACCGGGCGGCAGAAACGGCCGAGTTTCGCGGGATTCAGGCATTTCCGCCCTCCCCAGGCGACCAGTTCG
The DNA here is from genome assembly GCF_039615055.1 of Microbacterium sp. X-17. Lineage (NCBI taxonomy): Bacteria > Bacillati > Actinomycetota > Actinomycetes > Micrococcales > Microbacteriaceae > Microbacterium > Microbacterium sp. X-17. Next base: position 286,870 of record NZ_JBDHNI010000004.1, read on the forward strand.
CACCGGTTGTTCACAACCGGCCGCCGAGGCGGATGCCTCGGCCAGCGGCGACGTGAGGATGACATCATGCTCCCGGCGACCTACCGCATCCACCCGACACCCCTCGGCGAGGCCCTCCTCGTCTCCACCACCGACGGGCTCGTCCACGTCCAGCTCCTCGACGCCCCGCTCGCCCACGCCCTCGCTCCTGTCGCGCTCGCACTCCGCGCCGCGCCGGTGCCGGACGACGCGGTGACGGATGCCGAGGAGTGGCTCGACGCATACTTCGAAGGCGAGCGCGGGCCCTGCCCGGCGGCCCTCGACTGGCGGCTCGCCCACGGCTTCACGCGGCGAGCGCTCGACGCGATCCGAGACATCCCCTACGGCGAGACCGCGACCTACGGAGAGATCGCCGCCGCCGCGGGAAGTCGCCGCGCACATCGCGCGGTCGGAACGGCCTGCGCGACGACGCCGTTCTCGCTCGTCATTCCCGTGCATCGCGTCGTGCGGGCCGACGGAAACATCGGCGAATACGGCGGTCGCCCCGACATCAAACGCGCGCTGCTCGAACTCGAAGGAGCCCTTCCGTCGAGATAGGAATTCCTTTTCTCGGGGTAATTCAATAAAGTGAGCGTATGGCTCGCAGAATCGTGCATCAGCTCGTCGACGATCTCGACGGAACCCTCCTCGAAGTCGGCGACGGCGAGACCGTTCTCTTCTCGCTCGACGGAATCGCCTACGAGATCGACCTGAGCGAAGGAAATGCGCGCAGCCTGCGCGAAGCGCTCTCCCCCTACGTCGGGGCCGGCCGCTCGGTCTCCGCCGCACGCACCACGACGCGCCGCTCGGGCCGCAGCTCGGCAGCCGCCTCGCGGGACCTGTCGGATGTCCGCGCGTGGGCAAAGGCCAACGGGCACCAGATCTCCGAGCGGGGCCGCGTTCCGGCCACCATTCTCGACGCGTACGACGCCGCGCACTGAGCCGATTTTCGGGTTTTCGAGACCCGAATAGTGTTCCCCATTCCGTCGGACGGATTGAATGGGCGCGGGGTCGCGCGCTCAGGCGGGATCCCGCGCTCGGGATGGGACGCGCGTCGGGTTAGCGTAGAGGGGTGACAGCGAACCGGGCGAGCCGGACGTGGCGGGGAATCGCCGCGGCCGTGTTCGCGACGTTCGCGGCGTCGCTGTCCCACTCGGTCGCGAACGGCACGCCCGCGCCGGCGCTCGGGGTGATCCTCGCGCTGACGCTGTCCGTCCCCGTCTGCATCGCACTCGCGGGGCGGCGATTCTCCTGGGTCCGGCTCTCGGTCGCGGTCGCCCTCAGTCAGTTCGCCTTCCACGGTCTGCTGCTGATCGGGGTCGGAACCGATCCGTCGACGGGGTTCACGCCGAGCGGCGCTCACGTCCACGGGGTCGCCGCGATCGCGGCAACCGGTACTGCGGTCCCCCACGATCACGCGGGCCTCGCGATGTGGGGCGCGCACGCGATCGCCGCACTGATCACGGTGCTCGTGTTCGGCAAGGGCGAGCAGGCCCTGCGCCGACTTCTCGACCTCGCCGGCTGGCGGCTGGTCGCGCGCCTCGTCGCGTGGCGACCGGCACCCGTCGCCGTCCGTCTTCCCGCACCCGCGGGCCGCGTGTTCGTCCCGCATCCCGCCGAGCTCCTGTCCGAGGTGTCGAGGAGAGGTCCGCCGCTACCGGCGTGACCTCGCATTCCTCACTTCTCACCTCGCGCGCACCGTTCTCATCGTCGCGCGCACGCACAGAAAGCTCTTCCATGTCACACAGAACCCTCACGCGCACCCTCGCCGGTGTCGGCGCGGGCGTCGCACTCGCGATCGCCATCCCCCTCGCGGCATCCGCTCACGTCACGATCAGTCCGAATCAGGCCGCCGCGGGCAGCGACGCCTATGTCACCTTCCGGGTGCCGAACGAGTCCGCGTCGGCGAGCACGACCTCGCTCGACATCCAGCTGCCGACCGACACGCCGTTCACGGACGTCGGATACCAGCCGGTGGCGGGGTGGACCGGGAACGTCACGACCGGCACCCTCCCCGCGCCCGTCGAGGTGGGCGGCAACACCATCACGGAGGCCCCGACCCACCTCGTGCTGACGGCGAATCCCGGTACCGGCATCGCACCCGGCCAGTTCCAGACGTTCGTCGTCTCGCTCGGGGCGGTACCGGACGTCGGGAGCATCGTGCTCCCGGTCACCCAGACCTACAGCGACGGCACGGTCGCCGAGTGGTCCGCGACCCCGGCCGAGGTCGCGGCGGACGACACCAAGGAGCCGGCACCGGTTCTGTACGTGAACGACGCGCCGCCGGCGGCCGGGCACGACGCGGCCGCCGCGCCGACGGTCACGGCCGAGCCCACGGCGTCCGCGGCTTCGAGCGATCCGGGCGCGGGCGTCGCGCTGGGCCTCAGCATCACCGCGCTCGTGGTCGCCGCGGCTGGCGCGCTGCTGGCGGCGTTGGCGCTGGGGCGCCGCCGGAAGACGACGTGATCCGGCGATCCGGCGCGGCGCTCGGCGTCGTCGCGGCCGCCGTCGCCGCGCTGGTCCTCCTCGCGCCGCAGGCCGCCCTCGCGCACGACTACATCGTGCAGACGGATCCTGCCGACGGCCAATCGGTCACGTCGCTGACGGAGATCGCGCTCACCTTCAACGGTGCGCCGATCGCCCAGCCGGGAGCGAACCTGGTCGAGGTCGTCGGGCCCGACGGACGGTATTACGAGACGGCGTGCCCGACGCTCGCGGGCACCGACGTCACGACACCGGTCACGCCGGGCGCCGCGGGCACGTATCAGGTGATCTGGCGGATCGTGTCCTCCGACGGGCATCCCGTCTCCGGGCAGTACTCCTTCCAGTACGCCCCGCCGGCGGGATCCGCGGCCGCCGCGGGAGCGGCCACTCCGGTGTGCGCGCCCGCGGGCGCCGCCACACCGGCACCCACCGAGGCGGACACGTCCGGCGCGGTGGGCGGCGTCTGGCTCGGGGTCGGGATCGGCGCTGCCGTGACGATCGCCGTCGCCGTCGGCGCGTGGTTCCTCATCCGCCGCCCGAGCTCGTCCGAGGACGACTCAGCCGACGAGTGAGCCGGGAGCGGCCCTCGCTTCACAGCGGGGGCCGCTCTCCTCGGCGACACGGCCCGCGTCCAGATCGATGAGCAACACGGGTTACGCTGTCCGCGTGAGTGATGCGTTGAAGTCGGTGGCCGCGAACGTCCCGGCGGGCGGCGCGAAGTGAGCGGACAGACGAAGCCCTCACTCCTGCTCTTGGGGATCATCGCGGCCATCACCGCCGTCGTGGTCCTCGTCGTCGGCTTCGTCGTGACCGCGCTCGGCGCGTTCGAGATGCCGCTGTCGATCGCGCTCAACAACCTTCACCAGGGCGTGCTCGGCGCCCTCGGTGACGCGCTCTACCGCTGGGTCGGCCCGGTGCCCGCCATCATCGGCACCGTCGTGGTGACCGTGATCGTGCTGCTCGTCCGCCGGGATCTGCGGGTGACGTCGACGTTCGCCATCACGATCGCGATCACGTGGCTCTCGGTCGCGGTCGTCAAGCTCGCCGTCGATCGGCCGCGGCCGGACGTCTCGATGCTGCCGAACGTCTATCAACCGATCCAGGTGGATGCCTCCTACCCGAGCGGCCACGCAGCGTTCATCGCGGCGCTCGTCTTCGCGCTCGTCGCGCTGTTCGAGACCCGCCGCGCTCGGGCGATCGCCGGCACGATCGGAGCGATCGTCGTCGCGTTCGCCGGCTTCCTCCTCGCCGTCGACGGCGTCCACTACGTCACCGACGTGCTCGCCTCGATCGTCTGGGTCGCGGGGGTGGCCCCCTTCGTACGCGCGGCCTGGCTCCAGCTCGTGGTGGCGCGCGTGCCACTGCTGCAGCGCCAGCTCTCCTTCGGTCGCTCCAGCAACTCCTGAGCCAGCCCGGCGTGCCCGTGATGACCTCGGCTCCTGAGGTGTCAGCCGGGCAAGCGGTCACTCCGGGGCGTCGGGGTGGATGCTGCGGGTCTCGCGGCGACGCGACCGGCCGCCGCGCCACCGGTGGCGCGGTGCCGGAAGGATCTTCAGGATCGTGAGGCAGACGTAGAGCACGGTGTTGACCGCCACGAACTGGGCGAGCACCGTGAACCAGACGCTCGAGAGCACCTCGACCGGGAGGACGATCCCGGTCGCCGGCATCCCGCCCGTCATTGCTGCGGCTCCGCGATCGGGACGTGCGACCACTTCGCCTCACGACCGAAGGTCATGTCGATCACGCCCTTCACGAACACGACGTCGATCACGAGGTCGTAGACGAGCTCAGGGAACACGAGCGCGGCGAGCAGTCGTGCCCGCCATCCGCCGCGCCACGCCGTGATGACCCGCTCGAGCATGAACATGACGCCGATCGCGATCCAGAACGCGAACCACACCCACTGGTCGATCGCCAGCAGCATCACGATCCCCAGCGCGAAGTAGGAGGTGAGCGCGATCACGGAGTAGCCGATGCCGATCTGCTGCGCCCAGTAGCGCAGCGTGGTCGGGGTCACGCCGTATTGGCCGAGGTTCTCGAGCGCGCCGCGCTGCCACCGCAGCCGCTGCTTGCCGAGCAGTCGCCACGTCGGCATGAGCTCGGTGACGACCGTGCAGTCGGTCGGCGAGATGATGAGGCCGCCGAGGCTCTTGATCGCGATCGTGATCTCGTTGTCCTCGGTCAGCGCGATCGTGTCGTAGACCTCGCCGGGATTGCCCGGGAGGACGCTCCCACGGGATGCGGCGACCGCCCGCAGCGCGGCCGAGCGGAAGACGCTCGCCGTGCCGGTGAGCACGAACACCCGACCCCGGCGGCGCGCGATCTCGCGCGAGTAGCGGACGAACTCGTTCCGCTGGAACTGACCGAGGAGCCCATGTCCCGGCTCGCCGAGGAAGAGCCCGCCGACGGCCATCAGCGCGCGGTCGTCCGTCATCCGCCGTCGGGCGGTCTCGAGGAACCGGTCGCTGGCGAACCGGGTGTCGGCGTCCATGACGAGCACCGTGTCGTTGTCGCCGAGCTCGGGGAGGAGCCGGGCGAGCGCCTGGTTGAGGCCGCCGGCCTTCTTGTGCGTGTTGGCCACCGTCTCCATGACCTCGACCCCCGCGGCACGCGCGAGGGCGACGGTGTCGTCGGTGCAGTTGTCGGCGATCACGATGACGCGATCGGGTGGCGTCGTCTGCGCCTGCAGCGAGGCGAGCGTGCCGGGGAGGTTGTCGGCCTCGTTGTGCGCCGGGATGACGGCCGTGATCGTCACCTCACCGGCGTACACGCCCCGGGTCGCGGCCATGATGCGTCGAGGCGCGAGCGGGCGACGCGTATCGCGCGGGGACGCGCGGCGCGCCACGGTCGCGACCCGCGTCTCGACGAGCGCGATGCCCAGGCCGGCGACGACCGCGAAGAGGATCGCGCCGATCAGGAGCCACCGGGATGGCAGGTTCGCGTCGTACCAGACGTCGAAGCCGAACACGTCGATCTGCTGCGGGTCGTAGAACGACCGCGGATGGCCGAGCACGACGAGCCCGACGACGGTGAAGGCCGCGAGCACCGTGATCACGATGATGATGAGCCCGGCGAACCGGCCGATCGACCTCCGCCTCCCGCGATCCCGGCTCATGCGCCACCCCTCCCCTGCACCCAGTCCCACAGCTCGTCGATCGGCATCGGGGGCGCGTAGAGGAAGCTCTGCCCCTGCGTGACCCCCACCTGCTGCAGCCGCTCCGCCTGCGCGGGCGTCTCGATCCCCTCGGCCACCACCTCGATGTCGAGCGCCGCCGCGAGAAACCCGATGCTCTCGACGATCGCGTGATCCCGTTCGGTGGCGAGACCGGCGACGAACGAGCGGTCGAGCTTGAGCCGGCCGAACCGCAGCGCGCGGACCATGCCGATGCCGGAGAAGCCGGATCCGAAGTCGTCCAGCGCGAAGCTCACCCCGAGGTCCTGCAGCCGCGCCGCGTTCGCCTGGAACGCCTCGGCATCCCGCACCGGCTCCGTCTCGGTGATCTCGAGCTCCAGCCGCTCCGGGTCGAGCTCGGCCGCCGCGAGCGCGGCCTCGACGACGTCCGGAAAGTCGTTCGCCTCCAGCACCGAGGTCGGGACGTTCACGCACAGGCGCACCCGCTCCCCGAAGCTCTCGAAGGCCCCCGCGCACTCGGCGCAGGCGTGCGAGAGCACCCAGGCGCTGATCGAGGGCATGAGCCCGTAGCGTGCCGCGACCGGCAGGAACGCGTGGGGATCGACGAGCTCGCGCTGCGCGTCGCGCATCCGCAGCAGCGCCTCGACGGCGACCATCCGTCCGCTGTCGAGCGCGACGATCGGCTGGTAGTGCACCTCGAGGCGGTCGTGGCGGAGCGCGCCGTGGATCAGCGCCACCGTGGCGCGCTCCTCGTCGACCCGCTGCTGCAGGAGCGGGTCGTACTCCCGCACGGGATCGTCGCTCGCCTTCGCCTCGTACATGGCGAGATCCGCCCGGTCGAGCAGCTCGTCGCGATCTTCGGCATCCGTGGGGAAGAGCGCGATGCCGATGCTCGCAGAGGTGAGGAGCACGTTGGCGTCGACGAGGTAGGGCCGGGCGAGCTTCGCGGCCATCCGGTCGGCGAGCTCCCGCACGGTCGCCGACCGCCCGTCCCGATGCGGCCTCGTGACGGCGACGGCGAACTCGTCGCCGCCCATGCGGCCGAGGAGGTCGCCGTCGCCCAGCGCCTCCTGGCAGCGGCGCACGGCTTCGACCAGCACGGCATCGCCCACGGCGTGCCCGTACCGGTCGTTGACCATCTTGAAGTCGTCGAGGTCGATGAACAGCAGCGCGACCGACCACTCCCGCTCCTGCGCCTCGGCCAGCCGCGCCGCCAGCTGCGCCTCGAAGGCTCCGCGACCGAGGCTTCCGGTCAGCGCGTCCCGCGCGGCGGCCTCGTCCGGTGTCACGTCCGCCGCCGTGCTGCTCCCGCGCGCTTCATGAGGAGGATCTTCCACCTGCAGTCAACTCTCGTCGTCAATCACCGAATGGGACGCTACTGCAACCGGGGCCAGAAATGGCGGAGGTTCTCCGGCTCCGGAACGCCGCGGCGACGACACTCGCTGAAGGATCAGGATGCTCCTCCCTGCTCGGGGTGCGGGTGCGTCGGAAGCAAGAGCCTGCCGGTGTCGGCGTCGAACTCGAACAGCTCACCGAAACGGCCCCATTCGATAGCGGTGTCCAGCTGCTTCCTCGCATCGTCCGTGCCATAGAAGGTGCTACGGAGCTGGCCGACGACGTCGTCGATGCTGAGAACGCCCGATGGCGTGTGGCGCAAGTCGTGGACGATGCGCCGCACGAGCGGCGCCGCCTCCATCGCGAGCGTGGCGAACTGCTCCTTGGCCCGGAGCAGATCCGCCGCCGCATAACGACGGCCCTGCTCGGTGATGCGGAGCTCGGTGCCCTGCGGTCGCGCCAGCTTCAGCAGCTCAGCGGCATCGACGACCGGGAGCAGGTCGTCGATCTCATAGCGGAGCTCGTCGGCGATCTCCGCGAGGCCCTCTGTCCCCCCGCGCTCGGCGAGCAGCTCCACGAGGCCACCGAGCTCACCGGTGCTGACAGCGGGGAGGGGCACCTCGATGCCGGTCGCTTCCGCTGACACCGCGTATGAACCGGACGGACCGGCGGGGCGTGCCGCGGCCTGCTGACCGGTGAGAATGCCGTAGACCTCGTCGACGAGCGCCTCGAACGCCGGCGCACGACGATCGCGAGGCTGTGGCAGGTCCACCGTCAGTTCGGCTTTGATGCGTCCCGGGTTGGTATCGAGGACGATCACACGATCGGCGAGCTGAATGGCCTCCTCGATGTTGTGGGTGACGATGAGCGCCGTCCTCGTGGGGAGCGTGCCGTCTCCCCACATGCGCACGAGCTCACCACGCAGGTTCTCGCTGGTCAGCACGTCGAGGGCGGAGAACGGTTCGTCCATCAGGAGGACGTCGGGTTCGACGACGAGGGCGCGGGCGAATCCGACGCGCTGCCGCATGCCCCCCGAAAGCTCCTTCGGGTAGGCCGACTCGAAGCCGTCGAGACCGATCTGGTCGATCGCGTGGAGGGCGCGCTGACGGCGGACCCCCGGACGGATGCCCTTGGCCTCCAGCCCGAGCTCCACGTTCTCGAGAACCGTCAGCCAGGGCAGTAGCGCGAACGACTGAAAGACCAGAGCGGTACCGGGATTGGCCCCGTTCAACACCTGTCCTCGGAACGACACCGTCCCCTTCGTCGGCGAGATCAAACCGGCGATGCAGCGCAGAAGCGTGCTCTTCCCGGAGCCCGAGCGGCCAAGAAGCGCCACGATCTCGCCCTCGCGGATGCTGAGGGTGATGTCGGAGAGCACGGTCTTCTCGCCGCCGTCGGTGGCAAACGACTTGGTGACGTCTCGGACGTCGATGAGCGTGGTGGTCATGGTGGGAGCCCTCCTCACAGGCTGAAGCGCTTCTCAGCGACCAGATAGAGCCGGCGCCAGAAGAGACGGTTGAGTCCGACGACGAACACGGACATGACAATGACCCCGACGAGCACACGGGCCATGTCGCCGTTCTGGGTCGCCTCGGCGATGTAGGCGCCGAGGCCGGTAGCGGTGTAGGTCTGGTGATCGTAGGTGACGACCTCGGCCACGATCGACGCGTTCCATGCGCCGCCGGCCGCGGTGATCCCGCCGGTGACGTACGCGGAGAAGATCGCCGGGAGGATCAGCCGCCGCCAGCGCTGGAACCGCCCGACACGGAAGCTGTCCATGGCCTGCCGCAGGTCGGTGGGAATCGCGCTGGCACCGGCGATGACATTGAACAGGATGTACCACTGCGACCCGAGCGCCATCAGGAGAATGCCGCCGATGTTGAGGGAGATACCCGAGGCGACGAAGAACGCGATCGCGAACGGGAACAGGAAGTTCGCCGGGAAGCTCGCCAACAGCTGCACCACCGGTTGCGCCAACCGGCTGACCCGCGGGTTCATGCCGATCCACACCCCGATCGGCACCCAGACGATCGTCGCGAAGACAAGGATCACGACGACGCGGAGCATCGTGATCGCACCGAGCCCGAACGCCTCGAGGAATGCTCCGACGCCCAGCGATTCCTGGATGAAGACGTAGGCGGCGATCGCGCCGATCAGGATCGTGCCGACGACCGCCACCGTCACGACGACATCCAGTGCGCGCTTGCGCACGACCGGCACCCGCAGCGGATGCTCGGCGAGGCCGAACGGACGCGTCGCCCGATCCAGTGCTCGCCCGATCGGCGCGAAGCCGCCCTCGACGGCCCGAGGCAGCCATGACCTGCTGATCAGGTCCAGCACCATGCTCCTGGGCCGATCCATCGGCGCGGTGTCCTCCTGACGGAAACGCTCCGCCCACGCGACCAACGGCCGCCAGAACAGGAAGTTCACGCCCAGCACCATGATCGCCATGGTGACGATCGCCCAACCCACACGCCCCAGCTGCCCGGCTTCGACCGCGGATGCCACGTAGGCCCCGACGCCCGGGAGTGCGTAGCTGTGGTTGTTGACGGTGATCGCCTCCGACGCCGCGAGGAAGAACCATGCTCCGCCGAAGCTCATCATCCCGTTCCAGACCAGCGGGATCATTCCGGAGGGGACGTCCAGCTTCCAGAACCGCTGCCACTTGGTCAGCCGCATCAGTCGGGTCGCCTCATCCAGATCCTTCGGCTGGCTGGTGAGCGACGCATAGAAGGAGAAGGTCATGTTCCACACCTGCGACGTGAAGATCGCGAAGACTGCGGCGGACTCGAGGCCCAGCGTCGAGCCGGGGAACAGGGCGATGAAGCCGGTGACGGTTACCGAGAGGAACCCGAGGATGGGAACCGACTGGAGGATGTCCAGGGCCGGGAGGATCACCTTCTCGGCCCGGGGCAGTCGTGCGGCGGCGGTAGCGACGACGAAGGTGAACACCAGCGATGCCGCCAGCGCCACGAACATCCGCAGCAGCGAGCGCAGCGCGTAGTACGGCAAGAGAGCCGGATCGGTCGAGATCGACGAGGGCACGTCGTCGAGTCGCACGGGCGCCGACGCACCGGTGGCCGCCTGGATGACCAGAAAGAACAAGACCACGATCGCCAGCGCGACGACGACATCGATCCAGCGGAAACGGACACGACGAAGCGTGCCGGCGCCGGGAACGGTTCGGAGAAGAGGCATGACAGGACCTCACGGAGGGGAGCCGACGGGGGACGCGAAGGGTCCCGTGCCGCGCCGAACTCAGGGACGACCGGACCACGAGAGCACGGGGGCCGCCGTCGCAGGCGCGCGGTAGGGACCGAACGAACTATGGTCGTCGCTCACGACGGATCACCTCCTCGCACTCAGGCAGGCTCACGCCAGGCTCCTCCCCGGGTCGCGCGTGCGTCCGGTTGCGGGACTCCCATGTAAGAGCTTCGGCACTGCACGACGTATCCCGCTCGGGAAGCCACCTGGGATCACCCCTTAATCCGGGGAGACCTGTCCTGATCTTGGGCGTCTCTCGACGTCGTCAGATCAGTGGCTTGTGTTCGCGCAGAAGCCTCACCTAACGAAGTTCTGCCTCGAAGACGGTAGCAGACCCAGGAAACACATCATTCCCTCGACGCGAACACCGCCGTGCTCTGACGCGTGATGAGTTCGGTCGGGATCAGCAACGACGCCTCCGGCACGGAGCCCTCGATGCTGGCGATGAGCGACCGGACCGCGGCGAGGCCCACCGCATCGAAGTGCTGCCGGACGGTCGTCAGCGACGGCCAGAACGAGGCGGCCTCGGGCATGTCGTCGAAGCCGACGACGCTGATCTCTCCCGGGACGTCCGTACCCGCGGCGTGGAGCGCGTGCAGCACCCCGAGCGCCATCTGGTCGTTGGCCGCGAAGACGGCGCTCACTCCGGCCTGCGTCAGGAGCCACTCGCCGGCGGCCTGCCCGGACTCCGCGGACCAGTCGCCGACGAACACCTCCGGGACCGAGGCTCCGCCCGCCTCCAACGTCTGCCGCCACGACTCGCGTCTGCGCTGGGCCGAGAACGACTCGTCGGGGCCGGCCACGTGCCACACCGTGGGGTGTCCGAGGTCGAGGAGATGCTTCGTCGCCAGCCGTGCGCCCTGCGCCTGATCCGTGTCCACGACGGGCTGGTCGTATTCCGCGCTGGAGTCGACGACGACGACGGGAAGCCCACTGGGCAGCTCGATCTCGGATTCGTTGAGGATGTGCGCCTCGATGATGATCACGATGCCGTCGACGGCCTGCTCGCTGAGTCGCGCGAACGCCCCGGACACGCTCGCCTGCGTGGCCGCATCCAGCGGAATGAGCGTCAGCGAGTAGCCCCCCGACGTGGCCTCCGTCGCGATCGCCTCGAGCGTGCGCATGTTGCCGTACGAGGACAGCGAGAACATGATGACGCCGATGCTCTGGTAGCGACCCGATTTCAGCGCTCTCGCCGCTCCGTTCGGCCGGTAGCCCAGGCGCTGCATCGCCCCGATGACCCGCTCACGCGTCTCCGGACGGACGACATCCTTGCCCGTCGCGACGCGGGACACGGTCTGCGCGGATACCCCGGCCGCGCGCGCCACGTCATTGATCGACGGCTCGCGTCGCAGACCATCAGCCATGAAGCGATCCGCCCCGTCTCGTCGGTGAACAAATTGTTTGCGTTGACATTCTACGACGATGTGATCTATGTTTGCGTAAACAACGGGCGCGAGCCCGGGGCATCACGACGAAGAGGCATGGTCAATGACGACTTCCGCGGCGATTCCGCTATCGACGGCGGGCGGGTCCCCCCGCCGCATCCGCCGCGACTGGCGGGGGTGGGCCTTCACCGGCCCGTTCATGGCGGTGTTCGCGCTGGTCTTTCTGGCACCCCTGCTGTACGCGCTGTATCTCAGCCTGTTCCGATCGCAGCTGGTCGGCGGCACGCAGTTCGTGTGGCTGGAGAACTACGGCCACGCGCTCACGGATCCCCAGTTCTGGGAGGCCTTCGGGCGGGTCCTGGTGTTCCTGGTGATCCAGGTGCCGATCATGCTGGCACTCGCACTCGCGGCGGCCCTCGCGATCGACAGTCAGCGCCTGCGCGGCTCCTCCTTCTTCCGCATCACCCTGTTCCTGCCGTACGCGGTGCCCGCCGTCGTGGCGGTGCTGATGTGGGGCTACCTGTACGGCAACCAGTTCGGACTCACGGCGAACATCAACCACCTCGTCGGGTTCGAGCTGATCACGCCGTTCGCGAAGAACTGGATGCTCGTGAGCATCGGCAACATCGTGACGTGGGAGTTCGTCGGCTACAACATGCTGATCTTCTACTCGGCGCTCAAGACGATCCCGACCGAGCTCTATGAGGCCGCATCGATCGACGGCGCGGGCTCGTGGCGGACCGTCTTCTCGATCAAGATCCCGGCGCTGCGAAGCGCGATCGTGATCGCGACGATCTTCTCCATCATCGGCAGCTTCCAGCTCTTCAACGAGCCCAACATCCTCCGCCCGCTCGCGCCGAACGTCATCACGACCTTCTACACACCCAACATGTACGCCTACAACCTGTCGTTCAGCGGGCAGCAGTTCAACTACGCGGCCACGGTCGCGATCATCATGGGCCTGATCACGGCGGTCATCGCCTACGTCGTGCAGCTCCGCGGCTCCCGGGCGGAGGTGCTCTGATGGCGACCACGAGCATCACGAGCACCACCGAGGCCGTCACCACCGCGCCGCGCCGTGCCGCCGAGCGACGCCCCGCCTACGCTCCCCACCGGCCGCGCCGCTCGAAGTGGCTCCTGATCGTGATGGTGCTCTACGCGCTCTACACGCTCGTGCCGCTGGCGTGGCTGCTCATCAACTCGACCAAGTCGTCGAGCGGCCTGTTCTCGAGCTTCGGCCTCTGGTTCGCAGACGACTTCTCGTTCTGGGACAACCTCGTCCAGACCCTCACCTATCACGACGGGATCTTCCTGAGGTGGCTGGGCAACACGCTCCTCTACGTCGTGCTCGGGGCCGGTGGAGCGACCCTGCTGGCCACACTCGCCGGCTACGGGCTCGCGAAGTACCGCTTCCCCGGGCGACGCGCCGTGTTCGCCATCGTGCTCGGGGCGGTGGCGGTGCCGGGCACCGCGCTGGCCGTGCCGACCTTCCTCCTCTTCAGCCAGCTGGGGCTCACGAATACCCCGTGGTCGGTGATCATCCCCTCTCTGATCAGCCCGTTCGGCCTCTACCTGATCTGGGTGTACGCCGCGGACGCGGTGCCGACGGAGCTCCTCGAAGCCGCCCGCCTCGACGGCGCCGGTGAGTTCCGGACCTTCTTCACGATCTCGATCCGGCTGCTGGTGCCCGGCATCGTCACCGTGCTCCTGTTCACGGTCGTCGCGACCTGGAACAACTACTTCCTGCCGTTGATCATGCTCAGCGACCCGCAGTGGTATCCGCTCACGGTCGGTCTGAACCAGTGGGCCGCCCAGGCCCAGGGCGTCTCCGCGCAGCCCATCTACAACCTCGTGATCATGGGCTCGCTCCTCACCATCATCCCCATCGTCATCGCGTTCCTCCTGCTGCAGCGGTTCTGGCAGTCCGGGCTGGGCGCGGGAAGCGTCAAGCAGTGACCGGGCGCCGCTTGCTCAAACCATCACCCGGTGGGGGCTTCGACCCGGAGCCCTGTCGCAACTCCGAAAGGACAACAGCAATGAAGCACTTGTCTCGGGCGGGACGCCGCGCCGCGGTCGTCGTCGCCCTCGGCGCGGCCGCGTCCCTCGCTCTCGCCGCCTGCGCCGGGGGCAGCGGGGCCTCCTCCAGCTCTTCCAGCGACTCGATCGACGCCGCCCTCCAGAAGGGGGGCGAGATCACGTACTGGAGCTGGACGCCTCAGGCCGACGCCCAGGTGAAGGCGTTCGAGGCGGCGTACCCGAACGTCAAGGTCAATCTCGTCAACGCCGGCACCGGAAACGACGAGTACACCAAGCTGCAGAACGCGATCACCGCCGGTTCCGGCGCCCCCGACGTCGTGCAGATCGAGTACTACGCGCTCCCCCAGTTCGAGCTCAGCAACGCGCTGCTCGACCTCTCGCAATACGGATTCGGCGACCTCCAGCAGGACTACACCGCCTCCACGTGGGGACACGTCGTCTCCGGCGACAGCATCTACGGCCTCCCGCAGGACTCGGGCCCCATCGCGCTGTTCTACAACAAGACGGTGTTCGACAAGTACGGCATCCCGGTGCCCACGACGTGGGACCAGTACATCGCCGCGGCCCAGAAGCTGCACGCCGCGGACCCGACGAAGTACATCGCCGCCGACACCGGCGACGCCGGCTTCACCACGACGATGATCTGGCAGGCCGGCGGACAGCCGTTCAAGACCGACGGCACGAACGTCACCATCAACCTCCAGGATGCCGGCACCAAGAAGTGGACGAGCACCTGGAACCAGCTGCTTCAGGGCGGCCTGCTCGCCCCCATCCCCGCGTGGAGCGACGACTGGTACAAGGCGCTCGGCAACGGCACGATCGCCTCGATCGTGCTCGGCGCGTGGATGCCGGGTGTGCTCCAGGGTTCGGTGCCGCAGGCATCCGGTGACTGGGCCGTCGCACCGGTTCCCACGTACGACGGCAAGCCCGCCACGTCCGAGAGCGGCGGTGGCGCGCAGGCCGTGACGAAGCAGAGCCAGAACCCCGCCCTCGCGGCCGGGTTCCTGAAGTGGCTGAACAACAGCGACGCGAGCCTCAAGATCTTCACCGACCAGGGCGGCTTCCCGTCGACGAAGGCGCAACTCACCAGCCCTGACTTCCTTAACTACCAGTCGACGTACTTCGGCGGTCAGAAGATCAACCAGGTGCTCAGCCAGGCTGCGCAGGACGTGGTCCCGGGATGGCAGTACCTGCCGTACCAGGTCTACGCGAACAGCATCTTCGGAGACACCGTCGGCCAGTCCTACGCCAACAAGTCGGACCTCAACCAGGGCCTGACGTCCTGGCAGGCCTCGCTCGTCCAGTACGGCAATTCGCAGGGCTTCTCCGTCAACAAGTAGTTCGTCAGGGGGCGGTCGGATGGGTTCCGGCCGCCCCCTGCGCACCCCCAGCATGAGAAAGGCCCTCCGTGACGTCCTTCACGATCGGTCGCACCGACTTCCTCCTCGATGGCCAGCCGTTCCGGATCCTCTCCGGCGCACTGCACTACTTCCGGGTCCACCCCGAACACTGGGCGCAGCGCATCCGGATGGCACGGCTGATGGGGCTGAACACGATCGAGACGTATGTCGCGTGGAACGCGCATGAGCCCCGGCGCGGCGCGTGGGATGCGACCGGCTGGAACGACCTGGGAGCGTTCCTCGACGCCGTCGCCGCGGAGGGGATGTACGCGATCGTCCGTCCCGGTCCCTACATCTGCGGCGAGTGGCACAACGGCGGGCTTCCGGTCTGGCTGACGCGCGCCTCCGGGATCGGGCTGCGCAGTTCCGAGCCGCGCTATCTCGCCGAGGTGTCGCGCTACCTCCGTCACGTGTACGAGATCGTCGCACCCCGGCAGATCGACGCAGGTGGCAATGTGATCCTCGTGCAGGTCGAGAACGAGTACGGCGCCTACGGCGACGACAAGGACTACCTTGCCGAGCTCGTCCGGGTGACCCGCGACGCGGGGATCACCGTCCCGCTCACGACCGTCGACCAGCCGACGCCGCAGATGCTCCGCGACGGCGCGCTGCCCGGGCTGCACGTCACCGGATCGTTCGGATCGCGCGCCCACGAGCGTCTGCGGACGCTGCGGGAGCACCAGCCCACCGGGCCGCTGATGTGCGCGGAGTTCTGGGACGGCTGGTTCGACTGGTGGGGCGGGCACCATCACGCCACCGCCCCCGCCGACACGGCGGCCGAACTCGACACGCTCCTCGCCGCCGGCGCCTCGGTGAACCTCTACATGTTCCACGGCGGCACCAACTTCGGACTCACCAACGGTGCGAACGACAAGGGCCGGTACCTCCCGCTCGTCACCTCGTACGACTACGACGCGCCGCTCGACGAGGCCGGCCATCCCACCGAGAAGTTCTTCGCCTTCCGGGAGGTGATCGCCCGCTACGCCCCGGTGCCGGCGCTGCCTCCCCTGCCGGACCCCGTGGTCCCGAGCCTCGACGTGCCTCTGAGAGACCACGGCGACTGGCTCGCGGCCATCGACCCGGCCGGCGCGACGACCGACGCGCCGCCCACGTTCGAGCAGCTTCAGCATCTCGACGCGATCGCGGTCTACACCACGGTCTCGCCGCTGCTCCCGGCCGGCGATTCGCACGTCTTCGCGGTCGAGGAGGTCCGCGACCACGCCTGGATCGAGGTGGATGGCGAGCCCGTCGGATCGCTGTCGCGCACACGCCACCAGCACCGGCTCCGGATCCCCGCGGGGAGCGAGCTGACCGTCGTCGTCGAGGAGCAGGGCCGGGTCAACTACGGGCACCGCCTCGGCGAGCACAAGGGCCTCATCGGCGCCGTCACCCTCGACGGAGTCCCGCTGACCGGGTGGACCGCGGCCACTGTCGATCTGCACGCGATCGCCCGGCGCGTCGCACGCGAGCAGAGCCGCACGCCGTCGCCGGCCGGCGGCATCCCGGCCGGACGCGTCGCGCTGCGCGGCGAGTTCACCCTGGACGAGGCATCCGACCTGTTCCTGGACACCCGCACGTGGGGCAAGGGGTATGTCTTCGTCAACGACTTCCTCCTCGGGCGCTACTGGCACAACGGCCCGCAGCGGACGCTGTTCGTGCCGGCTCCGGTCGTGCAGGCGGGCACCAACGTGATCGTCGTACTCGAGCTGGAGCAGGTCATGGACACGACGGCGCGCTTCACCGGCGAGCCCGACCTCGGACCGGTCGAAGAATGACCGTCTCGCTGCTCGGCGCGGGCGTCGTCAAACGTGCGACGCGGCTCTCCGACGGTCGCGAGCTCGTCTACTACGACGATCCGGACACCTCCCTGGGGCCCGACCGTGCCGTCGACACGCGCGTGCTCGATCCTCGTCCCGCGACCGCGACCATGCGGCAGGACATCCTCACCGGGGACTGGATCTCGGTCGCCGCGGCTCGACAGAACCGCGCGTTCCTGCCCCCCGCGGAGCGGGATCCGCTCGCGCCTCAGTCGCCGACCAACCCGTCGGAGATCCCGTCGGACTACGACGTCGCGGTGTTCGAGAACCGCTCGCCCTCGTTCGGGCCGGCGCTCGCGGCGGCATCCGGTGAGGTGCCGGCCTGCGCCAACGCACCGCGCGGCGACGACGACCTCGCGCAGCTGGGGCTCGGGCGCACCCGCTCGAGCATCGGGCGCTGCGAGGTCGTGTGCTTCTCCCCCGAGCCCTCGGGCTCGTTCGGCACCCAGTCCGCGACCCGCGCTCGCACCGTCATCGAGGCGTGGGCCGACCGCACCGCGGTGCTCTCGGCGCTGCCGGGCGTGGAGCAGGTCTTCCCGTTCGAGAACCGCGGCGAAGCGATCGGCGTCACACTGCACCATCCGCACGGGCAGATCTACGCCTATCCCTACGTCACGCCCCGCACCACGCGACTGCTCGACTCGATCGACCGCACCGCGCCGGATCTGTTCGCCCGGATCCTCGAGTTCGAGCAGGCCGGCCCCCGGGTCGTGCTCCGCGGCGAGCATTGGACCGCGTTCGTCCCGTTCGCCGCGCGGTGGCCGATCGAGGTGCACCTCATGCCGCACCGGCACGTGCCCGACTTCGCGGCCCTCGACACGGACGAACGCGACGAGCTCGCGCCGCTGTACCTACGGCTCCTGCGCGGGGTCGACGCACTCTACGACTCCCCGACGCCCTACATCGCGGCCTGGCATCAGGCGCCGGTGCGGGCGGGGCGCGACACCGTGCGCCTCACCATGCAGCTGACGAGCCCCCGCCGGGCGGCGGACAAGCTCAAGTACCTCGCCGGCTCGGAAGCGGCGATGGGCGCGTGGATCGCGGACATCCCGCCTGAGGAAGCGGCCGACCGGCTCCGTGCCGCGGTCGAAGGGGTTCAGCTGTGACGGCCGACCGGGAGGCCGTGGCTCTCTTCCGCGAGCTGACGGGGTCCGCGCCGTTCGGGATGTGGTCCGCACCCGGCCGCGTGAATCTCATCGGCGAGCACACGGACTACAACGAGGGCTTCGTCCTGCCGTTCGCGATCGAGCGTCGGACGTATGCCGCGGTCGGCATCCGCGACGACGGCCGCATCCGTGTCGTGTCGTCTCTCGATCCCCGGGCGCCGGTCGAGGCTGCGCTGAGCGACCTGCCGGCCCTCTTCCCGGACCGCCGCGACGAGATCGCAGAGTGGGCGCGTTACCCGCTGGGCATCGCGTGGGCGCTCCTCACGTCGACGTCGGCGGATGCGCAGGCCGTCTCCGGCGTCGACATCGCGCTGGCCTCGGACGTCCCCGTCGGTGCGGGGCTCTCCTCGTCCGCGGCCATCGAGGGGGCGATCGCCTCCGCGCTCAACGACATCTGGGGACTCGGCCTGCGCCGGGTCGCGCTGGCGCACGCCGGGAATGTCGCGGAGAACACGGCGGTGGGCGCGCCGACGGGAGTCATGGATCAGATGGCGTCGATGCTCGGCGAGCGGGATGCCGCGATCTTCCTCGACTGCCGCTCGCTGGACGCGTCGGTCGTCGAGCTGGGCCTCGCGCGAGCGGGCCTCGAGCTGGTGATCGTCGACACGCGCGTGCAGCACGCCCACTCGACGGGCGGCTACGGGGACCGACGCGCCGCGTGCGAGCGCGGCGCTCAGCTCCTGGGGGTGCCGGCGCTGCGCGATCTGACGATCGCGGACCTTCCTCGAGCGCAGCTGCTCCTGGATGACGTCACCTATCGTCGGGTGCGGCACGTGATCACCGAGGATGCACGGGTTCAGGAGACCGTGCGGACGCTGCAGGAACGCGGGCCGCGCGCGATCGGCCCCCTCCTCGACGCGTCCCACGCATCCATGCGCGACGACTTCGAGATCTCCGTCCCCGAGCTCGACCTCGCGGTGGACACCGCGCGGGCCGCCGGCGCGGTCGGCGCTCGCATGACGGGCGGAGGCTTCGGCGGATCGGCTCTGGCGCTGGTCGACCACGCCCTCGTCCCGACCGTGTCCGCCGCGGTCGAAGCCGCGTTCCTCGCGGCCGGCTTCGCGACCCCGCACGTGTTCACGGTGCGACCCTCGGAAGGCGCCCATCGCGACGGGTAGCTCGGCGTCGCGCGATCCATCGCGCCGCTTCGATCGCGGCGAGCAGAGGGCGGTTGCTGAAGACACCGAGCGTCCGCAGGGACGTCCGCCCGGCCCGAGCGGCGAAGGCTCCAAAAGGGGACCTTCGCCTCTCCCTCGCGCACTGTGCGACGTTATCGTTCGGAGGACGGCGACAGCGACGGATCGGAGGAGGGATGGAACCGCTGCTCCAGTTGCCTGTGTCGGCCGTGGTCCTCGACGGGGGCACCTCGCTCCCACCGGGCACCCTCGACCTCCTCCGGGCCTTGCGCGCCGCGAGTATCCGAGCCGCGCTGACGATCGCCGACGGAACCGCACGGGACGTCCTGGCCGGCACCCGGATCCGCCCTCTGCTGGATGCTCTCGTGGAGGCATCGGACGACGGAGGCACAACGACGTCTTCGCGGTCGGACGCCGGCCCATTCGGCGAGGCTTGCCGACGTCTCGGGGTATCGGCGGCCCGGTCGCTTCTCATCACGGACTCGGAGGCGAGCATCGAGGCCGGTGCCACGTCAGGCTTCGGCCTCACGGTCGGCATCGCCCCGGACCCACGCCGCGCGGCGACCCTGCGACGTGCAGGCGCCGACGCCGTCGTCTCCCGACTCGACCTCCTGGAGGTATCACCGTCGGGAGTCATCGGTCGAGTCGGCGCGCCCGATGAGTGGGTTCTTCGCTTCGTCGGCTACGACCCCGACGCGGAGACCACGCGGGAGAGCCTCTGCACGGTCGCCAACGGCTACTGGGGCACGCGAGGGGCGGCCGAGGAGGCCACCGCCGGACCGCACCACAGCCCCGGCACTTACCTGGCGACGGTGTTCGACGCGGTCGCCGACGGAGCCGCGGTCGCCGAAGAGATCGTCAACGCTCCCAACTGGGTCCGGATCGACCTCCGCCCTGAAGAGGGTGACTGGTTCCGAGCGGATCGAGCAGACCTGCTCGACTTCCGTCAGGATCTCGACCTCCGCCAGGGCGTCCTTCGCCGCATGTTCACGTATCGCGACGACGCCGCACGGGAGACGACGGTCCGCTTCCGGAGAATCGTCTCGCAGGCCGACCCGCGGGTAGGCGCGGTGGAGGCGACCATCGTCGCGCGCAACTGGTCCGGCCGGCTGAGGGTGCGAAGCGGGATCGACACCGCGGTTCGGAACACCTCCACGGACACCGCGAGCACCGACCGGACCGGGCGCAGAAGACAACACCTCCTCGTCCGGGAATGTCGCCACGTCTCGCCCGACACGCTCCTCGTCGAGGCTGAAACGCGCACCTCCGGGGTGCGGATCGCGCTCGCGGAACGCACTCGCGTCTTCCGCGACCACGAACAGCTCCCGACGACGATGGAATTCATGCGGACGAGGGGATTCGCGTTCCATGAGCTCTCTGTAGACCTCGACGAAGGCAAGCCGATCATTGTAGAGAAGATCGTCGGGGTCAGCACCTCCCGTGATCGCGCGACGGCCTCGCCCTCCGCATCGGCGAGGAGCACCGCCGCGCGGGCACCCCGCTTCTCGGTGCTCCTCGACGCTCATGCGCACGCATGGGAAGAACTGTGGTCGGCGTTCGCCGTCACGGTCCTGCCAGTCGGTGGTCACGGTCAGGCACTGAACGTCAACACGTTCCACGTGCTGCAGACGCTCACCCGGGCCGACGAAGATCTCGACGCGGGAGTTCCCGCGCGCGGACTCCACGGCGAGGCGTACGGGGGGCACATCTTCTGGGACGAGCTCTTCGTCTACCCGCTGCTCACCCTCCGCCGGCCGTCGCTCAGCCGCTCCCTGCTCCGATACCGGCATCGTCGGTTGCCCCAGGCTCTCCGCGCCGCCTCGGAAGCCGGGGGGAGCGGGGCCATGTTCCCATGGCAGAGCGCGAGCACCGGGGAGGATGTCACCCCCGACCGCTTGTTCAATCCCCTCACCGGCCGATGGATCCCCGACCATTCGCGCCTGCAGAGGCACGTAGGTCTGGGCATCGCCTACAGCGCCTGGCAGTTCTACCAGACGACCGGGGACGCCGAGTACCTGGCCGAGGAGGGCGCGGACCTCATCATCGGGGTCGCGCGCTTCTTCGCCTCGCTCGCCGACTGGGATGACGGTCGCGGTCGGTACTCGATCCGTGGCGTGATGGGACCCGACGAGTTCCACGACGGGACGCCGGAAGATCCCGGAACCGGGCTGACGGACAACGTGTACACGAACGTCATGACATCCTGGGTGCTGCTCCGCGCCATCGACACCGTGCGGCTCGTCGCTGCGCGGCCGGACCAGGCCGCGGCCCGCGCGTTGACCGTTACGCCGCAAGAGCTGCAGCATTGGGCGCACATCGCCGGACACCTGCGGATCGTGTTCAACGCCGATGGAACGCTCTCGCAATTCGACGGGTACGATCACCTGACCGCGATCGACCTCGACCGCTACCGCGAGCGGTACCCCACCTTCGGACGGCTCGATCTCGTCCTGGATGCCGAAGGCGACACCACCAACCGGTACCAGGTGTCGAAGCAGCCCGATTCACTCATGCTGCTCTATCTGTTCTCCGCCGAAGAGCTCCGCGAGCTCCTGGCGCACATGGGGTACTCGCTCGACGCCGACACGATCGTACGAACCGTCGAACGGTATTCCCGATCTTCGACGTACGGCTCGACACTCTCCAACGTGGTCCACTCCTGGCTGGAGGCCCGCCGTGATCGGTCCCGATCGTGGCAGTTCCTCGAACGCACGCTCCAGAGCGACCTGGCCGACATCCAGGGAGGCACGACCCGATACGGCGTCCACCTGGCGGCGATGGCCGGGTCGGTCGACTTGCTCATGCGCTGCTACGCCGGACTTGAGACGCGCGCGGACACGCTGTGGCTCCATCCCCTGCTGCCGGCGGAGCTCGAGTCCTTGGCCTTCGTCATCATCTACCGCTCACACAAGCTGGCCGTGTCGATCACGCACGTCTCGATTCGCCTCGAATCGGCGCCTGGCGAAGCCAACCCCATACGTGTGATGGTCGAAGGCCAATCGGTGGTGCTGCGCACCGGCCAGACGCGCGTCTTCGACCTACGACCTCCCGCCGACGGACCAAAGGCCTGAGCCGGCGGTGTCGGCGGCGGGATGGGAACCGGCTACCCGGGGGAAGATGCCGCTCATGACGGGACCCGAGCTGGTGCGCCGACGTCCTCCGATGTGCCACGCCGCGTGAGGACGATCCCGTTCTGGCCGGAAGCCCAGCGCACCTGAAGGGTCTCTTCGAACTCGAGATCGTCGAGACGGCGGCGCAGATCGGCGAGCGAGGCCTCCAGCCGCGGCATCCAGCGGTGGGTCACGGCCCGCTCGCGCTGCCGAGTGGTCAGGAGCTCCGCAGCGATGCGACGGACCGCCTCCTCCGATGCCGCATGCCGCACTGCCGCCTCCGCGGCGGCGCGGTGCGCACGCGCGGCAAAAACGAGCGCGCTGCTGCCGGACACCGCCCGCACCTCCGGGAGCACCGCTTCCACCTCGGCCGGAACACGGACGCCCATTATCACTCTCCACTCCAGCTCTGCCCTCGCGGTCGGTGGGGCCGCCGACCGGGCGATGCCCTCAGCGCCGTCGATCGCCGCCGCCCGGGCGAGCCAGAAGTCGGCTTCGCGGGCTGCGGCCTCGAACTCCTCCCGCTGCAGATCGGAGGCGAGCCGCAGCTGCTCGAGGTCGTCTTCGAGAACGCGGCGCTTACGGCCGAGCAACTCCGCTCCGCGTCGCGCGATGTCAAGACGGGACTCGATCCGGGCGCGATCGGCGCGGTTCGCAGATGTCATCCGTCCGCCCCGTCCGCCCGTGCCGGGTCGGCCGCCGGGGTCGTCTGATCCTGCGACGGCCGGTAGCGGTCGACGTACTCGCGCGGGATCATCGTCAGCTCTCGCTTCGGCAGGGCGGCGAGCGCCTGCCAGGCGCGGGTCAGCGTGTCATCGAGGTCGCGCTGCTCGTCGACGCCCTGAGCGAAGAACCCTCGCTCAACCGCATCGCGGAACGCGATGAACGCCCGATCCGTCTCGCCGAGCGCCGATTCACCGATCAGCTCCGCCAGCTCCGCGGCGCTGCGTGCCCGGGCGATCGCCGCGATCACCTGCGCCGCGACATCCTGGTGATCCTCGCGCGTTCTCCCGTGACCGGTGCCAGACCGCATCAGCCTGGAAAGGGAGGAGAGCACATCCACGGGTGGGTAGATCCCGCGCGCCTGGACCTCCGCGTCGAGCACGACCTGGCCCTCGGTGATGTAGCCGGTGAGGTCCGGCACCGGGTGAGTGATATCGCTGCCCGGCATCGTGAGGACGGGCAGGACCGTCACCGAGCCGTCCCGGCCGCGCACCCGGCCGCAGCGCTCGTACAGCGTTGCGAGATCGCTGTAGAGGTAGCCGGGGTAACCGCGCCGGGCGGGGATCTCTTTTCGCGCGGCCGACACCTCGCGGAGCGCCTCCGCGTAGCTCGTCATGTCGCCCATGATGACGAGCACGTCCTGGCCGCCGACATAGGCGAGATCCTCCGCGATTGTCAGCGCGATCCGCGGAGTGAGGATGCGCTCGATGACCGGGTCGTCGGCGGCGTTGAGCAGCAGCACGAGCTCGCCCGCAGCGCTGCGGGCCTCGAGCCGGTCGCGGACGAAGGCGATGTCCGTGTGCGTGAGCCCCATCGCAGCGAACACGACGCGGAACGGGCGCCCGCGCGCGTTCGCCTGGGCCGCGATCTGCGTCGCCAGCTCGAGATGGGGCAGCCCGGCTGCGGAGAAGATCGGGAGCTTCTGCCCCCGGACAAGCGTCATCAGCCCGTCGATGACGGACACCCCTGTGAGCACCGGCTCATCCGGGGGCTCGCGGAATACGGGGTTGAGCGGCCAGCCAGCCACCGGCGCGAGGCGCTCGCCGGTCACCTCCGGGCCGCTGTCGAGCGCCTCGCCGCGGCCGTTGCAGACGCGGCCGAGCCAGCTGTCGCCGACCGGTACGTGGAGCGGCTGGCCGTCGAAGCGCACCTCTACCCCACCGGAGGCGAGACCCGCCGTGCCCTCGAGTACCTGGATGGTCGCAAGGTCGTGGTCGACCTCGAGGACGAGCCCATGCCGGTCAGGGCCGCCGTCGACAGAGATTCGGGCGAACTCGTCCCAGCCGACCCCGGTCGCGTCGCCGACCACGACAAGCGGTCCGCGGACGCTGCGGAGGTCGCGATAGCCGATGGCGGATGGTGTGAGAAGCGCGTCCGGCTCGATCGAGGCCGGCTCGCTCATGATGCCTGCCTCAGCTCCGCAAGGAACGCATCGCGCCGCGCATCCAGCCCGGCCGCGTCGTCGGGTGCGAACTCGTTGCGCGCCCGCAGCAGCGGCGAGAAGTCCCACTGCTCCAGCGTGGTCGCGGCGACCCCGGCCGCGACGAGCCGCTGGCATTCGTCGATCGTGTCGAGCGCAAATCCGAGCAGTGCAGCGCTCTTCGCGCTCGAACTAGATGCGTCGTTTGCCTCGAGGGCGCTCTGGGTCAGAACCCCCTCCCGCAGCAACCGACCGCCGAGCAATGTCATCCGCTCCCGGCCGGGCAGGGCGCTCGCACCGATCACTTCGGCGAGGCCTGCGAGACGGTCTGCCTCGGCGAGGACGCCGAGCGCTCTGGTACGACGCTCTGACCAGCGCGGGTCGTCGTTGGCCGCATGCCAGCGCCCTATCTCATCGACATCACGAGCGAACGAGCCGCGCCAACTCACCGCTGGGTAGTGGCGCGCGTAGGCGAGGTCGCGGTCGAGGGACCAGAGCGCTCGGACGAAGCGCTCGGTGTTCGTCGTCACCGGCTCGCTCATGTCACCGCCCGGCGGAGAGACGGCGCCGATCACGGTGACCGCCGCGGTCCGACCACCGAGGGTCCGGACGCGTGCGGCGCGCGCGTAGAACGCCGCGAGTGCCGACGCGAGCGAGGCCGGGTAGCCCTCCTCCGCAGGCAGGTCGCCGTTTCGGTTCGCGAACTCGCGCAGCGACTCCGCCCAGCGGCTCGTAGAATCGGCGATGACGATGACGTCATAGCCCATGTCGCGGTAGTACTCGGCGATCACGAGCCCCGTATAGATGCTCGCCTCGCGGGCCATCATCGGCATGTTCGAGGTGTTCGCGACGATGACGGTCCGGTCGATCAGGCGGCTGCCATGACGATCGGTCAGCCCGGCGAGGCCCGACAGGACATCCGCCATCTCGTTTCCGCGCTCGCCGCAACCGACGTAGACGATGACGGAAGCATCGCTCCATTTCGCGATTTGCTGCAGCGCCACCGTCTTCCCGGTCCCGAAACCGCCCGGGACGGCCGCCGCCGTGCCCGCCGCGACGGGAAAGAGCAGGTCGAGGACGCGCTGACCGGTGTGAAGCGGGACGACGTCGGGGAGCCGCTCAGCGAAGGGGCGTGGCTCGCGCAGCGGCCACGGCTCGGCGAGCCGCACCTCGCGCCCCGCGATGCGGGCGACCGCATCGCGGGCGGGCGTCTCCCCTTCGGCCGCGATCCATTCCAGCACCCCGGACACGCCGGGCGGCACGAGGACCCGATGCTCCACCGCACCCGAATCGGGCACGGTGCCGAGCAGATCCCCTGCTACGACGGTCGCCCCCGCTATCGCCGAGGGTACGAAGCGCCACCGCCGGTCGAGAATCGACGGATCCTGCGTCGAACCCGGCCGATCCGGGCGCAGCCACTGCGGCGCGCCGGACAGCGGACGGAGTAGGCCGTCGTAGGCGTTCGCAAGGAGGCCCGGGCCGAGCAGGCCGCTGAGCGGCTCGGCTTGCGGGTCTGCCGTATCGCCCACGGCGACGCCGCCGGTGTACTCATAAGCCTGCAACACGGCCGATTCGCCGTCGATCGCGATCGTCTCCGCGGTGATGCGCGCGGCACCGAGAGCGACGACCTCGCCCATCGCAAGGCCGGGGAGCCGATGGGCCTCGACGACCGGGCCGTTGACGCGCGTGATGGCGCCGCTCATGCCCGCACTCCGTGCAGCCAGTCGCCCGCTGCCGCCGCAAGGGCGGGAAGGCTCGCGTCGATGCGGCGTGTGCCGTACGTGGCGATGATGCCGCCGTCCGGAGCGGTCTCGATCGTCACACTGGGCCCGAGGAGGGCGACCACCTCGGCGCGCAATCGACCCTCGAGCGCCGGGTAGTCGTCGCTGTCACGGAGTGCGACGACGGCCGCCGCGATCGCCGCACCGGTGGCGGCCTCAGCCTCCGACCGGGCACGCAGCACGGTCTCCCGGGCGTCACGGCGAGTGCGGGCGAGCCGGGCGGCGGCTTCCCGACGGCCCTCCGCCTCGCCCTCGGCGCGCGCGGCGGCGAGGAGATCATCGGCCTCTTGCTCGGCGGCGGCGATCGTCGCTGCTGCCTCACGGTCAGCGGCTGCCGCGATTCCGGCGGCGCGCTGCTCGGCGGCAGCGCGTAGCGCGCTCACGAGCGGATCCAGCGCGGCGGCAGCGCCCCTGGGCAGCTCGCTCATGCTGGAAGCACCGTCGTGAGTCGGTCGTCGCGGTGTTCGCCGATCGCGGCCGCCGCGGCGGGCGTCAGAATGACCATGCCGAAGCTCGCGGGTAGCGCGTCCCACGCCCTCCGGGCGGTGTCGGCATCCTCCGCCGGCCAGGTCGCTACGCCGACGAGCGCGTAGCCCTCGATGCGGGCCGCCTGACCGATCGCGGCGATGCCCGTCTGCCGCAGCTCAGGCATTGCCGATCAAGATGATCGCGACGATGAGCCCATATATGGCGATGCCCTCCGCGAGGCCGACGATGACCATCGAGCGGCCGAACATCTCCGGTCGTTCGCTCATCGCGGCCAGCGCCGCCGAGCCGGTGTAGGCGACAGCGATCGCCGCGCCCAGCGAGGAACCGGCGACGGCGATCGCCGCGCCGAGCAGCGCCGCCCAGGACGCGGACGAGGTCGACGAACCGGACGCTGCCGCGACCTGCGCGGCCTGCGCCGCCGCGGGGTGCAGGGCCGTCACGAGCGCAACGACGCCGCCGAAGGCGATCGCCGCATTCGCCCCGAGCAGCACGCCGAGGCCGGTGCGTCGTCGCCGGCGCATGAGCATCATCGAGATGGCGGTCACGACGACGAGGAGGGCGATGGCGGACAGCGAGAGAATCACGGGGCGGCCCCTTCCGGAATGGTCGGTTCGGTGTCGGTTACGTCGGTTGCGGTCGAGGTCGCGATCCCTGTCTGGTCATCGGACTCACTCCTGGGCAGTGCGGGCGCCCACGGACGGAACGCCCGACCCTCGCCGAGGAAGATCCGCGAGAAGAGCTCGTAGTACTCGAGCCGGAGGGCCTGGATACCCGCGACCAGCAGCTCCAGGCCGAAGGCGATCGCATTCCCGACAAGGAAAAGCAGGATCGCAAGCGGCGCACGCCAGTCGGCGTGCCACAACGCGGAGGTGCCCTGCCACACGACCGCCATCAGCGCGGCGTGCATCAGGCCGAAGGCGGCGAGGCGGGCGAAGGAGATGAGGTTCGAGCCGAGCCGGACCACGGTGTCCACGAGCTCGATCGCGGCCTGCATGACGCCGAGCCCCCCTCCACCAGAGTCGATGTAGAGACCGACGAAGATCGCGGCGAGCGCGAGCAGCCCCGCGACAGCGGCAGCGATGTCGAGCACGACGATGTCGAAGTAGACGCCCCCGGCGACGAGCGCCACCGCGACGTAGAGCAGGATGCCGGCGATCCCCGTACGGGAGTACAACGCATAGGCCCAGCCGCCCTCGCGCACCCGGTTCACCGTGCCGACCACGAGGGAGACCCCCAGTAGCCCTGCGCCGATGAGGATCCCCACGACCATCAGCTCGATCGGCTGTTCGAGCGGGTTGATCCAGAGGGTCGGGACGATCCCGGTCGGACCGAAGAACTCACCGTAGAGGAGACCGAACACCGCCGCGGCGATGCCGGCCGCGGCGATGAACCCGCCAAGTTGCCGGTAGCGCCGCAACGGAGGGATCCAGCCGGCGATCACGGCCACACCGACGAGCGCAAGGACGGTTCCCTGCCCGACGTCGCCGAACATGACCCCGAACATGAGGACGTAACTCGCTGCCGCGATCCAGCTGGGATCGACGTCGTCGTAGGGGACGACGCCGTAGGTGTCGACCAGGACGCGCCGCGCGGTCGGCCGCCGGGGTCCGCTGAGGAGGGTCGGCGGTTGCTCGCCTCGCGGACGGGCGATCGGGACGACCGCCGCGCCGATGGGAGCGAGCCCGGCCATCAGCTCCGGCAGCCGCGGCGACGGTGTCCAGCCGACGAAGCCGGCGACCGGCCCGAACACGACCGCCGATCGCTCGGCGAGCGAGAACGCGTCGGCCGCAGTCTCGGCGGGCCCGGTCGGCAGCGCGAGCTCAACCCCGCCATGTCGGGCGATCGCGTCGAGCATCGACCGCACCCGGTCGGACGGAGCCACGAGTGCGACCCGCTCCATCCGTGTGGGGGTGAGTGCGCTACGCCACGACATCGAGCACCGCCTTGCCGGCTTGCTCCGCCGTCTCGCCGGTATCGCCTGGGACGGCCGGGATCCCGCCCGTGTGCCGTCCCGCGACGGCGACCGCCGCCCGTGCTCGCCACACGTCCACGGCGAGCATCGCGACCACGGCGACCACGACGGCCGGGCCGTCCGCGTTTCGCCGCAGCAGGCGCAGCGAGTCGGTCTCGATGCGGGCCACGAGTCGCGCTTCTGCGAGCCACAGCGCCTCCGGCCCGTCGAGGTCACGG
Organism: Microbacterium sp. X-17; assembly: GCF_039615055.1. NCBI lineage: Bacteria > Bacillati > Actinomycetota > Actinomycetes > Micrococcales > Microbacteriaceae > Microbacterium > Microbacterium sp. X-17. The sequence continues at coordinate 315,761 of NZ_JBDHNI010000004.1, forward strand.
AACGGCTCGGCCGCGCCGTATGGCAACGAGGCAGCGAACGCGTCGAGCGTCCGCGCCGTCGCCCAGGTCTCGCCGAGGAATGGCCGCAGCGACTCCAGACACCGGGTGGTCGGTGGCGCGCCCTGAACAACAGCGACGCGAGCGGCGAGCAACGCCGCCCCCGCGACCGCCCACGGCCGGGTGAAAGGTGCCGCGACAGCGACCCGCCGCAGCCACGCGGCCGTCAGCTCGTCACGAAGCTCTGCCGGGCCCGTCGCACCGACCCGGCCCCACGGCGAACGGCCGAGCTCTTCCCGGAGTGCAGGAAAGTCGCGCGCCAGGCGTAGTCGCGGCCACGCCGTCGCGAGCGAGCCGAGTTCCCAGGACGTCGGCGCCTCGGTGCCGTCGTCGAAGGAGCGCGCGAGCGCGACCGCGTTGTCGCGCTCGTAGGGAGCCGCAAGCACACGGAAGAGGGCAGCCCCCGGTCGCGGAGCCCAGCCGGCGAGGACCCGCGTCCGCCATAGGAGCGCCCCACGCATCGCGTGCTCGGCGTCGCCACGGTCCGTGAAGGCCGCGCCCCGGTCCGACCCTTCGCCTGTGGCCGCCGCAATCACGCCGAGCGCTTCGGGCAGGTCGCCGGCGGCGAGCTCCTGCGCCGTGCCCGCGCCGAGTCGGCGTCGCGCGATGCCGCGAGCCCGGGTCGCAACGGCGACCCAGTCACCGTTCACGGCGTACGCCTGGTCGGTGCACCACCAAGGAGGTGCGCGACAGCGTGGGCCACGAGTCCAGCGCGTTCCGCGGCCGCGGCCGCGGAAGTCCGCGCTGCTTGGTCCTGGGCGCGGGCGAGCTCGGCCGTCGCATCGTTGTCGGCCTGCGCGACGATCCGCGCTGCCGCATCGGCCTGTGTCGTCGGGGCGCGTTGCCGGGCCGCCGCGATGAGGTCGGCGGCCCGCCGGCGCGCGGTCTCGACGCCGGCCTCGCCCCTCGCCGTCACCTCCGCGACGAGCCGTCCGTCCGCCGCGATGCCGGCGGCGAGAGCGGCGAACACCGGCGCGAGCTCCGCGGCCGGGCCGGTCAGCTCGTTCGTGGGGACGCCTGTGGTACCGGCGGCGCCCGGCGTGCCCACGAGGCGGAACCGGTCAAGGAAGTCGAGTCGAGTCACGGCAGTTCCCGCTCCTCTCCGACAGGTGGTCCGGTCACCCGCGACAGCCGCATTGTACTGCGGCGGCCTTCTCCTCGGGCGAGTGCCGAAGCGTCGTCGGCAGGGGCTTCAGCTCGCGCCGGTTATCTCAGGGATTTGTTCGGTGACAGCCTTTTGGTGCCCCTGGAGGGAGTCGAACCCCCAACCCTCTCCTTAGGACGGAGCTGCTCTTCCGTTGAGCTACAGAGGCCGGCACCCCGATTCTATGAGAGTTCCCTGGACATGGCGGGCAGGGGGTTGCACCTTGCGGGGGATCTCGGAATCGTGGCCGACGGCAGACATCCACGGAAGGAGAGCACCATGCTCACGCTCACCGAGAACGCTGCATCCGCGGTGAAGGGTCTCATCACTCGGATCCCGGACACCGATCACGGAGGGTTGCGCATTCGGAATACGGATGCGCAGGACGCCAGCTTCGAGCTGGCGCTGGTTCCCGAACCGAACGACGAGGACACGGTCATCGAGGTCGACGGGGCACGCGTGTTCGTCGACCCGGTCGTCGTCGACGCGCTCGATGACCGCGTGCTGGACGCGAAGGTCGCAGAGGACGGATCCATCCGGTTCGCCCTCGGCGTTCAGGGCTGACGCTAGACGACACCGCCCGCGGCGGCCGGAGCATCCGGGCTGGGGGCCGACGCGGCGGAGGTCTCGCGAGCGACGAAGTTCTCGATGTCGAAGAGATTGTCGGTGCGCTCCGCGACGTTCAGGAGCGTCTGCATCGACGCGATCTCCTCGACCTGCTCCCGCAGGAACCAGAGCATCGCCTGCTCGCCGAGACCATCGCTCTCGGTACGGGCGGCGCCGAACAGCACCTGGATCTGCTCGGACACCGTCTTCTCCTGCGCGAGAGCCAGGGCGATCGCCTCACGCACGTTCTCGAAGTCGTTGACGACCGCCGGGATCGCCGGGATCACCACGCGCATGCCACGGTCGAGGCGGTAGCGGACCAGCATCATCGCGTGGTTCCGCTCCTCGCGCGACTGACGGTAGAAGTACCCGGCGAGCTGCGGCAGGTCGTGGTCGTCGAACCACACCGCGATCGCGATGTACTGCTGCGAAGCGGCGAACTCGTGGCCGATCTGCTCGCTGAGGAGCGTATCGAAAGTGGGCATGTCTGATCCTTCCGGTCGCTTGAGGGGAGCCTAACCCGGTCACCGGAAATCACGGGAGGCATGCCGCACGCCGACGCGCAGATCCTCCGCATGATCGGCGACGAGGTTCGTCACCCCCTCGATCGAGCGCTCCAGCATCCCGCGCACGATGAGGGCCGGCGCATCCCGGAGGATCCGCCGATGGCGGTTCCACACCCCGATCGAGCAGATGACGTTGACGAGCCCGTGCTCGTCCTCGAGGTTGAGGAACGTCATCCCGGATGCCGTGGCCGGGCGCTGCCGGTGGGTCACCAGGCCCGCGACCTCCACGCGACGCCCGGCCTCGTGGGTCCGCAGCTCGCTCGACGTGAGGACTCCCCGGGCGTCGAGCTCGGACCGGAAATGCGTGAGCGGATGGTCGTCGGTCGAGATCCCCGTCGCCCACAGGTCGGCGGCCAGGCGCTCGTACGCCGTCGGGTCGGGGAACAGCGGCGGCTGCACCGCGACGAGCGAGTCGGGCAGGAACTCGACGCGGTCCTGCGCCGCCGGGCCCGCGAGCCACAGCGCCTCACGCCGGGTGAGCCCCATCCCCGCGAACGCGTCGGCGGTCGCCAGGCTCTCCAGCTGGGCGCGGGTCACGCCCGTGCGCCGCACCAGGTCGCGGATGTCGCGGAACGGCCCGTCCTTCTCCCGCGACGCGACGATGCCCGCCGCCACGGTCTCGCCGATGCCCTTGATCGCCGCGAGCCCCAGCCGCACCGCGAAGGCCCCGTCGCGCCGGTGCGCCGCCGACTCGTCGGGCGCCCCGGGATCGAAGTCCCCCACCGGCGGCTGCCGCGCCTCGAGGCACGCATCCCTCCCGCCCGCCCCCATCCCCGGCCCGCCCGCATCCCTCCCCACCCCACCCCCGCCCGCATCCATCCCCGGCCCGACCGTGACGAGGGGAGGAGATGTGAGGAAGGGAGGAGAGGCTCCGGGGGGTTGGTCCTCCGCTCGTTCCATCTCCTCCGCTCGCGACGGGGGATCGAGCGGGGCGAGGGGCTCGAGGGTGGGATGGGCGCCGGAGAGGAGGAGGTCGGGGCGGCGCACCTCCACGCCGTGCCGCCGAGCATCCGCCGTGAGGGTCGTGGGCGAGTAGAACCCCATCGGCTGCGCCCGCAGCAGCCCCGCGAGGAAGGCCCCGGGATAGTGCAGCTTGATCCAGGAACTGGCGTAGACGAGGAGTGCGAAGGAGAGCGAGTGCGACTCGGCGAACCCGAAGTTCGCGAACGCCTGGATCTTCGCGTAGATCGCGTCGGCCTCCTCCCCCTCCAGCCCGTGGTTCGCCATCCCCTCATAGAGCTGCTTCTTGAGCGAGTCGATCTTCTCGAGGCCGCGCTTCGAGCCCATCGCGCGCCGCAGGAGATCGGCCTCCTCCGGCGTGAGGTCCCCGATCTTCATCGCCATCTGCATGAGCTGCTCCTGGAAGATCGGGATGCCCAGGGTCCGCTCCAGCACGTCCTCAAGGTCGGGATGCGGGTAAGTCACGGGCGACGGCTCGGTCACCTCCTCGCCCCGGCGCCGCCGCGCCGCCTGCTCCTTCAGGATCGCGTGCCGCTTCACGAACGGATGCACCGCACCGCCCTGGATCGGCCCCGGCCGGATGAGCGCGATCTCGATCACGAGGTCGTAGTACTTGCGCGGTTGCAGCCGGGGCAGCAGGCCCATCTGCGCCCGCGACTCGACCTGGAACACCCCGATCGCATCGGCCCGGCACAGCATGTCGTAGACCGCGGCCTCCTCCTTCGGGATCGAATCGAGATCCCACTCCTCCCCCGTGGAACCCCGGATGAGATCGATGCAGTACTGCAGCGCGGCGAGCATCCCGAGACCGAGGAGGTCGAACTTCACGAGGCCCATCCACGCCGAGTCGTCCTTGTCCCACTGGATGACGGTGCGGTTCGCCATCCGCGCGTGCTCGATCGGCACGACCTCCCCGACGGGCCGGTCGGTCAGCACCATGCCGCCGGAGTGGATGCCGAGATGCCGCGGCGCCTTCAACAGCTGGGTCGCGTAATCGACGACCTGCCCGGGGATGTCGTGGTCGGCGTCGGTATCCAGCAGCGCACCCCACCGCTCGACCTGCTTCGACCAGGCATCCTGCTGCCCGGGCGAATAACCGAGCGCCTTCGCCATGTCGCGGACCGCGTTCTTGGGCCGGTACTGGATGACGTTCGCGACCTGCGCCGCGTTCCGCCGGCCGTACTTCCGGTACACCCACTGGATGATCTCCTCCCGGCGCCCCGAATCGAAGTCGACGTCGATGTCGGGCTCCTCATCGCGCATGCTGGAGAGGAACCGCTCGAACGGCAGGTTGAAGCCGATCGCGTCGACCGCCGTGATCCCGAGCACGTAGCAGACCGCGCTGTTGGCCGCCGACCCCCGGCCCTGGCAGAGGATGCCGAGACGCCGGGCCTCGGCGACGATGTCATGCACGATGAGGAAGTAGCCGGGGAAGTCCTTCGCCTCGATGACGTCGAGCTCCTTCTCGATCCGCCGCCGGTGGCCGTCGGGAAGGTCGGGATACCGCACGGCCGCCCCTCTCCAGACGAGCTTGCGCAACTGCGACATCGGCGTCTCGCCGGGATCGACGTCCTGCTTCGGGAGCGCCGGACGGGCACGTCGCAGGGGGAACGCGAGCTCGTCGGCGAGCGCCACGGTGCGGGCGACCACGCCGGGATACCGCGCGAACCGCGCCGCCATCTCCGCGCCGGAACGGAGGTGCGCGGCCCCGTGCGCGGGAAGCCAGCCGTCCAGCTCGTCCATGCTGCGCTGCGCGCGGACGGCCGCGATCGCCGCCGCGAGGATGCGCCGGTCGGGCGCGGCGTAGTGCACGTTGTTGGTCGCGAGGATCGGCAGGCCCCGCTCCGCGGCGAGGGCCGCGAGGACGTCGTTGTGAGTCGAGTCGAGCGGATCGCCGTGGTCGATCAGCTCGACGTTGACCGCCTCCGACCCGAACAGGTCGACGAGCCGGTCGAGCTCGAGCGCGGCAGCCCGGGGTCCGGCGTCGACGAGAGCACGGCGGACGGTGCCCTTCCGGCATCCGGTCAAGATCGCCCAGTGCCCGCCCGCCCGGTCGGCGAGCTCGTCGAGATCGTAGACCGGGCGCCCCTTCTCCGCACCCCGGAGCTGGGCTGCGGTGATCGCCCCGGCAAGCCGGTGATACCCCTCTTCCCCGCGCGCGAGCACGAGAAGATGGGCGCCGACCGGATCGGGCTCCCCGTTCTGATGCTTCGGCAGTTCGAGCGACAGCTCGGCGCCGAACACGGTCTTCACGACGAGCTTCTCCGCGGCCTCCGCGAACCGCACGATGCCGTAGAAGCCGTCGTGGTCGGTGACCGCGAGCGCGTGCAGCCCGAGCCGCTCCGCCTCCTCCGCGAGCTCCTCCGGCGCAGACGCCCCGTCGAGGAACGAGTACGACGAGTGCGCGTGCAGCTCGGCATACGGCACCGGATCTTCGGGGCGGTCGATGTGCTTCCCCACGTACGGACCGCGCTTCCGGGAGAAGGCCGGACCATCGCCCCCGTCGGCATCCGCCGGGATGTCGGCGGGACGCCGCTCGTCGCGCAACGCCCGTTCCAGCTCCGACCACGGCACGGGCGGGTTGTGCCATCCCATCAGGCCTCCTCAGTCATAGCGGGCCTCCGCGTACCAGGCCCCGCCCTCGCAGACGAGGAGCCACGCGTTCTGGTCGTCGTCGACGACCTGGAACCGATGCGCGACGCGGCGCCGCACCGCATCCCATTCCCGCTCGACGAGCGGCCACGGCCCCGCCCACGCGACGAGTTCATGCCGGCGCCCGCCGAGGACCGCCGTGCGCGGGATCGCACTGAGGATGCCGCGCTCGTCGACCGAGACGGGGGACTCCCCGTCCCCCCGCACGACGACGGGCTCGGGCCGCGGGAACACGGTCGCCGGCAGGGGGGCGGGCAGCCCCCCGGGCCACGGCCGCGCCCGGTCCTGCCCGACGACGGCGCGATCGCCCCAGGGCACGAGCACCTGCCGCTCCGCGAGCCGGCGGCCCCCGCCGATCGCCGCGGTCATGACCCCGCGATGCCCGAGCATCGCCTGCACCCGCGAGAGCGCGTGGTGCACCCGCTCGTCCGGACCCCCGCCGAACAGCGCGGCGGCGTGGTGGGATGCCCGGTCCACCGCCTCCGGCGCGATCCGCACATGGGCGACCCCGCTCCGGAACGCCGCGCCGCCCTCCGCTCCCGGCTCCTGCTTCGGGCGTTCCGGCACCGCCTGCTCCGCGAGCTGCCACCGCACCCGGTCGACGACCGCCGCGGCGTCGAACGAACCCGGATGCAGCCACACCCGCTCGCAGCGCTCGCCCCGCTCCCCCGTGAGCTCCACCCGCAGCTCGGTGCAGACGAGCCCCAGCGCGCCCAGGCGCGCGATGAACTCCTCCGCCGCGATCCGCATCCCGAACGCGATCTGGTCGGCGAGCTCGACGGGCGGCTCGAAAGCCACCTCGCGATGCAGCTGCGGTGGGGGCACGCGCGGCTCGACGGCACGGGAGTCCTCGCCCGCGGCGAGCGCGTGCAGCCGGCGGCCCCGGTCGCCGAGCCGCTCCTCGACGCGGGCGGGATCGAGCGCCGCGAACTCCCCGAGCGTCTGCACCCCGAGCCGCGCGAGGAGCGTCGCGAGCTCCTCGCCGCGGTGCGACGTCGCCGCGTCGTCGAGCGTCGTCACGGGCAAGGGCGCGAGGAAGGCCGCCGCCTCGCCCTCGGGAACGAGACGGACCGGATCGTCCGCCCGAGCCGTCCGCACCGCGAGCTCCGCCGTGAACAAACCGTCCGCCACGGCGGCCCGCGCCTCCCCGACCCCGAGCTCGGCGAGGGCCTCGAGCAGCGCGCGGGCCGCCGCCGCCTCGCCCCCGTAGTAGCGCACCGGGCCGCGGGCCCGCAGCGCGCACAGCCCGGGCCGCACGATCTGCACCCCCGGCGCGACCTGCTCGATCCTCGCCACGAGGGGCGCGAACTCGCGCTGATCGCGGAGCGGGTCGGCGGGGGCCAGCACGAGGCTCGGGCACCGGGCCTGCGCGTCACGGCGGCGCTGCCCCCGCCGCACGCCCTCCGCCCGCGCGGCCGCGGAGCACGCCACGACGGCGCCTGCCTCCACCACCGCGACCGGCCCCTCCGCCTCCCCCGCGCTCTCGCGGAGGGAGGCGACGACGGGCCACTCCGGCACCCAGAGCACGAGCACCCGCGACATCACCCCACCGCCCGGAGCGGGAGGGGCACCGGCGGCAGTGCCATCGGCTCGGAGGTCGTGGCGGGACGAGAACCCGCGACCCCCGCCCGCGCACCCGCGGCATCCAGGTCACCGCGGGCGTCGGGCAGGAGGAGCCGGGCGCGCCGCGGCGCGGGCGAGCGCCGCGAGCGCACCGTGACGGTGAGCGCGCGCGACTCGAGGTGCCCGTGCCCCCGCCCGAGCCCCGCCCACTCCGCCTCACCCACCTCGAGGGAGGCCTCGACCCCCGGCCACGCCCCCTGCACGACCAGCACCGTCCCCTTGTCGCGCAGCCGCGCCGACAGCCGAGCCACCTCGGCGCCCACGACCCGGCCCACCGGACGCACGACCACGACCGGCAGCACGTCGGCGAGCGCCGCAGTCACCGCCAGCCACCGGGACCCGGGATCGGGCACCAGCACGAGCCGGTCGAGCGCGACCCCCGCCAGCTCCGCCGCCTCGGCGCCGAGCTCCGGCATCCCCACCACGGCGCACCACGCCCCTTCACGCGACGGGCGCGCCAGGAGCCCGAGCAGCAGCGACGCGGACGGGGCGACCGTGTACGACGAACCCGCCCGGAGGCCGCCGCCGGGCAGCAGCGCGGCGAGCTCGGGATGCACCGGGAGGACCGGGGCCCCCATCCGCCGCCCCTCGACCTCGTCGAGACGCGCACGCAGCCGCCGCACGTCGTCGACCGTGCTCGCAGCGCCCATCGTTGCCTCCCTGGACAGATTAGAACATTCGTTCTACCTCTATCAATGCCCAGGTTCGAAGCTATGCACCCCTTCCGACATCCCCGATCGGAGCCTCGTCGGCCTCACCAGATCAGGTGATTCGGCGTACTCAGGAGGATCCTGGCTCCGAACACCCTGAATACGCGAGATCACCTGATCTCGCGCGGGCGCGGAGCCCACGGCGGCACTCGCACGGGCCCGGAGCACGCACCCGGGAACCCCGCGGGGTCAGGCGGCGAGGGCCAGGTACGGCTCCCAGCGGGGGTCGGCGCGCTCCGTGCCGCGGACCGTCCACTGCGCGCCGCGCGGGGGCGCCGGGGTCAGGCGGAGCGACCACGACATCTCCTGCGGGGTGCGGTCGCCCTTCACGTTGTTGCAGCGCAGGCAGCAGGCCACGAGGTTCTCCCACGTGTCCTTGCCGCCGCGGGAGCGGGGCTGCACGTGGTCGATCGTGGACGCCGCCTTGCCGCAGTACGCGCAGCGGTGACCGTCCCGGCGGAGCACGCCCCGGCGGGTCACCGGCACGTGGCGTCCGCCGGGGACGCGGACGTAGCGGGTCAGGATGATGACGGCCGGGCGGTCGTACGAACCGCTGGTCCCCCAGACGGGATCGCCGACGACGTGCTCGACGACGGTCGCCTTCTCGTTCATCACGAGCACGATCGCCCGCTTGAACGACACGACCGCGAGGGGTTCGTACCCCGCATTCAGCACCAACGTGCGCATTCCTCTTCCTCTCGAATGGCCGGGACGGCTTCTCGGTATTCGACTGGTGACGGGATCGAGGTGCGCAGGGGCATGAAAAAAGGCGCTGTCTCTATAGACAGCGCCTCGGCGCCATGGCGCGACCATGGCTCTCGCTCAGGCAATGCCGGAGGACGAGCAACCCCAGTGCATCCATGGTTCGGATGCGTGGCCCGCCGTCCATTCGGCTCCCTCCGCTTCTCTCAAGCGTCGAGGTAAAGGCTAACTCATGCACCAGAGGGCGGGGGCTCGCCCCGATGAACGTCTGGTGTCGTGTCGCGCTCAGCTGGCGTTGGCGTTGAGCCAGGCCAGCGGGTCGACGAGCGTGCCGTTGATCTCGACCTCGAAGTGGCAGTGGTTCGCGGTCGAGGAGCCGGTGCTGCCCACGAGGCCGATGAGCTGGCCGGCGGAGACCGTGGCCCCCACGTCGACCTGGCGACCGCCGTGGATCATGTGCCCGTACAGCGTGCTCACGAGCTGGCCGCCTATGACGGAGTCGATGACGATGGCCTCGCCGTATCCGCCGTAGCCGTCCTGCGACACGCGCACGACGCCGGCGGCGGCCGCGTAGATCGGGGTTCCCTGCGGCGCGAGCATGTCGAAGCCGTTGTGATCCGGACGGATCGGCGGACGGAAGAGGTTCTCCTCCGTGTACGTGAAGTGCGTCACGGGCCAGCGGACCTGCCCGCTGCCGGGCGCGACCATGCTGAGGTCGACCGAGACGCGGGTCGACGCCGACGCGGACGCGGAGGCGGCGCGGGCGGCCGCGGCCTCCTCGGCCTTTTTCTTCGCGATCTCGTCGGAGGTCGTCGCGTCATAGCTGCTGCGGCTCAGGCTCACGTCGGCGGCGTTCGAGGCCACGACGAGCGACTGCGCGTTCCCCTCCGCGACCTGCTGGGTCGTGACGGCGGCGGCGCCGCTGCTGGGCTGCCAGGCCGCGTACGCGGGGAGGGCGACGGTCGCGATGAGGCCCGCGACCATGCTCAGGATGACGACGCTGCGCACGGGCTTCGACGCGGCGGAGCGGAAACTCCGGCCCGCGGCGCGCGCGACGGGTCGGGTCGCCTTCTGCGGGGTGCGGGTGACGCTGCTGCCGCGATAGCGGATGCGGCGCGCGGGCTCGTTCGCGGGCGACTCGTTGTTCTCAGCCAAGCTGGTTCCTCCGTCGCCTCTGCGCAGGGCGCCGGCTCGTCATAACCCGGTTTTCGGGAGCGGGTTCACCGCGCGATACGACGAGCCGTCGAGGCAATCTGCACGGGGTCCGTCGGCGGTCTTTTCGCCTGTGGACCGTTCGAGGCTACCGGAGGATAACGAACATGTCACGTCGAGCCGCCCGGAGAGTCGCCCCCGGACGGTCGTCGCGGCGACGGATCAGCGCGACTGGTCGACGAGGAAGATGTGGCCCGCGACCTCGACCGGGAGCTCCAGGCCCTGGTCGTTCCCGTCCATCTGGACGAGCACGTAGCCGTCGCTGAACTGGTACTCGCCGGTGGCTCCGGGCACGACGCCCGCCGTCTGCAGCTGGTGCAGCAGCTCGGGATCGACCTGGGCGGGCTCGGCGAGCCGGCGCACGGTGCCGGTGACCGGGCCGCCGCCGTCCTCCAGCCGCTTCACGAGGCCGACGACGCCCTCCTCGAACGCGTGCGCCGCGCCCTCCGGGACGTCCACGATCTGGTCGAGACCGGGGATCGGGTTGCCGTACGGCGACTCGGTCGGATGCCCCAGCAGTTCCACGAGCCGGCGCTCGACCTGCTCGCTCATGACGTGCTCCCAGCGGCACGCCTCCTCGTGGACGTAGGCCCAGTCGAGGCCGATGACATCGCTCAGGAGCCGCTCCGCGAGACGGTGCTTGCGCATGACGTCGACGGCCTTGTGACGGCCGGCGTCGGTGAGCTCGAGCCGCCGGTCGTCCGAGACGACGACGAGCCCGTCGCGCTCCATCCGCCCGATCGTCTGCGACACCGTCGGACCGGAGTGCCCGAGACGCTCGGAGATGCGCGCGCGCAGCGGGACGATGTGCTCCTCCTCGAGTTCGAGGATGGTGCGCAGATACATCTCCGTGGTGTCGATGAGATCGGTCATGGGGGTGTCCTCGGGCCGTTCGGGATGAGAAGCCAAGCCTATCCCCGCGCGCGTGGGGACAGGCGGCGCCGGTGAGGGCTGCGACCGGCGGCTAGAGTCGAGGGCATGTCGGACATCGTGCTGCCCCGTGAGCTCCTCCCCGTCGACGGCCGGTTCGGCAGCGGACCCTCGAAGGTCCGCGCCGCGCAGCTGCAGGCACTCGCCGGGCCCGGGGCGTCGATCCTCGGCACCTCGCACCGCCAGGCGCCCGTGAAGGACCTCGTCGCGAGCGTCCGTTCGCGCCTCGCCGAGCTGTTCCGCCTCCCCGACGGCTACGAGATCGTCCTCGGCAACGGCGGTTCGACGGCGTTCTGGGATGCCGCCGCGTTCGGCCTCATCGAGCGCCGCAGCCAGAACCTCGTGTTCGGCGAGTTCGGCGGCAAGTTCGCCACCTCGGCGAAGACGCCGTGGCTGGAGGCGCCGGACGTCCGCAACGCGGAGCCCGGCACCCGCGCTGTGCCCGTGGCCGTGGAGGGCGTCGACGTCTACGCCTGGCCGCACAACGAGACCTCGACGGGCGTCGCCTCGCCGATCCAGCGCGTGCAGGGCGACGAGGGCGCGCTGACCGTCATCGACGCGACGAGCGCCGCCGGCGGCATCGACTTCGACATCACCCAGGCCGACGTCTACTACTTCGCGCCGCAGAAGAACCTCGGCTCCGACGGCGGCCTGTGGTTCGCCGCGGTCTCACCGGCGGCCATCGAGCGGATCGAGCGGATCGACGCGAGCGACCGCTACATCCCGCCGTTCCTCAGCCTCAAGCAGGCGCTCGACAACTCGCGCCTGCAGCAGACGCTCAACACCCCCGCGCTCTCGACGCTCCTCCTCCTCGACGACCAGCTGGGCTGGATCCTGGAGAGCGGCGGGCTCACGTGGGCGGCGGCGCGCACGCGCGAGTCGTCGTCGGTCCTCTACGACTGGGCCGCCGCGACCTCGTTCGCGACCCCGTTCGTCGCGGATGCCGCGGACCGCTCGCCCGTCGTCGTCACGATCGACATCGACGACGCGATCGACGCGACCCAGATCACGAAGACGCTGCGCAAGAACGGGATCGTCGACACGGAGCCGTACCGCAAGCTCGGCCGCAACCAGCTGCGGGTCGCGACGTTCGTCTCGATCGAGCCGAACGACGTCCGCCAGCTCGTCCGCTGCGTCGACTACATCGTCGAGAACCTCTGACCCCTTGAGGGATGGACTCGGGGGCGCGAGCCCCCGAGGACCGGATCAGCGGTCGCGGTCCTCGATGACGTCGAAGCCGTCCTCCTCGGACTCGAGGTGGTCGTCGTCGTCTTCGTCGAGGTCGTCCTCGTCGAGATCTTCCCCCTCGTCGAGGTCATCGTCTTCGTCGAGGTCATCGTCCTCGTCGAGGTCATCGACGTCGGCATCCTCGGCGAACTGGTCGATCTCGACGCCGTCGACGTCGCCGGCGTGGAGCCGCAGCACCTCGTCCTCGTCGAGATCGTCGTCGTCATCATCCTCGTCGTCGTCGTCGAGGTCATCGACGTCCGCGTCCTCCGCGGCGTCGTCATCGGCCTCGACGCCGGCCTGCGCGAGGGCGGCCTGCTGGGCCTGATAGTCGGCCAGGCGCTCCGCCCACGGCACCCACTCGGGGGCGAGGAGGGCTCCGGCGCCGGGCAGCAGCTCCGCCTCGAGCACGGTCGGCTCGGCCTCCTCCACGACGGCGAGGCTCACGGTCCAGAACCAGCCGGGGTACCCGGCCAGCCGGGTCGCGAACAGGAGCGAGACGACGCCCTCGTCCTCGACGGTGTAGCCGGCGGGGTCGCCGATCGTCGCCTCCGGAGTGATCTCGCGCAGCGCGGCGAGCGCGACATCGTGCGCCGCGAGCAGTCGCTCGTCGGGCACCTCCGAGTTCTCAGGCGTCGAGCTCATCGGCCACCTTGCGCAGCACCGCGGCGACCTTCTTCGCGTGACCGCCGCTGGGGTAGCGACCGCGACGCAGATCGCCGCCGATGCCGTCGAGGAGCTTCACGAGGTCCTCGACGATGACCGCCATGTCGTCGGCGGGCTTGCGGGAGCGCTTGGCGAGGCTGACCGGGGCCTCGAGGACGTGCACGGAGAGAGCCTGGGGCCCCTTCTTGCCGTCGGCGATCCCGAACTCGACGCGCGCACCGGTCTTGGGCGCAGCGCTCCCCGCCGGCAGAGCCGTCGCGTGAAGGAAGACATCCTGACCGTCATCGGTCGCGATGAAGCCGAAGCCCTTCTCCTCGTCGTAGAACCTGACCTTGCCGGTGGGCATGGGAAACCTCGCTGCGGATGGGCCCGCAGTGCGGGTCGTGATGGATCGGGATGCACGGCGCATCCGTCCCCCAGCCTACGACACTGGGCGTTCACGGTAGGCTGGTTCGGATGAGCACGCGCACTCCCGGAGGGGACACCCCGGTTCGCCGGATCGACCGGGTCCTGGCATTCATGTCGCTCGGGCTGCTGGTCCTCGCGATCGCCTGTTTCTTCGCGATCATCATCGGCACCACCGCCGGCGCGAACTTCGCGACGGGGATCTGGCCGCTCATCGGCGTGGTCGTCTACCTGGCCCCGATCGTGGCGTTCCTGCTGCTGTTCACGCTCCTCATCATGAGCTTCGTGCGGAGGTCGCGAGCCAACCGGAGCCGATAGCGGTGCCCGAGTCCTCCGACGAGCGCGCGCTCGCCTCCGCGCTGGTCGCGCGGGATGACGCCGAGCTCACCGCCCTGCTGCTCGCGCGCGGCATCGCCCCGTCCGCGTCCTGGGAGGACGCGTTCGACGCAGCGACCGCGCTGCTCGAGGAGTCCGCGGTCGAGCGGGCGCTCCTGCGAGCGCCGCGGTTCGTACTCGTCGCCCTCGGCGAGGCCGTCACGGAAGCCACGGCACTCCCCGACCGCGCGCGGGACTGGGCGTGGCGGCGCGGGCTCGTCGACGACGCCGGCGCACTGTTCGGCGGCGTCGCGCAGCGGATCCGCGACCTTGCCGACCGGGAGCCGGCCGCGTTCGAGGCCCGGACCGCGGCGGATCCCTCGCCGGCGACGGAGGACGAGCGGCACGCCGCCGAAGAGCGCGCGTTCTCGAGCGTCAGCGCCCTGACCGACCTCCTGGTCGCGGCATCCGACATCCCTCTGCTCCGCACCGGCGCGGGCCAGGTCAGCGCCGTGGATCGCCGACGTCTCGTGGATGCCGGCGCGGTGGCCGACGCGGAGGAGCTCGAAGACCTCGTCGCGAGCGCGGCCGAGGCGGGACTCGTGCGCGGCGTCGAGCGGGAGTGGGTCGTGACCGTGGATGGCCTCGCCTGGCTCGAGAAGGGCACGGCCGACCGCTGGGAGCGGATCGTGCGCGCCTTCCCGGGCGCGCTCGGCGAGGGCCTCGTGACCGACGACGGCGGGTTCGCGCCGCCCTCCCGCTGGCCGGACGCGTTCCCCCTCGACCCCGCCTGGCCGGATCGGGCGAGCCGCACGTGGCGGGTCGCGCTGCGCTGGGGCCTGTACGCCCCGTCCGGCGCGGAGCCGGACTGGACGACGGCGCTGCGCCGCACCGGGACCCCCGCGACGGCCGCGTTCGCGGAGCTCCTCCCCGCCGAGATCGACCGGGTATACCTGCAGGCCGACCTGTCCGCGATCGCGCCGGGCCCCCTCGCGCCGGCGATCGAGCTGCGCCTCCGGCGGATGGCGGTGCGCGAGTCGCGCGCCCAGGCCTCGACCTACCGCTTCACCCCCGCCTCCGTCGCGAGCGCGGTCGCCCTCGGGGAGACCGCGGCCTCGCTGCGCGCGTTCCTCGGGGGGATCTCGCTCACCGGCATCCCGCAGCCCCTCGACTACCTCGTGGAGCAGGAGAGCGCGCGGCACGGGCTCGTCCGGGTGGGCGTGGATCCGGCATCCGGGCGGACGCGCATCGAGTCCGCCGACCGGGAGCTCCTCGCCGCGATCGCCGTCGACCAGGCGCTCCGCCCCGTCGGCCTCGTGCCCGACGGTGACGCGCTGGCGTCCCGGGTGGGACGGGATGCCGTGTACTGGACGCTCGCCGACGCGCGCTACCCCGTGGTCGCGGTCGACGCCGCCGGCGCCGCGGAGCGGCCGGTCCGCCGCGAGCCGCCGGCCGCGAGCCGCCCGGCGACCCCGGACTACGGCCGCCTCGTGGCCGTGCTGCGCGCGGCGCAGGACGACGGATCGGACGCCGCGTGGCTGCAGCGCGAGCTCGACCGCGCCGCCCGCGAACGCCAGACGATGACCGTGGTGGTCGCGATGCCGGGCGGCGCGACGCGCGAGTTCCTCCTCGAGGTGACCGGCCTCGGCGGCGGGCGTCTGCGCGGGCGCGACCGCAGCGCGGACGTCGAGCGGACGCTTCCGGTGGCGAGCATCGTCAGCGCCCGACCCGCCGAGGATGCGACCGCCTGAGCTTCGGGACATCCGCGCGCAGTAGAATTTCCGGCTATGGCTGACGGCCCTCTCATCGTCCAGAGCGATCGCACGGTCCTGCTGGAGGTGGCCCACCCCGACGCGGAGAGCGCCCGGCACGAGCTCGCGGTCTTCGCGGAGCTGGAGCGCGCGCCCGAACACATCCACACGTACCGGATCACGCGCCTCGGTCTGTGGAACGCCCGCGCTGCGGGGCACGACGCGGAGGACATGCTCGGCACGCTCGACCGCTGGTCGCGCTTCCCCGTGCCGCCGTCGGTGGCCACCGACATCCGCGAGTCCGTGGGGCGGTACGGGCGGCTCGTGATCGACCGGGACGAGGTCGATGAGCACGAGGTCCTCGTGCTGCGCTCCACGGATGCCGCGGTGCTCAGCGAGGTCTCGCGCAACAAGCGCGTCGCGCCGCTTCTCGTCGGCCACCCCTCCCCCGACACCTACGTCGTCGAGGCCTGGGCCCGCGGGCAGATCAAGCAGGAGCTGCTGAAGATCGGCTGGCCCGCGGAGGACCTCGCCGGCTACACGCCCGGCACGCCGCATCCGATCGACCTCGACGAGGACGGCTGGCACCTGCGGCCCTACCAGCGGCAGGCGGTGGACAGCTTCACCGAGGGGGGCTCGGGCGTCGTCGTCCTCCCCTGCGGCGCCGGGAAGACGCTCGTGGGCGCCGCGGCGATGGCGGACACCAAGACGACCACGCTCATCCTCGTCACGAACACGGTGAGCGCGCGGCAGTGGCGCGACGAGCTGCTGCGCCGGACGTCGCTCACGCCCGAGGAGATCGGCGAGTACTCGGGGCAGGCGAAGGAGATCAAGCCGGTCACGATCGCGACGTACCAGATCCTGACGGCCAAGCGCCGGGGCCAGTATGCGCATCTCGCGCTCCTCGACGCGCTCGACTGGGGACTGGTCGTCTACGACGAGGTGCACCTCCTGCCCGCTCCGGTGTTCAAGCTGACCGCCGACCTCCAGGCCCGCCGGCGCCTCGGCCTCACCGCGACGCTCGTGCGCGAGGACGGACGCGAGGGCGACGTGTTCAGCCTCATCGGCCCGAAGCGCTTCGACGCTCCGTGGAAGGAGATCGAGGCCCAGGGCTTCATCTCGCCCGCGGTCTGCTACGAGGTGCGGATCGACCTGCCCGCCGGCGACCGCCTCGAGTACGCCGCCGCGGCCGACGACGACCGGTACCGGCTCGCGGCGACCGCGGCCGCGAAGATCGGGGTCGTGCGCCAGCTCGCCGACCGGCACGCGGGCGAGCAGATCCTCGTGATCGGCCAGTACCTCGACCAGATCGACGTGCTCGCCGACGCGCTCGGGGCACCCAAGATCACCGGCGCGACCCCCGTGGACGAGCGCGAGGAGCTGTACCAGGCCTTCCGGGAGGGCAGCATCCCCCTGCTCGTGGTCTCGAAGGTCGCGAACTTCTCGGTCGACCTGCCCGAGGCATCCGTCGCGATCCAGGTGTCCGGCTCGTTCGGCTCCCGGCAGGAGGAGGCCCAGCGCCTGGGCCGGCTCCTACGGCCGAAGCAGTCCGGGCACACCGCGAGCTTCTACACGCTCATCGCCCGCGACACCGTGGACCAGGACTTCGCCCAGAACCGCCAGCGCTTCCTCGCCGAGCAGGGCTACAGCTACACGATCCTCGACGCCGACGCCCTCGCCGCCGCCTGACCCCCGCCGGCCGAGGCCTGTCCCCCTCCTCCGCGAGAACGCGCGTATGTCACGAAAACGCCCGGATTTCGTGACACAAGCGCGTTCTCACGGGGAGGGGGCCGGCGGAGGGGAGGACAGGCGGAGCGGAGGGGCGGGGAGTCAGCGGGCGTAGCGGAGGAAGACGAAGCCGTCGTCGTCGGCGAAGGAACCGGCGAGGGCGAAGCGGCGGTCGGCCTCGGGAGCGCCCTGCACGATGCGTCCGGCCGTCCCGCCGACGAACCGCGGCGCGACCGTGACGCACACCTCGTCCACGAGTCCGGCGTCCAGCAGGGCCCCGAACAGGTGCGGACCCCCCTCGCACAGCACCTGCGTGAGGGCACGGGCCGCGAACGCGGCGAGCATCTCCCGGAGGACGACCGTGTCCACGCCGCACACCATCACGTCGGCGACCCGCTCCAGCGCCGCCCGGCGCTCGGGCGGCGCTGCGGCGCACGTCACGACCACCGGCCGCACGACGGCGTCGGCGAAGAACGGATGCCCCGGATCGAGGTCCAGGGCCCGGCTGACGACCGCCATCCGGGGCTGCGGCGGAAGCCCGCGATCCGGCCGCCACGCGGCGTCCTCGGCTCCGAGCTCGACGCCGCCGTATCCCTCCGCGCGCATCGTGCCGGCGCCGATGACGACCACATCGGCCATCGTGCGGAGCACCTGCATGACCGCGCGATCCGTCGTCCCGCCGAGCGCGCCGCTGCGGCCGCCGAGCGTGACGGCGCCGTCCGCGCTCTCGACGAAGTTCACGCGCACGCGGACCGCGTCGCGCCCGGGGAGGGCATAGGCCGCGAACAGATCCGCGCGCGACGGAGTCGTCATGCGTTCCCCTCCGGGCGCGTGTTGTGCCGCTCGAACGCCGGATCGCGCCAGCCGAGGATGCCCTCCACCATCCGCAGCGCGTCGACGGTCTCGCGCACGTTGTGCGCGCGCACGATCCGCGCGCCCTGCAGCACGCAGAAGACGGCCGCGGCGAGCGAGCCTGCGAGGCGATCGCCGCGGTCGCGGTCGAGCGTCTCGCCCACGAAGTCCTTGTTCGACAGCGCGACCAGGAGCGGCGCTCCGAGCCCGGTCAGCTCACCCAGCCGGCGGGTGAGCTCGAGAGAGTGGCGCGTGGTCTTGTTGAGGTCGTGGCCGGGGTCCAGGATAATCCGCTCGGGCGGGATGCCGCAGCCCAGCGCCCACTCGCGCCGCTCCGCGAGGAAGGCGCCGACCTCCGCGACGACGTCGCCGTACCGCGGCTGCGGATGCTCGGTGCGCGGGGCCGCGAGGCTGTGCGCGATCACCACCGTGGCCTCGGACTCGGCGACGACGGCGGCCATCCCCGGATCGCGGAACCCCGTCGTGTCGTTGATCACGCTCGCGCCCGCCTCGATCGCCGCGCGGGCCACCTCGGGCCGAAACGTGTCCACGCTCACCGCGACGACGGGGGCCAGCTCGCACACGACCGGGACGACCCGGGCGATCTCGTCCGCCACGGGCACCGGAGGTCCTGGCGCGAACGGGACACCCCCGACGTCGACGATGTCGGCGCCCGCCTCGCGCGCGGCGATCCCGGCGGCCACCGCCGCGCGGAGCGCGAACGTCGCGCCGCGGTCGTAGAACGAGTCGGGCGTCCGGTTGACGATCGCCATGACGGCCAGACGCGTCGTGAGGTCGACGAGCGCGCCCCCGAGCACGACCGCACACGGCGCCGTCGGCGACGACGTCACGGGACGAGGCTCTCGAGCGGCGTTCCGGGGTCGGCGAGAGCCTCGGCATCCACCTCTCCGCCCGCGCGGATCAGCCGCTGCACGGTCTCGTTGACGTCCCAGACGTTCACGTTCATGCCGCCGACCACACGGCCGCCGTCGACCCAGAAGGCGATGAACTCGCGCGCGTCCAGGTCACCGCGGACGACGAGCTCGGCCGCCCGCATGAGCGGCGGGTAGCCGGACAGCTCCATGCCGAGGTCGTACTGGTCGGTGTAGAAGTACGGGATGCCGTCGTGCAGGGCCGGGATGCCGAGCATCCCCCGCGCGGCGACGGGTCCGGACCGGAGGGCGTTGTCCCAGTGCTCGCTGCGCAGCCGGTGCCCGATCACGGGATGGATCGCGTTCGCGACGTCGCCGGCCGCGAACACACCGGGCGCGCTCGTCCGGAGGGCGGCGTCGGTCAGCACCCCATTGTCGACCTCGAGCCCGGCCGCCTCGGCGAGGCCGGTGTTCGGCACGGCTCCGACCCCGACGAGCACGAGGTCCGCCGGGACGGTCTCGCCGTCCGCGACGACGCCCGTCACGCGCTCCGCGCCCACGATCCGTTCCACGTGCGTCGAAGTGCGCAGGTCGACCCCGTGATCGAGGTGCAGCCGGCGGAACACCTCGCCCATGCGCGCGCCCACGGCGGCCGCGAGCGGCACGGCCTCACGCTCGAGGACGGTGACCTCGTTCCCGAGGGTGCGGGCGGTCGCGGCGACCTCCATCCCGATCCAGCCCGAGCCGATCAGCACGAGTCGCCGGCCGCCGTCCTTCAGCTCGGCGCGCAGGGCGTCGGCATCATCGAGCCGGCGCAGCGTCCGCACGCCGGGCAGGTCGTGTCCATCGATCGGCAGGCGGCGCGGCGCCGCACCCGTCGCCAGCAGCAGGGCGTCGTACGAGAGCGCGGACCCGTCTGCGAGCGCGACGCGGCGCGCGCCGGGGTCGACGGCCGTGGCCGCCGTCGAGGTGCGCACCTCGATGCGGTGCGTCTCGTACCAGTCCGGCGGGTGGAGGATGACGGCATCCCGGTCCTCCGTGCCCTGCAGGTAGCCCTTCGACAGCGGCGGACGCTCGTACAGCGAGTGCGGCTCGTCGGACACGACGGTGATCTCGCCGTCGTACCCCTCCTCGCGCAGGGTTCTCGCGGCCGACTCGGCCGCGAGGCCTCCCCCGATGATGACCATGTGCGCCATGTCGGCCCTCCTCGTCGTCCCCCGCCGTCAGTCGGTACGGAACCGCGCCCGGAGCGCAGGATCCGCCGCGATCTCGCCCCGGAACGCCGAGGTGACGGTCGTCGCGCCGTCCGCCCGGATGCCCCGCACGGACATGCACAGGTGCTCCGCGTGGATTACGACGCCGACGCCGCGCGCTTCGAGGTTCCGGTCGAGGTCGTCCGCGATCCGGACGGTGAGCTCCTCCTGCACCTGCAGGTCGCGCGCGTGCCGGTCGACGACGCGGGCGAGCTTGGACAGGCCGGCGATGCGGGCACCCGGAAGATAGCCGACGTGGGCCACGCCCCGGAACGGCAGCAGGTGGTGCCGGCACAGCGAGGTGAACGGGATGTCGCGGACGAGCACCAGCTCGTCGTAGGCGCCCGGATTGGGGAACGTCGTGAACGCGAAGTCCTCCGGCTCGAGCAGCTCCCGCAGCCCGTCGACGACGCGCCTCGGTGTGTCCGCGAGGTGTTCGTCGCCGAGATCACGGCCCAGGGCGACGAGGAGCTCGGCGACGGCCGCCTCCGCTCGGGCCACGTCGATGCCCGGCGAGGCCTCGACCGCGTGCAGCGGGAACGCCGTCTCGGGAAGTGCCATGGTGCTCCTCGCGTCCGTGCCCCCGACAGTAGGCGCGTCCACTTCTTCTGTCAAGATCACCATTTTTAGAACTAGACTCGCCCTATGACCGCTCTCGTGCCAAACGGCGTCACGGCGCTCGCGGCGCTCGGCGAGCCGGTTCGGCGCGACCTGTACCGGCTCGCGCGAGACGCCGCGCTCCCGCTCAGCCGCGACGACGCCGCGGCCGCGCTCGGCATCTCCCGGAGCACCGCGGCCTTCCACCTCGACCGTCTCGCCGAGAGCGGGCTGCTGCGCGTCGAGTACCAGCGGCGGTCTGGCAAGGCGGGCCCTGGCGCGGGCCGACCGGCGAAGCTCTATGTCGCGGCATCCGCCGACGTGATCGGCAGTGCCCCGGAGCGGCACTACGAGCTCGCCGGAGACCTCCTGGCCTCCGCGATCGAGGAGGCGGAGGTGCACGAGATGCCGGTGCGCGACGCGCTCGCGCTCCGGGCACGCGCCGCGGGCGTCGCGATCGGCACGGGGAGCGGGAGCCTGGAGGCGGCCCTCGTCGCGTGCGGCTACGCCCCGAGCGAGGACGCCGCGGGCGACGTGCTGCTCGACAACTGCCCGTTCCATGCCCTCGCGCGCGCCCACACGACGCTCCTGTGCGGCGCGAATCTCGCCCTGCTGGAGGGCGTCGTGGCCGGTACCGGCGACCCGCGCACGCCCTCGCTCGAACCCGGCGCCGGCGTGTGCTGCGTGGCCCTACGCCGAGATCACAGCCGAGCATCGTCATAATGGGGGGCATGACCGCACCGCGCATCCTCGTTGTGGACGACGAACCGAACATCCGCGACCTCCTCATTACGAGCCTGAAGTTCGGCGGATTCCAGGTCCGCGCCGTGAGCAACGGCGCGCAGACCATCTCGGCCGTCCTGGAAGAGGAGCCCGACCTCATCATCCTCGACGTCATGCTCCCCGACATGAACGGCTTCAGCGTGACGAAGCGGCTGCGCGAGGCCGGCTACACCGCGCCGATCCTGTTCCTCACGGCGAAGGACGACACCGAGGACAAGATCACCGGCCTGAACGCCGGCGGCGACGACTACGTCACGAAGCCGTTCAGCCTCGACGAGATCGTCGCGCGCATCCAGGCGATCCTCCGGCGCACGATGCAGGCCGACGAAGAGTCGGTCATCCGGGCCGGCGAGATCACGATGGACCAGGACACGCACGACGTGCTCGTCGGCGACGTCCCCATCGACCTGAGCCCCACCGAGTTCAAGCTCCTGCGCTACCTCATGCTCAACCCGAACCGGGTGCTCAGCAAGGCGCAGATCCTCGACCACGTGTGGGAGTACGACTTCAACGGCGACGCGGGCATCGTCGAGAGCTACATCTCGTACCTGCGCCGGAAGATCGACCCGTACTCGAGCGAACCGCTCATCCAGACCAAGCGCGGCTTCGGCTACATGCTGAAGGCCGCGAAGAGCGCCTGACGAGGACGCCCTGGAGCATCACAAGACCGATGGGCTGACGCGCTGGTGGCGCGGCACCAGCCTGCGCGCGAAGGTCACCGGCGTCACCGTCGCGATCCTCGCCATCGGCCTCTTCCTCGCGGGGATCGGCACGATGGTGTTCCTCCGCAACGCCCTCGCGACGAACCTCGACACCTCGCTGACGCAGCTCGGGCAGACGAGCGTCGCGGGCTCACTGCTCAACCTCTCGGTGACGAACGGTCAGCTCGGCGTCACGGCGCGCGACCAGCTCCCGCCCGGAGCGGACTATTTCGTCGCGGTCTACGGACCTGACGGAACGCTCCTCGGCAGCGCCGGCGGCGACGGGACGTCGCATCCGGTCTTCCCGTCCACGTTCGCGCTGCAGGATGCCACGACCAACGACCTGCGCCCGTTCACGCTTCCGAGCTCGGACGGGGAGAGCACATATCGGGCGGTCGTGGGCGTGTTCCAGATCCGCGACAACTCGACCCTGTTCACGCAGCTCGTCGCGGTGCCGACGACCGCGAACGACCGCGTGATCGGCACGTTCCTCGGGATCTACAGCATCCTCGCGATCCTCACGGTGGTCGCGAGCGCCTTCCTCGTGCGGTGGATCGTGACGCTCACGTTCCGAAGTCTCGGCCAGGTGGAATCGACCGCGATGGCGATCGCGGCCGGCGACTTCAGCCTCCGCATGACCGACATCGAGCCGATGACGACCGAGGTCGGCCGGCTCAAGGCCTCGATCAACACGATGCTCGGCCGCGTCGACACGGCTCTCGGCGATCGGGACTCCACGGTGCGGCAGATGCGCCGGTTCATCGGCGACGCGAGCCATGAGCTGCGCACGCCGCTCGTGACCGTCCGCGGATACGCCGAGCTGTACCGCATGGGCGCGATCCAGACGCCGGACGAGACCGCGCAGGCGATGGACCGGATCGAGAAGGAGGCGATCCGGATGACCGGGCTCGTCGAGAACCTCCTCGCCCTCGCCCGCCTCGACGAGAAGCGCGCCGTGGAGATCGTCCCGCTCGACCTACGGCCCATCGCCCGGGATGCCGCGCTGGACGTGCGTGCCGCGGCCCCCCAGCGCACCGTGACCGTGATCGACACGACGGAGGGCGAGGTGCCCGACGTCCTCGTCGCCGAGCCGGTCCTGCCGCCGCAGCCCGAGGCCGCCCCGCGGCGCCGCGGCGGCGCGCCGGCCCGGGTCATCGGGCGTGCCGGCGCGCTGCTGCGCCGGCGACCCCGGCCGACGGAGGTCGCGGTGCCCCCGAGGGATGCGGCGGCGCTCGACCTCTCGACGGGGGCCGTGCCGCTGCATCCGTCCCCGCCGATCGTGATGGGCGACGAGAACCAGGTGCGGCAGGTGGTCGCGAACCTCCTCGGCAACGCCCGGCGCTACTCGCCAGAGGACTCCCCCGTCGAGCTGCGGGTGGGCGTCGACGCCGACCGGCACGCCGGCTGGCTCGAGGTGATCGACCACGGCGACGGCATCCCCGAGCAGATCCGCGCGCACATCTTCGAGCGCTTCTGGCGCGCCGACACGTCGCGCACGCGCGAGACCGGTGGCTCCGGGCTCGGCCTGTCGATCGTGGCATCCATCGTCGAGACGCTGGAGGGCACCGTGGACGTGCGGGACACCCCCGGCGGCGGCGCGACCTTCCGGGTCAGCCTGCCGCTGGCCCTCGGCGCCGACACGGCCGCGCACCTGCTGATCGACACGCAGCCCCTCCCGCGCCTCCGCGACCCCCAGCCCTGATCCCCCGCCCGCCCCGCCTGCCTCGCCAGATCAGGTGATGTGGCGTATTCAGGACGATCCGGCGCGAGATCGTCCTGAATCAGCAAGATCACCTGATCTCGGAGGCTCTCCACAGGGCCTCCGGAACCGGATGCCGTCCCCAAGGGAGGCCGAGGAGGGACGTGCGGGCACCGCCGGTGCATAGCGTCGGGGGCATCCATCCCGATCCGAAGGAGCACCATGGCTGTCTTCTCCGTCGACTCCGACGCGGTCCTGTCCGCCACCGCCGCAATGCGCGGCACGATGGACCGCGTCCACGGCGACACCGCCGCGATGCTGGCGCTGCTCACGCAGCTGCAAGGCAGCTGGACCGGCTCGGCGTCCGTCGCGTTCCAGTCCGCGCTCGATCAGTGGCGTGCGGCGCAGCACCAGGTCGAGGAGGCGCTCACCGCGATCAACGCCGCCCTCTCCGCCGCGGGCGCTCAGTACGCCGAGACCGAGGCCGCGACGGCGAGCCTCTTCCGCTGACGCAGACGCGAGAAGGCCCCCATGCCGAAGCATCGGGGCCGTCACGGACGTCAGGGCCCGATCAGAAGTCCATGCCACCCGTCGGGTCGGCGGGAGCGGCCGCGGCCTTCTCCGGCTTGTCGGCGACGACGGCCTCGGTCGTGAGGAACAGGCCGGCGATCGACGCGGCGTTCTGCAGCGCCGAGCGCGTCACCTTCGCCGGGTCGATGATGCCCTGCGCGAAGAGGTCGCCGTACTCGCCGGTCGCGGCGTTCAGGCCGGAACCGGCGGGCAGCTCCGAGACCTTGTTCGCGACGACGCCGGGCTCGAGGCCCGCGTTGAGGGCGATCTGCTTGAGCGGCGCCTCGATGGCCACGCGCACGATGTTCGCACCGGTCGCCTCGTCACCCTCGAGGGAGAGGCCGCCGAGCGCGACCTTGCCGGCCTGGATGAGGGCCACGCCACCACCGGGGACGATGCCCTCCTCGACGGCCGCCTTCGCGTTGCGGACAGCATCCTCGATGCGGTGCTTGCGCTCCTTGAGCTCGACCTCGGTCGCCGCGCCCGCCTTGATGACGGCCACGCCACCGGCGAGCTTCGCCAGGCGCTCCTGCAGCTTCTCGCGGTCGTAGTCGCTGTCGGTGTTCTCGATCTCGCGGCGGATCTGGGTCACGCGACCCTCGATCTGCCCGGTCTCGCCGGCACCCTCGACGATCGTCGTCTCGTCCTTCGTGACGATGACCTTGCGGGCGCGGCCGAGCAGGTCGAGCGTCGCGTTCTCGAGCTTGAGACCGACCTCCTCGGTGATGACCTGGCCACCCGTGAGGATCGCGATGTCCTGCAGCTGCGCCTTGCGGCGGTCGCCGAAGCCGGGGGCCTTGACGGCGACCGACTTGAAGATGCCGCGGATCTTGTTGAGCACGAGCGTCGCGAGGGCCTCGCCCTCGACGTCCTCGGCGATGATGACGAGCTCCTTGCCGTCCTGGATCACCTTGTCGACGATCGGCAGCAGGTCCTTGATGTTCGAGATCTTCTGGTTCGCGAGCAGGATGTACGCGTCCTCGAAGACGGCCTCCTGGCGCTCCGGGTCGGTCACGAAGTAGGGGTTGATGTAGCCCTTGTCGAAGCGCATGCCCTCGGTGAGCTCGAGCTCGGTGCCGAAGGTGTTGGACTCCTCGACCGTGACCACGCCCTCCTTGCCGACCTTGTCGATCGCCTCGGCGATGAGGTCGCCGATCGCGGTGTCGGCGGCGGAGATGGATGCCGTCGCGGCGATCTGCTCCTTCGACTCGACCTCCTTGGCGGAGGAGAGCAGCTCGTCGGTGATGGCCTTGACGGCCTTCTCGATGCCGCGCTTGAGGCTGATCGGGTCGGCGCCGGCGGCGACGTTGCGGAGGCCCTCACGGACCAGGGCCTGGGCGAGGACGGTGGCCGTCGTCGTGCCGTCACCGGCGACGTCGTCGGTCTTCTTCGCGACCTCCTTGACCAGCTCGGCGCCGATCTTCTCGTACGGGTCGTCGAGCTCGATCTCCTTGGCGATCGACACACCGTCGTTCGTGATCGTGGGGGCGCCCCACTTCTTCTCGAGCACGACGTTGCGACCGCGCGGGCCCAGGGTCACCTTGACGGCGTCGGCCAGCGTGTTGAGGCCTCGCTCGAGGCCGCGGCGGGCCTCCTCGTCGAAAGCGATGATCTTTGCCATGAGTGTGTCGTCCCTCCCGGACGTTGGCTTTCGGGGTTAGCACTCAACAATCACGAGTGCTAACACATTCTGGCACTCGCCCACGGGGAGTGCAAGCCACGGCTACGGGGTCGGCGAGGGCGACGCGAGGTGGTCGAGCCCGATCACGAGCGTTAGCTGGTGCGCGGCGGTCGGATCCGTCGTACGGAGGTACGCGTCGTTCAGCTCGGTCCGGGCGCCGCCCACGAGGTCGGCGAGGCCCAGCGCCGCCGCCTCGTCCGCCGCGGTCGGGTAATAGACCGTCGTCTGGGCGAAGTCGGATGTGCCGGCCTGGCTCGCGAACACGGCGTCGGCCTTGAAGCCGGCCGTGACGAGCTGGTCCTTGACGCTCGAGGCGAGCCCGCTCTGGCCGGTCGCGTTGAGGACGACGACCGTGTAGCTCGTGTCGAGCGTGGGCTGGACGTCCGGCGTCGACGCGAACGTCGGCACCGGGGTCGGGAAGAGGGTCACGCGGCCGGAGACGATGAGGCTCGCGAAGATGCCGAGCGCCACGAGCACCACGGTCGCGACGACCGCCCACGCGAACACGAGCCAGCCGCGCATCCGCGGGTTCTCCGCCCGGTGCGCGCCCACGCGGCCGCTGCTCACGGGCAGGTCGTCGAAACGATCCCGGGGGTAGGTCTTGCGCGGCACCAGAGAATGCTACCGGGCGGCCCGAGGCCGCCCGCTCAGGCGGCGCCCGACGCGCGAGCGCGCCGCGTGCGCTCGCGCGCGTCGCGTGCGCGTCGCAGCCGGCCCACGAGGAGCGGATCGTGCGCGAGCGCGTCGCCCGACTCGATCAGCCGGCCGAGCAGCTGGTAGTAGCGCGCAGGCGTGAGCCGCAGCTCGGTCCGCACCGCCTCCTCCTTCGCGCCGGAGTGACCGGGCCGCGCCGCCTCGAACGCGAGGAGGGCGCGATCGCGGTCGGAAAGGGGCACGCCGTCACGCTATGTCGCGGGCGCGGCGGCGGACGTGCGCCACTCCGTCCGACCGGAACAACGCGCGGTGTCCCCGGGTTGCAGGATGATGGCTGAGACCCACCAACCCGCGGAGGCACCATGAGCTACGAGATCGAGAAGTCCGACGAGCAGTGGCGTGCCGAGCTGGATCCCGAGCGATACGCCGTGCTGCGCGAGTCCGCGACGGAGCGTCCGTGGACGGGCGAGCTGCTCGATGAGAGCCGGGCGGGCCTCTACACGTGCGCCGCGTGCAATGCGGAGCTCTTCAAGAGCGGCACGAAGTTCGACTCGCACTGCGGCTGGCCGAGCTTCTACGAGTCCGTGCGCCCGGAGGCGGTCGAGCTCATCGAAGACCGTACGCACGGGATGGTGCGCACCGAGGTGCGCTGCGCGCGCTGCGGCTCCCACCTGGGCCACGTGTTCCCCGACGGCGTCGGCACCCCGACGGGCGACCGCTACTGCATGAACTCCCTCGCGCTCGACTTCACCCCCGGGGCCGAGTGAGCTCGGCACGGGAGGCCGCGCAGGCCCGCCGCTCCTGGTCGAAGGTGACGACCGAGGCGCCGACGGATGCCGAGCTCGCGGAGCTCGTCGCCGCGGCATCCCGCGTCGCCGACCACTCCTCGCTGGAGCCGTGGCGGCTCATCCTCCTGCGCGACACCGACCGCGAACGCCTCGGTCGCGCGATCCACGAGGCGGAGGGCGCCCGTGGGACCTCGTCGAAGCCGCTGCGGGCGCCGCTGCTGATCGCCGTCGTCGCCAGCTACCAGCCCAGCGGGAAGGTGCCGCGCTGGGAGCAGGAGGCGGTCGCCTCCGGCGTCGCACACGTCCTCAGCCTCCTCCTCGACGAGGCCGGCTGGGGCGTCATGTGGCGCACCGGCTGGTACACGAGGCACGAGGTCGTGGCGCGCCTGCACGGTCTGGGCCCTGACGAGGCGCTCCTCGGCTGGCTGTACGTGGGCGGCAAGGCCGATCCGCACCGGCCCTCGCCACACGCCCCGCTGGCGGTCGCGACGCACCTGTCCGCGCTCCCCCGGTAGCTCGGAGGCGCCGGGCTCAGGCGGTCGGGATGGCGACGATGGGCGCGCTCGTGGGCTGCCCCGTCGGCGATCCCCCGGCGGGTTCGACGGTCACCGCGATGACGTCGCCCGGCACCATCCCGGCATTCAGCAGCGCGGTGGCGGATCCGGACCCCGCGTCGAACGTGCCCGCGGGGATCGGCGCATCGCCACGGACGTACCAGAGCTCGAACGTCTGATCCGACGCGATCGCGGGCAGTCCGTCCGTGACGAGGACGGCCTCGCCGACGCTCACGGACCAGTGCAGGGTGGCCGTCCCGCCGTCCGCGAGCGGAGCCGACGCCGACCGCGCATCGGCCGCGGCCTGGACGTTCTCCAGCGCGACGACGGCCGCCGGCCGCGTGGCCTGCTGCACGGCGACGGTCACGCCGACCGCCGCGGCGGCCACGAGCACGATCGACGCCGCGAGCACCCACCACATGCGGGGTCCGCGGCCGCGCGCCCGGCGAGGCCGCGTCGCCGGCTCCGCAACGGCCGCGAGCAGCGCCTCCCGGATGCCGGCCGGCGGATCCACCGGAGGGGTCGCCTCCGCGAGGAGGGCGGCCGTCTCCTCGTCGTGACGGACCTGCGCGTCGCGATCCGGCCGATCCCTCCGCGCCGCGGCGAACGCCCCGGCGTCCGCCGGATCGAGGGCGCCCAGGGCGTGGCCGGCGGAGAGCACGGCGAAGTCCTGCTCGTTCATGCCTCCACCCCCATCTCCTTCCGCAGCCTCGTGAGGCCGTCGCGCATCCTCGTCTTCACCGTTCCGAGCGGCGCGCCCACCAGGGCGGCGATCTCGCTCTGACTGTAACCGCCGTAGTAGGCGAGCCCGAGGGCTTCCCGCTGCGCCTCGGGCAGGCGTTCGAGGGCGGCGGTGACCCGCTCGCTCTCCACCTTCGCCTCGACGCGTTCCGCTACGCCGGGCTGCGTCGTGGCGAGCTCGCGCAGACCCGCCGCACGGTCGCGATCGTCGCTGGCCCGCACCGACCGCACGCGGTCGATGGCGCGGCGGTGGGCGATCGTCAGGATCCACGTGCGACCCTGACCTCTCTTCGGAGCGAACCGGCCGGCGGATTGCCAGATCTCGAGGAAAACCTCCTGCAGCACCTCCTCGCTCTGCGCGCGATCGACGAGCACCCGCAGGATGAGCCCGAACACGCGCGGGGCGAGGCCGTCATAGAGGCGCGCGAAGGCATCGCGGTCCCCCGCCGCGATGCTCCGGATCAGGTCGCCCACCTCGTCGGCGGGCGCGGCGTCCTCCGCCGCCTCGAACCCGTCGATCACCATGGGCACCAGCATGGCGGATCCTCCCCGGTCCCCGCCGCTCCGTTCCGGCGCCGGGACCGACCACTCAATGACCGGCGTGCCCGCTCATGGTCCCGCCGTCGTGCACCGCGTGCAGGCCCGCGTCGGTCGTCGCCAGTGCGGGCGTCGCGATCCCGGCGACGAGGATCGTGCCGAGCACGAGCGGGACGACGAACGGACGGGGTCGTCCGGGGTCGGCGGATGCCGCCCGGCGGGTGCGGAGGCGCCGTGCCGCGAACGCTCCCGCCCCCGTCGCGAGCGCCGTCGCGGCTGCCACGGCGAACAGCGAGCCGCCGACGGCGAGGGCGGCGGCCCCCATCCCGATGGCGACGACCGCGCCCGCCACCGCGACGCGGGGGGCGGGCGGGGCATCCGCCCGGATCGCGACGATCCCCCACACGAGCTCCGCCGCGCCCAGCACGATGAGCGCGCCGAGCACCACGTCGGTCGCCACGGCATGGGCGCCCGAGACGATCGCGGCGCCGAGCGCGAGGTGCAGGAGGCCCGCCCCCCACGCGAGGAGGGCGGGCCACGTGCGCATCATCCGGCCCTCAGGCGGTCGCCGCGCGCGAACGGCCGCGCTCCGCGCCGAGGCCCACGCCGAGCAGCACGATCGCGCTGGCGAGGTGCAGGAAATGGTCGACGGTGTTGAGCGCCAGGATGTTGGCCGCGGTGCCGACCAGGAAGAACCCGACGATGCCCAGCAGCAGGTAGACCGCGCCGATCGTAATGTTCGTGGTCTTCGCCGCCCGGACCGACACGAGGCCCGTGACCAGCAGGGCCGCGCCGATCAGGAGGTGCGCGACGTTGTGGAGCGGGTTGACCATGAAGACGCCGAGCAGGAGGCCGCCCTGCGTCGCGAGGAACGACACCCCTCCGGTCACGGCGAAGCCGAGGGCCCCCACGAGGAGGTAGACGGCACCGAAGATGACGGCGACGAGGCGGTTCGGTGAAGAGCTCATTCTTTCTCCTTCGATGCGTGGCGGATGCCCGCCGACGAGCGGCCCGGTCGCCGCTCACAGGAGATTCGGAGCCGACCCCGGATCGGATCGGATCTACTCCACGAGCTGGCGCAGCACCCGGACCAGGGCCGCGGCATCCGCCCCGTCGAGCCCCTGGAGGAGCTCCGCCTCGCGGTGCGCGAGCTCGGTCATGGCGCGGTCGACGACCGCGACGCCCTCCGGGGTCAGGCGGACGAGCACGCCGCGTCCGTCCCGCGGGTTCGGCGACCGCTCGATCAGCCCGCGCGCGACGAGCTTCTCCATGCGGGTCGTCATGGTGGCGCTGCTCGCCTTCGTGAACGCGATGAGGTCGGCGGGCGAGAGCTCGTGGTCGCTGCCATGCTGGCGGAGCACCGCGAGCACGTCGAACTCCCACGAGGTCAGGTCGGCCGCGGCGAACGAGGTCCGCCGCACGCTCTCCAGCCGCCGGGCCACGCGGCGGAGCCGGGACATGATGTCGAGCGGCGTCAGGTCGACGTCCGGGAGGATGTCGCTCCACGCGTCGATCAGCAGATCGACGTCGTCGTCCCGCGTATCCATGCTCCCGAGTGTAGGGAGGAGCCCACCACCCGCGCTCAGGGAGAGCCTGCCTACTCCTCGGCCTCTTCCTGCTTGCCGCGCATGACGATCAGCGGATCCGGCGTGCCGACGACGTCCGCATCCTTGCCCTCGTAGTCGAACTGGCCGAGGAAGAACTTCATCGCGCCGAGGCGCGCGCGCTTCTTGTCGTTCGAGCGGACGACCGTCCACGGCGCGTGCCTCTTGTCCGTGCGCCGGAACATCTCCTCCTTTGCCGCCGTGTACGCCTCCCACTTGTCGAGCGAAGCGACGTCCATCGGCGACAGCTTCCAGCGGCGCACAGGGTCGAGCTGGCGGATCGCGAAGCGCGTCCGCTGCTCGGTGCGGGAGACCGAGAACCAGAACTTCGTGAGGTGGATGCCGGAGTCGACGAGCATCCGCTCGAACGCCGGCGTCTGGTCCATGAAGGTCTCGTACTCGTCCGGGGTGCAGAAGCCCATGACGCGTTCGACGCCGGCCCGGTTGTACCAGGAGCGGTCGAACATCACGATCTCGCCCGAGGTCGGGAAGTGCCGGATGTAGCGCTGGTAGTACCACTCGCCCTGCTCGCGGTCGCTCGGCTTGGTGAGCGCCACGACCCGGGCGGTGCGGGGGTTCAGGTGCTCCGTGAACCGCTTGATGGATCCGCCCTTGCCCGCGGCGTCGCGACCCTCGAAGAGGATGATCGCCCGGCGCCCGGAGTCCTCGAGCCAGTACTGGAACTTCAGCAGCTCCACCTGAAGGCGGTACTTCTCGAGCTCGTACTCGTCGCGCGTCATCCGCGTCTCGTACGGGTACCCCTCCTGCCAGGTGAAGACGGGGTTCCCCTGCGGGTCGATGAGGTCCGGATCGGGCGTATGGCCGTCGCGCACCGTGAACCCCTGCTCGCGGAGGTATTCGATGTAGGCGCGCATGTCGTTCACGGGGACGTCTTCGAACATGAACCTCATCATTCCCGACCCGCGTCCCGAGCACCGGACGAATTTCGACCGGCGCGCGAACGGCCGGTAACCGTTCCGGAAACCGGAACCCCACCGAACCCCACACACCCGAACGGTAGGCTCGGAGGCTGTATCGGAATGGAGACTGACATGGATGACGTCGTCATCGTCGCCGCGGCCCGCACGCCGCAGGGCCGCCTGAAGGGCCAGCTGGCCGCGTTCACGGCGCCTCAGCTGGGCGGCATCGCGATCCGCGGGGCGCTCGCGCAGGGCGGCATCCCGGCGGAGGCGGTCGACGCTGTGCTCGTCGGCAACGTCCTCCAGGCGGGGCTCGGACAGAACCCGGCGCGTCAAGCGGCGATCGCCGCGGGCCTCGGCTGGGACGTCCACGCTTCCGCCGTCAACAAGGTCTGCCTGTCGGGCCTCACCGCCGTGATCGACGCCGCCCGGATGATCCGCTCGGGCGACGCCCGCGTCGTGGTCGCCGCCGGGATGGAGTCGATGACGCGCGCGCCCCACCTCCTCATGGGATCCCGCGACGGCTGGGCGTACGGCTCGATCGAGGTGCTCGACCACATGGCGCTCGACGGACTGACGGATGCCTACGACCAGGAGAGCATGGGCGCCTCCACCGAGCGCCACAACGCGCGCTTCGACCTGACCCGCGAGGACCAGGATGCCGTCGCGGTGCGGTCGCACGAGCGCGCCGCCGCGGCCCGCGATGCCGGCGTCTTCGCGGACGAGATCGTCCCGGTCGAGGTGCCGCAGCGCAAGGGCGATCCGATCGTCGTGACCGAGGACGAGGGCGTCCGCCCGGGCACGACGATGGAGATCCTCGCCGGTCTGCGTCCGGCCTTCGCGGCCGGCGGCTCGATCACGGCGGGCAACTCGTCGCCGATCTCCGACGGCGCCGCCGCGGTCGTCCTCACCAGCCGCGCGCACGCCGACGCCGAGGGCTGGGCCGTGCTCGCCGCGGTCGGCGCCTCCGGCCAGGTCGCGGGGCCGGACAACTCCCTGCAGGAGCAGCCCGCCCGCGCGATCGAGAAGGCGGTCCAGAAGCAGGGCATCGCGATCTCCGACCTCGACTTCGTCGAGATCAACGAGGCGTTCGGCGCGGTCGTGGCCCGCTCGCAGAGCGAGCTGGGCATCTCCGACGACATCGTCAACATCCACGGCGGGGGCATCGCGATCGGACACCCGATCGGCGCCTCCGGCGGCCGCCTCGTCGTGACCGCGGTCCACGAGCTCGTGCGTCGCGGCACCGGCACGGCCGCGGTCGCCCTGTGCGGCGGCGGCGGACAGGGCGACGCCCTCATCCTCACCCGCTGAGAATCGCTTGGCGCGGTCTTGGAGACCGGCTGGTTGAATCGTCTCCATGGCGGAAGTCGGCGGCGAGCATCAACGGACGGCCGACCTGCCGCGCACGCCGCGAGCGCGACTCCTCTACGTGGAGGACGACCGGACGATCGCCGAGATGACGATCGAGGTCCTGGCCGACTCGTACGAGGTCGAGCACGTGGCGGACGGGCGGGATGCCCTGGCCCGCGCGCTGCGTGACCGATATGACGTCATGGTCGTCGACCGGCGCCTGCCGGGCCTCGACGGCGTGAGCCTCGTCGAAGCGATCCGCACCGCGCGGATCACGACGCCGATCCTGCTGCTGACGGCGCTCGGGGCCGTCGCCGACCGGGTCGAGGGGCTCGACTCCGGCGCCAACGACTACCTGTCCAAGCCCTTCGACTTCGACGAGCTCCTCGCGCGGCTGCGCGCGCTCGTGCGCGGCTACCGGGCGGAGGGCCGTCGGCGGATCGTCGCGGACTGGACGTTCATCCCCGAGTCCGAGACGCTGTACGGTCCGGCCGGCGAGCGCGTCCTGCTGACGGCGACCGAGGCGAAGCTGCTGTCGCTCTTGACGACGAGCCCGGAGCACGTGTTCTCGCGTCAGGAGATCCTCGGCGCCGTGTTCGCGTCCGAGGACGCGCTCAGCTCCGTGGACACGTACGTGCATTACATCCGCCGCAAGTCCGCGGTGGATGTCATCGAGACCGTGCGCGGGCGCGGGTATCGCGCGGGTCCGTCGTCGTGACCGGAGACGCGGATCGCACCCGGCTCCAGCGCTCGGCGCGGCGGGTCGGCATCCTCGTCGGCATCGCGTCGGCGATCGTGATCGCGGGCGGCGTCGCGATCCTCGTGGCGGTGCTGCTGCTGACCTCGCATCCCGACTCCCATGGCGTCGGCGGCGACGGACACGACGGGGATCGCGTCGTCATCGACGTCGACAAGGTCCTCCCCTGGGTCCTCGTTCTCGGGCTGGTCGGCGTCCTCCTCCTGGGCGGCGTCGCCTGGCTGGCGGCGCGATGGGCGGCGCGACCGCTGGCAGAGGCCCTACGACTCCAGCGGGCCTTCGTCTCGGATGCCAGCCACGAGCTGCGTACCCCGCTCACCGCCCTCACGAGCCGCATCCAGATCCTGGAGCGTCGCCAGCGGCGCGCAGAGCCCCTGGACGCCACGATCGCCGAGCTGCGGCGCGATGCCTCGGTCCTGAACGACGTCCTCACCGACATGCTGCTCATCGCGGAGGGCGGCAACGCGCCGGACGAGCGAGCCGACGTCGCGGTCTGCCTCGCCGCAGCGGTTCAGACCATCCGGCCGCTCGCCGAGGAGGCGGACGTCGACGTGGTCTCGCACGTCGACGACGCGCCCGCGGCGCGGATCCCCGCCGTCACGCTGACGCGACTGTGCGTGGCCCTCCTCGACAACGCCGTGCAGCACGCGCCGTCGGGATCCCCCGTCACCATCTCGGCCCGGCCGGCGGGTGGGACGGTAGAGGTGCGCGTGGCGGATGCCGGCAGCGGCGTCTCCCCCGCCGATGTCGACCGCATCTTCGAGCGATTCGCGCGGGCGGGCGAGGCCGGGCGCCGGCGCGGCTTCGGCCTGGGGCTCGCGCTGGTCCGCGAGACCGCGACCCGCTACGGCGGGCGGGTGGCGATCGAGCGGACCTCGCCCGCGGGCAGCGTCTTCCTCCTGGTGCTCCCCGCGGCGTGATCAGGAGGTCGCGGGCACGACCTCGACCTCGACCCCCGCGATCCACCGGCGGACGCGACCGTCATCGTCCACGATCATCCCGGTCGTCACGGGCGCGCGCGAGATCCACCCCAGGTCCTCCCCGCCTGCGACGACGGCCGTCGTCGCCCAGACGTCGGCAGTGGCCAGGTCGTCGGCGACGACCGTGGCGCTGCGCACGCCGCTCCCGCGCCGGCCCGTGCGGGGATCCACGATGTGCTCGCCGCGCTCGGCGGTTCCCGAGGTCGCCACCGCGCCGTCGCGGAGCTCGAGCGTCGCGATGACGCCACCCGGCGTGCGCGGGTCGGCGATGCCGATCCGCCACGTCCAGTCGGCGTCACCCGCCGTGAACACCCGCAGGTCGCCGCCGGCGTTGATGCCCGCCGCGACGACCCCGGGCGCCGCCAGCAGGGGCTCCAGATGCCGACGTGCCGCCTCTTCGACGCTCCATCCCTTGACGAACCCCGTGGGATCGAACCATCCGCGCCACCATGCCGAGAACCGCCCGCCCGTCGCGATCCGCGCCACGCGGCAGCGCGCGGCGACGACGGACACGCGCGGATCGGCGTCCGGGAGCGCGAGCTCGCCCCGGCGCACGCGGGAGATGTCCGAGTCGTCGCGATACGTCGAGAAGACCCGCTCGACGTCGCGCAGCTCGGCGAAGCATCCCTCCGCCGCCGCCGCGACCGGTTCTTCCCCGCAGCGCTCGCCGATGACATGGATGCTGACGGCGGTGCCCATGAGGTGCTCGACCCACACCCGCCGCGGGCCCACCACCGGGCTCACGTCGCCGCCTCGTCGAGCGCCGACTGCAAGGACTGCTGGTAGCCGTCGCTCGTGTAGGTCGCGCCCGAGACCAGGTCGATCCGCGAGCTCTGCGCCGCAAGGGTCTCGGAAACCAGCTTCGGGATCGCCCGCTGGTTGATCTGCAGGTCGCGGGCCTCCCCATCGGGGTACTGGGGCACGTCGACGGCGGTGATCCTGCCACCGCTGATCGTGACCCGGACCTGGACGGCGCCATAGCGCGTGTTGACCGCGCCGCCGGTGTAGGAGCCGTCCTTCAGGCCGGACCGTGCGGTCGTGGATGGGGCGGAGGAGGAAGGGGCTGCCGCGGAGGGCGCCGCCGCGGACTGGTGAGCCGGCGATGTCGGGTCGGCGGCCGGGACCGTGTCTGCAGAGGCGAGCGACGGGGCCTCTGTGCCCAGCGAAGTGCGGTAGCTGAAGAGCAGCACGAGCCCGCTGAGGGTGGCAAGTGCGGCGTAGACGATCTTCTTCATCGCGGCTCCTGTTCGGTCTAGACGGAGAAGGTCTCGGTGTGGATGCGGTCGTTCGGGACGCCCGCGGCGCGCAGGTCCGCGCACACTGCGGACATCCAGGGCCCCGGACCGCAGACGAAGACGTCGTACTCGTGGAGGTCGGGCGCGATATGGCGGATGAGATCATGCCCACGCCACCCGCCGTACTTCGCGGACAGCCACGATGATCCCCGCGGCGTGCGGGGACCGTTCAAGGCGTAGTGCCGCAATCCCCGGATCCGCGACAGCCGGTGGATCTCGTCGGCACGCATGAGGTCGTCGTCCGTGTGATCTCGGGTCACGAGGACGGCCTCGCCCGGGCCGTAGGGCTCGGACTCGAGCAGCGCCACGAGCGGCGCCACCCCCGCACCCGCACCGAGCATCAGCAGCCGGCGCCCGGTGCGCGCATCGCCGGTCATGGTGCCGTAGGGCCCTTCGACGAGCACCCGGGTCCCGGGCGTCAGGCCGGTGAGACGGCGCGTACCGTCGCCGACGATCTTCGCCGCGATCACGAGCTCGCCGCGGTCCGGCGACGCGGCGAGAGAGAACGGGTGTCCTCGCGACCACTCGCGACCTTCGAGGAACCGCCACACGAAGAACTGGCCGGCCTGCGCACCCAGGCGGTGGAGCGCGCGCCCGCGCATCCGGACTGTGACTCCGCTGCGACCGTCCGGCCCCACCGAGTGGACCCGGATTCCGTGACGAAGGGAGCGCCACAGGGGTAGCCCGATCCGGAAGACGAGCACCGCAAGCGCGGCGAGGGCCCAGAGCGTCCACCAGTACGCGGTGGCCGCCGGGTTCGCGGTGAAGTCCGCTCCCGTCCACAGCATGTGAGGGATCGCCAGGCCGACGCCGAGGTAGCCGTACAGATGCAGCAGGTGCCACGACTCATAGCGCAGCCGACGGCGCGCCCGGCGGATCGACGTGACCACCACCAGCACGAGCAGCGCCGTGCCCGCGGTCGCGAGCAGCATCCCGGGGTAGTCCCAGACGAAGTCCCAGAGCTGCACGAAGGGGTTGACAGCAGCCTGGGCGGCGTACCCCATCACGAGGAGGACGATGTGCGCGATCAGCAGCCAGAACGACCAGAAGCCGACGTGCCGGTGCATCCGGGTGATGGCGTCCCGCCCGAAGCCCCGCTCGAACAGCGGCACCCGAGCCATGAGGAGCACCTGGTAGAGGAGGAGATTCGCCGAGAGCAGGCCAGTGAGGCGGCCGAGCGTGTTCAACGACTCGGCGCCGAAGCCGAAGAGCGCCTCGATCCCGCCTCCTGCGACCCACAGTGCCACCACGAAGAGGCTCGTCCCCCAGATGACCGCGACGGCCGCGAGGTTCCACAGCTGCCGACGGGACCGGCGACCGCGTCGACGCCGCGCGCTGCGCGTGACGGGCAGAGGCCGGGTGGACGCAGCGAGGGAGGTCATGGACCCATCGTGAGATCCCGGCTCTGAGGCGGCGCCAAGAATCCCGCCTTCTCAGGAACTCCCTATCCAATCGATGGATCGGGCCGCCTTCAGAGGGACCTTCGACCCGTCCCGTATCTCCTCGGAGAGAAGAATCTCGGTATGTCATGGTCCTATGAGGATGCGCTCGCAAACGAGCGCGAGCCCACGAAAGCCCTCAGCGAGAACGAATGCTGGAGCCGGCTCGAGGAAGCCGAGTACGGGAGAGTCGTGACCAGCGCGGCCGGGCAGATCGACATCTTCACCGTGAATCACCGCCCCGACGGACGGACGATCCTGTTCCGCACAGCGGCCGGGACGAAGCTCGTGGAACTGACCATCCACAGCGATGTCATCTTCCAGATCGACGGCAAGGACGACGACGAGGCGTTCAGCGTGGTCGTGAAAGGCCGCGCCGAGGAACTCCAGACCTCTCGCGAGACCGAGGCCGCCGAGCACAGCGGGGTGCACCCGTGGGCGCCCGAGGAGAAGGACCGCTGGGTTCGCATCACCCCGCGGGAAGTGACCGGGCGGTCGTTCCACCTGGCGTGACATGAGATCGCACGCGGCCCGATACCAGGAGATCGCCGAGACGCTGGCACGGCACGGCCTGGCGTCGCTCCTGGATGCCGCGGGGCTGCGCTTCGGGAATCCCCGTGCCGCCGAGCACGTACGCCTGGCCCTCGAAGAGTTGGGACCGACGTTCGTCAAGCTCGGACAGGTGCTCTCGACCCGTCCGGACCTGATCCCCGAACCGTTCCTCACGGAGCTCGCCAAGCTCCAGGACGGCGCTCGTCCCGTCCCGGCCGAGGAGATCCACGACGTCATCCGCCTCGAGCTCGGCGCGGATCCGGCCGACTTGTTCGCCTGGTTCCAGAGCGAGCCACTCGCCTCCGCGTCCATCGGGCAGGCGCACCTCGCTCGTCTCCCGGACGGCACCGACGTGGTGGTGAAGGTGCGTCGGCCGGGAGCCGTCGAACAGGT
The DNA here is from genome assembly GCF_039615055.1 of Microbacterium sp. X-17. Lineage (NCBI taxonomy): Bacteria > Bacillati > Actinomycetota > Actinomycetes > Micrococcales > Microbacteriaceae > Microbacterium > Microbacterium sp. X-17. The sequence continues at coordinate 354,587 of NZ_JBDHNI010000004.1, forward strand.
GGAAGGGGATCTGGAGATCCTGCGCGACCTCGCGGATCGAGCCAGCCGCACCTGGAAGGCGGCGAGAGCATACGACCTCCGCGGCTTGGTGCAGGAGTTCTCGCGGACGCTGCGTGCGGAACTCGACTACGTCCAGGAGGGGCGGAACGCCGAACGCTTCGCCACCAACTTCGCGAGGCGACCCGGGGTTCGGATTCCCCGGATCTTCTGGGATCTGACGACACCCCGCGTCCTCACGCTGGAGCGGATGAGCGGGATGAAGATCACCGATCTCACCGCACTGGACGAGGCGGGCGTGGATCGGAAGGCCCTCGCCAAGAGCGGGGCGACGATCATGCTGCAGATGATCTTCGACGACCGCTTCTTCCACGCCGACCCGCACCCGGGCAACCTGTTCGTCGCACCGAGCGGGTCGATATCGCTCATCGACTTCGGGATGGTCGGCGAGGTCGCGGACGATCTCGCCGACCATCTGACGACGTTCTTGGTCGCCTTCACCTTCCAGGATCCCGACGCGTTGACCGCTTCCGTGCTCGACCTCTCGGCAACCAAGGGCAGCATCGACCGGGAGGCGCTGCATGACGGCATCGTGTCGTTCGTATCGGAATACGAGGGCCGCCCGCTTCGTGAGATCGGCCTCACGCGCCTCGCACCCCATCTCTTCTCCCTGTTCCGCGCGCAGCACCTGCAGCTGCCGCGAGAGATCGCCCTCATCTTCAAGGTGCTCGTCGTCATCGAGGGGATCGGCGTCCGGCTCGACCCCGATTTCGACCTGTTCGCCGTTCTCCGCCCCTTCGTTCAGCAGCTCCTGCAGAAGCAGATGTCCTTCACGTCGGTCGCTCGACGGCTCGCGCAGGCCTCGACGGACGCCGGCGGGCTGCTCCTGGAACTGCCCGGTCACGTGCGCCGGCTGCTGGCGATCGCCGAGACGTCGGGGGTCGATGTCCACTTGAGGGCGGCGGAGCTCGAGCCTCTGATGAGGCGCGCGGAACGGATCGGAGACCGGGTGGTCGCCGGGATGATCGCGGCCGCCCTCATCGGCGGCGTCGGCGACCTGGTCGCGGGCGGAAAACGCTGGCGCTCCTGGCGGAGTGCATTGATGGGAGCCGGAATCGCCGGGATCGGCACCCTGCTCGGCTATCTCCTGTGGACGGAGCGAAGACGACCCCGGTGACGCGGGACCTTGGACCCCCGCCGGCCCGGGACGGCGCGTCATCGTCGTTCTGTGACCAATGTCTTGCGGTTGTCAGACGTCTCGATGGCAGACATCGCCCAGGTCGGAGGGAAGAACGCGTCGCTGGGCGAGATGATCTCCCGGCTGGCCGACGCCGGCGTGCGAGTGCCCGGCGGTTTCGCGACCACCGCCGATGCATACCGAGCATTCCTCGCCGCGGGTGATCTGGCAGCGCGGATCGACGATTCCCTCGCGCGCCTCGACATCGACGACGTCGAGGCGCTGGAGCGCACCGGTGCCGAGATCCGTCGGTGGATCCACGACCAGCCGCTCCCACCCGACGTGGAGCGGGACATCCGTTCCGCCTTCGATGAAGTGCTCAGCGCGGGTGCGAGCCCGCAGAACGCCACCTGGGCGGTGCGGTCTTCGGCGACCGCGGAGGATCTGCCGGACGCATCGTTCGCCGGCCAGCAGGAGACGTTCCTGCACATCGCCGGGATCGAGAACGTGCTGACCGCGGTGACGTCCGTGTTCGCATCTCTCTACAACGACCGGGCCATCGCCTATCGCGCCCACCAGGGCATGACCGGCCATGCCGTGGCCCTGTCCGCCGCGATTCAGCGGATGGTCCGGTCGGACATCGGGGCCTCGGGGGTGATGTTCACGGTCGATACGGAGAGCGGGAACGCCGACGTCGTGGTGATCTCGAGCTCCTACGGTCTCGGGGAGACCATCGTGCAGGGCCAGGTGAACCCGGACGAGTTCGTCGTCCACAAGCCCGGCCTCCGCGCCGGACGCCCCGCGATCCTCCGCCGCACGGTCGGCGAGAAAGCCACCGCGATGCGGTTCTCGTCCAGCGGGGGCACCGGCGAGAGCACCGTCACGGAGTCGGTCGCGGAGAGCGACCGGCTCCGGTTCAGCGTCTCGGACCACGAGGTCGAGGAGCTCGCTCGCCACGCGCTCACGATCGAGGAGCACTACGGCCGGGCCATGGACATCGAGTGGGCGCGGGACGGGATCGACGGCCTTCTCTACATCGTGCAGGCGCGCCCGGAGACGGTGGTGTCCCGCGCCGACCGAACGGTCATGCGCACCTTCTCCCTGCGGGCGCGCGGAGAGGTGCTCCTCGAGGGCGCCGCGGTCGGACAGCGAATCGGCGCGGGCACGGTGCGCGTGGTGACCTCGACGGCGGACATGGACCGCGTTCGCGTCGGCGACGTCATCGTCGCCGACATGACCGATCCCGATTGGGAGCCGGTCATGAAGCGGGTCGCGGGCATCGTCACGAACCGCGGTGGCCGAACCTGCCACGCGGCGATCATCGCTCGCGAGCTCGGAATACCCGCGGTGGTCGGCACCCGAACGGCCACTCAAGTGCTCACCGACGGCATGGACGTCACCATCTCCTGCGCGGAGGGCGAGGACGGTCGGGTCTACCGCGGCCGTCTGCCCTTCGTCGAGGAGGAGACCCACCTCGACGTGCTCTCCGACACCCCGGTGCGCCTCATGGTGAACGTCGCCACCCCGGACGAAGCGTTCATGCTCGCTCGTCTCCCGCATCAGGGCGTGGGGCTGGCACGTCTCGAGTTCATCGTGGGTCACCAGATCGGCATTCATCCGCAGGCGCTCCTGGATCTCGAGAAGCTCCCGGACGCGCTCGCGTCGAGGATCTCCGCTCGGATCGCCGCCTACCCCTCGCCGCGCGAGTTCTTCGTCGAACGCGTCGCCGAGGGCGTCGCGACGATCGCCGCCGCGTTCGCACCCGAGCCCGTGATCGTCCGTACGAGCGATTTCAAGACGAACGAGTACGGGCATCTCCTCGGCGGTGAGCTCTACGAGCCGCACGAGGAGAACCCGATGCTCGGCTGGCGCGGGGCGTCGCGATACGTCACTCCCGCGTTCGCCGAGTGCTTCGCGATGGAGTGCGAGGCGCTGCGCTTCGTCCGCGAAGACATGGGCCTCACGAACGTGAAGCTGATGATCCCGTTCGTCCGCACCGTGGCGGAGGCGATCGCGGTCACCGAGTCGCTCGCCCGCAACGGCCTGCGACGCGGTGAGAACGGTCTCGAGGTGTACATGATGTGCGAGATCCCCTCGAACGCGCTGCGGGCAGACGAGTTCCTGGATCACTTCGACGGGTTCTCGATCGGGTCGAACGACATGACCCAGCTGGTGCTCGGGATCGACCGCGACTCGGAGCTCGTGGCGCGGGAGTTCGATGAGCGGGATCCCGCGGTCCTCGACATCCTGGGTCTCGCCATCGACGCCTGCACCCGGCGTGGCCGCTACATCGGCATCTGCGGCCAGGGCCCGTCCGATCACCCGGACTTCGCCGACTGGCTCATCGACCGGGGAATCCAGTCGATCTCGCTCAATCCCGACACGCTCGTCACGACCCGGATCCGTCTCGCAGGTCACGCGGAAGTCGCGTCCGCCTGATGTCCGCCGCCTCCCACGCCGTCGTCTCGGAGGGAACGCCGGCCATCGTCACGCTCACGATGAATCCTGCACTCGACGTGTCCGCGACGACGGATCGGGTGGTGCCGGAGCACAAGCTTCGATGCGGGCCCGCACGATTCGATGCGGGCGGTGGCGGCGTCAACGTCTCCCGGGCGGTCCGGAACCTGGGCGGTCACTCTCTGGCCGTGTATCCGCTCGGGGGGCTCAACGGCGAGACCTACCGCGCCCACGCCGCGGCGGCCGAGATCTCGAGCGCCGTGATCCCGATCGCGGGTGAGACTCGCGAGAGCTTCACCTTCTCCGACCGCTCGACCGGCGAGCAGTACCGGTTCGTGCTGCCGGGGCCGACGCTGAGCGAGGACGAATGGCGCGCCTGCCTCGCGACCGTCCGCGCTCGTCTTCCCCGTGGCGGATACCTGGTCGCGAGCGGGAGCCTGCCGCCCGGGGCCCCCGAGGACTTCTACGCCCGGCTCGCCCGGCTCGCCGCCGACGAGGACGTCCGGCTGATCGTGGACGCGTCGGGTCGCCCGCTCGAGCACGCCCTGGCAGAGGGCGTGTTCCTCATCAAGCCGAGTCGGAACGAACTGGCCCAGCTCGTGCACGCGGACGGCGAGCTCGGACCGGAAGAGCAGCTGGATGCCGTCACCGCCCTCGTCAGCGCGGGACGCGCGCAGGTGGTGGCTCTCAGTCTGGGCGCCGCCGGCGCGCTCCTCGTGTCGTCGACGGGGATCCTGCGGTCGACCAGCCCGGCGGTTCCGGTCGTCAGTGCGGTCGGCGCGGGGGATGCGTTTCTCGCGGGACTCGTCCTGCGACTCGCGCAGGGTCGGTCGCTGGACGAGGCGTTCCGCACGGCGGTCGCGGCCGGCAGCGCGACGACGACGATGCCCGGCACGGAGCTGTGCCGCCGAGCCGACGTCGAACGACTCGAGGCGCTCCTGCCGAGCGAAGGAGGGATGACGTGGCGAAGCACATCGACACGACCATGACCGGATGGACGACCAAGGGGCTCGGGGACCTCGAGCGCGGCCGCGTCGAGATCCCCGAGCCGTCGGGCGGGGAGCTCGTCGTGCGGGTCTCGGCCTGCGGCGTCTGCCGCACGGATCTGCATGTGATCGACGGGGAGCTCCCACCGAGGCGGACCCCGGTGGTTCCGGGCCACCAGGTCGTGGGCGAGGTCCAATGGACGGGTCCTGGCGCGACACGATTCGTGACGGGCGACCGCGTCGGCATCGCCTGGCTGGCGGGGACGTGCGGAAGCTGCGTCTGGTGCCTCTCCGGTCGCGAGAACCTCTGCCCGTCCGCGCGATTCACGGGATGGGATCGGGACGGCGGCTACGCGGAGTACGTGCTCGTGGACGAGCGCTTCGCCTATTCCTTTCCCGATGATCTCGACCCCATCGAGACCGCGCCCCTGCTGTGCGCCGGCATCATCGGCTTCCGTGCACTGAGCCGTGCACGGGTGCCGGCGGGCGGCACGCTCGGCATCTACGGCTTCGGCTCGAGCGGCTCGCTCGTCGCGAAGATGGCCGCCGCATCCGGCGTGACCGTTCACGTCATGACTCGCGGGGAGCGGAATCGCGAGCTCGCGCGATCGCTGGGGCTGGGCTCGGTCGGCGAGGAGGCCGATGCGCCGCCCGAGCCGCTGGACTCGGCGATCGTCTTCGCGCCCGCAGGAGCGCTCGTACCGGTCGCCCTCGAGGCCACGACCGCGGGCGGAACCGTCGTCGTCGCCGGCATCCACCTGTCCGACGTCCCGGCCATGACCTACGCGGACCACCTCTTCCGCGAGCGCGATCTCCGCAGCGTCACCGCCAACACCCGCGCAGACGGGGAGGCCTTCCTCCGGCTCGCGAGGAAGCTCCGGCTCCGCGCCTCGGTCACCCGCTACGGTCCGGCCGACACAGCGCAAGCGTTGGACGACCTGCGGGCAGGGCGAGCGGCCGGCTCCCTCGTCATCGCTGGGGGCGGAAGCGGCATCCGGTCACCGCAGACGGGGTGATGCGCACGTAGTTGAACTTGTTCGTCGGGCTCGTGGTCTGCAGGTCCAGGACGCCGGACGCCTCGATCTCGTCGTCCCGGTTCATCCGGTTGGCGACGCCACGGAGCACCACGCTCCACTGGAAGCCGTCCTCACGGCCATCGACCTCGAATGCGATCCGGGGGTCGTGCGTGACGTCGACGAGCTTCGCTCCCGGCCCCGAGCGCAGGAACAGGGCCTGCTCGCCGACGAGGTAGTCCATCACGAAGACGTCGGGACCGCCGTCCGGCCGGATCACCGCCAGCCGACCGACGTGCTCCGTCGCGAGCAGATCCCAGCACCGCTCGCGGGTGAGCCGCTCGACCGCGGATGCCGTCAACGCGAGCGGCGTCGGCGGCCGGAGATGGCGGGTGCTGACCATCCTCGTCGTGTGCGTCATGTCCGTTCCTTCCGTTCCGTCGTCCATCCCAGCCGGACCCGCGTCGATCCGGTGGGCCGATGGTCCCGTGCGGCGCGGCCACGGCTCTCTACGGTGCTGGGGAAGGGTCGAACCCGAGGCCCGAAGGAGGCACTCACATGGAACGAATCGTCCTGGGATACGACGGCAGTCCCGCATCCGTCGCCGCCCTGTCCTGGGTCACGGCACGAGCAGCACGCGGGGATGTTCAGGTCGACGTCATCAACGTCGTCTCCCGTCACTCGAACGATCGCTCCGATGCCCTCGACCGCCTCGGTGACGCGGAGGACTTCCTGAGAGAGCGCATCCCCTATCTGAAGGTCGAGCTCCACCGCCTCCAGGGATCGGTGCTGGAGACGATCCCCGAGTTCGCGGACGACGCCGATCTGCTCGTCGTGGGGATCAACGTCGGCCACCCCCTCCGCGCGGCCCTGGCCGGCGGACTGCCGCTGCGCCTGACGACCGTGTCCCGCGTCCCGGTCTGTCTCGTGCCCGCCGGCTGGGCGGAAGGAGAGGAGCCGATCACGGTCGGCATCGCGGATGACACGTCGTCCCTGCCCGCGCTGGCGTTCGCCGCCGCGGAAGCGCACGCCACCGGCTCCACCCTCCGACTCGTGCACGCCTGGCTGATGCCCACTCCCGCCTTCACCACAGGATCGGTGGTCGTGGACCCCCTCCCCGAACCGGTGATCCAGGAGCATCGCCGCATCGTGGACACCGCCGTGAGGTGGGTCGCGGAGCGCTACCCGACGGTGGCCGTGGAGACAGAGCTCGTCCGCGACAGCCGTGCGGCAGCCTTGCTCCGCTTCGCCGGACGGTCCTCGCTCCTCGCCCTCGGAACGCACCAGACCGGGCTGCTGACGGGCGGCATCCTCGGCTCCGTCGCGCAGGACGTGCTCTGGCACGCCGAATGTCCCGTCTGCGTCGTGCCGGCCCACCCGCGTGCCGGTTCCGGGGCCCCCGCGCGGCATCACGGCGCCGTCGTCTGACGGTCGACGGCGCCGGCGAGCAAGGCGCGGAAAGCTCAGAAAGACGGATGCTCCACCTGGAAGACGGCAGCCTGTGTGCGCCGTTCCAACCCGAGCTTGTTCAGGAGTGAGGAGACGTAGTTCTTCACGGTCTTCTCCGCGATGCCGAGGCGGTCCCCGATCTGCCGGTTCGTCAATCCGTCCGCGATGAGCCGCAGGATCTGCTTCTCCCGCAGACCGAGCGAGCCGAGCCGTGGATCCTCGTCGGCGCGCTGACGGATGCGATGCGCCGCCCGCTTCGCGAGCGACGGGCTCAGGAGCGAATGCCCGGAGGCCACCCTTCGCACGGCATCCACGAGGTTGGCGCCGCCGACGTCCTTGATGACGTAGCCGGCGGCGCCGGCGAGGACGGCCGCGTTCATCGCCGCGTCGTCGTCGTAGGCGGTGAGGATGAGGCAACGGATCTCGGGGAGCCGGGACCGGACGTCGCGACACAGGTCGATGCCGCTCCCGTCGGGGAGACGGACGTCGAGCACCGCGACGTCGGGATGGGTCGCGTCGATGCGACCACGGGCCTGCCGGACGCTCGCCGCCTCGCCCACCACGGCCATGTCGGCCTGCGTGCTCAGCAGATCCGCGATTCCGCGGCGCACGATCTCGTGATCGTCGGCGAGGAAGACACGGATCACGACTGCTCCTCCTTCCGGCGCTCTCCCAAGACCCTCAGCGGAACACGCCAGCGCACCGATGTCCCCGGCTCCGGCGAGCCGAAGACGAGCTGGCCACCAAGCGCCTCGGCCCGCTCGGAGAGATTGGCGAGACCACTCCGGCGGGTGGCTCCCCCGAGCCCGACGCCGTCGTCCTCGACGTGCACGGAGGCCCATCCGTCCACGACCGCCACCTCGAGAGAGATCGCGCCCGCGTGCGCGTGCCGGATCGCGTTGCTCAGCAGCTCCCGGGTCACCGCGACGACATCGGCGGCGAGCTCTCCGACGATCGCGTGGTCGACGGGGCCGCCGAACCGCACGGCGGGTGGATGCGCGAGCGCGGACGAGAGCTCGGTGACCACGTCGAGAACGCGATGCCGGAGGGAGCTCTCGTCACGCTGCGAGAGCGCGAAGATCGCGGTGCGGATCTGGGAGATCGAGCCGTCGATCTGTTCGACGACCTCGGCGATCCGCTCCCGGTCGGCGGAGTTCTCGAGCGATCCCGCGAGCGCTTGAAGGGAGAGTCCGCTGCCGAACAGCTGCTGGATGACCTGATCGTGCAGGTCCCGTGCGATCCTTCGCCGGTCGTCGGCCAGCAGGGACCGTTGCTGCGCTTCCCGGGCTGCGGCGAGCTCCAACGCGATCGTGGTCCGCGACGCCAGGTCCGAGGCGCTCGCCCGGTCCTCCGGCCGGAAGCCGCGTCCCGTGGGGTCGCGGGCGATGCTGAGCGCACCCCAGAGTCGGGAGCGCGTGCGCAGCGGCACCGCCAGGATCGGACCGGCCTCGCCATCGCGACACACGCGCAGCGGATCATCCGCGTCCTCCGGCTCCCGGGGCAACGAGCAGGGCTCGCCCGTGCGCAACACGTCCTCGACGGCGGCGACCTGACGGCTCGCGATGACGGCGCCGTGCAGGCTGTCCTCATTCGTTCCCCGCGCCGCGACCACGCGCAGTCGCTCCTCGTCGTCATCCGTCAGCAGGACGCACACCAGGTCCGCGTTCGTCAGCTCCCGGACGCGGTTGGCCACGAGGTCGTACGCGGTGTCCGTCGAGGTGGACAGCAGGGCGGCGGACAGCTCGGCCGCCGCCGACATCCATCTCTCCCCGGCCTTCGCCCGATCCAGGAGCCGCGCGTTCTCGATCGCAAAGCCCGCCGTCGTGGCCAAGGCGGCGACGAGCTGCTCATCCTCTTCCGTGAACTCCCCGTCGCGGCGGTTGGTGAGGTAGAGGTTCCCGAAGACCTCGCCGCGCACCCGGACCGGGACGCCCAGGAACGAGTCCATCCGGGGGTGATGCGGCGGGAACCCGCCGGCCCGCGGATCCCCCGCGATCTCCGGCAGCCGGATCGGCCGGGGATCGGTGATCAGCGCGCCGAGCAGTCCGTGTCCGGTGGGAAGATCCCCGATCCGCGCGGCCTGCTCCGGGCCGAGGCCCACGTACACGAACTCCTCGAGATGGTCCCGCTCCGGCGCGATGACCCCCATCGCGCCGTACTCGGCATCGACGAGCGAGCAGGCGACCTCGACCACCCGGCGGAGCACGGTGGGGAGATCGCGCTCCTCGACGAGGGCCTGAGTCCCGGCGAGCAGCGCGCGCAGGCGCCGCTGCGTGCTGGCCCGCTCGGTCTGCGCCAGCAGGGTGACGAACGCGTCATCGAGCTCCAGAGGCGATTCATCCGGAACGGGCAGAGGATCCACGCGGTTGCTCCTCTCACACAAGCCGTCGGGGCCAGCGTAGGACGTGCCGGACGATGCCACCAGCCGCGCGGTCTCAGCGGCGGTCCCGGCGCGCCGCCGCTCGCAGCGCCCACAGGATCGAGATCACATCGACGGCCTCCTGCAGCCAGGCCCCGAGAAGCGCCGGCACGAATCCCGTCACGGCCAGCACCATGAGGATCAGGCTGAGGCCGATCCCGATCCCGATCGCCTGCAGCGCGATCGAGACGGTGCGCCGGGCCGTGGTCACGGCGCGAAGCACGCCGTTCAGGTCGTCGGCGAGAAGGACGATGTCCGCCGAGTCCGCAGCGGCGGTGGCGCCGCCCGCGCCCATCGCGATGCCGACGTCGGCGGCGACCAGGACCGGAGCATCGTTCACGCCATCCCCGACCATCGCGACGGGGCGGGGCTCGGCGGCGGTGATCGCCGCGACCTTGTCCTGCGGGGTGCAGCGTGCGCGCACATCGGTGATGGCGACCGTCTCCGCGATCCGCGCCGCGGTCTCCGCGTCATCGCCGGTGAGCATGATCACCGAGGCGATCCCACGCTCCCGCAGACCCTCGACGACGGCACGGGCGTTCGGTCGGACCTCGTCGCGGAAGACGAGGGCACCCGCGAGCTCGCCGTCGATCGCGACGTAGGCGACGGATTCACCGACCTCCCTCAGCTCGCTGGCGATCGGCGACTGGACGGCGCGTGCGACGAACGACCGGCCGCCGACGACCACATGACAGCCCTCCGCATCGGCCTCGACGCCGTCACCGGGATGCTCGACAGCGCGGTCGGGCTGGGGAAGGCGAGGGTTCTCCGGGAGAGCGGCGTGCGCCACGGCTCGCGCCAGCACATGGGGGGACGCCTGCTCGGCGATCGCGGCCCGACGAAGGACCTCCCCGCGAGTGAACGACCCCCGGGGACGGACCTCCCTGAGCTCCGGGCGACCCCCCGTGAGGGTCCCCGTCTTGTCGAAGGCGAAGGTGCGCGCGCGCTGGAGTGATTCGAGGGCCGTCGAGCTCTTGACGATCAGCCCCTCCTTCGCCATGCGGCTGATCCCGGCGATGAACGCGACCGGCGCCGCGATGATGAGCGGGCACGGAGTGGCGACCACGAGCACCTCGGCGAAGCGCACGGGATCACCGCTCACCCACCATCCGACGGCCGCGATGCCGATGGCGACGGCCGTGAACGGCAGCGCGAACCTGTCGGCGAGTCGCACCGTCGGCGCCCGGGACCGCGATGCCTCCTCGACGAGGGCGACGATCTGCTGATACTGGCTGGCGGCGGCGGCGCGGAGCACACGCAGTCGCACCGGTTGCGCGCCGTTGACCGCCCCGCTCGCGACCTCCTCGGTCCGGTGTCTCTCGACCGGAAGGCTCTCGCCCGTCAGCGACGACTCGTCGAAAGACCCGCGCTCGTCCAGGAGCATCCCGTCCACGGGCACGATCTCTCCCGACCGCACGAGCACCGTGTCGCCGATGCGGATCTCGTCCACCGGAAGCGTCAGCGTCGACCCGCCGTCGATTCGGTGGGCCGTGGTGGGTTCCCGCTCCCGGAGCGCGCGGAGCTCGCTCCGGGCCCGATGCGCCGCGTAGTCCTCGAGGGCCTCTCCGGTCGCGAGCATGAACCCGACGACGAACGCGGCCCATGTTTCGCCGACGAGCAGCGCCGCCACGATCGCCATGACGGCCAGCCCGTCGACGCCGAACGAGCCCCGCGCGATCTTCCGCACCGCAGCCCAGCTCGACCGGACCGCCATCACGATCGCATAGGCGGCCGCGACCCAGGGCGAGACAGCCGCGGCCGGTGTCAGGCTGAGACCGAAGGCGACCAGGGCGGCGCCGACAGCGGCGATGACAAAGGGATAACGAAGGAGTGTCCGCCACGCCCGACGTAGGGTCATTCGGTCTCCTGACCGGTCGGCGAGGGGAGGCCGCTCGGTCCGGTCAGTAGCCCTGGACGACGATCCGGTTGTCGACCTCGGTGACATGGGGGGAAGCCCACGCAGCTTCGCCCGCCTGCCGCTTCTCCGCCCACGAGCGGACCTGACCCGTGAGGACCACTTTGTTTCCGCTCACCGTGGCATCGATCGTGCTCGCGTCGAGCTGAGCATTCCGAGTGAGGGCGTCTCGGATGCGGGTCTCTGCGTCCGCCGCGGAGGCGCGCGCGGTCAGCGTGGTCAGATCGGTCACCGACGAGACCCCTCGCAGGTATTGCACGGCTCGCATCGCCGCATGACGCTGGAAGTCCCAGGCGACGTGCCCGGTCAGGGTGATGTGGTGCCCGTCGATCGTCGCCTTGACGGTGTCCGGGACGTTCGCCGCCATCTCGAGCGCGTGCTCGACCTCCTTGGCGATGTCGACCTCCGACATCGGCCAGGCGGCCTTCGACTCGACCGTCAGGTCGTCGATCACTGCCCGTACGCCTCGGACACGCAGCGCGGCTCGCTTCGCCGCCAGCTTCTCCGCGTAGGTCTCGACCTCGCCCGAGAGAGCGACCGTCCCCTCTTTGACGGCTATCCCGATGTGCTCGGAGCCGACGTCCGGCGTCCAGTCCAGTTCCTCCTCGACACGGTCCCGCACGACGGCGTCAGAGTCCATTGCGATGCCCATATTCTGTTCCCTCCTGTGGGTGAGATGCCTCCGCCTCCGAGGCGGTGGCGTATCGGAAGACCAGGACCGGACAGTGCGCGTGCGTCACGCAGGCGAGACCCACCGAACCGATGAGGAGGCCCGTGAACCCGCCGTGACCTCTACTGCCGACCACCAGCATCGCGGCGTCCTTGGATGCCTCGACGAGCTCGCGGGCGACCTGCCCGCGATGGTTGCTGGCACTGAACCACTCGGGGGTCGAGCCGGCGAACACTGCCTGCTCCGCCGCATCCAGCACCCGCTCGGCCTCCATGGCGAGCGACTCCGCGCCGTAGGGCGTCGTGTACTCGCCGAACAGGAGCACAGGGTAGTCCCAGACCGCCATCGCATGGACGGGCAGACCCAACGGGCCGGCGAGATCGACGGCATATCGGAGAGCATCCATCGAGCACTCGGATCCGTCGACTCCCACCAATATCCCGGGCCGCGACCAGGGAAGCCCGGAAGAACGCGGCGACGGATCGGGAGTGGGAAGCACCTCGGGCATACCGGACATGCTGCTCCGGATCAGCGCTCCGCTCCGGACCGAAAGTCCTATCGGAGCCGACAGCGGGACTCGAACCCGCAACCGCCCGATTACAAGTCGGGTGCGCTACCAATTGCGCCATGTCGGCGGACGCCTCAGTCTAGCGAGGCGGCTCCGGCCGGCTCAGTGCGCGGGGGTCACCGACGCCGTCGGCGTGGGTGTGGGCGACGCCGTGTTGTAGTACGCGTCGCTGGAGACCGTCAGCACGAACTGCTGGAACTCCTTCGGGTCGCCCAGCGCGCCGAGGTACGGCGTACCGTTCACGAGGATCATCGGCGTGCTCGTCAGCGTCACGCCCTTCGTGCCCGGGATGCCCGCGAGGGCACGATCGGTCGCGTCCTTCACCCAGTTGAGGTAGTTCTCGCCGAGGATGCAGGGCTTGACGTCCGTGGAGGCCACGCCGGCCGAGGTCGCGAGCGTCGCGAGCTGGTCGTCGCTCGGGCCCGCGGCATCCTGGTCCGGCTGCGTCCGCAGCAGCTCGTTGTTGAAGGAGAAGAACTTGTCGGGCGCGTAGGTCGCGACGCAGGCTGCGGCGCTCGCCGCCCGCACGGAGTACTTCGTGCCGTTCGACTTCGCCGTCAGCATCGCGACGGGGAAGTAGGTGAGGTTCACGGACTTCTGCTCGACCCACGTCGACAGCTGCTGGACGTTCGCGAGCTGGAACTCCTTCGCCTGCGGCGAGAGGTAGTCGATGTAGATGTCGATCGACACCTGCGGCGCCGCGGTCGCGGTCGGCGTGGGAACGGCCTGGGGCTGCTCCGCCGTCGGGTTGGACCCGCTCACCGAGTCGCCGTTCTGGCTCTGCTGCCCCTGCACGCCGGACACCACCGTCACGGGGAAGCCGTCGCCGCTCGCGCCCACGGGATCGAGCTGCGGACGCGACGTCGAGGACGACACCGCCCAATACACGCCACCGGCGATCGCGCCGACGACCACGATCGCGCTCAGTGAGAGAGCCGCCGCGCGCAGCACCCGCATCCGGGACTGCTTCGCATGGACGAGTTGAGCCTTCTCGCGTACCGCCTCACGCCGATCCCGCGGAGCGGAATCGTTCGAAGAGTCGTCGCTGGACATGCAAAAACCTCGGCAGAAGACAGGAGCCGGGACTCGCCCGGCGCACCGCACGGGAACTCGCGGCTCGTTCGATGTTAGCCAGGCTGGCTGAGAAAGCCCAGACAGGGCGACGGACCACGCTCCCCGGCCGGAGTGGAATACTGGCTCTGCGCCCGCCTCGGGCGTGCGGGCAAGCCCCCGCTCATTCCTGCACTACGGATCGTCCGGCACGTACCTGCCGGTGAAGGAGAAGAAAAAATGGCGTCCGTCACGTTCGACAACGCAACCCGCCTCTATCCCGGGGGCACCCGCCCCGCGGTCGACAAGCTCGACCTCGACGTCGGCGACGGGGAGTTCCTCGTCCTGGTCGGTCCTTCCGGATGCGGAAAGTCCACGTCGCTGCGCATGCTGGCCGGCCTCGAAGAGGTCAACTCCGGCCGCATCCTGATCGGCGACCGCGACGTCACCGACATCCCGCCGAAGGATCGCGACATCGCGATGGTCTTCCAGAACTACGCGCTCTACCCGCACATGACGGTCGCCGAGAACATGGGCTTCGCGCTCAAGATCGCCGGCGTGAACAAGGACGAGCGCGCCAAGCGCGTTCTCGAGGCCGCGAAGCTCCTCGACCTCGAGCAGTACCTGACGCGCAAGCCGAAGGCCCTCTCGGGCGGCCAGCGTCAGCGCGTTGCGATGGGCCGCGCGATCGTCCGCGAGCCGCAGGTCTTCCTCATGGACGAGCCGCTGTCGAACCTCGACGCGAAGCTGCGCGTGCAGACGCGCACGCAGATCGCCTCGCTGCAGCGGCGCTTGGGCGTCACCACGGTCTACGTGACGCACGACCAGACCGAGGCGCTTACGATGGGCGACCGTATCGCGGTGCTGAAGGACGGCATCCTGCAGCAGGTGGGCTCGCCTCGCGACCTGTATGAGACGCCGAAGAACATCTTCGTCGCCGGCTTCATCGGATCGCCGGCGATGAACCTGTTCCCCGTCGACCTCGCCGAGGGCGGCATCCGCTTCGGCACCCTCACCGCCCCCGTCGAGGCCGACACGCTCGGCAAGGCGACCGGCAGCGAGGTCATGATCGGCGTGCGTCCGGAGGATCTCGTCGTGAACCCGGCGGACGGCCAGGGCCTCTCGGTCATGGTCGACCTCGTCGAGGAGCTCGGCGCCGACGGCTACCTGTACGGCCACTCCGAGATCGAGGGCAAGCGCACCGACATCGTCGCGCGCGTCGACGGGCGCCGTCACCCGAACGCCGGGGAGCGGATCGTGCTCGCCCCGGTCCCGGGTCACGTGCACGTGTTCGACCCGGAGACGGGCGAGCGCCTCACCGACAAGGCGATCGCCGCGGCCTGACCCCACGACCGCCGTCGCGACACCGGGAGAGACACGGATGCCCGAGACTCTCACGATCGCCGCGACGGCGGTCGATCCCGGCCTGCTCACCCTCCCCTGGCATCTGCCGCTGGCGGACTGGCCGAGCTCGTCGATCGTCTATCTGCCCAAGGGCATCTCCCGGCACCTGGTCCGGTTCGCGACGCTGTCCGGCCGGGTCATCGCGGTCAAGGAGACGACCGAGGAGATGGCCCAGCGCGAGTACGACATGCTCGGCAACCTGCACCGGCTCGCGGTGCCGTGCGTCGAGCGGGTCGCGGTGATCGGCGGACGGACGGATGCCGCGGGCGAGCCCCTCCCGGCGGTCCTCGTCACCGCGCACCTGAGGTTCTCCCTCCCCTACCGCGCGCTGTTCACGCAGGTGCTGCGCCCGCACACGGCGACCCGCCTCGTCGACGCGCTCGCCGTGCTCCTCGTCCGGCTGCACACCGTCGGCTTCGCGTGGGGCGACGTCTCCCTCTCGAACACGCTCTTCCGTCGCGACGCCGGGGCGTTCGCCGCGTATCTCGTCGACGCGGAGACCGGCGAGCTGCACGAGGGCGGCCTGTCCGACGGGCAGCGCGAGCAGGACCTGGAGATCGCCCGGGTGAACATCGCGGGCGAGATCATGGACCTCGAGGCCGGCGGCCGGCTCGAGGGCGGCGTCGACGCAGCCCAGATCGCCGACGGCATCCTCTCCTCCTATCGCTCGCTGTGGGCGGCGCTGACCGACCAGGAGAGCTTCGCGTCGAACGAGTCCTGGCGTATCACGGAGCGCGTGCAGCGGCTCAACGCGCTCGGCTTCGACATCGGCGAGATGTCGATCCAGGCCACCGCCGACGGCGGGCGGGTCTCGATCCAGCCCAAGGTCGTGGATGCCGGGCACCACCAGCGGCGCCTGATCCGGCTGACCGGCCTCGACGTCGAGGAGAACCAGGCCCGGCGGCTGCTGAACGACCTCGACGAGTTCCGGGTGCGTGTTTCGCGAGCCGGCGACGACGAGGAGGTGGTCGCGCACGAGTGGCTCACCCGCGTGTTCGAGCCCGTGGTGCGGGCGATCCCGTTCGATCTGCGGGCCAAGCTGGAGCCGGCGGAGGTTTTCCACCAGGTGCTGGAGCACCGCTGGTACATGTCCCAGGCGCGGGGCACCGCCGTGCCGCTCGCCGAGGTGCTGACGTCCTATGTCGACGACGTGCTGCGGCACCGCAACGACGAGGCCACCGTGATGGGCCCGCCGACGGAGACGGTGAGCCTGTCCGTCCTCCCGCCCGATCCCGCCCACGACGACGACGCCGAGCTCGACTGGCGCGACCTCGTCTGACCCCCGCCCCCCTCTCCGCCCGCCCGGGCCCCGCCCCCTCCTCCGCGCGCCCGGGCCTCGCCCCCTCCTCCGCGAGAACGCGCTTATGTCACGGAAACGGGCCTGTTTCGTGACATACGCGCGCTCTCGCGGGAGGTGGGCCGGGCCGCGCCGGCGGGTCGGTCAGTAGCCGACGGTGAAGCGCTCGCGGCGGTGCTTCGGGCTCTCGATCTCGTCGAGGACCGCGACCGCGAAGTCGGCACCGGAGATGAAGGACTCGCCGTCGGCGTCCACGACGAGCACGTCGCCGCCGTCGCGGTACGTGCCGGTGCGCTCACCGGGCGCCCAGGCGCCGAAGCCGCCGGCGGGGTGGACGTAGAACCAGTCGCGCGATGCGGGCGTCTGCTCGAGGTCCTCGAGGATGTCGACCGCCTCGCGGGCCTCGGGCTTGTACTCGTCCGCGAAGCCGTCGGTGTCGATCAGGCGCGGGCCGCCGGCCGCGACCAGGCTTCCGCCGGCACCGCCGGTGAACCCGATGCGGACGCTGTCCGGAAGGGCCTCGGAGAGCTCCGCGATCGCGGGCCGGAGCTTGCCGAGCATGTCGCCGCGGGGCGCGACGGCCGAGAAGACCACGTCGACGCCCTCGAGCTCGGCCACGAGACCGGGCACGTCCAGCACGGTGCCCTCGACATAGGTGGCGCCCGGCACGCGCTCGGCGGCGCCCTTGCGAGCGACCGAGACCACGTCGTGGCCGCGGCGCACGGCCTCTTCCACGACGTTGCGACCGGCGTATCCGGTCCCTCCGAGCACAGCGATACGAGTCATGGCATTCCTTCCGTCAACGGGGTTACGGCAGAAACAATCCGCGGCGCCGCGACTTCATTCCCGCGAATGCGTCAGCCGTCGAGCGCGGCACGCGCCGTCGAGATCTGGTAGAGCGCGACGGATGCCGCGATCCCGGCGTTCAGGGACTCGGTCGTCGCCGAGATCGGGATCGACACGATCTGATCGCACGTCTCGGTGACGAGCCGCGACAGGCCCTTCCCCTCCGATCCGACCACGACCACGACCGGCCGGTCGGCGAGCTCGAGGCCGGGCAGCGACACGTCGCCGCCGCCGTCGAGCCCCAGGACGAACACGCCCTGCTTCTTGAACTCGCGCAGCGTCGTGGTGAGATTCGGCGCGATCGCGACGGGCACGCGCGCCGCGGCGCCCGCGCTCGTCTTCCACGCCGCTGCGGTGACGCCCGCGCTGCGACGCTGCGGCACGATGACCCCCTGACCGCCGAAGGCGGCGGTGGAGCGGATGATGGCGCCGAGGTTCCGCGGATCCGTCACGCCGTCGAGCGCGACGATGAGCGGCACCTGGTCCGCGTCGAAGATCTGCTCCAGCAGATCCTGCGGATGCGCGTACTCGTACGGCGGCACCTTCAGCGCCACGCCCTGGTGCACCCCGTCCGGACCCGCCATGCGGTCGAGCTCGGGCCGCGTCACCTCCAGCACCGGGATCTCCCGGTGCGTCGCGATCGACAGCATCTCCTTGACCCGGTCGTCCATCTCGACGCGCTGCGCGACGTAGAGCGCGGTCGCGGGGATGCGCGTGCGCAGGGCCTCCAGGACGCTGTTACGCCCGGTCACCGTCTCGGTGTCCGCGGCGTCCTTCCCGCGCGACGGGCGGTTGACGTTCGTCGCGCGCGGCTTCGGGCGGCCGCCCGCGGCGATGAACCGCTCCTGCGCGGCCTTGCGCTGACCCGCGGGATGCCAGGCACGATCCTCCGCCTTGGGCGTCGGGCCCTTGCCTTCGAGCGCCTTGCGCCCCTGCCCGCCGCTGCCCTTGGTCGCGCCCTTCTTGCTTCCGGTGCGTCGCGCGCCCGGCCGTCCTGGCTTCGTCATGAACGCCCTTCCTCTCCGGCCGCAATGGTCCAGTGCGTCCCGTCCGCCGTGTCCTCGAGTGTGATCCCGGCCTCGGCGATCGCGTGGCGGACGCGGTCCGCCGCGGCCCAGTCCTTCGCGGCGCGCGCCTCCGCCCGCTGCGCGATCATCGTGCGCAGCAGCGCGTCGAGCGCGGATGCCGCCGGCCCACCGTCCGCGGAGCGCCACAGGCTGTCGCTCGGGTCGATCCCGAGGACGCCGGTCATGCTCGACACCTCCCCGTGCGCGAGGATCGCGGCCGCGAGATCGCCGGCATCCAGTGCCGCGTTCCCGGTCCGCACCGTCTCGTGCACGACCGCGAGCGCCTGCGGGACGCCGAGGTCGTCGTCGAGCGCGGCGGCGAAGTCCTCGGGGATCCCGCCGGCCACCGGCACACCGCCGTTCGCCCGGACGACACGCGTCTGGAACGTGCGGATGCGGTCAAGCGCGGCCTCCGCCTCGTCGAACGCCTGCGCGGAGACGTCGAGGCTCGAGCGGTAGTGCGCGGCCGCGAGCGCGTAGCGCACCACGAGCGGGTCCCGGGTCGCAAGCACGTCGTGCGCGAGCACGAAGTTGCCGAGCGATTTCGACATCTTCTGTCCCTCGACCGTCACGAGCCCGTTGTGCACCCAATACCGTGCGAACGCGTCGCCCGCGGCGGCCGACTGCGCGAGCTCGTTCTCGTGGTGCGGGAACCGCAGGTCGAGGCCGCCGCCGTGGATGTCGAACTCGGGTCCGAGGTAGCGGCGCGACATCGCGGAGCACTCGATGTGCCAGCCCGGCCGGCCCGCGCCCCACGGCGCTGCCCAGGTCGCACTCGCCGGCTCGCCGGCCTTCGCACCCTTCCACAGGGCGAAGTCGTGCGGGTCGCGCTTCCCGCGCGGGTCGGCATCCGCCGCCTCCATGGCATCGAGCCCCTGGTGCGTGAGCGCGCCATATCCGCGCCACGAGCGCACCTCGAAGTAGACGTCGCCCGACCCGTCCGGCGCGGCGTAGGCGTGGCCCGCGGCGATCAGGTGCTCGATCAGCTCGATCATCTGCGGGATGGATCCGGTCGCGCGCGGCTCGTACGTCGGAGGAAGGATGCCGATCGCGGCATACGCGCTCGTGAACTCGAGCTCCATCCGGTACGCGAGCGCCCACCAAGGCTCGTCGTCCGTCGCGTTCGCGAGCACCTTGTCGTCGATGTCGGTGACGTTGCGCACGAACGTGACCCGCTCGAAGCGGTGCGCGAGCCACCGGCGGAGGAGGTCGAACGCGAGCGCGCCCCGCAGGTGGCCGATGTGCGGACCGGACTGCACGGTGGGTCCGCAGACGTACATCGTGACGTTCCCGGCCTCGCGGGGCAGGAACTCACGCAGCGCCTGCACCTTCGTGTCGTAGAGCCGGACGGTCACCCGTCCCAGCGTAGTCGGCGCACCCCTCCCTTCCCCGCCCCCCCCAGCCCCGCCACCTCCCGCCGAGAACGCGCGTATGTCACGTTCCTACGGCGTGTCTGTGACATACGCGCGTTCTCGCGGGGTGGGGGTCAGGCCGAGGCCGACCCGGAGAGGGGGTCAGGCGGGGAGGAGAAGGGCCACGGCGAAGGCGGCCACGCCCTCGCCCCGGCCGGGGAACCCCAGGCCGTCGGTCGTCGTGGCCGAGACGGAGACGGATGCCCCGCCCAGGGCCGCCGACAGGGTGCGCTCGGCCTCTTCGCGCCGTGCCGCGAACCGCGGCCGCGTGGTCTGCACCTGCACCGCGACGTTCCCGATGGTCCAGCCGGCGGCGCCGAGGAGCCCGCGCGTGTGGGCGAGGAAGACGTCGGCGTGCGCACCCGCGAACTCCGGGCGCGACGTGCCGAAGCGGCTGCCGATGTCGCCGAGCCCCGCCGCGGACAGCAGCGCGTCGACGATCGCGTGCGCGACGGCATCCCCGTCCGAGTGGCCGGAGAGCGCCGGCTCGCCGGGCCACTCCAGGCCCGCGAGCCACAGGACCCCGTCCCCGCCGAACGCGTGCACGTCGGTGCCGAGGCCGACGCGCGGCGCACCCGCCGCGGCCGCACCGGCGACCGCGGGGACCGGATGGACGGCCACGAGCGAACGCGCCCGCTCCAGGTCGGCGGGCGTCGTGATCTTGAAGGCGCGCGCATCGCCGGCGACGGTCGCGACCTGATGGCCCGCCGCCGCGACGAGCGCGGCGTCGTCCGTGTACTCGCGGTCGGCGACGCGGTACGCGGTGTCGAGGATCTCGCGCCGGAATCCCTGCGGCGTCTGGGCCGCGGCGAGCTCGGACCGGTCCACGACGCCCAGGATCTCGCTGCCCGAGACGCGCCGGATGGTGTCGACGACCGGCAGCACGGGGACCACGCCCCAGCCGGTCTCGTCGACCGCCTCGATCACGCGATCGAAGACGTCGGGCGGCGTCAGGGCGCGCGCGGCATCGTGCACGAGCACGATCTCGACGTCGGGCCACACGGCGGCGAGCCCCGCCGCGACCGACTCCTGCCGCGTCATCCCGCCGGACACGACGCTCACGAGCTCGCGCCGCGAGCCCGCGGCCTCCTCGGCATCCGTTCGCGCATCGCCGACGAACTCGCGCGGCGCCACGACGACGACCTGCGTCTCGTGCGCGACCGCGAACACGCCCCGGAGCGCGTGCCGGAGGATCGTATGCGCGTCGAGCCCGACGAACGCTTTCGGCAGTGCCCCGCCCAGTCGCGTGCCGGAGCCGGCCGCCACGACGACGACCGCGATGCGCGGCACCGGCGTGACCGCGTTCAGGAGGCGAGGACCTCGTCGAGGACGCCGGACGCCTGCTCCTCGTCGTTCTTCAGCGCGAGCGCGATCTCGGAGACGAGGATCTGGCGGGCCTTCGCGAGCATCCGCTTCTCCCCCGCCGAAAGACCGCGGTCCTGATCGCGGCGCCACAGGTCGCGGACGACCTCGCTGACCTTGATGACGTCACCGGAGGCGAGCTTCTCGAGGTTCGCCTTGTACCGGCGCGACCAGTTCGTGGGCTCCTCGGTGAACTCGGCGCGCAGCACCTCGTACACCCGCTCCAGCCCATCGGTGCCGATCACGTCGCGGACGCCCACGAGGTCGACGTTGTCGGCCGGCACCTCGATCGTCAGGTCCCCTTGAGTCACTCGCAGCTTGAGATAGACCTTCTCTTCGCCTTTGATGATGCGGGTCTTCACTTCGGCGATCGTTGCGGCCCCGTGGTGCGGATAGACGACCGTTTCGCCAACCTCAAAAAGCATGGAGTTATGTCCTTTCGGCGGCTTCAACCATACCACAGCGGTTATGCGCTAAGGTTCGCCGTTCACCGCCGGAGACCCCGTCCGGACGGGGTCGCGCCGACCCTCTAGACTTCAGGGTGGACGCCGAGATCCCTGTGGGAGGAACCGTGAAATCGCGCCTCATCGCGCCGCTCGCACCGCGCTTCGTCGCGGCCATCGCGCTGGGTGCCGCCATCGCTCTCGGAGCGACCGGATGCGCCTTCCTCACGCCGGTGAGCACGACGGTGCCCTACTCCCCTTCGGACGGGATGAACGTTCCTGCGGAGAGCGGCCCGCTCCAGGTGCGCAACGCGCTCGTCGTCGGCAACGAGGACGGCACGAAGGGCAACTTCGTCGCGGCGATCATCAACGACACCGACACGGCCCAGACGCTGAACCTCGACATCAACAACAACGGCTCGCGCCGCGTCCGCGTCCCCGCGCACTCCACGGTCAGCCTCGGCGCGCAGGGCACCGACCCGCTGCCGATCCAGAACCTCGGCACGCTGCCGGGTCAGACCATCCCGATCACGTTCCAGTCCGGCAACGCGACCGGCGTCACGGTCCTGGTCCCGGTGCTGAGCGCCGTCGGCGACTACCGGCTCCTCAACCCGTGAGCCGCCGCCGGCGCGAGCCGGCTCAGGCCTCGAACCGGTAGCCGAGGCCGCGCACCGTCACGAGCATGTTCGGCTCGCCCGGGTTCTGCTCGATCCGTGAACGGATCCGCTTGATGTGCACGTCGAGCGTCTTGGTGTCGCCGAAGTAGTCGGTGCCCCAGACGCGGTCGATGAGCTGCCCGCGGGTGAGCACGCGGCCGGCGTTGCGCATGAGCACCTCGAGCAGCTCGAACTCCTTGAGCGGCATGCTGATCTCGTCGCCGTCGACCGCGACGGTGTGCCGGTCGATGTCGAGCGTCACACGGCCGCCGGCGAGGACGTGCTCCTCCAGGTCGGACTCCACGTGCGAGAACCGGCGCAGCACCGCCCGCATCCGCGCGAGGAGTTCGCGGGCCGAGTACGGCTTCGTGACGTAGTCGTCGGCGCCGAGCTCCAGCCCGACGACGATGTCGACCTCGGAGTCCTTCGCGGTGAGCATGATGATCGGCACGTTCGACTCGCCGCGCAGCTGACGGCAGACCTCGGTGCCGGGCATCCCGGGAAGCATGAGGTCGAGCAGCACGATGTCCGCGCCGTGCTCGTGGTACGAGGCCAGCGCGGCGGCGCCGTCATCGGCGATCTCGACGTCGAAGCCCTCCCGGCGCAGCAGATACGCCAGCGGGTCGGCGAGATCCGGCTCGTCCTCGACGATCAGTACGCGGGTCATGCGAGCACTCCATTCGGGTTCTTCGGCTTCTTCTTCTTGGGCTTGCGGGGACGCTTCTCGACGGGGAACGACGTGTCGGCCGGCACCGTGGCGATCGGGATGCTCACCGTGAACGTCGAGCCGCGGCCCGGGCGTGACCAGAGCCGCACCTCGCCGCCGTGCCGCTGGACGGCGTGCTTGACGATCGACAGTCCGAGGCCCGTGCCCCCGGTCCGGCGCGAACGCGCGTGATCCGTGCGGTAGAAGCGCTCGAAGATGCGCTCCTGCTCCTCGTCCGGGATGCCGATGCCGCGGTCGGTGACGGCGATCTCCACGGTGTCGGCGACCGCCTTCACGCCGACGCCGACGCTCGAGCCACGAGGAGAGTAGGCGATCGCGTTGGCGATGAGGTTGCCGATCGCCTCGGCGAGCACCTGCCGGTCGCCGCGGACGTAGAGGCCGCGCATCCCGCCGCGCACGAGCTCCACGCCGGCGGAGCCCGCCTGGATCGCGTTGGCCTCGATGGCGGATGCCACGAACTCGTCCACCGGCACCTCGCGCACCTCGCCGAGCTCGTCGGCCGCCTGCAGCCGGGAGAGGTTCATGATGCGCGACGTGAGCGACGAGAGGCGGTTCACCTCCGCGGTGAGCCGGCGGGAGAAGACGCGCACCTGCTCGGGGTCGTCGGCGGCGGACTCGATCGCCTCGGCGAGGAGGCTGACGGCGCCGACGGGGGTCTTCAGCTCGTGGCTCGTGTTCGCGACGAAGTCACGACGCATCTGCTCGACGCGCTCCCGCTCGGTGATGTCGCGCATGATGACGAGCACGAGGCGCTGGGACAGCGGTACGGCACGCGCCGAGATCACCCGCGTCTCGGCCGCGGACGCCCCCCGGCGGATGCTCATGGTCTCGGCGGCCGGCGCGCTGTTCGCGCGGGCCGTGCGGGCGAGCTCGCGCACCTGCGGGTCGGGCACCTGCTCGCCCTCGCGGAGGCCGAACGCCTCGCCGGCGGCGGAGATCGCCTGCACGGTCCCGGATGCGTCGAGGACCGTGGCGGCGTCGTCGATGCCCGCGAGCACCTCGCGGACGCCGATCGGGATCGCCGTCGATTCGTCGCGCCGGGCCCGGTTCCGGGCGTTGATCGCGAGCGTGATGAGAAGCGTGAGCGAACACCCGATGAACAGACCCAGCAGGAGGCTCAGCGCCGCCTGCATCGTGTCCATTCCCTAAGAGTAGATGCCGCCGTTCGAGGCATCCGGCCCGAGACGCGCCCCACGGCCCGAGGGCCGGCAGTATTCACTCGGTCAGCACCGGACGTTAACCTTCGATGGCGAGAATCGCCAAGATCTGTGCCGTCTCCGCGGCCGTCTACCCAGGAAGGATGTGCGATGCGCGAAGTTTTCCAGCAGTCGCTCGCCGATGTGCAGGATCGGCTCGTCGAGATCTCCGAGCTCGTGACGGTCGCGATCGACAAGGCCACCCGGGCGTTCGGCTCGAGCGACGTGACGCTCGCGGAAGAGGTCATCCAGTCCGACCCGGAGATCGACAAGAAGAGCGTCGCCCTGGACGAGATCGCGATCGACCTCCTCGCCCGCCAGCAGCCGGTCGCGACCGATCTGCGCGTGATCGTCTCGGCGCTGCGAATGAGCGCGTCGCTCGAGCGGATGGGCGACATCGCCGAGCACATCGCCCAGCTGACCCGCCTCCGCTTCCCGGAGCGCGCGATCCCCAAGGGCCTCAAGCACACGTTCACCGAGATGGGCACGCTCGATGTGCAGATCTCGCGGAAGCTCACCGAGCTCCTCCGCACGTACGACATGAACATCGGGGTGGAGATCCGCGACATCGACGCGCAGCTCGACGAGCTCCACGTCAGCGTGTTCGAGAAGGTCCTGAGCGACTCGTGGAAGGGCGAGGCGACCGCGACGGTCGACGCCACGCTCGCGAGCCGGTACCACGAGCGCTTCGGCGACCACGCCGTGGCCGTCTCGAAGAAGATCGCGTACCTCGCGACGGGCGACTGGTCGGGCGAGACCCCGGTCTGAGCCCTACCGCTTGCCCTGGGCGGCGACCGCGGCGGCGCCCGCGGCCGCGGCCTCCGGGTCGAGGTACTCGCCGGCGCCGATCGGCGTCAGGTCCGCGTCGAGGCGGTACACGAGCGGGATGCCGGTAGGGATGTTGAGCGCGGCGATGTCGTCGTCGCCGATGCCCTCCAGGTGCTTCACGAGCCCGCGCAGGGAGTTGCCGTGCGCGGTGACCAGCACCGTCTTCCCGGCCCGGAGGTCCGGCACGATGTCGCTCTGCCAGTAGGGCAGCATCCGGTCGATCACCAGCGACAGCGACTCGGTGCGCGGGAGCACGCCGTCCATCCCGACGTAGCGCGGGTCGCCGACCTGGCTGAACTCGTCGTCGTCCGCGAGCGGGGGCGGCGGCACGTCGAACGACCGGCGCCACAGCATGAACTGCTCCTGGCCGAACTCCGCGAGCGTCTGCGCCTTGTCCTTGCCCTGCAGCGCGCCGTAATGCCGCTCGTTGAGGCGCCACGAGCGCTTCACCGGGATCCACAGCCGGTCGGCCGCGTCCAGCGCGATGTTCGCGGTCTGGATGGCGCGGCTGAGCACCGAGGTGTGCAGCACGTCCGGCAGCAGCCCCGCCTCCGCCAGCAGCTCGCCGCCGCGCTGCGCCTCCGCCTTGCCCTGCTCGGTGAGGCGGACGTCCACCCATCCGGTGAAGAGGTTGAGTTCGTTCCACTCGCTCTGGCCGTGGCGGAGCAGGATCAGCGTGTAGGGCTCGGTCATCCCGCCATGATATCGAGGCGAGATGACCGTCCCGAGGTGGCATCGTGGAACGCATGACGGCTGCCGAACGCCCCGTCGGGCAGATCACGCGGGGGACGACCGGCACCAACCGGCTGCGCCGCGTCGACCGCTGGATCGCGCGGCATCCCGTCCTGCGGCGGACCGCGGATCCGCTCGTCGTCGACCTCGGGTTCGGCGCCAGCGCCGTGACGACACTGGAGCTGGAGGCGCGGATCCATCGCGTCCGGGGCGACGTCGACGTGCTCGGGCTCGAGATCGATCCAGCCCGCGTCGCCCGGGCACGCGCGCAGCTCGCGGAGGTGCACGCGGGCGAGACGCCGTTCCGGCCGGACGCGCGCGTCGGCTTCGCCCGGGGCGGCTTCGAGGTGCCGGCTCCCGGCGGCCGGTCCCCCGTCGTCATCCGCGCCATGAACGTGCTCCGGCAGTACGAGGAGGGCGAGGTCGCGGATGCCTGGCGGCGCATGGCCGCGCGGCTCGCGCCCGGCGGGATCCTCGTCGAGGGCACGTGCGACGAGCTCGGACGGATCGCGACGTGGGTCGAGGTCGGCCCGGACGGGAACCCGCGGACGCTCACCGTGTCGTTGCGGCTCGCCGGGCTCGAGCTGCCCGGCGTCGCCGCCGAGCGGCTGCCGAAGGCGCTGATCCACCGCAACGTGCCCGGCGAGCGCGTGCACGACTTCCTCACGGCGCTCGACCGGGAGTGGATCCGCGCCGCGCCGCTGTCGCCGTTCGGCCCGGTCCACCGGTGGCGGTCCGCGCTCGCGGCGCTGGCGCACGAGTGGCCGCTGCCGGCCCGCTCCCGCTGGCGCCTCGGCGAGGTCACGGTCCCCTGGGCGGCGGTCGCCCCCGGGCCCTAGATGCGCGGGACGGCCGCGCGCGCGTCGGCGCTCGACAGGCCCGTCGCGGTGAGGAGATCCACGACGATCGGCCGCAGCGCGTAGGCGAGGTCCTGGTCACCGAGCGACCCGTCGGGGAGGATCTTCCGCGGATCGAGGCCTCCGGCGAGCGCCAGGAGCGCCTCCCGGGCGGCCGGCTCGAACGCGATGTCGTCGAGCGCCTCGTTGATGAGGCCGGCCGCGGCGACGATCTCGCCGAGGAGGCTGGCGACGACCGGGCGGCTCACCCCGTCGTCGGTCTGGTAGACGGCGCGCCGCGCGAGCACGCGGAGGTTGCGCACCGCGAGGTCCATCGCCCGGCGTACACGCTCGTGGCGGATCAGCTCAGCGCGCCCGCGACGGAGGAAGGGCGAGATCCGCGCGACCGCGACCGCGGAGTCGAGGGCGATCCGCCACTCCTCGACGAGCGGGCTCAGCGCGCGGGCCTTCTCGAGACCCCGCTCGGCCCGGAAGCGGTCGCCGCGGCGCAGCCCCTGCCCGACAGCGCCCGCGGCGGAGTCGAACGCGGCGAACAGGGCCTTCGCCTTCCGCAGCTCGTCATGGCGGATGCGACGCGGCAGCAGCGCGGTCGCGAGGAGCGCCACGACGGCGCCGACCACGGCATCCTCGAAGCGCGCGAACGGCGCGATGGTGGGCAGCACGACGACGATCGCGGACTGGATCGCCGCCACGATCGCGAATCCCGGCTGCGCGGAGAGGGCCCGGGCGATGAGCAGTGTGATCGTCATCGCGAGCGCCACCTGCCACCAGCCGGTGCCGGCGACCACCAGCAGGAGCTCCGCGATGAAGACGCCCAACAGCATCCCGACCACGGTCTCCAGCACCCGCAGCGGTCGGGCGTCCCCGGCGAGGCCGAGGCTGGAGATCGGGATCGTCACCGCAAGGATCGGATTCGGATGCCCGATCACGAAGAACGCGAACGCGTAGGCCGCCGTCGCCGCCACGACGATCTGCAGGATCGCGGGCCACGAGTCCCGCACGCGTCCGAGGGCGGCCCGCGGATCGATCGCCCGTCGCCATCCCGTCGGGACCGGACCCGTCGCGGGATCGCGCGGGGCGCTCACGACGCGGGCGGGCGGCGATTCAGCCGGGGCAGGCGGGGGACGGATGCCGCCGCCCCGGCCTCCGCCGGCACGACGACCCGCGGCGAGGCTGCGACGGGTCCGTCCGCGGTGTCCACGACGTAGTCGACGTCGACGGGCGCTGCGCGGCGCACGACCGCGAGCGCGATCGGGCCGTCCTCGTAGTGCACGGCCGCCGCGCGCACCGTGCCGATCACGTCGTCGCCGACGCGGACCTCGGCACCGGGCGCGGGCAGCACGCTGTCGCTCCCGTCGAGCTGCAGCGCGACGAGACGGCGAGGCGGATGCCCGAGGTTGTGCACCTTCGCGACGGTCTCCTGGCCGCGGTAGCAGCCCTTGTCGAGGTGCACGGCGGTGCGGAGCCAGTCGAGCTCGTGCGGGATCGAGCGCTCGTCGAGCTCGGCCGCCGAGGGCCGCCACGCCGCGATGCGCAGCGCGTCCACCGCCAGCAGTCCCGCGATCGCCCGCTCCCCCGCGGCGGCTTCGGCGATGAGCCGGCTGCGCTCGGCGCAGGCTACGACGGCCTCGGCCCAGTGGCGCGCGGAGCCCGGGTGGTCGGCGTCGTCGGCATAGCCGACGCCGCCGTCCGAGACGCCGGGCCACGGGTCGCGCCACAGGAGCGGGGTGCCGGCGGGCGAAGCCACCGCGACGCCCGCGAGGGCGTCCGGCGTGCCGCCGACGACCGCGTACTCCGCCGAGGCGTCCCACGGCTCCACGCGCAGGCGGAAACGCATCTTCAGGAGCCAGGCCAGCAGGCCCGCCGCCCGGTCGCGGTCGACGAGGAGCCAGGCGGTCTCACCGTCGTCGAGGACGCCGGCGGCGTGCTCGACGTGCCCCTGCGGGTCGAGCACGAGCAGCTCGGTGCTCACGCCCGGCTCGAGCCGGGCGAGCGCCTGGGACGTGATCGAGTCGAGCCACGTGAGCCGGTCGGGACCGCCGACGGCGATCACCGCGCGATCGTCGAGGATCGCGAGCGCCCCGCCCTCGGCGAGCGCGCGCTGCTCCGTCAGCGGCGAACCGCTGTGCTGGAGCCCGCGCTCGTCGACGACGGCGCCGGGGATCGTCCGCAGCTCGGCATCCATCAGTCGGCCTTCGCGAGTCGGGCGGACGCGTGGGCGGACAGCTCGGTGCCGAGCGCCGCGATGTCCCACGCCCACAGCAGATGGCGGTCGACGAGCCCGTACATGCGCGACGCGGCCGCGTAGGCCTTCGCGCCGGCGGTCCGGACGACGGCGTCGGTCGCGATGTCGATCCGCGGACCGCGGACCTCGCCGAGGTAGAGCTCGCACACCCCGTCGGCGCGCACGATGGAGACCTCGAGATCGAAGCCGCCCTCGGTGTTGCGGAGCAGCTCCACGTCGTCCGCCGTCCGGGCGACCGGCGGGAGCAGCGGCGGAAGAAGGGCCGGACCGGGGTCGGACTCCGCGGCCGTGCGCGACAGGCGCCAGTACCCCATCTCAGCGAGCAGCGGGGCACGCTCGCCATCCTCGGGCAGCAGCCACGCCGAGGCGGAGTAGTTCAGGTACGGGCCGCCGTCATGGCTGAAGCTCACGCGGTGCAGGAACTCGCCCGCGTAGTGGTGGCCGGCGGCCTCGTAGTCGATGACTCCCGTGCCCTCCCAGACACCGACCAGCCAGGACAGAGGGACGAGGTCGGCGGGAAGGTCGGTCGGAAGCTCGAACACGACGGTCAGCGCTGGCCGCGGTAGAGGTTCTTGATCACGACTCCGGAGACGAAGAGGATCGCGAGGGAGGCGAGACCCAGCAGCCCGACGAAGAAGAGTTCCAGCGCGACGAGGTCCATCCTCTTACCTTAGACCGGAAACAGAGCGGCGACGGCGAAACCGATGCTCTCGATGCCAAGCACGACAAGGGCGCCGAGGACGCTCAGGGCGACGCGCTCGATGAAGCGATGGGACGTCCCCGAGAGGATCTGGAGCAGGAAGGCGAGGACGAGCGAGCCGCCCAGCGCGACCGTCAGCCACGGTGCGCGCCACTCCGGTGTGGCGAAGATGCCGATCGCGATGCCGGCGAGCGCCGCGACGATCCAGACCGCGCCGACCGTGCCGGCAGAGCGCCGCGGTGCGAGCGAGGGCGTGGCCATGGGACCCACCCTAAGATAATCAATCACGGAGGGCGACGTGGCACAGCTACTGGTACTGAGTTCCGCGCGAGGCGACGGCGTGGCTCTGCCTGCACTCGAACTGCTGGGCCATGGCGTCCGTCAGATCCCAGCCGAACCGGCTCAGCTCGTGAACGCCCCGAGCGCGGACGTCATCTTCGTGGACGCACGCGCCGATCTGGCAGGCGCCAAGTCGCTCTGCAAGATCCTGACGACGACGGGGCTCGAGGCTCCGCTGATCCTCATCGTGACGGAGGGCGGCTTGACCGCCGTCTCGCCGGACTGGGGCGTCGACGACGTCGTCCTCGTCACGGCGGGCCCCGCCGAGGTCGACGCACGGGTGCGCCTCGCCGTGGGACGCGGCGAGAAGGATCAGGTCTCGACGCGGATCCAGGCCTCGGGCATCACGATCGACGAGTCCTCCTACTCGGCGAAGGTGCACGGGCATCCGCTGGACCTCACGTACAAGGAGTTCCAGTTGCTCCACTTCTTCGCGACGCACCCCGCACGGGTCTTCACGCGCGAGCAGCTGCTGAGCGAGGTGTGGGGCTACGACTATTTCGGCGGCACACGCACGGTCGACGTCCACGTGCGCCGCTTGCGCGCCAAGCTCGGCGACCTCGAGCAGCTGATCGGCACGGTGCGCAACGTCGGTTACCGGCTCAACGTCTACGAGGACGACCAGTCGCCCGCCCGGCCGAACGCGTGACGTTCATGCACCCGTCATCTAGCCCTGGGAGGATGAACGAATGATCGAACACGATGTGCTCGACACGGGGCTCGGGGACGCGGACGACGACGACTTCGATGCCGCCGTCGAGAGCTTCGACGCGGCGCTGCCCGAGAACCGCTACCTCGATCGAGAGCTGAGCTGGCTCGCGTTCAACCAGCGCGTCCTGGAGCTCGCCGAGGACCCGCGCATCCCGGCGCTCGAACGGGCGAACTTCCTCGCGATCTTCGGCAGCAACCTCGACGAGTTCTTCATGGTCCGCGTCGCTGGCCTGAAGCGCCGTATCGTGACCGGCCTCGCAGTGCCCACGAACGTCGGGCGCGCCCCGCAGGATCTGCTCGCCGACGTCTCCCGCGAGGCCCACCGCCTGCAGTTGCGGCACGCCGAGGCCTGGCGCTCCGAGGTCCGGCCGGCCCTCGCCGACGCCGGCATCGAGATCCTCGCCTGGTCCGAGCTGCAGGACGAGGACCGCTCCCGCCTGTACGACTTCTTCCAGGCCCAGGTGTTCCCGGTCCTCATGCCGCTCGCGGTCGATCCGGCGCATCCGTTCCCGTATATCTCCGGCCTCTCGCTGAACCTCGCGATCCGCGTCCGCAACGCGCGGACCGGCCGCCAGGAGTTCGCGCGCCTCAAGGTGCCGCCGATGCTCCCCCGCTTCGTCGAGGTGTCGCGGGAGGGCGAGCGCGTCCGCTACATCGCGCTCGAGGATCTCATCGCCAACAACCTCGGCGACCTCTTCCCGGGGATGGAGATCATCGACCACCACGCCTTCCGGGTCACGCGCAACGAGGACGTCGTGATCGAGGAGGACGAGACCGAGAACCTCATCCAGGCACTGGAGGCCGAGCTCCTCCGCCGCCGGTTCGGGCCGCCCATCCGCCTCGAGGTCGCCGAGGACATGGACGAGGTGACACGCGAGCTGCTCGTCGACGAGCTCGGCATCTCGGACCAGGAGGTTTACCGGCTCGCCGCTCCCCTCGACCTGCGCGGCGTCTTCCAGATCTCGCGGATCGACCGTCCCGAGCTGCACTACGCCCCGCACGTGCCGACGACGGCTGTCGCCTTCCAGCCCGGCGACAACAACGAGCGGCCGGACATCTTCTCGGTCCTCCGCCACGGCGACGTGCTCGTGCAGCACCCGTATGAGTCGTTCGCGACGAGCGTCCAGGCGTTCCTCGAGCAGGCGGCGAAGGACCCGCACGTGCTCGCGATCAAGCAGACGCTCTACCGCACCTCGGGCGACAGCCCCATCATCGAGGCCCTCATCGACGCGGCGGAGTCGGGCAAGCAGGTGCTCGCGCTCGTCGAGGTGAAAGCCCGCTTCGACGAGGCCGCGAACATCGTGTGGGCGCGCAAGCTGGAGAAGGCCGGCGTCCACGTCGTGTACGGCCTCGTCGGGCTGAAGACCCACTGCAAGCTCCTCCATGTCATCCGCGACGAGGACGGGATGCTGCGCAGCTACAGCCACATCGGGACGGGCAACTACAACCCGAAGACGAGCCGCCTGTACGAGGACTTCGGCCTCTTCACCTCGAACGCCGAGGTCGGCCGCGACCTCACGCGGCTGTTCAACGAGCTGTCCGGCTACGCGATCGAGAAGAAGTTCCAGCGACTGCTGGTGGCCCCCCTCCACCTGCGCAAGGGGCTCATCCGGCTCATCGACGACGAGCGCCGGAACGCGCTCGAAGGCCGCCCGTCGGGCGTCCGCATCAAGGTGAACTCGATGGTCGACGAACAGATCATCGACGCGCTCTACCGCGCGAGCCAGGCCGGCGTGCCCATCGAGGTGTGGGTGCGCGGCATCTGCGGCATCAAGCCGGGGGTCCCCGGCCTGAGCGAGAACATCCGGGTCCGCAGCATCCTCGGCCGGTACCTGGAGCACTCGCGCATCTTCTCGTTCGTCGCCGGCGGCGATGCCCAGGTCTACATCGGCAGCGCCGACATGATGCACCGCAACCTCGACCGCCGCGTCGAAGCGCTCGTGCGGGTCGTGGCCTCCGACCAGCTCGCGCAGCTCGACGACCTGTTCTCGCTCGCGATGAGCGACGACACGAGCTCCTGGTGGCTCGGCTCGGACGGCGAGTGGACGCGGCACAGCACCGGCGAGGAGGGCCAGCCCCTCCTCGACCTGCAGGATCACACGATGGCGAACATCCAGCGGCGGCGGCGTACGCGCACGGTGCGATGACGGACAGCGTCGTGCACGCGGCAGGCGGGGTCCTGTGGAGGCTGGTCGACGGCCGCCTCCGCATCCTCTTGATCCACCGCACGCAGTATCGCGACGTTACTTTGCCGAAAGGCAAGGTCGAGCCCGGCGAGACGCTCGTCGAGACCGCGGTGCGCGAGCTCGAGGAGGAGACCGGCATCCGCGTCGAGCTCGGGGTCCCGCTCGGCGTCTCCCGCTACCACCTCCCGAGCATGCGCGAGAAGGTCGTACAGTACTGGGCCGCGAAGGCGACGGACGAGGCGATCCAGCAGTCGTCGTTCGTGCCGAACAAGGAGATCGCGGCGGTCGAATGGGTCTCGCCGAAGCGAGCGCTGTCGTGCCTCAGCTATCCCGTGGATGTCGACATCGTGCGGCGCTTCCTCCGGTACGCGGACGACGGCGTGCTCGACACGTTCCCGCTCGTGGTGCTGCGTCACGCGAAGGCGGTCGCCCGCGGGGAGTGGACGAAGGACGACGCCAGCCGCCCGCTCACCGCACGCGGCGAACGGCAGGCGCGGGCCGTGGTCGGACCCCTGCGTGCGTTCGGCGTGCGCCGCATCTTCTCGAGCGACGCCGTCCGGTGCGCGGCGACCGTCGCGCCGCTCGCCGCCGCACTCGACCGCAAGGTGCACCTCATGCCGGAGCTCAGCCAGGATGCCTGGGAGCTCGGGCAGTCGGATCCGCGGACCGTCATCGGCAAGCGCATCCGCGCGAGCCTGCCCGCGGTGCTCTGCTCGCACGGACCGGTCCTGCCCGACATCCTCAACGAGATCGCGCTCGCCACCGGAACACTGCGCAACACGCACCTCGGCAACGCCTCGTCGCTAGAGGTGGGGGCCTTCTCGGTGGTCCATCTCTCCGCAACGAAGCCCGGGGCCGGGATCGTCGCGATCGAGACGCACGCCACCCAGGTCTGACCGCGGCGGCACCCGCCGAGGTCAGGACAGGAGCGCGACCAGCTGCGCCTTCCGCATCCGCGTGTAGCCGTGATGACCGGCGGCGCGCGCCCGCGACCGGAGCTCGATGACCGTGAGCTCGGCCAGCGCGGGCGCCGTCAGCACGATCGGGGCCGAGACCCCGGGGACGGCGGCGAGGGGCGGGGCGACCTCCACGCGCGTGCGCTCGGCCTTGGCGATCGCCTTCGCGGTTGCCCGTACCAGCGCACCGGTGATCGCGACGGCTTGTTTCGTGTACTTCTCGGGGTTCTTGCGGACCGTCTTCGTATCGACGTCCGTCAGGGCGCGGACCTCGTCCGCCAGCGCCGTCACCTTCTTCGCGTCCTTGCGGGGAAGGCTCCGGGCCACGGTGTGCGCCAGGGTCGCCGCGTCCGCGGCGACGGCAATCGCATCGAGCGCGGGTTGCGCCGATGAACTCGTCTTAGCCATGAGCAGAGCCTAACGCCGGTCCCCGTTCACCTCCCGTTCACGAATCGAGCTCACTCCCTTAAGAGTCGATGTCTACGTTCTACGCGAGCCCTGCACCGGGCCACAGATCCCTGAATGTGAAGGATTCACAGTGAAGATCACTCGTTTGGCCCAGATCGGGGCCATCGCCGCGGTCGGCGCGATCGCGCTCGCCGGATGCTCGTCCACCGCGGGTAGCGGTTCGTCGAGCTCGCCGTCGGCCTCAGCCTCCGCGAACGCCGTCACCTCGAAGGTGGACCCGAGCCTCACCGGCACGATCACCGCCGGTGGCTCCAGCGCCCAGGCCAACGCGCAGGCCGCATGGACCAGCGCCTACAACGCCCAGGTCAAGGGCGTCACGATCAACTACGACAAGTCGCAGGGCTCGGGCGGTGGCGTTACCAACTTCCTCAGTGGCGCCTACGACTTCGCCGGCTCGGACTCGCCGCTCAACGCGGACCAGACGACCAAGTCGCAGGCGATGGGCGGCGGCATCAACCTCCCCATCTACCTCGACGGTGTGGCGATCATCTTCAACATCCCGGGTGTCACGAGCCTGAAGCTCAGCGGCGCGACGATCGCGAAGATCTTCAACCTGCAGATCACCGACTGGTCGGACCCGGCCATCACGGCGGACAACGGCACCGCGCTCCCCGCCGGTCCGATCACCACGGTCGCCCGCTCGGACGGTTCCGGCACGACGCAGAACTTCACGAACTACCTCGCGGCGACGCAGGCGGCGAACTGGCCCTACAAGGCCGCCAACTCGTGGCCCGTCACCGGCAACGTCTCGCTCCAGAAGGGCGGCTCGGGCGTCGTGAACACGGTCCAGGCCGGCGCCGGCACGATCGGCTACGCCGACCACTCCGCGATCGGCACGCTGAGCTCTGCGGCGATCATCCAGAACGGCACCGCCATCCCGTTCAGCGCCGACGCGGTCACGCAGACGTTCGCGGTCGCGTCAGTCCCGAACCCGAACGGCGTCGCGGGCGACCTGTCGCAGAAGTTCGACTACTCGAAGCTCACGACCTCGACCTACCCGATCCCGCTCGTGTCGTACGCGGTCCTGCCGCTGACGTTCAAGACGGCGACGCAGGCGACGCTCACCACCAGCTACCTTGGCTTCATCGCCTCGACGGCGGGCCAGGCGGTCTCGGCGAAGAACGCTGGCTCGGCTCCGCTGCCGAACTCGATCCTGACGCAGGTTCAGACGAGCCTCGGGACCGTCAAGTAATCGCATAACGCGGAAGTTCAGGGCTGCCCCTGTCCGAGATCTCTCGGACAGGGGCAGACTGAGCAAGACCCCCGAACGGAGACGGTCGGAGGCCTCGCTGAGTCGAATGCCGAACCCGAGACGCAGGCGACCCAGACACCCGAACGAAGGAGCCATCGTGTCGATGCGAGACCCAGAGGAACGCAATGACTAGCGCGAGCGCATCCACGCGCGGCGTCGCGGTCAAGAACAGCGCGAAGCGCCGGGCGGGAGACTCCGCGTTCCTCGGGCTCTCGACGGGCGCCGCCATCTCGATCCTCGTCATCCTCGCCGGCGTCGCGATCTTCCTGATCATCCAGGGCCTCCCCGCGATCACCGCGAACTGGGCCGACAGCACGTCGCTCAGCTCGATCCAGAACCCTGCGCACGTGCCGTGGGCGAGCTTCTGGGCGTACGTGGCGCCGCTCCTGTGGGGCAGCCTGTGGGCCGCGTTCATCGCGATGGTGCTCGGAACGCCGGTGGCGGTCGGCATCGCGCTGTTCATCTCGCACTATGCGCCCCGCCGGGTCGCGGGCTTTCTCGGCTATGTGGTCGACCTGCTCGCCGCGGTCCCCTCGATCGTCTTCGGCCTCTGGGGCATCATCGTGATCCGCCCCTTCCTGCTACCGCTGTCGGACTTCCTGAACACGTACTTCGGCTGGATCCCGCTGTTCGAGGGCCCGGTCTCCTCAACCGGATCGACCATGCTCGCCGGTGGCCTCGTGCTCGCGGTGATGATCCTCCCGATCGTCACGTCGATCACGCGCGAGATCTTCCTGCAGACCCCGCGCCTGCACGAGGAGGCGGCGCTCGCGCTCGGCGCGACGCGCTGGGAGATGATCCGCCTGTCGGTGCTGCCGTATGCCCGCAGCGGCATGGTCTCCGCGACGCTCCTCGGCCTCGGCCGCGCGCTCGGCGAGACGATGGCCATCGCACTGATCATCTCGCCGTCGCTGATCTTCTCGGTAAAGCTGCTCACGGACGGTTACAACTCGCAGACGATCGCGGCGAACATCGCGCTGAACTTCCCCATCTCCGACGACATCCAGCGCTCGGCACTCGTCGGAACCGGCCTCATGCTGTTCGTGATCTCGTTCGGCGTAAACATGCTGGCGCGTTACATCGTCGCGGCCTCGGGGCCGCAGGGGAACAAACGCAAGCGCCGCAAGGAAGGGAAGACCGCGTGACCGCCTCCGCAGCGACCGGCGCGCGGCGCACCGCGCCCGCCCGCCTCACGAGCGGCCAGCTGCCGCGATTCATCGAGCCGATGATCCTCGTCGGTGTCGCGGTCGTCGTCGGCGTCGTCCTCTTCCTCCTCACCCGGGACTTCAACGCGGGTCTCTGGCTCTTCCTCACCGCGATCGCGTATCTCGTCGCGGTGGGTGTGGCTTCGAGCATCGTGGAGAACCGCCGGAAGGCGACCGACCGGGTCGTCCGCGGCCTCGTGGTGAGCGCGTTCGTGCTGGCCGTCATCCCGCTGGTCTCGACGCTCGTCACGGTCATCGCGCAGGGCGCGCAGGTCGTGAACTGGCAGTTCATCACGACCGTGGGCGGCACCCAGTTCAACCCCGAGACGCTCGAGGTCACGTACGTCCCCGGCGCGCTGCAGGCGATCGTCGGCACGCTCATCATCACCGGCATCGCGACGGTGATCTCGGTGCCGATCGGCATCCTGACCGCGGTCTACCTCGTCGAGTACGCCCAGCCGAACAACCCGCTGCGCCGCGCGATCACGTTCCTCGTGGACGTCATGACCGGCATCCCGTCGATCGTCGCCGGTCTGTTCGCGTTCTCGCTGTTCGCCCTCATCGTCGGGCCGAAGGCCTTCAGCGGGTTCTCCGCGTCGATCGCCCTCTGCGTGCTCATGATCCCGATCGTGGTCCGCTCGACGGAGGAGATGCTGCGGCTCGTCTCGCCGGAGCTGCGCGAGGCGTCCTATGCGCTCGGCGTGCCGAAGTCGACGACGATCATGAAGGTCGTGCTCCGCACCGCCGCGAGCGGCATCGTCACGGGCGTCGTGCTCGCCATCGCCCGCGTCGTCGGTGAGACCGCGCCGATCTTTATCGCGGCGAGCTTCACGGACGCGTTCAACGCGAACCCGTTCTCGGACCCGATGCAGACCCTCGCGGTCATGGCCTACACGAACTACAGCTTCCCCACGACGGACATCGCCGCCAGCCAGGCTCAGGCCTGGGGGGCCGCGCTGCTCCTGGTGATCCTGGTCGTGATCTTCAACCTCATCGCCCGCATCGTCGCGACCGTGTTCGCGCCGAAGAGCCGCTAAGCAAGGAAGGCGCATCCGCGTGTCCAAGAGCATCGAAGTCAACAACCTCAACGTCTACTACGGCGACTTCCTGGCCGTCGAGGGCGTGTCGATGGAGATCGCGCCGCGCACCGTCACGGCGTTCATCGGTCCGTCCGGCTGCGGCAAGTCGACCTTCCTGCGCACGCTCAACCGCATGCACGAGGTCATCCCCGGCGGTCACGTCGAAGGCGAGGTGCTCGTCGACGGTGAGAACCTGTACGGGCAGGGCGTCGACCCGGTTCTCGTGCGCCGTCAGGTCGGCATGGTCTTCCAGCGTCCGAACCCGTTCCCGACGATGTCGATCCGCGAGAACGTCCTAGCCGGCGTGCGCCTGAACAACAAGCGCATCTCGAAGTCGGATTCCGACGCGCTCGTCGAGCGGTCGCTCGGGGGCGCGAACCTCTGGAACGAGGTCAAGGACCGCCTCGACAAGCCGGGCGCCGGCCTCTCCGGCGGCCAGCAGCAGCGCCTGTGCATCGCGCGCGCGATCGCGGTCTCCCCCGACGTGCTGCTGATGGACGAGCCCTGCTCGGCCCTCGACCCGATCTCGACGCTCGCGATCGAGGACCTCATCGAGGAGCTCAAGACCGAGTACACGATCGTGATCGTGACGCACAACATGCAGCAGGCGAGCCGCGTGTCGGACAAGACGGCGTTCTTCAACATCGCCGGCACCGGCAAGCCGGGCAAGCTCATCGAGTACGACACGACCTCGTCGATCTTCACCTCGCCGTCCGTGCAGGCCACCGAGGACTACGTCTCCGGCCGCTTCGGCTGATCCCCCGGGTCCCTGGGCCGGGGCCCGGGGCCTGGCATGCACCCGCCGAGAACGCGCTTGTGTCACGAAAACGGTCCGTTTTCGTGACACAAGCGCGTTTTCACGTTGGGGTGGTGCGGGGCGGAGACGTCAGGTGGTGCGGGGCGGAGACGTCGGGTGGTGCGGGGCGGAGACGTCGGGTGGTGCGGGGCGGAGACGTCGGGTGGTGCGGGGCGGAGACGTTGGGGGGTCAGGAGCGGGGGCGCAGGAGGGCGGCGTTCAGGGCCGCGGTGAGGTCGGCGTCCACGGGGCGCGGGGCGCCGTCGACGGCGCGGATCGGGGCGGCCAGGCGCACGCTCGACAGGAGCCACGCGGCATCCGCATTCCGGAGGTCGTCGACGGACAGGTCCTCCTCCGCGGTCCCGACCCCTTCCGCGGCGAGGTGCGCGAACAGCGCGAGCTGCGTCGTGCCGCGGAGGATACCCGTGGTGTGGCGCGGCGTGCGGAAATGCCCGCGGATCCGGAGGACCACGGAGGACGTCGGGCCCTCCATCAGCACGCCGTCGGACGACACGAACACGACGTCGTCCGCGTCGCGCCGGTGCGCTTCGCGGAGCGCCGCCATGTTCACCGCGTAGGACTGCGTCTTCGCGCCGAGCAGCAGCCACGGCGCGCGCGCCGCGGCGCCACTGTCGAGCCCGCGATCGAGCGTGACCACGCGGATGCCGGTCGTGCGGGCGGGTCCGTTGTCCAGGGCCGGGTTCGCGACGATCCACGCCGTCGGCCCGCTGCCGCGACCGCGGCTGAGCACGAGGCGGATCGCGCTCTCCCCCGCCGGGCACTCCGCCGCGACGCGGGCGATCGCCGCCCGCCACTGCGCGGCATTCGGCCGCGGGAGGTCGCAGAGCCGCGACGAGTGGTCGAGGCGCGCGAGGTGCGCCTCGACATCCTGGGCGTGCCCGTCGACGACGCCGAGCGTCTCGAAGACGGCATCCCCCCGGAGCACGCCGTCGTCGTCGAGCGGCAGCACGGGGGTCGAGGGTGCGACGGAGACGAACGTGTCGTCGAAGCCGTCACGGTCGGCGTCGTGATCGACGGGCGCGATGAGCAGTGCGTAGGGCAGCGACATGCCCCGATGCTACGCGTCCGGAATGTCCGCGCAACGGTCGCCGTTACACTGAAGTGGCCGGGCCGCAGTAACCCCGGGCTCCATCTTCTGCCGCTACGAGCGGCCTTGCGCCGAGAGGCGTTTCTGCGGCCCGGCACTTTCGTTCTCGCCCGACGGTGTCAGGTCAGCGAGTCGCGCCGCC
The DNA here is from genome assembly GCF_039615055.1 of Microbacterium sp. X-17. Taxonomy (NCBI): domain Bacteria; kingdom Bacillati; phylum Actinomycetota; class Actinomycetes; order Micrococcales; family Microbacteriaceae; genus Microbacterium; species Microbacterium sp. X-17. The sequence goes on from NZ_JBDHNI010000004.1 coordinate 394,302, forward strand.
AGAGACCGGCGCTCGCTGCGAGGTCGTTCGCGTACGTCGACAGACGCAGCGCGCGCGTCGTGAGCGCCGAGGAGCGCTCCGGTTCCGTGGCCTCGTAGTCGTCCGCGAGGTGGGTGGCACCAGCGGCCGCGACGCGGCAGAACGCCGCGGCGCGGTCGAGCGCGACCCCGAAGTCGCCCGAGAAGAGCCCGCGCATGATCGTGTCGACGAGCGCGACGAGCTCATCCGGTCCGGCGGGCGCCGGCGCACCCGCGACGGCCGCGTCGATGGAGGCGAGCTCGCCACGGCCGCGCTCGTACAGGAGCGCGGCCGTGTGCGGGTCGTCGTGGATCATGAGCTGCAGGAGGTACAGGCGCCACAGCGCCCCCGGCAGGGTGCGGGCGGGCGACCGGGACCACAGCTCGGCGATGTCGTCGATCCCGTGCTCGCCGGTGAAGCCGACGAGGCGCTCGACGACGTCGGGATGCGGGTCCTCACGCACCCGCCGCAGCAGGGCAGCCGCCGTGGCGTGGGCGACGCGGGATACCTCGGAGGGGTCGTCGCCGGCGTAGAACCGGTCGAACACCTCGGCCGGCCGACGCACGGGCTTGTGGTAGCCGCGGGTCTGGTCCGTCACCCGTCTAGGCTACCCGCGGGCCGGCCGGCGGCGGCCCTGATCAGCCAGCCTGGTTGACGCGGATGAGGTTGCCGGCGGGGTCGCGGAACGCGATGTCGCGCGGACCCCACGGCTGGTCCATGGGCTCTTGCAGGACGTCGGTGCCTGACGCCTGCACGCGCTCGAACGTCGCGTCGAGGTCCTGCGACGTGAACACGTACGGGCCGAGGGATCCCTTCGCGAGGAGGCGGTGGAGGGCCTCCGCGTCGTCGGGCGAGCGGCCGGCGCCGGGCTCGGACAGCACGATCGAGAGGCCGGGCTGCGCGGCGACGCCGAGCGTGACCCAGTGGAAGCCCTCGTTCGCGACCTCGTTGAGGACGTCGAAGCCGAGGGTGTCGCGGTAGAAGGCGGTCGCCGCGGCGACATCGTCGACCGCGATGGGCAGGTAGGTGAGGGAGAGGTTCGTCATGGATGCCACGGTAGGCGCGGCATCCGCCCCGCGCTTCTCCGATCCTGCTCGTCCTCAGCGGTAGCGGGTGGGCCGGGTGAGGACGCGCGCCATGCATTCCGGCAGGGCCTCCGTCGCCTCGTGCGAGCGGCTGCGGTAGGCCGTCGGGGTCTCCCCCGCGAGCCGGCTGAACGTCGAGCTGAACGAGCCGAGCGAGGTTGCGCCCACCGCCATGCAAGCATCCGTCACGCTGACGCCGTCACGCAGCAGCGCCATCGCGCGCTCGATGCGCCGGGTCATCAGGTACGCGTACGGGGTCTCGCCGTACGCCTCCGCGAACTCGCGGGAGAAGTGCGACGGCGACATGAGCGCGCGCTGCGCCATCGTCGGGACATCGAGCGGCTTCGCGTAGTCCCGGTCCATCAGGTCGCGCGCACGCCGCAGATGGGCGAGCGTCTCGGGCGACTGCGGACGGCTGGACACGACTCCACGCTAGCCGGGCCACTACCCTGGGAACACGGGCCTGTAGCTCAGTCGGTAGAGCATCGGACTTTTAATCCGCGGGTCGTGGGTTCGAGCCCCACCGGGCCCACGCGACCGGCGCCGTCCCGAAGGGGCGGTGTCGGGCGCGTCATCCGGGTGGCGGCGCAGGACCCACCCCCGCGGGCCCGCAGGGCCCACGCGCGGGAGGCGCCCCTCCGGGGCGGCGATCCGCGCGTCCCGGACGAGCCCCCTCGCGGGTCTAGTTCTTTGTGCGTTCCGTCGGGAAGATGACCGGACTGAAGAGGTAACGTTCGCGGCCGGGTTCGGGTTGCTGGGCGCGGACGGCGGTGATGAGTCGGCCGAGTTGTGTCAGGAATTCGGCGAGTTCCTCATGCGAGAGCCAGAGCGACATCTGCTGGTAGCCGACTAGATCGTTCATCGGTGCGGCGTCGGGCCGATCGAGGTACGCGCCGAACTCCGACAGCAATGTGGTGACCGCGATGGTGAAGGCTCGGCGATGGTCGTTAGGGGTTGCCGATGCCACGGTTTCGGCGTCGACCGGTGGTCGATCCACGGAGAGTTGGTAGCTGCGCTCGACGGTGCCGCGGTTTCGTCGTTCGGCGACGACCTCGAGGATTCCGCCGTCGACCAGCAATGCGAGCTGGCGATACAGGCTCGCCAATGAGACGTCCGTCAGAAGTTCGTGGAGGTCGTGTGCGGTCAGGATCCGCTGGCCCGTGAGCGCGTGGACGATCCGTATGCGAACCGGGTGGATCAGGAGGTCTGCACGTTCCATAGCCTTATCTTCTCAGGATCGCTATTATTCTCAAACATGAGAACAATGGATCAAGTCGAGTCTGCCGAACGGCTGGTGCGGGTGCTTGCCGCGCACGATTTCGGCTCTGCGCGCCACATGTTCGACCGCAGAGTGCGCCGCAAGCTCTCGGCACGATCACTGGCCGCGGCATGGCAGATGCACGTGGATTCGCTTGGCAGCCCCGCCATGGTCGGTTCCGGCGAATTGGTCGATGCGACATCGCCTGCACGAGTCGAGGTCCCGATCGCCGTGGGAAGTCGGCACCTCTCGGCCAGCGTTCACTTCAACGATGACGGCCAATGCACGGATCTCCAGGTGCGACCGTCCCTCGTCGAGTGGACGCCACCGGACTATGTCGACCCGAACTCGTTCACAGAGGAGTCGTTCGAACTCGAAACCTCGACCAGCGCGGTTGGCGCGACGTTGACTCGCCCGCGGCCGGCCGGCCCGGTGCCCCTGGTCATCCTGCTAATGGGCGGTGGGCCGTTCGACCGCGACGGCACCGCGGGACCGAATCGTATCGGCCGCGATCTCGCGGGAGGCCTGTCCTCGGCAGGGTTCGCCGTGCTGCGCTTCGACAAGCCATCGTTCCGGAACCCCGCCCTGAGAGGCCGGCCCACCTTCGCACCCTCGCAGGACTACATTCCGCCGGTGGCAGCCGCCGTCAATCGGTTCGCCGGCCACCGGGAGTTCAACAGCGCGTGGCTGCTCGGACACAGCATGGGAGGGCGATACGCCCCACGCGTCGCCGCCGCCGTGACTGGCATCGACGGGCTCGTGCTCATGGCAGCCGACGCCGCCCCGATGCACCACTCCGCCGTTCGTGTCGCACGCCACCTGGCAGCACTCCCCGGCGCCGACAACACCGCCAGCGCCCTGACGACACAACTGGAGAAAGCCGCCACGCAGGTGGACTCACCACGGCTCTCACTGAGAACCGCTCCGTCGAAGCTCCCATTCGGCTTCACAGCCGGCACATGGCTGGAACTTCGCAACGATGACCCCGTCACAACCGCAGCCAACCTCGACATTCCCGTCCTCCTGCTCCAAGGCGGACGCGACTACCAGGTAACCGAAGCCGACGACCTCGCCCTCTGGCGACAAGGCCTCACCACAGGCGCCACCATCCGGGTCCTACCCGACGACGACCACTACTTCTTCCCCGGCACCGGAAAGTCGACACCGGCCAGCTACGACCAAGCACAACACGTCGATCACACTGCGATCTCCACAGTGACCGAGTTCATACGCCACGAATCGCCAACCCCGTCAGACAACCCTGCATGAAATACGGCTCGAGACCTCATCTCAACAGAGAGAAGGCGCGTAACCGAATCCTTCTGCGGGCGGGGCGTGGCCTGTTAGCGGTGGTATACGTCGCGGCGGTGGGTGATCGAGACGATTTCGATGACGAGGCGCTCGTCGATGATGCGGTAGAGGATGCGGTACTCGCCTCGGCGGGCCGAGTACAGAGGCGCCAGCGGCTCACGTAACGGCTTGCCGAGCCGGCGGGGGTTCTCGCACAGGGCGCCCATAATGAACTCGAACGCTGCGGCAGCGACTTTCTCGGGCAGGTCGCGTTCGAGTGCGCGGCGAGCAGTATGGGTGAAAACGACCTCGTATTGTGCGCTCACGCCGTGAGCCTGCCGCGCGCCTCCATCGCGGCACGCACCTCATCGGCGGACGACACCTGCCCGAGTGCGAGATCGGCGAGACCTTCCCGAATCGCTTCGACCTCGTCCGGATGGCTCAGGATGTCGACGGTCTCCAGCAGGGAGTCGTAGTCATCGGCGCTGAGAAGCACTGCCGCCCTGGAACCGTTACGGGTGACCTCGAACCGCTCGTGCGTCGTGACGGCCGACTCGATGAGCCTCGAGAGATTCGCGCGGGCATCCGCCACTGAGAGCGTCGTCATGTACAGAATTATAGCGGTAGTGCACGTAGCGGGATCCGTGTTCAACGTGCTCGGCATGGTCGCCGAGTTCGAAGCCGATCTGATCCGGACCCGCACGCGCGAGGGGATGCAGATCGCCAAGGCCGCTGGCAAGCTCCGCGGGAAGCAACCGACCCTGAGCAAAACGAAGCGGAAGCACCTGCTCGCCCTCGCCGCCGCCGGAACCCACACCCAGGCAGAGCTGGCAGAACTGTTCGATGTGTCCCGCACCACCATCTACCGCGAACTCCGCCGCGCCCAGCCAGAGGAGTGACCACGCCAAAGAGCGCTGCAAAACATCGCCAAAGAGCGTCAATCACACACCCCGCGGGTCCGCCAGGGCCCACGCGCGGGAGGCGCCCCTCCGGGGCGTCGATCCGCGCGTCCCGGACGAGCACGCTCGAGCCCCACCGGGCCCACGCGACCGGCGCTCAGTCGAGGACGGCGGCTACGGCCTGCAACTCCACGAGCTGGTCGTCGTAGGCCAGCACCGTCACACCCATCAGCGTGCTCGGCACGTCGAACGGGGCATACTCCCATCCTCGCCCTCAGAGCGTGGTTTCCGAACCGAGATCTGATCGGTCAGTACTGTGATTCTCGTAGCCGGTCAGCGATTCTCCACGACGCTGACAAGCCGTTACGCACCGGCCGTTTGACGTTGGCAGGAAGTGGGAGACACATGGCACACGCAGAGGCCTCGATCGTGATCGCACGACCTCCGCTGGAGGTATACGCCTTCCTCGCGGACGGGACCAACAACATGCGCTGGCGATCGGGCGTGACCTCGATCGAGCTCCGCAGCGGCCGCGCAGGCGAACTCGACGCGGTCTATGCCCAAACCCTCACCGGCCCGGGCGGCCGCCGGATCGCCGGGGACTACCGGATCACGTCCGCGGTACCCGGCACCGAGCTGCGCTTCGCCGTGATCGCCGGGCCCGCCCGACCGGAGGGCGCCTATCTCCTCACCCCGGACGGCGACGGCACACGCGTGACGTTCTCGCTGTCACTCACCCCGACCGGGCTCATGAAGCTCATGGGCCGGACCATCCAGAAGACGATGGATGCCGAGGTCGCACAGCTGCCGAAGCTGAAGGCCGCGCTCGAGTCCTGAGCCCCGGCCGAGCCGGCGTCAGCGGAGCTCGAGGCGCGGGCGAGGGCCCTCGAGGCGCGCCACGGCGATCGCGAGGTCGCCGACATCCTTCCGGACGCCCCCGAGATCCTGACGGACATCGCGCAACTCAGCGTCAACGCGAGCAAACCCTGACTCAACGCGCATCTCGACGCGCTCGAACCGGGAGTCGAGCCGCCGGACACTCCATGCCAGGAGACCACCGAGCGCCACGATGAGCGCGATCACGACACCGGTCATCGTGAGAAACGTCGATGCGTCCACGGGCATGCCTCCATTGTGCGGGTTCCGTCGGGATGTGTCACCACGCTAGGCCGCGTCACGGACACCCGGCCGCGCCTACGGCTGAACTGTGCACAACCCGCGCGTGTGGATACCCCGTCAGCGGGCGGGATGGCTCGCGTCGGCGAGCGAGGCGCGCGGGAGCCACCGCACGACGCCCAGCAGCGCCAGCACGATCACGAGCTGCACGATGCCGGTGACAAGGAAGATCGTCTGCAGCCAGCTGCCCGCATCCACGACCGCCATCTCCACGGCGATCCAGATGACCATGCCGAAGCCGGCGACCGCGGTCCACAGCAGGGCGGACTCGCGACGCGCGAGAAGGAGCCCGAGCGCGAGCGCCTGCGTGCCTCCGACCACCAGCACGAGCACGAGGCCGGGAACCGTGAACGAGCGGAAGGGGCCGGATGCCAGGAACTCGTACGGCATCCCGAGCCCGCCGGTCACGAGCATGGCGATGCCGCCGGCCACCGCGCTGACGGCGTTCAGCAGCGTGAGGAAGACCAGGACCCAGAAGAGCGTGAAGCGCAACGCGTGGTGGGTGTTCATCTCCCGAGTCTCCGGCGACGCGCCCGCCGGCCCCAGGGCCCAAGGTCCCGCGCCGAGGGACCTTCGTCCCCGCGAGCACGGACCCCGGCGCCTAACGTTGCGGTCGACCGCGGAGGGCCGAATGGAACGCATCGTGCTCGGATACGACGGAAGCCGGGGCGCCGACGCCGCCCTTGCGTGGGTCGCCGACCGGGTGCGGAAACGGCCCGCGCGGGTCGAGGTGGTGATCGTCGCGAACATGTTCGGGGCGGACCGGAGCGAGGTCCGCGGCCACCTGGAGCACGCGGAGCGGGAGCTGCGGAGCCAGACCCCCGCCTTCCCGGTCGAGACCCACTACTACGACGGGACGATGCCCCGCACGCTCGTCGACGCCGCCGAGGGGGCCGATCTGCTCGTCATCGGCCTCAGCCACGCCCACCCGCTGCGCGCGGCGCTGCACGGATGGATGCCGTTCCGCATCAGCGCGCAGTCCTCGGCGAAGACCTGCATCGTGCCCGAGAGCTGGGCGCCGCGAGACGGCGCCGTCGTGGTCGGCCTGCAGGACGACGACTCCTCCCTCGCCGCCCTCGACGTCGCCGCGAACGAGGCGCGCGACGCCGACTGCGCGCTGCACGTCGTCCACGCCTGGGCCGCCCCGGAGGAGCCGGACGTAGACGGATCGAGCGCCCTCGCCGCAGCACCGGCAGCCGAGCTCGCCGCGCACCGAGCCGTCGTCGACGCCGCCGTCCGTCGTGTGCGTGCGGCCCACCCGACCCTGCGCGTCGAGGGCGACCTCGTGCGCGCCGATCCGGTCATCGCGCTGAAGGATGTCGCGGCGGAGAGCCGCCTCGTCGTGATCGGCACGCACCAGCGCGGCATCCTCGCCGGCGGCCTGCTCGGCTCGGTCGCGCAGGACCTGATCTGGGAGCTGGGCGCGCCGCTCTGCGTGGTCCCGTCGGCCGGCTGAGGACTCGCCACCTCCCGCCGAGAACGCGGGTATGTCACGTTCCTACGGCGTGTCTGTGACATACGCGCGTTCTCGCGGAGAGGGGGGCGGGCTTGGGGAGGCTCAGTCCGGGAACGGCCGGTGGTGGGGGATCGTGATCGGCGCAGTCGCCCGGGACGTGACCGGTGTCTCGGCGGCGGGCTGCGGAGCCGCCGCCGGCGGCGGCACGGGACGGGCCGGCGGCAGCGGGAACCGCCGGCCGGTGACGGCGTGCGGTTCGATCTTCAGGACGAACGGCTTGGCGCGCAGCACCGACGACACCTGCCGGAGCACCCCGCTGCGGAAGATCTCATCCTCGTCGAACACGCGTACGATGGCACCGCGCACGACGACGCTCCAGCGGATCGTCTCGTCCTCTCCGTCGGCCTCCAGGGCGGCGACCGGGTTCGCCGCGATCTGGCGCAGCTTGGTGTCGCGCGCCGAGCGGAGGTAGACGGCGCCCTCGTAGACCGTGAAGTTCACGGGATACAGATCCGGCACCTGGTCGAGGCCCACCAGGGCCAGCCGCCCGACGTGGTGCACCTCGAGGATCTGCCAGCACTCGGCCGTGCCGAGCGACTCGGTCTTCCACGCGTCCGCCATCATCCGGCTCCTTCTGATCCCGCCGCGTCCGACACGACGAGCTCTCCGCCCGCGTGCGCGATCTCCGCCAGCGCCCGCTCGCTCGAGTCGGGGTGGACGCCCGCCACGAGGTCCGTGTAGACCCGCACGTGGCGCCCCGCGGCGATGGCATCCAGCGCCGACGCCCGCACGCAGTAGTCCGTCGCGAGGCCCACGAGGTGGACGTCGAGGATGCCGTGCTCGTCGAGCAGGTGCGCGGCCGTCTCGCCGTCGTCGCCGATCCCCTCGAAGAGTGAGTAGGCGGGCTTGCCCTGCCCCTTCCTCAGGTGGTGGGTGACCCGCGAGGTGTCGAAGACCTCGTCGTACTCCGCGCCGTAGGTGCCCGCGACACAGTGCGCGGGCCAGGTGTCGACGAAGTCGGGCTCGGCGGCGAAGTGGCCGCCGTTGTCGCCCGTGTCGTCATGCCAGTCGCGGGAGGCCACGATGATCGCGTAGTCGTCCGCGTGCGCCGCGAGGAAGCGCGTGATGCGCTCCGCGACCTCGTCTCCCCCGGCCACGCCGAGGGCGCCACGCTCGGTGAAGTCGTTCTGGACGTCGACGATGAACAGCGCTGTGCTCATGCTTCGAGGGTACGCTCACGCCGCCAGAGCTTCGAGGGCCACCAGATGGCGGGCCCGATGTCGTAGGTCAGCGCCGGGACGAGCAGCGAGCGCACGAGGAACGTGTCGACCAGCACGCCGAACGCGACGATGAACGCGATCTGCACGAGGAACAGGATCGGGATGACGCCGAGCGCCGCGAACGTGGCCGCCAGCACGAGTCCGGCCGACGTGATCACTCCGCCGGTTGCGACGAGGCCGCGCAGGATGCCGGGCCGCGTGCCATGCACGCGGGACTCCTCGCGGACGCGCGACATCAGGAAGATGTTGTAGTCCACGCCCAGTGCGACGAGGAAGACGAACCCGTAGAGCGGCACCGAGGGGTCCGCGCCGGGGAAGCCGAACACCGTGTTGAACACGAATGCGCTGACGCCGAGCGCCGCGCCGAACGACACGACGACGCTGAGGATCAGGAGTACGGGCGCGAGGATGGCGCGCAGGAGCGCCATCAGGATCAGGAGGATGACGAACAGGACGACCGGGATGATGAGGGTCCGGTCCCGGATCGAGGTGTCGTTCGTATCGATGGCGGTCGCGGTGACACCGCCGACGAGCGCGGTCCCCTCGCCGAGCGCGGTGTTCACGCTCGCACGGAGATCCCGCACGGTCTGCTCCGCGGCGGTCGAGTCGGCGGCATCCGTCAGCGTCCCGATCACCAGCACGTCTCCGCCCGCTACGGTCGGGGTCGGCGCGGGCGTGCCCGGCGCCCCGACCGGGGTGAGCACGGCGGTGCCGTTCACCACCGTTACCGGTGCCTGGCCGCTCGGCGAATCGGCCGAGGCCACCGCCACCGCACCGATGCCGGGCGCTTGATGGAGCACGTCGACCGTCGCGGCCAAGTGTTCCTGCGGCACGACGACGTACACGGGGCTCCCCGACCCGCCCGGGAAGTGCTCGCCGAGCACCTGCTGCCCGTCGCGGGCCTGGGAGGTGCCGAGCACGAGGTCGCTCTGCGGCACGCCGTCGGCCTTGAGCTGGAGGACGAGCGTGCAGGCCGCGAGCAGCACGACGGCGCACACGATCCAGACCGCACGCGCGTGCCGCGCGACGAACCGCGCCTGACGCGGCCAGAGCCCGCGCACGGGCTGCGTGAGATCGTCCGGGATCGCGACCGCGCCGTGTTTCGGGATGAACGGCCAGAACGCGACGCGACCGAACAGCGCGAGGAGCGCGGGGAGGAACGTGAGCGCGGACAGCACCGCGAACGCGATCCCGATGGAGGCGATCGGTCCGAGCGCCCGGTTCGTCGCGAGGTCGGACAGCAGGAGGCACAGCAGGCCCGCGATGACGGTGCCGCCCGAGGCGACGATCGGCTCGAACGCGCCGCGCCACGCCCGGACCGTCGCGTCCCACCGCCGCGCGCCGGCGCCGATCTGCTCGCGGAACCGCGCCACGTAGAGCAGCGCGTAGTCGGTCGCGGCGCCGATCACGAGGATGAACAGGATCCCCTGCACCTGCCCGTTGAGCACGACGATCCCCGCTTTCGCCAGCCACCAGACCGTCAGCAGCGCGAGGCAGAGGGCGAAGCTCGAGGTCAGGAGCACGAGGATCGGCAGCAGGGGCGAGCGATAGACGATCACGAGGATCACGAACACGGCGAGGAGCGCCACGCCCAGCAACAGCCCGTCGATGCCCAGGAATCCGCCGACGAGGTCGGCGGTGAGACCGGCGGGACCCGTGACCCAGGCCGTCAGCGGGGCGGTCAGCGTGTCGGTGGCGTGAGCGCGGAGCGCCGTCACGGACGCCCGGATGCCGGCATCCGACGCGATCGGCACGAAGATCTGCGCGGCCTGGCCGTCCGCCGAGACGACGGGCGGGGAGACGTCCCCGTTCACGCCCTCCACCGTGCCGAGGCCGCTCGCGAACGCCCGGATCTCGGCGAGCTGGCCCGGGGTGAGCGGCCCATCGCCGGTCACGACGACGACCGCCGGGATGCTGTCGCCGCCCGTGAAGTCCGCGAGCCGCTTGCTCACCTGCGTGGCGTCCGCGCTCTGCGGCAGATAGCTGGACTGGTCGTTCGTCGAGACCTCGTCCACCTTGCCGAAGTACGGCCCGCCGATCGCGCCGCCCACGAGCCACACGAGCACGAGCAGGACCGGGATGCCGATGCGGAGCCAGCGCGTGGTCATGTCGCTAGCTTATCTAGCTAGTTCCGATCCGGGCTAGACGCAGAAGAGGCCCGGGGAAACCGGGCCTCTTCGAGGGAGCCGCCTTGGGGAATCGAACCCCAGACCTATTCATTACGAGTGAATCGCTCTGCCGACTGAGCTAAGGCGGCGCGTCGCGACAGGCGCCACGCACGATCAACGATTCTACATGGTCGTGGTGCGGCCCGAGAACGCGGCTCAGGTGCAGCGGAGCCCGTTCTGCGGCACGGTGTCCTGCACGAAGTACGCGTCGACCGCCGCGTCCACGCACGCGTTGCCCTTGTTGTAGCCGGTGTGGCCCTCGCCGACGCGCGTGATGAGCACGCCTGACGAGAGCTGGTCCGCGAGCGACACCGCCCACGCGTACGGCGTCGCCGGGTCATTGGTCGTGCCGATCACGACGATCGGCGCGGCACCGGGGGCGGAGATGGATTCCCGGGTGCCCGCCGGCGGATACGGCCACACGTCGCACGGGTCGGGCCCGATCCAGTACGGCGCGATGACCGGCGCGTCCTGCTTCAGTTGGGCGGCCGAGGCGGCTTCGTCGGCCGCGGTCGCGCGCGGGTAGTCCATGCAGTTGTAGGCCGAGAACGCCTCCGTGGAGTTGTCCGTGTACGTGCCGTTCGCATCGCGTCCGTAGTACCGGTCGGAGAGGGACAGCGCGTACGCCGGGTCGCCCTGCAGCGTGTCGGTCAGCGCCACCGTCAGGGCCGGCCAGTTGGACTGCGAGTAGAGGGCCGTGACGATCGCCGTGACGAGCCGGTCGGCGCCCAGCATCCGCCCGTCCGAGTTCTTCAGCGGTGCGCTGTCGACGCTCGCGAGCAGCGTGCCGAGCGCGGCCATCCCGTCGTCGACCGAGCCGTGGAACGGGCAGTTCTTCCCCTGCAGGCACGCCGCCATGTAGGCGCGGAGCGCGGACTCGAAGCCGATGCCCTGCTGGGTGCTCACGTCGGTGACCGACATCGACGGATCCAGCGCGCCGTCGAGGACCATGCGCCCGACACGGTCGGGGTACAGGCCCGCGTATGTCGCGCCGAGGAACGTGCCATACGAGTAGCCGAGGTAGTTGAGGGACGAGTCGCCCAGCACCGCGCGGATGAGATCCATGTCGCGCGCGGCGTTCTGGGTCGTGATGTAGGGCAGGATGCCGCCGCTGTTCTGGTCGCACGCCTTGGCGAACGCGGCGTTGTTCGCGTTCGTCTCGTCGGTCCACGCGGCGCTCCCCCGCGGGTTCTGCGGGATGTCATAGAGGTACGCGTCCATGTCCGAGGCGTCGAAGCAGCGCACCGCCGTGGACTGGCCGACGCCGCGCGGGTCGAAACCGACGACGTCGTACGAGTCCTCCAGCTTCGCGTCGACGACGTAGCTCAGCGAGTCGCGCAGGATGTCGACACCGCTCGCGCCGGGACCTCCGGGGTTGGTCAGGAGCGCGCCGAGCGGTGAGCCGTCGCTCGCGGGGTGGCGGATGACGGCCAGCTCGATCTGCCCCTTCGTCGGGTTCGCCCAGTCGAGCGGCGCCGTCACGGTCGTGCACTGGAAGCCGTCGGCGCAGGAGCTCCAGTCGAGCGTCTGCCCGTAGAACGGCAGGAGCGCCGGGTCGACGCCGGAGACATCCGGCGTCGGCGACGGACGCGCCGACGTGTCGCCGGGACGGACCGAGAACAAGCATCCGGTGAGGAGCAGGGCCGCGGCCGCGAGGCCCGCGACCACCGCGGCGATCCGACGCGTCGGGGTCATGGGGTCCTTCCGGTGGCGACGGTGATGAGGAGGCTCTCCAGCGCGAGCGCGGGAGCGACGTTCTGCTCCAGGTTGCGACGCGTCTCGGCGAGGTGGTCGAGCACGATCAGCGTCCGCGCCGGCGGCCACGCGTCGGCAAGCGCGTGCAGCTGCGGCGCGAGCTCGGCGTTCACGAGGTCGGTGTCGCGCCCGAACTGCAGCATCACGACATCGCGGAACATCGACTGCAGATCGGTCAGCGCCCGGTCGATGCCGTCGCGGAGGCTGCGCGTCGCACGGCGCTTCTGCTCCTCCTCCAGCGCGTTCACCTGCGCGCGGACGGCCGGCGGGATCGGCCCGCCCTCGGGCACGCCCACCGTGTGGAGCAGGCTCGCACGCTCCGCCTCGTCGCGTTCGGCCGTGAGGGCCTTCGCGTCGTCCGTAGCGCTCTGCACCACCCGGGCGGCGACGTCGACGGCGTCGCCCACGCCGCGGACCGCGAGCACCGCACGCAGCGTCCCGTCGCGGCGCTCGCGGGTCGCGGCATCCGTCGCGAGCCGCTGAGCCATGCCGATGTGCCGCTGCGCGTGCCGTGCCGACTGCTCCGCGAGCGCGGCATCCACCCCCGTTCGCTCCGCGATGAGGCGGGCGACGTCGGCGAGCTCGGGCTCGCGCAGCCGCAGGGTGCGCACGCGCGAGCGGATCGTGGGCAGGAGGTCGGCGTCGCTCGGCGCGCAGAGCACCCACACCGTGCGCTCGGGCGGCTCCTCGAGGGCCTTCAGGAGGACGTTGGACGTGCGCTCGACCATGCGGTCGGCATCTTCGACGACGATGACGCGATAGCGGCCGACCGACGGCGCGAAGTATGCGCGCTCGACGAGGCGCCGCGCCTCGTCGATGCGGATCACGACCTGCTCGGTGCGCAGCGCGGTGAGGTCGGGATGCGTGCCGGCGAGCACCTGCCGCATGGCCGCCTCGTCGCCCTCGTCGGCGATGAGGGCCGCGGCGAACGCGTACGCGAGGTTCGAGCGCCCGGAACCGGGCGGCCCCGTGATGAGCCACGCGTGCGACAGCGCGGCGGGATCGGATGCCGCGCTCCGCAGTGTCGCGACGGCGTCGGGCTGGCTCCAGACCCCGCCCCACGGCACGTCGACGGCATCCATGCGGAACAGCCTAACCTCGGCCTCCGACCCCACCCTGTGGGGTCGTGAGCCGGGTCACTTCGAGGCGGCGGCCTTGCGGGTGGACGTGCGACGGGTCGTGCGCTTGGGCGCCGGGCCCTTCGCGCGCTTGTCCGCGAGAAGCTGGACCGCGCGCTCGAACGTGATCTCCTCGACGGTCTCGCCGCGCGGGATCGTCGCGTTGGTCTCGCCGTCGGTCACGTACGGGCCGAAGCGGCCGTCCTTGACCTTGATCGGCTTGCCGCTCGCGGGGTCGTTCTCGAACTCCTTGAGCGCGCTCGACGCGCGGCGCGCGCCGTACTTCGGCAGCGCGTAGATCGCGACCGCCTGCTCGAGCGTGACGTCGAAGATCTGCTGCTCGGTCTCGAGCGAGCGGGAGTCGGTGCCCTTCTTCAGGTACGGCCCGTAGCGGCCGTTCTGGGCCGTGATGGCCTCGCCCGACTCCGGGTCGGCGCCCACCGTGCGCGGCAGGTGCAGGAGCTTCAGCGCGGTCTCGAGGTCGACGGTCTCGACGGACATGCTCTTGAACAGGGAGGCGGTGCGGGGCTTGGGGGCATCCTTCGCCGGCTTCTTCTTCGGCGTCGTCTCCACGACCTCGCCGGTCGCCTCGTCGACGAGCTCGGGCTCCTCCGGCTCGACCTCCTGCACGTACGGCCCGAAGCGCCCGTCCTTCACGACCACGAGCTTGCCGTTCTCCGGGTTCTCCCCGAGCACACGGTCGCCCGCCACCGGGGCATCGATGAGCTCCTGCGCCTTCGCCGCCGTCAGCTCGTCGGGGGCCAGATCGTCCGGAACGTTGACGATGCGCGGCTTCGCCTCGGGATCCGCCGCCGCGACCTCCAGGTACGGCCCGTACTTGCCGAAGCGGAGCGTCGCGACATCGCTGATGCGGGTCGCGTTCAGCTCGCGCGCGTCGATCTCGCCGAGGTTCTCGACGATGTTGTGGAGGCCCACGTGCGCGTCCGAGCCGAAGTAGAAGTCGCGGAGCCACTGCTCGCGGCCCTGCTCGCCGCGGGCGATCGCGTCCAGGTCGTCCTCGAGCGCGGCGGTGAAGTCGTAATCGACGAGGTCGGCGAAGTGCTGCTCCAAGAGCCTGACGACGCTGAACGCCAGCCAGCTCGGCACGAGCGCCTGCCCGCGCTTCGACACGTAGCCGCGGTCCAGGATCACATCGATGATGCTCGCGAACGTGGAGGGGCGCCCGATCCCCTTCTCCTCGAGCGCCTTCACGAGGCTCGCCTCCGTGTAACGGGGCTTGGGCGTCGTCGCGTGCCGCTTCGGCTCGACATCCTTCACGTCGAGGGCGTCGCCGACCGCGAGCGCCGGCAGGGACTGGTCGTCGGCCTTGTCGGCATCCGACCGGTTCTCGTCGCTGCCCTCCTCGTACGCCTCGAGGAAGCCCTTGAACGTGTAGACCGTGCCGGATGCCGTGAACTCGGCGAGCTGGGCGCCGGCCTTCACCTCGAGCGTGACGGTGGTGGTCTCGTACTTCGCGTCGGCCATCTGGCTCGCGAGCGTGCGCTTCCAGATGAGGTCGTACATGCGCAGCTCGTCGCGATCGAGCGCGCTCGCCACCGACGCCGGCGTACGGAAGGTCTCGCCCGAGGGACGGATGGCCTCGTGCGCCTCCTGTGCGTTCTTCGAGGCGTTGCGGTAGCGGCGCGGCTCCGCCGGGATGGCGGCCTTCCCGTACAGCGACACGGCCTGCGCGCGCGCCGCCTGGACGGCCTGAGCGCTCAGGGCCGTCGAGTCGGTGCGCATATAGGTGATGTACCCCTTCTCGTACAGGCGCTGGGCCACGCTCATCGTGAGCTTCGCGCTCAGCGAGAGCTTGCGGCCCGCCTCCTGCTGGAGGGTCGAGGTCGTGAAGGGCGCCTTGGGGCTCCGGGTCCCAGGCTTCGCCTCGATGCTGGAGACGACGCCGGCGCCCGCCTCCGCGATCGCGTCGGCGAGCGCGCGGACGGCGGCCTCGTCGAGCACGAGCGCCTTCTTCTTCAGCACGCCACGGTCGTCGAAGTCGGTGCCGCGCGCGAGGCCCTGCCCGTCGAGGCGGGCCAGCCGGGTCGTGAACGAGTCGGTGCCGCGCGCGGCCAGCGCCTCGATGTCCCAGTACTCCGCGGACACGAACGCCATGCGCTCCCGCTCGCGGTCGACCACGAGCCGTGTCGCGGCGGACTGCACGCGGCCGGCGCTCAGCGCGGCGCCCTCGCGCCCGCTGCCGACCTTCCGCCACAGCACGGGCGAGACATCCCAGCCGTAGAGGCGGTCGAGCACGCGCCGCGTCTCCTGCGCGTCAACCAGCGCGAGGTCGAGCTCGCGGGTGTTCTCCGCGGCCGTGCGGATGGCATCCTTCGTGATCTCGTGGAAGACCATGCGTTTGACCGGGACCTTG
Source organism: Microbacterium sp. X-17 (assembly GCF_039615055.1). Lineage (NCBI taxonomy): Bacteria > Bacillati > Actinomycetota > Actinomycetes > Micrococcales > Microbacteriaceae > Microbacterium > Microbacterium sp. X-17. Next base: position 410,179 of record NZ_JBDHNI010000004.1, read on the forward strand.
GGGTTCAGCACCTGCAGCAGATGCCACGCGATGGCCTCGCCCTCGCGGTCCTCATCCGTCGCGAGGTAGACCTCATCGGCGTTCTTCAAGGCGCGCTTCAACTCGGCGACCGTCTTGGCCTTGCGCTCGTTGACGACGTAGAAGGGGTCGAAGCCGTTGTCGATGTCGATCGAGTACTTCCCGTAAGCCGCCTTCTTGTCGGCTGGGATGTCCTTCTTGCTCGCGAGGTCGCGAATGTGACCGACTGAGCTGAGCACCTCGTAGTCGTCGCCGAGGTAGCCCTGGATCGACGTCATCTTCGTCGGGGACTCGACGATGACGAGCTTCTTTCCTGCCACTGGGGTCCTTTCGTCGTTGCACACCATACACACCGTGCACGAGGAGCCGGCCCGCTCAGCTCTCAGTCAAGGCTCTCCCGCAGCTCCCGGGCAGTGGGGAGGGCCTGGTCGGCACGGCGCACGCGGCGCACGGCGGCGGGGAGCTGCTCGATCCGCTCCCGCGCACGCTCGCGCGCAGCGGCGGCCATCACGTCATAGGGTGCGGGCTCCTCGCCGGCGCGGACGGCGTGGGTCCGGGCGCGGTCGACCAGCTGCGCGAACAGCACCTCGTCCCGATGGTCGCCCAGCACGTCGTGCAGGCGCTTCCCGGCGTCCGCGAGCTGCTCCACCGCCTCGCCGAACAGCTGGGGCGCGGCCGCCGTCAGGGCCTCCGCGAGGTGGCGGAGACGCCGGCCGGCCTTTCGGAGGTCGTGATATCGCTCCATGGAGCCGTCGAGGTGACGAGCGGCGCGGCGCACCCGCCGCGCCGCCTGCCGGAGCAGCTTCTCGAAGACGTCGGCCGCGTCCGCATCCGGCTCGATCAGCGCGGGGTGCCGACCGAACTCGCGCAGGGCGGCGTCGCGGTGCATCGCCCGCGGCAGCCTGCTCAGTTCGACGAGACGCGCATGGAGCCGGTCGTATCCGGCACGCTCCGGATCGATCAGCCTCGCCCGGACCCGCTCATCGTCGAAGCCGCTCTCCTCCAGCGCGGCGGTCGCGAAGGCAGCGCGCACCTCGCCGTCGCGCACCGCGCCGAGCTGCGCCCCCCACTCCCGCAATGCGACCTCCAGCGCCGCCGACTGCCCGGCGTCCAGGATGTCGCGCATCGCCGCGAGCGCACCGCGCAGTCTGCGCACCTGCGTGCGGTGGTGGTGCACGCCGTCGGGGAGATCCTCGAGCGCCGCCGGCTCGGTCTCCACCACCCCGGCGACGAGGTCGTGGACGACGCGGCCCGCGACGCTGACGACCGTGACGAATGACGTCTCCATCGGACCACGATAGGCGCGCTCCCCGACTGTCGGCCAGGGTCTTCCGCGACCGCGCGGCGGGAGGAGGTCCGGCCCGCGCGGAGGCCGTCACGGGCAGCACCCCGAACGACGCGTGGACGGTTACGGTCGCGATCAGACCCGCGACGTCACAGGACTCCATCGTCGCCCCGGATGCCTCCGCGAGGCGGGCCGCCTGTTCGCACGGGACGCCGGGAACTGCGCCGGATGCCGCGTCCGCGGCGGCCAGGGCCGCGGCATCGGCAGCGGAGGCAGTGCGCTGCCCCACGACCGCGGCCGCGCCGACCGCGCCGAGCCCGACCGCCAGCGCGAGGCAGCCCGCGAGGATCCCGGCCGACAGTGCTGCGCCGGCCATCAGCGACCGCCCGCGAGCGCGCAGGCCGACGCCGCGAGCGGCGGCAGAACGGAGAGGAGCGGCAGGACAGGGGCCGCGACGGTCGCGGTGACGCAGACGAGATCGCCCCGCATCTCCACCGCGGCGCGCGCGCCCGGCACCGCTCGCGCCACGGTGGCGGCCGCAGCATCCGCCTCTCCTCGCCCCGCGAGCCGCGCCGCATCGGCCGCGGCGTCCTGCAGCTGCACGGCGCGGCCCGCGGCACTCAGTGCGCCGACGCCGATGAGAAGGACGACCAGGACCGCCGGGAGGACGACCGCGAACTCCGCCGTGACCGAGCCGCGGTCGTCGCCCCGGAGCCTCATGCGACGCTGAGCGCGCGGCGCACGAGGTCGGTGAGGATGCCGCGCACCTCATCGCTGCGCATGATGACGACCAGAAGGCCCGCGAAGGCGACCGCCGCCATCGTGGCGATCGCGTACTCGGCGGTGGCGGCGCCGGTGTCGTCGACCAGCAGCCTGGCTGCGCGCCTCGTCGTGAGCCGTGGGATGCGGACGGGTCGGACGGATCGGGTCATGGGGGTTCCTCCCTGGTGTGCGATGGGCGGGCACGGCTGGTTCACGTCGACAGCGACGTCGACGCGAGAACGGTGACGAGCATCGGCGCGACGCCGAGCAGCAGGAAGGCGGGCAGGGTGCAGACGCCGAGCGGGATGAGCAGCCGCGACGAGACGCGCGCCACCCGCAGTCGCCCCTCCGTGCGGGCCCGGTGTCGCGCCAGCGCTCCGGCGGCGCGCAGCAGCTCGACCGCGGGTGCGCCCGTCGCATGAGAGAGCGTGAGGATCTGCTCGGAGGCGGGCGCCGGCTCGGGGCCGCCCGCCTCCCGCACGACCACGCGTGCCCGGTCGAGCGACACTCCCCCGGACAGAGCGATCGCGAGCAGCTCGTCGGCGAGCCCCGCGACGCCGCCCGGCGGCCGGGCGGCGCGGACGAGCCGGCCCGTCCAGCGTCGGGCGGCGAGGATCAGCAGGACGCCCGCGACCAGGCACGCGATGCCGACCGGGTTCGTGGTGAGCACCCCGAGCACGTCGAACCCGAGCAGCGCACCCAGCACGACGCCGACGAGGGGCAGCCACGCCATGAGACGCGCGGTTCCCGCCGGCTCGGCGAGCGCGACCGCGAGGTCGTCGTTCCCGTCGCGCGCTTCGCGCACCGCCTCCGCGATCGCCCGCAGGCTCGGGGCGAGCGGCGCGCCGACGACCGCCGCGACCGACCACGCCGTGGCGACGGCGGGCCACTCCCCGCCGAGCCCGCGCACCGCCTCCGCGCCCTCGGTCCCCGCACCCGCGACGGCCGCGAGCCGCGGTTCGCCCTCCGCGACGAACGCCCAAGCGCGCTCCGGCGCCACACCGGCGCCGAGCAGCACGGCGAGACGCAGCGCGGTCTCCCCCGCGTCGACCGGTGGCGGCATCCGCCCCCGCGTCCTCAGCCGGAGCGCCACGACTGCTCCTCGAGGGTGAGGCGGTCGCCGGCGAGCGCAGGCCTGCCCACGCCCGCGATCCGCCGCCGGCCGTCCGCGGCGCGTTCCAGGTGCACGACCGCGTGGATGGCGCTCACCACCTGCCGGGCGAGTGCGGGCGGGGCGAGGCCCGCGAGCGCGCCGAGCGCCTCGAGCCGCGCGGGGACGTCGGCGATCCCGTTCGCGTGGAGCGTGCCCGCACCGCCGTCGTGGCCCGTGTTCAGCGCGGACAGCAGCTCCCGCACCTCGGCCCCCCGGCATTCGCCGACCACGAGCCGGTCGGGGCGCATCCGCAGCGCCTCGCGGACGAGCCGCGGCAGGTCGACGCCCCCGGCGCCCTCGAGGTTCGGCTGACGCGCCTCCAGGCGCACGTGATGCGGGTGGTCGATGCGCAGCTCCGCGACATCCTCGATCGTGACGATCCGCTCGCCGGGCGGCACCCGTTCCAGCAGCGCCGCGAGCAGCGTCGTCTTCCCGCTCCCAGCCGATCCGGTGATGAGGACGTTGCGCCGACGCGCCACGAGCTCTTCGAGCTCCGCCCTCCGCGCGCTCGGGAAAGCCCCTTCTCGCTCCAGCGCGTCGAGGTCGATCCGCTCCCACCGCGGGACGCGGATCGAGATCGCCGTGCCGTCCGACGCGACGGGCGCCAGCACGGCGTGGACACGCACACCGCCCGCGATCCGCACGTCGACGCACGGATGGGCATCGTCGATGTGGCGGCCGCCCAGCCCGATGAGGCCAACCGCGAGCGCGCGGACCTCGTCGCCGCGCAGCGGCCAGTCCGCCACCGGCTCCGCCCCACGACCGCGGTCGACGAACAGACCGGCATCGCCGTTGACGAAGAGGTCGGTCACGTCGGGATCGGCGAGGTGCTCAGCCAGCGGCGCGAGCGCGGGATGGGCGGGCAGCGCCCGCCGGCGCGTCACGACGACATCGCCGCGGGGGCGAACGACGAATCTCTCGAGTCTCTCGACCATGCCGTCGACGGTACGGAGACGGGGAACCGCACAGTTCGGCCGGAGGCCGATCGGTGGATGAAAGGGGTCCGCGCGACCGGTGGGGAGAGAGATGTGGCGGCATCCCGCAGGGGGATGGGATGCCGCCACCGCGGCTCTGGGCGTTGGGGGTGGCCCTCGGTCGCGGGCACCGAACGAGGTTCGGGACCGCAGCCGAGCATACGCGAGGAAATTGCGCAAGTCATCGCACGTCCCGCGTGCCGAGACGAGCAGGTCGCGAATGTCCAATCCGACGGGGTCGTCATCATCCCGATGCGGAAGGCGTGCCCCGCTGCCGGAGGGTAGATTGGCGACGCACATTGACCGCAAAGGAGCACTCTGTGAGCACCCCGGGCGAAGGGCAGATCGACCACCTCCTCACGGAGTCCCGCAGATTCCCCCCTTCGCCGGAGTTCACGGCGCAGGCGGTGGCGGATGCCGGCCTGTACACGGAGGCCGCGGCCGACCGCCTCGGATTCTGGGCCGACCGTGCGCGCGAGCTCGTGCACTGGCACACGCCGTTCACCGAGGTGCTCGACTGGACGAATCCCCCGTTCGCCCGCTGGTTCGCCGACGGCGAGCTCAACGTCGCCTACAACTGCCTGGACCGCCACGTCGAGGCCGGCAACGGCGACCGCGTCGCGCTCCTGTGGGAGGGCGAGCCCGGCGACGAGCGCCGAGTCACCTACGCCGAGCTGACCGACGAGGTCAAGCGGCTCGCGAACGTGCTCGCGGGCCTCGGCATCGGCGAGGGGGACCGCGTCGCGATCTACCTGCCGATGATCCCCGAGGCGATCGCGGCGATGCTCGCGGTCGCGCGGGTCGGCGCCATCCACTCCGTCGTCTTCGGCGGCTTCTCCGCCGACAGCCTGCGGTCACGGATCGACGACGCCGGCGCACGGCTCGTCATCACCGCCGACGGCGGATACCGCAAGGGCAAGGTCTCGGCCCTCAAGCCGGCGGTGGACCAGGCCCTCGCCGACCGCAACGGCTCGGGTCCGCAGGCGACGGTCGAGCACGTGCTCGTCGTCCGCCGCGGCGGGAACGACGTCGACTGGACCGAGGACCGCGACATCTGGTGGCACGACGTCGTGCCACAGGCCTCGGCGGACCACGTCGCGCGTGCCTTCCCCGCGGAGCATCCGCTCTTCATCCTCTACACCTCGGGCACCACCGGGAAGCCGAAGGGCATCCTGCACACGTCCGGCGGATACCTCACGCAGACGGCCTTCACGAACCGGATCGTGCACGACCTCCACCCGGAGGCGGACGTGTACTGGTGCACCGCGGACGTCGGCTGGATCACGGGCCACAGCTACGTCACGTACGGCCCGCTCGCCAACGGCGCGACGCAGGTGCTGTACGAGGGCACGCCGGATGCCCCGCACCCGGGCCGCTGGTGGGAGATCGTGCAGAAGTACGGCGTGACGATCTTCTACTCGGCGCCGACCGCGATCCGCTCGTTCATGAAGCTCGGCCGGCAGATCCCGCAGGAGTTCGACCTCTCCTCGCTGCGGGTGCTCGGCTCGGTGGGCGAGCCCATCAACCCCGAGGCCTGGATCTGGTACCGCGACATCATCGGCGGCGACCAGGCGCCCATCGTCGACACGTGGTGGCAGACCGAGACGGGCGCGATCATGATCTCCGCCCTGCCCGGGGTCACGACGACCAAGCCGGGCTCCGCGCAGGTGGCGCTGCCGGGCGTCTCGATCGACGTGGTCGACGACGCCGGCCGGCACGTCGGCAACGGAAACGGCGGACTCCTCGTGGTGACGGAGCCGTGGCCGAGCATGCTGCGCGGCATCTGGGGCGACCCCGACCGGTTCGTCGAGACGTACTGGTCACGCTTCGCCGACGAGGGCTACTACTTCGCCGGCGACGGCGCACGGCTCGACGAGGACGGCGACATCTGGCTCCTCGGCCGGGTCGACGACGTCATGAACGTCTCGGGCCACCGCCTGTCCACGGCGGAGATCGAGTCGGCCCTCGTCGCGCACGAGGCGACCGCGGAGGCGGCCGTCGTCGGGGCATCCGACGAGCTCACTGGCCAGGCGGTCGTGGCGTTCGTCATCCTCAAGCAGAGCTACCTCGCGCAGCACGGCGCGGAGGGGCTCGCGCAGCAGTTGCGCGCGTGGGTCAGCGAGCAGATCGGACCGATCGCCCGCCCGCGGGACATCTACATCGTGGGCGAACTGCCGAAGACGCGGTCCGGGAAGATCATGCGGCGCCTGCTCCGCGACGTGGCCGAGGGCCGCGAGATCGGCGACACGACGACCCTCGCGGATGCCCAGGTGATGACCATCATCTCGGCCCAGGTGAAGTAGCCCGAGCCCGACCCCGCGCTCGAGCCCCAGCCCCCGCGCTCGAGCCCGCGCTCCCACCGCGCTCCCACCGCGCTCCCACCGCGCGTCACGCGATCCCGCGCGCCCTCGCGCGCCCTCCCCACGTCACGCGATCCCACCTCCTGCTCGCGAACCCACGTGCTCACAGCGCAACGAGCGGGTGCGCTCGCGAGGAGGAGGTGGGCTCGCCGGCGGTGAGGCCCGCGCGCACCCAGGCCCGCGCGCACCGGGCGCAGGCGGGCAGGCCGGGCCCGCGCGCCGGGCGCGCGAGGCGCGTCCGGCGGGACGGGGCTCAGGCGTGGGTGAAGACGACCTCGACCTCGACCGGGGAGTCCAGCGGCAGGACGGGGACACCCACGGCGGAGCGCGCGTGGCGGCCCTCGTCGCCGAAGACCTGGCCGAGCAGCTCGCTCGCGCCGTTCACGACCACGGGCTGACCCGTGAAGCGCGGGTCGGATGCCACGAACCCGGTGACCTTGAGCACGCCCGTGAGCCTGTCGACGCCACCAACGGCCTCCGCCGCCGCGGCGATCGCGTTGAGCACGCAGAGGCGTGCGTACTCCTTCGCGTCCCCCGGGGGCACGTGGTGGGAGTCCTCGCCGACCTTGCCGGTCGCGGGCAGCACGCCCGCCACGAACGGCAGCTGGCCGGACGTGTAGACGAGGTCGCCGTGGACCTTCGCGGGCACGTACGCCGCGACCGGCGTGGCAACGGCGGGCAGGTCGAGCCCGAGCTCGGCGAGACGCGCGGAGACGGTCACGCGGCATCCCCCTCGAACTGACGCGCGGCCTCTGCGGCAGCCGCGAGGCCCGCGTTGGCGGCGGTGTCACCGCCGGTCGGACGCTTCAGGTACGCCACCAGCCCGCCCTCGGGGCCGGTGACGACCTGGACGAGCTCCCACCCCTGCTTGCCCCAGTTGTTGAGGATGGCGGCGGTGTTGTGGATCAGAAGGGGGGTCGTGAGGTACTCCCACGTGGTCATCGCGACTCCGAAGTAGAGGGACGGCATGCGGGAGCCTCTCGGGTGTTCGCCCAGGTATCTCCCTTACGATCAAGCCTATGCCTGCTTCGAAACGGACATCCGGCGGCGTGCTCGGGGGGATCGCCGGTCTCGTCGGTCTGAGCGTCGCCGCAGGCGTGCTCATCACCGCGACGGTGACTCCCGCGATCGCCGTCTCGGGCGCTGCGGCATCCTCCGCGATCACACTGTTCGACAACCTGCCGAGCGTGCTTGCGATCGACGACCTGATGCTGCCGACGACGCTCTACGCGAACGACCCGAACACGCACCAGCCCGTGGTGATGACGTCGTTCTACGACCAGAATCGCTCGCCGGTGACGTTCGATCAGGTCGCGCCGGTCATGTACGACGCGATCCTCTCCAGCGAGGACAAGAACTTCTACCAGCACGGCGGCATCGACCTCGTCGGCACGACGCGCGCCCTCCTCAGCGGTGGCTCCTCAGGTGGCGGTTCGTCCATCAGCCAGCAGTACGTGAAGAACATCCTGATCCAGAAGTGCGAGCGAGACGCACCGACGCAGGACGCGAAGGACCAGTGCTTCAACGACGCGACGGCGTCAAACGGCACGCAGGGCTATGAGCGCAAGCTGCAGGAGATGCGCTACGCGATCGCGCTCGAGCAGAAGTACTCGAAGGATGAGATCCTCCTCGGCTACCTCAACATCGCGAACTTCGGCGGCACGACGTACGGCATCGACGCCGCGGCGAAGTACTACTTCGGCGTGCCCGCAAGCCAGCTGAACCTCGCCCAGGCGGCGACGCTCGCCGGCATGGTCCAGACGCCGAACACCTACCGCATCGACCGCCCAGACGGTACGACGACGGACGCGGCGGGCAAACCCGTCAACAGCCAGGCCGACGGCTACTCGATCACGAAGGCCCGCCAGACCTACGTGCTCGACCGGATGCTGGCCAACGGCAAGATCACTCAGCAGCAGCACGACGATGCCGTGGCCGCGCCCATCCAGCCGCATATCACGCCGCCGCAGGCGGGCTGTGACGTGCTGGGGGCCGCAGCTTACTTCTGCCAGTACGTCGTGTCGGTCATCCAGAACGACCCCGCGTTCGGCGCCACCGCCGACGACCGCGCGAAGGCTCTTCGCCAGGGCGGGCTGAAGATCTACACCACGCTCGACTGGAACGTCCAGAACGCCGCGCAGCAGGCGATCGCCGACAACGTCCCGACGTCGTTGGCGGGCATGAACCTCGGTTCGACGTCCACGAGCGTCGAGGTCAACACCGGACGCATCCTGTCGATCGCGCAGAATACGAAGTTCACTCAGGATCCGTCGCTCGCCAATGATCCCAACTACTCATCGATCGTCTACGCGGGCGATTCCACGTTCGGCGGCTCCGCCGGCTTCTCCGCGGGTTCCACGTTCAAGCTGTTCACTCTCGTCGACTGGCTCGAGAAAGGGCACTCGCTCAACGAGTACCTCAACGGCAACGACCGCGTCATCCCCAAGATGACGAACTCCTGTACGGGCAACTGGATCAACACCGAGAACTGGGTTCCCGGAAACTTCGAGGGCGAGGCCGGCTTCTACGGAACACCGATGCAGTTCACCGCCAAGTCGACGAACTCGGGCTATCTCGCAATGGCCGAACAGCTCGATCTGTGCGACATCGCCAAGGTCGCGACCAAGATGGGCGTGACGACGGGTGACGGCCGACCCATCACGATGTCCGTCGCGAACAACGTGATCGGTTCGGACAACATCTCGCCTCTCACTATGGCCGCCGCCTACGCGACCATTGCGAACAACGGCACCTACTGCCAGCCGACACCGATCGACAAGGTGACCAACTCACAGGGCGTCGAGCAGCCGAAGCCCAACCGCACCTGCACCCAGGTCATCGCACCCAACATCGCCGCGACAGCAGCGACAGCACTGGCGGGCGTCATGGCCAGCGGAGGGACCGGCCGCCAGGGCAACCCGCTCGATGGCACGTCCCTCATCGGCAAGACCGGTACCCACCAGGATTTCCAGACCTGGATCATCGAGGCCAATACCCGGGTCGTGACCGCGAACTGGGTCGGCAACGCGGATGGCGAAGCCAACCTCTTCCAGATGTACACGAACAACGGACAGGTCGCGAACCTCAGGTACGCGATCGGCAAGTCTGTGCAACGAGCGGTCGACCAGTTCTATCCGGGTGGCAACTTCCCGGCAGCGGACCCGACTCTTCTGCGCACGGTCCTCAAGGACGTCCCCAACGTCGTCGGGATGCCCGTCGATCAGGCGACCACGACGCTACAGAACGCCGGGTTCCAGGTGACGGTCGGCAGCCCGGTCGATTCCGACCAGCCGGCGAACATCGTCGTGACGCAGAGCTCGACACGTGCAGCTGCCGGGTCGGTCATCACCATCAGCCCGAGCAACGGGCAGGGCGGCACGATCCCGAGCGGCATCGTCGGCATGTCCCCCGCCGACGCGAAGGCATCGCTGGCGAGCGCCGGCTTCGCGAATGTCACCGCCGGCGCCGGTTGTGAAGTGCCGACGGCGAAAGTCTCCGCCTCCAGCCCGGCACCGGGCACGGCGGCCAACAAGGCCGTTGCGGTGACCCTCACCTGCGCGGTCGCCGGAAACGGTAACGGGAACGGGAACGGCGGCCACTGAGAGGTATGGCCGTAGGCCACGCTCGGACGGCCCTCGTCGCGCTCGGCGCGGCGGGGGCCGTCGGCGTGGCAGCCGGCGTCTGGGGCATCGGGATCGAGCGGTACCTGTTCACGGTGCGCCACCAGGCCGTCCGTGCTCTGCCGGCCGGGTCGCGGGCGCTGCGCATCCTCCACGTCTCCGACGCGCATCTCGCGCCCTGGCAGCGGCGCAAGCAAGAGTGGATGGCCGCCCTCGTCCGGTTCGAGCCGGACCTGGTGATCAACACGGGCGACAATCTCGGGCATCCGGACGGGCTCCGCGGCGTGCGGCGCGCTTTCGACCCATTGCGCGGCATCCCCGGCCTCTATGTGCACGGCTCGAACGACCGTGATGCGCCCAGCGCCCGGAACCCCTTCCGGTACTTCGCGGGCCCCTCACGGCGCCGGCAGCGGCCGGAGGCGCTCGACACCGGATCGCTCGACCGCTACCTGCAGGACGAGCTCGGCTGGATCTGCCTCGACAACGACGCGGCGTCGCTGTCTGCGGGCGGTCTGCGGATCACCGCCGTCGGCACGGACGACGCACACCACGATCTCGATCGGCTCGACGTCCTCCCCGCCCGGACGGCGGCGCTGCCTGTGGCCGACGTCACATTGGGCGTGACACATGCCCCGTATCGCCGCGTGCTCGACGCGCTCACCGACGTCGGTGCCGACGCGATCTTCGCGGGCCACACCCACGGCGGCCAGGTGCGCCTGCCCGGCTACGGCGCACTCGTGGCGAACTGCGACCTCCCGCTCGCGCAAGCGCGCGGGCTCAGCACGTGGACGCACGACGGACGCTCGACGGCGCTGACGGTCAGCGCCGGCCTGGGGCACTCGATCTATGCCCCGGTGCGCTTCGCGTGCCGTCCCGAGGCATCCCTCGTGACACTGCTCCCCCGGGACTAATGCTCCGCCAGCGCGCCGTCTGCGGCACCTCGACGGACGACCTGACAGCGGTCTAACGGCGGGCGACGAGGGCGGACTCGAGTGGCGCATCCGCGTCGTCGGCCCGGCGCGGGCGGTACCGATACCACGTCCCGTCCTCGCCCGCGCACGCCTGGATCACGCCCTCGGAGGCAAGCTGCTCGAGCTCGCGGCTGACCACGATCGGACTGAGGCCCAGCGCGTCGGCGATGTCGCCGGCGTATCCGGGGGCCTCGACGAGGAGCCGGACGAGCCTCGCGCCGAGCGACGCATCCGCGTGAGAGACGCCGACGGGCAGCGTGAGGTGTCGCGTTTCCATTGCAGCCTCCTCGGACGATGAGTGGTGCGCTCCAGGGTGCGTGTTTTCGGAGCCGAGCGCCAGCAAACGGATCGCTGGGTGAGACATCGCCCGGCCTCTCCCCAGGCCGGCTCCTCGTCGCGGTTGTTCACAACGTGGCCGGAAGGCCGCCGCCGGCATCTCCCGCCCGGCGAGCATCGGTCGGGTGAGACGACGAACACGACGCCGGACAGCCCTCCTCTCCACGCTCGCCGCGGCCGCGGCCATCACCGGGGTCGCTGTGGCGATCCTGCTCCCCACGACCCACGTCGCTGCGGCGGGTCCGGGTGCCGGGTTCGGCACGTGGGCCCCCAAGTCGGAGTACGGATGGCACGGGTCGATGCTCGTCGACGGGGTGCACACGTACTGCATCCTGCCGGGCGATCCCGCGCCGACCGGGGACAGCGTCGATCACGGCATCAGCACGAGTGTGGCGGGCCTGAATCCGCAGCAGCTCGCGGGCATCAACCTGCTGGTGTCGCGGTACGGGCAGACCGGCGACGCGGTCCAGGCCGCGAGCGTCGCGTGGGCCGTGCGCTCGATCGCCGACTGGAACGCCAGCCTGCACACCTACGGATACCCGGGCGACAGCCTGCGCGGCGCGATCCACTGGACGTTCTCGGCCCTGTCGCCGGCCCACGACGAGCGGATCCAGGAGCTGGCGAGCACCTACTACGACGAGGCGATGCGCGCGCCCGTGCGGGCTGACGCGACAGTGACGATCTCCACCGACCCGGCGGATCAGGCCAACGGATCGGTCCGGATCGATACCGGTCTCCCGGATGCGACCGGCACGATCGTCCTCGAGAACGCGGTCTTCACCGACACCGGGGCGGCGTCGCGGGACGGCGTCCGCCAGGGCGTCGACTACGGCATCCGCGCGGTCAGCGACGGCGCCCCTGTGGTCGTCGCGGCCCGTGCCACGATGCGGGGCGGATACGCCCCGGCGATCCGGCACTACACGACGCCCGGCGGCCAGGACACGGCTGGCCCGGGCGGGCCGCTGGAGGTCTCGGTCGAGGGCCGGGATCAGACGCCCCGCATCCTCACGTTCGCGCCGACCATCACGACGACGGTCGCCGCCCGCTACCTGTCCGCCGGCTCGTTCGTCGACGACGTGTCGTTCGCGAGCGAGCGCAACCCCTGGCCGCGCGATGCCGCCGGCTATCTCCCGGTGCGTGCGCACGCCACCGTGTACCGCACCGACGAGGAGCCCGTGCTCGCCGACGCGGTGCCGGCCGATGCCGAGGTCGTCGGCCGGCTGACCGTCGAGACCGACCGTGGGACGGGGCCGACCGCGGCCTACCGCGTGGAACCGGACTGGGCCCTTCCCGGGCCCGGCTTCTACACCGCCGTCTGGGAGATCCGCGTGGAGGAGCAAGCCGCCGAGACGGCGCGAGCGCTGCCTCAGGGCTACGCGTGGCGGGAGCGGTTCGGCGAGCAGTCGCAGCTGATGCTGCTCTCCCGGGTCTGGTCGGAGGCGAGGCCGGTCGCCGCGGTCGGCGAGCCCTTCACCGACACCGTCATCGCGGACGGTCCGCTGCCGCGCGACGGACTCGATCTGTCGGCCGCGGTCTACCGCGCGGCGGACGAGCCCGAGGCATCCTGCGTCCCCGAGCGACTCGTATGGGACGGCTCCGCCACCCCGGTCCGCGCGACGAAGGCGGGGCGGTACGAGATTTCCGGGCCGCCTGTCCCCGACTTCGGCACGTACTACTGGCAGGAGCGCGCCGTCGACGCGCAGGGACGTCTCGTGCACCTCGGGGCCTGCGGCGTGGCGGAGGAGACGACGCGGGCGCCGCTGCCGACGGTCGTGACGAGCGCGCCTCCCTCGGCCGGGTTCGGCGCGCGGATCTCGGACGTCGCCCTCGTCTCAGGGCCCGTCCCGGCGACGGGCCGCACGGAGCTGACGTTCTCGCTCTTCCGGGATGCCGCCTGCGCCGAGCTCGTGGCCGAGACGACGGCCGCACCCGTCGTGGTCACACGCGAAGGCGCGTATACGTCGCCGACGATCCCCGTGGAGGCGACCGGAGCGCACTTCTGGGTCGAGCGGCTCACCTGGACACCGCCGGGCGGCGACGCCCCCCGTGAGCTCGCGCGAGGGATCTGCGGGGCGCCGGGCGAGACGACGGTCGTGGCGACGCCGGCGGTCACCACCCGGGCCGATGCCCGCGTCGTGCCCGGCGAGCCGTTCGCCGACACCGCGATCGTGACCGGAATGGATGCGGAGGCCACCGCCGAGCTCGTGTTCTCGGCGTACCGCGGGGGCGAAGGAGCAGCCGCGTGCACGGAGGCGACACGCGAGACGCAGACCGCTCCGGTGCCCGTGCGCGGTGATGGCGAGTACCGGTCGCCGGAGATCCGATCCGAGCGGGAGGGCACGATCCACTGGATCGCCGAGCTCGCGTATGCCCGTGCGGACGGCGAGCGGGTCGTTCTCGCCCGCGGCGCGTGCGGCGAGGCCGGCGAGTCGACGATCGTGTCCTCGCTCGCAGTGACCGGCATCGAGGACGCGCTCCCGGCGGTGATGGCGACCGGCGGCGCGCTCGTGGCCGGTGGGACCGTGATCCTCGGCCTCCGATTCGGCAGGCTGCGGCGGAACAGGTAGACTCGTGTGGTTGCCACGGGGTGTGGCGCAGCTTGGTAGCGCGCTTCGTTCGGGACGAAGAGGCCGCAGGTTCAAATCCTGTCACCCCGACCACACAGGCCCGGAGACTCGAGGGTTTCCGGGCCTCACCCGTCCCCGGCCTCCATCACTCCGAGGCAAGGAGATGCCGCAGATAACGCCCCGGCGAGTCGAGGAAGCGCCGGTGGTGCTGGACGAGCTCGAGCTCGTCCCACTGGGCTTCGCGGATTCCCCATTCGCCGAGCTCGAGAATCGTCGCGCCCGGCAGCGCGGCGAGGACCGGGGAGTGCGTCGCGCAGATCACCTGCGTGCCGCGGGCGCGCATCCGATCGAGCGCGACGAGCCAGCGCAAGGTCGAGTCGAACGACAGCCCCGCCTCAGGCTCGTCCATCAACACCAGGCCGACCCAGAAACGATCCGGATCCAGCTTCCGATCGAGAAGATCGTTGAACGACTCCCCGTGGCTGAGTTCATGCAGGCGAGCATCCGGATGCCCAGAGCCCGCGCCGACCCCGTCCTCCAGCCACGAGTAGTACTGGTGCATCGTCTCGGCCCGGAGGAAGAAGCCGCCCGTCGCAGCCATGGGCCCGCGCACGATCTTCAACCACTCCCCGAGCGGCGAGTCGACCGGCCGTGTGCGCGCTCCCCCGTTGACGGTGCCACCCTCGGGTGGGAGTCCGGCCGCCGCGGCGATCCCCTCGACGAGGGTCGACTTCCCCGATCCGTTCTCCCCCACCAGGAACGTCACCCCGGGGCCAAACTCCCACCCGCCGAACGGGGCGCCGGCGCGCGCAGTGTCGAGGAGCGCACGGATCGACGGCACCGTGGCCGGCCATTTCCGCACGTCGATCGCCACATCCGCGAAGACCCCGACCGCACGAATGGGACGAGTGTCGTACCGCCAGTCGACGTCCACGCCGCCACCTTACGTGGCGTCGGCGAGACCGCGCGCCTTCCTATACCCCGGGGGGTTTATACTGGATACCCTCAGGGGTATAACACGATGAAGGGATGCGACCATGTGCAGCCGAGTGACCTGTGCGGAGTGCGGCAAGGCGACCTGGGCCGGCTGCGGCCAGCACGTCGAGGAGGCACTGCGAGGCGTTCCCGAGGCGCGCCGCTGCCCCGGCCACGAGCATGGGGCGAAGACCGAGAAGAAGCGGGCGGTCGTGCGATGAGGATCGTGATCGTCGGCGGCGTCGCGGGCGGCATGAGTTGCGCGGCGCGCGCCCGGCGCCTCGACGAGCGCGCGGAGATCGTGGTGCTCGAGCGGGGCGCGAACGTCTCCTTCGCCAACTGCGGTCTGCCGTACTTCGTCGGGGGCGAGATCTCCGAGGAGCGTTCGCTTCTCGTTCAGACACCGCAATCGCTCCGCGCCGCGCTCTCACTCGACGTACGTACGGGCAGCGAGGTCACGGCCGTGGACATCGCCGCGAAGAGCGTGACGGTGCGCAACGACGGCGGCTCGTACGATCTCCCGTACGATGCGCTCGTGCTCTCCCCGGGCGCTTCGGCACTACGCCCTCCTCTTCCCGGCCTGGACTCGTCGCGAGTACGGACACTGCGCACGGTCGAGGATGCCGTCGCGCTAAGAGAAGCCGTCCACGACGGCGCGCGCCGCGCCGTCGTCCTCGGCGCGGGGTTCATCGGCCTCGAAGCGGCGGAAGCGCTCGCCCGGCAGGGCCTGGACGTATCCATCGTCGAACTCGCACCGCATCCTCTGCCCCCGCTGGAGAGCGAGCTGGCGTGGCTGGTGACGCAGGAGCTCGCCGAGCTGGGAGTCGAGACGCGGGCGGGCGTCGGCGCGCTGAGCATCGAACACGCGGATGACGCCGACACCGTCGTTCTCGCCGACGGCGCACGGCTGCCCGCCGACATCGTCGTCCTCTCCGTCGGGTCACGTCCGGATACCGCCCCGTTCGAGGCGGCCGGAATCGCCTGCGAACGCGGCGCGATCGTCGTCGACTCGCACGGTCGGACCTCGGCACCGGCTGTGTGGGCGGCAGGGGACGCGACCGTCTCCGTCGACGCGGTCACCGGCATCCGCCGGCCGGCAGCACTCGCCGGACCCGCGAACCGCGCCGGGCGCCTCATCGCAGACGACATCCTGCGCCCCGACGATGCCCGTGCCGTGCCCCCGCCCGTCGGCACCGCGATCGTCCGGGTGGGCGAGCTGACGGCGGCACTCACGGGCGCCAATCGCGCAGACCTGGAGACTGCCGGCATCGAGTACAGGACCCTGCACCTGCACCCGAGCCAGCACGCCGGATACTTCCCCGGAGCCGCACAGATCCACCTCGTGGTGCAGATCCGCGCCTCGGACGGCCTCGTGCTCGGGGCACAGGCAGTCGGCACTGACGGCGTCGACAAGCGCATCGACGTGCTGGCCACCGCGATCCGAGCCGGTATGCGCGTCGATGACCTGATCGATCTCGACCTCGCCTACTCCCCGCCCTACGGACAGGCGAAAGACCCCGTCAACCTCGTCGGCATGGTGGGCGAGAACGTGCAGAACGGCACACTCACGCTCTGGTACCCGCAGCAGTTCCACGAGGTCGCCGGCAGCGCCTTGATCCTCGACGTGCGCACCCGTGCCGAGTACGCCACGGGCTATCTCCCCGGGTCGCTCAACATCCCGCACACCGAGCTGCGTGAGCGTCTCGATGCGGTGAAGGACGCGGCCGGCGGCCGGCCCGTGCGGATCACGTGCCAGTCGGGCGTTCGGTCGGCGATCGCCCACCGCGTCCTCGCCCAGGCCGGCTTCGACTCGGCGTCGCTCTCGGGCGGAATGCTGACATTGCGGGCATGGCTGGGCGCCCGCGAGTCCGAAGTCCTCGAGTACGAAGGGGTGCTGTCATGAACACGACCGACACCGAAACGCGCACGCGCATCGTCAACCGCCTGCGCCGCGCCCGCGGACAGCTCGACGCGGTCATCGCCGCCGTCGAAGAGAACCGGCCGTGCCGGGACATCGTCACGCAGCTCTCCGCCGTGTCGAGCGCGCTCGACCGCGCCGGATTCGCGATCGTGTCCGCCGCGATGAGGCAGTGCATCGCCGACCCTGATGCCGCCCGAGACGAGCAGGGACTCACCACCGAAGAGCTTGAGAAGCTCTTCCTCATGCTCGCGTGACCGCCCGGGAATCGGCCTACGCCGTCGGTGGGTCCGCCGTCGCGGCGACGGCCTCCTCGGCATCCGCCTTCTCGGCAGCCGCCTTCTCGGCGTCGACCTTCGCCCGGAGGTCCTTGCGCATGGCGCGCGAATTCGGCTTGGTGAACGGCGACGGCTCCGGTCCAGGATGGCGTCGCGACTGCACGATCAGGAGGACGACGCCGACGATGACGGCGACGAAGGATGCCCAGACATTCGCCGGGATGCCCAGGAAGCTGTCGCTCGACGGATCGATGCGGATGGACTCGAGGTAGCTGCGGCCGGTGCCGTACCAAATGAGGTACAGGGCGAGCATCTTGCCCCACTGCAGGGTGAAGCGGCGCTCCAGCAGGAGGAGCACGGCGAACCCGATCAGGTTCCAGATGATCTCGTAGAGGAAGAGGGGGTGGAACAGCGTCCCCGCCGGCAGCCCGGGCGGGAACTTGGGGTTCGTGGCCTCGATCTGCAGCCCCCAGGGAAGGGTGGTCGGGAGGCCGAAGAGCTCATGGTTGAAGTAGTTGCCGAACCGGCCGAGCGACTGCGCGACGAGCAGCGCGGGGGCCAGCGCATCCGCGAACGTCCAGAATCGAACGCCCGCACGGCGGCAGACGATGAGGACGCCGACCGCACCCCCGATGAGGGCGCCGTAGATCGCGTTGCCGCCGTCCCAGATCGCGAACACGTTCCACAGGTTCGCGCCTGGGAAGAAGTAGTCGCCGACGTGCGTGAACACGTGATAGAACCGCGCGCAGATGATCCCGAGCGGCACGGCCCACAGCGTGGCGTCCACGGCGAAGCCCGGATCGACGCCCCGCCGGCCCAGTCGTCGGCCGGTGATCCAGACGGCCGCGACGATCCCCGCGATGATGCAGAGCGCGTAGGTGTGGATCGTCAGGGAACCGATCTGGAACTGGGACCATTCCGGGGGCGGACTGGGAATACTGGTCTTCACGAGGGGCACTCTCCAGACGGATTGACACGGCTCCCCCCAGCCTAAGCGCCATACATCCCGACCAAGTAGGGTCGTTTCGGCGCATCCGCGTCCGAGGAACCTGCTCCCCAACAGAGAGAGCCAGATGGCCACCCGATCCCCCCGCCTCGTCGCCTTCGACCTCGACGACACGCTCGCGCCCTCGAAGAGCGCGATCGATCCGAGGATGGGCGCCCTGCTCGTCGCGCTCGCCGAGCGCGTAGAGGTCGCGATCATCTCCGGGGGCCAGCTCGCGCAGTTCCGCGCACAGGTCGTCGACCTCCTTCCGGATGCGCCGGCCGAGATCCGCGACAGGTTCCACCTGCTGCCCACGTGCGGCACGCAGTACTACCGGCTCTCCGAAGACGGGATCGTGACGATCTACGCGCACGCCCTGACCGACGACGAGAAGGGCCGCGCAATGGCTGCCGTCGAGCAGGAGGCGCGGCGCCTCGGGTTCTGGGAGTCCGAGACGTGGGGCGACATCCTCGAGGATCGCGGCTCCCAGATCACGTTCTCCGCCCTCGGCCAGAGCGCTCCGCTCGACGCGAAGGTCGCGTGGGATCCGACCGGCGCGAAGAAGAACACGCTGCGCGAGGCGGTCCAGGCGCAGCTGCCGGACCTCGAGGTGCGCTCCGGCGGCTCCACGTCGGTCGACATCACGCACCGCGGCATCGACAAGGCCTACGGCATGCGGCAGCTCGCCGCGCAGAGCGGCATCGCGCTCGAAGACATGCTGTTCGTCGGCGACCGCCTCGACCCGGACGGCAACGACTACCCGGTCCTCGCCCTCGGCGTGCCCTGCCACGCGGTCGAGGGCTGGGAGCATACGGCCGACTACCTCGACGGACTCATCCCGACTCTCGCCCAGTAGCCGGCGATGTGGTCGCGGACGAGTTGCCGCGCACCGGCGCCATCCCCCGCCTCGACGGCGTCGAGGATGGCGCGGTGCTCGCGCCGTAGACCGGCGGCGGCTCCCTCCCAGTCCGGGATCCGGGCCGCGCCGTCGAGCACATAGGCCTCGACGGACGTGCGCAGGCCCGCCATCGTGGCAGCGACCACCGCGTTGCCCGTCGCCTCGGCGAGAGCACCGTGCATCTGCTGGTCCAGCGCGAGGAACTCCTCGCGCGACAGATCCGGCGCATCCATCGCGCGCAGCAGATCCCAGACGTCGTCGAGCTCGCGATCGGGGTCGGCGGCGAGGCGCTCGACGACGGCGCTCTCGAGCATGAGGCGGGCCTCGACGACGTCGTCGAACGGGAACGCCCGCGCCGCGACCTGCAGCCGCAGCACCGAGGACAGCGCGCCGCGCGGCGTCGCCGTGATGATCGCGCCGGATGTCGGGCCGCTGCCCGAGCCCGTCCGGATGAGGCCGAGCACCTCGAGCACGCGCAGCGCCTCGCGCACGCTCGACCGCCCCACGCCGAGCGACGACGCCAGCTCCCGCTCCGACGGCAACCGGTCGCCGGGACCGAGCCTGCCCTGCAGGAGATCCGCCTCGATCGTCTCGAGGACCAGTCGCCAGGCGCGCGCGGGCTGCTCGTCGTCGTGCGACACCGCGACTCCTCTCGGACCGTCCTCGGTCCGGTATCCCCCTGTGGTCAGCCCGCACTCTAGCATGTGGTCCGACCACACCGACCCCCGGCGGGACAGCCCAGCGAAACGCCCCGCCGCGACCTCGGCACCCTACGCTGGGGGCATGAGTCCCCTCCTGCTCGTGCTCCTCGTCGCCGTCGTGACGTGCGCGGCGTGCTGGGTGCTGTCGCTGATCACGCGAGACACCTCGTGGGTCGATCGCATCTGGTCGGTCGTGCCCGTCGTGTACGTCTGGATCTTCGCGGCGGCCTCGCTCATCGCCGGGCAGGATGCCTCACGGCTCGTCGTCATGGCCGCCCTCGCGACCCTGTGGGGAGCACGCCTCACCTTCAACTTCGCCCGCAAGGGCGGGTACAGCGGCATGGAGGACTACCGCTGGGCGGTCCTGCGCGGCCGGATGAACGGCTGGCAGTTCCAGCTCTTCAACCTTTTCTTCATCGTCCTGTACCAGAACGCGCTGCTCGTCCTCATCACCCTGCCCGCGTTCGTCGCGTGGCAGAACCCGGTGCCGATGACGGCGTGGGATCTCGTCTTCGCGCTGCTGTTCCTCGCCTTCCTCGTCGGCGAGTTCGTCGCGGACCAGCAGCAGTGGAACTTCCACCGGGCCAAGCGGCGCGCGGGCGGCACGCTCGAGCCGGGCTTCGCCACGACGGGGCTGTTCCGCTACAGCCGGCATCCGAACTTCTTCTTCGAGCAGTCGCAGTGGTGGGCGTTCTACGCCCTCGGCGCGACCGCGGCCGTCGCGGCGGGTGCCGGCTTCTGGGGCGGTGCGCTGAACTGGACGATCGCGGGTGCCGCTCTGCTCAGCATCCTGTTCATCGGGTCGACGATCTTCACGGAGTCGATCTCCGCGGCGAAGTACCCGGCCTACGCGGACTACCAGCACACGACGTCGATGCTCGTCCCGTGGCCGCCTCGTCGGCCGGCCCCGACAGCGATCAGCCGCTGAGCTGCCCGCCCGACTCGCGCAGGTAGCACTCGGCGCAGAGCGCCTCGTACGTGACCCGCTCGGGCGAGAGCTCGTCGATCGCCACCTGGTCGCCGTCGAAGACGAAGCGGCCCGCGACGAGACGCGCGTTGAAGATCGCCTTCCGCCCGCAGCGGCAGATCGTCTTGAGCTCCTCGAGCTGGTGCGCGAGCTCCATGAGCCGGCGGGAGCCGGGAAACGCGTCCGTGCGGAAGTCCGTGCGGATGCCGTACGCCAGCACCGGGATGCCGTCGAGCACGGCGATCCGCAGGAGATCCTCGACCTGGGCCGCGGTCAGGAACTGGGCCTCGTCAACCAGCAGGCACGCGACGTCCGCGGTCTCCGGGACGAGCGCATCCACGGCGGTGGCGACCACGAGCGCGCGCTCGCGGCCGAAGACGGCGCGGAAGTCGTCGCCGGGGTGCACGAGGAAGTCGACCGAGCGCGCGACACCCAGGCGGCTGGAGATCCGGTCGGCATCCTTCGTGTCCACCGCGGGCTTCGCGAGGAGCACGCGCTGACCGCGCTCCTCGTAGTTGTGCGCGACCTGCAACAGGGCCGTCGACTTGCCCGAGTTCATCGCGCCGTAGCGGAAGTACAGCTTCGCCATGCGCGGCGTCCGGCTCGGCTCAGTGCGTGAGGGCGAGGGCCTCGGCCGTGCGGCCGAGCTCGGTCTCCGCGGCGACCGGGTTCGTGTTGAGCGTCTCGCCGTAGCTGGGGATGAGCTCGCGAAGGCGCGACTCCCACTCCCCCAGTCGCTCCGGGAAGCACGTCTTGATGAGGTTCAGCATGATCGAGACCGCCGTCGACGCGCCCGGAGAGGCGCCAAGGAGCCCGGCGATCGTGTGATCCGCCGAGGAGACGACCTCCGTGCCGAACTGCAGCACGCCGCCCTTCTCCGGGTCCTTCTTCATGACCTGCGCGCGCTGCCCGGCCTGGATCAGCGTCCAGTCCTCCGACTTCGCGGTCGGCATGAAGACACGGAGGCTGTCGACCTTCTGCTCGTGACCCTTCAGCAGCTCGCCGAGGAGGTACTTGATGAGCCCGGGGTTGTCGACGGCGACCTTGAGCATGGGCCCGAGGTTGTGCGGCCGCACCTGCGAGACGATGTCGAACATCGAGCCGGTCTTGAGGAACTTCGGGCTGAACGTCGCGAACGGGCCGAACAGGAGCGAGGACTCCCCGTCCACGACACGCGTGTCGAGGTGCGGGACCGACATCGGCGGGGCGCCGACGGATGCCTGCGAGTAGACCTTCGCCTGGTGCTGCGCGACGATCTCAGGGTTGCGCGTCTGGAGGAACTGGCCGCCGATCGGGAACACGCCGTAGCCCTTGATCTCCGGGATACCGGAGCGCTGCAGAAGCTTGATGGCCCAGCCGCCCGCACCCACGAAGACGAACTTCGCGCGGACGCTGCCGGGAGTCCGGCCGACCAGGTCGCGGTAGGTGACGAGCCAGCTGCCGTCCTTCTGCTTCTTGAGCTTGCGGACCTCGCGATTCAGGACGACGTCGACGCCGCGCTGCTCGGCGAGGTGCTGGAGCAGCTGCCGGGTGACGGCGCCAAAGTCGACGTCGGTGCCGGCGGGGACGCGGGTCGCCGCGAACGGCTCGCCCTTGCGACGCTTCTGCATGAGGAGCGGCGCCCACTGGTTGATGACGCGCGAGTCCTCGCTGTATTCGATGCCGGCGAACAGCGGCTCGACGCGCAACGCCTCGTAGCGCTTCTTCAGGTACGCGACATCCTTCTCGCCGCGGACGAACGTCATGTGCGGCGTCGAGTGGATGAACGTGGACGGCTCGTCGAGGATGCCCTCGGCGACGAGCGACGACCAGAGTTGACGGCTCTGCTGGAACTGCTCGTTGATGCCGACGGCGCGGGCCGCGGTCACCGTGCCGTCTGCGCCCTCGGGCATGTAGTTCAGCTCACACAGGGCGGCGTGCCCGGTGCCGGCGTTGTTCCAGGCGTTGGAGCTCTCGAGTGCGACGTCCCCCAGTCGCTCGTAGACCGCGATCTTCCAATCGGGCTGGAGCTCGGACAGGAGAGTGCCCAGGGTGGCGCTCATCACGCCGCCTCCGATGAGCAGTACGTCGACGGATTCGGTCACCCGTCAATTCTAGGCGTCCGCGGTGACCCCGAAATTCGCCGCGATGCGCTCCGCGATCT
The DNA here is from genome assembly GCF_039615055.1 of Microbacterium sp. X-17. NCBI lineage: Bacteria > Bacillati > Actinomycetota > Actinomycetes > Micrococcales > Microbacteriaceae > Microbacterium > Microbacterium sp. X-17. The sequence continues at coordinate 433,090 of NZ_JBDHNI010000004.1, forward strand.
GCACCGCGTTGAGCGCGGCGCCCTTCCGGAGGTTGTCGTTGCTGAGGAACAGGACGAGGCCGCGACCCTCGGGCGCGGACTGGTCGGCGCGGATGCGGCCGACGTAGCTCGGGTCCTTCCCGGCGGCCTGCAGCGGCGTCGGGACCTCCTCGAGCGCGACGCCCGGGGCATCCGCGAGCAGCTCGCGCGCCCGCTCCGGGGTGAGCTCGCGCGCGAACTCGGCGTTGATGCTGAGCGAATGGCCCGTGAAGACCGGGACGCGCACGCACGTGCCGGCGACGCGGAGGTCGGGCAGCTCGAGGATCTTCCGGCTCTCGTTGCGGAGCTTCTTCTCCTCGTCGGTCTCGTTCAGGCCGTCGTCGACGAGATTGCCCGCGAACGGGATGACGTCGAACGCGATCGGCGCCACGTACTTCTCGGGCGCCGGGATGTCGACGGCAGAGCCGTCGTGCACCAGGCGGAGCGTGTCGCCCTGCGCGAGGACGCCCTCGACCTGCCCGAGGAGCTCTTGCGCGCCGGCGATGCCGGAGCCGCTCACGGCCTGGTAGGTGCTGACGATGAGGCGCTCGAGCCCGGCCTCCTGGTCGAGGACCTTGAGGACCGGCATCGCGGCCATCGTCGTGCAGTTCGGGTTGGCGATGATGCCTTTGCGGGCCTCCGCGATCGCGTGCGGGTTGACCTCGCTCACGACGAGCGGAACGTCGGGGTCCATGCGCCAGGCGCTGGAGTTGTCGACGACGATCGCGCCGGCCGCGGCGAAGCGCGGCGCGTGCGTGCGGCTGCCGGTGGCGCCCGCCGAGAACAGGGCGATGTCGATGCCGGCCGGATCGGCCTCGGCGACATCCTCGATCACGACGGTCTGGCCCGCGAACTCGACCGACGTGCCCGCCGAGCGAGCGGTCGCGAACAGACGCAGCTCGCGGATGGGGAACCCGCGCTCGGCGAGGATCTCGCGCATGACCGTCCCGACCTGGCCGGTGGCGCCGACGACCGCGACGGAGAGTCCGGAATCAGAGATGCGAGTCATCCGTCGATTCTATCGGCCCGTTCCGATCCCTCTCCCCGCGCCGACCCTCGAGCCGGCCGCCTCACCCCGGCCGACCCTCCCGAGCCGGCCCCCGCGCACCCACCTCGCCGAGAACGCGCTTGTGTCACGAAAACGTGCCGTTTTCGTGACACAAGCGCGTTCTCACGTGGAGGTGGCCAGGCCCGCGGAGTGGAGGTGGCCAGGCCCGCGGAGCGACGCCTCGCGGAGCGGGGGCTCAGCGGCCGGAGCCGGCGTAGACCGTGGCGTCGTCGCCACCGTCGAGGCCGTAGGCGGTGTGCACGACGCGGGCCGCCTCGACGAGCTCGTCGCCTCGCACCACGACCGAGATGCGGATCTCGCTCGTCGAGATCATCTCGATGTTCACGCCCGCCGCGCTGAGGGCCTCGAACAGGGTCGCGGAGACGCCCGAGTGCGAGCGCATGCCCGCGCCGACGACCGAGAGCTTGCCGATCTGGTCGTCGTGGACGAGGCTCTCGAACCCGACGTCGGCCTGCTCGGCGGCGAGCGCGCGGAGCGCGGCCGCGGCATCCGTCTTCGGAAGCGTGAACGAGATGTCCGTGCGGCCGGTCGCTGCGGCCGACACGTTCTGCACGATCATGTCGACGTTCGCGCCGGACTTCGCGACGATCTTGAAGATCTCGGCGGCCTTGCCGGGGATGTCCGGCACGCCGATGATCGTGATCTTCGCCTGGCTGAGATCCGTCGCGACACCGGCGACGATCGGCTCTTCCATCTGATCTCCCTCTGCGGCGAGCTCCGCGAGGCGGGCGCCGCCCAGCACCCAGGTGCCCTCGCTCGAGCTGAAGGTGGAACGTGCGTGGATGCGGACGCCGTGCCGACGGGCGTATTCCACCGCGCGAATATACAGGACCTTGGCGCCATTGGCGGCGAGCTCGAGCATCTCCTCGCTCGAGACGTGCGAGAGCTTCCGTGCTCGCGGGACGACGCGGGGATCGGCGGTGAAGACGCCGTCCACATCGCTGTAGATCTCGCACACGTCAGCGCCGAGCGCCGCCGCGAGCGCGACCGCGGTCGTGTCCGAGCCGCCGCGCCCGAGGGTCGTGATGTCCTGCGAGTCGCGGTTGATGCCCTGGAAGCCCGCGACGATGACGATCGCGCCCTCGTCGAGCGCCTCCCGCACCCGGCTCGGCTCGACATCGACGATCCGCGCGGCGCCGTGCGTGCCGTCCGTCATCATGCCGGCCTGGCTGCCGGTGAACGAGCGAGCCTCGAAGCCCATCGAGTGGATCGCCATGGCGAGCAGCGCCATCGAGATGCGCTCGCCGCTCGAGAGCAGGAGGTCCAGCTCGCGCGGCGCCGGGATGGGGGCCACCTGCGCCGCGAGGTCGAGCAGCTCGTCCGTCGTGTCGCCCATCGCGCTGACGGCGACGACGACGTCGTGCCCACCGCGGCGGGTGTCGACGATCCGCTTCGCGACGCGCTTGATGCTCTCGGCATCCGCGACCGACGAACCGCCGTACTTCTGGACGATCAACGCCACGTGTCACTCCCCGGCCCGGGGCACGACGGCTGTCGTGCCCAAAGGACAATCTTACGCAGGCGACGCATGCCCGTATCGACACGCGATGCCGCCAGTGGGCCGGCCGCCGCCGCGCGATAGCCTCGTCGGGTGAGCGAGCTGATGGAGTCGTGGAAGGACTACAACGTCGCGATGACCGGTGCGATCACGGCCCTCGCCGGCCTCGTGATCGTCGCGGCGAGCGTCAACATCGAGCGGATCGTCAAAGGCCCCGCGCTCACCGCACGCCTCGCCGCCGCGATCGCGACGCTCGTGGCCGGCGTCGCGGTCTCCGCCCTGGGGCTCTTCCCCGGCATCCTCATGCCCGTGTACGGCACCGTCGTCATCGTGATCGCTGTGATCGCCGGCGTGTTCCAGGTGCACGCGGCTGTGCAGATCTACGCGAACGACCACCCGCAGAACCGCCTCCGCTTCGGCAAGTCCGCCCTCAACTTCGTGCCCGTGATCGCCTACGCGGTCGCCGGCGTCCTGGTGCTCGCCGGATCGCTGGAGGCCGGCCTCGTGGTGATCGCGTCCGGATCGGTCCTCGCGATCTGCACCGGGGTCCTCGTCTCGTGGGTCGCCCTCGTCGAGGTGCTCCGCTAGCGCTCAGACCCGCTTGCCTATCGGCGCGCGAGACGCGCCAGCTGCTCGTCACGATAGATGCGTGGACTGAGCCCGTAAACGCGTTTGAAGGCCGTGCTGAATGTGAAGGGGCTGCGATAGCCCACGGCGTCCGCGACCGCGGTGACGGTGGCACCGGGCTCGATCATGAGGTCGGCGGCGAGAGCCATCCGCCAGCTGGTGAGGAAGCTCATCGGCGGTTGGCCGACGAGCTCACGGAATCGCCGGGCCAGCAACGCTCGCGAGACCCGCGCTTCGACGGCGAGGCGGGCGACGGACCAGGCCTCTCCCGGGGCGTTCTGCATCAAACGGATGACCGGCCCCACGATCGGGTCTGCGCCGGCGCTGAACCACGCGGGCACGGCGATCCTCCCTGCCGCGAAGGCGGCTCGGAGCGCACCGATGAGGAGGAGGTCGAGGAGCCGGTCCAGCACGGCCTGCTGACCCGGTTCTTCGCGAACCGCTTCAGCGGCGAGCAACCCGATGATCGGCGATTCCCAGTCCGCAGCCCGCAGCACGACGAGAGGCGGCAAGGCATCGAGCAGCCAGCGGCTCACCTCGCCATCGCTCTGATAGGTGCCGACGACCATCACATTCGCGCCCGTGGTCGATGTGCCCCAGGTGCGGACCCCGAGCGACATCGTCTCGAGGAGACTGCGTCCGTCCAGAGCGTGGCAATGCCCACCCGGGCCGATGACCACGGTCGGTGCGGCGGTGGGACTCTGCGCGACGAAGTAGTGGTCCGGGCCGCGGGCGACGATCACGTCACCGACCGTCACGGCGACCGGCGGGGATGAATCGAACGGCATGACCCAGGCCTGCCCGCGGGTGACCGCGACGACGCTGAGCGGCGCCTCGTCTTCGACGCGCATCGCCCAGGGCGCGTCGAGGACGATCTTGAGCACGAAGGCTGACCGCGCTCGCGGGCCGGCCAGGAACTGGTCGAGCACGTCCACGACGACGACTGTAGACGGAAAACGATGAAACAGAGCGAGATGGCTATGGAGAGGATCACAAAGATCCGGCTTGGTGGTGGCCATGCACACCGTGATCCCCACCATCGTCCTCGCGGTCGGACTCGTTCTGAACGCGCTCATGGCCGGGCTGTACTTCGCCTTCTCCACTGCGATCGTGCCGGGCCTCGCCCGTACCGAGGATCGCGCCTACGTGACCTCGATGCAGCGGATCGACGAGTCGATCGAGAACCCCCTCTTTCTCACGGTTTTCGCGGGTGCGCTCGTCGTCCCGGTCGTCGCCGTGTTCCTTCATCTCGAAGACGCGGTTCGAGGTCGTCTGCCGTGGATCATCGCGGGCACCGTGCTCTACGGAATGACGGTCATCATCACCGGCGCGGTCAACCGGCCACTCAACAAGCGGCTCAGAGCCACCGGCAACGTCACCGACCACACGGCATCCGCCGTACGATCCGCGTTCCAGCGCCGGTGGATCCCGTTTCACACCGCCCGTACTGCGCTCTCCGCTGCAGGCGTCATCGCACTCACGGTCGCGATCGCAGTGCCGATCACATAGCTCAGACGGAGCGGCGGCCCTCGAACGCGCGACCCAGGGTGACCTCGTCGGCGTACTCCAGGTCTCCGCCGACGGGGAGTCCGGAGGCGAGACGCGTGACCGAGATCTCCATCGTGTGCAGGAGCCGGCTGAGGTAGGTGGCGGTCGCCTCGCCCTCGAGGTTCGGGTTGGTCGCGAGGATGACCTCCTGCACCGTCCCGTCCGCGAGCCGCTGCATGAGCTGCGCGATCCGCAGATCCTCGGGACCGATGCCGGAGATCGGGCTGATCGCGCCGCCGAGCACGTGATAGAGCCCGCGGAACTCACGCGTGCGCTCGATCGCCGCGACATCCTTCGCGTCCTCCACGACGCAGATCAGCGTCTGGTTGCGGCGGGGGTCGCGGCAGATCGAGCACCGCTCCTGCTCGGTCACGTTGCCGCACACCTCGCAGAAGCGCACCTTCTCACGCACCTCGCTGAGCAGCTCGGCGAGGTGCGAGACGTCGAAACCGGGCGTCTGGAGGATGTGGAACGCGATGCGCTGCGCGGACTTCGGGCCGATGCCGGGCAGCCGGCCGAACTCGTCGATGAGGTCCTGGACGATGCCGTCGTACATCAGCTGAACCTCGTCGGCGAGACGTGCGGCTCCTCGCGGACGAACGTCGCGCCGAGCACCTGGCGGACGACCGCCTCGCCGTAGCGCTCCGGACCGCGCCCGGCGGGGCGGACCTCGCGCGTCACGGGCGGCGCGACCGGCATCGCGGACGCGACGGCCACGGGATCCTCCTCCGCGTCCTCCTCGTCAGGCTCGATCGAGGGCACCACATCGGATGCCGGGAGCACGTCGCCCTCGGCGGGCGCACCCGCCGGCTCGTACCAGCGCTCCTCGCCGGGCCGGGTTGCGACCGCGATGCGGCTCTCCGCCTCCTCCGGCTCGTCGTCCACGGCGAACTGCGGCGGCTCGACCCGCGCGGCCACGGCCAGCGGCCGCGCGTCGTCGCGGAGGTCCGATCGGGCCTCCGGAGCGGGATCGGACGGGATCGGCGCGACGGCCCACTCGGTCACCGCGACGGCCGACGCAGCCGAGGTCGCTGCCCGCGGGGCGTCGGGCGCACGCGGCGGCTCGGGCGGCGCCGGCGGGCGTCCGCCGCCGGACGGGCCGCCACCCGCGGGCCCGCCGTCGCTCTCGTGACGGGCGATGTACTTCACCCGCACCCCGAGGACATTCTGGATCGCGGTGCGGAGGTCTTCGCTGGGGCCGCCACCCGCCGCCCGCTGCTTGAACGAGGCGACATCGCCGGGGTTCGCGAACACGAGCGTGAGCACGTCGTCGTCGTAGCCCGCGACGCGGGCGCCGAGCACCAGCATCCACGACGAACGCCGCACCTCCTCGAGCGCGGTGAGGACCTGCGGCCACGCCGCCGTCAGCGCCTCGAACGTCACCGGCCCCGCCGGGACCGGCCGCTCGGACGCCGCCGGCGCTTCCGTGCTCCCCTGATCTGGCGCGGGCGGCGCAGGAGCCGCCGCGGCCGGAGCGGGAGCCGCCGCGGGCGCGGGCGGCGCGGGAACCGGCGCGGGCGGCGGGGGAGCCGCCGCGGCCGGCGCGGCGGCGGCATCCGCGGAGGTCAGCACGCGGGCGATCATGAGCTCGAGCTGCAGGCGGGGGGAGGTCGCGCCCGTCATCTCGTCGAGGGCGGTCACGACGATGTCGGCGACGCGCGACAGCCGGGCCGTGCCGAACGCTCGCGCCTGCTCCGCCATCCGTTCGAGCTCGTCGGCGGGGATGCCGCGCAGGACGGCGGTGGCCCCGGCACCGGTCGCGGCGATCACGATGAGGTCGCGCAGCCGCTCCAGCAGGTCTTCCACGAAGCGCCGCGGGTCCTGCCCCGTCTGCACGACACGGTCGACCGCGCCGAACGCGGCCGCGGCGTCGCCCGACGCGAGCGCCCCCACGACGTCGTCGAGCAGGGCCCCGTGCGTGTAGCCCAGCAGCGCGACCGCGCGCTCGTACCGCACGATGTCGGCATCCGACCCCGCGATCAGCTGGTCGAGGAGCGAAAGGGTGTCACGGGGCGAGCCGCCCCCGGCCCGCACCACGAGCGGCAGCACGCCCGCCTCGACCTCGACGCCCTCGGTGCGGCAGAGGCCCTCGACGTACTCGAGCATCGCCGCCGGCGGGACGAGCCGGAACGGGTAGTGGTGCGTACGCGAGCGGATCGTGCCGAGCACCTTCTCCGGCTCGGTCGTCGCGAAGATGAACTTCACGTGGTCGGGCGGCTCCTCCACGAGCTTGAGCAGCGCGTTGAAGCCCTGCTGCGTCACCATGTGCGCCTCATCGAGGATGAAGATCTTGAACCGGTCGCGCGCCGGGGCGAAGATCGCGCGCTCGCGCAGGTCGCGCGCGTCGTCGACGCCGTTGTGACTCGCCGCGTCGATCTCGACGACGTCGAGCGAGCCGCCCCCGCCGCGACCGAGCTCGACGCAGCTGTCGCACGTGCCGCAGGGCGTGTCGGTCGGACCGGCCGCGCAGTTGAGGCAGCGCGCGAGGATGCGCGCCGACGTCGTCTTGCCGCAGCCCCGCGGGCCGGAGAAGAGGTACGCGTGGCCTACGCGGTCGCTGCGGAGCGCCGTCATGAGCGGCTCGGTGACCTGGGCCTGCCCGATCATCTCGCCGAACGTCTCCGGACGGTAGCGGCGGTAGAGGGCGGCGGTCACCCCCACAGCCTACGGCGTGCCCACGACATCGAGCCGGGCCGTTCCGCGGCCGGATCCGCCGCTGTCAGGCGTCCTCCACGAGCTCCCCGTCGCGTCCTACGACGGGGAGCACGCCGGTCACGACCGGGATCGCGCCGGTGATCACCGGGATGGCCTCGGTCGTGACGGGCACCGCGCTCGTCACCGTCGGCAGGGACGCGGAGAGGAACGTGCCGTCCTCGCGCCGCGCGTTCGCGAACTGGCCGAACGTCGGACGACCCGGGATGACGGGACCCTGCCCCACGAGCGGCACGACGACCTCGCCGCCGGGGTCGACCGTGAACTCCTGCCCGCGCACGAGGAACGCGACGGCATCCCCCTCACCCGCGCGGATCGCGATCTCGTCCCGACGCACCGTGACGTCCAGTCGCGTGCCGTGCCAGTGCAGCACGTACGAGAGCTCCGGCCACTCCGCGGGGAGCCGCGGGTCGAAGCTCAGCTCGCCGAAGTGGTCGCGCATCCCACCGAACCCGGACACGAGCGCCGTCCACACCCCGCCCGCCGAGGCGACGTGGACCCCGTCGGGAGCGTTGTTGTGCAGATCGGCGAGGTCGACGTAGATCGCCTCCCGGAAGTACTCGAGCGCCAGGTCCTGGTATCCGACCTCCGCCGCGAGGATCGACTGCACGACCGCGGACAGCGTCGAGTCGCCGGTCGTCAGCGGGTCGTAGTACTCGAAGTCCGCGAGCTTCTCCTCGTCGGTGAAGTGGTTGCCCTGCAAGAACAGAGCGAGCACGACGTCCGCCTGCTTCAGCACCTGGTACCGGTAGATCACGAGCGGGTGGAAGTGCAGGAGGAGGGGGCGCTGCTCCTTCGGCGTGTGCTCGAGGTCCCAGACCTCGCGCTCGAGGAACACGTGATCCTGCGGATGGATGCCGAGCGCCGGGCTGTACGGGATGTGCATCGCCTCCGCCGCACGCTCCCACTCGTCCGGCTCGTCGGCGCCGAGCCCGAGCCGGTCGACCATGAGCGCGTACGCCTCCGGCGCCTGCTCCGCCATCTCCCGCACCGTGCGCGCGGCGAAGCGGAGGTTGAAGCGCGCCATCACGTTCGTGAAGAGGTTGTCGTTGACGACCGTCGTGTACTCGTCGGGGCCCGTGACGCCGTGGATGTGGAACGTCTCGCCCTCGCCGTCGATGATCCCGTCGCTGGACCGCCAGAAGCCGAGCGTCGTCCACAGCCGGGCGGTCTCCACCGCGATGTCGACGCCCTCGCGGTAGAGGAAGTCGTCGTCGCCCGTGGCCCGGATGTACTTCGCGAGCGCGTAGCTGATGTCGGCGTTGATGTGGTACTGCGCGGTGCCGGCCGCATAGTAGGCGGAGGCCTCCTCGCCGTTGATCGTGCGCCACGGGAACAGAGCCCCCGCCTCGTTCAGCTGCTCCGCGCGATGCCGTGCCGCCGGCAGCATCAGGTACCGCATGCGGAGCGTGTTGCGCGCCCAGAGCGGGCTCGTGTACGCGAGGAACGGGAGGATGTAGATCTCCGTGTCCCAGAAGTAGTGGCCGCTGTATCCCGAGCCGGTGACGCCCTTGGCCGGGATGCCCTGGCCGTCCGCGCGGGCGGAGGCCTGCGCGAGCTGGAAGAGGCACCACCTCGTCGCCTGCTGCAGGTCGTCGCGGCCGGAGATCCGCACGTCCGAGCGGGACCAGAACTCGTCGAGCCATGCGCGCTGCATCTGGTACTGCTTGTCGGCGCCCTCGCTCATGGCCCGGTCGAGCGTGCGCCGGCAGCGGTCGATGAGTTCGCGGGCCGGCACGCCGCGGGACGAGTGGTACGCCACGAACTTGACGAGCCGCGTCGGGACGCCCGCCCTCGCGTGCACCCGGAAGATGCTCTTGGCGATGTCCGGCTCGATGAGGCGGCGCACCTCGTAGGAGTTCTCGGTCTCGAGCACGTGGTCGGTGAGCACCGCCATCGTCATCCCGGAGTCGGCCACGCGGTAGCTGAGCGCCGAGCGCGCGCCGTCCTGCCAGTAGTCCTGCGGCTGGAGGACGCGCTCCTCGATGTGCTCCGCGCGCCGCGGATCGAAGGCGGACTTCTTCGAGGCGAGCGGCGTGCCGCCGTAGACGTCCTCCCCGTCCTGCCGGTTGACCAGCTGCGAGCTGATGGAGATCGGCGCATCCGCGTTCAGCACGGTGACGGTGAGGCTCAGGAGCGCGAGGTGCTTCTCCTCGAACGACACCATGCGGTCCATGTCGATCCGCACGTCCTTGCCGGCGGGTGTGGTCCAGAGGATGTGGCGGCGCAGCACACCGTCCTTCATGTCGAGCACGCGCTCGTACTCGCGGATGTCGGCGATGTCGAGCGAGAGCGGCTCGTCGTCGACATATACGCGCATGACCTTCGCGTCGGGCGCGTTGATGATGATCTGGCCGACCTCGGCGAAGCCGTACGCCTGCTCGGCGTGACGGATCGGGAACGTCTCGTGGAAGCCGTTCAGGAACGTGCCGTGCTCCTGTGCCCACCGGCCCTCGGGGAAGTTGCCGCGGAGGCCGAGATAGCCGTTCCCGACGGCGAACAGGGTCTCCGTCACGCCGACGTCGTCGAGGTCCATAGAGGTCTCGATGAGCCGCCACGGATCGACGGGGAATCGGTCGCGATCCATCATCGAGAAGGGCCTTCCAATCGGAGGGGACGGGGACGTGCGCTCAGTCTACGAACGCGGCGAGGTCGTCGACGACGACGTCGGCACCGGCATCCGCGAGCTCCCCTGGGCCCACGCCGCGGTCGACCCCGACGACGAGTCCGAAGCCGCCCGCGGCGGCCGACCGGACGCCGCTCAGCGCGTCCTCGACTGCGGCGCAACGCGCCGGCGCCACGCCCAGCATCCGGGCCGCCGCGACGAAGACGTCCGGCGCCGGCTTCGACGCGAGCCCGTCGCGCTCGGCGATCACGCCGTCCATGACGACGGGGAAGCGGCCGCGGATGCCGGCGACCTCGAGCACCTCGACGGCGTTCTTCGAGCTCGAGACGACGGCGACCGGGGTGCCGGCGGCGGCGAGCCGGTCGAGCAGACGGATCGAGCCCGGATACGGCGCGATGCCGTCTGCCCGGAGCACCCGTTCGAACACCGCGTTCTTGCGGTTCCCGATGCCGCACACCGTGTCGGCGAGCGGATCGTCGGCGGGGTTCCCCCAGGGCACCTCGACGTCGCGGCTGCGCAGGAGGCTCGCGACGCCGTCGTAGCGCTTCTTGCCGTCGAGGTACTCGAAGTAGTCACGGTCCGTGTACTCCGGGGTGAGGCCCCACGCGGCGAACAGCTCCTGGAACATCGTGCGCCACGCGTGCATGTGCACCTCGGCGGTCGGCGTCAGCACTCCGTCGAGGTCGAAGAGCACGGCGTCGAACGTCGTCAGGTCGGGCAGATCCGTCACGATGCCTCCACGGCTTCCAGCTTAAGCCGGGGGTCGCGGGTCTAGCTGATCTTCCGGCGGTACGCGAGGATCGCGAAGACGTACGCGACCACCAGGATGCCGACGCACCAGGCGAGCGCGATCCAGATCTCGCCGCCCACCGGCTGCTGCGCGAACAACGCGCGGATCGTGTTCACGATCGGCGTGACCGGCTGGTTCTCCGCGAACCAGGCGACGGGCGCGGGCATCGTGTCGGTCGGCACGAACGCGGAGCTGATGAACGGCAGGAAGATCAGCGGGTAGGCGAACGCCCCGGCCCCGTCCACCGTCTTCGCCGAGAGCCCCGCGAGCACCGCGATCCACGTCAGCGCGAGCGTGAAGAGAATCAGGATGCCGGCGACCGCGAGCCACGCCCACACGCTCGCACCCGTCCGGAACCCCATCAGGAGCGCGACGCCCGTGACGATCACGAGCGAGACCAGGTTCGCGACGAGCGAGGTGAGCACGTGCGCCCAGAGCACGGACGAGCGCGCGATCGGCATCGACTGGAACCGCTCGAAGATGCCGCCCTGCAGATCCATGAACAGGCGATAAGAGGTGTACGCGACGCCCGACGCGATCGTGATGAGGAGGATGCCGGGCAGCATGTAGTCGATATACGAGCCCGACGTGGCCCCGGTCTGGATCGCGCCGCCGAGCACGTAGACGAACAGCAGCATGAACGCGATCGGCATGACCGCGGTCGTGATGATCGTGTCGGGGCTGCGCAGGATGTGGCGGAGCGAACGCCACGTGAGGACGCTCGTGTCTCCGATGACGTGGGTCGCGGTGCTCATGATGCGTCCTCCGTGGTCTCAGTTCCGGTCTCGGTGCCGTCGTCCCCGACGATCGCGAGGAACACCTCCTCGAGGCTCGGCTGCTTTTGCACGTACTCGACCTTCGCCGGCGGCAGGAGCCGCTTGAGCTCGTCGAGCGTTCCGTTCGCGATGATCCGGCCGCGGTGCAGGATCGCGATCCGGTCGGCCAGCTGCTCGGCCTCGTCGAGGTCCTGGGTCGTGAGCAGGACCGTGGTCCCCGCCGCCGCGAGCTTCCGGACGGCATCCCACACCTCGAGGCGGGCCTCGGGGTCGAGGCCGGTCGTGGGCTCGTCGAGGAACACGACCCGCGGCTCCCCGATGAGGCTCATCGCGATGTCGAGCCGGCGCCGCATGCCGCCGGAGTAGGTGGCCACGCGCCGCGTGCCCGCCTCCGTGAGGGAGAAGCGGGCGAGGAGCTCGTCCGCGATCCGCGCGGGATCCTTCCGGTGCCGCAGCTGCGCCACGAGCACGAGGTTCTCGCGCCCGCTGAGGACCTCGTCGACGGCGGCGAACTGGCCCGTGAGGCTGATCGACTCACGGACGTCGGCGGCCTTGCCGGCGACGTCGAAACCGTTCACGTCCGCGGCTCCGGCATCCGCCTTCAGCAGCGTCGAGAGGATCCGCACCACCGTCGTCTTGCCGGCGCCGTTGGAGCCGAGCAGGGCGAAGATGCTGCCGCGCTCGACCTCGAGGTCCACGCCACGCAGGACGTGGAGCTTGCGCGACCTCGGGAGCTTGTACGACTTCTCGAGCCCCCGGACTCGGATCGCGGGGGCGGCGACCGTCGGCGCGCTCATCCGTCCTCACCCCGCTCGGCCTCCGCCGCGGCCAGACTCTTCCGAAGGCGCTCGCGCTCCTTGCGGATCCAGCTCCCGCCGCCGTAATTGTCCATGAACGTCTCAGCGAAATCGACGGGATCCGCCCCGACGACATCCCGGAGCCGCGTGCCCGCCGTGACGCTCTGCTCGAGGAGATCCGCCAGATCGCTCAGCATCGCGATGAGGGCCTTGCCGTCGTTGCTCGGGCCGAGGTTGAGCAGGTAGCGCTCGAGCGCGGCCGCCCCTTCCCGATATTCCGGCGGAAGCGCCGCGACCCGCGCCTTGTATTCCCGGTACTGCTTCTTCTGTTCGAGCGAGCCGGTCACCAGCTCGTACCACTTGGGTGCCATGTCACTTGCCGCCTTCTCGGAGCTGGTCGAGTCGCTCTGCGAGGAAGCTCCAGGTCCTCCAGAACTCGGTGAGATAGTCGTGCCCCTGCGTGTTGACGGAGTAGACCTTGCGCGGCGGTCCCTTCTCGGACGGGACCTTCTCGACGTCGACGAGACCGCGCTGCTCGATACGGACGAGCAGCGCGTAGACGGTGCCCTCCGCGATGTCGGTGAAGCCCTGGTCGCGCAGCCACCCCGTGATCTCGTAGCCGTACGCGGGGCGAGTGGACAGGATCGCGAGCACGATCCCCTCGAGAACGCCCTTGAGCATCTCCGTGGCCTGTCTCGGCATCCGCTCCTCCTTGTCGCCGTTACTACTCAGCGTCGCTGGTATTCAGCAGCACTGACTACCAGTACATAGTAACGCCGAATAGCTCGAGCGCAAGCCCCGATGCCGCACAACTCCTGCACCGCGGGCGGGTTCGGGTCGAATACCCCGCTATCCGCGGAGGGAGGGTCGGATTGCAGGAGTTGTGCGGGGCGGTCAGTCGCGGCGGACGCCGACCACGAAGCCGTCGAGGTTGCGGAGGTGCGCGCGTACGCTCTCCTCGGCGCGGGCGCCGACCGCGGCCGCATCGACCGTGTGACCCGGAACCGTGACGATCGCGTCGCCCTCGATGCGGTGCCCCACCCAGCGCAGCCGGATCCGGTCGACGCGATGGATGCCGTCGACGTGGCTCAGGGCGTGTTCGGCGCGCTCGACCAGTCCGGGCTCGACGCCGTCCATGAGGCGCCGGCCGATCGAGCGGACGGTGCCGATCAGGAGGACGAAGATCGCCGCCGAGATGACGAGGCCGACGATCGGGTCGGCGAGGGGGAAGCCGAGGAGTGCGCCGACGCCGCCGACCACGACGGCCAGCGAGGTGAGGCCGTCGGTGCGGGCGTGGACGCCATCGGCGACGAGGGCGGCGGAGCCGATCCGGCGGCCGACGCGGATGCGGTAGATCGCGACGAGCTCGTTGCCGGCGAAGCCGATGAGGCCGGCGACGATCACCCAGCCCGCGTTCTCCAACGGACGCGGATCGAGCAGGCGCGCGATCGACTGCCACGCCGCGACGACCGCGGACAGGGCTACGACCACCACGATGAACAACCCGGCGAGATCCTCCGCGCGGCCGAACCCGTACGTGTAGCGGCGGGTCGCGGCGCGCCGGCCGAGGACGAAGGCGATCCACAGGGGCACGCCCGTCAGCGCGTCGGAGAAGTTGTGGATCGTGTCGGCGAGGAGCGCGACCGAGCCGCTGAAGACGACGACCACCGCCTGCAGGATCGTCGTGATCAGGAGCAGGACGATGCTGATGATCAGTGCCCGGACCCCCTCCCGGCTGGCCTCCATCGCGTCGTCTATGGCGTCGGCCGGGTCGTGCGTATGCGGCACGAAGAGGCCGACGAGCACACCCCGCAGTCCGGCCGGGTGCGAGTGCCCGTGATCGTGCGAGTGCCCGTGATCGTGCGAGTGCCCGTGATCGTGCGAGTGCCCGTGATCGTGCGCGTGCCCGTGATCGTGCGAGTGGCCGTGCGAGTGCCCGTGGTCGTGATCGTGATCGTGCGCGTGGAAGCTGGTCATCGCGCGTCCTGGTCGGCGTGGTGGTGCCGCGGCGTCCCGCCGAGCGAGTGTTCGGCCTGGAAGATCGCGTCGGCCACGAGGCGCGAGGCGTGCTCGTTCTCGAGGCGATAGAAGACGCGCTGGCCGTCCTGGCGCGTCGAGACGATACGTGCCAGGCGGAGCTTGGCGAGGTGCTGCGAGACCGCGGCGGGCGACTTGTCGACGATGTCCGCGAGATGGTTCACCGACAGCTCCCCCGCATCCTGCAGTGCCATGACGATGCGCACGCGCGTGGCGTCGGCCAGCATGGAGAAGACCTCGACGGCCAACTCGACGAACGGGCTCGACGGCGTGTAGCCGCACCCCTGCTTATCTGCAGTCATACGCAGATACTATGACAAAACAGAAGGGGAGGGTATGAGCCGACAGATGCCGCCACGGTGGAGCCAGCGTCGCCGCATCCTCATCGTGCTCGGCCTCAACGCCGCCCTCATCGCCGGGCTCGTGGTCGCCGGCATCCTCTCCGGATCCCTCAGCGTGCTCGCCGCGGCCGGCGACACGGTCGCGGACTGCCTCGCGCTCATCCTCGGACTGATCGCGATCGCGCTCCGAGACCGCGACCCGGACCATCCGCACGCGCAGCGGCCGATCGCGATCGCCGCGCTCGTGAACGCCTCGCTGCTGCTGATCGTCACCGTCACCGTGGTGGTCGAGGCGGTCGCCCGCTTGCGCGAGGGATCGCCTCCGGTGGAGGGGCTCCCGGTCGTGATCGCGAGCCTCGTCACGGTCGTCGTCATGCTCGCGGGTGCGGCCGTGCTCGGGCGCTCGGCGGCGGACGAGGACCTGCACATGCGCTCCGTCCTGCTGGACGCGCTCGCGGATGCCGCCTCCGCCGCGGCGATCGCCGCGGCCGGCGTCGTGATGCTCGCCACGGGCGGCTTGTACTGGCTCGACCCGGTGCTGGCCCTCGCGGTGTCCGCGCTCGTGGCGATCGCCGCGGGGCAGCTCATCGTGAAGGCCGTTGCGGCGCTGCGCGGGAAGACCGTCGACTTCACCGGCGACTGACCCGGGCGCGCCCGGCACGGGCATGAAAAGACTCTCCGCGCACCCGGCAGAGCCTGGTTACCCTTGCTACGTTTCCGTCCTGGGGGAGTTGGCCTGGATGCCGCCGCGCGGAGAGCTTCTGAGAGTCTATCGCAACCCCGTCCCACCGCTCCCGGACCGCGCCCAGGCGGACGGGGTTAGCATCGGGAGAACCGGACACGAGGCCCCTGGTCCGGCCCACGACGAGCATGGGACCAGCATGCACGAACCGGACGCACCTCTGACCGCGCAAGCTTTCGCGGACACCACCGCCGCCATCCTCGAATCGATCTCCTCCGTCATCGACGGCAAGCCGGACGCCGTGCGGGCCGCGGTCGTAACCCTCCTCGCGGAGGGGCACCTGCTCATCGAGGACGTCCCGGGCGTCGGGAAGACCATGCTCGCGCGGGCGCTGGCCGCGACGATCGACGCGAGCGTGCGTCGCGTGCAGTTCACGCCCGACCTGCTGCCCGGCGACATCACGGGCGTCTCGGTCTTCAACCCCGTCGAGCGGGAGTTCGAGTTCAAGCCGGGCGCGATCTTCGCGCAGATCGTCATCGCGGACGAGATCAACCGCTCCTCCCCCAAGACGCAGTCGGCCCTGCTCGAGGCGATGGCCGAGCGCCAGGTCACGGTCGACGGGATCTCGCGCGACCTCCCGGACCCGTTCCTCGTGGTGGCGACGCAGAACCCCATCGAGATGGAAGGCACGTACGCGCTCCCCGAGGCGCAGCGCGACCGCTTCATGATGCGGATCTCGATCGGATACCCCGACCCGCGGGATGAGTCGCTCATGCTCCGCGAGCGCGACCGGACGGATCCGCTGACGAGCGTCCGCCCGGTGGCGAGTGCGGCCCGCGTGCGCGACCTCATCACCTGGGCCCGTGCGGTGCACGTCTCCCCTGCGGTCGAGGAGTACGCGGTCGCGCTCGTCGGCGCGACCCGGACCCACCCCGACCTGCGGCTCGGGGCGAGCCCGCGCGCCACCCTGCAGCTCGTGCGTGCCGCGAAGGTGGCCGCGGCGCTGGAGGGGCGCGCGTACGTGATCCCGGACGACATCGCAGCCCTGCTCGTGCCGGTGCTCGCGCACCGCCTCATCCCGGCCCGCGTGACGGGGTCGGGCACGCGCGCGGTCATCGACACCGTCACCGACGTGCTCGAGCGCATCGCGAACACGGTGCGCGTGCCGCTCGTCGCGCGCCGCTGAGGAACGGATCCGACGATGCGCTGGTGGCCTCTCACGCTCCGCGGGTTCAGCGCGCTCGCCCTCGCGGTCCTGTGCATCGTGATGGCGCAGGCGTGGGGCTCCGTCGAGCTCCTCGCCGTCGCGGTGCTCCTCATCGCCCTCGTGGCGGTCAGCGTCGCGTCGCTGTACGTCCTTCGCCGCCCGGCGCGCGCGTCCCGGGCCGTGCGCCCCGTCGTACCGCGCGCGGGCGAGACCGCGCACGTCTCGGTGGGCGTGGCGGTGCGCACGACGCTCCCCACCGCCTCGGGCAGCTGGACGGACGGGATGCCGAGGGATGCCGCGGCCAACGCCGAGGGCGGCTTCGCCGCGGTGACCTCGGGCCTGCGCGACCCCGAGCGCACGGTCACCGTCAACTACAGGGTGCGGTTCGCGCACCGCGGCATCCATCAGATCGGGCCCTTCGGGGTGACGCTCCTCGACCCGTTCGGCCTCGCGCGGCGGACGCTCCGCATCGGCGCGACCACGCATGTCGTCGTCGCGCCCGCGGCGACCGAGCTCACCGGGAGCCCCCGCGTGACCGGCGGGCCGGGCGACCTGCCGCATGCCACGACGACGCAGTTCGGGCAGGGGGCCGAGAACCTGACCGCGCGACCCTATCTGCCCGGCGACTCGATGCGGCGCATCCACTGGCGAGCGACCGCGCGGCACGGCGCGCTCATGGTCCGCGAGGAGGAGCAGGAGGCGACGCCCGACGCCACGATCGTGCTCGACCGCTCGGCGGAGCGGTTCAGTGACCGCGCGCACCTCGCCCCCGGCGGCGATCCCGCGTTCGAGGACGCGGTCGGCGCGTGCCTCTCGGTCGCCGCGCGCCTCGTCCGCGACGGCTGCACCGTCGTCGTGACGGACGCGGACGGTCAGGAGCTGTGCCCGCCGCTCGTCTCGGTCGCCGACAGCGACCGCCTCGCGGCCGAGCTCGCGACCCTGACGACGCAGGCGGGCGACGCGCTGCCGCAGCTCGCGCTCCGGCTCGCCGGCGACCGGACCGGGCCGCTCGTGCTCGTCACCGGCCGGCTGTCCACCGGCGACGCATCCGCCCTCGCCACGCTCGCCTCCCGCAGCGCGTCGCCCGTGCTGCTGACGACCGACCCCGATGCGGATGCCGTCAGCACGGCGATCGCGAGCGGGTGGCACGCCGCCGCGATCGGCCACGGCCGCGACCTCGCCGAGGCCTGGGGTGAGGCGCTCGACCGGATCCCGCATCATGCCCGCCGCTGAGCGGCACGCCCGCCGCCCCTCGCTGGCGACGGCGCTCGCGCTCCTCGTGGCGCTCGTCGCGGCGATGCTGCCGCTCCTGCGCGTGATCGCGGTCGACGTGTGGGTCGTCGGTGCGCTCGCGATCGCCGTGCTCGTGCTCGCCGCCGGGGACATCGTGCGACGACTCGGCCTGCCCGCCGGCATCGCGACCGCGATCGAGGTGGCCGTCTGGTACCTCTTCACGATGCTCGCGTTCCTCGCCGGGACCGCGATCGCGGGGGTGATCCCCACCGCGGCGACGATCGACGCGGTCGTCGGCTTCGTGCAGACCGCGGTGCAGGAGGTCGCGCTCGGGGCCGCTCCGCTGCCGGCATCCACGGCGCTGTCGTTCTGCATCGTGACGGCGTTCGGCGCGCTGACGGTCGTGCTGGACCACGTCGTCATCACGACCCGCATGCCGCTCCTCGCCTCGGTGGCGCTCGTCGCGGTCTGGCTCATCCCGTCGCTCGTCGTGCCGGCGGGCTTCGACATCGTGACGTTCGTCGCGCTCGCGATCGGCATCCTCCTGCTGCTGCGGACCGAGACGCGCAGCCGCGACCGGATGCAACGGACGGGACCCGCGGGACTCATGGCGCTCACGATCGGCGCGGTCGCCACGATCGTCGCGCTCGTGGTGACGCCGCTCCTGCCCACGCCTCCCCCGCGGACCGACCTCGCGGGGTCCGGCATGGCGCTCGGGATCAACGCCGACCTCGACCTCGGGCGCGACCTCCGGCAGCCCGCGACGACGCAGGTCCTGACGCTCCGCACGACGGATGCCCCGCAGCCGCCCTATCTCCGCGTCACCACGCTCTCGACGCTCGACGGCAACGTGTGGCGGCCGGATGCCGGGGCCACGTCGCCGCTCACGAGCGACCGCGCGTTCACCCCGATCGCGGTCGATCCGCAGGTCCCGGTCGTCGACTCGACGGCGATCATCTCGGTCTCGGGCCTCGCGTCGGCCTGGCTGCCCGTGCCGTACGCCGCCGTGAACGTGAGCGGCCTGAGCGGGCCGTGGACGACGGCGTCCGACAACCGGACCCTGATCGGGGACGGCACGACGGCGGCGGACCAGACGTACACGGTCGAGTCCGAGCGGGCGAAGCCGACGCTCGAGCAGATCCGCGCGCGTCCCGCGGCCGGATCCGGCGACGACGCGCGCTACACGGCCCTTCCCGCCGGGATGCCGTCGGAGATCGCCGCCCTCGCCCGCGCGCGGACGGCCGGCACGACGAACGACTACGACGCGCTGCTCGCGCTGCAGCGCTGGTTCCGCGGCGCAGACTTCACCTACTCGCTCGAGGCCCCGGTGGCGCAGGGCTTCGACGGATCCGGGGTCGACGCGGTCGCGCGCTTCCTCGAGGTGCGCAAGGGCTACTGCGTGCACTTCGCGTCGGCGTTCGCCCTCATGGCGCGGTCGCTCGGGATGCCGACGCGGATCGTCATCGGCTACCTGCCGGGCACGAGCACGGGGCAGATGGAGGACGGGCAGCGCATATACACGGTCGCGAGCTCGCAGCTGCACGCGTGGCCCGAGGTGTACTTCCAGGGGATCGGCTGGGTCGGGTTCGACCCCACCAAGGGCCTCGGCCAGCCGACGAGCTTCACCTCGGCCTCGGCGACGACGTCGGGTTCCCTCGGCGGCGCGGCAAGCGGGCAGGAGTCGGCCGCACCCGAAGACACCGCAACCCCCGCCGCGAGCCCCAGCGCGACGCCCGGGCAGTCCGACGCCGCCGGCCCGCGTGCGTCGGGAGGCGGGCCCCTCGGACTCGTGCTGCCGCTGGGCGGAGCGGGCATTCTCGTGCTCGCGGCCCTCGGCATCCCGTCAATCGCGGGCGCGGTCCGACGCCGCACCCTGGCGGCGGAGGCGCGCGCCGGGCGGGCCGGCGCGGCGTGGACCCTCGTGCAGGACACCGCGATCGACCTCGGCATCCCCGTGCCTCCGAGCGAGTCGCCGCGCGCGTTCGGCGGCCGGCTCGCCGCCGTGCCCGGGGTGGATCCCCTCGCCGTCGGCGCGCTCGTCGCCGCGATCGAGCGCGACGCCTACGCCGCCGCCCACGACGCCCCGCCCGGCGATACCCCGACGGGGTCGCTGGACGCCGCCCTGTCCGTCCGCGCCGCGCTCCTGGCCGCCGCGACGCCCGCCCGACGCCTCCTGGCCGTGGCCTTCCCACGTTCGCTTGCGATCCGTCCCGGCAGCGCGTTCGCGACGGCATCCGGAGGCCGCTCCCGCACAGGGTAGAGTGGTTCCTCGGCCCGCGAGGGCCACGGAGGATTCGCCTAGTGGCCTATGGCGCACGCTTGGAAAGCGTGTTGGGTGAAAGCCCTCGGGGGTTCGAATCCCCCATCCTCCGCCAACATGTGTTGAGAAGCAGGCCGCCCGGCCGGCTACTGGGGCGTCGGCTGCCCACCGTCTTTAGACCACGGTACGGTCGGGTCGGGGCGCAGGACAAGGATGTCCCCCGGCTGGATCGTCTTTCCCGGCGGCCACCGGTGGTTGTAGACCTCGACGGTGACCTCGTCGATGCAGAACCGCTCACCGATGCCTTTCGGCGTATCGCCGGCCTGGACCGTGTAGGTCTGGATCCGGCCGGCGGCGTCATGGCCGACCGGCCCGGACGCGTACCGCGTCGCGCCCATGTCGGTCAGCTCCCCCAACAGCTCGACGGGTGCGTCTCCGTTCTCGTGCCACGGCGTGGAGAGGGAGGCGTTCGTCTTGCATTCGCCGGGGCCCACGGCGGAGAACGTGTAGCCATCGATCGTCTGGGTCGGTGCTCCGGCGGCGGCAGCAGGAATCCCCAGTCCGACGGACGCGGTCGGCTGAGGTGTCACGGTCGCTGCCGCCGCCGAGACCGAGCCCGTCACCGCCATGACGGCAGGCACGGCAAGCGCTGCGAGAGCGACGGCCGCAGCGGCTGAAGTGACCACGATCGTGATCTTCAGACGCCTCGACACCATGCTCCCGACGGTACGCGCTCTCCCCCCGACTCGCACGCGAGACCCCGCGGATCTGCCGCTCGCGAGTAAACTCGCGCCCGTGGACACCGACCGGATCACTGCAGACCCTGCCGTGATGGCGGGGGCGCCGACCATCCGCGGGACCCGCGTGACGGTCTCAGCGGTTCTCGGCCAGCTCGCGGCCGGTTCGACAGTCGACGAGTTCCTTGTCGACTACCCCTCGTTGACGCGCGAGGATGTCTACGCAGCACTGGCTTTCGCGGCGGATTCGATGCCGCAGGAACGCCCGTTCGCGGCCGCATGAAGTTTCTCGTTGACGAGAACCTCTCGCCGCGGATCGGCGCTCTCCTCCGCGAGGGCGGCGTCGATGCAGTGCACATCCTCGATCGCGATCTCGGAGGCGCGCCCGACACGGAAGTCAGTGCTGTGGCGGTCGCAGAGGGCCGGGGAAGCCGACCTCGTTCTCGATGCGGAGGGGCGCGTGGGCGGGCGCGGCGTCGCTCAGGTGCCGAGCAACGTCTGCATCGACGCGAAGGCGGCGCGGGCGAGCTCGGTGGGTGACGCGCCCGCGCGCTCCCGAAGCGGAACCTCGATGCTCAGCGGCACCTCGGCGGGGACGGCCGCGACGAGTTCGGCAAGAGGCAGTTCACCGTCTCCGGGCAGGAGACGACCATAGCGGGCCTCCTCCGGAAGCGCGTCGAATGCCGGTGAGACGGCCGGAGCATCGCACACCTGGACCACCGCGAGAAGGCCGGGATCGACGGCGGCCACGTCAGCCGGGGTCCCGCCGGAGCGCGCCAGGTGAAGAGCATCCACGCACAGCCCGACGCCCTCGGCATCGACGGCCTTCACGAGCCGAATGGCATGAGCGAGGCTGGAGATGGCCCGGTAGGGCATGAACTCGAGGCTGAGCCGCACGCCGAAGCTCGACGCGAGCATGCCCAGCCGCTCGAGGTGACCGCACACGAGCGCCTCGTCCTCGTCCGACCAACGGGTTTCGGCTGACGCGAGGGTGACGTGCGGTGCGCCGATCCGCTGGGCGAACTCGAGCATCGGAATCGCCTCGGAAGGAACGGTCGCCGGGCCGATCCGCAACAGCTCCAGATCGAGGGGTTGAACACCCGTATCGCTCAAGCGGTCCGCGATGGCGGTCATCAACGCAGCATCCGAGAGCACGTCCGCATCGCCTTCCGTCAATGCGGTGATGCGGAGGCCCGCGTGGCGGAATCCGGATGCCGCGGCGGCGTCGATCAAGTCGAGCGGGGAGCACGGGAGCACGGTCGTCGGCGACAGCGAGACGACTCTGGAGTCGGGCACGAGTGCACCCTACTCGCCGATCCGGGCGTGCCCCCTACCCGCGCGCCACTTCCTCGCGAGCGCTACTGCGATATCTGCCGCGCGTGCGGGAATCTGTAGCGCGGCCGACGGGAGGCCGCGCACGCACGAAGCCGCGGGCGCGACCGGACTGCGTCGGCGCCCGCGGCTTGCGGCTACGAGGTGCCGAGGAGGCCCTGCATCGTGGCGATCTCGGCGGTCTGGCCGGCGATGATCGCGTTCGCGAGCGCCGCGACCTCGCTGTTCCGGCCGGCGTCGAGGACGGATGTCGCCATCGCGATCGCGCCCTGGTGGTGCACGATCATCTGCCGCAGGAACAGGGTCGAGGCATCCGCACCGGTCGCGGACTCCAGTGCGGTCATGTCGTCGTCCGACATCATGCCGTCGCCCATGCCGCCCATCCCGCCGGACATCATCGAGGGGCTGTCGGAGACGCCCCAGTCCTGGAGCCATCCCTTCATCTTCTCGATCTCGGGCCCCTGCGCAGCCTTGATCTGCTGCGCGAGCGCACGCACGCGGTCGTCGACGCCGCTCTTCGCAAGGACGGCGTCGGACATCTCGACAGCCTGCTGGTGGTGCGGGATCATCATGACCACGAACATCTCGTCGGCCGCGTCGACGTCCGCGGGCATCGCCGCGGAGGTGGACGGGCTCGACCCGTAGTTCATGCCGGGCATGCCGTCGGGCATGGTGCCGCCGGTGGCCTGAGCACAGCCGGCGAGCAGGAGAACGAGGGCAATCGCGCCGGCTGCCGGCGCGAACGGTCGAATACGCATCACTGCGTCCTTTCATCAGTCGAAAACGATCGGATCCGGTGCCGCGGGTCGCGGCGCGGGACGGATCAGGTCCGGCTGATCGACAGGACGAGCAGAGACGGCGGCCTCGGCCACGGGAGCGCGTGCGCCGGCATCCGCCTCGCCAGCGTGGCGGGCGGGGCGGCGGCGCGACGCATCAGGCCGGGCGCGATCAGGACGACGACCGCGGCGACCAACGCGAGCACGCACATCGTGAGCAGCATCGAGTGATCGGATGCTCCCCCATGGCTGCAGTCACCGCCACAGTCGTCCGAGGCCGGCGCCGGATCGGGCGCCGGAGCCTCACCCATCGCCGCGTGGACCGCCGCGGCCGCGTGCGCCGACGGCGCGGAGGCGGCCGTCATCGTATGCATCGCGAGCAGTCCGGCGATGACGGCGACCGCCATCGCGAACGTCAGGAGGAGCCCGTGCGCCCGCGACCGGGTGCCCGTGAGCGCGCGGATCCGCCTCACGAGACCTCGCCCCGGAACCGGCGGAGCCGGAGGCTGTTGCCCACGACGAACACCGACGAGAACGCCATCGCGGCCGCCGCGAGGATCGGGTTCAGCAGGGCGAGCATCGCCACCGGGATCGCCGCGACGTTGTACGCGAACGCCCAGAACAGGTTCCCCTTGATCGTGCCGAGCGTGCGACGGGCGAGCCGGATCGCGTCCGCCACGAGCCGCAGGTCGCCGCTGACGATCGTGAGGTCGCTGGCCGTCATGGCGGCATCCGTCCCCGTCCCCATCGCGATGCCGAGGTCCGCCGCGGCGAGCGCGGCGGCGTCGTTGACGCCGTCCCCGACCATCGCCACGACCCGCCCCTCGGCCTGCAGCTGACGGATGGCGGCGAGCTTGCCGGCCGGCGTGACCCGCGCGCGGACGTCGTGGATGCCGACGGACGCGCCCACCGCATGCGCGGCGCCGGGGTTGTCGCCCGTGAGCAGGACGGGGGTGAGCCCGAGGCGCGTGAGCCGGGCGATCGCCTCCGCGCTCGTGGGCTTCACGGTGTCGGCGACGCGGATCGCGCCGCGCACGAGCCCGTCCCACGCGACGACGATCACGGTCGCGCCGCCGGCTTCATCGCGCTCGATCGTCTCGGCGAGCTCGGCGGGCACCGCGAGCGCCCACTGCTCGCGCAGCCACTCGGCGCGGCCGGCGACCACGAGCCGCCCCGCGACGATCGCCTGCACCCCGGCGCCCGCGTGGGCGGCGAACGCCTCCGCGGCGGGTCGGTCGGGTGCAGCGGCCACGATCGCGCGGCCGATCGGATGCTCCGATCCGTCCTCGGCGGCCGCGGCCATCCGCAGCAGCTCGTCCGCGTCCTCCCCGGGCGCCGGGCTGACCCCGCCCACGGCCATGGCGCCCGTCGTGATCGTGCCGGTCTTGTCGAGCACGACCGTGTCGATGCGGCGGGTCTGCTCGAGGACCTGCGGCCCACGGATGAGGATGCCCAGCTGAGCCCCACGGCCGGTCCCGACCAGCAGCGCCGTCGGGGTCGCGAGCCCCAGGGCGCACGGGCACGCGATGATCAGGGTCGTGACCGCCGCGGTGAAGGCCACCTCGGGACCCGCGCCGGCGATCATCCAGCCCGCGAACGCGACGACCGCCAGCCCGATGACGACGGGCACGAACACGGCCGACACCCGGTCGGCCAGGCGCTGCACCCGGGCCTTGCCGGTCTGCGCCTCCGCCACGAGCCGCGCCATCCGCGCCAGCTCCGTGTCGGCGCCGACGCGCGTGATCCGCACCACGAGGCGCCCGCCGACGTTGACGGTCGCGCCGGTCACCCGCGCGCCCTCGCCGACCTCGACCGGAATCGACTCGCCCGTCAGCATGCTCTCGTCGACGGCGGATGCCCCCTCCGCGACGATCCCGTCGGACGGGATCTTCTCGCCCGGCCGCACCACCACCAGGTCCCCGGGGACGAGCCGGTCGGCGCGGACGGACGACTCCACGCCGTCGCGCAGGAGCACGGCATCCTTCGCCCCGAGCTCCAGCAGGGCGCGCAGGGCGTCGCCCGCCCGGCGCTTGGCCCGCGTCTCCAGGTAGCGGCCCAGCAGGATCAGGACCGTGACCAGGGCAGCGACCTCGAGGTAGAGCTCGCTCCCGCCGGCCGCGGGCGTGCCGAGGAACTGGACGGTCATCCGCATGCCGGGCATGCCCGCCGTGCCGAAGAAGAGCGCGTAGAGCGACCAGCCGAACGCCGCGAGCACACCGACGCTGATGAGCGTGTCCATCGTCGCCGCACCGTGTCGGGCGTTGATCGCGGCGGCGCGGTGGAACGGCCACGCCCCCCACACGACGATCGGGGCGGTGAGCGTCAGCGCGAGCCACTGCCAGTTGGGGAACTGGAGCGCCGGGATCATCGAGAGCACCCCCACGGGAACGGCCAGCGCGGCGGTCACGAGCAGCCGTCGGCGCAGCGACGCGAGCTCCTCGTCGCGCGGCGGAGCTTCGTCGACGGCGGGATCCGGCGGCCGCACGACGGCGGCACGGTAGCCCGCGGCCTCCACGGCGGCGAGCAGGTCGTCGACCGGTACGTCGTCGGCGAGGACCCGCGCCTTCTCCGTCGCGAAGTTGACCGTCGCCTCGACGCCCGGCAGCTTGTTGAGCTTCCGTTCGATGCGCGTCGCGCACGAGGCGCAGGTCATCCCCGCGATGTCGAGCTCGACGTCGATCCCGCTCATGATGCCGGTGCGAGCGTGTATCCGGCCTCCTCGATGGCGGCGCGGATCTCGTCCAGGGCGATCGGCGCGGCGCTGGAGACGCGGACGCGGGATGCCCCGCCCGCGTTCAGATCGACATCCACCGCGGCGACCCCAGCAAGGGCCGAGACCTCCTCCGTGACACTGCGGACGCAATGGGCGCACGTCATCCCCGCGACGAGGTAGTCGGCCGTGATCGAAGCAGTCATGGTTCAGGTCCTTCCGAGGAGGTGACCACCTCAGCATACCCTAGGGGGGTATCCGGGGGGCGGTGCTCAGAGGTCGTCCTCCTCGCGTCCTCTGTCCTTGAGCCGGTGCCAGCGGCGCATGAGGTGATCCACGCCGACGCCGATGACCACCGCGAAGGCCAGAGCGACGACGACACCGAGCAGGGGGTTGTCGTGCACCCACTGGCCGGCGAACAGCCCGATCCCGATGGCGTACGCGACCCACGTCGCGCACGCGAACGCGTCGAAGAGAAAGAAGCGGCGGTGCGGGAACCGGGTCTGTCCGGCGACGTAGTTCACCGCGACCCGACCCCAGGGGATGTACCGGGCGGTGAAGATCAGCGTCGCGCCACGCCTGTCCAGCTCACCTCGCGCCCACGTGAACATGCGGTGGACCCGCGGCCGGCGCATCCACCGCCAGCGCTCGATCCCGATGACACGGCCGAACAGATACGCGAGGTTGTCGCCCACCATCGCGCCGACGAGCGCGGTCACGCCCAGGACGACGAGGTTCGGCTGACCGCTGTGGGCCGACAACGCCGCGAGTGCGACGAGGGCCGTCTCGCTGGGCAGGATGGTCGCGAAACCGTCGACGATGAAGAACACCAGGAGGATCGGGTACAGCCAGGCTTGCCCTGCGGCCTGCAACAGCCAGCCGTTCAGCAGCCCCATCCTGCCGAAGATAGCGGGCCGAGCGACCCGACGCGCTCCCGCCAGGTGTCCATCCGATGAACTCCCCCGAAGGTCAGATCCCGCGGAGGCTGAAGCGGGTCGGGCAGTCGAAGGGATCCCGCGCGGCGAGCCCCACCCGATTCAGGTAGGCGATCACGATCGCGTAGGACTTCCGGAGACTGGTCTCGGTGTATGGCACGTCGAGGGTGCGGCACATGTCGCGCACCACCTCGCGGGCACGGGACAGATGCGGGCGGGCCATACTCGGGAAGAGGTGGTGCTCGACCTGATAGTTGAGTCCGCCCATCAGCCACGTCGCCCACCAGCCCCCGCGGATGTTGCGGGAGGTCCGCACCTGCTTCGTGAAGAAGTCGATCCGGGCGTCGGGCGCGATGATCGGCATCCCCTTGTGGTTCGGTGCGAACGAGGCGCCCATGTAGACGCCGAAGACCGCGAGCTGCACGCCGAGGAAGGCGAAGGCCATCCCGGTCGGCAGGAGGAAGAAGACGGGCACCGCGATGACAGCGAGGCGCGCCAGCAACAGGGACAGCTCGAGCCAGCGGTCACGGATCTCGGCACGCGTCGTGACCAGATGACGGACGCTGAGGTAGTGCAGGTTCAGCCCCTCCAGCGTCAGCAGCGGGAAGAACAGCCAGCCCTGAAAGCGCGTGATCAGGCGGCGGAGCCCACGAGCCTCGGCGGCGTCCGCGTCGAGGAACGAGACGGTGTCGACCTCGATGTCGGGATCCTTGCCCACGCGATTCGGATTCGCGTGGTGTCGGCTGTGCTTGGCATCCCACCACGAATAGCTCATGCCGACGACCGCAGCGCCCAGGATCCGGGCGAGCCGGTCATTCGCAGGACCCGACGAGAGGATCTGGCGGTGGGCCGCCTCGTGCGCGAGGAATGCCGCCTGAGTGAAGAGGATGCCGAGGGCTCCCGCGATCAGGAGCTGGAGCCAGCTCTGGCCGAGCAGGACGAAGCCGGCGACGCATCCGCCGATCCCGAGTGCGATCGCCGCGGCGGTCAGACCGTAGAACCACGGCGTACGGCGGAGCAGACCGAGCTCTTTCACGACCTTCGAGACGTCTGTGTAAGCACGCGCAACCGGCGGGAACGAGCGCTGATCTGCGTAGGTCTGTCGGACGGGTCCGAGGGTGGCGGGAGGCGCAGAAGAGCTCATTGACAGCGACCCTAGGCGCCGCGGACGAGCGGGAACGAGCCCCGGGGGTGATCCACAGGCACTTGCCAGCCCCTGCGCATCAGCGCCGCGTCCGCCGCGTCATACCTCCGAACAGGGCGTAGATCAGCGGCGGCACCGACGCGATCATGAGCACGACGCCGAACACCATGTCATCGCGCCGCAGAAGGATGCCGCTCACCAGCAGCACCGCGAACAGGAGTGCGGCGAGGATGCGCAGACCCACTTGCTGCAGACGGTCGAGCCGGCGCTCGAGGAACGACATGTCCACCGTCACCTTCCCGTCCTCGACCATCTCGAGCACCGTGTCCAGCCGTTGCGGGAGGCGCCACACGGCACCCCCGACGGCCAGCACCTGCCGCGCGACGTCCCGGGCGGCGTGAGCGCTCTCGTCCCGGACGAGCTTCGTCGCGTAGGGCTCCACCGCGTCCCAGATGTTGAAATCCGGGTCGAGGGCGCTGCAGACACCCGAAGTGAGGGACATCGCGCGGATGACGAGGAGGAAGTTCTCCGGCAGCTGGAACGGCAGGGACCGGACGACGTCGCCGAACTCGGTCGCGAAGTCGCGGAAATCGCGCGGATCCACGTTCCGCAGCTGCGCGAACCCCATCCCCCCGAAGCGCGCGAACAGGTGCGTCATCGCGCGTTCGAGCTCGACCGTGTCCGCCGACGGCAGCAGCACACCCACTTCGCGCACGGCGGCGACGAGACCCTTGCTGTCGCGCGTGGCGACGGCGACCAGAAGCCGGCGCAGGCCGTCGCGGATCTGATCCGAGATCTCGCCCATCATCCCGAAGTCGACGAACGTCAGCCGCCAGGACGGGCCCGCGGCATCCTTCCTCCGCGGAAGTGGCGTGACGAAGATGTTGCCGGGGTGCGGATCGGCGTGGAAGAAGCCGTGCGAGAACAGCTGGTCGAACATGACCGCGGCGAAGACCGAGGCGACCTCGGACGGCCGGATGCCCGCGGCGCGGAGCGCGTCGACGTCGGTGATCTTGATCGCCGTCACGTCGGAGAGCGTGAGGATGCGCCGCGTCGTGCGCTCCCACACGACCTCCGGCACGCCGACGCGCGGGTCGCCGGCGAAGTCCTCCCCGAAGCGCTCCGCGTCCGCGGCCTCGTGCAGGTAGTCGATCTCCTTCAGGCTCGTCGCCGCGAACTCCTCGACGAGCGCGCGCATGTCGACGCGATTGGCGATCACGCGGATCCGGCTGAGCCACTCCCCCACCCGTCGGAGCGCCGCGAGGTCGACCTCGACGATCGCGACGATGCCGGGGCGCTGCACTTTGACCACGACGTCGTCGAAACCGACGTCGGCCGCATCGAGCTCGGAAAGCCGCGCCCGATGCGCCTGACCGAGGGATGCCGCGGCGACCGGCGTCTCGTCGAACCAGGCGAACGCGCGCGCGAGCGGGATGCCGAGCTCGGCCTCCGCGAGCGCGCGGATCGCCGGGTAGGGCACGGCCGGCACCTCGTCCTGCAGGCCCTCCAGCTCCTTGGTCACCTCGGGCGGCAGCACGTCCAGCCGCGACGACAGGAACTGGCCCACCTTGATCATGAGGCCGCCGAGCTCGAGCGCGAGCGTGCGGAAACGCTGCGCCGCGTGCGTCATCCGCGCGGGGCGGGTCCGCTCCGAGATGATCCCGAGCCCGATCCGGGGAAGGAACAGCTCGAACCACCACGTCTGGACGAGGTGGCGCGCGGCGAAGCGCAGGATCCGGCGGTAGCGGGCGCGGGTGTTCTGCACGTCGGGCATCGATCTCCTAGGCCCGACGTGCGCGGGGCACTCGGGTCAGTCCTGGGCGGCGAGGATCGAGTAGAGCTTACGACGCGCCTCGTCCAGCGTGTCCACCGCCTGGCGCACCTGCTCCGGCGTGCCGGTGCGGCCGACGTGCGCCGCGACCTGCGCGAGCTCCATCCCGGCCTTCGGCAGCGCGGTCGCGCGGCCGCTGTCGCGGAGGGTCGGCGCATCCCACGGAGCGGCACCCTCCTCCGAGACGACCTCGACCTCCGCGAGACCGGCGGCGGTCAGCGAGTACGTCTTGCGGCCGTTCGACTCCTCGGACTGCAGGTAGCCCTCGTCGGTCAGCAGCTGCAGCGTCGGGTACACCGAGCCGGGGCTCGGCTTCCACGCGCCACCGCTGCGGTCCTCGATCTCGTGGATGATCTGGTAGCCGTGCATCGGCGCCTCGGCCAGCAGCAGGAGCACCGCCGTCCGCACGTCGCCGCGGCCCATCCGCATGCTCACGCGCTTGTCGACGCCGGAGAAGAACTGCTCCACCGCCTCCCGGACGCCGCCGGGCAGGCCCCGGAGACCCTTGCCGTTGGTTCCGAACGTTCCGCTCATGACGACTCCCTCGCTGCCGACCGACATCTCGACGATATATCGCTCAGCGGTGAAGGCGCCAGCCCTTCTTCGCGCGGGTCAGGCGTCGAGGCCCGTCGCGAGGGCGTCGGCGACGACGTTCGCGAGCCCCCCGGATGCTGCGGCGCGGCGCTGCTGGACGGCGCCGCTCCCCCGACGGAGGATCTCCGCGACCCCGGCCCGCGTCGCGCGGCGCTCGGCCTCGTCGACGAAGCCGGGATCCACGTGGTCGAGGAGCGCCGCCAGGGCGTCCGCGGCGGGCAGGAGCTCGAGCGTCAACGGGTGGAGGAGCTGCTCCCCGACCCCGAAGCGGCTCGCGCGCCAGCTCGCGAGGCGCAGCATCCCGGTCTGCACGCGCGGCGCGGGGAGCCCCGCGTCGGCATCCGCGATCGACCGCTCCACGAGCGCGCGGACGAGGATCGCGACGGTGGCGGCATCCTCCGGCCTCAGGCACACATCGGCGATGCGCACCTCCACGGTCGGCGCGTGCGCGGACAGGCGCGCGTCGAAGTAGATCATGCCGATGTCGAGGCAGACCCCGGCGTCGAGCAGCGCGTGCACCTCGGCGCGGTACTCCTCCGGCGTGCCGAAGACGTCGTACGGGCCGGCCGTCGGCCAGCGCCCCCACATCTGGTAGCGATAGCTCGCGAAGGAGGAGTCGTCGCCCTGCCAGAACGGCGAGTTCGCGCTCATCGCGAGCAGCAGCGGGAGCCACGAGCGGATGCGGTCGAGCACCGCGACGCCCTCTCGGTCGGACTCGATGCCGACGTGCACGTGGAACCCGCACGTGAGCTGCTCCTCGATCGTGCGGGGGAACCGCTCGCGCATCCGGTCGTAGCGCGGATCCTCCACGAGATGCGTCCGGCAGTTCTGCGGGGCGGTGGCAAGAGGGACGGCCCGTGCCCCCGCCGCGCGCGCAGCGCGGTCAGCCGCTCGGCGGCCGGCGAGGATGCCCGCGGCCAGCGTGGCGCGATCGCGGACCGGCGGCCCCACGACCTCGATCTGCTCGCGCTTCAGCTCATGCTCGATCTCGATGCGACCGCGGCCGACGGAGGGCCGCCGGTGCTTGGCCGCCGCCGCGAGCGCCCTCGGGGACGCGGGCGTCGGCACGAGGGTGTCCGCATCGACGAGCAGGAGCTCCTCCTCCACGCCCAGCGAGCGGCCGCGCATCCGACGCGAGCGCACCGGGCGGGAGATCCGTTCCGGCAGAGCCGTCATGGACCCAGGGTCGCGCGTCGGGCCCTCCCATGGCAGGGGTTGACCAAACGTTCACCAGGCGTTACGCATCCCGCCTGCTTCGCGGGGCTACGCGGGGGCGGGCCAGGCACCGGGCTCGGGGAGCTCGGCGTAGCGGAGGTCGAAGGTGTCGGGACCGATCTCGGCGAGGCAATACAGCAGCGAGAGGGTCGGGACGCCCCACGGCCGGTTGTCGCGCACGAGCGCACGGTCGTCCGTCGGGGGCAGCGCGGCGCTCTCGTCCACGATCGCGAGCCAGGCCTGCGCCCACTCCTCGCCCGCGGCGCGCCGGGCCGCGAACTCCGGCAGCCACCGCGCGATGCGGACGGTGTCCGGATCGTCGACGTCGTCATGCGCGACCATGTGGACGCCCGGGCCGAGGACGGTCTCCCGCAGCTCCCGGCCGTCCCACGACAGGACCCGGGCCCCAGTCGGCCCGATGTCGAGCAGGTTGAAGCCGCGCATCCGCCGCATCGTGTCGGAGAGCCGGCCGGCGACGGCGTCGAGGACGAGCAGCCCGCGCGACAGCGGCGCGGGTCCGTCCTCGGGCAGCTCGTCGTGGCGGTTCAGCGCGACCGCGAGGGTGCGGCGCGCGGAATCGGCCGCGAGCCAGGCGCCACCGGCGCGACGGTCGCGGACCCCCCGCACCCCGGGCTGGTCCGGCCACCATTCGCCGAGCGGATCCCACGCGCGGGCGGGATCCTCGTCGCGGATGGCGAGGAGCCGGACGACCCCGTCGCCGCCGACGTCGATGACCGCGGTGCACATGCGGCGTCTCCTCTCCGCGCTCGCTGAAGTGTACGACCCCGCGCGCAGTGCGAGAATCGTGCCCGTGAACATCGTCGTCGGCGTGACGGGCGGCATCGCCGCGTACAAGACGGTCCAGCTCGTGCGCGGTCTCGTGCTCGAAGGCCACGAGGTGCACGTGGTGCCGACCGAGGACGCGCTGCGCTTCGTCGGCACGCCGACGTGGGAGGCGATCAGCCGGCATCCGGTCACGACGTCCGTGCACGAGGGAGTGGATGTCGTCCGGCACGTCGCGCTCGGCCAGGAGGCCGACCTCGTCGTCGTGGCGCCCGCGACCGCAAACACGCTCGCGGCGATGGCCGCCGGCCTCGCGTCGGACCTGCTCGGGACCACGCTGCTCGCGACGGAGGCGCCCGTGCTCGTGGCCCCTGCGATGCACACGCAGATGTGGCGGCATCCCGCGACGCAAGCGAACCTCCGCACGCTCCGCGAGCGCGGGGTGCACGTGATCGGACCCGAGGACGGGGCGCTGACGGGCGGCGACAGCGGGCTCGGACGGATGACCGAGCCCGACGACATCCTCCACGCCGCGCTCGCGCTCCTCGAAGGCGGCGACGACCTCGCCGGGCTCCGCGTCGTGGTGACCGCGGGCGGCACGCGCGAGCCGATCGATCCGGTGCGGTTCATCGGCAACCGCTCGAGCGGGCGGCAGGGCGTCGCCGTCGCCCGTGCCGCGGCGGACCGGGGCGCGCAGGTCGTGCTGATCGGCGCCCACCTCGACGAGGTCGTGGGGGCGGATGCCATCCACCCGCGCATCGAGCGCCGCTCGGCCGGAACCGCGGCGGAGCTCGGGGCCGCCGTGTCTGCCGCGGCGACGGACGCCGACGTCGTGGTCATGGCGGCGGCGGTCGCCGACTACCGCCCCGAATCGGTCGCCGACCGCAAGCGCACGAAGCGCGAGACCCCGCTGCGCACGCTCACGCTCGTCGAGACCGACGACATCACGGCCGCGCTCGTCGCCGCCCGGCGAGCGGGGCAGACGATCGTCGGGTTCGCGGCGGAGACCCCAGACGACAGCGAGACCCTCGTCGAGCGCGCGCGGCACAAGCGGGCGCGGAAAGGCCTCGACCTCATCGCGGCGAACGAGGTCGGCTGGGAGAAGGGCTTCGAGCGGCCCGACAACACGCTCGTGATCGTGGACGCCGCGGACCGCGTCGTCGCCGAGGCATCCGGCTCGAAGCGCGAGGTCGCGGACGCCCTGTGGGACGCGATCGTCGCCGTCCGCGGCGCGGGGTCCTGACCGGGATCCACCGGTCAGGCAGCAGGCCGAACGGGTAGGACGCCGACGGATCGGACGGGGCGAGGAACGCCTCGCGTCAGCCGACGCGCTCCCCGCACATGCCGCAGACGCCGGTCGCGGGCACCTCGACGAAGCAGTTCGGGCAGACCGCCCGGGGCGTGTCGGCGACCGCGGACGCACGGGACGCCGTCGTGCGCTCGCGGCGCACGGGCTCGCGCCGCGCGGGCTTCCGGCCCGGGGCTGTGGCCGCCGGCGCGGGCGCCGGCGGGGCGGGGCGGTGCGTCGCGCAGAAGAACCGCACGTAGCCGCCGTGCCGCGTCGGATGGCGGCGCTTGACGGCCCAGAGTTCGTCCCGCGGCAGCAGCGCGGCGTCGCTCGGGCATTCCGCGCAGCGCGCCGGACCGCCCGGCGCGATCTCGGACACGCGGACCGGCTGGTCGAAGGCGAGCTCGTCGCGCCAATCGGCGCCTTCCACGATCCTCATGCGAGATCCCCTCCGGCGCATTTCGGTCGAGACGCCCGCATAGCAGTATCCCTCGCCTGCGGGTCCGGCGCGGCCCCCGAGCGCGCACAACTCCTGCACGCTGTGCCCCCCGGCCGCCGCCGGCCCGGATCACCCCGTCCGCCTCAGCGCCGAGAACGCGCGTGTGTCACAAAAACGGGACGTTTTTGTGACACACGGGCGTTCTCACGGGGTGGCGGCCAGGAATCGGGCGACCCGGGGGCGCCGGGACGCAGAGACTGCAGGAGTTGTGCGGCGCGTGGCCCCGCACCCGGCGGGCGTAGCCTGGCGGGCATGACGTGGGAGGCGCGACACCTCGCGCAGTCGATCGAACGCGACCCGGGCGAGGTCGCGGCGTTCGCCGGCGCGTACGAGAACCTGCCGCGGTGGGCCGGCGGCCTGTCGGCCGGCATCCGCCGCGACGGCGACCGGTGGATCACCGACTCGCCCATGGGCGCCGTCGGGGTGCGGTTCACGGGCCCGGTCGAGCTCGGCATCCTCGACCACGACGTGACCCTCCCGGACGGCACGGTCG
Organism: Microbacterium sp. X-17; assembly: GCF_039615055.1. Classification (NCBI taxonomy): domain Bacteria; kingdom Bacillati; phylum Actinomycetota; class Actinomycetes; order Micrococcales; family Microbacteriaceae; genus Microbacterium; species Microbacterium sp. X-17. Next base: position 467,648 of record NZ_JBDHNI010000004.1, read on the forward strand.
TGCACAACCCCCTGCGGGTGCTGCGCAATGACGCGGGCGCCGAGGTCGTGTTCACGCTCTACCGCCTGCCCCGGACCACGGACGAGGCGTTCGAGCAGGATGCCGCGCACGTACGGGCGGATCTGGCCCGCCTCCGCGACGTGCTGGAGTCCGCCCGCCGCTGATCCCGGCGCGGGTCAGCGCGGAAGGGGGACCTCGATCAGCGACCGGCCCGGATGGGGCGCGGTCAGGACCTGGTCGAGCTCGGTCCGGGTCGTGACGCGGCGGTACGCCCAGCCGTAGGCGGCCGCAAGCGCCGCGAGATCGACCGCCTGCGGCGTGTACTGCACGCGGGCGTGGGCCGCGGCATCCGCGACGCCGGCGACCTCGAGCTGGTCGAAGATCGTGCCGCCGCCGTCGTTGCCGACGATCACCTGGATCCGCGACTCGGCCTCCTCCGGGGGGAGGAGCAGCGCGCCGACGTCGTGGAGGAATGCGAGGTCGCCGAGCAGCACGCGGGTCACGCCCGCGGCCCCGGCCGCCTGGCTCGCGAGCGCGATGCCCGCGGCCGTGGCGATCGTGCCGTCGATCCCGGCGAGGCCGCGGTTCGCGTGCACCGGAATGCGCTTGCCGCCGACGACCTCGTCCGCCACGCGGACCAGCCGGGATGAGCCGAACACGAGACGGTCGTGCGGCCAGGTCGCGCGCCAGACGGCATCCGCGAGCGCGGCCCGGTCGACGGGGGCGCGGATGACCTCGAGCTCGGCCTGGATCGCGCCGAGCCGCTCGTGCGGCACCGCGGAGGCGAGGCCCGCGGCATCAGGCGCCGGCGGACTCACGTCGACGGCGGCGTCGCGCGACGCACGGAGCCACTCCGCGCGCCACGCCGCGTCCGGCTCGCCGGGCTCCACCCGGACCCGGGCGACGGACCGGGTCGCACCGTTGAGGTCGAGCCGCTCCCCCGGGCCCTGGACCGCGATCACCTCGACGTCGGCGCGCGACAGGAGCGCGGTCGTCTCGCGGCTGAGCGTCGGATGCCCGAACACCACGACTCGCTGGACCGCGGGGCCGAGCGCGCGCAGGACCGTGCGGTAGCCGTGCACGAGCGCCCGCCCGAACCGAGCTCCGCTGACGACCTCGGCGACCAGCGGCCAGGCGCCCTCGTGGGCGAGCTCCTCGGCTGCGGGGCCCGCGTCGGCACCCGCGACCACGATCGTGCGCGGACCCCGTGCGAGCACGTGCGGCTCGCCCGCGCCCGGATCGCTCCCGTCCGCTTCGCCGACGTCGCCCGGCGCGGAGGCGACGAGCCAGGACGGGATCCGGCCCGCGAGCGGCTCGCGCGCCGGCACGTTGAGGTGCACCGGGCCGGCGGGGCGGCCGCCCGTGCCCCGCGCGGCCGCGACCGCGTCCGCCGCCACCCGCCCGAGGCGGACGGTCTGCGCGCCCGTGCCGGCGGGGTCGAGCTCGTCCGGGACGGGCAGATCGGTCTCGGACCGCACGACCCCGGCGAACAGGTCCGCCTGCCGGGTCGTCTGGTTCGCGCCGATCCCCCGCAGCTCCGGGGGTCGGTCCCCCGTGAGGAGCAGGAGCGGAACCCCCGCGTGGTGCGCCTCGAGCGCGGCCGGCAGGAGGTTGGCCACCGCCGTCCCGGAGGTGCAGATCACGGCCGCGGGGATGCCGGTCTCCCGGCCGATCCCGAGCGCGGTGAAGCCGGCGACGCGCTCGTCGATCCGGACGTGCAGCCGCACGAGCCCCCGCGCCTCGAGTTCGGCCGCGACGAGCGCGAGCGCCTGCGAGCGCGAGCCGGGGCTCAGCACGACGTGCCGCACCCCCGCCCGCACGAGCCCCCCGAGCAGTGCGGCCGCGGCATCCGTCGCCGGCGCCGCCGCCGCCGCGGGGTGGGGTTCGGGCGCGGCCGCGGCATCCGGCGCCGGCGCGGGCGGACCCGGCGACCCCGCGGGATCCGCGGGGTCAGCCGCGGGCACGGGGACCGTCGTCGTCCGTGTCGGGCGAGGGCCGGTGCGCGGCATCCGACCCCTTGTCCTTCTTCTTCTTGCGGGTGTCGTCCTCGCCGTCGAGGCGGGCGAGGTCCTCCTCCAGGCGGCGGATGCGCTCGTCCTGGTCGCTCACCGTCCCGATGCGCCGCAGGAACTCGGGATCGTCGTCCGGCGCGGATGCCTCCATCGCGCGACGGCTCGCCCGGCCGAGCGTGAACCAGAGAATGCCGCCGATCACCGGCAGCAGGAGCACGATGAAGACCCACGCGACCTTGCCGACGCCGCGGTGGCGGAGGGCCGGCTGCACGATGCAGTCGATCACGCTGTAGACCCAGAACACCGTGGCCAGCAGCGCGAGAATGATCAGCAGCCTCGCCATCCCCTCAGTCTAGGCACCACCACTGTGAGCGGGCGGGGAGGTCTGGACGCGATGACGCGGGGCGCCGACGCGCTTACGATGGGGAGATGCGTGTACGTTCAGCCGTCCTGTACACGGTGCTCCGCCTCCTCGCGTTCCTGGTGCCGTTCGGCATCCTGATGCTGTTCCCGGTCTTCCAGCAGCTGTACTGGCTCGCTGCGATCTTCGCGGCGCTCATCGGCCTGAGCATCTCGATCATCTTCCTGCGCCGGCCGCTCAACGCCGTAACCTCCGGGTTCGCGGAGCGACGCGCGGCCCGGCCGCCCAAGGCCGCCCGCGCCGGCGCCCGGGCGCGCGACACGGCGGTCGAGGATGCCGCGGCCGACGCCGTCCGCGAGGATCAGACGACGAAGGACCAGGCCAGCAGCGCCGAGTAGCCGACCGAGGTCAGCGACGTCAGCGCCAGCGCCGTCACGAGCTCACGCGGCTGCCGGTAGGTCCAGACGATGAGGATCGCCGGCAGCGCCGCGAGCAGAGCCAGCAGCGTCAGCCACGCGACGGGGTAGAAGAGCGCGAGCCACACCCCGATGAGGAACGGCACGATCACGAGGATCGTGAACAGGACCTGCGTCGCGCGGCGCCCGATCCGCACGGAAAGCGTGCGCTTCCCGGCCCGGCGGTCCTGCTCGATGTCGCGGAGGTTGTTGGCGAGCAGCACCGCCACCGCGAGGACGCCGACCGCGATGGCGCCGAACCACGCCTCCTGCGGCAGCGCGAGCGCCTGCACCCACGTCGTGCCGAGGGTCGCGACGAGGCCGAAGAAGACGAAGACGAACAACTCGCCGAGCGCATAGTAGCCGTAGGGCCGCTTGCCGCCGGTGTAGAACCAGGCCGCGACGATGCAGATCGCGCCCAGCGCGAGGAGCCACCACTGCTGCGTGCGGATCGTGATCGCGAGACCGGCGAGCGCGGCGATCGCGAAGAACACGAGCGCGACGGTCAGGACCGTGCGCGGCGTCGCCTTGCGCGCGCCGGTCAGCCGCGCCGGGCCGACCCGGTGGTCATCGGTGCCCCGGATGCCGTCGCTGTAGTCGTTCGCGTAGTTCACGCCGATCTGCAGGCAGACCGCCACGATGAGGCAGAAGAGCGCGATGACCCAGTGGAAGCCGTTGACCACGACCATGGCCGCGCCCGTTCCGACGAGGATCGGGCTGACCGCGAGCGGCAGAGTGCGCAGGCGTGCGGCGCCGATCCAGTCCCGCGCGGTCGCCTTCGTCGGCCCGGTGGGATGGGTGCGGCGCGGGTTCCCCCGCGGCGGAGTCTTCTTCTTCGAGTTCGCGCGCGTCCGGCGCTTGCGGGAGGTGCCTGCCACGATCGCTCATCCTAGGCCGCAAGCCGATGGCTCCGCCCTCAGTTCTGGGCGGCGAGGCGGCGGATCGCGGCCCGGTCGGGCTTTCCGGACGGCAGGTGCGGCAGCGCATCGAGCACGACCAGCCGCGCGGGACGCGCGGGCGCGCCCAGCTCGGCCGCGACCGCCGCGCGGATCTCCTCCCACGCGGGAGCGGCGGCATCCGCGGGCACCGCCACGACGGCCGCCTCGCCCCAGCGGGCGTCCGGCACACCGACCACGACGGCCTCCGCGAGCCCCGGGAGGGTCCGGACGATGCTCTCGACGCGGTCGAGCGAGACGTTGACCCCGCCGGAGACGATCACGTTGTCGAGGCGACCGGCGATCCGGAGCATCCCGTCCGCGAAGGTCCCGGTGTCGCCCGTGCGGTACCAGCGCTCGCCGTCGAGCACGGGGAACGCGGCGGCCGTCCGCTCCGGCTCGCCCAGGTAGCCGGTCGCGAGCACGGGACCCGCGACGAGGACCTCATCCGCCGCGATCCGCACGCGCACGCCGTCGAGCGGGACGCCGTCGTACACGCAGCCGCCGCTCGTCTCGCTGGAGCCGTACGTGCGGACGATCCGCGCGCCCGCGGCCAGGGCGCGCTCCCGGACCGCGGTGGGCAGCGCCTGCCCGCCGATGAGGAGCGTCTCGAAGCCGCGGAGGGCGGCCGCGACCTCGGGGTCGCCGGCGGCGTCGAGGAGCCGCACGAGCTGCGCCGGGACCAGCGACGCGTACCGCGGACCCGGGGTCTCGGCCGCGGCCCGCGCGAAGGCGAGCGGATCGAACGGGCCGGTCACGACCGTGGGGGCCGTGCCGGCGAGGATGCCGCGCACGAGCACCTGGACCCCGGCGACATACCCCGGCGCGAGCGCCAGCACCCAGGTCCCTGCGCCGATGCGGTCCGCGCTCGCGCGCGCGCTCGCGTGGAGGGCCGCGGCGCTCAGCACGACCGACTTCGGGTATCCGGTCGAGCCGGAGGTCGTCACGACGACGGCGGTCCCGTCGGGGACGTCCGGGAGCGCGACGGCGTCCGGGAGCGCGGCGGGATCCGGTATCCCGAACCCGAGCGCGGGCCCGGAGCCGTCGAGCGCCGCCCGCAGCCGCCGGAGGAGCTCAGGGGTGTCGGCGGGATCGGTCCGCGTCAGTAGTGCCACGGGAACGGCGACCAGTCCGGCTCGCGCTTCTCCAGGAAGGCGTCCCTGCCCTCGACCGCCTCGTCCGACCCGTACGCGAGCCGCGTCGCCTCGCCGGCAAACACCTGCTGCCCGACGAGCCCGTCATCGACCGCGTTGAACGCGAACTTCAGCATCCGGATCGCCGTCGGCGACTTCGTGAGGATCGTGCGCGCAGCGGCGATCGCCGTCCGCTCCAGCTCGGCGTGCGGGACGACGCGGTTCACCGCGCCCATCTCGTACGCGCGCTGCGCCGAGTACTCCTCCGCGAGGAAGAAGACCTCGCGGGCAAACTTCTGCCCGACCTGGCGGGCGAAGTACGCGGAGCCGTAGCCCGCGTCGAACGAGCCCACATCGGCATCCGTCTGCTTGAAGTGCGCGTGCTCCGCCGACGCGATCGACAGGTCGCATACGACGTGCAGCGAGTGCCCGCCGCCGGCGGCCCAGCCCGGGATGACCGCGATCACGACCTTCGGCATGAAGCGGATGAGGCGCTGCACCTCCAGGATGTGCAGCCGGCCGGCGCGGGCCGGGTCGTGGACCGTCGCCTCGTCGTCCGAGTACTTGTAGCCGTCGCGGCCGCGCATGCGCTGGTCGCCGCCGGAGCAGAAGGCCCAGCCGCCGTCCTTGGGGCTCGGGCCGTTGCCGGTGACGAGCACGACCCCGATGCGCGGGTCCTGCCGGGCCACGTCGAGCGCGTGGTACAGCTCGTCCACCGTGTGCGGCCGGAAGGCGTTGCGCACCTCCGGCCGGTCGAACGCGATCCGCGCGATGCGGCCGTCGTGGCTCCGGTGCGCGGTGATGTCCGTGTAGCGCTCGGCGCCCGGGGCCTCGACCCACTCCGCCGCGTCGAACAGCTCGGAGACGCTCATGCGCGGCCCCCGTTCCGCGCGTCGCGCCAGCGCAGCCAGCCCGCGACGAGGTCGAAGTCGGGCGTCCCCGGCTCCCAGCCCAGGGTGAACAGGCGCGTCCCCGCGTCGAACAGGGCGTCGGCATCCGCCTCGTCGCGGCGGCGCAGCTCGTTCGACACGACGATGCCGGACACGTCGCGTCCCTCGACCCGGCCCCACTCCTCGATGACCGAGAGCTTGTGCGCGAGGCCCTCCGCGGGAACGAAGCTGTGCCAGACGTCGGCGTGCCGGGCGACGATCCGCAGCGTCTTCTGCTCGCCCTTCCCGCCGATGAGGATCGGGATGCGGCGCGTGGGCACCGGGTTGAGCTTCGTCCAGCGGGTCTCGATGCGCGCGAGGCCCGTCGCGAGCTCGTTCAGCCGCGTGCCGGCGGTGCCGAACTCGTAGCCGTACTCGTCATAGTCGCGCTCGAACCAGCCCGAGCCGGTACCGAAGATGAAGCGGCCCTGGCCGCCCTTCGCGGACATGTGGTCGATCGTGCGGGCCATGTCGGCCTGGAGGTCCGGGTTCCGGTAGCTGTTGCAGTTGACGAGCGCGCCGAACTCGACGCGCTCGGTCTGCTCGGCCCAGGCTCCGAGCATGGTCCAGCTCTCGAAGTGCGCGCCGTCGCGCTCGCCGTACAGCGGGTAGAAGTGGTCCCAGTTGAAGACCACGTCGACGCCCATCTCCTCGAAGCGGAGGACCGCATCCCGGATCTGTCCGTACGTCGCATGCTGGGGCTGGATCTGCACGCCGAGGCGCACCGGAGTGTCGAGGAGTGGCATAGCGCCAGCCTATTCCCGCCCGTCACGCCGCCACGGTCCGCACAACTCCTGCAATCTGGAGGCCGCCGGGCCGGCAAGGGCCCGTGCACGCCCGCGGCCGCACGAACTGCAGGAGTTGTGCAGCGGGTCCGGGCACGACCGCGGCAGGATGGGGGGCGTGGACCTGCCCCCGCTCGACGACCTGATCTCCACCGCGCGCGTCGTGGCGCTGCCGCTGGTGACGCGGTTCCGCGGGATCGACACGCGCGAGGCACTCGTGTTCGAGGGGCCCGAGGGGTGGACGGAGTTCTCCCCGTTCCCGGAGTACGACGACGCCGAGGCCGCGTCGTGGCTCGCCGCGGCGATCGACTACGGCTGGCGGGCACAGCCCGCCGCGCGGCGCGACCGCATCCCCGTCAACGCGACGGTGCCGGCCGTGCCCGCCGCCGAGGTGCCGGCCGTCGTGGCCCGGTTCCACGGCTGCCGCACCGCCAAGGTGAAGGTGGCCGAACGCGGGCAGACCCTGGCCGACGACGTCGCGCGCGTCGCCGCCGTGCGGGAGGTCATGGGGGCGGCGGGCCGCATCCGCATCGACGCGAACGGCGGATGGAACGTCGACGAGGCCGAACACGCGATCCATGCGCTGGCCGGGTTCGACCTCGAGTACGTAGAGCAGCCGTGCGCCACCGTGGAGGAGCTCGCACTGCTCCGCGAGCGCGTCGCGCACCTCGGCATCCCGATCGCCGCGGACGAGAGCGTCCGCAAGGCCGCCGACCCCCTCCTGGTCGCGATGGCGGGCGCCGCGGACGTGCTGGTCGTGAAGACGCAGCCCCTGAGGGGGGTGCGCCGCGCCCTCTCGATCGTGCGCGACGCGGGCCTGCCCGCCGCGGTCTCGAGCGCGATGGACACCTCGATCGGAATCGCGATGGGTGCGGCGCTCGCCGCAGCCCTGCCGGAGCTCGAGTTCGACTGCGGCCTGGGCACGGCCTCCCTGCTCGCCGCCGACGTGACCGACACCCCTCTCGTGCCGGTGGACGGCAGCATCCCCGTCGGACGGGTCGTCCCGGATGCCGCAGCCCTCGCCCGCGCGGAGGCCGCCCCCGACCGCCGCGACTGGTGGCTCGCGCGCCTGACCCGCGTCCACGCGGTGCTGGCGGCCGAGCCCGCCTGACCCCCGCCCCGGCCCCGCCCCGCCCGCGCCGGGCCCACGCGCCACCCCGCGAGCCCACGTGCTGGGCCCCGCGCCACCCCGCGAGCCCACGTCTTGGTCGCGAACGCACCCCGTCCCCGCGCCGGGAACGGGTGGGCTCGCGAGGACGAGGTGTGCTCGGGAGCCGGGAATGAGGTGGGTCGGGGTAGGGCGGGCCCGGGACAGGGTGCCGGGGCAGGGAGCAGGGGGCAGGCCGGGGCAGGGGGCAGGGGGTCAGCGGGGGAGGTCGTCGACCAGGGCTACCGCGATCTGCTCCATGCGGGCGACGGCGAGGATGCGCATCTGCTCCTGGTCGAGGCGGTCGATGACGGATGCCGTGGCGGTGGCCTCCCAGACGTCGAGCATGATCCGCGCGAAGTCCTCCGCCGGCACACGCAGCCGCACCCCGTAGACCTCGGCGAGACCCCGGATGATGCCCGTCACGCGGTCGCAGACGCCCCGCTCCCAGCGCCGGTAGCGCTCGGCCGTCTCGGCGTCGCGCATCGCGCGGAGCTTGACCTCGCTCATGAGCACGACGCCGAGCGGATCGTCGACCGCGGTGTCGAGCACGGCGCGCACGATCTGCTGGATCGTCGACGGCGGCTGGTCCTGTGCGCGCAGCTCGCGCACGCGCTCGGTGACGCTTCCGAGCTTGCGCTCCGCGACCGCCGTCGCGAGCTCGACGAACAGCTCGTCCTTCGAGACGAAGTTCGAGTAGAACGCCCCGCGCGTGAAGCCCGCGCGCTCGCAGATCGCCTCGACCGAGGCGGCGTCGAGACCGACCTCGGCGAAAACCGCGTATCCGGCATCCATCAGCCGGGCCCGGGTGTTCTCGCGGCGGCGGGTCGGGTTCTGCATGATCACCCCTAACGATACAGCGGTGTATTCGATACATTAGTGTATCGAGAATCCCCGAGCACCCGGAGCGACGCGTGTCCACCCTCCTCTTCTCCCTCGGCCGCTGGTCCTTCCGTCACCCGTGGCGCGTGCTCGTCGGGTGGCTGGTGCTGCTCGCGCTCGCCGGCGGTGGGGCCGCCCTGTTCGCGAAGGGGATCGACAACACGTTCTCGATCCCGGGGACCGAGTCGCAGGCCGGGCTCGAGCAGCTCAACAACACGTTCCCGCAGGCGGCGGGTACGAGCGCGCAGTTCATCGTGGTCGCGCCCGCGGGGTCGCGGGTCGACCAACCGCCATACACGACGAGCATCGAGCGCACGATCTCTCAGATCGAGGGCGTCGACGGCGTGCTCGCGGTGACGGACCCCTTCTCGAACACCGTGACCGGCCTCGTGTCGGACGACGGCAGCGCGGCGCTCGTACGGTTCCAGTTCGCCGGGCAGGCGACGGATGTCTCGGCCACCACCCGCTCGACGCTGAAAGGCATCACGGCCGACCTCCAGTCCGCCCTTCCGGCCGGCAGCACGGTCGCGCTCGGAGGCGACCTCTTCTCGCAATCGCTGCCCACGGTCTCGATCACGGAGGCCCTGGGCCTGCTGATCGCGCTCGTCGTGCTGATCGTCACGTTCCGGTCGTTCGTGACGGCCGGCCTCCCGCTCGTGACGGCGCTCGTCGGGGTGAGCCTGTCGATCCTCCTCATCGTGGGCGCGACCGCGTTCGCGACCGTGTCGTCGACGACCCCGCTCCTCGCCCTCATGCTCGGCCTCGCCGTCGGCATCGACTACGCCCTGTTCATCATCGCCCGGCAACAGGACCAGGTCAGATCCGGGATCGATCCGGAGGAGTCCGCGGCCCTCGCGGTCGGCACCGCCGGGTCGGCCGTCGTGTTCGCGGGCGTCACGGTGCTCATCGCGCTCATCGGCCTGTCGTTCGCGAACATCCCGTTCCTCACCACGATGGGGATCGCCGCCGCCGCCGCGGTCGCCGTCGCCGTGCTGGTCGCACTGACCCTGACCCCCGCGCTCCTCGGGTTCGTGAAGGGCCGGGTCGTCGGCTGGCGCCCGCGCCGGAAGGGGGCGGCGGTCACGGCGCCGACGTCCGGGCCGAAGCGGATCAACCGGTGGGTCGCGCTCATCACGCGGCATCCGATCGTCACGACCGCGGCCGTCGTCGTCACACTCGGGATCGTCGCGATCCCCGCGGCCAGCCTCACCCTCGCCCTGCCGAACGCCGGGATGCTGCCGGAGGAGAACCAGGCGCGGCAGACGTACGACCTCGTCGCCGAGCACTTCGGCCCCGGCTACAACGGTCCGCTCGTCATGACCGGCACGATCGTGACCTCGAACGACCCGGTCACGCTCATGAAGGACCTCGGCGCCGACATCGCGAAGATCCCGGGCGTCAAGGAGGTGACGCTGGCCACGCCGAACCAGACGGCGGACACCGGCATCGTGAACGTCATCCCCACGACGGCGCCGGACGATCCGGCCACGAGCGATCTCGTCCGGGAGCTGCGGTCCCAGCACGACCGGCTCCTGGCGCAGTACGGCGTCGACTTGAAGGTGACCGGGTTCACCGCGATCGCGATCGACATCTCGGACCGGCTCGCCCAGGCTCTGCTCCCGTTCGGGATCTTCGTCGTCGGGCTCTCCCTCGTCCTCCTCGCGATCGTGTTCCGCTCGATCTGGGTGCCCATCACCGCGGCGCTCGGCTACCTCCTGTCCGTCGTCGCCGCGTTCGGCATCGTCGCGGCGGTGTTCGAATGGGGGTGGGGCGCCGAGCTGCTGAACGTCGCCAAGGTGGGGCCTGTCATCAGCTTCCTGCCGATCATCCTCATGGGCGTGCTCTTCGGGCTCGCGATGGACTACGAGGTCTTCCTCGTCTCGCGCATGCGCGAGGACTACGTGCACTCCCGCGAGACGGGCGCGAGACCGCGGGCGATCGCCGCGGTGCGGACGGGCTTCACGGCATCCGCCCGCGTCGTCACGGCCGCGGCGGTCATCATGTTCGGCGTCTTCGCGGCATTCATCCCCGACGGGGACGCCACGATCAAGCCCATGGCCCTGGGCCTGGCCTCGGGGGTCGCGATCGACGCGTTCCTCGTGCGGATGACGCTCATCCCGGCGGTGATGGCGCTGCTCGGACACCATGCGTGGTGGCTGCCGCGGTGGCTCGTGCGCCGGCTGCCGCACCTCGACATCGAGGGCGAGGCCGTCGAGCGCGAGCGCCGGCTCGAGGACTGGCCCGAGCCCGAGACGACCGCGGTCGTCGTCGCCGAGGACCTCGAGCTCGCGGACGACGACGCCCGCGCCTTCGCCGGCGTGGACCTGCGCGTCGAGCCCGGCGGGACGCTGCTCGTGACCGGCGCGGACGCCCGCGCGCGGCGCGCACTGCTGCTCACCCTCGCCGGACGTGTCGCCCCCACGGGCGGCCGCCTCAAGGTGCACGGCCACCTGCTGCCGGGGCGCGGCGCCTGGGTGCGGGCCCGCGTCGGTGTGGCCCTGCTGGACGGCTCGGCGGATCCGGCGCGCGAGCTGCGCACGGCCCTGCGCGGCGGTACGCGCACCGTCGTCGTCGACGGCCTCGACGCGGCCGTCGCGACGAGCCAGCCCGATCAGCTCACGGCCGCCCTCAGGGATGCCGCGCGCACGGATGCCGCGACGATCATCGCGTCCGCGGCCGACGCCGGTGCGGCACGATCCCTCCTCGCAGAGGCCGGCCGCGGCGCTGCGCACGTCCTGACCCTGCCGGCGAGCCCGCCCGGCCCGCCGACCCCGTCCACCCCCGCGAGCCACGAGGTGACCGCATGACCCTCCCCGTCGAGCGCGCCCGCACGCGCAAGCCCATCACCTGGCTGACGATCATCGGCGTGATCCTCCTGCCGGTCGCGATCGGCGGCATCCTCGTCGCCGCGCTCTACAACCCCGTCGACCGGCTCGACAACATGACCGCCGCGGTCGTCAACGACGATCAGCCCGTCACCGTCAACGGGCAGATCGTGCCGCTCGGGCGGCAGCTGACCGCGGGTCTCGTGGCGGGATCCGACACCCTGCCGAGCAACATCCACTGGGTCATCACGAACGGCGGCGACGCGTCGTCCGGGCTGGCGAACGGCACGTACGACGCGGTCATCACGATCCCGCAGGACTTCTCCGCCGCCGCGACGTCGACCACGACGAGCACCCCCGTGCAGGCCACGATCCAGGTGACGACCCCGCCGGACTCGCGGATCGTCGACGACGCCATCATCGCGCAGGTCTCGCAGGCGGCGGCGTCCCTCACGGGGCAGCAGATCTCGGAGACGTACCTGAAGAACGTGTTCCTGGGCTTCACGAGCCTGCACGACCAGCTCGGCCAGGCCGCCTCCGGCGCGACCCAGCTCGCGAGCGCGGCGACCCAGACCGCGACCGGCGCAGCCCAGCTCGTGCCGGCCGCGACCGGGCTGGCGAGCGGGGCGAGCACGCTCGGCTCCGGCGCCGGCCAGCTCGCGGGCGTCCTCGGGACGCTGCAGACCGGGACCGAGTCCTCCGCCGCGGGCGCGACCCAGCTCGCGGACGGCGCGAACGCCGCGATCACCCAGATCCAGCAGCAGGGGATCGTGCCGTCCGAGCTGACCGCGCTCGCCCACGGCACCGCCGCCGGGACGGCAGACCTCGCGGCGGGCTGCGCCGCGTCGGGCGCCTCCCCCGCGTACTGCGCCAAGGTCGCGGCAGCGGCGGGCGCGACCGCTCTGACCGCGGCCGGCGTGCAGCAGCTGGCGGACCGAGCGCCGACCGACCTGGCGCAGCAGCTCACGCCTCTTGCGACCGGCGCGCAGGGTCTGGCCGATGGGCTGAACCAGATCGCGAGCGGGATCGGGGCAGCGCAGACGGCGGCGTTCGGCCTCCAATCCGGCGCGTTCCAGCTCGCCGACGGGGCGACGCAGCTCGCGACGGGGACCCAGTCGCTGTCCGACGGCGCCGGGCAGCTGGCATCCGGGGCCTCGTCCCTCGCGAGCGGGCTGAACACCGCCGTCGCCCAGGTGCCGACATACACCGACCAGGAGGCGCAGAGCTTGGCGACGGTCGTCGCCGATCCGGTGGCCGCGACCGGCCTCAGCACGAATCTGTTCGGGGCATCCGCGATCCCCCTGCTCGCGACGCTCGCGCTGTGGTTCGGCGGGCTGGCCTCGTTCGTGGCGCTGCGGGCGATCCCGCGGCGGTCGCTAGCATCCCAGCGCCCGTCCGCGCTGCTCGCGCTGCGGGCGCTGCTGCCCGGCGCGATCGTCGGGGTCGCGCAGGGCCTGCTCGTGGCGATCGTCGTGGAGATCGCCGCGTCCTACGACCTCGGCACCTGGTCGCTGTTCGCCCTGCTGTGCGCGCTGACCGGCGTCGCGTTCGCGGCCGTCAATCAGGCGCTCGTGGCCGTGTTCGGGGGCTCCGGCCGCTGGATCTCGGCGCTCGTGGGGGTGCTCGCGGCCGCCACGGGGATCGTGTCCACCGTGCCGGCATGGCTCGTCTCGGTGGCCGGGTTCCTGCCGACGGCGCCCGCGTCCGCGGCCATGGCCGGCGTGCTGACCACCGCCGGCGGCGCGGGTGCGGCGGTCGTGGGCCTGGTGGTGTGGGCCGCGCTCGCGTTCGTGGTGACCGTGCTGGCCGTGACGCGCCGCCGCACCACGAGCGCTAAGGCCCTCCTCCTCGGCCCCGCCCCCGCCTGACCCTCACGCCCGGCCGCGCAGGCCCCGGGTCGCGCGCGCAACTCCTGCACACCTGCCCGGCGCACAACTCCTGCACCCTGCGCCCGGCATGCTGCGGCTGCCGCGGAACCCCGGCACCGCCGGGTATCCGCGCGCCCGGATTGCAGGAGTTGTGCGGCGGATGGGCGCCTCGAGCCGGGGCAGGCGGGGGCGGGCGGGGGTCAGGCGGGGGTCAGGCGGACTCGCGGGACAGGAGGGACTGCTTCACCGGCAGGCCCCAGGCGAAGCCGCCCAGGGAGCCGTCGGACCGGAGGACGCGGTGGCACGGCACGAACAGGGCCGGGGCGTTGCGGGCGCAGATCGAGGCCGCGGCCCGCACCGCGGAGGGGCGGCCCAGGGCCGCCGCGAGCTCGGTGTACGTGAGTGGGGCGCCGGGGCGGATCCCGCGGAGGGCACGCCAGCCGGCCAGCTGCAGGTCCGTGCCCTGCTGCCGGACGGGCACCCCGTCGATCGCGGCGACATCACCCGCGTAGTACGCGCGCACGGCGGCCGCGGCCTCCGTCGCGCCGTCGCGGGTCTCGGCGGGGCGCAGACGAGGGTGGATCCGGGCGAGCGCGGCGGCGGCATCCGCGGTCCAGCCCGAGGCCAGCACGCGCTGGCGCTCGTCGACGACGATCGTGAACGGCCCGTCGGGTGTCCCGACGGTCTCGACGAGGGCGGTCATGAGGACTCCTTCGGGGGGAGGGCGGCGGCGCGCCACAGGTGCGTCGTGAGGTAGCTGCGCCAGGGCGCGGTGCGGGCGGCCCACGCGTCGAGGGCCCGCGGGGTGTCGGGAAGGCCGGCGGATGCCGCGCCACGGCGCTCGGCGACATCGCCGGGGAGGAACACGTCCGGATCGCCGGTGACGCGCATCCGCACGTAGTCGGCGGTCCACGGGCCGACGCCGGGCAGGGCGAGCAGCGCGGCGCGCTGCTCGCCCGCATCGTCGCCGATCGAGAGCGTCACGTCGCCCGCGGCGAGGGCTGCGGCCGCGCCGACGACGGCCCGGACGCGCGAGGCGGGTCCGCGCAGCACGTCACTCCCCCGCTCCGCGATCGCCGCCATGGTCGGGAACAGGCGGTCGGTGCCGTCATGCTCGGGCACGGGCTCGCCGAGCGCCTCCGTCAGCCGCGCGAGCGCGGTACGTGCCGCCGGCACCGAGACCTGCTGGCCGACGAGGGCCCGCAGGAGCATCTCGTGCGGATCGCTCGCGCCGGGCACGCGGATGCCCGGGGTGCGGGCCACCAGTCCGCGCAGCTCGGGCTGCCGGGCGAGTGCCGTATCGACCGCGACCGGGTCGGCGTCCAGGTCGAACAGCCGCCGCACCCGGGCGACGAGCGGGGGCAGGTCGGCGAGCCGCGCGAGCCGCGCCTCCAGCCGCAGCCGCCCGCCGTCGAGCCGCACCCGGAACCAGGCCGGACCGCCGTCGAGGCGCAGCGTCCGGGCGTAGGAGCCGGATGCCGCGACCTCCACCCCCGGGATCGCGCGCGCCGCCATCCACGCGAACACGCCCGCGGCGTCCATCGGCTCGCGGAACGGGAGCGCCAGGTCGATCGCGCCGGGGGCGTGCGGCTCGAGGATGCGGCGGCGCGCGCGGAGCTCGAGCGGCGGCATCCCGAACACCTCCCGGACCGTGTCGTTGAACTGCCGCACGCTCACGAAGCCGGACGAGAACGCAACGTCGGCGGCCGGCAGGCTCGTTCCGACGAGGAGCATCCGCGCCGTGTGGGCGCGGTGTGCGCGGGCGAGCGCGAGGGGTCCGGCGCCGAGCTCCCGCGCCAGGAGGCGGGTGAGGTGCCGGGTCGAGTAGCCGAGCCGCGCGGCGAGGCCGGGCACTCCCTCGCGCTCCACGACGCCGTCGGCGATGAGCCGCATGGCGCGCCCGACCGCGTCGCCGCGGACGTTCCAGGTCGGGGACCCGGGCGCAGCCTCCGGCAGGCACCGCTTGCACGCCCGGTAGCCCGCCTCGTGCGCGGCGGCCGAGGTCGCGAAGAACTCCACGTTCTCGCGCTTCGGCGTGCGCGCGGGGCAGCTCGGGCGGCAGTAGATCCCCGTCGACCGCACCGCGGTGACGAACTGGCCGTCGAACCGCACGTCGCGCGCTTCGATCGCGCGATAGCGCTCCTCGAACCCCGCGATCATGCTCATGCCCCCAGCCTCGCACGCCTCCGTCCCGCCGGCTGGCGGTTTTCGGACACGGCAGTCCCGGCGTCCGGCCGCACGGGCGGCGGGCATAGGGCGGCGCGGTACCGTGAGGGCATGAGCGAGCGGGAGTACGACGTCGTCATCATCGGGGCGGGGCCGGTCGGGGAGAACATCGCCGATCGCACCGCGCAGGCGGGCCTCACGACCGTGGTCGTGGAGAGCGAACTGGTCGGCGGCGAGTGCTCCTACTGGGCCTGCATGCCGTCGAAGGGACTGCTGCGCGCCGGCGCTGCCCTCCGGGCGGCGCGGGATGTCGACGGCGCGCGCGCGTCCGTCACCGGCGGCGTCGACGTCGCGGGCGCGCTGCGCCGCCGCGACCGCATCGTCCACGACTGGCACGACGACGGCCAGGTGGCCTGGCTCACCGCGACGGGGATCGACCTCGTGCGCGGGCACGGACGACTCACGGGCCCCAAGCGCGTCGAGGTCACCGCGATGGACGGCACCGTCACGACGCTCGTCGCCCGGCACGCGGTCGCGGTGAGCACCGGATCCGCCCCGCTCCTCCCCGACGTGCCCGGCCTCGCCGACGTCGACCCGTGGACGAGCCGCGAGGCGACGAGCGCGGAGGACATCCCGGCATCCCTCGCGATCATCGGCGGCGGCGTCGTCGCGGCCGAGATGGCGACCGCGTACGCCGGCTTCGGCACGCGCGTGACCCTCATCGTCCGCCGCAGCCTGCTGCCGAACATGGAGCCGTTCGCCGCCGACCTCGTCGCGGAGTCCCTCCGCTCCAGCGGCGTCGAGGTCCGCACCGGGGTGGAGACGACGGATGCCACGAACACGGACACCGGCGTCCGCCTCACCCTCGACGACGGGTCGACCGTCGAGGCCGAGCGCGTCCTCGTGGCGATCGGCCGCACCCCGCGCACGGGGGACCTCGGCCTCGACACGGTCGGGCTCGAGCCGGGCGCCTGGCTCGAGGTCGACGACACGTTGCGCGTCACCGGCACGGACTGGCTCTACGCGGTCGGCGACGTGAACCGTCGCGCGCTGCTCACCCACCAGGGCAAGTACCAGGCGCGGGCGGCGGGCGACGTCATCGCCGCGCGGGCCGCGGGCGGCGCCGTCGACGACGCTCCCTGGGGCGCGCACGTCGCGACGGCCGACCACCGGGCGGTGCCGCAGGTGACGTTCACCGAGCCGGAGATCGCGTCGGTCGGACTCACCGAGGCCGCCGCCCGCAAGGCCGGCCTCCGCATCCGCGTGCTGGACTACGACCTGTCCTGGCTCGCCGGCGCCACCACGCACTCCGACGACTACCGCGGCCAGGCCCGCGCGATCGTCGACGAGGATCGCAACGTGCTCGTCGGCGCGACGTTCGCCGGACCGGACGTCGCCGAGCTCCTGCACTCCGCCACGATCGCCGTCGTCGGCGAGGTCCCGCTGGATCGCCTCTGGCACGCCGTGCCGTCGTACCCCACGCTCAGCGAGGTCTGGCTCCGCTTCCTGGAGGCCTTCGGCCGCCCGACGCCCAGCGCCTGAGACTCGGCATCCGCGCCGAGACCCGGCGCGAGGCCGCGTGTATCGGCGCGGACGCCGAGTCTCGACGGGTGACGACGACGGGGTGACGACGACGGGGTGACGACGACGCGAGGCCGACCCAGGGCCTAGTGGTAGAAGTGGCGCTCGCCGGTGAAGAACATGGTCACGCCGGCCTGGCGGGCGAGGTCCACGACCTCCCCGTCGCGGACGGATCCCCCGGGCTGGATGATCGCGGACACGCCCGCGTCCACGAGGATCTGCGGGCCGTCCGCGAACGGGAAGAACGCGTCGGATGCCGCGACCGAGCCCCGCGCGCGCTCGCCCGCCCGCTCGACCGCGAGCCGGCACGAGTCGACGCGGTTGACCTGGCCCATGCCGATCCCGACCGTGGCCGAGTCCTTCGCGAGGACGATCGCGTTCGACTTCACCGCGCGGCAGGTCTTCCACGCGAAGATGAGGTTCGAGAGCGCCTCCTCCGGCGGCCGCTCGCCCGAGACGAGCTCCCACTCCGCGGCCACCGACTCGATGTCGTCCGGGAAGCGGTCGGCGTCCTGCAGCAGGAGGCCGCCGGACACGAGGCGGACGTCCATCCGCTCCTGGTGCCAGTCCGCCGGCAGCTCCAGCACGCGGAGGTTCTTCTTCAGCCGGAAGACCTCGAGCGCCTCCGGCTCGAACCCGGGCGCGATGATGACCTCGGTGAAGATGTCGCGGAGGTTCTCGGCCATCTTCAGCGTCACGGTGCGGTTCGCGGCGATGACGCCGCCGAACGCGGACACCGGGTCGCACGCGTGCGCCCGCAGGTGCGCGCTCGCGATCGGGTCGAGCGCGTGCGGCGCGGCGGTGGCGATCCCGCACGGGTTCGCGTGCTTGATGATCGCGACCGCGGGCTTGAGGAGGTCGAACGCCGCCCGCAGCGCGGCATCCGCGTCCACGTAGTTGTTGTACGACATCTCCTTGCCCTGGAGCTGCGTGGCCTGGGCGATGCCGTGGCCGCCGACGCGCGTGTAGATCGCGGCGCGCTGGTGCGAGTTCTCGCCGTACCGCAGCGTCGCGAGCCGCTCGGCCTTGATCGTGAGGTGGTTGGGCAGCGCGTCCTCGTGGATCGTGCCCTCCGCGAACCACGTCGCGACGGCGCGGTCGTACTCCGCGGTGTGCGCGAAGGCGCGGGCCGCGAGCTCGCGCCGCTCCTGCAGGCGCGTGCCGCCGACGCCGAGCGCCTCCACGATCGACGGATACGACTCGGGCGAGACGACGATCGCGACGTTCGCGTGGTTCTTCGCGGCGGCGCGGACCATCGCGGGTCCGCCGATGTCGATCTGCTCCACGACGTCGTCGCGGGCGGCGCCCGAGGCGACGGTCTCGACGAACGGGTACAGGTTCACGACGACGAGCTCGAACGGCGCGATCGCGAGCTCCTCGAGCTGACGCTCGTGGTCCTCGAGCCGGAGGTCGGCGAGGAGGCCCGCGTGGACGCCCGGGTGCAGCGTCTTGACGCGGCCGTCGAGAGCCTCGTCGAAGCCCGTGACGGCCGAGACATCGGTCACCGCGAGACCCGCGTCGCGGATGCGCGCCGCGGTCGAGCCGGTGGAGACGATCTCCACGCCCGCCCCCGCGAGCGCTTGCGCGAGCGGGACGAGGTCCGTCTTGTCGCTCACGGACACGAGCGCGCGCCGGATCGGCACGAGGTCGCGCTCGCGGTAGAGGGAGGGGTCGTGTCGGGGACCGGCCATTGCTTGCCTCGCTTCGTGGGATTCGGCGCTCAGCGCACCGCGGTCAGGTCGAGCTCGCCCGTGGAGATGCGGCGCACCACGTCGATGAGAAGGCGGCGCTCCACGAGCTTGATCCGCTCGGAGAGGGCGTGCTCGTCGTCGCCGGGCAGGATCGGGACCCGCTCCTGCACGATCACGGGCCCGGTGTCGACGCCGTCGTCGACGAGGATGATGCTCGCGCCGGTCTCGCGGACGCCGGACTGCAACGCGTCGCGCACGCCGTGCGCGCCGGGGAACTCGGGCAGGAACGCGGGATGGGTGTTGAGCAGCCGGCCGGACCAGCGCCGGACGGATGCCGGGGGCAGGAGCCGCATGAGCCCGCTCAGAACGACGAGGTCGGGCTGCCAGGCGGCGAGCTGGGCGTCGAGCTCCGCACCCCACGCCTCGCGCTCGCCGGCGCCGCGCCACGGCACGACGAAGCTCGGGATGCCGAACTCCTCCGCGTGCGCGAGGCCGGATGCCTCGCGGTCGGCCCCGACCGCGACGACGTGCGCGGGGTATCCGGCATCCGCACTGGCCTCGAGGAGCGCCCGGAGGTTGGAGCCGCCCCCGGAGATGAGGACGGCGACTCGCAGCACCTTCTCAGTGTACCCGGGGGGCGAGAGCGTCCTCGGCGGCGGGCGCCGGGGCCTCGGCCCGCACCCGGGGGCGGGGCGAGAGCAGCAGGATGCCGCACCCGAGCGCGACCTCGATGCCGACGGCCAGGGCCAGGGGCCCGGGTGCGGGCCCCGCGTGCGCGAGCTGCCCGGGGCCCATCGAGCCCGACGACGCGAGCGCGAGCAGCGCCGCGAAGCCCGCGGAGAGCACGGCCACCGCGAGCACGAGGACGACCCGCGGGGCGACCTCGTCGCCGGTCCGGGCGCGGAGGACCCACCCCGCGAGCGCGCCGACGCCGATCGGCAGGAGCACGAGCAGGAGGTACCAGCTCGAGGCGTCGGGCGGGGCGAGTGCGAGCACGGGGATACCCGGGACGACACCGACCTGCCCGCTGCCCGGCGCGACCGACGCGTCGGCGCCGATCGCGAACCCGGGCCCGGCGGCGAACGACACGGCCCACGCCACGAGCGTCGGGAGGTAGACGAGCTGCCCGAGCGCGACCACCGTCGCGCCGAGCCCGTCGACGTTCGCGGTCTGGAACAGCGCGATGGCCTCGGAGCCGCGCAGCAGCACCGCGAACAGCACGACGAGCGCGCCGACGCCGGCGAGGCCCGCGACGACGACCCCCAGGCCGCGGAGGGCGAGGGCGGGCACGTCGGCCCAGCTGCCCGGCATCCGCTCGATCCGGTCGCGGACGGCGTCGACCACGCCGCCGTCGCCCTCGCGCCAGGCGGTCACGATCCCGGCGACGAGCGCGGGCACGAGGTAGACGAGCATGGGCAGCAGGATCGCCGGCAGGAGGTCGACGACGGCGATCGGGTTCCGGGTCGTCAGCGCGACCACGGCCGCGATCACGCCGAACACCAGGGCGCCGGTCACGACGCCCGTGAACCACGCGCCGGCACGGGCGGCGCGGCCCGCGGAACGCGCGGCCGACCACGCCGTAAACAGCGCGAACGCGAGCGGCGCGAGCGAGAGCACGAAGGTCGCGGCCTCCGGCGGGATGCCGCTGACCGCGAGGTACTCCCCCGGCAGCGTCACGGTGACGGGCACGAAGTGGCCGAGCTGCCACACGACGCCGGATGCCGGCCACAGGTCGCCCCACGCCGGGTCGGGGAGGGCGAAGACCCAGAGGAGCGCCAGGGGGGCGAGCGCCGCCGCGATCCCGACCGCGCCGGCCACGAGGGCGTCAAGCGCGGTGAGGAGGGCGACGAGGACGCGTTGCATGGCGCACCCGACACTAGTCGGGGCATCCTCCCTCGCCGCGCCGCCTCACCGGCGGAGCGTCAACGGCCGCTCTTGACGATGCCCGAGGCCGGCAGCTTCCCGCCGAGCAGCTGCTGGACGTTCACGAGCGTGAAGCCGCGATCGGCGAGCCCGTCGTAGACCGTCCCGACGACCCGGCCGGTGACCGCCTGGATGTCGTGCTGCAGCACGATCGACCCGACCGACGGGCCGTTGACCGCGCGGTCGATGAGCACGCTGTCGGCCGGACCCTGCCAGTCGAGCGTGTCGTAGTCCCACAGGATGGCGGGCAGGCCGGCGGCGGCGAGCACCCCCGGGTTGTACTGCCCGTACGGCGGCCGGAACGCCTTCGGCGTGACGCCCGCGGCGGTCGCGAGCGCGGCCTGCGTGTCCTTGATCTGCTTGGTCACGGCGGCCGGGCTCAGGGTCGTGAGGTGCGGATGGTTCCACGTGTGGTTCTCGACGAGGTGTCCCTCGGCCACGGCGCGCTTGATCGTGCCGGCGTACTGCGCGGCCTTCTCGCCCATCCAGAAGAACGTCACCGATGCGTGGTGCTTCGCGGCCGCGTCGAGGATCGCGGAGCTGAGGTCGCTCGGGCCGTCGTCGTACGTCATCGCGACGCACGGCACGAGCGTGCAGTCGACGGACTCGGCGCCGGCCGGCACGGCCGCCGGCGCCGCGAAGGCCTGTCCCGCGGCCTCGACCAGCTGCCGGGCGAACGGCGTCGTGAGCGGTCCGGAGGCGGACGGCCCGACCGCGATCGAGGTGCTCTCCGTCGTCGGCGGGAGGCCGAGTGCGACGAGCTCGGGGGCCGTGAAGCCCGGGGGCAGGGTGATCACGAGAGAGCCGTCCGGCGCCGCGACGGTCGAGGCGAGCGCGGCGCGGATCGCGGCCGCTCCGGCCTGATCCGGCGGCGCGATCGTCGCGAGGCTCAGAGACCCGGCGTCGCGGCGCATCGCGTCGACGACGTCGTCCCACAGTTCGGCGGGGGCCGCCGCGGTCCACAGCTGCGCGGCCAGGGTCACCTCCCCGGTCGCGACGTTCGTGTACAGCAGCGTCGAGGCGTCGGATGCGACGTGCGCGGGGTCCCCCGTGACGACGCGCATCCGCTCGCCGAGGAAGGGGCCGATCGCCGTGACGATGTCGCACGTCACCGCCGTGCCGCTGGGGCCGGCCGGGCCGAGGGCCGGGTCGGTGAGCACCTCGGCAGCCGGGCGGAGGGTGGAGCCGCGCACGCAGCCGCGGTCGCCGAGGCCCGCGCTCGTCGGGAAGACGGCGGGCGTGTACCGCGTCTTGGTCGCCGTCGCGCGGGCGGTCACGGCATCCTTCACGAGGCCGGCGAGCCTCCCGTTGAGCGCCTGCGACCCCGGCAGGAGCGACCAGCGCGCGGCGATGCCCACGGCATCGTTGCGGATCCGCTGGCCAGTCAGGTTCGCGACCGACGCGGGGTCGAGGGGTGCCGGCGCAGTCACGCGCACGGCCGCGGGAAGAGACCACGCAGGCGGCGTCCAGGTCGCGTCCGCGGGGGTCGCGCAGCCGGCCAGCACGAGCGCGACCGCGACGAGTCCGAGAGATGCTGCGGCCAGGCGCCGCAGCGGTCCGCACCTCACCGCGCCACCCGGATCGACGCGAGGACACGGGCGATCGCGGGGCGATACGCGGCGGCATCGTCGGTGTCGACGCTTGCGGTGACGGTCGCGCTGTCACCGTCGCCGCCGACGGCCGCGATGACGGTGTGCCCGTCCGCGGTCGTGGCGTGGCTGCTCCTCAGCCCCGAGCCGAGGATCTCCGTCACAGCCGAGCCGAGGCCCGCCGTCCCGGCGGCGGCCGCGGCGAACGCGGCATCAACGGGTCGCGCGACGGCCGTGATCGTCAGGACCAGACGCCCGTCGGGCGAGCGGACGACGAGCTCGTCGTCCCGGAGGAACGGATGCTGCGCGGTCCAGCGGGCGGGGAGCAGGAAGCTGGCCGCGAGGTTCGCCGTCGCGACCGGGGTGTCGACGGTCGGGGTCCGGGAGGTGAGGTTCGTGGCCACGAGCGGGACGACGACGTACGCCGCGCCGCTGAGCATTGCGAGCCCGGCGACCGCCCCGGCCACCGCGATCGCGATCGTCCCGCCGCGGCGCCGGCGCGGCTCGGCGTGAGCGGCGCGGGCGCGCGTGCGGCGCGCGGTCACGACTCGAGGGGCTCGAGGAGGAAGACGGCGATCTTACGGTCGGTCTTCTCCTGGTAGTCCGCGTACGCCGGCCAGGCCGCCACGGCGTGCGCCCACCACTCGTCGTACTCGGCACCGGCGAGCTCGCGGGCCGCGTAATCACGGGTTGTCGCGCCGTCCTGCAGCTCGACGTGCGGGTTCGCGCGGAGGTTCCAGTACCACTGCGGGGCCTTCGGGGCGCCGCCGCGCGAGGCCACGACCGCGTACCGGCCGTCGTGCTCGACGCGCATGAGCGCGGTCTTGCGCAGCCCGCCGGTCTTCGCGCCGACCGTCGTCAGGACGATGATCGGCTTCCCCCGCAGGTCAGCGGCCTCGGCGCCCCGGGTCTCCTCGTAGCGTTCCGCCTGCGTCCGCGCCCATTCGGCGGTCCCCGGCAGGTAGTCCCCAGTCAACGGCATGGGCCGATTGTACGTCGGCCCACCCCCGTGAGACTGCCTCCGCAGTCTTACGGTTAGAGCGACTCGATGATCTCCCGCATCAGGGCCGCGGTCTCGGACGGCGTCTTGCCGACCTTCACGCCCGCGGCCTCCAGGGCCTCCTTCTTCGCCTGCGCGGTGCCGGCCGAGCCGGACACGATCGCGCCGGCGTGGCCCATCGTCTTGCCCTCGGGGGCCGTGAAGCCCGCGACGTAGCCGACGACCGGCTTGGTGACATTGGCGCGGATGAAGTCGGCCGCGCGCTCCTCGGCGTCGCCGCCGATCTCGCCGATCATGACGATCGCCTTCGTCTCCGGGTCGGCCTCGAAGGCCGCGAGCGCGTCGATGTGCGTCGTCCCGATGATGGGGTCGCCGCCGATGCCGATCGCGGTGGAGAAGCCGAGGTCGCGCAGCTCGAACATCATCTGGTACGTGAGCGTGCCCGACTTCGACACGAGGCCGATCGGGCCCTTGTCGGTGATGTTGGCCGGCGTGATCCCGACGAGCGACTCGCCGGGCGTGATGATGCCGGGGCAGTTCGGGCCGATGATGCGCGTCTTGTTGCCCTTGCTCTTCGCGTAGGCCCACGCCTCGGCGCTGTCCCCGACCGGGATGCCCTCCGTGATGACGACAAGGAGCGGGATCTCGGCGTCGATGGCCTCGACCATCGCGTCCTTCGCGAACGCCGGCGGAACGAACGCGATCGACACGTCCGCGCCGGTCCGCTCGATCGCCTCGGCGACCGAGCCGAAGACGGGGAGCTCGACGGCGCCGCCGTCCTTCGCGGTGTGCGACACGGTGGTGCCGGCCTTGCGGGCGTTGACGCCGCCCACGACCTGGGTGCCGGCCTTCAGCATGAGGGCGGTGTGCTTGGTGCCCTCGCCGCCGGTGATGCCCTGGACGATGACCTTGGAGTCCTTGTTGAGGTAGATCGACATGTCTCTAGTCCCTTATCCGGATGCCGCGGCTCAGGCGTTCGCCAGCTCGGCGGCCTTGTCGGCGCCCTCGTCCATACCGGCGGCGAGCGTGACGAGCGGGTGGTTGGCGGCGGCGAGGATCGCGCGACCCTCGTCCACCTGGTTGCCGTCGAGACGGACGACGAGCGGCTTCGTGGCCGCGTCGCCGAGGATCTCGAGAGCCTTCACGATGCCCTCCGCAACCGCGACGCAGGAGGTGATGCCGCCGAAGACGTTGACGAACACGCTCTTGACCTGCGCGTCGCCGAGGATCACGTCGAGGCCCGCGGCCATGACGGTCGCCGAGGCGCCGCCGCCGATGTCGAGGAAGTTCGCCGGCTTGACGCCGCCGTGCGCCTCGCCCGCGTAGGCCACGACGTCGAGCGTCGACATCACGAGGCCGGCGCCGTTGCCGATGATCCCGACCTCGCCGTCGAGCTTCACGTAGTTGAGGTCGTGCTGCTTCGCTTTCGCCTCCAGCGGATCGGTGGAGGCCTTGTCCTCGAGCTCCTCGTGCTCGGGGTGGCGGAACGCTGCGTTCTCGTCGAGCGTGACCTTGCCGTCGAGCGCGATGACGTCGCCGTCGGCCGAGAGGATGAGCGGGTTGACCTCGACGAGCGTCGCGTCCTCCCCCTTGTAGACGTCGTAGAGCTTCACGAAGACGTCGGCCACCTTGGGTGCCAGCTCGTCGTCGAAGCGTGCGGCCTTCGCGATCTCGAGCGCCTTCGCCGGGCTGATCCCCTCGAGCGGGTCGACCTCGACGCGGGCGAGGGCCTCGGGCCGCTCGACGGCGAGCTCTTCGATCTCCATGCCGCCCTCGACGCTCGACAGCGACAGGTACGAGCGGTTCGCGCGGTCGAGCAGCACCGAGAAGTAGAACTCCTTCGCGATGCGGGCGCCGGCCGCGACCATGAGGCGCTTCACGACGTGGCCCTTGATGTCGAGGCCGAGGATCGCCTGCGCGGCCTCGTACGCCTCGTCCGGCGTCCGGACGACCTTCACGCCGCCGGCCTTGCCGCGGCCGCCGGTCTTGACCTGGGCCTTCACGACCACGACGCCGCCGAGCTTCTCGGCTGCCGCGCGCGCCTCCTCGGGCGTGTCCGCGACGATGCCGGCGAGCACCGGCACCTCGTACTTCTCGAAAAGGTCTCGTGCCTGATACTCGTACAGATCCACTGCAGTCCTTCACTGGGAACGGGATTGGCAGACGCGAGCACGTCTTTGATGTCGGGCGAGCCCGACCAAGCCACGAGCCTACTACCGCCCGAAGACGCGTCCTTCACGGCCGTCTCGGCCAGTGGCACGCCCGTTCAGCCGGCGGGCGGTGCGGGTGTCGGAGACACCGCCGGGCTCGCGCCGGAGTTGATGTCCTCGATCTGCTTCGCGGTCAACGGGATCCACGGCGAGCCGTCCGGGTTCGTCGACTGGGCGGCGGGGTTGTCCCCGCGCGTCCACCACTTCGCCTCGTAAGGCACGCCCTGGAACATGATCCGGTTGCCGGCCGTGTAGACCGTCTGCGGATCCCACGCGGGGTACGTACCCGGCGCCAGAGTCGGCTGCGGGTACGGCGTCTCGCCGGGCAGGACCGGACCGATGAGCTTCCACGGCCACGAGTCCGCGTTCGCGAGCGGGCTGTCCGGGTTGTCCCCGCGCGTCCACCACTTCGCCTGATAGACGTTGCCCTTCCACACCACTTTGGCCCC
This sequence comes from Microbacterium sp. X-17, assembly GCF_039615055.1. Classification (NCBI taxonomy): domain Bacteria; kingdom Bacillati; phylum Actinomycetota; class Actinomycetes; order Micrococcales; family Microbacteriaceae; genus Microbacterium; species Microbacterium sp. X-17. Next base: position 493,589 of record NZ_JBDHNI010000004.1, read on the forward strand.
GGAGAGGTACGTGGCGTCCGCGCTCCAGATCGGGTACGGGCTCGTCGACGGGTTGTCGGTCACGACCGGCGACGCCTCGGGCGTCGTCGTCTTGTCCGCCGAGGCATCCGGCGGGGCCGTGAAGCCGGGCTGGAGCGTCTGCGCGAACGTCGTGTCGCCCTGGTCGACGCCGCTGCACTGGTTGGAGACCACGGTCGGGTCGGCGTAGTTCGTGCCGCAGGCCCGGTCGCGGTTGAGCGACCACATCGACATCCGGCCGAGGTGCTGGCTCTGTGCGAACGAGTTCAGCTGCTGCGCATCGTCGATCGTGAAGACCTCGCCGGAGACGTCGTTCTGCCCGATCATCGGCGTCGCGCCGAGCTTCGCCCAGACCGTGGCGTCCGTCAGCGACGTGCCGGCCTGCTGGTAGAGGGCCGACAGCTGCCGCTCCGTCGCCCGCAGCGCGGAGATCGAGACCTGCGCCATCGACTGGCCGCCCAGATTCGTCCCGTAGTCCATCGTCATCGCGTTGACCCCGGCGAGGTCGACGCCGGACTGGAGCATCTGGGTCACGGCCTGCTGCCCGTCGGCGGTGAGGCCCGACGGACTCACCGGCAGGGTCAGCCAGACGGCGAGCGGCTTGCCCTCAGCGCGCATCTGCTTCTGCACCGCGGCGATCGTGACCGCGCGGCGCAGGCCCGCGACCGGGTCGGTGAGGTTGCCCTGCTCGATGTCGAGGTCGATCGTCGACACGGCGTAGCGATCGATGACCGACGCGTACGCCTGCTGGAGCGCAGCATCCTGCGTGCAGGCCTTCGCGAGCTCGGTGTTGGCGGCGCCGCCGAACGAGACGACCACGTCGCCGCCCTGGTTGCGCAGGCGCTGGATGCGGCGGTCGAGGTCGAGGTTCTGCGCGGCCTCGTCCATCGTGTAGGCCGCACCCCAGGAGGGCGTGCACGAGGTCGCCGACTGCGCGACCACGAACGCGAGCACGACATCGAGGTCGGCGTTGTTCGCCGGCTTCTCGAAGGCATAGGTGGGCGTCACCGTGACATCGACGTACGGGGCGAACCACGGCGCGGACACGTCGCCGCGCACCTGCTCGTTCGCGAAGAAGCGGTACCCGAAGATCGCGGCGGCCACGATGGCGGCGAGGATCAGGATCCCGAGCAGCACGCGCCAGGGGGAGAGGCGCTTGCCGTCGTACGGGCCCGGAGAGGGTTGCGAGACATAGGCGATGCGGGACTTCACGACACGGGGCTCTGGTTCTCAGGGGTCGGCGACGACGGCGGGGTGTCCGTGGAGGCGGCGGACGTCTCGGTCGACGTCACGGTCGCCGTGGGGGCGCTCCCCCCGGCGGGCGGGTTCTCGATGGGGACACTCCCCGGGACGCGCTGCGGCACGGGGCGCTTGCGTGACCGGGACGGCGTGGGGGCGCCGGGCTCGCCGGCCGCGGGGTAGCCGTGGAACAGCGCGTCCTGCCAGTCGAAGCCCGCCTGGCCCGGCGTCGCCTTCGTCCGGGCATCCTTCTTCACGGGCACCCACATCCAGTTCGTGAGCCCCATCCAGAAGTCCACGATCGAGTTGCGGATGCCGATGTTCTCGACGCACGCCCAGAGGGCGGTGACGAAGTTGAAGGCGCCGAAGATGAACGTGCCCCAGTTCTGCGCGGTGAAGCTCCACCACGCGGTGAACAGCGAGAACGCGACGATCCCCCACGGGAACACCACATAGAGGAGCGTCGTCGCGGTGCGGTCGCGCACCTTGGGCGTGCGCGCGAACGGGATCTTCCGCCCGGTGAGGCCCTGCTCGATGGACTTCAGCACGCCGGCGAGGTTCACCGCCAGCAGGATCAGGTTGAAGCCGTAGATCCGGAAGATGTCGATGTACTTGTACCCGGAGTACTTGAGGTCGCTCGCCTGGCAGACGAAGTAGGGCACGGCGGCGACCAGCACGAGCGGGCTCAGCAGCGTGCTGTCGAACGGGAACACGAGGATGAACACGAGCGCGAAGCTCGCCCACGCGAGCGAGGCCATGTAGTTGACGCGGATCATCCACTCGCCGAGGCGCACCGGGTTATTGGTGTGCCGGCGCGAGCGTACCTGCTTGAGGAACTTCGGCAGGATCAGCAGCCCGCCGTTCGCCCAGCGGCGGCGCTGCACGACGAGCGAGCCGAAGTCGGGCGGGGTCGCGGAGTAGCTGAGGCGCTCGGGGTAGTTGACGAGGGTCCAGTCGTGGTCGGCGAGGTCGACGCTGGACTCGGTGTCCTCGATGACCGTGCGGTCTTGCACGTAGCGGCGGACCTCGAACCCGTCCTGCTCCTCGATCTGCATGATGTCGTCCATGGCATCCATGCGGATGACGGCGTTCGCGCCGACCCAGAAGGTCGCGTTGTAGCCCGACATCCCCTGGTGGAGGATGTGCTGGATGTCGGTCGTCGCGCCCGCCAGACGCTCGATGCGCGTCGGGGCGCCGCGGAACGAGGAGTACGGCGTCTGCGTCACCGCGATGCGCTCGTTGCCGGGCTGCTCGAGGAAGTACACGAGCCGGAGGCAGTAGTCGCGCAGGAGCAGCGAGTCCGCGTCGAGCGTCAGCAGGTAGTCGGAGTTCGGGATGATGAGGTCGGCATCCTGGGCCGCCCCCGCCACGAGACGCAGGACGGTCTTGCCCGAGGGCGACTTCTCCATGCGGTAGCGGCCGCCCATGAGGCCGATGTAGGCGTTCAGGTTCATCGCCTTGTTCGCCTCGTTCGACAGCGACGCGAACTTCTTCCGCTCGAACGTCGCCATCTCGGCGGAGAAGATCCACACCAGGCGGCGATAGAGCTCGTACAGGCGTTCCGGGGTCGGGGTCGTATGCGTGTCGTACGCGGTGTCGAGAGCGGAGGCGGTGAGGTCGAGGTCTTCGGCGAGCTCGAGGATCACCTGGTCGATGAAGAACGTGTCGACGTGGTCCTCGTGAACCTCGGTCGCGGCCATGTCGCGCAGCCACTGCACGGCGTAGCGGTACTCGTCGCGGAGCTTGCGGACGTGCTCGTCGTTCACGTTGCCGAGGATCATCGACTCGTGCTCGTAGGCGAAGAGCGCCTGGGAGAAGCGGTAGGACGGCTCGCTGAGGTCTTCGCCGATGCCCTCCGCGAGCGCGCGCGTCGCCTCGAGGCGCGCCTTGACGTTCGGGTCGGTGGGGTACGGCGGGTCGTCGAGCAGCAGGACGACCCGCAGCGACGGGTACTCCTGCAGCGCCGCCGACCACATCGTCTTGCGGATGACCGAGGGCTCCTCCGCGTAGGAGGGGATCAGCACCGTCATCCCCTCGCCGTGCTCGTCGTAGAAGTGGCGGTCGAGCTCCGCGCGGGGCACGCGCTCGTGGTCGCGGAAGCGGCGGAGCGCCGCCTCGCGCTGGACGAGGAACATGAGCGCGGAGAAGTTGAGGAACGTGATGATGGCGGCGTAGAGGTACGCCTCGAGCGTCAGGAACCACTGGTCCGGCCCGTAGAGGAAGATCTGGCGGAGGATCGTCGTGAGGATGTACGCCACCCAGGCGAGCACCGTGATGACGATCGCGACGCGCGCCCAGACGAGCTTCGCGGCGGACGGCTTCGCGTGCAGGGTCGGCAGCGGCGTGCGGTTGCGCTCAGATCCCCACTGCCGCTTGCGCGTGCTGGGAAGTGCGGGCTTTCTCGGCATGGCTTCTGCTCTTCGGCGTCGTCCCGGACGGGTCGGGGTGGTGTGGGCGTACCGGCAGCACCGTGCGCTGTCGGTACCAAGGTACGAGAGACCGACCCCATCCTCCCAGCGGACGCGGAAACTCTGCGCGCGTGTAGCGCAAGCCTTGCGTCGGAGGCCCGTCCTTGCGCTTTTCTTGCGCCGTTCTTGAGGTTGGCCGGCGGTAGGCTCGGCCGCATGTCCGAGTCGTCGCCGTCGTCCGCCGCGCCCGGCGCGGTAGTCGCCGTGGCGCTCGACCTCTTCGCGACGCGGGGCTTCGACGCCACCTCGGTCGAGCAGATCGCGCAGGCGGCGGGCATCTCGCGCTCGACGTTCTTCCGCACCTTCGGCGGGAAGGACGACGTGGTCTTCGCCGACCACGAGGTGCTGCTCGAGCAGCTGCGGGCATACCTGGCCCAGCCGCACGAGAACCCGTGGGAGGCCGTCTGCGAGGCCTCGATCCAGGTGTTCCGGCACTTCGCCGCGGAGGCAGACCTCGGCCGGCGCCGCTACGCCGTCGTGCGACAGGTGCCGGCGCTGCGCGACCGCGAGATCGTCACGGTGTTCCGCTACGAGCGGCTGTTCGACGAGTACCTGCGCCGCGCCTTGCCGGGACTCGATCCGCTCGACGCGGTCTCGTTCGCGGCGGCTGTGACCGCCGTGCACAACGGCGTGCTGCGCCAACTCCTGCGCGGGCAGAAGCGCGTGTCGGTCGCGACCCTGCGCGCCGCCCTCGACATGGCCATGCAGCGCTTCGGGGTCCACCCCGCGCCGGTGCCGGACGCGGACGAGGTGGTCGTGGCCGTCTTCCCCCGCCGGATGCCGCCGGCCGAGCTGGCCCGGCGCCTGCGCAGCGAGCTCCCCTGACCCCCGGAGGGGGTCAGGACCGCCGGTCAAGGGCCCGGAGGGCGTGCGCGCCCGGTGGGAGACTGGGGTCGTGACGCGGACGGCGACGATCGTCGGCTCGGGGCCCAACGGGCTCGCAGCCGCCGTGACGCTCGCGCGCGCCGGACTCCACGTGCGCGTGCTCGAAGCGCAGGACGGGATCGGGGGCGGCGCGCGCACCGTCGAGTCGACGCTGCCGGGATTCCGGCACGACCTGGGCTCGACCGTGCATCCCGCGGCGATCGCGTCGCCGTTCTTCCGCGCGTTCGGGCTCGACCGGCACGTGGACTGGATCGTGCCCGACATCTCCTACGCGCATCCGCTCGACGGGGGCCGGGCCGCGATCGCCTGGCACGACCTGGAGCGCACGGCCGACGCGCTCGGCCACGACGGGCACCACTGGCGGGCGCTCGTCCGGCCGCTCGTGCGCCGCATCGAGGGGGTCGTGGACTTCACGGACGACCAGCTCCTCCGCATTCCCCGCGACCCGGTCGCCGCGGCGCGCTTCGGCATCCGGGTGCTGGAGCAGGCGACGCCGCTGGCCGCCACGAGCCTGCGCACCCCCGAGGGCAGGGCCCTGTTCGCGGGCGTGCTCGCGCACGCCAACACGAGGATGCCGTCCCTCGCGGCCGCCGGAGCCGGCGTCCTGCTCGCCGCGTATGGGCACGCGGGCGGCTGGGGGCTCCCGCGCGGCGGCGCCCGCGCCATCACCGACGCGCTCGCCCAGGACCTCCGCCGCCACCGCGGCACGATCGAGACGCACCGCCGTATCGACTCCCTCGACGACCTCGACTGGGGCGACCCGGCGGCGGGCGACCTCCTGCTGCTCGACACGTCGCCGCGGCTCCTGCTGACCGCGGCCGGACTCCCGGACCGCTACGCCGAGTCCGTCCGCCGCTACCGCTACGGACCGGGGATCGCGAAGGTCGACGTCGCGCTCGACGGTCCGGTGCCGTGGGCGAACCCGGACGTCGCGGCGGCCGCCACGGTGCACCTGGGCGGCACGCGCGCCGAGATCCTGGCCGCCGAGGAGCAGGTCGCGCGCGGCCGCGTCCCCGACCGGCCGTACGTGCTGGCCGTGCAGCCGAGCGTCGTCGACCCGACGCGCGCCCCCGCCGGGAAGGGCGTGTTCTGGGCGTACACCCACGTGCCGTCCGGGTCCGGGTTCGACGCGACGGAGACGATCATCCGGCAGGTGGAGCGGTTCGCGCCCGGCTTCCGGGATCGGATCCTCGCGATCCATTCCGTGCCGGCCGAGAGCCGCAGCGCGATCAACCCGGCCGAGATCGGCGGCGACATCCTCGGCGGCGCGTTCACGCTCCGGCAGTCGGTCCGCCGGCCGGTCGTGTCGCGGCATCCGTGGCGCACGCCCCTGCCGGGCGTGTACCTCGCCTCGGCGGCGACGCCGCCCGGGCCGTCCGTGCACGGGATGGCCGGCTGGCACGCCGCCCGCACCGCCCTGCACGACATGACCGGCCTCGAGCTGAGCCTGGCCGACCTGTTCGGGGTGTGACGATGGAAGGGTTCGCCGCCGTCGACTTCGGCTTCGCCCGCGAGGTGCTCCAGCGCGGCATCGCGGCCCTGTACGTCATCGCGTTCACGTCCACGCTGCTGCAGTTCCCGGCGCTGCTCGGCGAGCGCGGGCTGCTGCCGGTGCCGCGGCTGCTGCAGTGGGCGGCGACCTCGAAGGCGCGGACGCGGATGCTGCGGCCGACCGTCTTCCGCCTCGTGCGCTACACCGACGCGCGCCTGCGGATCCTCTGCGCCGGCGGCATCCTCGTGGCCCTGTCCCTCGTCGCGGGACTCCCCCAGCTCGGTGCCCCGTGGGTGCCGATGCTGTGCTTCCTCGCGCTGTGGCTCGGGTACATGTCGATCACAAGCGTCGGGCAGACGTTCTACGGCTTCGGCTGGGAGATGCTGCTCCTGGAGGCCGGGTTCCTCGCGGCGTTCCTCGGGTCCGCGGACCAGCCGCCGCCGACCGTGGTGATCGTGCTGTTCTGGTGGCTCGTGTTCCGGCTCGAGTTCGGCGCGGGCCTCATCAAGATCCGTGGCGGATCGGAGTGGCGCGACCTCACGGCACTCATGTACCACCACGAGACCCAGCCGATGCCCGGGCCCCTGAGCCGGCAGGCGCACCTCCTGCCGGCGTGGTTCCACCGCGGCGAGGTCGTGGGCAACCACGTCGCGCAGCTCGTCGTGCCGTGGTTCCTCTTCGCCCCGGTCCTGGGCCTCGTCGTGCCGGGGCCGGTGCCCGCGATCGTCGGCGCGGTCGCGGCGGCGCTCGTGATCGCGACGCAGCTGTGGCTCGTCGCGACCGGCAACTTCGCGTGGCTGAACTGGGCGACGATCGTGCTCGCGTTCTCCGCGATCGGACTCCCCGGGATCGGGGCCGCGAGCAGTGCCGGCCCGGCGGGCGGGGCGGGTGCGGCGGGCGCGGCGGGCGGCATCCCGTTGTACTGGATCGTCGTGACCGCGGCCGTCTTCGGCGGCTACGTCGTGATCTCGTGGCCCGCGGCGCGCAACCTCGCGGCACGGCGCCAGCTCATGAACGCGAGCTTCAACCGCTGGCAGCTCGCGAACGCGTACGGCGCGTTCGGGAGCGTGACCCGGCAGCGCGTCGAGGTCGTCGTGGAGGGCACCCTCGACGACGACCCGCGCACGACGGCGTGGCGCGAGTACGGGTTCCACGGCAAGCCCGGCGACCCGCGGGCCATCCCGCGGCAGTGGGCCCCGTACCATCTGCGGCTGGACTGGCTCATGTGGTTCCTGCCGCTGGGTCGCATCGACGAGGACTGGTTCCAGGCGTTCCTGGGGAAGCTCCTCGAGGCGGATCCCGCCACCCTGCGGCTGATCCGGCACGACCCGTTCGTCGGCGAACGCCCGTCCTGGATCCGCGCCCGCACGTACCTCTACCGCTTCTCCACCCGCGCCGAGTTCCGCGCGACCCACCGCCGCTGGATCCGCGAGCCCCTCGGCGTGGCGATCGGCCCCGTCCGCCTCGCCCCGTCCACCTCCCCGTGAGAACGCGCTTGTGTCACGAAAACGGCCCGTTTTCGTGACACAAGCGCGTTCTCAGCGGGGGGTGGGTCGGGCAGGATGGTGCCGTGCGGTACGAGATCCCCGAGCCCATGCTCGCCAAGGCCGTCGGCGACGTCCCGGATCCGGCGGGGTTCGCGGGCGGCCTGTCGTTCGAGCCGAAGTGGGACGGGTTCCGCGTGCTCGCGGCCTGGGACGGCGAGTCGGTCGAGCTCGGCTCGCGCGGCGCGAAGCCGCTCACGCGCTACTTCCCCGAGCTCGTCGAGGCGCTCCCCCGGATCCTGCCCGGCCCGTGCCTCATCGACGGCGAGCTCATCGTCGCCCTCCCCCATGCGGACGGGAGCACCCGCCTGGACTGGGAGGCGCTGAGCCAGCGCATCCATCCCGCGGCATCCCGCGTCGCGATGCTCGCGGAGACCACTCCCGCCATGCTCGTGGCGTTCGACCTCCTCGCCACGGGCGACCGCGAGCTCCGCGACGAGCCGTTCGGGGTCCGGCGCGCGGAGCTCGAGCGGCTCCTCGCGGACGTGCCCTCCCCCGTGCACCTCACGCGCACGACGCGGGATGCCGCGCTCGCGCGCCGATGGCTCGCCGAGTTCGAGGGCGCGGGCCTCGACGGGGTCGTGGCGAAGCCGCTCGACCAGCCCTACGCACCGGGGAAGCGCACGATGCTGAAGATCAAGCACGCGCGCACCGCGGACGTCGTCGCGATCGCGTACCGCATCCACAAGAGCGGGCAAGGGGTCGGCTCGATCCTCCTCGGGCTCTACGGCGAGGATGGCGAGCTGCGCATGGTGGGCGCGGTGTCGGCCTTCAGCAACCAGCGGCGTCTGGAGCTCATCGACGAGCTCGCGCCGCTCGTCGCGCGGGACGAGCACGGCGAGATCCTCCGCGGCGAGGGCGAGCGCTCGCGCTTCACGGGGACCGACAAGGACACGTCCTTCGTGCGGCTCCGGCCGGAGCGGGTCCTGGAGGTGCGCTACGACCAGCTCGAGGGCTGGCGCTTCCGGCACACGGCGCAGTTCGAGCGCTGGCGCCCCGACCGCGCGCCCGAGTCGTGCACGTACGACCAGCTCGAGCAGGTCCGCGCCTACGACCTGGCCGACGTCCTCTCCTGAGCCGCTCCGGTGTCACTCGCGCACACTCCCGCGCGCCACGACTGTGCGTAAGTGACACCGGACGGGCTCGCCGCGGACGCGGTCGCGCGCGCGGCGCGGGCGGGGCGCGGGATCAGGCGTCGGGCTTGCGGGCGCGGCTCGGCTGCACCCGCGGGGGCTCACCGGGCATCTTCGGGAACTCGGGCGGGAACGGGAGCTCGCCGAGGCCGTTCGCGAGATCGCGCTCCCACCACTCCAGGAGCGTGTCGATGCGGCCGGGGTTCGCGCCGAAGTCCGCCCAGGGATCACCCCCGGCGGCCAGACGTTCGGGCACGGTACGGACCGTGAAGGATGCCGGATCCGCGGCATCCAGCTCGTCCCAGCGCAGCGGCGTCGACACGGTCGCCGCCGGTAGCGCGCGGGGGCTGTAGGCGCCGGCCATCGTGCGGTCGCGGTTGGCCTGGTTGAAGTCGACGAACACGCGCTCGCCGCGCTCCTCCTTCCACCACGCCGTCGTGACCCGGTCCGGCATCCGCCGTTCCAGCTCACGCGCCGCCGCGATGACCGCGTGCCGCACGTCGAGGAACTCGTGCACCGGGGCGATCGGGCAGAACACGTGCAGGCCGCGGTTGCCGCTCGTCTTGATCCAGGCCTCGAGCCCGGCCTCGGCGAGCACCTCGCGCAGGGTCGGCGCGATCGCCGCGGCATCCGTGAAGTCCGTCCCGGGCTGCGGGTCGAGGTCGATGCGGAGCTCAACCGGGTTGTCGGTGTCCGCCGTCCGCGACGCCCACGGATGGAAGACGACGGTGTTCATCTGCACGGCCCAGAGCGCGGCGGCGAGCTCCGTGAGGACGAGCTGCAGATGCCGGCGGCCGCTGTTGTAGGTGACCGTCACGGTCTCGACGTAGTCGGGCGCCCCCTTGGGCGGGTTCTTCGAATAGAACCGCTCGCCGTCGACGCCGTCCGGGAAGCGCTCCAGCGACACGGGCCGGTCGCCGTTCGCCGCGAGGAACGGATCCGCCACCGCGATGAGGTACTCCGCGAGCTCGCGCTTCGTAATGCCGGCCTCGGGCCAGATCACGCGCTGGGGGCTGGAGAGCGACAGCTCCCGATCCCCGTCCGGCCCCGGCACCGTCAGCGAGACCCGTTCCGACGCCATGCTCCCGAGCCTAGGGCGCGCCCGTCCGTGACGCACCCCTCGCGCGACAGCATGCATACATGTCATGATGCTGGGACGCGTCGCCGGCGAGGCAGGGGGTCCTCGAACAGCATGTCTGCATATGCACGTCTTCCCGCGGGAATTGCCAAGCTGGGAGGATGCCGCAGTCGACCGAGTCCGCCGCCTGGATCGCGTACGCCGAAGCCCTCGGACTCGCCCTCAGCAACGCCCGCCGCCGGCGCGGGCTGTCTCAGGAGCGGATCGCGCACGCCGCCGGCATCTCGACCTTCACGTACCGGAAGCTGGAGAAGGGCGAGTCCAACCCCGGGACGCCCGCCAACCCGCGGCTCGTCACCCTCGTGTCGCTCGCCGAGGTGCTGCACGTCCCGGTCGTGGACCTGCTCCCGCCGGATCCCGGAGGGATCGCGCCCGGTCGCTGACGCGCGGCGCCCCGCGCCCGGTCGAGGGGTGATGTCCGTACCCCGTGCTTCACTCGAGGACACAACGTGCCCACGTCCCCTATCGAGCTCTCGCGTAGCGGTTGAAGGAACAGAGGCATGAGCGACTCCGAGCAGCGACCGACCGATCCCTGTCCGTTCCCGTGGTGCACGACGCCGCACGGTGCGACGCTCCATCCCGATGACGAAGATCATCGGAGCGACGGCATCCTCGTCCCGGCGACCGTGCGCGGCGCCGACGGCGCGGAGGAGGTGGAGCTGGAGGTCGGCCTCCTCCGCCGACGCGCCGACGACCAGACGTGGCTCGTCGTGGAGGACGGGACGGGTGCGCACCTCGAGCTCACGCTCGCGAGCGCGCGCCGCCTTCGCGACGTCGTCCGGGCAGACGAGGCCCTGGCCGCGGAGCTGCGCTCCTGACGCTCAGAGCTTGACGATCGGCGCGACCTTGATGAGGAGCTTCTTCGCGCCGGCCTTGTCGAAGCGCACGTGCGCGACTCGCTTGGCGCCCTCTCCCGTGACGGCGTCGACCCGGCCCTCGCCGAAGTCGTCGTGGCGGATGCGGTCGCCCGCCGCGAGCTCGAGGTCGCCGTTGTCGCGGATCTTCGCCGGGATCCGGTTCGGGAACCGCTCCAGCGAGGTCGACTTCGGCGCCAGGGGCGGAAGGTCGCGCGACCCCGAGCCGGATCGGCCGTTGAGCGCGCGCGACCGCATGCCGCCGCGGGAGTTGACGTCGCCGGGCGACTGCCGCCAGTCGATGAGCTCCGCCGGGATCTCCTGCAGGAACCGGCTCGGCATCGCGACGGACACCTCGCCGAACTGCGCACGGGTCATCGCGAGGGAGAGGTACAGGCGCTTGCGCGCCCGCGTGACGCCCACGTAGAACAGCCGCCGCTCCTCGGCCGGGCCCCCGGGTTCGCCCGCCGAGATGCGGTGCGGGATGAGGTCCTCCTCCACGCCGGTGATGAAGACCGCGTCGTACTCGAGGCCCTTCGCCGTGTGGAGCGTCATGAGGGAGACCGAGCCCGAGGCATCCTCGAGGTCGTCGGCGTCGGAGACGAGCGCGACCTCGGTGAGGAAGTCGAGCACGGTGCCCTCAGGGTTGTTCCGCGCGAACTCGCGCGCGACCGCGACGAGCTCGTCGAGGTTCTCGAGCCGCGCCTCGTCCTGCGGGTCTCGACTCGCGCGCAGCGCGTCAAGGTAGCCCGACTTGGTCAGCAGCAACGAGAGCCCCTCCGCGACCGCGGTCGGCGGCGGGATCTCGCCGGAGGCGGGGAGCATGATGCCGGTGGCCTCCGCCAGCACGGCGTCGAGCTGGCCGATCGCGGCCTGCAGCTTCGGGCCGAGGCCCAGCTCCGCGGCATCCGCCAGCGCGTCGCGGAACGTGATCCCGTGCTCCGCGGCATAGCGGGCGATCGCGGTCTCGGTGACGTCGCCGATGCCGCGGCGCGGCTTGTTCAGGATCCGCCGCAGCGAGCCCTCGTCGGCCGGGTTCGCGACCGATACGAGGTAGGCCAGCGCGTCCTTCACCTCGGCGCGATCGTAGAACTTCGTGCCGCCCATGATCTTGTACGGCAGGGCGGAGCGGATGAAGATCTCCTCCAGCGCGCGGGACTGCGAGTTCGTCCGGTAGAAGACGGCCACGTCGGAATAGGCGATGCCCGATCGATGGATCGCCTCGACCTCGTCGGCCACGAACTGGGCCTCGTCGTGCTGCGAGTAGCCGGTGAAGCCGACGATGCTCTCCCCCGCGCCGACGTCCGTCCACAGCCGCTTGTCCTTGCGGTCGAAGTTGTGGCTGATCACGGCGTTCGCGGCGGACAGGATGTTCTGCGTCGAGCGGTAGTTCTGCTCCAGCAGCACCACTTTCGCTCCCGGGAAGTCTCGCTCGAACTCACTGATGTTGCGGATGTCGGCGCCGCGGAACGCGTAGATCGACTGGTCGGAGTCGCCGACGACGGTGAGCGACGCGGCATCCTCCTCGGGGTTCGAGGACGGCGCGTCGAAGATCATCATCCCGGAGTCGCCGTGCGGGGTGCCGGTGTCGCCCGAGCCGACGGGCCGCGTCAGCTCGTGGATGAGCGCGTACTGCGCGTGGTTCGTGTCCTGGTACTCGTCGACGAGGATGTGCCGGAACCGGCGCCGATACGTGTCCGCGACCCCGGGGAAGGCCCGGAAGAGGTAGACGGTCTGCGCGATGAGGTCGTCGAAGTCGAACGCGTTCGCCCGCTGCAGCGCGCGCTGGTAGTCGGCGAACACCTCGACGAAGACGCGCTCGGCGGGGTCGTTCATGTTCGCCGAGCGGGCGTAGGACTCGGCATCGGACAGCTCGTTCTTGAGCTTCGAGATGCGGCTCTGCACGCTCGCGGGGCTGTGGCCGAAGGCATCCGCCTCGTGCTCCTTGACGAGCCGCTTGATGAGCGCGCGCGAGTCGCCCGAGTCGTAGATCGTGAAGTTGCGCGTGAAGCCGAACTGGTCGGCCTCGCGCCGGAGGATCCGCACACAGGCGGAGTGGAACGTCGAGATCCACATGCTGCGCGCGCTGTCGCCGATGAGCTGGGCGACGCGCTCGCGCATCTCCCCGGCCGCCTTGTTCGTGAACGTGATCGCGAGGATCTGGCTCGGCCACGCCTCGCGGTTGCGCAGGAGCGAAGCGATCCGGTGCGTCAGTACGCGGGTCTTGCCGGAGCCCGCCCCCGCGACGATCAGGAGCGCGTTCCCGCGGTACACGACGGCCTCGCGCTGCTCGGGGTTGAGCCCCTCGAGCAGGTCGGCGTCGGCCCGCGCGGCGCCCCCCGCGCCCGGGCCCGTCCCCGCGACGACGACGGGTATGGATGCCGCGGTGCGCGCGGCCGAGGAGGCATCGGTCATGGCCCGACAAGTCTAGGCGCGGCCACCCCCACGGGTCCCCGGGTCGGGTCAGAGGGAGAGGGAGGTCGGGCGGCGGCGCGGAAGCGCCAGCGCCAGCCCCACCACGAGCAGCAGCAGGCCGAGGACGGCCGCGTACCACGCGGCGGAGTCCGGGATGCCGAGGTTCCGCGCGACGTCCAGGATGCGCGGCGGCGCCTGGGGTAGCAGCCCGACCTGGGCGTTCCACAGCGTCAGCGCCTGCGGGAACCCGATCGCGCCCACGACGGCGGCGGGCACCGCCAGACCCGCCCCGACGCCGGCCAAGACGGCCCCGGTCCCCCGGCGGGGGCCGATCTGCGTCCCGAGCGCCCAGCCGGCGGCGACGAACGCCCACAGGAACAGCGCCACCGCGAGCGCCACATAGAGGTCCCGGCGCGCCGGATCCGTCCAGAACGCGTACCAGAACCCGCCCGGGCCGGTGAACGACAGCGCGAACAGGGTCACGATGCAGCGGAGCACGACCACGCCCCCGACGGTCGCGATCACGGGCCACGGCGATCGCCGCCCCACCACGAAGCGCACGACGAGGGCGAAGAGGACCCACGCGCCGACCACGATCACGAGGTGCATCCACGACAGGAACGACGTCTGCACCGCCCGCGTCGCGACGAGGAGCGCCGCGGGCACGACGAGCACGAGCCAGCGGTCCAGGGGCAGGAACCCGAGGGTCGACTCCCGCGCCCGCCACGGCCGGGTCGACCCGATCCACGTCGCCCGGGCTGCGGCCGCGCCGGGCCGCCGGACGAGCCGCGTGCGCGCCGACAGCATCCCGATCAGCAGCCACGCGATCGCGAGCAGGAGGAGCACTCGGGCGATCCACGCCATCGCGAGGTCGCGATCGGCGCGCTCCACCCCGAGCTGCGCGGCCGCGAGGTCGAACCCCGGTTGGACGATGTCACCCTCGCCCGTCGCGCGGTACACGTCGACCTCCGCCACGAACGCGTCCCGCGCCTGCGCCCACGCCTCGTACGCGGCCTCCGTCGAGGTGTCGTGCCACTCGTCGTACCGCGCGATCATCGTCCGGTATGACGTGGGAGAGACGGCACCGGCGGATGTCGCCCCCATCTCCGGCCCGGCCCCGACGACCGCGTTCGAGATCGCGAACGCCATGACCGCGCCGAGCGCAAGGAGCACGACGACGGTGGCGACCGCGAGAACACCTCGCCTGCCGTCCGACGCCATCGCCATCCACCTACGCTAGCGCTCCGCTTTTCCGCGCGCCGCCACGCAAAAGCCTTGCCCCGAGGGGCGCGCAGGCGCTAGTCAGGAGTCGGCGCACCAGGGCGTCCACACCGCAGAGGAGTCCGTCCATGCACTCACCGAATCGCATCGTCGCCACCGTCTTCGGCGCGGTCTACCTGCTCGTCGGCCTGTTCGGCTATGCGGCCACGGACGGCGTCGGGTACTTCGCCACCCAGGGCGGCCTCCTGCTCGGGCTCTTCGAGGTGAACCCGTTCCACAACACGGCCCACATCCTCATCGGGATCGTGCTGCTCATCGGCGGACTTTCCGGCATTCAGCTCGCCAAGATCGTCAATGTCGTGATCGGCGCCGCGTACCTGCTTCTCGGGATCGTCGGCTTCTTCCTGGTCGGCACGCCCGCGAACATCCTCGCTCTGAACACCCCCGACCACTTCCTCCACCTCGCCAGCGCGATCCTCCTGCTGGCGATCGGACTGGGAGCGGATCGCGGCGCCCTGCGAGTCTCCGAGACCGGCTGATCCCCGCCCCGGGCCGCCCGACCGGGGCGACATCCTCTGCAACAACGGGTGCACAATCGTGGCCGAACCGTTACCGTTGAGGACATCGCGGCGATCCGGACGGCTCCGGGCTCCGGCTCATATCCGGGTGCGCAGCGGGTTCGACTCCCGCCGTCGCGTCTACCGCCTCAAGGTGTCGTCACCGCATTGTTTCGACGGGATCGCGGGATTTCGGCCCTCATCAGCGTTCAGGCTCAGCCTCGGGCAGCGAAGCGAGCAACGTCGCGGCTGTCTCAGCGAGGGCTGGGAGGTCCGACGTCACCGTCGACCAGAGAATCCCCAGGTCGACCGAGAAGTAGCCGTGCGCGACAGCGTTGCGCATCTGATAGGCGGGCCCGAGTGGCAGTTCTGGGTGGACAGCAACGAAATCGGGATAGTTGACCTGAATGCGGCGTGATGCCTCGCCGATCACCTCGATGTTGCGGATGACGCCATCCTGGATGAGCGCGTCGTGCTCGAATCCGGCTTCATCCAGGTCGCGGGTGTAGCCCTGGATGCGCTCGATCGCTTCGAGGATGTGGCTCAGGTAATCCGCCAGACGGGGCTGACTCACACCGGAATCGCTTCCGCGAGAACCGCATCGCGGAACTTGCTCGGCAGCCCACGGGGCGTCACCACATCAACGGACACACCGAGCAGCTGCAACAGCTCGTGGCGGATCGCGCCGATGTCCATGAGCGTTGTCTCGCGGGTCGGCTCGACGAGGAGGTCGAGGTCGCTCGCCGCCGTGTCGGCACCACGGACCACCGACCCGAAGACCCGCGGGTTGAGCGCACGGTGAGCGAGCACGATCCGGCGTACCGCTTCACGGTTTGCGTCGAGCGCCACAGACGGCTTCATGTGCTGACCTCCGTTCCCCTCGAGTCTACCGAGGCACCGCAATCGCGAGAGCGGCGACCTCCCCGGTTCGGCGACGAGCTGTCCCATCTGGAGAAGGAATCGGTTCGATTCTCTCTTCCGACATGGCAGCGGCTTCACGCGTCCTCCGAAGTTGTCGTAACTCGCTCTGAGCGGGGTCACTGCCACGGAAGGTCCCGATGATCGGTACCGTGGGGTTCGCACGCACGTGGTCGAGAAAGCCCGAGTCGACCGCCAGCTCCGCGCGCGTGAGAATCGTGGCGTTCACCGGGCGATGCACCGCCTCTTCGACTCGATCGCAGACTTCGTAAACACGCTCGGCATCGGGGGTTCCGATCACCATCACATCGATGTCGTTCGGCACTGGCCCATCGACGCCGCGCAGCCTCGCGGCGAACGATCCGTACAGGAACACCGACTCGATCCCCTCAACGTCGGCAAACTCGTGGGTGAGCATGATCACCGGACCGGTGACGATCTGAAGGATCTCGCGCAACGGCGGGACCAGCGCACTGTCCGGGTTCGCCGACAGCAGCCGCGTGCGCCCAGCCTGCCGCTCAGCGAGGATCCCCGCATCCAGTAGCCGGGCAACCTCGCGGTGGGCAGTCGCGTAGGCGAGATCCGCCCGCGCGGCGAGGTCTGTCAGACTCAGTTCACCCTCGCCCAGCAGGATCACCGACAGCAGGCGGGCCTGACCCTCCGACCGAAAGATCGGAGCGAGGAGCGGCGCCTCAGTTCTCATATAACTGATGTTATTATCAGTTATATCGACAGTCAAGAGGCGAAGCGCGACCGTGAAGACGCACATCAAGAACGTCATGGCGAAGCTCCACGTCCACGACCGAGCTCAGCTGGTGGCGCTGGCGCACCGCATCGGATTGGTGCGGCGATGAGCAGGAACATCGACGTCGTCGGGGCTGTCATCGTGCGGGACGGACGCGTGCTCGCCGCACAACGCGGGCCGGGCGGGAGCCTTCCCCACCTGTGGGAGTTCCCGGGCGGGAAGATCGAGGACGGCGAGTCCCCGCAGGAGGCCCTCGCCCGCGAGATCCGCGAGGAGCTGCGTATCGACGTCCGGGTCGGCAACGAGGTCGTCTCGACGATCCACGAGTACGACTTCGGCATCGTCACGCTGACGACGTACGTCTGCGAGCTCCTGTCCGGTGTCCCTCAGCTGACCGAGCACGCGGCCGTGCGCTGGCTCACCGGCGACGAGCTGCTCACGGTGGCGTGGGCGCCGGCCGACCTCCCCGCGGTCGAACGCGTCCGCGCCGCCCTCTGACCCGGCCGACATGTGTAGTCTTGTGTGTGAGGTGACACACATGGCGACGAATCTTGCGATCGACCCCGCGCTTCTCGATCACGCGCTGCAGGTGAGCGGCGAGAAGACCAAGAAGGCTGCCGTGACCCTCGCGCTCGAAGAGTTCATCGCCCGACGCGAGCAGGCGAAGATCCTCGAGCTGGTAGGCACACTCGACTGGGACGAGTCCTTCGACTACAAGGCTGAGCGCTCACGCTCATGAGCCTCCTCGTCGACACGAGCGTCTGGTCTCTCACCCTCCGGCGTGATCGACCCGACGACTCCCCCGTCGTCGAGGAACTGCTCCGAGCGCTCGCCGGCTCCGACATCGTCGTGACGACCGGTCTCATCCTGCAGGAGCTGCTTCAAGGATTCCTTCCCGATCAGGCGCGCTCCCGGATCGCGGAACGGTTCATGAGCATGCCGCTGGTCGATCCCGATCGCGATGACTACATGGCTGCCGCGGCCATCCGCAACACGTGCCGAAAGGCCGGCGTACAGGTCGGCACCGTGGACGCGCTCATCGCCCAACTCGCCATCCGTCACGACCACACCCTCCTCACGGCTGACCGGGACTTCGAGCACGCCGCTCCGCACATCGGTCTGCGCTTGTGGCGACCGTAGATCGTCAAGGACCCGAGCCCGGTACTGACGGTGCCTCCCGCCGGTCCGGGGCGGCGACGTAGCGTGAGGGGCATGAACATCGAACCGGCCCAGCCCACGATCAAGAACCCGCCCGAGCAGTTCGCCGGCGACGTCTGGCTCGACCCGATCGCGCGGCCCCACGAGGGCGACCAGCGGATGGCGGTCTCCACGGTGCGGTTCGCGCCGGGCGCCCGCACCGCGTGGCACTTCCACGCCCGCGGCCAGTACCTCCGCGTCACCCAGGGCGTCGCCCGATTCGGCGGCCGCGACGGAAAGATCATCGACGTCCACCCCGGCGAGACGCTCTATACGCCGCCCGGCGAGCACCACTGGCATGCTGCGGCACCGGGCTGCTTCATGGAGCACATCGCGATGATCGAGAACGCCGACGACCCGGACGACACGACCACGTGGCTCGAGCACATCACGGACGACGAGTACAACGGAACCGCCTGATCAGTCGCGGAAGAAGGCGACTCCGAGGTCGGGGTGGTCGACGAAGACGCCGTCGACGCCGGCATCCCGCAGGACCCCCCACTCCCCCCGCCAGTCGCCGAACGCCGTCGGCTCCGACCCGAGCCGGAAACGCTCGTCGAGGAACACATTCTCCGGACGGCATGTCCACGCGTAGACCCGGAGTCCGCACGCATGCGCGGCCACCACGACTCCGGGATCGGCGAGGACCAGCGCCTTGTCGAGACTCACCGCATCGACCTCGTGCGCGAGCCCATCCAGCCCGGCGGGCGTGACGAACGACGGGTACGGCCGCGCGGCGACCCCGAAGCGCGCAACCAGATCGGCGGGGGCGCCGTCCGCCGCGACGAGCTGCACGTACTCCGCGGACACCCCGCGCTCACGCAGCGCCGCCAGCACCCCGGGTTCGAACGACTCGATCACGACGGGCTCGGTCCATCCGGCATCCGCCAGCTCGGCCGCGACGAGCGCCGCGAGATCCCAGCCGAGCGCGGCGAAGAAGTCCGCGTGCTTGATCTCCAACACGAGCCGGATGCCGCGACCCTGGACGAGCTCGAACAGGTCGCGCAGCCGCAGAATCGGCTCCTCGCCGTCGAACCGGGCGCTGTCCGGGCGGAGGCGCGGGAGGCGCTCGCGCGCGGTGAGGGTCGCGAGCTCCGCCCACGTGAAGTCCTCCGCGAACCAGCCGGACAGCTCCTCGCCGTCCACGCGCTTCGTGGTGCGGCGGTCCGCGAACTCCGCGCGGTCGGCGACATCCGTGGTGCCGGAGATCTCGTTCTCGTGCCGCACGACCAGCACGCCGTCGCGGGAGACGACGAGATCGGGCTCGACGGCATCCACGCCGGCCGCGATCGCGAGCTCGTAGGACGACCGTGTGTGCTCGGGACGGTAGGCGGGCGCGCCGCGGTGGCCGATCACGATCACGGTCACAGGCTAACGGCGGCGAACGCTCAAAGCCCTCTCACAGGCACCCGCCTCCCGGCCGGCTGACCAGGCGGATATCGTGGGAGTACCGACAGCACTGGAGTGTGAGACCGCCATGGCCTCGAGCAACCCTGTATTCAGCAACCCGGCGTTCCAGGAGCCCGGCGCCGGGCGCCGCTCGCCCGGCGCGGCCGCGCCCACCGCGGCACAGGCGACCGCCACGCAGGCCGCGACCGACACCGCGACCACCGCGCACCTCGAGGGCATGTACTCGGCTCCCGCCGCGGGCGCGATCGAGACGGGCCGGATGACGGTCGAGGACACCGTCATCAAGACGCTCGGCCTCTTCGCGATCCTGCTGGTGACCGCCGTTGCGGGCTGGATCTGGACCATGTCGAGCGTCCCCGCGACGGGTCGACCGAACGTGCTGCCCTGGATCATCGGCGCGATCGGCGGCTTCGTCATGGCACTCGTCGTGATCTTCGGCTCGCGCACGAAGGTCCGTCCGCCGCTCATCTTCCTCTACGCCGCGTTCCAGGGCCTGTTCATCGGCGGGATCTCGGCGTTCTTCGAGTTCATCTACCCGGGCATCGTCGTGCAGGCGACCCTGGCGACGCTCGCGGTCGTGGGCGTCACGCTGGCGCTCTTCGCGAGCGGCAAGATCCGCGCCTCGGCCCGCGCCACGAAGATCTTCCTCGTCGCGATGGTCGGCTACCTCGTCTTCGGTCTCGTCAACCTCCTCCTCATGGTGTTCAACGCCCCGATCGCCGGCGGCGCGTTCGGCCTCTACAGCGTCAAGCTGTTCGGCTGGCTGCCCCTCGGTGTCGTGATCGGCGTCTTCGTCGTGATCCTCGCCGCGTACTCGCTGGTGCTCGACTTCGACTCGATCCAGCAGGGTGTTCGCAACGGCGCCGCCCGCCAGCACGCCTGGCTCGGCGCGTTCGGCATCATGGTGACCGTGGTCTGGCTCTACCTCGAGATCCTCCGCATCCTGGCCCTGCTCCGCGGCAACGGCTAGCCCCCACCGCGGATGGGATGACGGGCGTCGGGGGCACGCCGTAGCGTGGGGGCGTGAGCGCGAAGAGCGAGACCCACGTCGACGTCGGCGGGACCGTCGTCCGGGTGTCCAGCCCCGACAAGGTCGTCTTCCCCGATAGCGGGATCACGAAGCTCGACCTCGTCCGGTACTACCTCGACGTGGCGGATGGCGCCCTGCGCGGCGCGGGCGGACGGCCCATGGTGCTCAAGCGCTTCCCGAAGGGCATCGACGAGGAGCCGTTCTTCCAGAAGCGCGTGCCGGAGAACCACCCCGACTACGTCGAGACCGCGACCCTGCACTACTCCCGCGGCACGTCCGCGGAGGAGGCCGTGATCCGGGATGCCGCGGGCCTCGCCTGGGTCGTGAACCTCGGCTGCCTCGACCTCAACCCGCACCCGGTGCGGGCGGAGGACCTCGACCACCCCGACGAGCTGCGCATCGACCTCGACCCCATGCCGGGCGTGGAATGGACGCAGATCGTGGATGTCGCCATGGTGGCGCGCGAGGTGCTCGACGACCACGGCCTCGTCGGATGGCCGAAGACGAGCGGATCCCGCGGCCTACACATCCTCGTCCGCATCGCCCCGGCGTGGGACTTCCGCGACCTGCGCCTGGCGGCGGAGACGCTCGCGCGCGAGGTCGAGAACCGCGCGCCCGGGCTCGCGACGGCGCGCTGGTGGAAGGAGGAGCGCGGCGAGAGCGTCTTCGTCGACTTCAACCAGAACGCGAAGGATCGCACCGTGGCCTCGGCCTACTCCGTCCGCCCGCTGCCGGACGCCCGGGTGTCGACGCCGCTGGACTGGGACGAGGTGCGGATCCGCCGCCCCGAGGAGTTCACGGTGCGGACGGTGCCCGCGCGGTTCGCGGAGCGCGGAGACCCGCACGCCGGGATCGACGACGCCGCGGGCGTGCTCGACGGGCTCCTCGCACTGGCCGCCGAGCTCGGGCCTGCTGGGCCCCCGCCTCGAGAGGCTCCGCGCGGCGGCGACCGATCCGGCCGGCGGGTCTCGACGATGCCGCTCATCGAGGTCGCGCGGACGAAGACCAAGCCGGAGGCGCTCGAGGCGCTGGAGGCGTGGAAGGCGAAGCATCCGGACGTCGTCGGGATGCTGCATCCCGCCGACGTGCTCCTGGACGGGATGCGCGGGTCGAGCTCGCTCTGGTACCGCGTGCGGGTCAACCTTCAGCACGTGCCCGAGCCGGAGCGGCCGGCTCAGGGCGAGCTGGAGGCCGACTACGATCCATGGGCGGGCCGCACGTGGCCGGGCCGCACCTAGCCCTCGCTCACTCCGCGGGCGCGAGGCGGAAGACGGGGAAGCCCGGGGCGATCTCGAGCAGCTTCGCCTCGGACGAGGCCTTGTCCACGCCCTCGAAGAAGCGGCCGACCTCCCAGGCCCAGACCCGCAGGTACTCGCGGAGGATCGGCGGCTTCTCGGCATCCAGGATCTCCACGGCCGAGAACGCCTCGGCGGATCGGCCCTTGCGGAGCTCGCCGCGGCCGCCCGCGGCACGCAGGTTCCGCACCCACTGCGTTTCCCCGCGGGGCGCGACGAGGTAGCGCTCGCCCGCCACGACGAGCGGATTGACGGGCGTCGTCCGCCACTCCCCGCTCGCACGGCCGCGGACCGCGAGCACGCGGCTGCCCGCCATGGGCATCCCCATCCGGGTGGACCATCCAACGACCGCGTTGAAGGCGGTATCCCAGGTCGTCGGCTTGACATAGCGCTCGTCGCTCATAGCGCCATCCTCCTCCGTCCCGCACAACTCCTGCACATCGGCGCGAGAACGGCCGGCAGCGGGGCTCTCAGGCGGCCGCGCGACGGAATGCAGGAGTTATGCGGGCTCGAAGGCCGGGATCACTCCCACTCGATGGTCCCCGGGGGCTTCGACGTCACGTCGAGCACGACCCGGTTGACCTCGCGGACCTCGTTCGTGATGCGGTTGCTGATCCGGGAGAGGACGTCGTACGGCAGGCGGCTCCAGTCCGCCGTCATGGCGTCCTCGCTCGACACCGGACGCAGCACGATCGGATGCCCGTAGGTGCGGCCGTCGCCCTGCACGCCCACCGAACGCACCTCGGCGAGGAGCACCACGGGGCACTGCCAGATCTCGGCGTCCAGCCCCGCCGCCGTGAGCTCGGCACGGGCGATCGCGTCGGCATCCCGCAGGATCTCCAGGCGGTCGCGCGTGACCTCGCCGACGATGCGGATGCCGAGGCCCGGGCCGGGGAACGGCTGACGGGCGACGATGACCTCGGGCAGACCCAGCTCGCGGCCGATCGCGCGGACCTCGTCCTTGAAGAGGGTCCGCAGCGGCTCCACGAGCTCGAACTGCAGGTCCTCGGGCAGGCCGCCGACGTTGTGGTGGCTCTTGATGTTCGCGGTGCCGCTGCCGCCGCCGGACTCGACCACGTCGGGATACAGCGTCCCCTGCACGAGGAAGCGGATCGGCTCGCCGTCGGCCGCGGCCTCCGCAGCCAGGTCGGCCGCCGCGCCCTCGAACGCGCGGATGAACTCGCGGCCGATGATCTTGCGCTTCTGCTCCGGGTCGGAGACGCCCGCGAGCGCATCGAGGAACCGGTCTTCGGCATCCACCGTCACGAGCCGGATGCCCGTGGCGGCGACATAGTCGTTCTCGACCTGTGCGCGCTCGTCCTTGCGGAGGAGGCCGTGGTCGACGAACACGCACACGAGCTGGTCGCCCACCGCCTCGTGCACGATGGCGGCCGCGACGGCGGAGTCGACGCCTCCGGACAGCCCGCACAGGACGCGCGCCGATCCGACCTGCGCGCGGATCCGTGCGACCTGCTCGGCGATGACATTGCCGCTGTTCCAGTCCGCGGGGATGCCGGCGGCGTCGTGCAGGAAGTTCTCCAGGACCCGCTGGCCGAAGTCGGAGTGCTTCACCTCGGGGTGCCACTGCACGCCGTAGAGGCGCCGGGCGTCGTCGCCGAAGGCGGCGATGGCCGTGGCATCCGTCCGCGCGAGGACGTCGAAGCCCTCGGGGGCACGGGATACCTGGTCGCCGTGGCTCATCCAGACGTTCTGCTCGGCGGGCTGGCCGGCGAGCAGCGTGCCGCCGGCGACCACCGTGGCATCCGTCGCGCCGTACTCGCGCAGGCCGGTGTTGGCGACCTCGCCGCCGAGCTGCCGCGCCATGACCTGGAAGCCGTAGCAGATGCCGAGCGTCGGCACCCCGAGCTCCAGCACGCCGGGGTCGAGCGCCGGCGCGCCCTCCTCGTACACCGACGACGGACCGCCCGACAGGATGATCCCGACCGGGTTCTTCGCGGCGATGTCGGCGGCGGAGGCCGTGTGCGGCACGATCTCGCTGTAGACGCCCGCCTCGCGCACGCGGCGCGCGATGAGCTGCGCGTACTGCGCACCGAAGTCGACGACGAGGACCGGTCGCTGCTCGGTCTGCGCAGACGCGTCGTTCTGTTCCGTCACGGATGCCTTCCGGGTCAGTCCTGCGTGGGGGTCGAGCTCGTGAGCGTCGGGCTCCCAGCCGGGACCGCGACGGCCTCCGCCGCCTCGCGCGCGCGGAGGTAGGCGCGCACCTGGCGGACGACCACGACCTCCATGACGAACGACAGGAACGGCACGACGCCACCCGCGGCGAGGACGAGGAAGCGCCAGAACGGCCAGCGCATGAGGCTCCAGATGCGGAAGCACGCGAAGAGGTAGACGACGTAGAACCAGCCGTGCGCGATGAGGATCAGCGTCGACAGGTTGACGGCACCGCCGGTCTGCGCGAGCCCCGCCGTGTCGGCGGCGGTCGGATGCAGCCACAGCGCCCCGCCGGAGCCCCCGGCATAGAGCTCGTAGCCGTAGCCGTACTTGACGATCATCTCGACGACGAGCAGCAGCAGGAGTGTGCCGGTGATGGCGGCCGCGATCTCGTAGAAGCGCAGAGCGCCGCGGATCGCCGGGAACGAGGCGAGCTTCGGGGCGGCAGGCATGACTGCGATTCTACCTTCGCGTTCTGATGCCCCCGCGCCGCCTCCGCCCGTCCCCCACCCCGCGAGAACGCGCCTGTGTCACGTTTGCGCGGCGTGTCTGTGACATACGCGCGTTCTCGCGTGGAGGGGGTCAGGCCCCGGGGGCCTCGGGGGACGGGTCCGTGAGGGCCTCGACCTCCTTCTCCCAGGCATCGCGAGCGAGGCGGTACCAGAGGTAGAAGGCGAAGCAGGCGAAGACGGCCCACTCGATCGCGTAGAAGATGTTGAGCCAGTTCAGGCCGCCGCCGGCCGGCGCGGGCGAGGAGATCGCGGTGAGCCCGGCGAGCGGCGCGGCCGCCGTCAGGTACGGCCGGTAAACGGACAGACCGGCGGTGTCGTGCCACCGCCCGAGCAGCGCGGCCGGCGACATGCGCGTGAGCTGCAGCGGATCCGCGTGCGGCGGCACGAGGGGCCCCTCGTCCGCGATGATCCGGCCCGTGAGGTCGACGACCGCGGTCGGATTCGCGGCGGTCTGGTCTTGCAGAGCGGATGCCGCGGCCTGCGCCTGATCGAGGCTGTCGGTCCAGCCGACCGCGACCGCGAGCGACACCGGCTGACCCGGCGTCCCGGACGCGGCGTCCGTGAGCCGGAGCTGGCCGGTCACCCAGTAGCCCTCGACCCGGTCGTTGTACCGGGAGGACACGACGATGAAGTCCCCCGGCACCCACCGGCCGGACACGCTCACCCGCTGGCCGACAAGCGGCTCCGGGAGGTAGGCGCCTGGCTGCACGATCTGGTCGATCGGCTGCACCTGCTCGGTCGCCCCGGGGTCGACATCCGGGGTCTGCAGTGCGCGGCCGAGCTGCCACTGCCCGAGCCACGCGAAGACGCCGGCCACGACGAGGCACAGCAGCAGCATCCCGATCCAGCGCGGCCGGAGCATGACCTCCCGCAGCGTGGGCGGGAAGACCTCGGGGGCGTGAGCCGGCTCAGCCACGGGGCTCTCGGACGTCGTCATCCGTGCTCGTAGGGCGCGACGACGACCTCGACGCGCTGGAACTCCTTGAGGTCGGAGTATCCGGTCGTGGCCATCGACTTGCGCAGCGCCCCGATGAGGTTCGCCGTCCCGTCCGCGACGGGGGCGGGGCCGTAGAGGATCTCCTCGAGCGGCCCGACCTGCGCGACCTTCACCCGGCGGCCGCGCGGCAGCTTGGAGTGGTGCGCCTCGGGCCCCCAGTGGTAGCCGGCGCCCGGCGCATCCGTCGCCCGGGCCAGCGCGACGCCGAGCATGACGGCGTCGGCGCCCATCGCGAGCGCCTTCACGATGTCGCCCGACGTGCCCACGCCGCCGTCGGCGATCACGTGCACGTACCGCCCGCCCGACTCGTCGAGGTAGTCGCGGCGCGCGCCCGCCACGTCCGCGACCGCGGTCGCCATCGGGGCATGGAGGCCGAGCGTCACGCGCGTCGTGGAGGCGGCGCCGCCGCCGAACCCGACGAGGACCCCGGCCGCGCCCGTGCGCATGAGGTGCAGCGCGGCCGTGTACGTGGATGCTCCGCCGACGATGACCGGCACATCGAGGTCGTAGATGAACTTCTTCAGGTTGAGGGGCGCCGCGACTGAGGAGACGTGCTCGGCGGAGACCGTCGTGCCCCGGATGACGAACAGGTCGACGCCGGCCGCCACGACCGTCTCGTACAGCTCTTGCGTGCGCTGTGGCGTGAGCGAGCCGGCGACGGTCACCCCGCCGTCGCGGATCTCGGCGAGCCGGTCGCGGACCAGTCCGGGCTTGATCGGCTCGGAGTACAGCTCCTGCATGCGGCGCGTCGCGTCGACGTCGGGCAGGGCCGCGATCTCGGCGAGGAGCGGCTCGGGGTCGTCGTACCGGGTCCACAGCCCCTCGAGGTCGATCACGCCGAGCCCGCCGAGCTGTCCGAGCATGATCGCGGTGCGCGGGCTCACGACCGAATCCATCGGCGCGCCCAGCACCGGGATCTCGAACTGGAAGGCGTCGATCGACCACGCCGTCGAGACATCCTCCGGATTCCGCGTGCGCCGCGACGGGACCACGGCGATGTCGTCGAACGTGTACGCCCGGCGCGCGCGCTTGGCGCGGCCGATCTCGATCTCCATCGTCACGGCCTCAGCCTACCCGCGACCTCCCCCGCCGCCGTCTGTCACAGAATCCGCACGGGCGGTGTCCCCTCTGTGAGAGCCGCAATCGGATGCGGCGGATGGGAGAGACATGGACGGCATCGTGGTCCTCGGCGCGGGGTATGCGGGAGTCATGGCGGCCAACCGGCTCGCCGCGCAGGGCGAGGACGTCACCGTCGTGACGCCGCAGCCGTGGCTCGTGGAGCGGATCCGGCTGCACCGGGTCGCGAGCGGGCTCCGCGACGACGCCCGCGCGCCGCTCGCCGAGCTGCTGCATCCCGACGTCCGGGTCGTCGAGGACACCGCGACCCGCATCGACGCGGCGAACGACGCGGTCGAGCTCGCCTCGGGAACCGTGCTCCCCTATGGATGCCTGGTGTACGCGGTGGGCTCGGGCGTCCGGGATGCCGCGCTGCCGGCATCCGTCCACGTCGTCACGGACGAGGCCGGCGCGCTGCGGCTGCGCGGCGCCCTGGCGGCGCGCCCGGAGGCGACGGTCCGTGTCATCGGCGCCGGTCTTACCGGGATCGAGCTCGCCTCGGTGCTCGCCGGTTCCGGCCGGCGCGTCCACGTCGTGACGACCTCCTCGCTGACCGCGACCCCGTCGGAGCGGGCGCACGCGCGGCACCTGCGCGGTCAAGGCGTCGTCCTGGAGACCGGCAGGCGCGCGACGCGCGACGACGCCCCCGACGACGAGATCACGGTCGACACGACGGGGTTCCACGTCCCCTCGCTCGCCGCGGACTCGGGCCTCCCGACGGACGCCGACGGACGGCTCCTCGTCGGCGCGGACCTCGCGGTCGACGGCATCCCGAACGTGTTCGGCGCCGGCGACGCCGCCCGGGTCGACGATCCGTCTGGGGCGCACCTGCGGATGGCGTGCGCGACCGCGCTCCCGATGGGGGCGCACGCGGCCGACGCGATCCGCGCCCGTGCCGCCGGCAACCCCGCACCCGCGTTCTCCCTGGGCTACGTGCTCCGGTGCGTGGACCTCGGGCGCGCCGACGCCCGCGCGCAACACGTGACGGCTGAGGACGAGGACCGGTCGTTCGCCGTCGGCGGTGTCGCGGGCGGGATGATCAAGGAGGCGATCTGCCGGATGACGCTGCAGTGGATCCGGAACGAGCGCCAGCGTCCCGGCCGGTTCCGCTGGGCCGACGGCCCGCGGCTCGCCGCCGAGCCGGTCGCCGTACGATGAGCCGCGTGGAAGCCGACCGCCCGCCCGCCGCGGCCCCGGATCGCGGGCACGATCCGCGCCTCGAGGCGTTCACGGAGCACCGCCCGACCCTGCTCGCCGCGGCGTTCCACATCACCGGATCCCGCGCCGACGCGGAGGACGTCGTGCAGGATGCGTGGGAGAAGTGGGCGCGCGTCGACCTCGGCGAGATCGACGCGCCCCGCGCGTTCCTCTCGGTCATGGTCTCGCGCCTTGCCCTCAACGCCGTGCGCGCCCAGCGGCGGCGGCGCGAGACCTACGTCGGACCGTGGCTTCCCGATCCGATCGTCGACGACGGCTCCCCGGAGTGGGCCGTCCTCCAGGCCGAGGGGCTCGGGCACGCCCTCGACATCGTGCTGACGGCCCTGACCCCCGAGCAGGCGACGGCCTACGTCCTGCGCAAGGTGCTGGATGTCGCGTACGCCGACATCGCCGCGGTGCTCGAGTGCACCCCGGCGGCGGCGCGCCAGCTCGTGTCCCGCGCGCAGCGCGCGATCGGCACGCTCGTCGACGGGACGCCGGCCGAGCGCCGCGCGCGCGACGAGCGCGCTCTCGCGGCCCTCGCGGCGGCCGTGTCCACGGAGGACGTCGATCAGATCGTGGCGCTGCTCGATCCGGCATCCACGCTGTACTCGGACGGCGGCGGGAGAGCCAAGGCCGCGCTCCGCCCCGTCCTCGGGCCCGAGCGGATCGCGCGGTTCCTCCTCGGCACGGTCCAGCGCGAGGACTCCCGGTTCGAGGTGGTCGTCATCAACGGCCGTCCGGGGGTGCTCGCGGTCGTGGATGGCGTCGTCACGACGACCCTCACGCTCCGCGTGAACGACGCCGGCGTGATCGACCGCCTCTACTTCGTGCGCAACCCGGAGAAGCTCCCCGCCTGACCCCCGCCCCGCCCCCGCCGCTCGACCCCGGCCCACCCCTCGCTGAGAACGCGCGTATGTCACGAATGGGGGCCCATTTCGGTACACAAGCGCGTTCTCAGCGGGAGGGGGCGGGGCCGGGCCGGAGGGGGGGCAGAGGGGGTGGGGGGTCACCAGGGCTCGGTCGCGCGCGGGACGACGTCGAGCACCTGCGTGAGCTCGGTCGGAAAGCACTCCTGGAAGAGCTCGCGGATGCCGCGATCCCGATCCACATCGGAGACGAGACGCAAGCCGATCATGGTGTTGATCAGCATCCCCTTCGCGAGGAAGATGTGCGCCTCGGGGCCGTCGAGACCGACCTCTTCGCGGCAGAACGCCCAGACCTGCGCGAATCCGGTGCGCGCGGCGGGTCCGATCACGGGGTGGCCGCCGAGCAGGAAAGCGTGGGACAGCGTCTGGTGCAGCCCCCGCACGGACAGGAGCCCGACGTAGGCCTTGCCGACCCGCTCGAGGAGCGGGACGTCGGTGTCGGTGCGGGCGAGCTCGGCGCGGAAGTCGGCCAGGAGCCGGCGGAGGGCCTCGGCGAGGGCCGCGAGGAACAGGCTCTCCTTCGTGCCGAACAGGCGCACGACGTACGGCTGGCTGACCCCCGCGGCGCGCGCGACCTCGTCGGTGGTCGTGCCTTCGTACCCGCGGGCGCCGAAGACCGCGATCGCGGCCAGGAGGATCTGGTCGCGCCGCTCGTCGGAGCTCATTCGTGTGGCCACGCTTGACATGTTATCAGCGGATTACTACATTGGCCGGTGTCTTGTAATCATCCAATTACAACCGATCGGATCCTACGATGACCACCGACCTCGCCCCGGCACCGGATGCCGTGGCCCCGGGCGCTCCGGCCCGCCGGCGCCCCTTCGCCCTCATCGTCGCCGCGGCATCCCTGCCGATGTTCATGGCGACGCTCGACAACCTCGTCATGACCAACGCGCTGCCGGTCCTCCACACCGAGCTCGGCGCGTCCGTCGAGGAGCTGCAGTGGTTCGTCAACGCCTACACGCTGACGTTCGCGAGCATGATCCTTCTGGCCTCTGCCCTCGGCGACCGCTTCGGCCGGCGCACCGTGTTCGCGATCGGCATCGCCGTGTTCGGGATCGGGTCCGCCCTCGCGGCGCTCAGCACGGATCCGGGCCAGCTCATCGCGGCCCGGGCCCTCCAGGGACTCGGCGGCGCCGGGGTCCTCCCCCTGTCGCTGGCGCTTATCTCCGGCGGCGTCGCGCCGGCGCGGCGACCGCTCGCGATCGGCATCTGGGGCGGCATCTCCGGCCTCGGGGTCGCCGTCGGGCCGCTCGTGGGCGGCGCGATCATGGAGGGCTGGAACTGGCAGGCGATCTTCTGGATCAACGTGCCGATCGCGATCATCGCCATCCCGCTCGCGCTGTACGCGCTGCGCAACGACTTCGGCGCGCGCCAGCGGATCGACGTCCTCGGCGTCCTGCTGTCAGGGGCATCCGTCCTGCTGCTCGTGCACGCGATCGTCCGCGCCAACGACGAGGGCTGGGGCTCGTTCCAGATCGTGATGGAGCTCATCGGCGGCGTCGTCCTCATGGCCGTGTTCCTGCTGTGGCAGTGGCGGGCCAAGGCCCCGATCGTGCCGCTGCGCCTCTTCCGCGACCGGAGCTTCTCGCTCACGAACCTCGTCGGCTTCGGGTTCAGCTTCGGCACGTTCGGCGCCGTGTTCATCCTCATCCAGTACATGCAGGTCGTGCAGGGCGCGAACCCCCTCGAGGCCGCCGTGCGCACCACCCCCTGGACGCTCGCGCCCATGATCGTGGCCCCGCTCGCCGGGATCATCGCGCCGCGCGTCGGCACCCGGATCCTCATGCTCGTCGGCCTCCTCCTGCAGGGGGCGGCACTCCTGTGGCTCGCGCTGACGATGTCGACCTCGACCCCGTACGCCGAGATGGTGGCGCCGTTCATCCTCGCGGGCGTCGGCATGGGCCTCGTGTTCGCGCCCTCCGCGACGGCCCTGCTCGCGACCCTCGGGGTCGTGGACCACGCGAAGGCATCCGGGGTGAACTCGACGGTCCGGGAGATCGGGATCGCGCTCGGCACGGCCGTGCTGACGGCGATCTTCACGGGCGCCGGCGGCCAGCTCGTGCCGGACCTCTACGTGACGGCCGCGCAGCCCGCCGTCATGACGGGCGCGTTCGTGCTCTTCGCGACCGCCCTGGCGGCCCTGTTCCTGCCCGCCGGCCGGGGCGCTCCCGCGGCCGCCGCCGCGCACTGACCCTGGTCCCCGCCGGCGAGACTGCATCCGCGCTCCGAGACTGCGGGATACCCGCGCAGTCTCGGAGTGCACGTGCAGTCTCGACGAGGATGGGGCCGCGCCCGCGGGACGGGGCCGCGGGCGGGCCGGTCCGCGAGCGGGACGGGCCGCCGCGGGCGGCGGCAGCGGGGGGCGTCAGCGCTTGTAGTTCGGGGCCTCGACCACGATCTGGACGTCGTGGGGGTGCGACTCCTTCAGGCCGGCGGGGGTGATCCGCACGAACTTGCCCTTGGCCTTGAGCTCCTCCACGGTGCGGGCGCCGACGTAGAACATCGACTGCCGCAGCCCGCCCACGAGCTGGTACGCCACCGCCGACACGGGGCCGCGGTACGCCACCTGGCCCTCGATGCCCTCGGGGATGAGCTTGTCGTCGCTCGGGACATCCGCCTGGAAGTAGCGGTCCTTCGAGTACGAGGTCTTCTTGCCGCGCGTCTGGAGCGCGCCGAGCGAGCCCATGCCGCGGTACAGCTTGAACTGCTTGCCGCCCTGGAAGACGATCTCGCCCGGCGACTCGTCCGTGCCGGCCAGCAGCGAGCCCAGCATGACGGTGTCGGCCCCGGCCACGAGGGCCTTGGCGATGTCGCCGGAGTACTGCAGGCCGCCGTCGGCGATGACCGGGATGCCCGCCGGCCGCGCCGCGAGCGAGGCCTCATACACCGCCGTCACCTGCGGGACTCCGACACCCGCGACGATCCGCGTCGTGCAGATCGAGCCCGGACCCACCCCGACCTTGACGGCGTCGACACCGGCGTCGATGAGCGCCTGCGCGCCCTCGCGGGTCGCGACGTTGCCGCCGATGACGTCGATGTGCGCGAACGACTCGTCCGCCTTCAGGCGCCGCACGATGTCGATGACCCCCGCGGACTCGCCGTTGGCCGTGTCGACCACGAGCACGTCGACGCCCGCGTCGCGCAGGGCCTCGGCCCGCTGCCACGCGTCGCCGAAGAAGCCGATCGCGGCGCCGACGCGGAGCCGGCCCTGCTCGTCCTTCGTCGCGAGGGGGTACTTCTCGCTCTTGTCGAAGTCCTTGATCGTGATGAGGCCCGCGAGCGTGCCGTCGTCGTTCACGAGCGGGAGCTTCTCGACGCGGTGCTGGGCGAACGTCGCGATGACCTCGTTCGCGTGGATCCCGACCGGGGCCGTGATGAGGTTCTCACGCGTCATGACGTCCACGACCCGCGTCGTCTGGCGCTCGAAGCCGGAGACGAAGCGCATGTCGCGGTTCGTCACGATCCCGACGAGGCGGTTGTCCTCGTCGACCACCGGAAGACCGGAGATGTGATAGGTCGCGCAGAGGCTGTCGACCTCTTCGATCGTGGCGTTCGGCGTCGTCGTGATCGGGTCCGTGATCATTCCCGACTCGCTGCGCTTGACCCGATCGACGTGCGCCGCCTGCTCCTCGATCGAGAGATTGCGGTGCAGGATGCCGAGGCCGCCCTGACGGGCGATCGCGATCGCCATCCGCGCCTCCGTGACGGTGTCCATCGCGCTCGAGACGAGCGGGGTCGCGACCGTGATGCGGCGCGTGACGCGCGAGGACGTGTCGGCCTCGGAGGGGATCACGTCCGTGTGACCCGGCAGCAGAAGCACGTCGTCGTACGTGAGTCCGACGAAGCCGAAGGGGTCGTAATCCGTCATGCCGATGTCCTTTGCGCGAGAGCCCGTACCGATTGTAAGCGCGCGCGAAGGTCCGGCATTCCGAGCTGCTCCGGTGTCACTCCGGCACAGCTCCGGCGGCCCCGACTGTGCGCGAGCGACACCGGAGCAGTGCGGGGCCGGAGCGGAGCGGGGCCGGGGAACGACGAAGGCCCGGATGCCGCAGCAGCCGGGCCTTCGTGCAGGGGTGTCAGCGAACGACGACCGCGAGCACGTCGCGGGCCGAGAGCACGAGGTACTCGTCGGCGCCGAACTTGACCTCGGTCCCGCCGTACTTGCTGTAGATCACGCGGTCGCCGACGGCGACGTCGAGCGGAACGCGGTTGCCGTTGTCGTCGATGCGGCCGGGGCCCACCGCGACGACCTCGCCCTCCTGGGGCTTCTCCTTCGCGGTGTCGGGGATGACCAGGCCACTCGCGGTGGTCTGCTCGGCCTCGACCTGCTGGATGACGATGCGGTCCTCGAGCGGCTTGATGGAAACCGACACGGTCTACCTCTTCTTTCTCGTTCGTGAACGGAAGTCTGGGTTAGCACCCTCTCCGTGAGAGTGCTAACCGCAAGTCTAGGCAAGCACTGGCACTCACGCAACGCGAGTGCCAGCCGCGGGGCTGCGGCCCGTAGGCTGGGCGGATGGAGATGGCGGAGCTCGAGGCGCTCCTCACCCCGGCGGGGCTCGCCCTCCTCGACTCGCTCCCGCCGATCACGTCGAAGACGGACGTCGCGCGCGTCGTCTCGCGGCTTCGTGCGGCGGGGCATCCGCCGACCCTGGTCTCCGCCGTCGTCGGGCAGGCGACCCTGCGCGAGCGCGCACGGGCGAAGTTCGGGGAGTTCGCCGAGCGGATGCTGTTCACCCGCGCGGGCCTCGAACAGGCGACGCGGCGCGAGGTGGCGGCCCTGCACGCGGCGCGCTTCCGCACGGCCGGCATCGCCCGGGTCGCGGACCTCGGCTGCGGGATCGGCGGCGACGCGCTCGGCCTCGCGGCCCTCGGCGTGCGGGTGGACGCGGTCGATGCGGATGCCGTGACCGCGGCGATCGCGGCGTACAACCTCGCCCCTTTCGGCTCGGACGTGACCGTGCGGCACGCGCGCGCGGAGGACGTCGACCTGTCGGCGGCGGACGCGGTCTGGCTCGATCCGGCGCGGCGGTCCGCGGGACACGGCGAGACCACGCGCGTCCGCGCCGAGGACTACACGCCGCCGCTGCCGTGGGTCTTCGCTCTCGCGCAGCGCCTGCCGGCCGGGATCAAGCTCGGGCCGGGCTTCGATCGCGACGCGATCCCGGACGACCTCGAGGCGCAGTGGATCGGCGTCGACGGCACGACGCTCGAGCTCGTCCTGTGGTCCGGCGCGCTCGCCCGGCCGGGGGTGCGGCGGGCGGCGCTCGTGCTGCGGGGCGGGTCCGCGCACGAGCTCACCGCGCCGGCGGACACGCCCGACGCCGAGGTGCGCGCGCTCGGCGCGTACGTCCACGAGCCGGACGGGGCCGTCATCCGCGCGCGCCTGATCGGCGACGTGGCGCGGTCGCTGGAGGCGGGCATGCTCGCGCCCAGCATCGCGTACCTCACCTCGGACCGCGGCCACACGAGCCCGTTCGTCTCCACCTTCCGCGTGCGCGAGGAGCTGCCGGCGGACACGAAGTCGCTTCGCCGCGCCCTCCGCGAGCGCAACATCGGCACCCTGGAGATCAAGAAGCGCGGGGTCGACGTCGACCCCGCCGCGCTGCGCACGGCCCTGCAGCTGCGCGGGGCCGACGCCGCGACCCTGATCCTGACCCGCACCCCGCACGGCCGCCTGGCCCTCCTGGCCGACCGCGTCGCCGCCTGACCCCCGGCCCGCCCGGCGGGTCCACCCCGGGTCCACCTCCGCCGCAGCGTACAACTCCTGCAATCCGTGAGGCCCCGACGGACGGGACCGCGGAATCCCGCAGACCACCCGGCCGCGACGCACCGGATTGCAGGAGTTATGCGCCGCCGCGAGCGGAGACGGCGTCAGCGCAGGCCCGGCCGGGAGGTCAGGCGACGGCGCCCGTGAGGCGGAGGATGCCCCAGACGAGCCAGCCCGCGCCGTACAGGGTCGCGAGCGCGCCCAGCGCGAGGGCCCAGATCGCGGCGGCGCGGTGCGGGAGCTGCCGCCGCAGGGCGCGCGCGGCGAGCACCACCGCGGCGAGGCCGAGCAGCAGGCCCCACACGACGAAGACCGACAGGGCCAGGCCCGCGATCGCGAGACCGAGCGCGCCCGCGGCGAGGCTCCCGCGACGGGTGCGGGCCGGAATCGTGCCGGTCGGCGTCCAGCCCGGCTCCGGTTCGAGCTCGTCGTGCTCGAACCGCGTCACCTCGACGGGCGCGGTGAGCTCGCGGGCGAAACCACCGCGGTGCTCGCCCGGCATCGCGGGGCTCTCGCCGGGCGAGACCACGTCCGGCGAGGCCGGCTCGATCACGGCCACCACCGGGTCCACCCGGCTCGGCTCGGGCACCGGCTCGGGGGGCGCCGCGCCCACGGCGACCTCGTCCGGCGCGGTCTCCGGATGCCGGAGAGCCCGGCGGGTGGGGGGCTCGTGCTCGATCACGCGGCCTCCCCCGCCACATGGATCTCGGTGACCGGCAGCGTCGAGTCGGCACCGAACACGAGCGTCGACGGAGGGCGGCCCGAGGCGATGAGCTCGGCGGCGAGCCCCGCGATCATCGCACCGTTGTCCGTGCACAGGGACAGCGGCGGGATCCGCACCGCGACGCCCGCGGCCGCGCCGCGCTCGGTCGCGACCTCGCGGAGGCGCCGGTTCGCGATCACGCCACCGCCGAGGAGCAGCCGCGGCACGTCGTGCCGGGCGCACGCGTCGAGGGCCTTCGTCACGAGCACGTCGACGACCGCCTCGCGGAACGACGCCGCGACATCCGCGATCGGCACGGGCTCCCCGGCCGCTTGGCGCTGCTCGATCCACCGTGCGACCGCCGTCTTCAGTCCGGAGAAGGAGAAGTCGTAGCGGTGCTCCGCGAGATCGGATGCCCGGGACAGGCCCCGCGGGAAGCGGATCGCCGCGGGGTTGCCGGATGCCGCCGCCCGATCGATCTCCGGACCGCCGGGGTAGGGCAGGCCCAGGATGCGGGCGACCTTGTCGAACGCCTCCCCGGC
Organism: Microbacterium sp. X-17; assembly: GCF_039615055.1. NCBI lineage: Bacteria > Bacillati > Actinomycetota > Actinomycetes > Micrococcales > Microbacteriaceae > Microbacterium > Microbacterium sp. X-17. The sequence continues at coordinate 529,092 of NZ_JBDHNI010000004.1, forward strand.
TGCGTCGTCCATCGTGTCGCCCAGCAGCTCCACGTCGGACACGAGGTCGCGGACGAGCAGGAGCGAGGTGTGCCCGCCGGAGACGAGCAGCGCGACGGTCGGGTACTCGAGCGGCGGGGCATCCGCGTCGAGCAGGTCGGCGGCGATGTGTCCGACGAGGTGGTTGACGGCATAGAGCGGCCGGTCCCACCCGATCGCGAGCGCCTTCGCGGCGCCGATCCCGACCATGAGCGCCCCGGCGAGGCCGGGTCCGCTCGTGACGGCGACCGCGTCGATCTCCGCGGGGGTCACGCCGGCGGTGTCGAGCGCGGCGCGGATGGTGGGCTGCAGCGCCTCGAGGTGCGCGCGCGCCGCGACCTCGGGCACGACGCCGCCGTAGCGGGCGTGCTCGTCCATGCTGCTCGCGATGACGTTCGCCAGCAGCTCCCGGCCGCGCACGATCCCGACGCCGGTCTCGTCGCAGCTGGTCTCGATCCCGAGCACGACCGGCCCGCTCACGTGCACACCCCCGCGTCCGCGGGGCGGGCCGTGCGGGCCTCGGTCCAGCCGCGGAGGTCGAGCCGCATGACGATCGCGTCGACCCCGACGGCCTGGTAGTAGCCCGGGCGACGGCCGATCTCGACGAAGCCCTCGGAGCGGTACAGCTCCTGCGCGGGCGCGTTGTCGGCGCGGACGTCGAGGAACACCTCGCGGACGCCGCGCGTCGCCGCCTCCGCGAGCAGCGCGGTCAGGAGCGTGCGCCCGCGGCCGCGGGTCCGGGACTCCGCGGAGACCGCGATCGTCTGGATGTCGGCATCCGCGGATCCGGCGGGGGCGCGCAGGCCCGCATACGCGACGACGCGGCCGGCCTCCTCCAGCACGAGATACGCCGTGTGGGGCGACTCGAGGTCGGCGCGCATGGATGCCTCCGACCACGCGTCGTCCGGGAAGGCGACCCGCTCGATCGCCATGATCGCGTCGAGGTCGTCGGCGCCGGCGGCCCGCGGCGCGAACGCGCTCATGCCGTCACCCGCTTCGGCGTGTGGGCGAGCGTCACGTCGGGCGAGCGGAGGTACAGGGGCTCGGACGGTCCGATCTCGCGACCCGCGGCGAGCGCACGCGCCGCGGCCAGCGCCAGTATCGCCCCGGGGATGACGGCGGCGTCCCGCCGCACCGCCCCGAGCTCCGCGAGGCGGGCGTCGACCTCGTCGCGCGGGGCGAGCGCGGGCTCCGTCACCCGGACGGGGAGCCCGTCGTCGTCGAGGCCGTCGTACACCGTGTAGGCCACCTCGCGGCGGCGCGCGTCAGTGACCACGGCGAAACGCTCGGGGTCGGCATCCGTCAGGTACGCGTGCAGCAGCACCCCGAGCGCGACGGCGTCGTGGCTCACGACCGGGATCACGGGGATGCCGCGGGCCAGGGCGAAGGCGCGGGCCGCGGCGATGCCGATCCGCAGCCCTGTGAACGGCCCGGGTCCCATGCCGGCGGCGACATGCGACACGCCCCCGTCGGCCACCGCGCCCGGGACCCCGAGCGCCGCACCCACGCGGGCCTGGTCGAGCGCGTCGGCGAGGAGCGTGCCGACGACCTCGGCGTGGCGCAGCGGATCCGCGCTCGACGACTCGGCGCGCACGACCCCGTCCGGATCCACGACCGCGACGGTCGTGCCCGCGGACGTGTCGATGCCGAGGATCATCCCTCCAGCGTAATCGGCCCGATCCCCCGCCCCGCCGGGCGCCGGGTCAGCTCGACGCGCGGAGGGACCCCGCGATGCCCGCCACGCGCCGCACGTTCGCGGCGTACTCGGCCACGGCGGCGTGCACGACCTCGTCGAGCTCGTCGAGCTGGCTGAGGGAGAGGTAGAAGCCACGACCGGGCACGGTGGCGCCGAGCTCCGCGAGCAGCGGGGCGAGCGTGAACGTCGGGCCCATCGAGTGCGAGAAGTCGCCACCGGTGTGCAGCGGGATCGCCGTCACCCCCGCGAGCCCGTTCGTCGGATACCGGTCGAGGAACGCCTTCAGCAGCCCCGTGTAGGTCGCCTTGTACGTCGGCGACGCGAACACGGCGAGGTCGCTCTGGGCGACCCGGGCGTTCAGCGCGCCCACCCGTTCGGACTCCCACGAGAAGATCTCGTCGGTGTAGTCGGCGAGATCGATGACCTCGAGGTCGTACGTGCCGGGCTCAAGGAGCGCATCCACGAGCACCTCCGCCACGTGACGCGTCCGGGACGCCGGCTTGGGGTTGCCGACGACGATGACTGCTTTCACCATTCCTCCACCCGTTCCGTTGCGTGACCCATTATGCCGAGGGGGTCACCCGGGGTGGCGGGTGATCGTGACCGTGCGCGGATCGGATGCCTCGAGCTCGTCCTCCGGGCCGGCGCTCGGCCGCTCGATCTCGACCTCCCACCAGCGCTCCCGGAGACCGGCGACGTAGTCGCGGCCCCATTCGACCACGGTCACCGCGTGGTCCAGGTCGAGGTCGAGGTCGTCGAGCTCCGCCGCGCTCCCGAGCCGGTACGCGTCGACGTGGAGCAGGGCGGGCCCGGCCCCGAGCGACGGGTGCGTGCGGGCGATCACGAACGTCGGGCTCTGCACGGTGCCGCGCACCCCGAGGGCCGCGCCGATCCCGCGCGTGAGGGTCGTCTTGCCCGCGCCGAGCGCGCCGGTCAGCACGACGAGGTCGCCGGCGCGCAGCATCCCGCCCATCCGCGCCCCGAGCGCCGTCATCTGGGCCGCCGTCGCGATCTCGTGGCGGCCGACGAGCGGGTCGAGGCCGCTCACGCCGCCGCCCGAAGGTCGGTCACCGCGCTCGGTGCGATCACGCGGACACCTGCCGGCGCGGCACGCGCGGGCCGATGCGCGTGACGATCTCGTAGTTGATCGTGTCAGCCGCATCCGCCCACGCCTCCACGGCGGGCGCGCCGAGCGTGGGGTCGCCGAACAGGATCGCCTCGTCGCCGACCGCGACGGCGTGGTCCCCGACGTCGACGACGAGCTGGTCCATCGCGACGCGGCCGGCGACCGGGAATGTGCGGCCGTTGATCGAGACCGCGCCCCCGCCGGACGCCTGACGCGGCACCCCGTCGCCGTAGCCGAGGGGGACGAGCGCGAGGGTCGTGTCCCCGTCCGCGCGGTGGTCGTAGCCGTACGAGACACCGTGGCCGTCGGACACGCGGCGCACGGCCGCGACGGACGCGCGCACGGTCATGGCCGGGCGCAGGCCCAGGTCGGCGGAGGTCCGGTCCGGGAACGGGGAGAGCCCGTAGATCCCGACCCCGAGGCGGACACAGTTCAGGCGCGTCTCCGGCAGCGTGATCGCGGCGCCCGTGGCCGCGAGGTGGCGCAGCCGCGGCGCGAGACCCACGGATCCCGCGACGGCGAGGCCGTCCTCGAACAACCGCAGCGCGGCGCGATCCTCCTCCGGCGAGGCGTTCGAGAGGTGGCTGAACGCACCGACGACGCGGAGCTTGCCGATCCGCTCCAGGCGGGCCGCCTCCGCGAACACGACCGCGAAGTCCGCGGGCGCGATGCCGTTGCGGCCCAGGCCCGTCTCGAGCTTGAGGTGCACGGCAGCGGGCCGGTCCATCGCGGCCGCGGCGGCGGCGGCCTGCAGCTGCGTGTACGAGGAGATGCCGAGCTCGATCCCGGCATCCACCGCCTCCCCGAACGAGGCGCCGGGCGCGTGCAGCCACGCGAGGATGGGCGCGTCGATCCCGGCGCGGCGCAGGGCCAGACCCTCGCCGACGTCCGCGACGCCGAGCCGTGTCGCCCCGCCCGCGAGCGCCGCCGCGGCGGACCTCGCCGCGCCGTGCCCGTATCCCTCGGCCTTGACGACCGCGATGACCTCGACCCCGACGATGCGGCGCAGGTGCCGCACGTTCGCCTCGATCGCGCCGACGTCGATCGTCGCCTCGCGCATGACCCCTGCCGGCAGCCTGCTCACGCGGACGTCCCCCCTGCCTCGATAGCGGGATCCCCGCCGGATTCGGCGACGACGTACGCCGTCGCCAGCTGCGCATCGTGCGACATGGACAGATGCAGCGTGCGGATACCGCGGGCCGCGACGATCTCGGCCGTGGACCCGCTGAGCGTGAACCACGGGCGCCCGGATGCCTCCGGGGTCACCTCGATCTCGGTCCAGTGCACGCCGTCCGAGCCGCCGAGGGCCTTGATGAGCGCCTCCTTCGCGGCGTACCGGGCCGCGAGCGAGCGCGGCTTCAGCAACCGCTCCGCCGGCGAGAACAGGCGCGTGAGGAGACCCGGGGTGCGCGCGAGGTGCTGCTCGAACCGCGGGATGTCGACGAGGTCGACGCCGATGCCGACGATCACGGGCTACTCGACGGTGACCGACTTCGCGAGGTTGCGCGGCTGGTCCACGTCCAGACCGCGGGCTGTGGCGAGTCCGAGGGCGAACAGGTGCAGGGGCACGACCGCGAGGAGCGGCTCGAAGAGGGGACCGGCGAGCGGGATGCGGAACACCTCGTCGGACGACGGCAGCACGGCGACATCGCCCTCCTCGGCGATCGCGATGACGCGCGCGCCGCGGGCCTGGATCTCCTCGATGTTGGAGACGACCTTCGCGTGCAGCACCGGCGACTCGCGTGGGGACGGCACGAGCACGAAGACCGGCTGGCCGGGCTCGATCAGCGCGATCGGACCGTGCTTGAGCTCGCCCGCGGCGAAGCCCTCGGCGTGGATGTACGTGATCTCCTTGAGCTTGAGGGCGCCCTCCATCGCGATGGGGAAGCCGACGTTCCGCCCGAGGAACAGCACGGATCGGGTGTCCGCCATCCAGTGCGCGAGCTGCGCGATGCGCTCGGACTCGAGGTCGAGCACGTGCTGGATCTTCGCCGGCACCGCCTCGAGCTCGCGGACGTGGTGCGCGATCTCGGTGGACGACAGGATGCCCCGGATCCGTCCGATGTGGAGGGCGAGGAGCTCCAGCGCAGCGATCTGCGCGACGAACGCCTTGGTCGATGCGACCGCGACCTCCGGGCCGGCGTGCGTGTAGACGATGGCGTCCGACTCCCGCGGGATCGTCGCACCCTGCGTGTTGCAGATCGACAGGGTGCGGGCGCCGCGCTCGCGCGCGTACTTGACCGCCATGAGCGTGTCCATCGTCTCGCCGGACTGGCTGATGGACACGACGAGCGTCTCCGGCCCGATCACCGGGTCGCGGTAGCGGAACTCGTGCGCGAGTTCGACGTCGACCGGGACGCGCGCCCACTGCTCGATCGCGTACTTGCCGACCTGCCCGGCGTAGGCGGCGGTGCCGCACGCGACGATGATGATGCGCTGGGCGTCGCGGAAGAGGTGATCGAGGCCGTCGAGCTCGGGGATCGCCACGACCCCGTCGTGGATGCGGCCGCGCAGCGTGTTGGCGACCGCCTCGGGCTCCTCCGCGATCTCCTTCGCCATGAACGACGACCAGCCGCCCTTGTCCGCCGCCGTGGCATCCCACGTCACCTCGAACGGCTCGACCTCGACCGGGTGGCCGTCGAAGTTCGTCACGGTGACCGTGTCGGCGGTGATCGCGACGATCTCGTCCTGCCCGATCGCGAGCGCGTTGCGCGTGTGCTCGACGAACGCCGCGACGTCCGAGCCGAGGAAGTTCTCGCCGACGCCGAGCCCGATCACGAGCGGCGAGTTGCGGCGGGCGCCGACGACGAGGCCGGGCTGGTCCTGGTGCACGGCGAGGAGCGTGAACGCGCCCTCGAGCCGCCCGACCGTGCGCCGGAACGCCTCGACGAGGTCGCCCGTCTCGCGGTACTCGCGGCCGAGCAGCACCGCCGCGACCTCGGTGTCGGTCTCGCTCCGGAACGTGTAGCCCTCGCTGACGAGCTCCTGCTTCAGGGCGCCGAAGTTCTCGATGATGCCGTTGTGGATGACGGCGAGCCGGTCGTCGTCGGCGAGGTGCGGATGGGCGTTGCCGTCGGTTGGGCCGCCGTGGGTCGCCCACCGCGTGTGTCCGATGCCCGTCGCGCCCGCCGGCAACGGGGCGAGCGCGAGGTCGTCGCGCAGGACGGCGAGCTTGCCCGCGCGCTTGCGCATCCCGAGCCGGCCGTCACCATCGACGATCGCGACCCCCGCGGAGTCGTATCCGCGGTACTCGAGCCGGGCCAGACCCGCGAGAAGGATGTCCTGGCTCGGACGAGGGCCGACGTATCCGACGATTCCGCACATGGGGACCATCCTAGGGAAGCCACCTGACCGGTTCGGGTCGGGCACCGACCCGGCAGAAGGCTCAGAGCTTGCGGAGGTGCGCCCTTCCCCGCGCAGCCTCACCGCGCACCCTCCCCGCGAGAACGCGCTTGTGTCACAGACACGCCGTGGATTCATGACACAAGCGCGTTCTCGCGGAGGTGGAGGACATGTCCGCCGGCGCCGGGAGGTGGAGGACAGGCCCCGGCACGGGAGGTGGAGGACAGGTCCCGGCGCGGGGAGGGGACGGGCCGGCCGGCGTCTCGGAGGCAGGTGGGTGCGGGATCAGCCGCCGGCGCGGGCGGTGCCACCGGTTCCGGCGCGGGCTCCGCCGGTGAAGGTGGCGCCGCCACCGCCGAATCCGCCGCCGCCCGCGCCGAAACGGACGGCGGTGGAGTTGCTCGGCAGCACCGCCGCCGTGTCGGCGATCACGACCTGCTGACCGGCCTGGAGGCCGCTCTGGATCTCCGCCCAGCCGTCGCCGACCGCGCCGACCTGCACCGTCACCGGGCTCGCGCTGTCGGAGCCGGTCATCACCGACGCGGTCGCGGTCGTGCCGGTGAGGCCCGTCAGCGCCGACGCCGGGATCCGCAACACGTTCTTGACCGATGCGACGGTCAGCGCCACGACGGCCTGCGACCCGGTGGCGAGGGCGATCGGCGGATTGGTGACCGTGACGACCGCGGGGTACGACGGCGAGCTCGACGAGGCGGATGCCGGCAGCAGGCTCACGGTCGTGACCGTGCCCGGCAGCGCGGTCTGCGCGCCGTCCGGGGTCACCTGCGCGGCGAGCCCCGACGACACCAGCGGCATGTCCGCGACCGGCACGTCGACCGTGACGTCGGCGTCACCGGCCGCGGCGATGACGATGGCTTCGCTCGTCGTCGCGGTGTCGCCGACCGCGAAGGGGATGCTCGCCACGACGCCCGTGACGGGCGCGACGAGGGTCGCTTCGGCGAGGTTCGCCTGGGCCGTCGCGACCGCCGACTGGTCCTGCAGGACGGTGACCGCCGCCGAGGCGACACGGCTGGCCTGGGTGGCATCGGACGAGCTGGAGGCGGAGGCGGAGGCGGAGGCGGAGGCGGAGGCGGACCCGCCGCCCGAGGACGCCCCCGGCGTTGCCCCGCCGCCGTGGGATGCCGAGACGATCGCCGCGGCCGCCTTGGCGATCGCCGCACTCGCCTTCGCGATCGCCGACGTGCACTGCTGGAGCTCCGCGGTCGTCGGGGTGCCGCCCGATGAGGCGGACGGGGTCGGCGAGGGCGAACTGGTGGGGGTCGGCGAGGGCGAGGCTGTCGGGCTGGACGACGGCGACGGCGAGTTGGTCGGGGTCGGCGTCGGCGTCGGCGTTGGCGTCGGGGTCGGCGCGAGGAGCGCGGCGCACGCCGTCTGCTCGGCCTTCACCGCGGCATCCATCGCCGTCGTCGCAGCCGTGATCGCCTCCGTCGCCGCGCCACCCGAAGCCGCGCCACCCGAGCTACCCGTCGCCGCGCCACCCGAGCCCGCGCCACCCGAACCCGAGCCGCCCGAACCCGCACCCCCCGAACCCGAGCCGCCGGTGCTCGTCCCGGACTGGGCCGCGTCGAGCGTCGCCTGATCGGTGGCGAGCTGCGCCTGCGCGGCGAGCAGCGCCGCCTGCAGCGGCGCCGGGTCGATCGTCGCGAGCGTCACCCCGGCGGTGACCGTCTGCCCGACCGTCACGGGGACGCTCGTCACGGTGCCCGACGTCGGAAAGCTCACCGAGGTGTCGCCGAGCCGCTGCACCGTTCCGGTCAGGGTGAGCACGCGCGCCACGTCGCCGGTCGAGACCTCGGCGGTGCGGAAGCGGTCGGATCCGCCCGACGCCTGGACCGCCGCGACCGCGCCGCCGGCGGCGACCACGACCACGACGAGGCCGATGGCGCTGCCGACGATCCAGGTGAGGCGTCGACGTGGCCGCGTGGGTGACATGGTGCTCTTTCCGTTCGAGGGTGCGGGCCGGGGCCGGTCGCTACGAGTTCGAGCCGGACGAGCCGGAGCCCGCGCCGCCTGCGCCGCGGGCACCGAAGCCCGCCATGCAGACGCCGTTGACGGCCGGGCTGACGGTGATCGCGGTGGCCGTGAGCGAGCCCGTGCCGTCCTTCGCCCCGGTGGCCGTGACGCACACGCCGGTCGTGACGTCGCTCGCGCTGCCGGCGACGACCTGCGAGTAGGTCGTCGCCGCAGACGTCGTGACGGTCACCTGGGTCGAGCTGCCGTCACGCGCGGTCTCGGTGACGACGAACGAGCCGCTTCCGACCGAGGCGATCTGGCCGAATGCGCCGAAGCCACCCGCGCCAGGCCGCGCCGACGGACCGCCCGAGCCCTGAGCGCCGTTCCCGCCGCCCTGGGGGCCTGCCCCGTTCCCGCCGCCGTTGCCGCCGCCCGGCCCGCCCGGACCGCCGAAGCCGGCGCACGTCGATCCGCCCGTCGCGGTGATGTCGACCGCGGTCGCCGTCACCTGGGTCGGCGGGGTCCCCGACGAGCCGTTGGCGCCGTTCTGGTCCCGGACCACGACGCAGTCGCCTGCCGCCAGGGCCGTGGCATCCGCCGTCTTCTGGGTCTGGAAGGTCGTCGACGAGGTCCAGGTCACGGCGGTCTGCGCCGTCCGCGACTGCACCTGTGCGGTGCTGCCGGAGACGGCGGCGACCAGGCCGCTCACCCCCGGAACGCGCGCGGAACGGCTGCTGGAGGGTCCGGGGTTCGGGGCTCCGTTGTCTGCGGCGCCGGCCGCGGCGGAGCAGGCCGAGAGCACGATCGCTGCTCCGGCCAGGACCACCAGGAGGGAGGTCTTCTTGTACTTCATGTCATTCGCTCCTCAGCGCGTCGATCGGCGCCAGTCGCGCCGCTCGTCCGGCGGGGTAGACCCCCGCCACGATTCCGATGATCAGTGACACCAGCAGGGCGCCCGCGGCGACCGGGAGGGACAGCAGCACCGGCTGGTTCAGCACAGCGGGCAGGGTCAGGGCGCCCACGGTGCCCAGCGCGATGCCGAGCACCCCGCCGATGAGGCCGAGCACGCTGGCCTCGACGAGGAACTGGCGCAGGATCGCCCGTGGAGTGGCGCCGAGGGCCTTCCGCAGGCCGATCTCCCGCACCCGCTCCGTGACGGAGACGAGCATGATGTTCATCACGCCGATGCCGCCGACGAGCAGCGAGATCGCGGCGATCCCAGCGAGCAGGATCGTCAGGATCTGGGTCGTCGACGTTGCCGTCTGCAGGAGAGAGGCCTGGCTCGCGACCTGGAAGTCGGCGTTCGCGGACGTGACGCCGTGTTGCGTGAGCAGCGCGTTGTCGGCCTCCTGATAGGCGGCCGACAGGGTCTGCGTGCTCGCGGCCTCGACGTAGATCGACGAGACGGTGGATCCGCCCGAGCTCGAGAAGACCGACGCCCACGTCGTCGAGGGCACGACGAGCTGGTCGTCCTGGTCGCCGCCGACCGTGGAGCCGGCGGTGTTGAGCTCGCCGATGATCGTGAACGGGACGCCGCCGACCGTGACCTGCTGGCCGACCGGATCGCGGAGGCCGAACAGATCCGATGCCGTGGTCGACCCGATCACGGCGACGTGCGCGAGGTCGTTCACCTCGTCGCTCGTGAAGAAGCGGCCGGACACGACGCTGCGCGCACGCACCGGCAGCCAGGTCGGCGTGGTGCCCACGATCGAGGTCGTCCAGTTCGCGGTGCCGGCGACGACGAGCTGCGAGCTGGTGGACACCGGTGCGACGGCCGCGATGTCGGGCGCGACGGTGGTGTTCGACAGGAGGGCCGCGTCGGCGGCGGTGAGCGTCGACGCCGATCCGGCTCCTCCGCGCACCCCGCCGACGCTGGTCGTCGATCCGGGCGTGACCACGAGAAGGTTCGATCCGAGCGAGTCGATCTGCGCGGTGACCTGCTGCTGCGCGCCCTGCCCGAGACCGACCGTCAGCATGACCGCCGCGATGCCGATGAGGATGCCGAGCACGGTCAGCGCGGACCGCATCCGCCGGTGCCGGATCGCGTCGAACGCGGTGCGCAGCGTCTCGGCCCAGTTCATCGCCCGACCTCGTCCCCGGCCGCCGCCAGGACCCCGTCCGGATCCTGCAGTTCCCCGTCGCGGATGCTGACCGCGTGCGCGGCGCGGTCCGCAACCTCGTGCTCGTGCGTGATGACGACGACCGTGCGGCCCTGCTCGTGCAGCTCGTCGAAGAGCCCCAGGATGTCCTCCGTCGACACGCTGTCCAGGTTTCCGGTCGGCTCGTCGGCGAGGATCATGCTCGGCCGCGTCACGAGAGCCCGCGCGACGGAGACGCGCTGCTGCTGGCCGCCGGAGAGCTCGTTCGGCCGGTGATCGACGCGATTGCCCAGGCCGACGTTCTCCAGCGCCTCGATCGCGCGGCGCTTGCGCTCGTCGCGGCCGACGCCGGCGTATACGAGCGGGAGCTCGACGTTGCGCCACGCCGCCAGCGACGGCAGCAGGTTGAACTGCTGGAAGACGAAGCCGATACGACGGTTCCGGATCTCGGCCAGCTGCGCCTCCGACAGAGTCGAGACATCCTCCCCGGCGAGCCGATACGTCCCGGACGTCGGGATGTCGAGGCAGCCGAGGATGTGCATGAGCGTGGACTTGCCGGAGCCGGACGGGCCCATCACGGCGAGGTAGTCGCCCTCGCGCACCGTGAGGCTGAGCCCGCGGAGGGCCTGCACCTCGATGTCGCCGATCGTGTACGACTTGCGCACCTCGTCGAGCTCGATGATGGGATCGCCCCGCATGTCAGTTGCCCCCGGTCGATCCGGAGCCGGACCCTGCGCCGCCCCCGCCCGTGCGGCCCGCACCGCCGCCCGCTCCCCCGGTCCCCCCGCGACCGGTACCGCCGGCGCCACCGCCGCCGCCGAAGATGCCGGCGCCGCCGCCCGTCCCGCCGGCGCGCGCCGTGGCGACCGGCACGACGATCTGCTGACCCTCGGACACACCCGCCGTGACCTCGGTCTGCGCGCCGAAGATCTGGCCGAGGGTCACCTGCACGGTCTGATCCACGCCGTTGTCGCTCACGGTCACGACCGTCTGTCCGTTCTCGGTGCGCACGGCCGCCGTCGGCACGGTGAGCACGTTGTCGCGCTCGCTCGTGACGATGCTGACGCTCGCAACCGTGCCGGCGTAGAGCCCCGTGGGCGCGCCGGTGAGCGCGATCGTCACCGGGAACTGCGCGACGCCCGCCGTGCTCGACGAGGACTCCACGCCGATCGACTGCACGGTGCCGAAGAGCGGCTGGGTCGCGCCGGTCGGGGTCACCTGGGCCTGCATACCGGTCTTGATGTTCGCCAGATCCGCGTTGCTCACGGTCGTCTGGACGATCCACGAGCTCGGCGAGATCACGGTGACAGCGGCCGCCGTGCTGGTCGGCGCGCTCGACGAGGCGGATGCGGAGGATGCCGAGGTCCGCGACGAGGACGAGCCACCGGACGAGCCGGCCGTGCCGCTGGATCCGATCTGCGTGCCCACCGAGACGTTCACCGCAGCAACGACCCCCGCGATCGGCGAGGTCAGCGTCGCCTGCGTCACCGCGGTCTGCGCGAGCTGCAGCTTCGCCTGCGCCGACGCGACCTGCGCCGACGCCGCGGCGATCTGCGCGTCGCTGCCGCCGGATGCCGCGCTCTGCTGCGCGTCCGCCTGATTCAGCTCCGCCTGGGCGAGCGTCACCTGGTTCTGCAGCTGCGTCGGATCGATCGCGGCGAGCGCCTGCCCCGCCGCGACCGTCTGCCCGACTTGAACGTCGACGGCATCGACGGTGCCGCCGGAACCGAAGCTCAGGTTCGCGACCGTCGCGGGCTCGATCGTCCCCGACGCCTGCACGCTCTGGTCGTACGTACCCACCGCAGCGGCGACGAGGCGCTCTCCGGCCGGCTTCGGCGAGAGGAAGTAGACGGCCGCCGCGGTGCCGCCGCCGGCCACGACCACGACGGCCGCGATCGTGATGATGATCCCCGGGCGTCGCCACCAGCGTCGCGATCCTCGCACGCGCGTTTTCGCCATGCCTCGGTCCTTTCGAGAAACGTCCCCGAGAGACGCTACGAAGGCACGATCAGCCAGGGGAGCCCGGCGGATATGGCGTGGTTATGTGTTCGCCCAGCTTCGACCACGGCGAGGCGGACGGCCGATGGTCAGAGCTTGCGGAGGAGGACCCGCTCGACCTCGTGGTTCGCACCCTTCTGAAGGACGAGGCTCGCCCGGTGCTTCGTGGGCAGAACGTTCTCCACGAGGTTCGGGAGGTTGATCTCGTTCCAGTACCGACGCGCGGTCTCGACGGCTTGCTCGTCGGAGAGTTCCGAGAACACGCGGAAGTACGAACTCGGATCGGCGAAGGCGCCCGCCCGCAGGGCGAGGAACCGCTGGACGTACCACTCCTCGATGTGCGCGGCCTCGGCATCCACGTAGACGGAGAAGTCGAACAGGTCGCTCACCGCGACGTCGTGCGGGGCCGGCGACGGCTGGAGCACGTTCAGCCCCTCGACGATCACGACGTCCGGTCGGCGAACGGTGATGCTCGCGTCCGGAACGATGTCGTACTTCACGTGCGAGTAGACGGGTGCGCGCACCTCGTCGGCGCCGCTCTTGACGTCGGTGAGGAAACGGACGAGCGCGCGTCGGTCGTACGACTCCGGGAAGCCCTTGCGGCCCATGAGCCCGCGCCGCTCGAGCTCCGCGTTGGAGTAGAGGAAACCGTCCGTCGTGACGAGCTCGACGCGCGGCGTGTCGGACCAGCGACTCATGAGCTCGCGGAGGAGGCGCGCGATCGTCGACTTCCCGACCGCGACGGAACCGGCGACGCCGACGACGAACGGGGTCGTGCCATCCGGTTCACCGAGGAACGTGCTCGTGTCCGCACCGAGCCGCTGGGTGGAGTTGGCGTAGAGGCTGAGGAGGCGGCTGAGCGGGAGGTAGACCTCTTCGACCTCGTCGAGGCTCAGCCGGTCGCCGAGACCGCGCAGCTGCACGACCTCGGTCTCGGTCAGCGGCTGCGTCATGCCGGCGGCGAGCCGTGCCCAATCGCCGCGATCGATCTCCTGATACAGCGACATCGCGAGCGGCGCGGCGTCGACGGCTTCGGGCATGGCGAACATCGTAGCCCCGCGCGACCGCTACCCTGGACTCCCGTGCGTCTGGGCGTCCTCGATATCGGATCCAACACGGTCCACCTCCTCGTGGCCGACGTGCACCCCGGCGGCCGGCCGCAGGGCACGACGAGCAAGCGCACGGTCCTCCGGCTCATGCGCTACCTGGAGAAGGACGGCTCGATCTCGCGCAAGGGCATCCGTGCGCTGGAGGATGCCGTCGCCGAGGCGCGCCGCGTGGCCAAGGCCGAGAAGGTCGCGGAGCTGCTCGCGACCGCGACGTCCGCCGTGCGCGAGGCCACGAACGGACCCGAGGTGATCGGGCGGATCGAGAAGGCCCTCGGCCAGCGCCTGCAGGTGCTCGGCGGCGAGGAGGAGGCCCGGCTCACCTTCCTCGCGGCACGCCGCTGGTTCGGCTGGTCCGCGGGGCAGATCCTCCTCTTCGACATCGGCGGCGGGTCGCTCGAGATCGCGTCCGGGGTCGACGAGCTGCCGGACGCCGCGGCATCCGTCCCCCTCGGCGCGGGCCGCATGACCGTGCAATTCCTGCCCGACGACCCGCCGGGCGAGGCCGCGATCGAGACGCTCGCCCAGCACGCGCGGCGCGTGCTGGCGCCGGTGGCGCAGCGCTTCGCGACGCAGCCCCGGCCGGACCACGTGGTCGGCTCGTCGAAGGCGATCCGGTCGCTCGCGAAGCTCGCCGGATACCCCGTCCCGGGCTGGTCGGGGATCGAGCGGATGGTGCTGCCGCGCGCAGCTCTCGGGTCGTGGATCCCGCGGCTCGCCCGCATCCCGGCATCCGCCCGCCAGGAGCTGCCCGGCATCACGGCCGACCGCACGGTCCAGATCGTCGCCGGGGCCGTGGTCCTGCACACCGCGATGCAGCTCCTCGAGGTCGACGAGCTCGAGGTCAGCCCCTGGGCCCTCCGCGAGGGCGTCCTCCTCCGCTACATCGAGTCCATGGCCTGGCGCTGACCCCCGCCCCCTGACCCCGGGCCACCCCTCCCCGGGCCACCCCTCCCCGGGCCGCCCCTCCCTGGGCCACCCCTCCCCGAGAACGCGCTTGTGTCACGAAAACGGCACGTTTTCGTGACACAAGCGCGTTCTCACGTGGGTGGTGTCGGGCTGAGCCCGGCCGGCGTCCGAGCCCGGCCGGCGCGGATGCCGGGGTTACAGCGAGAGGCGGGCGCGCACGACCGAGGCGAGGGAGTCCGCGGTCTCGCGGGCGAGGGGCGCGTCGGCGGCCTCCACCATGACCCGCACCAGGGGCTCCGTGCCCGAGGCGCGCAGCAGCACGCGGCCGGTGTCGCCGAGCTGCGCGGTCGCCTCCGCGACCGCCGCCGCCACGATCTCGTCGTCGACCCGGGCGCGGTCGACCCCGGGCACGTTGACGAGCACCTGCGGGTACACGGTCATGACCGAGGCGAGCTCGGCGAGGGACTTCCCGTGCGCCGCCATCTCGCTCATCAGGTGGAGGCCCGTGAGAAGGCCGTCGCCCGTCGTCGCGAACCGGCTCATAATGACGTGGCCGGACTGCTCGCCGCCGAGTGCGAAGCCGCCCTCGTTCATCGCCTCGAGCACGTAGCGGTCGCCGACCGAGGTCTGCACGACGGAGATGCCGTGGTCGGCCATCGCACGATGCAGGCCGAGGTTGCTCATGACGGTCGCCACGAGCGTGTCGTGCGCGAGCACGCCCCGCTCCTTCATCCCGACCGCGAGGATCGCCATGATCTGGTCGCCGTCGACGATGCGGCCGGCCGCGTCCACGGCGAGGCAGCGGTCGGCGTCGCCGTCGTGGGCGATGCCCAGGTCGGCGCCGATGCGCACGACCTCCGCCTGGAGCACGTCGAGGTGCGTCGAGCCGTGGCCGTCGTTGATGTTGATGCCGTCGGGATCGGCGCCGATGACCGTGACCCGTGCCCCGGCATCCCGGAACGTCTCGGGCGAGACCCCGGATGCCGCGCCGTGCGCGCAGTCGAGCACGACGTGCAGACCGTCGAGCCGATGCGGCAGCGACTGGAGGAGGTGCACGATGTAGCGGTCCTCGGCATCCGCGAACCGCTGGATGCGCCCGACATCGCCACCGGTCGGCTGCAGCTTCGGCGCGGCCATGGCGGCCTCGATCCGCTCCTCGACGACGTCGGGAAGCTTCACCCCGCCGCGCGCGAAGATCTTGATGCCGTTGTCCGGTGCCGGGTTGTGCGACGCCGACACCATGACGCCGAAGTCCGCGTCGCGATCGGCGACGAGGAACGCGGCGGCCGGGGTGGGCAGCACGCCGGCATCCAGCACGTCCACGCCCGAGGAGGCGAGCCCGGCCGCCACGGCTGCGGAGAGGAACTCGCCCGACACGCGCGGGTCGCGCGCGACGATCGCCGTGAGCCGGCGACCACTCGCGCGCCGCGCGTCCGCACTCCGCCCCCTCCCCAGGACGACCGCGGCCGCCTGGGCGAGGGAGAGGGCGAGGTCCGCCGTGAGCACGGGGCCGTTCGCGAGGCCCCGTACGCCGTCCGTGCCGAACAGCGCCATGGGCCGGATCAGCGCTTCGAGTACTGGGGCGCCTTGCGCGCCTTCTTGAGACCGGCCTTCTTGCGCTCCTTGACGCGCGCGTCGCGCGAGAGGAAGCCGGCCTTCTTCAG
Source organism: Microbacterium sp. X-17 (assembly GCF_039615055.1). Taxonomy (NCBI): domain Bacteria; kingdom Bacillati; phylum Actinomycetota; class Actinomycetes; order Micrococcales; family Microbacteriaceae; genus Microbacterium; species Microbacterium sp. X-17. Next base: position 545,021 of record NZ_JBDHNI010000004.1, read on the forward strand.
GGCCGGGCGGTTGTTCTCGACGTCGACGCCGTTGAGGGCGCGGGCGATGCCGAGGCGCAGCGCGCCGGCCTGACCCGAGGGGCCGCCGCCGGAGATGCGCGCGATCACGTCGTACGCGCCGGCGAGGTTCAGCACCGTGAACGGGTCGTTGATGAGCTGCTGGTGCAGCTTGTTGGGGAAATAGTCCTCGATCGTGCGGCCGTTGACCGTGATCACGCCGGTGCCGGGGACGATCCGTACGCGGGCGATGGCCTGCTTGCGGCGGCCCACGGCCGCGCCGGGGACGCTGAGGACGGGACGCGCGACGGCCGCGACGACCTCGTCGGCCGGGGTCTCGGTGGAGTAGTTGCCGTCGGGGGTTTCGGTGATTTCGATGTTCGACATCGTGAGGATCCTGTTCTCGCCGCGCTTACTGGGCGACCTGGTCGAAGATGTACGTCTTGGGCTGCTGCGCGGCGTGCGGGTGCTCGGCACCGGCGTACACCTTGAGCTTGCCCAGCTGCTGGCGGCCCAGGCTGTTCTTGGGGAGCATCCCGCGGATCGCCTTCTCGACGGCGCGGACCGGGTTCTTCTCCATGAGCTCCGCGTAGGAGGTCGCCGTGAGGCCGCCCGGGTAGCCCGAGTGGCGGTAGGCGAGCTTCTTCTGGAGCTTCTGGCCCGTCAGCGCGACCTTGTCGGCGTTGACGATGACGACGAAGTCGCCGGTGTCGACATGGTTGGCGAAGGTCGCCTTGTGCTTGCCGCGCAGAAGCGCGGCGGCGTGCGAGGCCAGGCGGCCCAGGACGACGTCGGTCGCGTCGATGACCAGCCATTCGCGCTGGATCTCGCCGGCCTTCGGGGTGTAGGTGCGCGTCACGATAGTGCTGCTTTCTTGATCGAACGGAGAGGTCCGTGAATCCCGCTCCGGGGCGCTTCGCCGGGGATCCCGTCGAAGAAGCCGGTGGAGGGCTCACGTTCGCGGCGCGCCTCAGCGAGCGCACCAAGATTCCACTATAGGGCACGCCGCCACGGATCCCCAACGCACCCGGTCGGGGGTGAACCCGGGGGTGAATTCCGGGTGACGCGGACCCTAAGAAGAATCTCACCCTCCAGACTCGCTTCTTGTCCGGCATGCGCCGCGATCCCCCGATGCAGACCCGAATCCGCTCGAGGGACACCCGCGCGGCGCTGCCGGGTTCTCGAGCGCGCCGGGGGAACGCGATCCCCGGCGGGCTCTTCCGACCGACGAACCGGAGACCCGTAACGATGTCGTCTGCCCTTGGTGCACCCCTGCGCTCCTCCCGCCGCGCGGCGCGCTTCCGCGCGCAGAAGAAGCGCGCCCGCCTGATCTCGCTGATCCTCGCCCCGGCGATCGTGCTGTCCACGATCGGCCTCAGCGTGTGGGGCGCGACGACGGCGGCGAGCGCGGCGGCGATCCCGGCCCCCACGGTGTCGATCGCGCTGGAGCAGACCGGCGGGAAGTACGGCGACGCGGATCCGAAGCCGTTCATCCTTGCGGGTGAGGATGCGACGTTCGACGTCGGCGTGAAGAACTCGTCGTCGACGCAGAACGGGTACAACACGTCCCTGACCCTGACCGTGCCGAACGGGATCGGCTTCGTCTCGTCGGGCGGGATGGGTACGCCGATCGTCTACGCGAGCGGCGACACGCTCCCCAACAGCGCGAAGACCCCGCCGCTCGCCACGGTGCCGGCCGGCTTTCAGCTCTGGGTCTTCATGGATGTCGCCGACCTCCCGGCGACCGCGGCCTACACCTCGACGCTGACGGTGCGTCCGGATGCCGCCGTGTTCCCGGTCGGCGCGAACCCGGCCTTCGGCCTCACCGGCTACGTCTCGAGCGACCCCACGCTGGTCCCGATGTTCGACGGCTCCACGGGCGTCGGCGGCGTGCCGGCCCTGAACGACACGAGCTCGGGCACCGCATCCACGACGGCACCCGTCCACGCGCTGCGTCTGACCAAGACGGAGCCGAGCCCCGAGATCGAGCTCCTCCGCGGCGTGCACGACAACCCGACGACCTACACGCTGACGGTCGAGAACACGCCCGAGGGTGCCACGAACGGCGTCACGGTCGTCGACTACCTCCCGGCCGGCCTCGAGTTCCTCGGGTGCGGCACGGTCGAGAACACGCAGAACTCCCCGCTGCTCTACACGAGCGGCGGCGCGCTGGGCGGCTCCCGCGAGTACCCCGGCGCCGGCCCGCTCGGGACCGCCGGCGATCCGGGCGACTGCCTCACCCCGGCCACCGTCGAGACCGTGGACAGCGGCCTGCCCGCCGGCCTCGCCGCCGGCGTCTACACGAAGGTCACGTGGAACCTCCCGTCTCTCACGAACACGAGCTCGAACGTGGGCATCAACGGCGTGCCCCAGTCGGTCCCGGGCACCGCCGGGACCGCGGGCGCGTACGTCATCAAGTACCGCGCCGCCGTCGCGCTGTTCGAGAACACGATGAACTTCGTCACGACCGCGGGCGGGCCCCCGAACACGACGGGTCAGCAGGCCGCGAACCTGAACAACAACAACGGCCCCTCGACGCGCCAAGGCCTGGGACCGGTCCCGCCGAGCATCCACCCGGGCGACGGGAAGCCCTACACGAACACGGCGACCGTCGCCGGCACGTACGCCGGTCCGCGCGCGGCGGGCGCCTCGGCGAGCGTGTCCGACACCGACACCGAGACGATCCAGGCGATGGATCTCCGGATCCTGAAGAGCGTCGACACGCACGGCACGGCGCCGGACTCGTTCGTGACGAACGGCCTCGCGACCTTCACGCTCGACCTCGCGACGAGCGAGTACACGAGCGCCGGCGGGATGACGGTGACGGACACGATCCCGAACGGCCTGTGCCCCGCACTCCCGTCGAACGTGCCGGTTTCGGGCGATCCGTTCCCCGCCGAGTGTCAGTTCCCGGTCACGGGGACGGGCGCCGCCCCGACCCTCACCGGCGCGACCGCCGACGGCATCTCCTTCGACGCCGCGAGCGGGAAGTTCACGCTCACGATGACGGTCGACCCGAACACGATGGCCGCGGAGGCCACGCACCGGATCCAGTACACGGTGCTCATGCGCCCGCAGTACCAGACGAACCTCCCGTGGCAGGGCAACACGACCTCCGGCGACACGCTCACGAACCACGTCGAGCTCACCGGGACCACGCACTCGATCGCGAACCTCGCGGGTGTCACGAACGGCTCCGGCACCCCGGCGTCCGGCGACCAGAGCGTCTGGGACGACTCGTCCGCGGGCATCAAGTCGAACTTCTCCGGCATCCAGAAGCAGGTCCTCCCGCGGGGCAGCGTCGTGCCGAGCGGCTCGCCGAGCGCGGCGACCAGCTGCGCCGTCGACCCCGGCGCACCGTGGGCGCAGAATCAGACCGACCCGACGGATGCCGCGTTCGTCCCGGGCGACATCGTCTGTTACGAGCTCACGGTCGACTTCGCGAAGCAGATCGACGTCCGCAACCCGAAGGTCACCGACTTCCTGCCGCGCGGCGTGCAGTACGTCGACTCCACCGTGTACGGCGGCGCCCACGGCACGACCGCGGGCGTGACCGTCGCCTCGCCCACCGTCTCCGGGCAGCGCATCGACTGGCTCGTGGGCGCCGTCGGCCCCGACGGCGACCGCTACGTGCCGCAGAGCGGCCTGCTCGTCCTGCACGTCATGGGCCGCGTCGTCCAGACGTCGCCGAACGCGGCGGCGCTCGACAAGCCGCAGAACCTCATGAAGTACCAGCAGGAGAACGTGCTGGGCGACGTGTTCTTCCTCCGCGACGCGTCGGCGATCCAGATCGACTCCAGCCCCACGCTCCTCAAGGGTGTGCGCGACATCGACGGCGTTCCCGCCGGCGGATACCCGTTCAACTCGAACATCGACAACCAGGCCGTGCGGCAGGGCGACGTCGTGACCTACCGCGTCGATGTCACGGCCCCGCGCACGGACACGACCGGCTACCACGTGTGGGACGCCCTCCCCGCCGGCATCACGAAGGCGGATGTCGCGAGCTTCACGGCCGCGACGGTCCAGAAGGTCGGCGCGGCGAGCCCGGTCGAGACCCCGCTCGCCGGTGGCACGTTCACCGCGACCGCGGTCGACCCCGGGGATCCGGGCTACCCTTCCGACGTCGCCGGCGCGTACAGCGGCCGCTCGCTCGTGCTCTGGAACGTGACGGCCACCGTGCCCGGCTCCGACCCGAACACGAGCACGGTCCGCGGCCTCACGCTCGGCTACGACGTGACGATCCCGAACAACGCCCTGGTCGCCACGACCTACACGAACCTCGCGTCGATCGTCGACTACCAGACGATCGGCAACGGCCCCGGCACGACGACCGTGGTGCCGAGCGGCCCGATCTCGACCACCCCGGCCGGCCCGGGCGAGATCGCGGTCCCCGGCACGAACACGTACGACGACGCGACCGTGGCCACCCCGGCCGCCTCCGTCGACAAGCAGCTCGTCACGACCGAGATCACCCACTCGAGCAGCCCGGCCGATCCGAACAACGACGTGAGTCAAGCCGTCCAGGGCGAGCTGATCACGTACCAGTATTCGGTGACGGTGCCCGCGCACACGAGCGTGGCCAACGGCGTGCTCGCCGACCGCGGCACCCTCACGCCCGGCAACCTGCCGTACACGGTGTACGGCACGCCGACGTGGACCGCGTCCGCGCTGACCGGGGCGGCGACCGGCGATTTCACGCTGTCCGGCTCCGGGCAGCTGACGTTCCCGACGACGTATCGGAACTCCTCGGCCGTCCCGCAGGTCTTCACGGTCACGCTCGTCGCGTACCTCGGCAACCTCGGCACGAACCCGCTCACCCTCACCAACCGCGCGACGTTCGCGAGCGACAGCTGGAGCGGCTCGCACGACGCGCAGGTGCAGTACATCGACCCGTCGCCGACGATCGACAAGTCGGCGACCCCGTCGACGAACCTCGTCGGCGGCCAGCAGGTCACCTACACGCTCCGCGCCACGAACGCGGCGAACCGGCCGCTGCTGTACGGCACGGTCGTGACCGACTGCGTCCCGGCGGCGCTCCTCAACGTCACGCTCGTCGGCGGCCCCGCGGGGGCCGTGGTCGGCGCGCAGGGCACGAGCTGCGACATCGCCCCCGGCACCGCCAACGGCACGAGCATCAGGTGGACCCTGCCGACGGCCCTCTCCCCGAGCGCGCCGCAGCAGATCCAGTACACGGTGAACCTGCCCCCGACGCCGTCGGGCTCCGACACGTACCAGAACACCGCGAACCTCACCGGCACGACGATCCCGTCGACGTTCCCGGATGCCGCGACCCGCGCCGGCACCCGCACCTCGACGGACTCGCAGCAGCTGCAGGTCGCGGCCGCGTCCATTGCGAAGTCGGTGAACCCGACCTCCGCCCCGATCGGCGCGACCCCGACGTACACGCTGGACGTCACGCTCCCCCGCGACATCCAGTTCTTCGACACGGCGATCACCGACACGCTCCCCGCGGGCGTCTCGTTCGGCACGGTCACGGGCTGGACCACGACCGGGCCGGACCCGGTCTCCCAGGTCGCGGTGTCCCAGGCCGGCCAGGTGCTGACCTGGAACCTCGGCGACGTCCCGGCCTCGACCGGTGACCGCACGATCCGGATCACCTTCACGGCGACGCTGACCAACGCGGTCGCGGCCACCCCCGTGCACAACACGGTGCAGCTCGCGTGGAACCGCGTGAACGGCGACTCGACGACGCGCGTCACGAAGAACAGCTCCGCGAACGTCACGGTGCTGAACCCCGTCCTCGCGATCGACAAGACCGTCGACAACCAGGCGTCGATCGTGGCGAACCCGGCGCAGACGTTCACGTACCGGGTGAAGGTGACGAACACGGGCAACACGCCCGCGTTCAACTCCGTCGTGACGGACACGATCCCGGCCGGCGTGATCGTCAGCGGGATCTCCGACGGCGGCACGATCACCGGCCAGGACGGCACGACCGGCGGTGGCGGCACGATCACGTGGAACCTCGCCGGCCCGCTGAACCTCGGCGACGCGAACGCGAAGACCTTCACGTACTCAGGCGTGCTCATCGCGAGCGCGAACCTGACCGACGCGAACCAGGTCAACACGGCCCGGGTCACGCACTTCGAGTCGTTCCCGACGGGCGGCCGTCCGTACGACCCGACGACCGTGCAGGACACCGCGACCGTCGACCCGGCCTTCCCGGCCGTCACGCTGACGAAGACGGCATCCGGCACCGACCCGGCCGGCGCCGACATCGCCTACGCGAACCAGCCGTTCCCGTGGACGCTGACGCTCGTCAACACGGGCCAGGGGCCGGCGCAGACGATCTCGGTGCAGGACGTGCTGCCGAAGAACTGGACGTTCGACGCCGGCTCGGCGCACATCCGGATCGGCGGCGGCGCCACGACCGCCCTCGCGGACCCCGCCTCGAGCCCGATCTCGGGCGGCGTGCAGACGCTGACGTGGGCTGCGAACCAGGTCTCGGCGGCCACGCCCGCCCTGCCCGGCACCGCGTCGGGCGCGACGACCGCGCAGCGCACGATCACGATCACGTTCACGGCGACGCCCACCACGGCGGCGCTGACGGATGCCGGCGTGACGCAGGCCGGTCCCCCGGTCGTGCACGTGCCGCACACGAACACGCTGGCGGCCACCACGACCGACACGTCGGGCGCGACCGGCAACGCGGGCGGCTCGTACACGGGCCCGAACGCGACCGCGAACGCCTTCCTCGACCTCGCCGACCTCGTCCTGAACAAGGAGGCGATCGGCGGAACCGCGTCCACGCAGTGGGTCCCGGGCCAGGCCGTCGGCGGCGCGTACACGCAGCCGCAGTGGCGGATCACGGTCCACAACCAGGGACCGGATGCCGGCTACGGACCGTTCTCGTACGTCGACACCTCGACCCTGCCGGCGGGCGTGACGGTCGGCGCGTACACCGCGCGCTACTACAGCAGCGCGGCGGACACGACCGGCACCTCCCTCCCCATCACGGGCACCGGCACCGCCGGTGACCCCTACCTCGTGGGCTCGACCTCGACCTCGCTCAAGGCCGACGGGAGCGACCGGATCGTCCTCGTCGCGAACGTCACGGTCGCGGCATCCGCCACCGGCACGGCCACGAACACGGCCACGGTGACGGGCCGCACGTACGAGACGAACACCGGCAACAACACGGACACGGCGACCCAGCCGCTGACCCCGTCCGCCGACCTCGCGATGCACAAGACCGGACCGGCAACGGCCCCGAACGCGGGCGACCCGCTCGCGTGGACGCTGACGGTCACGAACAACGGCCCGTCCGACTCGCTCTCCACGACGGCGCAGCCGATCACGGTGACCGACACGATCCCGGCCGGGATGCAGAACGCCACCGTCGTGACGCCCGCCGGCTGGACCGCAAGCGGCACGACGTTCAACGCCGGCGACACGGTGACCTTCACGCTCGGCGACGGACTGAAGCTCACCCCGTCCCAGTCCGTCCAGTTCACGGTGAACGGCACCGTCGTCGCGGCGCAGCCCGCGGGCACGCCGATCACGAACAGCGCGACCGTGAACCCCGGCGCGACGACGGACCCGAACCCGGGCAACAACACGGATGACGCGACCACGACACCGACGACCAACACGACGCTCGGCATCGACAAGACCCGCGTGGTCTTCGTCGGCGGCGCGTGGGTGCCGGCGGTCTCGCAGTCGCCGGTCCCGCCGGTGGTCCCCGGTCAGCCGGTCGTCTATCAGGTGACGGTCACGAACACCGGGACGGCGGATGCCCGCAACGTCACGGTGACCGACGACCTGGAGTCCTACCTCGCGTTCTCGGCGCTCGACTCGGTGGCGCCGAACACCTGGACGCACACGTCGGGCACGACCGCGCCGGGCGACCCGCAGACGTTCGCGCTGACGGGGAACCTCGCTCCGGGGGCGTCGGCCGCGTTCCGCGTGACGACGAACCTCGACCCGGGGTGGAACGCCGTCGTGACGAACACGGCGGTGGCCCACGCGGACAACTCGACGAACGATCCGCGCGACACGGACGACTCGAACTCGACGCGTGACGCCGACCTGAAGATCGAGAAGACCCACACCTCGCCGGTGCCGCCGGCCTCGGTGAACGCGGGCCGGTCGGTCGACTACCAGCTGACCGTGACGAACCTCGGCCCGTCCGACTCGTCCGGCCCGATCGTGGTCTCCGACAAGCTGCCGCTCGGCTTCACGTACGCGGCGGGCACGGCGCGGATCGCGGTCGCCGGCGCCCCGGCGACGACGGTGGCCCCGGTCATCGGCAACGACGGCGGCCGGGTCACGCTCACGTGGACCGTCGGCACCTCGAGCACGTCGCTGGCGAACGGCGCGACGATCCTCGTGACGTACACGTCCGACATCGATCCGACGGTCACCGCCGGCAACTACATCAACAACGCGCACGTCGACGGCCCGGACGACAACAATCCGGTGAACGATGACGCGACCGACAGCGTGCCGGTCACCGAGTCGGCGGACCTCTCGGTCGTGAAGACAGCCGCCCCGGGTCCGTACGTCGCGGGTCAGCCGGTCACCTACACGGTCACCGTCACGAACGCCGGCCCCTCGGTCGCGCGGAACGTGAGCGTCGTCGACGCGGCCCCGGCCGGCACGACCGTCACGGCGCTGTCCGGCAGCGGCTGGACGTGCGACGTGCCGACCGCGACGTGCACGATGCCGCAGCTCGGCGTCACCTCGGCCTCGTTCACGGTGACGGCATCCATCGCCTCGAACGTGCCGACGGGCACCGCGCTGACGAACGTCGTCACGGTGACGAGCTCGACGCCGGATCCGACGACGCCGGTCACCGACCACGCGACGATCACGACGACGGCCCTCGCGGACCTCGCCCTCACGAAGACCGCGGTCGACGCCTCGGGCGCCCCGATCACGACGGCGAACGCGGGCACCCAGGTGCGCTACCAGCTGAAGGTGCACAACAACGGGCCGTCCGACGCCGTGGGTCCACTCACGATCGCGGACACCCTCCCGGCCGGCTTCTCGTACGTGTCGATCGCCACCGGCGGCTCGGCGTGGACGGGCGTGGTGGATCCGGTGGACGCGCACAAGGTGACGTTCACGCGGATCGCGGGTCTCGCCGCCGGCGCGGATGCCGATGACCTCGTGTTCATCGCGTTCATCGACCCGGCGCAGCCGACCGGCACCTCGACGAACACGGCCACCGTGAGCTCGCCGACGACCGATCCGGTCCTGCCGAACAACACGAGCACGGCTCCCGTCACGGTCACGCAGTCGGCCGACCTGTCGATCACGAAGACGCACGACGCGAGCGCCGTGCGGATCGGCGACCCGCTCGACTTCACGATCGGGGTCCGCAACGCCGGTCCGTCAACCGCGACGGGCGCGACGGTCGTGGACACGATCCCCGCGGGGCTCGTGTACGTGGATGCCGCGCACAGCGACCCGGCGTGGACCGTCGTGGCCGCCCCCGTGGCTCCGAACGGCACGACGACCGTGACGGCGACCCTCACCGGCTCGCTCGCCCCGGCCGGGACGGCTCCGGCGCTCGTGCTGACCACCACCGTGACGGCGGCCGCGTACGACGCGGTCACCAACACGGCCGAGGTCGCGGCCACGCAGCCGGATCCGGACCCCGCGAACAACACGACGGACGACCACGTGACGGTGCCGCCGCAGGCGACGCTCGTGCTCCACAAGGAGGCCGTCGGCGCGTTCCAGGTCGGCGAGAACGGGCAGTACCGCCTGACCCTCACCAACCAGGGACCGACCGAGGACCCGGGTCCGATCACGATCACCGACGAGCTGCCGAACGGCCTGCACTACGTGTCGTCCGACACGTCGGGGGCGACCTGCAGCGCGGCCTCGCGGACGGTGACGTGCGTCGTCACGGGTCCGCTGGCCGTCGGCGCCACGGTGCAGATCACCCTGACGGTCGCGGTGGGCTACGCCGCGTACCCGACGGTGACGAACACCGCGGTCGTGACGACCCCGACGCAGCAGCTTCCGGATGCCGTGCTCACGAGCTCGGCGACCACGACGGTCGCGGCGCAGCCGCTGCCGGCGACGGGCGGGGTGCTGCCGAACCTGATGATCGCGCTCGCGCTCATCCTGTTCGGGATCGGTGCGCTGCTGCTGATCCTGCGGCGCCGCCAGAATGCCTGAGCCCGTGCGGCGGGGAGGATGCTCCCTCCCCGCCGCACGCGGGGGCCGGCGATGACCGACCTCCGCTCGAGCCTGTCCCCCGCGGAGGCGCGGGCCCGGATCTCCGCCGCGATCACGGCCGGTGACGTGGATACCGCGGCGGAGCTGATCGGAACGTTCGTGTGGGTCCTCCTCTTCGACGACCCGATCGCGATGCGCGAGCTGATCGGCCGGCTTCCGGCATCCGTCCTGCAGTCCCGTCCGGCGCTGGCGATGGTGGCGTCGTTCGCGGCCCCGCTCGCGCTCGTACCGTCGCGGGGTCTGGGGGCCCCGCTCGTGCCGCCCGCCGTGGACATGGACGCGCTGACCCCCGGCGAGCGCGACTGGTATCTCATGGCGCTCGTCGTCGTGCACCGGCTGCGGTCGGAGTTCCGGGAGGCGCGCGAGGTCGCCGCCCGGGTGCGGCCCCGGCTGCGGCGGCCGACGGAGCAGCAGAGCCGCGTGCTGCGCGAGTTCCTCCCCGGCTATTTCGCGCAGCTCGGGGCGGCGGAGCTCCTGGGCGGCGACATCGATCAGGCGCTCGCCGACTTCGACGAGGCCGCCACGCTCGATCCGGTGGACTCGAGCGACACCTTCGTGCGGGACGCCCTCATCCGCGCCGCGATCGTGCACGCCGTCGAGGGCAGCACGCACGAGGCCGAGCGCCTCCTCGCCGCCGCGCACACCTACCCCGAGCGCGCGGACCGCTACGGCGAGCGCACCGCGGCCCGTGAGCTGCTCGCCCGGGCGCTCCTCGCCGTGGAGCGGCTCGATCCCGACGCGGGCGACCTGGTCGACGCGTCCGAGGCGCACGCCGACGACGAGCTCTGGCCCCTCCGCCTGCTCCTGCGGGCGCGGTGGGAACGGGCGCACGGCAACCACGGCGGCGTGCTCGAGCTCGTCTCCCGCGCCCGGTCGGCGCATCCCGTGCCGGCGGGCTCGCTTGCGGAGCAGGTCGTCCACCACGACCACGTCGTCGCGCTCGTCCTCATGGACGTGGCGGAGCAGGCGCGCGGCGACCTCGAGGGCGACCCGTCGCGCCTCGCGCCGCTGCCCGCGATCGCTCGCGTGCGGCTCATGCTGCACCTCGACGATCCGGCCGCTGCGCTGCAGGCCGCGCGGCGGCTCGCGGCCCGGGACCGCCTGGGGCCGACGTTCCGCGCCGAGGCGCTGCTGCTGGCCGCGTGGGCGCACGAGCTCCTCACGGGCGAGGTGCACGAGGGCTACGCCCGCGCCGCGGGCGCCCTCATCGCGCAGGAGCGCCTGTGGCGCGTGCTGGGTCTCGTGCCGCCGCCCCTGCGGGCGGCCACGGGTGCGGTGCCGCCGGCGGATGCCGCGGAGCTCCTGGCATCCGCGCTCGTCCCGCTGCCCGAGGCGACCGTGCACGTCACGACGCGCGAGCGGGAGGTGCTCCGCGCGCTGTCGGCCGGCGGGTCGCTGCCCGAGATCGCGCACCGCCTGCACGTCTCGGTCAACACCGTGAAGAGCCAGGCCCGCTCCGCCTACCGCCGCCTCGGCGTGAACTCCCGCGCCGCCGCCGTGACGGAGGCCTCCCGCCGCGGCCTCCTCTCCCCCTGACCCCCCCGCCCCGAGGCCCGCCCGCGGCACCCGCGCCCGCCCGAGGCCCGCGCCCGCCCGCGGCGCCCGCGCGTCCCGGGCCCCGCCCGCGCCCCGCGCCCCATCCACCATTCCTCGATCCCACCTCCTCCTCGCGAACTCACTCCGTCCCAGCGCAATGACGGGGTGGGCTCGCGAGGAGGAGGTGGGTTCGAGGTGGACGAGGTAGGGCAGCGGCGCAGGCCCGGCCCCGAGGGGTCAGTCGCGCAGGTGCTCCTTGGCGGCGTTGCGCGCCTTCACCGAGTCGGCCTCGGCCTCGGCCTTCTTCACGTTGGCGTCGGCCTTGACCTCGTCGACCTTATCCTTGACCCGGTCCACCCCGTCTTCGACGGCCTCTCCGACCTCCTCGCCGGCGGTCTTCGCGGTCTCTTTGGCATCCTCAAGAATTCCCATGAGGGACTCCTCTCTCGTTGACATCCGGCCACGCTAAGGAGACCCAAAGCCACCCCACAGGGGCCTTGAGCGCGGCATCCCGCCGCGCTACCCGACGCCCCGGATCCAACCCGCCGGATTTCACCCAGGCCTTCACCCAGATTTGCGGTTCCATGCGGTTGAATCTCTGTTAGCTTTTGGATCAACAAGCCCGCAAAGACGGTGGTGCGCACCAGTCCCGCGGACCGAAGGATGCTTTCTCCGATGAGCATCCCGAACGAGGCCCCTCCCCGAGGGGCCTCGTTCGTTAACGGGGGCGGTCCTCCTCGATGTACGCGTCGAGCGCCATGCGAATGACTTCGGAGAGCGAGCGGCCCTCCGACCGGGCCTTCTCCAGCGCGGCGCGATAGAGGTCGTCGGAGATCCGGAACGACCTCATCGGCGTTTTCGCGTCGTTCGGCATGCAGACATGATCGCACCGGCCTCCGACGTCCCGGAGTGCCTTTACTCCTCGGCCGGCCGGTGCTACCGGTGTGATGACAGCTCAGCGGGCGAAGGTGCCGACGAGCGCGAGCACGACGAACGACCCGTTGTAGACGACGTGCGTGAGGATGGCCGGCCAGATCCGGCCGGTCAGCACGACCAGCAGCCCGTTGGTCACCGCCAGCAGGAGCAGCGCGACCGCCGTGTACCAGGGCAGGGGCGACACGACCGCGTGGGCGAGCAGGAACAGGCCGGTCGAGAGCAGCACCGCCGCCGCGCCGGCCACGGACCGATCGCGGGACGCCCGCAGCACCGAGACGAAGATCGCGACGAGCACGAGGCCGTGGAAGAAGAACTCCTCGACGGCCGGCCCGATCAGGATCGGCGCGAGCGCGTCGGTGAACCACCAGCCGGTCGGCAGCTGTCCGTCCGCGGTGATGTACGAGGGGAAGCCCAGGGGGCCGGCGGCGGACTGCAGCCAGCCCTGCGCGAGGCGCAGCAGGATGCCGAACGCGACCGCGTAGAGGAGGTCGACCGGACGGAACCCGAGGAGCCCGCGCGGCACGGAGATCCGGAGCGCGACTACGACCGGCACCACCATGGCGACCCACAGCGCGAGGGTGGAGAGGAGGCTCCCGAGCTCGCCGCCGATGAACTGCGCGGCCGCGGCTCCCGCGAGGACGCCGACGCCGAGCGCGAGCACGGCCCAGCCGACCATCCCCCAGTTCCACCGGCGCACGGAGCTGCCACCGCGCCGCCAGCTGCGGCGCCGGCGGGCCCGCGCCGCCCCCCGCCGATCGGTCGAGTCGGGCATCGTCTCCGTGTCCGAGGGCTCACTCACGCCGCTCACGTTACCGCCGCCGACCTCGACTTCCTCGCCGCCCTCGGCATCGAGGCGTGAGAGCGCGTCGCTAGAATCGCTCACGCCCCGGTCGGGGACCTCCCCCTTCCTCGAGAGAGTGATCGATGCTCGGCATCCTCGTCGTCTGCACCGGCAACGTCTGCCGGTCCCCTCTCGCGGAGCACCTGCTCCGCGAGGAGCTGCGCGACGCGGACGTGTCCCTGACGAGCCGCGGCACCCGCGCGCTGCGCGATCAGCCGCCGACGCCCGAGACGATCGGCCTGGCGACGTCGCTCGGCATCCCCGTCGCCTCGATCTCGGAGCACCGGGCGCAGCAGCTCCGCGAGGCCCATCTCGCGGAGGCCGACCTGGTCCTGACGATGGCGCGCGAGCACCGGCGCGAGGTGGTGGAGCTGAGCCCCGTCCACGTGCGCTCCACCTTCCTCCTGCGCGAGCTCGGGCGCCTCGGTGAGGCCGTGCCGGATGCCGAGCTGACCGCCGTCGCGAACGCTGCGGGCCGCAGCAGCCGGACGCGCCTCGACGCGCTGCTGCAGCGGGTCGCCGCCGTGCGGGGGGAGCTCCCCCCGCCCACCGCCCCCGGCGAAGACGACGTGATCGACCCCTTCCGCCGCTCCGAGGAGACGTACCGCGAGAGCGCGAGCCAGATGGCATCCGGCATCGCTCAGGTCGTCCGGCTGACCCGCATCGCGGAGGCGAGACCCCTGGTCACCAGCCGTTAACACCCGCTGTGGCAGGATTGGGGCAATCGACCCCCGGAAAGGCCCCATGGACCTGCGCGATTACCTCCGTGTCCTGCGGAAGAACTGGCTCATCATCGTCGTGCTCACCCTCGTCGGGGTCGGGGTCGCCGCGGGCTATTCGCTGACGAGGACTCCCCTCTACCAGTCCGAGAGCACCGTGTTCGTGTCGACGCAGTCGGCGGATACCGTCCAGGATCTCCAGTCGGGAAACACCTTTACGCTGGCCCGCGTCACCACCTATGTGAACCTCGTGAAGACCCCCGCGGTGCTGAATCCCGTGATCGCGCAGCTCGGCCTCAATGAGACGGCGGACACCCTCGCCGCATCAGTCACGGCCTCGAACCAGCTGAACACTCTCCTTATCCAGATTGCGGTACAGAATCCCGACCCGGTCGCCGCGGCGAACATCGCGAATGCGATCGGTGCGAGCCTGACCAACGTCGTCTCGACGATCGAGACGCCGACCGACAAAGCGACGAGCCCCGTGCGCCTTACACGCGTCCGGGACGCAACGCCGACGACGACGCCGGTCAGTCCGAACGTCCCGCTGAACCTCGCACTGGGTGCCTTGATCGGCCTCGTAGTTGGCATCGCCGTCGCGGTCCTGCGTACGGTGCTGGACAACAAGGTGCGCTCGGCGCGCGATGTCGAGCAGATCACAGACCGTCCGATCATCGGCGGGATCCCGTTCGACCCGAAAGCGGCCGAGCGCCCGATCATCCTGGAGGCCGATCCGCACAACGCGCGCTCCGAGTCCTTCCGCAGCCTGCGCACGAACCTCCAGTTCCTGGAGATGGACGGCGGTCACAGCTTCGTCGTGACATCGAGCATCCCCTCCGAGGGCAAGTCGACGACCACCATCAACCTCGCGATCGCGCTGGCGGATGCCGGAAAGCGCGTGGCGCTGCTCGACACCGACCTCCGCAAGCCGAAGGTCGCGGAGTACCTCGGCATCGAGGGCGGCGTCGGGCTCACCGACGTGCTCATCGGGCGCGCCCGCGTGGGCGATGTCATGCTCCCCTGGGGCAACCGGCCGCTCTACGTGCTGCCGGCCGGGAAGATCCCGCCGAACCCGAGCGAGCTGCTGAGCTCGGCGCAGATGACGCAGCTGCTGGAAGCCTTCACGCGCGACTTCGACGTCGTTCTGCTCGACGCGCCGCCCCTCCTTCCGGTGACGGATGCCGCGGTGCTCGCGAAGGCGACTACGGGCGCGATCGTCGCGGTCGCCGTGGGCCGGGCGTCTAAGGGTCAGTTCGAGGGAGCGATCGACGCCCTCGAGACGGTCGACGCGAAGGTCGCGGGCGTCGTGGTCACGATGCTGCCGACCCGCGGCGCGGACGCGTACGGCTACGGGTACGGCTACGGATATGGGTACGGCGGGTACGGCGGCTACGGCACCTACTCGAGCGACGATTCCAAGAAGTCGGCGCGCAAGCGCAGGAAGCCCGCGCGGGGAGGCTCGGAGCCGGCACCCGCGCAGTAGGAACACGAGGACACGATGGCTCGCAGACCCCGAACCAGCACCCCCGCCGCTTGGCTGGCCGGGGTGCTGGTCAGCGTTCTGGCCGTCGGCGTCATCGTCCTGAGCGCGTTCGCGGTCTTCCACGGTCGGGACGCGGTGGCATCGGACCAGACGGCGCAGCCGGTTCCGACCTTCACCCGAGGGCCCGCACCGACGGCGACGCCCACCCCCACGCCCACCGCGAAGGCCGCGGCGGCGCCCGGCGCGGCGGAGCGCTTCCTCAGCATGGGTGACGGCGTGATGTGGCGTGCGACCGCCGGCGCGTGCGGTGGGGCGCTGCCCCTGCTGGAGCGCTCGACCGACAACGGTGCGACGTGGTCGGACGTGACCCCGATCTACCGCGGCATCGGGCGGATCGACCGGCTCGATCCCCTCGCCGGCGTCCAAGCCGAGATGGTCGCCGGCGTCGGCGCGGGATGCCCGACCCAGGCGATGCGGACGTTCACGAGCGGCCAGTTCTGGGACTTCTACCCGGACGTGCTGGCCGCGAGCTCGTACATCGACGGGGCGCACCCGGGAACGATCGTGACCCCCACCGGCCCGATCACGGCTCCGTGCCCGACGGCATACGGCCTGCGCGGGTCGGCGTCGTCGACGCTCGCGATCATCTGCAATGGCCACGCATACACGCTCTCGTCCAGCAAGGCGTGGACCGACCTCGGTCTCTCGAACGCCGTCGCCGCGGCCGTGTCGGACGACGAGATCATCGTGGCGCACACCGCCACCGACTGCGCAGGGGTGAAGGTCAGCGCCGTTCGGGTGGGGACCTCGGCGCCGACCTCGGTCGGGTGCCTCGCGGGGGCGAGCCCGAGCGCACCGCTCGCTTTGGCCGCCGATGGCGCGAACACGATCGCCTGGACGGGCGCTTCCGTCGTGGTCGTGAAGTAGCCGGTCGCATCCAGGACAACGGCGCGTCATATTCACGACATACGCGGCTGATACCGTGCGGGCACGCCAGGGTGAATTGGGGGGTGAGGCATGGCAACGAACGCGGAGACCCGCGAAGCGGTAACGTCGAGCCGTTCCGTCGTGAACACGGATTCCCCCATGACTGACGCTCCACTCTCCTCGATTCGCACAAGCGCGAGCCGGCCCATCGGCGACCGGTGGCGGGGGCGCTACGCGCGTTGGCTGCGCATCAGCGATTTCCTCGCCCTCGTGTGGGTCGTCTTCGGAACGCAGATCGCGTGGTTCGGGCTGGGTAATGCGCAGGTGGCCATCAGCGCCGACCCGCGATTCAACGTGGTCTCCTACTGGATGTTCTCGGCCGCGCTGGTCCTCTGCTGGATGTGGGCGCTCACGCTCAACGATTCGCGCGGGCACCGCATCGTTGGCACGGGTGCGACGGAATATGTTCGGGTGGCCGATGCCAGCTTCCGACTGTTCGGCGCCATTGCGATCGTCGCCTTCCTCGCGGGGATCGACCTCGCACGCGGATTCCTGCTGATCAGCCTGCCGCTGGGTATCGCCGTTCTTCTGCTCGAACGCTGGCTGTGGCGACAGTGGCTGCTCGCCAAGCGCGCCAGCGGGGAGTACTCCGCACGCGTGCTGCTCGTGGGGTCTCCGGCGTCTGTGTCTCGCATCGCGAACGAACTCGCCCGCACACCGAGTGCGGGCTATCTGGTCGTCGGGGCCTGCGTGCCTGCCGGCACGGTAGGCCAGTTCGTCGAGAGCACCGGAGTGCCCGTGATGGGCGACGTCGACGCCGTCGAGGCCGCCCTTGCCGCAACAGGAGCGGACACCGTTGCGATCACGAGCACAGACGAGCTGCCCGCCGACAAGGTGAAGCAGATCTCCTGGGGCCTCGAGGCGGGCCGCCAGCATCTCGTACTCGCACCGAGCATCACCGACATCGCAGGCCCACGGTTACACACCCGACCGGTCGCCGGCCTCCCTCTGATCCATGTGGAGACTCCGCGGTTCAGCCGCGGCCAGGTGCTCTTGAAGCGCACGGTCGACATCATGCTGAGCCTCGTCGGCATCATCGTGCTGTCACCACTTCTCGCCTTCCTCGCTCTCAGCGTCCGCCTCACGTCCGAAGGGCCGGTGCTCTTTCGGCAGACGCGCATCGGCTACCGCGGGCGCGAGTTCCAGATGCTGAAGTTCCGCTCGATGGTCATCAACGCCGAAGAGTTGCTCGCGCAGCTGCAGACTCAGCAGGATCACGGAAACGCCGTGATGTTCAAGATGAAGAACGACCCCCGGGTCACCCCCGTCGGTCGCTTCATGCGGAAGTACAGCCTCGACGAGCTGACCCAACTCTTCAACGTCCTCGGTGGCTCGATGTCACTCGTCGGCCCGCGCCCGCCGCTCCCCCGCGAGGTCGCCCAGTACGCAGACCACGTCCATCGTCGCTTCCTCGTACGCCCCGGCATCACGGGGCTGTGGCAGGTCAGCGGTCGGTCGGCGCTGTCTTGGGAGGACACCGTACGCCTCGACCTGTCGTACGTCGAGAACTGGACGCTCCTCGGCGATCTCCTCATCCTTAGCCGCACCGCCAAGGCGGCGCTCCTGCCCGGAGACACGGCGTCCTAAGGCTCGACCTACGCCGGCTCGACGGCCGTGAACTCCAAAGGCTTGCTGAGAGTGGCGCGTACCGGTGATCGTTCGAGCCGGTTCATGATGGCGGCCCGGTGTGCTTCGAGCCCAACCGGTAGATCGAGCGCGTAGTGGAAGCGGGAGAGATCTTCGGCGCGCTCGATCTCCACGCGCACGGACACCCCCGTGTCATCGGCGCCGAGATCGTGGAGCTCCATCCGCGCTGCAATCGTCATGCAACTGGCGAGGGCGGCCTCCAGGAGCTCGTGCGGGCGCATGCCCGCACCACCACCAACCCCCTGCTTGAAAGTGTCGGATACGCCACTATGAGCCCCGGTTGCATATGCCGCCTGCCAAGGTTCCGTCAGGGCACGAGCTTCAACAGTCATGACAGCATTCTCGCCGAACGGGAGAACCCATCTCCCCGCCCTACGCGTCAGTCGCAGACGCCGTGAGTCGCTCCTTGAAACGCTCTCTTCAGAACGCCGGGTCGGCTGCAGCGACGGATGCTCCTCCACCCGGAGACACTGCGTCCGGCTGGCCGTCGCTATCCGCCGGAACGGCGTCAGAAGGAGAGACCGCGGCGGGCCGACCGCTCCGCATCGAGGATCCTGCCCGGCGCCGCCCACTGGACGCGGCGCTTGCTTCGAATGCGGCGGCCGCGGCGTCCACGATGGTCGACTCCGATACCAGGAAAAGAAGAACGATCAGGCCCGCCATGAGGTACACCCGCCCCGGCGCCGAAAACACTTCGGTGAGCGAGGCGAGGAACGTGAGG
The DNA here is from genome assembly GCF_039615055.1 of Microbacterium sp. X-17. Taxonomy (NCBI): domain Bacteria; kingdom Bacillati; phylum Actinomycetota; class Actinomycetes; order Micrococcales; family Microbacteriaceae; genus Microbacterium; species Microbacterium sp. X-17. The sequence continues at coordinate 564,100 of NZ_JBDHNI010000004.1, forward strand.
GAAAACAGGGATGCCGTAAGGGCGGCGACACGAATGGACCGACGACGCGCAAGGGCGAGCAGCATTGCAATAAGGAGGGCGAGAGAGCCAATAATCCCAACGGAAACCAGCATCTCCGTTGTGAGATTATGCGTCGAGTAATTCCGATCGACGGCATCGGATGCTGAATTTCCGACCCAAAAGGAAGATCCATAACCGAACCACGGCGACTCAAGAACAAGCTGTTTTGCGTAAATCCACAGCGCGCCACGTCCGGTAAACGCATCCCCGGTCCAGCCCAGGAAAGGCCAAACGATAACCACCCCGGCGGAGACCAACGCCGCTATTCGAACCAACCAAAGGCGGGATGTGGCCAAGGTCAGCCAGTACACAATCGCCACGACCACACCCGCGATCCAGACCAGTTCGCCCGTACGCGTACTGGTCAGATTGACGAGCAAGTAACTGCCCCCGACGCACAGGATGATGCCAATCACCCGCGATGAGAGCAGGATCGTGATCGCCGCGACGACAGCGAGAACCATGCCCAGGGCGTTCCCGAGCCCATACGGTCCCAGGGCGACACCCCAGACCGAGCACTTGTCTCCTCGGCAGGGGCCGATCAGACCGTTCGGATCAACCAGGATCCACCCGCCCAAGGCGATGAGCAGGACGAGCGTGCCCACCAGCGCACCTGCACGGACGCTCACGAAGCTGTATCCACCCTTTGGCACGACCAGGACCGGAAGGAAAGTAAGGAGCGACAACAACGTCATGAGCACCTGATTGTTGACCACGAACGCGAACATGATCAAGAACACGGGCACCAGGAAGAACGCAAAACTAGGAATAACCGGGGATTTCCGCAGTGTCGAGAACACCATCAGAAGCCCCACCGCGATCAGCGGAAGCGTGCGCAAGTACGTAACGCCGTCGATGGAGAGGTTCAAAACGCCGATATTGGAAAGGGTGGTGAACCCACCTGTGAAGATCGCCAACAGGACCCACCAGAACTCGGCGTGCCGCGAGCTCTCCTTCAGACCCAACGACCCCCCGAGGAGGACACCGGAACCCCAGAGCACTGCGCCCAAGAGGGCGGCGAGGACGGCCGCCTGCGTCACCGGAGCGACAATCCAGACACCATGCCAACAGCGTACGCGTCCACTGTGTCGGCCAGGTGAACGATGTCAGCGGGCGGGCCTCGCGGAATCGAACCACTCGACGTAAGTGCGCGCCACAGCCGTCGCATCCGACGTACGGCGGAGTTCGGGGGCGTTCGCGACGGCGGCGTCGGCGACCTGATCCCAGTCCTGAAGCATCTTGGCGAGGATCCGCGTCGCATCCGCGTCCACATCGATGCGGAACTGCTGCGCGAACGGAGGATGCAGTTCTGGGGAGTTCACGGAGTCGGCGTACACGATCGGCGCACCGCTCACGGCGGCCTCGACCAGCGCGATGCTGTGCGCCTCACGCTCCGAGGTGTGCAGCACGATGTCCGCTGTCGCAAGGACCGACGCGACGTCGGTGGTGGGCCCGCGGAACGCGGCGTTGGGCGGCAGATTCTCGAACGCGCTGTCGAGCCCCGGGTCGCCGGACAAGGGCCCCCACCACTCGAACGCGAGCGAGGGCATCGTGTGGCGCGCCTCCTCGACCGAACGTCGCCACACATCGGGTCGCTTCTGCCGCGCGACGCGCGAGATCGTGACCACTCGCGCCGGCTCCGCGGCACGAGCGGTACGCGGAACGATCGAGCCCGAGACGCCGTTGCGGATCACCGTGGTCAGACGCGCCTGCGGAAAGTGCGAACGGTAGACCTGGAGCTGCGTGTCGCTCACGGCGATGACGCTTGCGGTGCGACGGAGCAATGCGCGCTCAACAATCTGCGAGGCCGCTCCCGCGTAGTCGTCCCCAGCGGAATGCAGCACGTAATGCACGGGGACCTTACCCCCGAAAGCGGCACGCGAGTACAGCGCCGGGAGGAAGCTGTGCGCGACGACGACGTCGAACTCGTGGTCCCTCGCGAGCCTGCGCATGCGGCGAAGTCGGGCGAGCCTGCCGCCGGCCGTACCGGGCGGATCGAGGTAGTGGATGGCCGGGTCGTGTCCCAAAGCTCGCCACTCCGCGTCCAGTGAATCAGCCAAGGCTTCGGCACCGCCGACCCGGGGACTCAGCAACAGCTGCGCGATTCTCATGCCGGTGCACCTACCCGGCTGTGCCGACGATATGCCGCCGCGAGAACTCCCGAGAAGGCCAGAAGGAGGATCAGCTGCAGTGCGCAGAATGCGATCGCTGCGCCGATCGCGCCGGCGATCGAGCCGAGTACCGCCACCCCGATCAACTGCAACGCGACGGCCATCAGCATGATGACGGCAACCCCGCGGTCATGATTGCGCGCCTGGAGGATGGCCGCCAACGGCTGGTTCAAGACGGCCGGAATGGTGCCAAGCGCGAGGAGCTGAAGAAGCGGGACCGATCCGAGATAGGCATCGCCGAGGAGGAGGGGCACGATCACCGGCGCGAGAATCGCGGCCAGGAGTGCGCCGAGAATGGCGACGCCGAGCAGCCATACCGCGCGCGTGGATATCCGGAGGACGTCCCGCCAGCTCGCGGCTGCGGCGACGAACGGCACCGCTGCACTAGAGAAGGCGGTTGCGATGATGCCCATCGGCTGAGTCCATCGATTGACCGCCCCGTAGACTCCCGCGGCACTGGGTCCTGCAACGACTCCGAGAAGCGCGAGATCGAGCTGCTGGGCCGAGTTTGCCGATGCGCTTAGGCCGTAGTACGCCGCACCAGACCAGGGGTTTCCGAGGCCCCGCCTGAAGAAACGGAATCGAGCGGGCCCCGCGGCGATGTGGGCGAAGAGCGCCGAGAGAAGCGACCCGAACACGAGCGAGGGTACGAGGGCGTCGAGTGAGCCGACGCCCACCATCGCCAGCACGCCGAAAAGGGCGATCGCCGCCACCCGTTCAACGAGGAAGGCGATCGACACGTAGACGCCTTGGCGATCCGCGCGCAGCGGCACGAGCATCATCTGGCCGACGACGACGGAGAAGAGGATGACGGCCACGATCACCGGTGTTGAGGACCAGACGAGTCCCGCCAGACAGAGCAGCGCACCGATGACGGCGATCAGCAGGAGCTTCGTGCGCGCACGACTGCTGAACTGCGTCAGACCAAGGCGTGCGGCGGCACGCTCGCGCAGCCAGACCGAGTTCGAGCCGAAGTCGTAGAACCCCGCCGCCGACATGCCCACCGATATCGCCGCGACGACGACACCATAGCTGCTCGGATCGGACGATCTCGCCGCGAGCACGTAGAGCACGGCCACGATGAGCTGTGCGACCGCGCTGCCAACGGTGAGCGCGATCGCCTGAATCCCCACGGAGTCGCGGTGGCGCACAGCACTCACCGGCCGCCCCCGCTCAGGAGGGCGTCGGCGAACTCCACGGCATCCGCGACCGGCGGCTCGAACGAGCGCGGAGCACGGACAGAGCGGGCAAGGGCCTCGGCGAGCGCAGGGGCGGTCAGCGGCACCCAGACCGCCTGCGCGGGGAGGCAGGCCGCATCCTGTCGGAGCGACGAAGCCCCCGCGAGGACAAGAGGGCGGCCCAGCACCGCCGCACGCGCGACGATCCCACTCGGGCCCTCATTGGAGTGCGCAGCGACAACACAGTCCGCGCGATTGATCAAGGCATCGAAGAAGGCGTCTTCGAGCGGGCCGGGGAACCAGAGAAAACGCCCGTTCTCCCGGAGACGAGCGAGCAGCGGCGCGGCCCGCCGTTCTGCCTCAGGGGAGATGATGCCCGCGACCAGCAGGCCGAGACCTGCGCGTTCCACCGCGTCGGCGACCACCGAGAGATTCTTCCGCTCGTCGACATAGCCAAAGACGCCGACCCATTCCGCGCCGCTGAACTCACGCAGAGGGAGCGGCAGCTCGAGAGCGGCGATCGCCTCCCGGTCGATCTCAACGGGGTCCGGCACCCACCGCACCAGCCCCTCCGAGCGCGTCCGCAGAGGGCTGCGCAACGCGAACTCGTCCACGCCCCGACGACGACGGGCAAGCGACATCAGTGCCCGCTTCGTGAGCCGCGCCGCCGTCGAAAGAAGCCGGTTTCGACGCGGTTCCGCATCGGGCCTCATGACGAGAAGCGACAGTCTCCCTGGCCCGCGCCAGCCGCTTCTGACGACCTGCCGCAAGAACCCGTCGGCATCGGGAATCACCGTGCGGACGGCACCCACCCGGCGCGCCGCAGCCGCCACCTCGGCGAGATCTCGAGGGGATGTCGTCTGGTGAACGGTCAGCTGCCCGACAATCTCGGAGAGATGGACCGCCCACTCAGGTGCTTCCGGAGTGCGGTGCGACGTCAAGACATGCGGAGTAAGTCCGCGCTCCATCGCACGGCGCGCGACCAGTCGTACGTAGCCGAGACGATGGCCGTGCGGATTGCCCTCGACGATCAGGACCGATCCCGCCACCACCAGCTCCTCAAGCTCATCCCGCTTTGCCCATCACGGCAGAAGGCACGCTAGCAGGCGCGAGTGTCGTCGACGTTTCACGGCTGGTGTGAGGCGCTATGAAAGGAGAGCTGCGCGAAAGACGTCGGCGAACCGCTCCGGTGTATGAGTGAGGATGGCCGGCTCGACTATCCGTCCTTCCCATTGCTCACGGCTAGCGCGCATCGCACGGGCGATCGATGCGACGCCGGGCTGGCAGAGGAAGACACCATCCATGTCCGCGATAGACGGGGCGACGCCTGCGATCTCGCTCACGACGACGTGGCACCCGGACGCGAGCGCCTCGTTCGCGACGAGCCCCCAGACCTCGACGAGCGAGGGAAGGACCAGCGTCTGAGCCCGACCGAGGGTCGCGGGGAGTTCCGAATAGGGAACGGCACCGCGAAAGTCCACATATCCGCTCAGACCGAATAGCTCAACGAGGCGCGTGAGGTCGGGTCTCAGTTCGCCTTCTCCGATGATGGTGAGCGTGTCGTGAGTGGCTCTTATCAGCCCGAATGCTTCGATCAACGCTGCAACATTCTTACGTTCGATGAGCTGGCCGACGTAGACGAATCCGTGACCGGGTCCTTCGGCGCCCGGTTGCTGCGCGGCGTGGAAGCCGGCGACATCGACCGCGTTGAACCCGAGGTGAATGCGATCGTCACCGACACCCAAGCTGCGAACGGCGTCGCGGGCGGCAATACCCGGCACGACGACAGCATCCAAGCCTTGAAAAAACCGTCTCCGCGCTCCTGCGATGGGTCCGGCACGGTGTCCCATGCTCGCCAGGGTGGACTCGTAGAACCCCACTCGCCGCGCACCGCGACGACGGGCGGCGCGGGCTATCTGCCAATACGCGGGCGATTCCCATCCGCCGAGAAGAACCGCAGCGGCATCGCCGACGAGGCGACCCGCCGACTCGGCCAACAGGTAGTAAGTGCTCTCTCCACGACGCACGCTCACGGTGCGCGCCTCCCGAAGCCGATGCTGCCGACCAGCCGGAGTCACATCCGCCGACCAGTCATCCGAACGGCGACCGTCGCGCCGCCGCCGGGTCTCCGACTCCAGTAGCACGACCTCGAGGCGCGTGCGCGCACCGAGGCACTCCCAGAGGGGGCGCCGATACGGGGCACTGAGGTTCGTGACCCATCTCAGCTCAGGGGGACTGGCGGCGGGGGGTGGCATCGGTGGACTGCACTCCATCCAGAGGAGACGATTCGGGTCGCTACCGTGCCCATACAACCGCCGCCGAAGTCACGGGCGGAGGTCCTTGAGGCCGATCCGGACGGACTCGGAAAAAACGGACGGGCGCGCGAGATACACTCGGGTCGCACTCGGAACTACGCGCTATCAATGAAAGAACTGGTGTCATGCGCGCCCCCCATCCATGAGGCTGCGCGGGAAGGATGGGACTTCCGTATGGAGGACGGTCAGGCGGACCCGGGCGATCAGGAGAGCGGCCGGTCGGAGATCGCACAGTTCGCCGCCGAACTTCGTAGGCTCCGCCTCGATGCGGGCAACCCGACGCTGGTCCATCTCCAGCATGCGACGGGCGTCTCGCGCAGCGTCATCTCGGCGGCGTTCGCGGGACGCCGCCTGCCCTCCGCGCGCACCGTAGATGGCATCGTGCGTGCGTGCGGCGCCGACCCGAGCGGGTGGCTCGTTCGGCGTGATCGGCTGGCTGACGAGCAGACTCCAGCGGTCAGCGGGGAGGTGCCGGACCACGGGCGGAAGAAGAAGCGGCGAACCATACGTGTCACCTCCGCGGTATGGATGACCCTCGCGGCACTGCTCCTCGGCACAGTGATCGGCGGATCGGTACCCGGCGCGGTGGCCCCACACGCGACCAACGATGCGCTCGCCTTCACGGTGAAGAACGGCTACGTGGTCGAGTTCACCCCGTGCCGCAACGATGCGCGCGTCCTTGCCAGCGAACGGCGCGCTGCGAACGCGGTCATGCAGATCATGTGGTCGGACAAGTGTCACGCCGCCTGGGCAACGGCTGCTCTCCCCCGTGCGAGCGTCGATGTCGATACGACGATACGAGTGCGCCTCTATGTAGAGGGGGTACCCGATGGCCCTGATACGCAGGACGACACCGAGAACGACTGGGAGACGGCGGAGACCCCGATTCTCGTACGTCCGGACGGCGACCCGCGGCTATGCGCGGTCGGGAATGTGTCGCAAGGCACAACGATGATCGACCTCGGCGACCCCCTCTGCGCCTGAAGGAGCATTCAGACCGATCGCGGCTGAGTGCGCCCGTCGAGCATCGCGGCGATCCCGCTCGCGAAGTTCTCGACCATCCCGTCGAGCGTGGGGTAGGTCCACTCATGGGTCGGGAACTCGCCACGGCTCAGATACGACTCCATCGCGTCCGCGAACGCCTCAGGGTCGTCGTCGGACGTGAGCCTCGACTCTCCCTCCACGAGGTACTCCGCTTCCGGCGCATGAAACGGCCACGCCGTCGTCAGGATGGGCTTGCCCGCCACAAGCGCATCCACGGCCAGCAAACCGATCCTGCCCGGTGACACGATCCCGACGCACGCATCGAGCAGCTCCGCCTTGTGTGCGGTGTCGAGGTATCCCAGGAGGGTGACCTGGCCGACGTCGACCGCGTCGTCCAGGTCATGCAGCTGCGTCCCCCCGCCCGCGACTGCGACGTGCACCGCCGTGCCTCTGCGACGCAGGATGTCGAGTGCGGCCGCGAGGAACTTCACCCGCTTGCTCTCGTCCAGCCCGCCGATGAACGCGAAGAACGGCCCGGAAGGGAGCGCGAGCGCCCGTTCTTGTGAGCTTCGAACCCGGGCCAGCGCAGCCTCGAGTTCGTCGGTATCGACCGCGTTCATGACTGCGGTCACCCGCTCAGGCGCAGCTCCCCACGCCAGCGCTGTCCGCGCGCCATGTGGGGTGTACGCGAACACATGGTCGGCACGACGAACCTGCCGCTTCTCGACAAAGTTGTCGACGGGATTCGGGGGCGCCACATATGAAGCGACGTGACCCCAGAGCCCCACTCGGCGGCTCGAACCCAGCAGCGCGAGGTGGGTGTCGAGGGACGTCCCTTGAAGGGGGACGATCACCCCATCTGCCGATCGCCAGTGCGCTCTCGTCATCGTCATCGCGAGCGTACGTCGGCCCCAGCCGCATCGACCTCGGCCGAGCGGGAACGACCCACTCGAGGTGCGCTTGGTCGCCGCGCGCGGCTTGCTCACCCTCGGGCACTCCCGCGACGATTCTGAGCTGGATGCCCTCCCGGTGGAGCCGGGCATGCAGTCGCTCGAAGAACGCAACACGATACGCGGGGATGTAGGGCTGGACGATCCAGACCTCCGGCAGAGAGTCAGCCACGTTCGGCGGCTCCTTCATAGAGGGCGGACAGTGAAAGCGCCACGCTGGAGATGTCCAAACGTTCCCGCAGATAGTCGAGTGCGCCCGAGCGCAGGACCAGAGCCTGATCCCGCTCGTTGAGGACCGACGCAACAGCATCCGCGAGGGAGGGGACGGATCCGTCGGTGACGATCGCGGCTTCGTACTCCCGGCAGTCGTCGCTGATGCCCAGGGAGTCGGTGACCACGACGGGCGTACCCGCTCGGAACGCCTCCAGCACCGTCATGGGGAAGACCTCTCCGACCGAGGGGAGCACATACACGCCCGCGGACCGCAGGAGCGCATCCGTCTGATCGGGCGAGACGGCGCCGTGGATCTCGACGACCGCGGCGAGTCCCAGCCGGTCGACGGCCTGACGCGCTGCGGCCAGCTCGCCCTCATCTGGGCCCGCGAGCACGAAGCGAGCCTCGGGGCAGCGCGCAGAGACGAGCGCGGCCATCTCGACGAATGCGACAGGGCGCTTCCGAGGATGCAGGCGAGCCAGGAACAGCACGATCTGCTCTCTGCCTTCGTAAGCCGGCGGAGTTTCGACGCGGATGCCGTTGCGGATCCGCGAGACCTGCGCGCGGGGTTCGATGGAGGCCATGTCGTCGTCCTCCTGCGAGGTGAGCGTCAACACCCGCTCGGCCTCGCGCAGTGCCGATCTCGTCCACAAGGCGTCGACAGGACCCGCCAGGACGCGATCCGACGCGTCGATCATGCCATGCGGCTGGACGACATACGGGACTCCGGTGCGTTTCAGCGCGCGGGCGGCTGGCAGGGTGACGAGGTCGCGAGCGAGATGTACATGGGCGACGTCCAGGAACGGCGCCTCGCGCCGAAGCGCCGGAGTGAGACCGACAGCCCGCATGCCCGCGAAACCGAGACGGGACGAGAGTCGGCGCGCCGGGAACAGGCGGAGTCGATAGCCGTCCACCAGAGTCTCTGCGGGAGCGTCGATCGGTGCAGCCGCGAACAGCTGCACCTCGTGGCCCTGCTCTGCGAGCGCGGCGCACTGTGCCTCCGCCACTCTGGTCGGACCGCCGAACGCACCATCCGGCGAGAGATAGGTGACGACCTGAGCGATCTTCACGCGAACCGCACGTGCTCGAAGCCGGATGAGCCCCACACGGCGTTCGCGGGCACCGTTCCTTCGACGCGCGTGAGGGGGCGGACGAGCGCGGAGCGCCCGACGTGCGCTCCTCCTAGCACGAAGCAGCGCGACGTGATCCAGGCGCCGTCGTCGACATGGATCGGGCGGGTGAGCAATGCCATGTCGCGACGGTGCGAATGGCTGCCGGTGGTCAGCATCGTCTCCTGGGAGATCACGACATCGTGTCCTATGTATATGTGGTCCTGGTTGTGGAACCACACTCCCTCACCGATCCACGAGCGAGCACCGATGTGCAGCTTCCAGGGGAACTTCACCCGTGTGCGGGGCCGAAAGACCACGCCGGGACCGATCTCCGCGCCGAACGCCCGTAGCACCCGCACTCTCAGGCTCGAGCTGATCTGCCACGGGTTCGTGACGAACAGCAGCTCACAGACCGCCCAGAGATAGATGATCCACGTAGGGCGATCCCACGCGAGACGCTCCCCCGGAGCCCGGGATAGATCGATCACCGGGATGTCCGACACCGGAGTCTCCTTCGCAATCAAGCCGTAACGGCGGCGGGGTATGGTCGTCGCATGTCGCGCCCCGTCTCCCGCGTCACAGTACTAGGTCTGAATTACCCTCCGGAGCCCACAGGCATCTCGCCATATACCGGTGCACTGTCTCGGGGCCTCGCCCGCCGCGGCTTTTCGGTCCGAGTGCTGACGACGCATCCTCATTATCCGGAGTGGCGCGTACGGGCAGGTTACGGCCAGTGGTCGCGCAGGGAACAGATCGACGGGGTCGCTGTGGAGCGGATGCGGCACTATGTGCCGGCGCGACCGACGGGGGTTCGCCGCCTCGTTTCCGAGATCAGCTTCGGCACGCGTCTCGTGTTCTCCCGCTGGGGGCAATCCGGCGCCGTGGTCGCCATCTCGCCAGCGCTGATCTCGACGACGATGGCCGCGATCCGCGCGCGCCTCTTTCATCGCGATAGGCCCCTCGTGGTCTGGGTGCAAGACCTCTACACCCTTGGCCTCGCGGAGACGGGACAAGGCGGCCGCCTCGTCGGACGGATGATGGGCAAGCTCGAAGGCTGGCTCCTTCGCCGAGCCCACCACGTGGTCGTGATTCACGAACGCTTCGCCGACGTGGTCTCCCGCGACTTCGACATTCCTTCCGAACGGGTCGTCGTAGTCCGCAACTGGACACATCTTCCGCCCTTCCCCGACGTCAACGTCGATGCCGCCCGGCACTCGTTCGGATGGGGCGGGCACCGCGTCGTCCTCCACGCGGGAAACATGGGCGTGAAACAGGGACTGGACAACGTGGTGGAGGCCGCGCGGCTCGCGGCTGAGCGCGGCGATGCTGTCCGCTTCGTACTGCTCGGCGACGGCGGTGAGCGTGAGCGCCTCGAAGCCCTGGGCGCCGGCATACCGACGCTTCAGTTCATGAGACCGCTGGCGGACGAGGACTTCGCGAAGGCGCTCGCCGCGGCCGACATGCTGCTCGTGAACGAGAAGCCCGGCGTCGCCGAGATGGCGGTGCCGAGCAAGCTGACCTCGTACTTCTCCGCCGGCCGGCCCGTCGTCGCCGCGACGGACGCCACCGGGATCACCGCGGCCGAGATCGCCCGGGCCGAGGCCGGAGTGATCGCGCCAGCGGGCGACCCCGCCGCGCTCCTCGCGGCGGTGGCGGAACTGGCCTCTGACCCCGTGCGCGCCCAGCAGCTCGGGGAGAACGGCCGCCGTTACCGAATGACGGTGCTCGACGAAACCAACGCGCTGGACGCGTTCGCTACTCTTCTTACTCGACTCACCGCCGACCGGTAGCCCGGGCCAGGCGCCGCTTCACCCCACTCACCTCTTCTCTGATCGGAGCCTCAGTGACCAAGCGTGCCCTCATCACCGGAATCACGGGCCAGGACGGGTCCTACCTCGCCGAGCTTCTGCTCTCGAAGGGATACGAGGTCCACGGTCTCATCCGCCGCGCCTCGACGTTCAACACCGCCCGGATCGATCACCTCTACGTCGACCCGCACGACCCGGAGGCCAAGCTCTTCCTGCACTACGGCGACCTCAGCGACGGCGCCCGCCTCGTGACGCTGCTCGCCGAGATCAACCCGGACGAGGTCTACAACCTCGCGGCGCAGTCGCACGTGCGCGTCTCCTTCGACGAGCCGGAGCACACCGCGGACACGACGGGCACCGGCACGATCCGCCTGCTCGAGGCGGTCCGCCTGTCCGGCATCGAGACGCGCTTCTACCAGGCATCCTCGTCGGAGCTGTACGGCGCGACGCCGCCGCCGCAGTCGGAGACGACGCCGTTCTACCCGCGCTCGCCGTACGCCGCCGCCAAGCTGTACAGCTTCTGGATCACCAAGAACTACCGCGAGGCGTACGACATGTTCGCGGTGAACGGCATCCTCTTCAACCACGAGTCCCCGCGCCGCGGCGAGACGTTCGTGACGCGCAAGATCACGCGCGCCGTCGCACGCATCAAGGCGGGCGTGCAGAAGGACCTCTACCTGGGCAACCTCGAGTCGGTCCGCGACTGGGGCTATGCGGCCGAGTACATCGAGGGGATGTGGCGGATGCTGCAGGCCGACACTCCCGATGACTTCGTGCTCGCGACCGGTGTCGGGTACACGATCAAGGACTTCCTCGAGACCTCGTTCGGCCACGTCGGGCTCGAATGGCAGAAGTACGTGAAGTTCGACGAGCGATACCTCCGCCCGACGGAGGTCGACGCGCTGATCGGCGACTCGACGAAGGCTCAGGAGACCCTCGGGTGGACGCCGACCATCGACGGCGCCGCGCTCGCGAAGCTGATGGTCGACGCCGACGTCGAAGCCCTCGAGAAGGGCCCGGAATGGATCGACACCGTCAAGCTCGTCTCGTGGGCCACGGCGTGACCGCCACCGACGGCGTCGACTACACGCCCGGCGAGCTCGATCGCGACGCGACGTTCTATGTCGCCGGGCACCGGGGGCTCGTGGGCTCGGCGATCGTGCGGAAGCTCGAGGCATCCGGGTTCGGGAACATCGTCGGCAAGACCTCCGCGGAGCTGGACCTGAAGAACCGCGACGCGGTCTTCGCGTACATGGCCCAGGTCAAGCCGCGGTACGTCGTTCTCGCCGCGGCGAAGGTCGGCGGCATCCTCGCCAACAGCACGTATCCGGTCGACTTCCTCAGCGACAACATGCGCATTCAGGTGAACGTGCTCGACGCCGCACTCGCGAACGACGTCGAACGCGTGCTGTTCCTGGGCTCGTCGTGCATCTACCCGAAGTTCGCGGAGCAGCCCATCCGCGAGGACTCGCTGCTGACCGGTCACCTCGAGCCAACGAACGATGCCTACGCGATCGCGAAGATCGCCGGCATCCTCCAGACCCAGGCGGTCCGCCGTCAGTACGGACTGCCCTGGATCTCGGCGATGCCGACGAACCTCTACGGGCCGAACGACAACTTCTCGCCGAAGGGGTCGCACGTGCTGCCGGCGCTGATCCGTCGCTATGACGAGGCTGCGAAATCGGGCGCCGCCAGCGTCGCGAACTGGGGCACCGGCACTCCTCGCCGCGAGTTCCTGCACGCCGACGACATGGCGGATGCCTGCCTCCACCTCCTGGAGAACTACGACGGCCCCGACCAGGTGAACGTGGGAACCGGAAGCGACGTGACCATCCGCGAGATCGCGGAGACCATCGCGGATGTCGTCGGCTTCGCCGGCGAGACGGAATGGGACACCTCGAAGCCCGACGGCACCCCGCAGAAGCTCCTCGACGTATCGAAGCTCGCGGACGCCGGCTGGACGTCGAAGATCTCACTGCGCGACGGTCTCGAGCGCACGATCTCCTGGTACCGGGAGCACGTCGACACCATCCGCGAGTAAGAGACCGTGGCCTACCGTCACATCGTGCTCTTCCGCGTGCACGAGGACGTCGCGGAGGCAGCGGTCGCGCGGGCGATCGAGGAACTGCGCGCACTCGGGCGGCTGCCCGGGGTGACGTCCTGGAACGTGGAGCTGTCCCTCGACGACCGCAAGGGACGCGTGATCGTCGAGGACGCGACGTTCGAGGATGCCGACGCCTATCGCTCGTTCGCCGAGAACTCCGGCCACCGCCGCGCCGGGGAGCTGCTCCGCGAGATCTCGGACTGGTGGGTGGGCGACTACGCGACGCCCTCGTAGCGCGCGAGCAGTCGTGCCACGAGGTCCGCGCTTCCAGGCCACATCGGTTCGGGCAGCGCGTCCGGGGCGAAGAAGCGGAACTCGTACGCCTCGTTCCGAGGGGCGGGGACGCCGCTCATCGTGACCACGAACGAGAGGCCGATCGCATGCTTGCGAGGATCTTCGCCGAACGGCGTGCCGTCCGCGGGCGCCACGTCCGCCGGGTACCACGGGTAGACGAGCAGCGGCTGAGGGTCGAGGGGGAGGTCGAGCTCGACGCCGAGGGTGTCGTCGGCGTGCCGCCGCAGCGCGTCCGCGAGAGTCTCCCCGCGCAGGATCCGCCCGCCCAGGTGGCACCACACGCGCCCGAACGGCGAGTCGCGGAGAATCAGTCCGATCGTCGCCCCCGAGGGATCGTCCTGCCGGATCGGAACGAAGTCGACGCACGCGATGGGCATCGAGCGCTCGATCTCGGCATACAGCTCGTCGGGCAGGAACGTCACCCACCCATGATGGATCCACGAACGACGTAGCCGACGCCAGCCTCGGAATCCGAAGTCTGATCGGCCGTCGAGTCGGAGAAGAAGAAGTCGCTCACTCGATCCAGCACACGGGCCCACGTCGGCTCATCGAGGCGTAGGCCGTGATCGCCATCCACGAACTCCATGGTGGTGGAGGGCGAGAGCGGGTACACGTTCGCGATCTCGAGGCCGCCGTAGACGTCTCGCGCGCCCTGGACGATCAGCATCGGCGTCCGCAGGCTCCGGAGGTGGAGATAACGGGCGGGATTCGGACCCTCGGTAGGGCTCTGAAACGGATACCCCAGAGCAGCCATACGTGCCACGCCCGCCGAATCCGCCACCAGCGAAGCGATCCGTGCTCCCAGTGATCGCGCCAGCAAGAAGACCTCTCGATCCTCTGCCAGTTCTTCGATGGCCGCACGAAGTGCGTGAGCACGGTTCGAGACAGAGCCGACGCGCTCGCGATATCGAGGGGAGAAGTGCGCCCACCGGGCGGGGTAGGCAAGGAGCATCAACGCTTTGATCGTGCCCCGAACCGGACCCGGCAAGCCGCGACTCCAGCGAGGACTGATCCGCCGGGCGGTCTCGGCATACCGAGATTCGTATCGCACGACGGTCACGCCGCGTGCGGAGAAATAGGCGACGACACGCGCCACGAGAGCGTCATCAGCGAAGAAGTCGTCCCTCTCGACGATGAGCAGGATCCGACGCACTGCCAGCGCACCGTGCACCTCGAACGAGCTCCCGTCGGGAGAGGCCATACGAACCCGCTTCATATTCCCCCAATTGTTGCTCAGCGGCGACGACCGCCTCGTCATCTCGCTGGCAAACACCCGTCATCTCACTCTGGTAAAAGGGACGAATGCGTCTGTCTGTGATCGGCTGTGGTTACCTCGGAGCAGTGCATGCGGCGGCGATGGCATCCATCGGGCACGACGTCGTCGGCATCGATGTCGACAAGAGCAAGGTTGCCTCACTCACTGCGGGACGCGCGCCGTTCTTCGAGCCGGGCCTGCAGCAGATCCTCGAGAGCGGACTCGCGTCCGGGCGCCTCACATTCACGACGGACATCGCCGCGGCCCACGGTGCGGACGTGCACTTCGTCGGCGTCGGCACGCCGCAGGTGCGCGACGGGTACGCGGCCGACCTGACGTACGTGAACGCCGCGATCGACGCGCTCCTCCCCCACCTGCGGCCGGGCGACGTCGTGGCGGGGAAGTCCACGGTTCCGGTCGGCACGGCGGCCGCGCTCGCGGAGCGCGTCGAGCCGACGGGCGCGACCCTCGTCTGGAATCCGGAGTTCCTGCGCGAGGGGTGGGCCGTGAAGGACACGATCGATCCCGACCGCCTGGTCGTCGGCGTGCCCGTGGACGGGGGCGAGCGCGCCGCCCAGATCCTCCGCGAGGTCTACCACACCGCGGTCGCCAAGGAGACGCCGTTCCTCGTGACCGACCTCGCGACGGCGGAGCTCGTCAAGGTCGCCGCGAACGCGTTCCTCGCCACGAAGATCTCCTTCATCAACGCGATGGCCGAGATCGCGGAGGTCAGCGGCGCGGACGTCACGCAGCTCGCCGACGCGATCGGTCACGACGTGCGCATCGGCCGTCGGTTCCTCGGGGCCGGCATCGGGTTCGGCGGGGGCTGCCTGCCGAAAGACATCCGCGCGTTCTCGGCGCGTGCCGAGGAGCTCGGCCGGAGCGAGTCGGTCGCCTTCCTCCGGGAGGTGGATGCCATCAACCTGCGGCGCCGGGATCGCGCCGTGCAGCTCGTGGTCGAGGGCCTCGGCGGATCCGTCTTCAAGAAGAACGTTACGGTGCTCGGGGCGGCGTTCAAGCCGCACAGCGATGACGTGCGCGACTCCCCCGCGCTGGACGTCGCCGTCCGGCTCCACGGGCTCGGGGCCTGGGTCACGATCACCGACCCCGCCGCGATCGAGAACGCCCGCCGCCTGCATCCGCAGCTCAACTACGTGGAGGAGCGCGACGAGGCCATCCGCGGCGCGGACGCGATCATCCTCGTGACCGAGTGGGACGAGTACCGGCGCGAACTCGATCCCTCGCACGCCGCCGAGCTCGCGACCGGGCGCGTCGTCGTCGACGGACGCAACGGGCTGGATGCCGCCGCCTGGCGCGCCGCCGGCTGGACCTACTACGGCATGGGGCGCCCGTAACACCCGTGGATGCCGACCCGCTCGAGCGCGAGTGGCGGCGCCTCCGCCGGCGGAGCCGGTGGGCGATCGCCGTCGTCGCGGTCGTCCTCGTCGCGCTGACGCTGCCCACGCTGGCCGTGGCTTTCCCGGCGCCGGCGGCGGTCGGCCCGGCCGACGTGATCTACGTGATCGGGCCGCCGACCCCGCCCCGGATCGCCCTCGAGGCGCGGCTCCGCGCGCGCGGGATCGCGCCGGCCGCGCTCATCTCGGTCCCCGCGACCGGGCCCCTCAGCGAGGGAGGGCTGACCGCCTGCCGGGACACCGCGGTCACGTGCCGCGTGGCGGTCCCGTTCACGACGAAGGGGGAGGCGCTGATGCTCACGCGCTATGCCATGCAGCATCCGGCATCCCGGGCCGTCGTCATCACGTTCACCCCGCACGTCGACCGCACGCGCTACGTCTTCGCGAAGTGCTACGCCGGCCAGGTGACCGTGGTCGGCGTCGACGAGCGGATGTCGTTCCGCGAGTGGGTCTACCAGGTGCTCTACCAGTCCGCGGCCTTCGTGAAAGCCTGGATCACTCCCTGCGCGCAGCTCGACGACTGAGGCTCCGCAGCCCCCGGCAGCGCTCGGCAGATGCATAGGCGCCGTGAACCGTCCGTTTCCCGGCGGGAAACACGGCCCGGGTAACGTCGCGCGCATGACGGATCGGACCCGCCCATGACCGCGCGCCCTCGCACCGGCCGGGGACGCCGCCGCACTCCCCTCCGCCGGGGCGTCCCCTGGACCGTCTACGCGGGGATCGCCCTGCTCGCCTTCCTCGTCATCGCCGTCGCGGTGTACGCGCTCGCGACCCGGTGACGGGCCGCTCGGGCGTCCGCGGGCGGCCGTAGAGCTCGCGCTCGGCGGCGCGGTCCCATCGGCGGGGACTCCGCGCGACCGCGGCCACGAGAGCCACCACGAACATCGCCGTCGCGGCGAGCAGGAAGCCGACCCCGGTGAGACGGCCGGTCATCGGCATCCCGTCGATCACCGGGATGAGGGTCGCCGCCCACAGGGCTATCAGGGCGAGCCCCGCGGCGATGAGTCCGGCGATCGCGATCGCTCGGCGGAGAGAGAGCATAGGACCTCCTCGTCCGTGTGCTGCTGTCTGCACACTAGGGGATCAAACCCCCGGAAGCCGAGAGGGGGATGTCGGTGGCCTGTGTGATGCTGAGTGTGTCGATGTCACCGAGTGCCCCGGTGGTCGGCCCGAGAGGCGGGTCGACGTTACGGAGCAGCGACGGCTGAGGGCACGATGGGCGACCACGACGCATCCCGTGACGCGGCGCGGCGTGACCCGGCCCAGTCGGCGGGTTCGCCGACCGCGGCCGAGACGGCGCAGCTGGGGGTGCTGGCGGACCGGCTTCAGCGGATCGAGGCGGAGAAAGCACGGCTCGCGGCGGCCGAGCATGACGTGTACGCGGAGGCGATGGTCCTCGCCGAGACGCAGCGGGCACGGATCAGGTCGCGGGATGTCGCGGAGCGGGACATGCCGGTGCGGTCCATCGCGGCGGAGCTCGCGGCCGCGACCCGCACCAGCGACCGCACCACCCAAGCCCGGATGGGCACCGCCGCTCGACTGGTGGGCGACTTCCCCGCGACCCTGGCCGCGTTGCGTGAAGCACGGATCTCGGTCGGGCATGTGCGGGCGGTGCTCGACGCGGGCACCCCGATCACCGACCCCGCCGCCCGCGCCACGTTCGAACGGGTCGTGCTGGAGCGGGCGGTCACCCTCTCCGTCGGCCGCACCCGCGCGTACGCGACCCAGGTCGCGGAACGGCTGAACCCGGCCACCATGACCGAACAGCACCGCACCGCCCGCGACGACCGGTCGGTGTGGGTCACCGACCGAGAGAACGGGATGTCCGAACTCGGCATCTCCGGGCCTACGGTCCTCATCCGCGGCATCCACGACCGGCTCACCGAACAAGCCAAGACCCTGCGCACCGAGACCGCGGCCATGCTCCGCGAGGCCGTCACGGCAGGTCAGCCCACCGAGGGCCTCACCGACGAACGGACCATCGATCAGCTCCGTGCCGACATCGCCACCGACCTCCTCCTCACCGGGGCGCCGGTGATCGACCCGACCCGGGACCGCAGCCCCGGCGGGCTCGGCGCGATCCGCGCCCACATCCAGGTCACCGTCCCGGTCACCACCCTCACCGGCACCACCGGCTCCGGCGCCGACCTCGACGGGCGCACGCCCATCGACCCCGACACCGCCCGCATCCTCGCCGGAAACGCCCCCGGATGGGACCGGGTCCTCACCCACCCCATCACCGGCACCGTCCTCACCGTCGACCGGTACACCCCCTCCGCCGAACAACGCCGCCACCTCGTCGCCCGCGACCAGCACTGCCGATTCCCCGGATGCCGCACCCCCGCCCACCGCTGCGACACCGACCACACCCACGACCACGCCAAAGGCGGGAAAACCGAGATCTGCAACCTCGCCTGCCTCTGCACCCGCCACCACACCCTCAAACACGCCACCACCTGGAAAGTCCGCCAACTCCCCGACGGCATCCTCGAGTGGACCAGCCCCACCGGCCGCACCTACACCGACCAACCCCCACCCCGCGTGGTGTTCACCCCCCACACCGACCCACCACCCTTCTAACCCAGCGGATTCGCGTCACGAAACGTCGCAAACGGCGTCTCCATAGGGTGAAAAACGAGGTGAACCCGGCCCAATCGGTCGAAGACACAGCAGACTGTAACGACATGGCCCCCACCCGAGGGGCGCTGGGGAACAACGAGATGGCTCGAACGCGCGCGTCGTCCTCTTCAGATGACGAACTCGTCGCGATCGCGCGACGCGGCGACGACGTCGATGGGGACGCCTACGCCGAGCTCTGGCGGCGGCACAGTCCGGCGGCTTACGCCGCGGCACGCTCGTTCACGAGCCTCGACGCCGACGACGTCGTCGCAGAGGCCTTCACCCGGATCCTCGTGGCGATCCGTGCCGGCGGCGGCCCCATGATGGGCTTCCGCGCGTACCTCCTCACCTCGGTCCGCAACGTCGCCCGCGAATGGGGCTCGCGACACGGCCACGTCGACGCGACCGACCTCGAGGATCTCGCCGACCCCGCGGAGACGGAAGACTCCGCGATCGCCGCGATGGAGGCCGGCGCCACGGCATCCGCGTTCCGCAGCCTCCCGACCCGATGGCAGGAGGTGCTCTGGTACAGCGAAGTCGAGAACCTCAAGCCCCGCCACTTCGCGCCCCTGCTCGGGCTCAGCGCGAACGCGGCATCCGCCCTCGCCGTCCGCGCGAAGCAGGGGTTCCGGGATGCCTGGATCGCACACCAGCTCAAGACCACCGAGGATCCGCGGTGCCGCGCCACCCTCACGCTCCTCGGCGCCCACACCCGCGGAGCCCTGAGCGCGCGCGACGAACGCACGGTCACCGCGCACGTCGAGACCTGCGTCAGCTGCGCGCTCGCGTGGGAGGAGGCGCAGCACGTCTCCCACCGACTCGCCCTCGTGCTGATCCCGCTCGTCGTGGGCCTGTCCGGCACCGCCGCGTACGCCGCGTGGACCCAGACCGGCGCGACCGGCGCCGCAGCCGGCGGTGCCGTCGCCCTCGGCGTCCGGCCCCGGCCGAGCGGCAAGACGGTCGGCACCGTCGTCGGCGTCGCTGCGGTGTCCGCCGTCATCATCGCGGGCGGTATCGCCTTCGCCGCCCAGAGCTCGTTCACCGCGACCGAGCCCGACTCCGATGACCTGGCCGCCGCCGCACCCGCCGCGGCTCCGCCCGCCGCAGACGCACCGGCACCCGCGGCGACTCCCCCGGCAACGCCTCCGGCCGCGAACGCAACCCCGACGGCACCGGAGCAGACGCAGGATGCTGCACCCGACCCGGCACCGGACCGCGGGATCTCCCGTGCCGCGCAGCCCGCGACGCCGGCGCAGCCCGGGCCGGCGCCGCCCGCTCCGCCACCCACGCCGACCCCAACCCCCAGCCCCAGCCCGACGCCGACCCCGACCCCGAGCTCGACGCCGTCGGTGCCGCCGCTCGCGGCGCCCGTGATGTCCGTCGACATCTCCGCGGGCCCGACGGTGTATCCCCTCATCTCCGGGGTCGACGCAGAGCCCGGCGCGGTGATCGAGATCCTGGACGAAGGCTCGCGCGTCCGCGCGACCACGACGGCGGACGCCTCTGGGGCCTGGTCGGTCGACGACCTCGCCGGCGGCGTCGCGTGCGCCACCGACGCCGACGCGTACCTCCCCGCGGGCGTCCATTCCCTGACCGCGCGGCAGCGCGTCGGCGGCGAGGTGTCCTCGGCATCCGCGCCCGCGACCATCACGGTCGCCACGCCACCGAGCTTGGTCTCGCCGCATGACGGCGACGTCTACCCCGGCGGCACGTTCCTGCTCCAGCTCACGGGCGACGCGAACGCGCTCGTGCAGCGCATCAAGCTCCCCGACCCGGCCCCGTGCCGGCCCACGCCGATGGCGCTGGACGCGGCCGGGACGTTCTCCGAAAACTTCTCGATCACCGACGCTCCGGGCATCCCGGTCACGATCGGCGTGCGCTACATCGACGCGAGCGGCCGCCACGGCGCGGCCCGTTTCGTCACGATCACGAAAAGCTGACGGATCCGCGTCACGAAACGCGCGCCCGGGCATCTTCTCACCCGAGGGGGAAGAGCTCCCGGGGAGACGACCGTGATCACACCGATCTGCAGCACCGAGTCCGACGCGACGCTCGCCGAGCGCGTGCGCGCCATCAGCGAGTCCGAGGGGTGGCCGACGGCCGCCGCGCTCATCGAACGTGAATGGGATGCGCACGTCACGCGCGACCCGGAGATCCTGCTCGACGCCATCAAGGTCCTCCCGGCCGAAGCCCTCATCGAGCACGATGGTCTGCTGGTCGCGGTCGACTACCTCCGGCACCTCGTGTCCGGCGGCGGACCCGGCCGATTCCGCGTGAGCACGACCCGCGGCGCGGACCGCGGTGACCTCGCCAACCGCCTCATCGTGCTGACCGGGCGCACGGCCGAGCTCCGCACGGCAGGATCCGTGCTCGCGGCGGCCGACGCCGTGCGCGAGGCGCGGGAGCTGCTCGCGGATGCCACGGATGCCCAGCGCACGAGCGCCCGCCGCACGCTCCCGCACGTCCAGTACCAGTGGGGCGTCACCCTCGATCTCGCCGACGACGACACCGCGGCCGCGCAGTACGACGAGAGCTACCAGGTCGCGATCGTGACCGGTCAGCCCGCGATCGCACGGCGGGCCGCCGGCGCGCTCGCCTGGCTGTACGCGTCCCAGGGACGCACGCGTGCGGCATCCCTCTGGATCGATCGGGCGAACGCGACCCACGAGCCGGATCCTCGCAACGACACGCCTCTGCGGCTCGCCGAGGCGATGCGCGCCACGGATGTCCTGCACCCCGACCCTCTGCACGGGCTGCCGGTCGATGCGGATCCCGGGGAGTATTGGCTCGCCGCCCTCTGGACACGGGCCCACTCCGCCCGTACCCGCGCATCCGCCCTCCTCGTCGAGGCGGCACTGGAGACCGAGCTGGCGCGGCACGACGAGCGACTCGTCGCCGTCGGCGCGAACCGTCGCTATCTCATCGCCGCCCGGATGCTGCTGGCCGCTGCGCACCGCCGCCCGTTCACACCCGACAACGCGTCCGGCCCCTACGAGGAGATCTTCGCCGCCGTGACGCACTACCGCTCCGGCGACCGGCGGCTCCTGCGTGAGAGCCTGCGCACGCTCACGTCCCCGGAACAGCATCCCCGCATCCTCGCCGTCGCGCTCCTGCTCGCCGCCGCGACCGACCTCGACGCCGAGAGCCGCGAGGCCGCCGCCGACGGATTCCGGCAGGCACACGCGCTCATCGAGCACGAGGAGCTCCTGCTCTCCTACGCCGTGCTCACCCCTGCGCACCTGCGCGAGCTGTTCGCCCTCGCGGGCCTCGAACCCGCCCCGCGCGTGCACACCCGCTATTTCACCGCCGACGACGACGGCGAGGCCACCCGACTCGCGCGCCTCTCCAAGCGCGAACGCCAGGTGCTGACGCTCCTCGCATCGGAGCACAGCATGACCGAGATCGCCGACACCCTCTTCGTCAGCCTCAACACCGTAAAGACGACGGTCCGCCGCCTGTACGCGAAGCTCGGCGTGCACGACCGCCGGCGCGCCACCGACATCGCCCACCGCGCCGGCCTCCGCACCGGCTGAGCCCGCACCGGCTGAGCCCGCTCCTCCCCAGGCCGCGGGATGTCCCGAGTTCTCCGACTGGCCGCATGTTCACATGTGTTTGGAAGGGGAACCTGTGCGAAGCTGAGGGCACCGCATACGAAGGGGGACACGATGACCGACCCGCAGGCCTGGACACTCATCGGCGTGTTCGTCGCGGTCATGCTCGGCGGCATGACGTTGTCGACCACCCTCATCATGAGGACGACCTCCGCCGAGATCGGCGGCGTCCGCGATACCGTCGGCAGCCTCCGCGAGTCGGTCGAGGCCCAGATCGGAGGCGTCCGCGAAACCGTCGGTAGCCTCCGCGAGTCGGTCGAAGGTCAGATCGGAGGCGTCCGCGAAACCGTCGGCAGCCTCCGCGAGTCGGTCGAGGCCCAGATCGGCGGTCTCCGCGCCGAGATGAACGCGCGGTTCGACGCCGTCGACGCGCGCTTCTCGTCGATGGATGCCCGCATCGATCACCTGGACCGGGATGTCTCCGCGCTCACCCGTCGCATCTGGGGCGAGCCGCACCCCGACTGACGAGTGTGCTACGCGCGCTACACTGGGGCTATGTCGACGTTGAGTCAGCGGGAGATGCGAAACAACAGCAGCCAGGTGCTGCGCGCCGTCGCCGCCGGTGAGTCGTATGTCATCACGAACGACGGCCTGCCGGTCGCCCGCCTCGTTCCCATCGACGGCGAACCGACCGTACCTCGCCCCACTCGCGCGGCGACGAAGCGCGGAGGCCTCCGAGACCTGCCCCGCCACCTCATCCAGGGGACGCTCGCCGAGACTCTCGACGAACTGCGGGGCGAGAAGTGATCCGGGCCTACCTCGACACGTCGGCCATAGGGAAGCTCCTCATCGAGGAGGCCGAGTCGGATGCGTTAGCCGCGTGGGCGGACGACAACGACGCAGCACTTCTGGGCACATTTCTCCTCGAGACCGAGCTGCGTCGGGTCGCGGTGAGGCATGGCATTCACCAAGCCGCCGCGACGGCCGTGCTCGAGCATGTCTCGCTCTTCGACGTGCCGCCCTCGCTCTATCGTGAGGCCGGCCTGCTGCCGGGACGCCACCTGCGATCGCTCGACGCGCTCCACATTGCGTCCGCGATCCGCCTCGAAGCGGACATCCTCGTCACGTATGACGTCCGCCTCGCGGATGCAGCGAACGACGCCGGCCTCATCGTCACGGCGCCCGCGAACAGCGAGCCGCACCCCGACTGAGAGCTACTCGACCTCGAGCGGAGCCTCGGTCGCGGGTTCCGCCTCGGGGTCGGCGGCGAGGTCGGCCGGCTCCGGGGCGGGCAGGCCCTCGGGGCGAATGAGCTCGCGCACCTCCGCCATGAAGCTCGTGAGCTGCTGCTGCTGCCAGCGGAGCTGACGGGTGCGGTCCTCGGCATCCCGCAGGACGCCGGTCGTGTGCGACGTGACGCTGTCGACGATCTTCTGCGCCTTCGTCCGCGCCCGGTCGAGGGTCTCGCGCGCCTTCACCTGGGCGTCCGCCTCGATCTGCTGAGCCTGCGCGCGCATGAGCCGCTCGTAGTCGTCCGCCTTCGCGGAAATCCGCTGCGCGTGCGCGAGGGATCCCGCGACCTGCTCGTTCGCGTCGTTCGTAATGCGCTCGGCGTGCGCGACCGCCTGGTTGTGCAGCACGAGGAACTCCTGCTGCGCGTCATCCTGGCGCCGCGTCAGGGTCTCCTCGAACTCCAGCACGCGGGCGTTCATCTCCCGGACGTCACGCTCGGCCTCGGTCCGCTGCTCGGTCGTCTCGCGCGTCACCATCGAGCGCAGCGCCGCCGCGCCCTTCTCCGCCTCCGAACGGATCGTCGCGGCCTCCTGCTCCGCCTGCGACACCTTCTCCGCGGCGTGGGCTGCCTCGCGCTCGATCCGGGCCTGGTGCGCGGTGTACTCCGTGTCCACGCGGAGGCGCACCTGGTCGGCGTCGTGCTGGGCCTGCGCCGTGATCCGCACGACGTCCGCGTCGAGCTGGGTCCGCTGCCCGGCGATCTCCTCCCGCGCCGCCGCGATGAGACGCTCCGCCTGCACCGCCGCGTTCTGGATGAGGACGTTCGCCTGCTCCTCGGCCACGCGGAGCACCGCCTCGAACTGCTGGCGCGAAGGACCTTCGTCATCCCCGTCAGCCGGGACCTCCGCGAGCTCCTCGCCGACCGCAGCGAGACGCTGCTCGGCCTCCGCCGCCTGGGCCTTCGCGGTCGACAGCTCCGACTGGAGCCGGGCGATCGCGTCCTCCTGCTCGGCCTGCAACCGATCCACCGTCTCCTGCCGCTCGGTGGCCGACCGCTCGAGCGCGTCGCGGTAGTGGCCCTCCAGTGCGGCGAGCTCGGTGCCGCTGCGCTGCAGCCGGGTCGTCAGCTCGGCGATCGCCGTGTCGACCTCATGCCGGTCGTAGCCGCGGAAGCCGACCGTGAACGCGGTGCCTTCGGATCCATCGGATGCCGACTGCATCAACTGCTCGAACGGTGACGAGTCGTTCCGGGAATCGGACATGGCGGGCGTCCTCTCGTGGGTGGTCCCCACCGCGGGCGCCGGGGGAACTAGCGTTCGTCGCGCCGGGGAGAGCGCGTCAGGATGACAGCAAGAACGATACCCGCCAGGAGCAGGATCGTCCCACCGAGGAAGAGGACGACGTTGAGCCCGCGGTCCGCGTCGCCGAGCTGCGTGAGCTGACGGGACACGACGAGCATCCAGGTGGTGAGCAGGATCGCGCCGGCTCCGATGAAGCCGGCGATCGTGAGAGCACGCATGTGCGTCGCCTCCGGGAGGGCCGAGGGTGTGATTTCGGGAAGAACGGGTATCAGTGCGAAGGTAACGGGGGCCAGCACCGGATACAGCGATCATCGGGCACAATTGCGTGGTCCTTGCGGGAAACCCCCGGCTGGCCCGAGGTTTTCACCCCCGAAATCACGTCAGGGAGCGGACATGGCCTTACGGAGACGCCTCGCCGTCGGAGCGGCGATCGCGATCGGGCTGTGCGCCGTAGTCGCCGTCGCGGGACTGCCGCTCTACGTCTTCCCTCCGCAGGCGCAGATCCCGTCGGACGCCGACCTCATCTACGTCATCGGCCCGCCCCGGTCCCCGCGGATCGAGACCGCCGAGCTGCTGCGCGCCGACGGCGTCGCCCGCGACGTGCTCGTCTCCGTCGCCGCCGTGCCCCGTCCGGACGCCGGCGACATCACAGCGGCCGACGTTCCGATCTGCGGCGAAGCGGACGTGACGTGCGAGAGTCCCGCGCCGTTCACGACGGCCGGCGAGACGCGGATGCTGACGGACTACGCGCGCGACCACCCGGCCGCGGACACGGTGGTGCTCACCTTCACGCCCCACGTCGCGCGCACGCGCTACCTGTTCGCGAAGTGCTACGGCGGGAAGGTGACGGTCGTCGGTGTGGACGAGCACCTGAACCTCGGCGACTGGATCTACCAGTACGCGTACCAGACGGCGGCGTTCGTGAAGGCCTGGTTCGAGCCCTGCCCGGGGACGTAGCCCGCGCCGAGAGGACGGCGTTCAGAGAAGAAGAGTGTAGGAGACCGGCGGGTTCGCGGTGGGACGGGAGATTCGGGTTCCCGTCCCCTCGCGAACCTGCGCTGCCAAGTTACCCAGCCGACCGCAAGCGACCCGCGACGTCCCACCAACGCAAGCGCAAGATCAGCGCAAGAAAACCTCAAGGACAGCGCAACGACGGCGCTCCGGTCAGCGCACGACGGCGGTGACCGTTACAAGGTGCTGCAGGACCTGCTCGCTCGTCGAGCCGAGCAGGAAGCGGGTGAAGCCGGTGCGCCCGTGCGTCCCGACGACCGCCAGCCGGGCGGTCGCGGCGATGTCGTTGATGACCGACGCGGGGTCGCCGTCCTCGACGCGAGTCACGATCTCG
Source organism: Microbacterium sp. X-17 (assembly GCF_039615055.1). Taxonomy (NCBI): domain Bacteria; kingdom Bacillati; phylum Actinomycetota; class Actinomycetes; order Micrococcales; family Microbacteriaceae; genus Microbacterium; species Microbacterium sp. X-17. The sequence goes on from NZ_JBDHNI010000004.1 coordinate 590,008, forward strand.
AGGTCCGGGTACGTCGCGCGGATGCCTTCCGTCATGCCCTCGACGAGACCCTTCGTGGCGCTCTCGAGGTCGGCGACGTACATGTCCGGATACATCGTGAGGTCACCTGGCACGACGACCGGCGACCAGGCGGACACCGCGATGAGCGGTTCGCCGAGTCGGTCGGCCTCCGCCGCGGCGAACTCGATCGCCTTCTTCGAGACATCCGATCCGTCGATCCCGACAACGATGCCGTGGCGGCCCTCGATGTCGACGTCCGGCACGACCACGACGGTGCAGCGCGCACCCGCGACGACGTGCGGCCCGTGGGGTCCATTGCGGCGGCCATGCTCACGGGGCTCGCTCGCGATCACGAGCAGCGCGGCATCCTTCGCCGCGTCGATCAGCTCGGTGGTGGGGTTTCCGTGGCTGGCGCGCGCCGTCACGGTGACGCCCTCGGCGCGCACGCGATCCGCCTCCGCCGCGACGACCGACTCCGCGGCGGCCACCGCCGTAGCCAGCACCTCGGCCTCGCCGACGGCGCCGATCGCTCCGCCGACCACGGTCAGCAGGACGACGTCCTGTCCACGGCTCGCGGCACGGGCGACCGCCCAGTCCACCGCCCGGCGCGCAGCCGGGGTCCCTGTCACTCCCACGACGATCGAATCGCTCATCCCCATCCCTTCCTCGCGATCCAGGCTATTGCGTGCGCAGACCGCCTGTTGCCATGCGGGCCGGAGGCCCTTATCCTGGCCGTGCATGTTCCTCACCCCCTTTTAGGGATCGCGGCCCGACGATCCCCGTTGGGCGAGTGGTTGACCCTGCACCCCCCGCGCAACCTGCGATTCTGAGGCACATGCACCGCGGCCCCCTCGAACCCCCCCTGTTCCTCGAGGGGGCCGCATCTCACGACGCGCCCAGTAAGGTGCGAGAGTGACCGCGCTTTCCGCTCCACCGCAGCGGTCTCCCCGTCGACGCCGACGGCTGCCGGCCTGGGCGATCGTCACGATCGTGGTCGCGGGGCTCCTCGCATGCATCGCCGCACTCGGGGTCGTCGGCTGGATCGCCTCACAAGCCCTCCTCGCCCTCGGCGCCAGCCCTCCCGGCGTCGGCACCCGGATCGTCGCGCCCGACGAGTCGAAGGCCGCGCAGGCCGCGGCGTCCGGCACCGGGACACCGGGCGAGCACGACGCGGCGGCATACCTCGCCGCACAGCCGACGGCGTACTGGCTGACGCCGGAGCTCGACGGCATCGACGAAGTGCAGGATCGCGTGCTGCACTTGGAGAGCGAGGCCCGGACGCAGAGCGCGTCGCTCGCGATCGTCGTCTACGGTCTCCCCGGGCGCGACTGCGGCAACCACTCGGCCGGGGGCCTGGACGAGCCCGCGTACCAGCAGTGGACCCAGAAGATCGGCGACGCGCTGCGCACCGCCGGCGACGTCCGGAAGATCGTGGTGCTCGAGCCGGATAGCCTCGCGCTCGCCCCGCAGTGCGGGAACGTCGACGAGCGCGTCAGTGAGCTGCGCGACGCGATCGAACGCCTCGCGAGCATCAACACTTGGATCTACCTCGACGGCGGCCACTCGGACTGGCTGCCCCCCGACCAGATGGCGAGCCTCATCGCCCAGGTCGGCGAACGCGACAAGATCCGCGGCTTCGCGACCAACGTCTCGAACTACCAGTGGTCCTACAACGAGTTCGCCTACGCGCACAAGGTGTCCGACGCGCTCGGCGGATCCCACGCCATCGTCGACAGCTCCCGCAACGGCGCCGGGCCGACCGGCGACTGGTGCAACCCTCCCGGGCGACTGGTCGGCGAGGCCGGTGGGACGTACGGCGACGACGTCGTCGACACCAACCTCTGGATCAAGCCGCCGGGCGAGAGCGACGGCGCCTGCAACGGCGGCCCGCCGGCAGGGGAATGGTGGGCGACCGGCGCGGTCGGACTCACGCGCGAAGTCGATCCGGGAGCAGCGAAATGAGCAGCGTAGGGACCCGCGCAACAAGCGGTGCGGCGACCCGGGAGCCGGGTGGATTTGTGGAACAATTGGGCCATTCCTCTCGCGGTAGGCGGCATGTCCGCGGCCGCGGGCTGTCACATGCGGGAGCGAGCGAATGAGCGATCAGGGGACGGTCCAGAAGACAGCCGTCATCGTCGAAGATGACCCCGACGTTCGGCACCTGGTCGTCGAGGTCCTCGAGGCGGCCGGCTTCTCGACGATCTCCGTCGGCAACGGCATCGACGGCGTCCGGGCGGTCATCGCCTATCAGCCGTTCCTCACGACGCTCGACGTCAACATGCCCGGCATCGACGGATTCGAGGCAGCACGCCGCATCCGCGCGCAGAGCGACTCCTACATCATCATGATCACGGGCCTCACCGAGGAGGCCGACGTCGTTCTCGGGCTCGCGGCGGGTGCCGACGACTACATCGTCAAGCCGTTCCGGCCGCGCGAGTTCCGCGCCCGCGTCGAAGCCCTCCTCCGCCGACCCCGGCCGAGCGAGCGGCAGAACAGTGTGCCGCAGCAGGAGAGCCACGGGCCGTCGTTCCCGGGCGCCCGCCCCGCCACCCAGAGCGTGGGTGCCCCGCAGATGACTCCGCCGGAGCCGACCTACACCCTGCCGCCGCAGAACTATGGCACGCCCCAGCCGCTCCCCGGCCAGTACGTGCCGGCGCCCGCGCAGTACGTGCCGGCGCCTGCCCCGGCGATGCCCGTCCCGCCCCCGGCCCAGCCCGCGCCCGGCCCGGTCATGCCGGCTCCCGCCGCGCCGGTTCAGGTGGTCCCGCCGCAGGTCATCCCGCAACAGCAAGTCCCGCAGCAGGTCGTCCCGCCGCAGGTCGTCCCGCAGCAGCATGTCGTCGCGCAGCAGCAAGTCCCGCAGCAGCAGATGGATGTACCGGTGCCCAAGGGCGGCGAATGGATGGTCCACCGTGATCTCCGGCTCGACCCGGAGAGCAGGGTCGTGCTCGTCGGCGATCGCGAGATCGAGTTGACGCGCACCGAGTTCGATCTGCTGGCCACCCTGCTCGAGTCGAAGCGCCGCGTGCGCAGCAAGGCGGACCTGACGCTCGTGCTCCGCGGCGAGTCCTATGTCACCTCGTACCTCGTCGGCGAGGCCGACAAGCGCGCGATCGAGGCGCACATGACCAACCTCCGCCGCAAGCTGGGCGACGACCCCACGACCCCGCGCTACATCGAGACCGTGCGCGGCGTCGGCTACCGGCTCACGTCGGAGGCGGCACCCGCGTAGGGCGCTCGCGTAGCGCTCACACCATGTAGCCGTGCTGACGGCGAACCAGCTTCATGAACATCATGAAGGTCTGGATCACCGTCACGACGCCGACGATCGGCCACCCGATCGACAGGATCGACGACTGCAGGGCCGGCCCGGCGATGTTCCAGAGGAAGGCCATCGTCACGAACACCGCGGCCAGCAGGAACAGCGGCGTCCAGTGGCCCAGGCCGCCGCGCCGCTCCGCGTTCGCCTGCGCAGCCCAGTTGTCGACCTTCTTCCGTGAGAGGAATCGGCTCCACGAGCGCACGAAGTGGCTGAGCCGGATCCACATGTAGATCTCGGCCGGGAAGACGAGACCCGCGAACGCGATGTCCCTCGAGTCGTGGTGCTTCATCGTCCGCGCGATGCGCAGGTTCAGCAGCGTCGCGACCGCCGGCGGGATCAGCCACCACGCGGAGAAGACGAACGCGTTGATCGACAGCGATCCGGCGAGCAGGACCAGGAAGGCGACACGGACGAAGAGGTTCGTCAACATGCCGAAGTTCTCGAACCACCGCAGACGAAGGTTGGGGTGGAGGGGCTGGCCCTTGGTGTCCCCGCGCTGACCGGGCCACATGAGCTCGATAGCGCCGACGGTCCATTTCACCTGCTGAGCATCCAGCCCGCTCAACGAGGTCATGCCGCCGACATACGCGCGCGCATAGGGGCTGATCTTCGTCAGGTATCCGGCGGTCTTGATCTGCAGGGACAGGAGGGAGTCCTCCACCTCGCTGTCGCGCACCCAGGGAGCCGACTGGTGGTTCTCCTTCATCGTCTCGCGCAGAGCCGTCGTCGAGAAGATCGAGAACTGCCCGCCGAGCACGGCCATGTTGCGCCCGCGGAGGAGGTTCTGCAGGTTGAACGCGGCAAACTGCGTGCGCTGACCGGCGACGAGGAACTTGGCCATCGGGCCCTTGATGGGCGCGTAGTCGATCGTGAAGATCGCGGAGATGCCGCCGATCCGCGAGTCGGCGATCGCCTCGGTCTCCAAGAGCTCGACAGCGTCCGGCTCGGCGATGGTGTCGCCGTCCACGCCGAGGAGGTAGTCGCAGCCCTCCACGAGCGCATAGCCGTAATTGAGCGCGCCGACCTTCTTGTCGGGGTTCTTGCCGATGTCGTGGACGAACACCTCGGTGAACTGCTCGCCGACCGCAGTGGGGATCTCGTGCGGGCCGGCGTACTGCGAGGCGATCTGGACAGTGCGGTCGGAGGTGTTGTTGACCACGACGTGGATGACGTCCGGGACGCGTGTCTGACCCAGCAGCGCCTCGATCACGGCCGCGATCGACTCCTCCTCGTTGTAGGCGGGGATGACACAGCCGATCGTCGAGCGGTGGACCGTGACGTTCTCCAGAACCGAGAAGAAGTCGTCGCTGTGGGTCGGCACGGCAGGGTATTGCGGCGCGGCGTACTGAGGCGGCACGCCGTACTGAGGCGGCACGCCGTACTGAGGCGGCACGCCGTACTGAGGCGGCACGCCGTACTGAGGCGGCACGCCGTACTGAGGCGGCGCAAACTGCGGCGGAGCGATCGCCGCGGCAGGGCGAGTCATCGTCGGCTGCATCCTGCTGTAGCTGCTGTATCCGGACATCTGCTTACTCCGCGGGTTCGGGTATCGGGCGGAAGGACCGGCCCTCAGTCTGGCGGATCGAGGGCAGGGAACGCCGCCTCAGGGCGAGGCCGCTCCATCAATTTCTGCGCAAGGAATCCGCAAGATTCCCCAGGGTGGCGCCGATCAGGAGGTCGGGTAGATCGCGATCGGCAGGTACTCGTACACGGTCTGCGTCGTGAAGCTGGTGTCGGTGTTCGCGCTGCCCTCCACCGAGACGTTGAGCGCGAACTGGAGCGTCAGACCGTACGTGTCAGCCGGCAGCTGATGGATCACGGTCGCCGGGACGAGCAGGCCGCCCTGGTAGCTGTTGAGGAGGAGACCCTTGTCGTTACGGAGCGTGTCCTGCGGGACGAGCGTGCGCGGATCGGCGCTGAACTGGAAGGGAGTCTGCACCTGCCCGGACGTCTGCGCCGTCTGAGAGGTGATCGAGACCGAGGAGATGTAGACGCGGCGCTTCTGCGTCAGCACCGCCTTGTCGTCCACCCGGTGGTCGTAGACGTTGACCGCGAAGCCGAACGTCTTGGGGTTCGCGGGCGTCCACTCCGCCGTGCGCTTCGGATCCACAGCCCAGACGTCGAGGCGCAGCTCGAGGCCGTCCTCGAGGTCGGACGACAGCGAGACCGAGCCGTCGTACGTGAACTGCGAGTTGAACGGGAGCGAGGCCGACGGGCTCGGGACCGGCGACGGCACCGATACGGCCGCCGGCTTGCCCTGGACCTGATTGAAGAAGTCGGAGACCTGCGAGCATCCGGTCATCGAGGTCACGCCGACGACGATCATCGCGGTCGTGAGCAGAAGACGGCGCGCGCCGCGGCGGGTGGGTTGACGCAGTGACACGGGGTACTCTCCTCGTGAGGGGTCGCCCCGCGGCACGCGTCGGGATTCACGGCACGTCGGGGAAGTCGCAGTCAGTGTAGGGCAACAACAATAGACTCGGGGCTATGTCAGCAGGGGGTGACGCGCTGTCGCCGGCACCGATGTCGCGCACGCGCTCTATTTGGCTGACGCAACTGCTGATGGCGGGCAGCGTCGCGATCATCTCGGTCGTCGTGCTCGGCATCATGCCCGAGCAGTTCGCGAGCTGGAACTACCCTACCGGCGTCGCGATCATCTTCTTGACGACGATCCTCGCGCTGGTGCTGCCGTGGGCGAAGCTGCCCCGCGACCTCGTGCTGATCCTCCCCTATGGGGACGTGCTCGGTGTCGCCGCGATGACGCTCGGCTCCGACATGCAGTTCGCGTTCTTCTGGGTGTTCCCCGTCATCTGGATCGCGACGCACTTCCGGATCGGCGCCCTCATCGCCGTCATCGCTGCGATCGCCGTCGGCGTCCTGGTCGACTCGGCGGTCAGCGGCGCGAACGACACTGTCGCGCTGCGGCTCATGATCGTGACGATCTCGCTGCTGTTCATCGGTCTCACGACCCACTTCGCTGCCGCGCAGACCCGCGCGTTCAAGCAGCTCCTGCGCCGTCAGGCGCAGCGGATGCAGGACACGATCCAGCGCGTGAGCGCGCAGGAGCAGCGCGTGTCGCGCATGCTCAACGGCCTCGACGTCGGGATCGCGCGCATCGGCGCGGACGGCGACATCCTCGCCATCAACGACACCTACATCGAGCTCTACGGGATCGACCGCGAGGACCACACCCGTCCGGCGCGCGCCGTCGAGTACGCGACGCTGCGCGGCAACGCCCTCTCCGAGCTCGTCCGACCGCTCGCGCGCGCCATGCGTGGCGAGGCCCTGGAGGACGAGCGTGTTTGGCTCTACGACGCCGCGGGCTCGTGGCACGCACTGTCGGTCACGACACGTCCGCTCGACGGCGTCGACGGCGAGCCCGCCAGCACGCTCCTCATCGTGCACGACGTCACCGACCTCATCGAGTCCGAGAACGCGCGCGAGCGTCTCGCCGCCGTCGTCTCGCACGAGCTCCGCAACCCGCTCACCGCGATCATCGGCCACGCCGAGCTCGCGCTCGACGACCGGACCCTCGCCCCCACTACCCGCGAGCAGCTCGAGATCATCGACAGCGCCGGTCAGCGGATGCAGCACCTCATCAGCGACATCCTCACGGCCTCTCAACGCGAGGAGCCGGCGTCGCACGATCCCGTGCGTCTGGATCTGCGCGGCGTCCTCGAGGCGTCGCTCGAGTCCTTCCTGCCCGCGGCGACCCTGCGCGGCGTCCGCGTCACGATCGAGCTGGCCGACCCGCTGCCCGTGCTGGGCGACGCCTTCCGGCTGCGCCAGGTCATCGACAACGTCCTGAGCAACGCGATCAAGTACACGCCGCGGGACGGCATCGTGGAGATCGGCGGTCGCGCCGACTCCCGCGTCGTGGCCGTCACGATCGCCGACACCGGCATCGGGATCTCCTCCGAGGACCTCCCCCGCATCTTCGACCCGTACTTCCGCGCCGGCACGGCCCACGAGAGCGAGACCCCCGGCACGGGCCTCGGCATGGGCATCTCGCGCGACATCCTCACCGAGCACGGTGGGAGCATCGACGTCGACAGCGAGGCAGGGCTCGGGACGAGCGTGACGATCGTGCTGCCGGCGGCGAACGAGCTCGTCTGATGCTGCCCGTCGGTGCCGACACGATCGGGATCGCGCAGGCGGTCCTGACCACCCTCGGTGCCCTGCTCGTGATCGGCCTCGCGTTCGTCCCGCATCCGAATCGCGCCACCCTGCTGTGGGCGATCGGCTTCCTGCTGTCGGCGATCTTCGTGCTCATCGCCGTGTTCGCGATGTTCGACGGGCTCGAGATGCTGCGCCGCGCGATGATGGCCTCCCTCCTCGCGTGCACCGTCTTCCCGTGGGCAGGCCTCCGGGCATGGCGCCGAGCGCCGTCAATGGCGTGGCTCTTCCTGCCGACGATCCTCGTGCTCCTCGCGCTCCTCCTGCTTCCTGGGACGCTGCCGATCTACAGCCTCTGCTTCCGCATCGCGTTCCTCCTCGCGGCGATCTTCCCGGCGCTCGCGGTCTGGGAGATCCTCCGGCTGCCGGAGCGGACGGACGTCCTCCTCCAGCCCATGCTCATCGGATCCGCGGCCTTCGTCGCGTTCGCCCTCGGCAGCGCGATCGCCGGCGTCTTCTACCCGCCCACCGAGGGCGACGACCTGACGCTCGTGCGCACGCTCAACGCGATCGGGATGCTGATCTACGTCACGTGCCTGTTCGTCAGCATCGTCTGGCTCGCGCAGCAGCGCCGGCCGGCGACCGTGCGGCACGCGGTGGCCGACTGGGCGCGGTTCTGCGACGTCGCGCGCGAGCGGCTGCGACGGGCGGACGAGGGCGGCGAGCAGTCCTGGGCGCTGCTGGCGATCCACCTGGACGACGAGGCGACGATCCGCGCCGCGACCGGCCCGGGCTCGTTCGCGTCGATCACGGGCGAGCTCGACACCCACGTCCGGCAGACCTTCCCCGCGGATGCCGACATCGGGCGGCGGGGCAGCGGCCGCATCGTCGTGCTCGTGCCGCGCAGCACGGTCGTCGTGCGGGAGCTGGTCCGCGCGCTGCTGAAGGCCGTGAACGCCTACGGCGGTCCGGGCCTGGAGACGCTGCAGAGCTCGGCGAGCGTCGGCTGGGTCACCGTCGATGTCGCCGGCTATGACTTCGCCGCACTCCTCGACGCCGCGACGATGGCCGTCGAGCGCGCCGCCGCCGCGGGCGGCGACCGCTGGTACCGCGTCACCGACGCGGACCTGGATCGATCCATCGAACCCGCTGTCTAAGGTAGTGGGGTGGCCGCTCCCCCCGTGACCTCCTCCGCCCGCCGCCGGACCGCAGGACGTGTCGTCGCCTGGGTCCTCGGGATCGGTCTCGTCGTCGCCGTGCTCGGGGCCGTGTGGATCGGCGTGTCCGCCCTCCTCGCCTTCGGCCACGTCCGCGCAGCGCAGAACGCGGCCGCCGACGTGTCGCTCGACATGGCCGACATCGGGAAGGCGGCGGCGACGCTCGACCGCGTGGCCGCCGAGACCAGCGCCGCCCGGGCACTGACTTCGGGTCCGGTGTGGAGCGCCGCGGCGGCGCTCCCCTGGGTCGGGCCGCAGCTGTCCGCCGTCACCACGACGATCACGTCGATCGACGACGTCGCCTCCGACGGCGTCCGCCCGCTCGTCGACGCGGCGGAGAACGTGTCGATCGCGTCGCTGCGTCCGCACGGCGGGGCGTTCGACCTCTCCGCGTTCGCGACCTTGCACACCGCCGCGGCCCAGAGTGTCGCCGACGTCGATCGCGCCGACGCGGCCGTCCAGAGCATCGACACGAGCGTCCTCCTCCCCGCGCTCCGCGCGCCGATCACGAGCGCCGCCGACTTCCTGGACCGCACGCGCTCGACGGTCGACGGCCTCGCCCAGGCCACCGCGCTCCTCGCGCCCGTGCTCGGCGGGAACGGGCCCCGCGACTACCTCGTCGTCTTCCAGAACAACGCGGAATGGCGGTCGCTCGGCGGGATCGCGGGCGCGATGACGGTGCTGCACACGGATGCCGGCCGCATCACGCTCGGTCAGCAGGCCTCCGGGGCGGACTTCCGGCGCTACAGCGATCCGGTCCTGCCGCTCTCGGACGACCTCGTCCAGGTGTTCAGCCGGCGCCCCGGCCTCTTCATGCAGAACGTCACTCAGGTGCCCGACTTCCCGACGACGGCGGCCCTCGCGCGCGCGATGTGGGCGGGGCGCACCGGACAGCAAGTCGACGGGGTCATCTCGCTCGACCCGGTCGCGCTCTCGTACATCCTCGCCGCGACCGGACCCGTGAAGCTACCGTCCGGCGACACGCTCACGAGCGCCAACGCCGTCTCCCTGCTCCTCAACGAGGTCTACCTCCGCTACCCCAAGCCCGCCGACCAGGACGCGTTCTTCGCAGCCGCCACGGTCGCCGTCTTCAACAGCCTCGCAAGTGGGTCCGCCGATCCGGGAAGGCTCGTGAAGGCGCTCGCGCAGGCTGACGCGGAAAGCCGGGTCCTCATGTGGAGCACGCACCCCGACGAGCAGGAGATCATCGAGGGCACCACGCTCCAGGGCACGCTCCCCGCGACGAACGGCGACCGGACGACCTTCGGGGTCTACCTCAACGACGGCACCGGCTCCAAGATGGACTACTATCTGCGGGTCGCGAGCGCAACGACGTGGTGCACAGACACGGAGGGCTCGCCGGATGCCGCGCTGACGGTGACGCTGCGCAACGACGCTCCGGCCGATGCTGCATCTCTACCGTGGTACATCACGGGCGGCGGCGTGTACGGCGTCCCGGACGGCTCAGCGAAAACCGTGGCCTACCTGTTCCTACCGGCCGGCTCGAGCACCGTGTTCACCGACTCGACCGGAGGCGGCGCGGGCGGTTTCGGCAGCGGGACGTACGAGGGGCACCCCGTCGTCACGTGGACGACGCAGCTGGCCCCCGGCGAGCAGGCCTCGGCGACCGTGCGGGTACGGACCCCGCAGACGGCCGAGCTCGGAGCCCAGATGACGCCGGTCATCCCGCAGTCGCAGGCGGCTCCGTTTGCGGCGGAATGCTCTCGCAAGGGATAATGACCGAGCCGGCTGCGCCGGCGTTTCGATCCCCCCGTCGATTCCCCACGGAAATACGAGAGATGAAACGTCTTCTCGCGACCGCAGCCGCGTCCCTGCTGCTCTCCGCCATGACCGCGTTCGGCATCGCCGGCGCGGCGCAGGCCGCCGTCTACCCGCCGTCCGACTCGATCGTCGTGTCGTCGACCACCGTCGAGCCCGGCGGGTCGATCGTGGTGCGGATCAAAGACGGCACGTTCGGCAGCGGCGAGCAGCTGACCGTCACGACGACGGGCGAGCGCGGCACCGACGTGAGCTACGCGCTGGTCCGGTTCGACAGCACGACCTCGACCTACCGCGACGCGCGGGCGAACGCCGCCGGCGGCGCAGGACCGATCACCGTCACGTTCCCGAGCGGGGCATCCGGCGTGTACACGATCGCGGTGTTCAGTCCGTCCTCCCCCGGCGTAACAGCGACGATCACGGTAGGCACCCTGCCCGTGACCGGGTTCAACGCCTCGAGCACGGTCGGCCTGTGGGTCGGCGGCGGGGCACTCGTCCTCGCGGGCGCCGTCGTGGCGATCGCGGTCGCGGTGCGCCGGGTTCAGGCGACGCGCTCCGAGTAGAGCTGCTCCGGCTCCGCCGTCACGAGGATCGGCAGGTGGTCGCTGAGCCCCTGCGGCAGCGTCCGGATGCTCTCGATGTCGAAGCCGGTCGAGGTCGCGAAGTCGTAGTGGCCGCGGAAGAAGCGGTAACGGGTGTAGGTGCGCGAGTCGCTGAGGGTGAGCTCGTACCCCTGATCGCGCACGCGCAGCCCGAGGTTCTCCTTGAAGACCGGGTAGTTGTAGTCGCCGACCATGAGCACCGGCAGCGACGGGCCGAGCGTCTGCAGCTCGGACAGCGCGGTGCGGATCTGGTGGCGACGGAGCGAGTTCAGCGCCGTCAGCGGGGCGGCATGGAACGAGGCGACGATCAGCTCGCTCCCGTGGTCGATGTCGAGCAGGCGGACGCCGAGGAGACGTTCCTCCGCGGGCTTCAGCACGTAGTCGTGCAGCGACTTCTTCAGCGCGAGGGCGCGGACGTCCATCGCGCGGAACTCGTTCTCGCGGTAGTAGACGGCCAGCCCGAGCCGGTTCCGCTGGGTCGCGTGGGCGAGGCGCAGCCCGCCGATCCGCTCCGGAAGGTCGCTCGTGTCGGCCTCCTGCAGGCACATGATGTCGGCGCCGTGACTCTCGGCGAGCTCGGCGAGCTCGGACGCCGCGCGATGCTTGCGGAGGTTGTACGACACGACTCTCACGGGCTCAGCCTAGGCCGAGACCCTGGCGCCGGGCAGTCGGATCGCGCCGATCCATAGGCAGCGTTCAGGCGGGGGCGCGTCGCGCGCGGGTCTGGTTCGCCCGGGACGCGAGCAGCTCCGCGGCGGGATAGCCGACCTCCGTCAGAGTGAGGCCGCGCGCGGCCAGCACCTTGAACGCGCTCGTGCGCGTGAGCTCGTCGCGCAGCCGCGCGGCATCCGCCACCGTCAGCCGGCCGGCGCCGACGGCCGCGCACGCGCCCACGAGCGCGCGCACCATGCTGTGGCAGAACGCGTCGGCCTTGAGGTTCGCGACGAGGACGCCCGCGTCGTCCCGGTGCCAGTCGAACTCGAGGAGCGTGCGGATCGTCGTGGCTTCCTCGCGCGGCTTGCAGTACGCCGCGAAGTCGTGGAGTCCGGTGAGGGACCGCGCGGCGGCATCCATCGCGGCGACGTGCAGCGCGCCGCGCCAGGTCGTCGTGCGGGCGCGGTCGGTCGGGTCGTAGCCGGAGAGGTCGTCCGCGAGGCGGTACTCGTACCGGCGCCAGACGGCGGAGAAGCGCGCGTCGAAGCCCTCCGGCGCGACGGATGCCGCGGTCAGCGCGACGTCGGGGTAGGGGCCGAGGACCCCCTGCACGCGCCGCGGCAGCGAGGCGAGCGGGTCGGCGTCGCGGGTGCGCCGCAGGCGGGCTTCCTGCGCATCGTCCAGGTCGACGTGCGCGACCTGACCGCGCGCGTGGACGCCGGCATCCGTGCGCCCCGCCACCGTCAGCACGACCTCGCCACCGACGACCCGGGCGAGCGCCTCCTCGAGCGTGCCCTGCACGGTGCGGAGGCCGGGCTGCCGCGCCCAGCCGCGAAAATCCGTCCCGTCGTAGGCGATATCGAGCCGCACCCGCATCCTCTCAGCCTAACGAGGCCGGCCCGTAGACTGGGGTCCCGGCTCCCCCATGCACACCACCCCCGCTGCCGCACGGTTCGCAGGACTCGATGGCCTTCGCGCCGTCGCCGTCCTGCTGGTCGTCGTTTACCACCTCTTCCCAGGCTGGTGGCTGCGGGGCGGCTTCATCGGCGTCGACGTGTTCTTCGTGATCAGCGGCTTCCTCATCACGACCCTGCTCCTCCGCGAGACCGCCACGGGCGGTCGCATCGGGCTCGTGTCGTTCTGGCGCCGACGGGCGCGGCGGCTCGTGCCGGCGCTGCTCGCGCTCCTCGCGATGTGCTCCACGTTCGCGTGGCTGATCGGCGGCGACGTGCTGGCGCAGCTCGGTCCGCAGCTGCTCGGCGCGCTCACCTTCAGCTACAACTGGGTGTCCATCGCGGGCGGATCCGGCTACTTCGCCGCGACGTCGCCCGAGCTGTTCCGCAACCTGTGGTCGCTCGCCGTCGAGGAGCAGTTCTACGTGCTGTGGCCGCTGCTGCTGCCGCTCCTGCTGCTCCTTCCGCGCACGCGGTGGCGCGTGGGCCTCGCGCTCGGCGTCGCGGTGCTGTCCACGGCCTGGATGGGCGTCGCCGTGCTCGCCGGCGGCGACCTGACGCGCGCGTACTTCGGGACGGACACGCACGCATTCGGGCTGCTGGCCGGCGTCGCGCTCGCGTTCGGATGGCACGGGCTGCGCGCGCGGACGTGGATGACCGGACGCGCCGCCCGGACGACCGCGACCACGATGGGCGCCCTCGCGCTCGCCGGGCTCGTCGGGGTCGCGCTGATCCCCGAGACGCCGACGCTCCTGAGCTTCCCCGGCGCGATCGCCGCGGCTGTGGTCCTCACCGCGGTCGTGATCGTGGCGGGGCTGTGGCCCGGCGCCGGCTTCGGGCGGATGCTCGACGTCGCGCCCCTGCGCTGGATCGGCGACCGCTCGTACGGGATCTACCTCTGGCACTGGCCGCTGCTCGTGCTGCTCGTCGCGGCCGCCCACGGGACGACCGCCGACGTGCCGGTCGGCATCGGGCTCGCCGTGCTCGGGCTGACGTTCGCGGTCGCCGAGTTCTCGTACCGCGCCCTCGAGATGCCCGTGCGGCGCCACGGGTTCCGGGGCGCCCTGCGCGGCGTCCGGGCCGCGCTGGCCGGCTCCGCCCGCGCGCGGTTCGGCGCGCTCGCCGGGGTCGCGGCCGCCGTCCTGTTGGTCGGGGGGACGTCGGCCGCGCTCGCCGCGGCGCCGGACACGACCAGCGGCCAGTCGGCGGTGGCGGCCGGCGCAGCGGCCCTGGCCGCGGCATCCCCCGGTCCCACGGACGCTCCCCCGCCCCCGCTTCCGACCGGGCCGTCGCCACAGCCCGTCACGGGCGACGAGGTGACCGCGGTGGGCGACTCCGTCATGCTCGCCTCCGCTCCGGGCCTGCTCGCGCGGCTGCCGGGGATCCAGGTGGATGCCGAGGTGTCCCGGTCCATGTGGGCGGCACCCGGGATCCTCCGCGACCTCGCCGACCGCGGGCAGCTGCGGCCGTTCGTCGTCGTGGCGCTCGGCACGAACGGAGCCGTCGACCCCGAGGCGCTGGACGACATCTCGCGGACGATCGGCCCGGGCCGGTGCCTCGTGCTCGTGAACGCCTTCGCCCCGCGAGACTGGATCGACGGCGTCAACGCCGAGCTGCGCACCTACGCCCAGGCGCATCCGGATGTCGAGGTGGCGGACTGGGCCGGCGCGATCGCCGGGCACCAGGACCTCCTGGCCGGGGACGACATCCACCCCGGGGAAGCCGGCGGCACGCTGTTCGCGGGCGTGGTCGCGACGGCCCTGGACGCGGCCGAGCGGGAGCGCGCGCAAGAGGTGTACGACAACGAGCTCCGTGCCCGTCTCCTCGGCGGCGGCGTCCCCACCCCGCACTAGCGGGTGCCCGCGGCCCCGGGGCCGGACGCGACGAAGCCCGGCACCCGCGGGAGCGGGGCCGGGCTTCGTGTGCGTGCGAGCTTACTTCTCTGCCGGAGCGTCCTCGGCGGGAGCCTCGTCGGCAGCGGCATCCTCGGTCGCGTCGGCCTCGGCGACGGCCTCGGTCGCCGCATCCTCGGCCGCGTCCTCCACGGCCTCGGCCGTGGGCTCGTCGGCGACGGGCTCCTCCGCCGCGGGCTCCTCAGCCGCGGGGGCGGTGGGAACAGCCGCGGGGGCAGCCGCCGACTTGGCCGGCTTGGCCTTCGGGGTCACCGGCTCGAGCACGAGCTCGATGACCGCCATCGGCGCGTTGTCGCCCTTGCGGTTGCCGACCTTCGTGATGCGGGTGTACCCGCCCTCACGGTGCTCGACGAGCGGCGCGATCTCGGTGAAGAGGACGTGCACGACCTCCTTGTCACCGATGACGCTCAGGACACGACGGCGCGCGTGCAGGTCGCCGCGCTTCGCGAACGTGACGAGACGCTCGGCGAGCGGACGGAGGCGCTTGGCCTTCGTCTCGGTCGTCGTGATCGACTTGTGGGTGAACAGCGCGGCGGCGAGGTTCGCCAGCAGCAGACGCTCGTGAGCGGGACCGCCTCCGAGGCGGGGACCCTTCGTGGGCTTCGGCATTGTCAGTTACTCCGTGGTGTGAAAAGGATCAGACGGACTCGTCGTCGTAGCCGCCGTAGAAGTGCGCGCCGTCGAACCCGGGGACCGAGTCCTTCAGCGACAGGCCCAGCGACGTGAGCTTGTCGCGCACCTCGTCGACCGACTTCTGGCCGAAGTTGCGGATGTTCATGAGCTGCGCCTCCGAGAGGGCGACCAGCTCGGAGACCGTATTGATCCCCTCGCGCTTGAGGCAGTTGTACGAGCGCACCGACAGGTCGAGGTCCTCGATCGGCATCGACAGCTCGTTGGTCAGGACCGTCTCGACCGGCGCGGGGCCGATCTCGATGCCCTCGGCCTCGAGGTTCAGCTCGCGGGCGAGACCGAACAGCTCGGTGAGCGTGCGGCCCGCCGAGGCCACGGCGTCGCGCGGGGCGATCGAGGGCTTGGTCTCGACGTCCAGGACGAGCTTGTCGAAGTCCGTGCGCTCGCCCGCACGCGTCGCGTCGACGCGGTAGCTGACCTTGAGCACCGGCGAGTAGATCGAGTCGATCGGGATCTGGCCCGCCTCGGCGTACTCGTTGCGGTTCTGCGTCGCCGAGACGTAGCCGCGGCCGCGCTCGATCGTGAGCTCGAGCTCGAAGCGCGCCGTGTCGTTGAGCGTCGCGATGACGAGCTCGGGGTTGTGCACCTCGACCCCCGCCGGAGCGGAGATGTCGGCGGCGGTGACCTCGCCCGCACCGGTCTTGCGCAGGTACGCCGTGATCGGCTCGTCGCGCTCGCTGGAGACCACGAGCTGCTTGACGTTCAGGATGATCTCGGTGACATCCTCCTTCACGCCCGGGATCGTCGAGAACTCGTGGAGCACGCCGTCGACGCGGATGCTCGTGACGGCGGCACCGGGGATGGACGACAGGAGGCTGCGGCGAAGCGCGTTTCCGATCGTGTACCCGAAACCGGGCTCGAGAGGCTCGATGACGAAGCGGCTGCGGAACTCCCCGACCTTCTCTTCGGTCAGAGTGGGACGCTGTGCGATGAGCACGATGTGTTCCTTTCGGCTAAGTGCCCGCTATATGACACTTGGACGGAATATGGAGTTTTGGCGAAAAGGGGGTCGGGGGTCAGACGCGGCGGCGCTTCGGCGGACGGCAGCCGTTGTGGGCCTGCGGCGTCACATCCTGGATCGAGCCGACCTCGAGGCCGGCCGACTGCAGCGAGCGGATCGCCGTCTCGCGACCCGATCCCGGGCCCTTCACGAAGACGTCGACCTTCTTGACGCCGTGCTCGGCGGCCTGACGGGCCGCCGACTCGGCGGCCATGCCGGCCGCGTACGGCGTCGACTTGCGCGAGCCCTTGAAGCCCACGCCACCCGAGGAGGCCCAGCTGATGACGGCGCCGGACGGGTCGGTGATCGACACGATGGTGTTGTTGAACGTCGACTTGATGTGGGCCTGGCCCAGCGCGATGTTCTTCTTCTCCTTGCGGCGCGGCTTGCGCGCAGCGGTCTTGGGAGCAGCCATTACTTCTTACCCGCCTTCTTCTTGCCGGCGACGGTGCGCTTCGGGCCCTTGCGCGTACGCGCGTTCGTCTTGGTGCGCTGACCGCGCACGGGGAGGCCGCGACGGTGGCGCAGACCCTCGTAGGAGCCGATCTCGACCTTGCGGCGGATGTCGGCGGCGACCTCGCGGCGGAGGTCGCCCTCCACCTTGTACGTGCCCTCGATGTGGTCACGGAGCGCGACGAGCTGGTCGTCGGTCAGGTCCTTGACGCGGATCTCGGGGCTGATCTCCGTCGCGGCGAGGATCTCGCTCGAACGGGTACGGCCGATGCCGTAGATGTAAGTCAGGGCGATGACCACGCGCTTGTCGCGCGGGATGTCGACGCCGGCCAGACGTGCCATGCGGCTCTCCTTATGGAGTATGTCGGAGGTGTGGAGCAGGATCGGTGCCCGGGCCTCCGACCCGGGGTGTCACCCCCGGATGCGATCCGGGGGTTCTGATCCTGCCTGTCGTATTGAGTTGTGTGAGCTTCTTGGGGTCTCAGCCCTGGCGCTGCTTGTGGCGCGGGTTGGACTTGCAGATGACCATGACGCGGCCGTGGCGGCGGATCACCTTGCAGTGATCGCAGATCGGCTTGACGCTCGGGTTGACCTTCATGATGTTTCCTCGCTGTCTTCGTACCTCGCGTGACGTGCACGCGGGGCCGTTACTTCTCGACCGGCCTAGCGATAGCGGTAGACGATGCGCCCGCGGGTGAGGTCGTAGGGGCTGAGCTCCACGACCACACGGTCCTCGGGGATGATGCGGATGTAGTTCTGCCGCATCTTGCCGGAGATCGTGGCCAGCACCTTGTGCCCGTTCGTCAGCTCCACGCGGAACATCGCGTTCGGCAGCGCCTCGGATACCGTGCCTTCGATCTCGATGACACCGTCTTTCTTTGCCATAGCCTCGCTATCGCTGTGCAGACCGGTCGGTCTGCGGGTGGATGGGATGCTGGTGCCCGGACACGCCAATAGGCGCAAGGCACCAAAGATCAACTATACGTGGCCGAACGGTGTCCGGCAACCTGAGCTCGGAATGACCGGTCTACTCACCGCTGGAGACGGCGAGCATCGCGTCGCGGGGGACGAGCTTGATGCGGGCGCGCTCGCGGGGAGCGCCGAGCGCGATCTCGTGCGCGTCGAGGCGGTGCCAGCCGTCGAGGTCGGTCCAGCGGACGCCGCGGGACGCGAGCAGCGCCGGGATGGCCGCCTCGGACGGGTCCTCCGGCCGCCACCAGGAGCCCTGGTCGTTCACGAGGTGCTGGATCGTCTCCATCGCGTCCGACTTCGTGTGCCCGATGAGCCCGACCGGCCCGCGCTTGATCCACCCCGTCGCGTACACCCCCGCCAGGCGCTCGTTCGAGTCGGCGTGCAGGACCTGCCCCTCGTGGTTCGGGATCACCCCGTGCACCTCGTCGAACGGGATGCCCGGAACCGGCGACCCGAAGTAGCCGACCGCGCGGTAGAGCGCCTGCAGCGGGATCTCGCGCAGCTCGCCGGTGCCGACGACGCCGCCCTCCGCGTCGGGACGGGTCCGCTCGTACACGAGGGATCGGACGCGGCCGGAGGCATCCGTCTTCACCTCGACGGGCTTCGCCCAGAAGTGCAGGTGCAGGCGCCGCGAGGCCGTGCCACCCCGACCGTTCGCCGCGGGGCGCTGCCGCCACGACTGCAGCACGCGGTCGATCACCATGACCTGCTTGTTGGTCTCGATCGCGGTGCGGGAGGCCGCGTCCCCGTCGAAGTCCTCGTCGTAGACGACCAGGTCCACGTCGCGCAGCTCGCCGAGCTCGCGCAGCTCCAGCGGCGTGAACTTCACCTGCGCGGGGCCGCGGCGACCGAAGACGTGCACGTCGGTGACGGCGGATGCCGCGAGCCCGGCGTGCACGTTGTCCGGGATCTCGGTCGGAAGGAGGTCCTCCGCGTGCTTCGAGAGCATCCGCGCGACGTCGAGGGCGACGTTCCCGTTGCCGACCACCCCGACGGACGCGGCATCCAGCGGCCACTTCCGCGGCACGTCGGGATGGCCGTCGTACCAGCTGACGAAGTCGGCCGCACCGTACGACGCGACCGCGTCGATGCCCGGGATGCGCAGATCGGCGTCGCGGATCGCGCCGGTCGCGAAGATGACCGCGTGATAGTGGCGCTTGAGGTCGTCGAGCGTGATGTCCTCGCCGAAGCGGACGTTGCCGAAGATGCGGATGTCGCCGCGGTCGAGCACCTCGCGCAGCGCCGTGATGATGCCCTTGATCCGCGGGTGGTCGGGCGCGACCCCGTAGCGCACGAGTCCGTACGGCGCGGGGAGCTGCTCGAACAGGTCGATCGAGACCTCGAAGGCGCGCTCCTCCTTGAGGAGGATGTCGGCCGCGTAGATCCCGGCGGGGCCCGCGCCGACGATGGCGAGTCGAAGCTTCGTGATGGTTCTGCCTTTCGCGACTAGCTGCTGCGGTCGGCGACGACCTCGGCGAAGCGCGTCAGACCCTCCCGCACCGGGCCGTCCGGCACCGGAGCCAGCGCCGCGATCGCCTGGTCCGCCCATTCCCGGGCGAGACGGAGCGTCTCGTCGGTCGCGTCGTGGTCGCGCAGCTCGCCGAGCGGGCCGTCGAGGATGGCCGGGGCGGCACCCGCCGCGATCTGCGCGACGCCGTCGTCGATCCGCGCCCGGAGGTCGACGGATGCCGCATCCGTCCGCTGCCCGAGGAGGAGGTACGGCATCGTCGGCACGCCCGCGCGGAGGTCGGTCCCGGGCACCTTGCCGGTCTCGTCCGCGTCGGAGGAGAGGTCGATGACGTCGTCCAGGAGCTGGAACGCGACGCCGGCGCGCTCACCGAAGACGTGCAGGGGTTCCTCGTACTCCGCGGGGGCGTTCGAGAAGATGACGCCCGCCTGCGCGGCGGCGGCGATGAGCGACCCGGTCTTGTCCGAGAGCACCTTCAGATAGAACGCGATGGGGTCGTCGGTCTCCGCCGGGCCGACAGTCTCGTGGAGCTGACCGAGGACGAGGCGCTCGAACGTGTCCGCCTGGAGCTGGATCGCCCGGGCGCCGTTGCGGGTCATGAGCTGGCTCGCGCGCGAGAAGAGGAGGTCGCCGGTGAGGATCGCGACGTTGTTGCCCCACACCGCCTGCGCGCTGGGGACGCCGCGGCGGACGTCCGCACTGTCCATCACGTCGTCGTGGTACAGCGAGCCGAGGTGCGTCAGCTCGAGCGCCATCGCGCCGTTCAGCACCGCCTCCGTCGTGCCGTCGCCGAGCTGCGCGGTGAGGAGCGCGAGCGTCGGACGGATCCGCTTCCCGCCGGCCTCGAACAGGTACCGGCTCGTGGCGTCGGCGAGCGAATCAGCGACGTGGAGCTCGCGTGCGAGGCCCTCCTCGACCACGACGAGACCGTCCTCGACCGCGCGGAGGAGGCGGCGCGAACGCGGACCCGCGAAGATCCGCTCCGTCAGACCGAGGCGGCTCGCGAGACGCGGACCCTGCGCGGGGCGGCTCGAAGTCACCTCGCCAGCCTACCGGGGCAGAGAACCCCCGCTCCGCGCAGTTCGAGTGTCGCTCGCGCACGGTTCCACGGGCGAAAGGGTATGCGCGGCTGACACCGGAGCGGCTCAGGCGGGGCGGCGGGCACGGTGGAGGGCGACGATGCCGAAGGTGAGGTCGCGATGGGCGACCTGGGTCCAGCCCGACTCGCGGATCCAGGCCGCGAGCGTCCGCTGGTCGGGCCACGCCCGGATCGACTCGTTGAGGTAGTCGTAGGCCGCCGCGTTGGAGCTGACGGCGCGCGCCACGAGCGGCAGCACGCGATCGCTGTAGAGGCGGTAGGCGGATGCCACGAGCCTCGCCGGCGGGTGCGAGAACTCGCACACCACGAGACGCCCGCCGGGGCGGACGACCCGCAGCATCTCGCGAAGCGCCTTCCGCGGATCGTTCACGTTGCGCAGGCCGAACGAGATCGTGGCCGCGTCGAACTCGGCGTCGGCGAACGGCAGGTCGGTGGCATCCGCCTCGACGAACGTCACGTTCGGGATGCCGCCGTGGCGGCGCCGCCCCTCCGCGATCATCCCCGGCGAGAAGTCCGCCGCGACGACCTCGGCCCCCGAGCGCGCGAGCGCGACGGAGCTCGTGCCGGTGCCGGCGGCCAGGTCGAGGATGCGCTCCCCCGCCACGGGCGCGACCGCGCGGGTCGTCGCGATCCGCCACCGCGCGTCGTTGCCGACGCTCAGGACGGCGTTCGTGCGGTCGTACGCGGGCGCGACCTCGTCGAACATCCCGCTGACCTGGGACGGATCCTTCCCGAGATCGGCACGATCGGCGCGATCAGGGCGGTCGGCGCGGTGCGGCGCGGGGTCGCTCATCCGTCCGAGTCTAGGCCCGCGCCGCCGCCAGCGACGCGGCGATCCCGTCGGCGTACGGCGTCGCCGTCATCCCGAACGCGTCGGTGAACGCGCTCGCATCGAGGACGTACGGGGCGGTGTACTGGTACGCCATCTCCAGGGTCTCGCGCGCTTCGCCGGTGAATAGCGCGCCGACCCGCATCGTGAACGTGCTCATCGTGCGGCAGCGGGCGTCGGGTCCGGCCGCGAGCGCGACGTACTCGCGACCGGTCAGCGCGGGACCCGTCGGCAGGTGCCAGACCCCGCCCCGGGCACGGGGGTCGGTGCCGAGCACGGCGAGCGCGTCGCCGATGTCGGGCGTGTACGTCAGCGAGTGCGGCTGGCCGGCGTCGAACAGCCAGACACCCTCGCGCCCGGCCGCGACCCGATCGATCACGAACCGGTTGAACGCGCTCGTCCTCGCGCCCGGACCGTAGAAGTCCGCGCTCCGGCCGATCGTGCACACGAGCCCGCGGCCCCGGGCGGAATCCAGCTCGGCGAGGACCGCCGCGCGCGCCCGCCCCTTCCGGCTGGCCGGCGCGATCGGCGTGCGCTCGGTCATGACGCCCTCGACGCGGCCGTACGCATAGACGTTGTCGAGGAACACGAGATGCGTGCCGTTCTCGACCGCGGCGTCGGCGACGGTGCGCGCGATGACCGGCCACTGCTCCTCCCACGCGCGCGACGTGTAGGGCAGCCCGAGGACGAGGTAAGCGGTTCCGGCGCCGCTCAGCGCGGTCCGTGCCTCGCTCGCGACCGTCAGGTCGGCGAGGACCGAGGGGATGCCGCCGGCGGCCGAAGCTGTCCGTGTGACCGACACGGGATCGAGGCCGCGGTCGCGGAGCGCGCGGAGCGTCTCCCGGCCGATGACGCCGTTGCCGCCGAGGACGACGTGCGAAGCGGGGGTGTTCATGAGTCCTCCTGGGGGTCGGCGGCGGGAGCTCCCGCCGCGGGGAAGAGCCGGTGGGTGGCGTCCTGATGCGCGATGCGGCGCAGCCCGGCGAAGAGCGGATCGCCGAGCACCGTGCCGACGACCATGAGCTCGGCGACACGGTCGGGGTCGCCGAGCTCCGCGAGCGCGTCGAGGTCGACCCGCGCGGTCGCCGCCGCGGCGTCCGCGTATGCGGCGAGGTAGGTCTCGGGCGCGTCGAAGCCGATCGCCGCGAGACCCTCCAGAGCGCGTGCCGCCGCATCGATGCCGGGATTGTCGGCGGTGAAGGCCCAACCGCGCGCGCGGGCGATCCGCTCGACGCGCTCGCGCGCCCCGGAGGCCGGCGCCTGGAGGCCGGTCACGGCCATCGCGTGCTGCGCGACCGCGAACGCCTCGGCGAGCGACGCATCCTCGGCATCGAGCACGCGGATGACCTCGGTCGCGGCTGAGACGGAGAGCCCGCCGGTCTCGAGCAGCGCGCGGATGAGGCGGACGCGCTCGACGTGCCGCTCGTCGTAGTCGACCTGGTTGGGTGCCGACCGTTCGCCGTCGGGGATGAGCCCCTCGCGCTGGTAGTACTTCACGGTCGACACGGCCACACCGGCCCGCCGGCTCAGCTCGGAGATGCGCATGCATGGATATTAGCACTATCCGATAGCTGAACTATCCATTTTTCCTCGGACGCCTGGGTGGCGGGAACTAGGCTGGGGCGGTGATCGCGAGCGCCCGGCCTCGGCTGATCGTCGAGACCCGCGCGATCTCCGCCGGCTTCGACGACGCCTTCGCCTCGACGGACCCCGCCGATCCCCTCGTCTGGCTCCGCCGCGGCGAGGGCATGTTCGGCGCCGGCCCCGCGGTGCTGCGGATCGACGACCGCGAGCCCGGCCCGCGCGGTGCGCGCGCCGCCCGCCTCTCCGCCGCCTGGCGCGAGGTCGCGGCGGCCGCGGAGGTGGACGACCCCCTCGGCATCCCGGGGACGGGCCTCGTGGCGTTCGGCGCCCTCGCGTTCGACGAGCGATCGGACGCCCCGAGCACGCTGATCGTCCCGTCCGTGATCACGGGCCGCCGCGGCGACACCGCGTGGATCACCCGCATCCGCACGGCGGACGCCGCGTTCGAGGAAGCTGCGGCCACCGAGATCGGACCCGAGTGGTCCGCGGCGCTCGCTCCCGGCGCGGAGTCCCCCGAGGCCTACGCCGCCGCGGTCGAGCAGGCCCTGACCGCGATCGACGCGGGCGAGGTCGCGAAGGTCGTCCTCGCGCGCGATCTCGCCGGGCGCGTCCCTCCGGGCGCCGACCTGCGGCGGACCGTGGCGCGGCTCGCCACCGGCTACCCGGACACGTGGGTCTACGCCGTCGACGGGCTGATCGGCGCGAGCCCGGAGACACTCGTCACGGTCTCGCGCGGAGCCGTCACCGCGCGGGTGCTCGCCGGGACCGCGCCCCGCGGTGACGATCCGGACTCGGATGCCGCGGCCGCGCTCGCCCTCGCGACGAGCCCGAAGGACCAGGACGAGCACCAGTACGCGGTGCGGAGCCTCGTCCGCACGCTCGAGCCGCACACGCGCGCGCTGGCGGCGAGCGAGCAGCCGTTCGCGCTCAAGCTCCCGAACGTCTGGCACCTCGCGACGGACGTCGAGGCCGAGCTCCGCGGCGACGCATCCGCCCTCGATCTCGTCGGCGCGCTGCATCCGACCGCCGCGGTCGCCGGCACGCCGACGGATGCCGCGATCGAGGTGATCCGCCGGCTGGAGCCGTTCGACCGCGGCCGATATGCGGGTCCCGTCGGCTGGATCGACCACCGCGGCGACGGCGAATGGGCCATCGCCCTGCGGTGCGCGCAGTTCACGCCCGACCGGGACGCCCGGCGCGTGACCGCGCACGCCGGCGCCGGCATCGTCTCGGGCAGCCGGCCGGAGTCGGAGACGCTCGAGACGCGCGTGAAGTTCCGCGCGATCCTCGAAGCGCTCGCCTGAGTCGATTCGATCAGGCTGCGACGCTCTCCGGTCGTCGCGCCCACAGGTCGGGCCCGAACACCTCGTAGTGGATCCGCTCGCTCGGGATCCCCCGCGCGATCAGCGTGTCGCGCGCCGTCTGCATGAACGGCAGCGGCCCGCACATGAACACCGCCGCATCGAGCGGGAGCTCGACATCGGCCAGTTCCATGAACCCCGGCCGCGCGGGGTGGAGGGTGGGCGCGAGCTCCGCGTCCGTCTCGTACCAGTTCTGCGCCTTCGCGTCGCGCATCGCCAATACCTGGCGCCGCAGCGAGGCGTACAGCGCGTGCGTGTCGTGCGCGCGGTCGGCGTGGAACAGCCGCACCGTCCGCTCCGGCTGGCGGCGGGACAGGTCTTCGAGGATCGCGGCGATCGGAGTGATGCCGATGCCCGCCGACACCAGCACGAGCGGACGATCGGTCTCGTCGAGCACGACGTCGCCCGCCGGCTGCGACACATCGAGCAGCGTCCCCGGCAGCGCGTTCTCGTACAGCCACGTCGACACCTGTCCGTCCGGAGCGCCGTCGGCTCCGCGCACGCGCTTGATCGTCACGCGGATCGAATCGCCGCGCGGGCCCGACGAGATCGTGTACTGGCGCGGCTGGCGCGACCCGTCCGGCAGGTCCACCGCGATCGCGACGTACTGACCGGTGCGATGCGCGGGCACCTCGCCCGACACCGGGGCGAGCAGCAGCGAGAACACGTCGTCGGTCTCCTCGAACCGCTCGACGACGCGATACTCCCGCCAGGGGTGGTCCGGGTCGGTGCCCCCGAGCGCGTACAGCTTCGCCTCCTCCGCGATGAGCGAGCATCCGAACAGCCAGTAGACCTCGGCCCAGGCCGCCCGCACCTCCGGGGTGACCGCGTCGCCGAGCACGACCGCGACCGCGTCGAGCAGGTGGTGCTCGACGACCGTGTACTGACGGGCCTGGATGCCGAGCGAGACGTGCTTGTGCGCGATCCGCCGCATCACGGGTGCGAAGTCCGGCGCGTCCGGGTCGATGAGCTGCACCGCGAACGCGACGACCGACGCGGCGAGCGCCTTGGGCTGCTCCCCCACGGCCTGGTTCGCCCGGTTGAATACGCGCAGCAGTTCGGGATGGGCCGCGAACATCGCCGAGTAGAAGACCTTCGTGATCTGCTCGGCGTGCTCGGCGACGACCGCGGCGGTGGCACGGACGACGGCCTCGGACTCGGGGGAGAGCTTCATGGCGTTCCTTTCTCGAAGCGCTTCGACCCTCCTCCTCGGGCCATCTGTCCCGCGGCGGGTTCCGCCGGTTTTATTCGTCGCACGCACACTCCGCGCTCCCGTTCGGGGTTACTGTCGGGGCATGCCCCGCCGCGCCCACGACTTCCGCGGGCTCACCCAGCCCACCCGCATCCGGCTGCTGCGCGCCGTCCAGCGGGTGCCGGGGCGCCGTGCGGGCGAGCTGGCATCGGAGTGCGGGATCCCGCTGAACACGGTCCGCGATCACCTCCGCGTCCTCGAGGACGAGGGGCTCATCCGCGGGGAGACCGTGCAGGTGGGCAGCCGCGGGCGCCCGCCGATCGTCTTCCACCCGGTGCGCGAGTCGTCGACGAACGCCGCGGCGAGCGCGCGGGTGGCGGGCGCGGAAGTGCGCGGACGGATGCTGCGCGCGGTCACCCGCACGGACGCTCCCGAGCTCGAGGCCGACGCGGTCCACCAACTGGACGTCCTGTACGAGCATCTGGATGACGCGGGCCTCGATCCCCACGTGGACGAGGACGCGCTGTCGTTCGAACTCGCGCCCTGCCGGTATCACGACATGATCGACGAGGACCGCGCGCTCATCTGCGGCGTGCACGCGAACCTCGTGGCGGACGTCCTGCAGCACACGCGTGGACCGCTGAGGTTGGATCGCCTGGAGCCGTTCGTGACGGCGCATCAGTGCCGTCTCCTCCTCACGATCGGCGCGAGTCGCCCGGAGGACTGACCTGCCCATGGAGACGGAGTACCAGCCGCCGCATCCCGTCGACCTCGCCGCGACCGTGCTGTTCCATCGGCGCGGGGGGAACGACCCCACGATCCTCCACGCCGGCGGCGTGATCTGGCGCGCGAGCCGCACCCCGGACGGGCCCGCCACCCTCGCGCTGCGGATGGTCGGGGGCGGCGCGGTCCGCGCGGCCGCCTGGGGTCCGGGTGCGGACTGGGCGCTCGCGCAGGTGCCCGCGCTGTGCGGCGCGCTCGACGACGCGGACGGCTTCGATCCCTCGGCGCACCCCCTCGTGGCCGAGCTGCACCGACGCCTGCCCGGCCTGCGCCTGAGCCGCACCGACCTGGTGTTCGACGCGCTGGCGTCCTCGATCGTGGAGCAGAAGGTGACGGGCCTGCAGGCCTTCGGCGCGTGGCGGCGCCTCGTCACGTGGTTCGGCGAGCGTGCCCCGGGTCCCACCCCGCGCCCCCTCTTCGCGCCGCCCACGGTCGAGCAGTGGCGCCGCATCCCGTCGTGGGCGTGGCACCGCGCCGGGCTCGAGCCTCCGCAGTCGCGCGCGATCGTGGCGGCGGCCCAGCGCGGGCCCTCGATCGTCGCCGCGACGCTCGCGGCGACCGACGGCGAAGCGCGCGATCGGGTGCTCACGAGCCTCGCCGGCGTCGGCCTCTGGACCGCGGCGGAGACCCGGATCCGGGCGCTCGGCGACCCCGACGCCGTCAGCGTCGGCGACTACCACCTCGCGCACGAGATCGGCTACGCGCTCACCGGCGAGCGCGCGGACGACGACCGCATGCTGGAGCTGCTGGCGCCGTGGGCCGGCCAGCGGCAGCGCGTCATCCGGCTCCTCCGGGCGGGCGGCCCGCGCGAGCCGCGGCGTGCACCGCGCCTGCACCCGGAGGACCACCGCACGCGCTGATGCGTTCATCGCCCGTTCCCTTGCCGCTGCCACGGACGCGGGAGCACACTGGGGGTGCCTCCGGGTCCCCGGGGCGTCCACGATTCCGGGAGCAGCCATGCTGACGCTCAACCCCTACCTCTCGTTCCAGGGTCAGGCCCGCGAGGCCATCGAGTTCTACCAGAGCGTCCTCGGCGGCGACCTGCAGATCATGACGTTCGGGGACATGCCCGACCTCGGCACCGAAGCGAGCGAGAACGACCTCGTGATGCACGGACAGCTCGAGACCCGCGACGGCTTCACCATCATGGCCTCCGACACCCCGAGCAGCATGCCCTACGTGCCTGCGGCCGGCGTCTCGATCTCGGTCAGCGGCGACGACGAAGCCGTTCTGGAGCAGTACTGGGACGGGCTCTCGACGGGCGGCACGATCGCCCTGCCGTTCGCGCCCGCGCCCTGGGGCGGCCGCTTCGGCATGTTCACGGACCGGTTCGGCATCTCCTGGATGCTGAACCTCAACGCCCCCGCCTGACGCCCGGTCGCCGGCGGCCGGTAGCCTGGACGACATGGCATCCTCGGGCACCGGCTTCCCGCGCGGCCGTGTCGCGTGGATCGTCGGCACCGTCGTCCTCATCGGCGGCGGCGTGCTCGTCGGCCTCCTCCTCGGGAACCTCTGGACCGGGCTCGTGCTCGCCGCCGCCGTGTCCGTGGGCTGGCTCATCGCCTACGAGTCGTCGCGCGGCCGCAACGTCGGCCTGAACGACCGCGACGACGACGGCGCGCAGCTCTGACCCGCCCGTGAGCGCCCGCGTCCTGCCGGCCGCGGCGATCGGCGCCGCGGTGGCCCTGTGGTCGGTCACCTACGTCCTGTCGGGGTGGGCGCTCGAGACCGGATCGGCGGCCGTCCTCTCCGTCGGCCGGTTCGGGCTCGCGCTCGTCGTCCTCCTGCCGTTCGCCGCCCGGCGCCCCGGCTTCGCCGCCGCGATGCGCAGCCCCCGCACGATCGTGCTGGGCCTGCTCGGCGTCACCCTGTACTACGCCCTCGCGAACATCGGGCTCCTCTTCACGACGGCGGGCACCGCGGCCCTCGTCGCGTCGTTCATGCCGGCGATGACGGCGATCGTCGCGCTGATCGTCCTCCGCGAACGCATCAGCGGCCGCACCGGGATCGGCCTCGGGCTGGCGACGATCGGGGTGGCCCTCATCTCCACGGCGGGTGTCCAGGTGGATGTGGGCGCGATCCTCAACCTGCTCGCCGTCGTCGCCTACGCGCTGTACACCGTGCTCCTGCGTCGCGAGGACGGCTCGGCGCTCGGCCGGGACGCCCTGTCGCTCGCCACCGCGACGATCGCGTGGGGGACGATCCTCATGCTCCCGTGGCTCGGCGGGGAGATCCTCACGGGCACGGCCGCGATCCCCAGCGACCCGCGCGGCATCCTCAGCATCCTCGCGGAGGGGGTGGTGATCACGGCTCCGGCGCTCGTGCTGTTCAGCTATGCCGCGCAGCGGCTGCCCGCGGCAGTGTCCGGCGTCGCCTTCGCCGCGGTTCCCGCACTCGGCTACGGCTTCGCGCTGCTGGTGGGCGAGCCGTTCGACCCCCTCAAGGCGATCGGCGGCGGCGTCGCGCTCGTGGGGGTCCTGATCGCGACGCTGAGCCAGACGGAAGAAGATCTGCCGCGACGTCGATTCCGCGCGACGCCGTTCGACGCAAGGGTAGGAGGATCGCAACGGGCGATCCCGGTCGAGGAGACGAATCCATGAAGTACATGCTGATCATGCGGGCGAGCCAGGAGGCCGTCGAGCGCTACGCGGAGCTCGACTTCGAGGCGATCATCAACGCGATGGGCGCCTACAACGAGTCGATGATCAAGGCCGGAGTGCTGCTCGCCGGCGACGGGCTGACGGACGCGGCGGAGGGTGCCGTCGTTGACTTCCAGTCCGACCCGCCGATCGTGACCGACGGCCCCTACGGCGAGATCCACGAGCTGTTCAACGGCTTCTGGATGATCGACGTCGCCAGCAAGGAGGAGGCGATCGAATGGGCGAAGCGGGCGCCTCTCGGCGCCGGCAACAAGCTCGAGGTGCGGCGCGTCACGGGCGACGACGACTTCGCCGAGTACGCCGACAACGAGTACGTGCAGAAGGAGAAGGAGTGGCGCGCGGCGGCGGAGGGCTGAGCCCCGCCGGGAGCCCTACGGAGCGGGCGCTCGAAACCGTCTGGCGGCGGGAGAGCGCCCGCATCGTGGGCGCCCTCGCGCGGATGACGGGCGACCTGGGCGTTGCCGAGGATGCCGCGCAGGAGGCGCTCGTCGAGGCGCTCCGCGTCTGGCCGCGCGACGGCGTCCCGCGCAACACGGGCGCCTGGCTCCTGGCCGTCGCGAAGCGCCGCGCGATCGACGCGTGGCGACGGACGGACGCGCGCGACGAGCGGTACCGCACGATCGCGCTCGAGCCCGCGGCCGAGGAGGACGACACGGAGCCGATCGACGACGACATCCTGCGCCTCGTGTTCACGGCGTGCCACCCCGTCCTCTCGCGCGAGTCGCAGGTCGCCCTGACGCTCCGGGTCGTGGGCGGCCTCACGTCGGAGGAGATCGCGCGGATGCTGCTCGTGCCCGTGCCGACCGTGCAGGCGCGCATCACACGGGCGAAGAAGACGCTCGGCGCGGCGCACGTGCCGTTCGCGACGCCCGAGCCGGACGAATGGGCGGAGCGGCTCGGCGGCGTGCTCGCCGTCGTGTACCTCCTGTTCACGGAGGGCTACGCCGCCACCTCGGGCGAGCGATGGACGCGGGAGGACCTCGCGAACGAGGCGCTCCGGCTCGGCCGCATCCTCGCCGCGCTCCTGCGGCGCGAACCCGAGGTCCACGGCCTCGTCGCGCTCATGGAGCTGCAGGCGTCGCGGTTCCGTGCGCGCTACGACGACGCCGGCGCCGCGGTGCTCCTCGCCGACCAGGACCGCACGCGGTGGGATCGTGCGCAGATCGAGCGGGGCCGCGCGGCGCTTCGCCGGTCCGACGCGCTGGGCCGCGGCCGCGGGGCGTACGCGCTGCAGGCGGCGATCGCCGAGTGCCACGCGGTCGCGCCGAGCGTCGCCGACACGGACTGGGAGCGGATCCTCCTGCTGTACGAAGCGCTCGGACGCCTCGCGCCCAATCCCGTCGTCGAGCTGAACCGCGCCGTCGCGCTGGCGATGACGGGCTCGCCCGAGGAGGCGCTCGCCCTCGTCGACGCCGTCGCGGCGAGCGGCGCGCTGCGCGACTCGCACCTCGTGCCGAGCATCCGCGGCGAGCTGCTCACCCGGCTGGGGCGCGACGCCGAGGCCCGCGAGGAGCTCCTCCGCGCGGCCGAGCGGGCCGGGAACCGGACCCAGCGCGACGTGCTCCGGACGAAGGCCGCGGCCCTCGCCGAGCACCTCGAAGACGACGGCGGCCGTCGATAGGGTGGGCCGGGTGACGACTCCCCCTCCCCCCACCACTGACGACGCGCTCGTGCTGTCGGGTCTCGTCAAGCAGTTCGGCCCGAAGGTCGCGGTCGACCAGCTGAGCCTCACGGTGCCGGTCGGCTCGTTCTACGCGCTCGTCGGCCCGAACGGCGCCGGCAAGACCACGACCCTCTCGATGGCCACCGGCCTGCTGCGGCCGGACGCCGGGACGGCGACCGTCCACGGCGTGGACGTTTGGCAGCAGCCCGTCGAGGCGAAGCGGATGATCGGCAACCTGGCCGACGGCGTCCGCCTGTTCGACCGGCTCACCGGCGAGCAGCTCATCACCTACACCGGGCTGATGTTCGGGCTCCCGCACGAGATCACCGCCGAACGCACGGCGGACCTCCTCGCGCTCATGGACCTGAAGGATGCCGCGGGCACCGCGGTCGTCGACTACTCCGCCGGCATGACGAAGAAGGTCGCGCTCGCGTGCGCGCTCGTCCACTCGCCGCGGCTGCTCGTGCTCGACGAGCCGTTCGAGTCGGTCGATCCCGTGTCCGCCGCGAACATCGAGGACGTCCTGCGCGGATACGCCGGATCCGGCGGCACCGTGATCGTGTCGAGCCACTCGATGGATCTCGTGCAGCGCATGTGCGATCACGTCGCGATCATCGCCGCCGGACGCGTCCTCGCTGCCGGCACGACCGAGGAGGTCCGGGGCGCCGAGACGCTGCAGGACCGGTTCGTGGACCTCGTCGGCGGACGCCACCGGACGGAGGGACCGGAGTGGTTGCGACAGTCCTGAGGATCAAGTTCCGCGTCCTCGGCAACACCCTCGCGGCCCACCCCTGGCAGCTCGTCGGCTTCCTGTTCGGTGCACTGTGGGGGCTCGTCGTCGTGGTCTTCGCGGCCATCGGGCTCGTCGCGGTGGGCTTCGCCGGGCTGGCACCCGCGCAGGCCGTCGTGACAGCGGCCGGCACCCTGGTGACGCTCCTCTGGGTGCTGGCGCCGATCTTCGTCGCGGGCGTGGACACGACGATCGACCCGAAGCGGCTCGCGCCGTATCCGATGAGCACGCGCCAGATCATGCTGGCGCTCACGGCGAGCGGGCTCACCGGCATCCCGGGCCTGCTCACGATCCTCGGCGCCCTCGCCACGTTCGGCACGTGGTTCCACTGGCCCCTCGCGATCGCCGGCGCGATCGTCGGGATCCCTGTCGGCGTGCTCGTGTGCGTCGTGGCGGGGCAGCTCGTCGCGGCGCTGTCGTCCGGCGGCGGAAGCCGCCGGACGCGGGAGATCGCGAGCTTCGCGATCTTCGGCATCCTCATCCTCGCCGGACCCATCGTGGTCGGCATCATGCTCCTGATCCGGGCGGCGTCGCGCACGACGGATGCGGCCGGGATCTTCGGCAGCATCCTCGAGGGCGCGTCGTGGACGCCGCTCGGGGCGGCGTGGGCCGCGCCGGGCGACCTCGCCGCCGGCGCGATCCTGGCCGGCATCGCGAAGCTCGCGATCGCGATCGCGACGCTCGTCGTGCTCTGGATGCTGTGGCGCTGGAGCCTTGCACAGTCCGTCGCGCGACCCGCGCAACGCCGCGTCGCCCGCGTGGCCGCCGGCCGGCTCGGCTGGTTCGGGCGCCTGCCGAGCGGCGGGGCGGGGGCCACGTGGGCGCGGTC
Organism: Microbacterium sp. X-17; assembly: GCF_039615055.1. Lineage (NCBI taxonomy): Bacteria > Bacillati > Actinomycetota > Actinomycetes > Micrococcales > Microbacteriaceae > Microbacterium > Microbacterium sp. X-17. The sequence continues at coordinate 621,937 of NZ_JBDHNI010000004.1, forward strand.
GCTGACCTCGTGGCTGCAGGATCCGCGGTACCTGCGGCAGCTGCTCGTCGTCCCGCTGTTTCCGCTCGTTTTTCTGTTCTACTCGCGCTTCGATGTGACGTTCCCGCTGTTCGCGTTCTCGACGCTCGTGGTCGCGTTCTTCGTCGGCGTGACCCCGTACACGGAGGTCTCGTACGACGGCACCGCCTTCGCGACCGTGCTCGCGACCGGCGTGCGCGGCCGGGACGACCGGCTCGGGCGCATGCTGGGCGCCGCGACCATCGGTCTGCCCGCCGTCGTGCTCGTGGCCCTCGTGACGAGCGGCCTCGGCGGTCGGTGGGCGGAGCTTCCCGCGGTGCTCGGCGCCAGCGTCGGGCTGCTGCTCACCGGGTACGCGGCGTGCGCGGTCTGCTCCGCGTATCTCGTCGTGCCGGTGCCGGCGTCGGGCGAGAACGCGTTCAAGCGCGTCCCGGGGACGACGTTCGGCATGTTCCTGTCGTTCTTCGGACTGTGGCTGGCCGTCGCGGTCCTCGCCGCACCCGAGGTCGCCCTCGCGATCGCCGGCGTGATCACGGGCAACGCGCTGTGGTCCTGGCTGTCGCTCCTCGTGGGGGTCGTGCTCGGCGCCGTCCTGCTCGCGATCGGCATCCTCGTCGGCGGTCGGGCGTTCGACCGGAACGGCCCGCAGCTCCTGCAGCGCCTCCGCTCCTTCAAGGGAATGTGACGGATCACGAAAAGATAACGGCTGGACCTTCCCTTCCGTTACCGGTCCGTTATAGAGTGCAGTCAGGTAGTTGTTTTGCTGTGGCAACTATCCACATGTGATTGCAGGACACTCTTGGTGCAAGGGACAGGGCCGGTCGGATGCCTCTCCGACCGGCCCTCACTCTGTCCAGCATCCGTCAGCGGCCGGTGACCAACCGGGGCCGGGGCCCCTCGACGCGTGCGATCGCGACCTTGATCTCGACGAGCTCCCCCTCCAGCCGCTCGAAGCGAACGTTCGCGTTCTGCTCCAGCCGCTCGAACCGGGCGTCCACCCGCTCGAACCGGGCATCCATGCGCGCGATGACCCACGCGAAGCCGCCGAGCGTCGACACGAGCAGGGTCGCGCCGAGCCCGATCATCGTGAGGACCTCGGGAGACATGTACACATTCCTATTCTGCCCCGGCGACGCCGTCGGCGCACCACAACACTCGCCGACGTCGGGGGCATCCGAGGGCTCCCGCCGCTGATCCGTGGAGAACGTGCGCCTGTCCACAGGCGCTGCGGGTCAGACGCCGCCGCCCCCGCCACCGCCCCCGCCGCCTCCGGCTGAGCCGCCGCCCCCTGCGCCACCCGAGGAGCTGGCGGAGATGCTCGAGGACAGCGAACCGATCCCCGAGGAGAACGCGCTCGGGTCGAACACGGCGGCCCCGACGTACCAGGACGGCGAGACGCCCTCGCCGTAGCGCGCCGCGAGCTCCTCGGACCAGCGCTTCTCCTGCCCGAACACGACCGCGTATGGCAGCAGCTCCTCGTACAGGTGCAGCACCTGCGCGGGATCCGCCGCATCGACGCGACGGCGCTCGGCCCCCTGCGGGGACTGCAGCATCCGGATCCGGTCCGCCTCGGCCCAGTCGATGAACACGCGCAGCCCGTGCAGGCGGTCGCGCACCTCGGCGCCGAGCGGCGACAGCGGGCGGTGCGGCACGATCGACGCCACGACGAAGAACACCACCACCGCGAGCACCATGAGCGCCATCGGGAACGGCACGAACACCCCGGCCGAGAGCGCGGCGATCCCGCACGCGACCACGAGGATCCCGGCGGCGAGCGCGGCGAGGATCGGCAAGCCGCGGACCCATCCCGGCACCGACCGTACGAGGCCGCGGTCTCGCAGCTCGCGCGCTGCCCACCTCTGCAGCTGGCGCGCCGTCGCGGGCAGCTTCGTCGCGTCCCGGGAGAAGTCGAACGACGCACCGGCGATCGGGGCGTCCCCGAACAGTCCGGTGAGCAGCAGCGCGCCGTCGGTGTCCGCGCGCGACGGATCGACGAGCTCGGCGCGCAGCTTCGGCTTCCCGCCCCACGTGCGCCCGTCCTCGACGATCCGGATGCTGCCGGCGACCGCCTGCTCGAGGATCTCCGCCGGCACCGCCTTGGTCTGCCGCCGGAGCAGCACGGCCGCCAGCAGGGCGTCGACCTGTGCCGGGGGGTCGTACTCGGGCACGATGAAGCGCAGCCCGGGGGCGTCGCGCAGGCGCGTCACGCGCAGCACGATCGCCCAGACGAGCACGGCGATCGCGCCCAGAGCGCCCGCGAGCGCAAGCCACCCCCAAACCGACCGGAACGGCGACGCGTCGAACGTCGCGAACGTGCCGGGCGCGAAACCGACCGCGATCGTCATCGTCTCGTGCGGGCCGAGATCCGCCGCCTTCGCGGACACGGCCACGCCGCCGTCCGGCTGGGGCCCGGCCGCGATCTCGCACGTCGTCGTCGCCCCCTGCGCCCCCTGGTAGCAGGCGTGCTGGCCCGTCAGCGCCGGCGCGAGGTCGGCCGGCACGTGCAGCCGGGCCGTCACGGCGCCGAACGGCTGCGGCCAGTCGGTGCCGTTGACGTCCCAGTAGAACTCGTCGTCGTTCGTGTTCGGGAAGTGCCATGTCACGTTCTCGAGCGTGTAGGTGACGACGAACGTCTGCGCGCCGTGCAGGTACTGGTCGGCGCGGGACGTGATGACGAACTGGCCGTCCGTCGTGTCGGTCTCCGCCGGTCGGGGCGTGCCGTCGGCATCCGTCACCGAGACGAGCCGGGGCTCGAGCGGCTGACCGTTGTAGGTATCCGGGATCGAGCGCCGGATGCCGTGGTTCTGGTCGTAGTCCGGGAACACCGCGACGATCGTCTCCACGACGGTGAGCCGGCTCGTGTCGTCTTCGGCACGGGTGAGGGTGTAGTCCGCATCGAAGCTCGCGAACGTGAAGTCGTCGACGTTCGTCGAGACCGATCCGCCGGTCGCCGTGCCGGAGTCGCCCGAGACGGAGACCGCGCAGGCGGTGAGGAGCAGCGCAGCGCCCGCCGCGAGCGCGAGCGCGGCGAACCGGCGCAGGGTCCTGGTCACCACCCCACCCTAGGAGCCCAGCGCGTACCCTTGTCGCCATGACGAACCGGCGCCTCGCGATCGACGCGTGGGAGAGTCTCTTCCGCGCACAGCACGAGGTCCTGGCGGAGATCAGCACCGACTTCGACGCGAGCGAGCTGTCACAGGGCGAATACGACGTGCTCCTGACGGTCACGCGCGCGCCCGACATGACCGCGCGCCTCCGGGACGTCACCGCGAACATGCTCGTGAGTCAGCCGAGCGTCTCGCGCCTCGTCGACCGGATGGCGGTGCGGGGCCTCATCTCGAAGTGCGCCGACCCCGACGACGGCCGCGGCGCGCTCGTGCGCGCGACCGAGGAGGGCGCTCGCCGCTTCCGCGCGGTCGCGACGGCCCACGGCCGCTCGATCGCGGAGCGGATGTCGCTGCTCGACGACGCGGAGCTCGCGACCCTCCGGGCGCTCACCGAGAAGCTGCGCGCGAAGGACGAGGCCCGCTGAGGCGGATCACTCCGCGGCGAACGCGACCCCGGTCCCGCGCACCTCGACGCGCACCCGGTCGCCGGGCGCGGGCACGGGCTCGTACGGGTCGGCGACCAGCGCGAGCGTCTCGGCGCCGGTGTCGAGCTCGAGCTCGACACCCGGGCCGCGCCGCGTGGCGACCGCGACGACCGCGTTCGCGTCGGGCGCGTCGGCGACGATCCGGAACTGCGCGGGCCGCAGCATGACCCGCGTGCTCCCTTCGGGGACCGGCCCCCGCAGCGCGACCGCGCCGAGCGCGGTCTCCGCGGCATCCCGTCCGACGCGCGCCGCCAGGAAGCACGCCGGCCCGAGGAACCGCGCGATCTCGGCCGTGCGCGGGAGGTCGTAGAGGTCCTCGGGCGCGCCGGCCTGGCGGAGCCGGCCGCCCTGCACGATCGCGAGCCGGTCGCCGAAGGTGAGCGCCTCCTCCTGATCGTGCGTGACGAGGATCGCCGTCGCGCCGCGTGCCGCGAGCTCCGCCACGACCCGACGGCGGGCGCGCTCGCGCAGCCCTGCGTCGAGCGCGCTGAAGGGCTCGTCGAGCAGGATGGCGGGGAAGCCGACGGCGAGCGCGCGGGCGAGCGCGACCCGCTGCTGCTGTCCGCCGGACAGCTCGTCGGGATAGCGGTCGAGCAGCTCGGCCGGAAGGCCGACCGTGTCGCAGAGCGCGTCGAGGTCGGGCATCGGCATCCCTCGCACCCCGAACCCAATGTTTCGCCGCACGGTCAGGTGGGGGAAGAGGGCGCCATCCTGCGGCACGTAGGCGAGCCGACGCCGATGCGCCGGGAGGACGCCGTCGGGTCCCGCGACCTCCACGCCGTCGAGGCGCACGGTCCCGGCGGAGGGGGCCGAGAAGCCCGCGATGACCCGCAGGAGCGAGGTCTTGCCGCTCCCCGAGTCGCCCACGATCGCGAGGCGACCGCCGGCGGGCACCGTGAGCGAGACGTCGTCGAGGATCTGTGTCGAGCCGAACGCGAGGCCCACCCCGTCCACGTCGATGCGGGTCATGAGCGTCTCCTCGTCTCGGCGTACATGAGGGCGACCGCGGGGATGCTGACCGCGACCAGCAGGGCGGCGTAGGGCGCGGCATCCGCGTAGGCCACGGAGCTGCTGGCCGACCAGAACTCGGTCGCGAGCGTCCGTGTGCCGTTCGGCGCCAGCAGCAACGTGGAGGTGAGCTCGTTCGCGACGCCGATGCCGACGAGCGCGGCGCCGGCGAGGACCGGCGCGGCCATGATCGGGAGGGTGACGCGCAGACGCGCAAGCCAGGGCGGCACCCCGAGGGATCGCGCCACCTCCTCGCGGCGCTCGGGCGCCTGCGCGATCCCGGCGCGGACGCTCACGAGCGCGCGCGGCAGAAACATCACGAGGTAGGCGACGACGACGGTCGCGAGCGTCTGGTAGAGCCCCGGCACGATCCGCAGCGTCACGGTGACGAAGGCCAGCGCGATGATGATGGCGGGGAGACTGCTGGCGAGGTAGTTCGCCCGTTCGGTCAGGCGCGAGAGGCGCCCGGGGTAGCGCACGAGGAGCCAGGCGAGTGGCAGCGCGGCGAGCGTCGTCACGATCGCGCCGGCGACCGCGAGCCCGAGCGTCGTGGCCACCGCCTGGATCAGGTGCCGCTGGGCCCAGCCGTCGCCGGCGAGGAGCCATCGCGTGATGGTGACGAACGGCACGCCGGCGCCCAGGAGGCCGTAGCCCGCGACGAAGAGGAGCGAGATGGCGACCCCGAGCGGGGCGAGCCGCGTGCGCAGCGCGGGCCGGGGCACGCCGGAGCCGATCCGCGCGAGCCGTAGGCGGCCGCGCAGGCGCGCGTCACCGGCGAGCAGCAGGAGACAGAGGAGCGTCAGCACGACGCCCAGGGCGTTGGCGGCGGGTCCCGCGAAGGTCGACTGGAACTGGACCATGATCGCGGTCGTGAACGTGTCGAACCGGATGAGCGCGAATGCGCCGTACTCGGCGAGGAGGTGCAGCCCGACGAGGAGCGCGCCGCCGGAGATCGCGACCCGCAGCTGCGGCAGCACGACGCGCAGGAAAACGTGGGCCTCCCCCAGGCCGAGCGCCCGCGCCGTGTCCTCGAGCTCGGGATCGAGGCCGCGCAACGCCGCGAGGCACGGGAGGAAGACGAGGGGGCTGTAGGCGAGCACCGAGATGAGAACGCCGGCGCCCAGCCCGTTGATCGAGGGCACCGCGCTCACCCACGCGTAGCTCGCGACGAACGCCGGGACCGCCAGCGGAGCCACGAGCACGACGGTGGCGACGCGGCGTCCGGGGAGGGAGCTGCGCTCCACGAGCCAGGCCCCGGCGACCCCGACGGCGACGCACGCCGGCACGGCGATCGCGACGAGCAGGACGGTGTTCACGAGCAGCTCCACCACACGGGGCCGCGCGATGAGCTCCCACGTCGGCACGAGCCCCGTCGTCACGACGGAGCCCACGACGAAGCCGACCGGGACGAGCGTGAGGAGCGTCACGGCGCCCGCCGCGACGATCAGCCCCACGCCGGGGCGGCGGTGGCGGGGCGCCCGGAGACGTCCCGCCACCGCCGGAGAGGTGCTCAGAGGAGGCCCGCCTGCGTCATCAGCGTGACGACCTGCGGCCCGTTGAGCGAGGCCGGATCGATCTTCGGCGCCTGGAGCGTGTCGAGCGGGGGCAGCGCCGGGTTCGCCGGGACGCCACTGGCGATCGCGTACTCGAAGCTCGTCCCGTCGCGCAGGATGCCCTGCCCGCCGGTCCCGGTCACGTACGCGAGGAACGCCTGCGCCGCGGCCGGGTTCTTGCTGGAGGCCAGCACGCCGCCGCCGGACACGCTCACGAACGCGCCCGGATCCTCGTTCTTGAGGAAATGCAGCTTCGTGTTCTTGCTGTTCTCGCCGGTCTTCGACTGATCGATGTACCAGTAGTAGTGGTAGATGACGCCCATCGGGATCTCGCCCGCGTTGACCGCCTTCATCACGGTCGAGTTGCCCTTGTAGGCGACCGAGTTCTGCTTCATGCCGGCCAGCCACGCAGCGGTCGCGTCGGCGCCCTTCTCGGCGAGGATGGCGGAGACGATCGCCTGGAAGTCGGCGCCGGTCGGCGAGGCGGCCCAGCGCCCCTTCCACTCGGGGTTCTGCAGATCCATGATCGAGGCCGGCAGGTCCGCCTCCGAGATGAGCGACGGGTTGTAGACGATCACGGTCGCGCGAGCCGCGACGCCCGTCCAGTTTCCGGTGCCGGGCACGTACGGCGTCGGGACGGCGGCCAGGGTGGAGGAATCCACCGGGGCGAACAGCCCGGCGTTGTCGACCTGCGTCATGGCGGGCGAGTTCTCCGTGATGAAAACGTCCGCCGGCGAGGCGCTCCCTTCCTGCACGATCTGGTTCGACAGCTCCGTGTCCGAGCCGTTGCGCAGAGTCACCGTCACGCCGGTGTCGGCGGTGAACGCGTCCGCCCACGCCTGCGTGAGCTCTTCGTGCTGGGCGTTGTAGACCGTGATCGCGCCACTGAGCGCGGCGGGGGTCGACGCCGCGGGCGCGGATGCGCCGGACGCGCAGCCGGTGAGCGCCGCGACGGCCGTCACGGCGACCGCGGCGAGGAGCAGGGAACGCTTCATAGGGGGATCCTCCGAGATAGGTAAGGCTGTCCTATCTTATGGGGATCCGGGGCGGGCGAGAAATCGCCCCCGGGCGAACCGGCTCGAGCGGGCTCAGCGCGTGCGACGACGCAGGGTGAGCGACCCGAGGATGAGCGCGGCGACCGCGAAGCCGAGTACGACGAGCAGCGGACCGAGGACCTTCCACCCCTCGTCGCCCGCGGTGACGGCGTTGATCGCGTCGACCCCGTAGCTGAGCGGCAGCACGTTCGAGATCGCGTACAGCGCGTCGGGCATCTGGTCGCGCGGCAGGAACAGCCCGCCGAGGATGATCTGCGGGAAGACGACGACGGGGAGGAACTGCACCGCCTGGAACTCCGTGCGCGCGAAGGCGCTCGTGAACAGCCCGAGCGCCGTCCCGAGGATCGCGTCCACGATCGCGACGAGCCCCAGCTGCCACAACGGCCCGTCGACCTTGAGGCCACAGACGCCCACCGCGAAGGCGACGGTCAGGACCGCCTGCAGGGTCGCGACGATGCCGAACGCCAGGCCGTAGCCGAGGATCACCTCCGCCTTGCCGAGCGGCGTCGTCATGAGGCGCTCGAGCGTGCCCGACCGCCGCTCGCGGAGCGTGGTGATGGACGTCACGACGAACATCAGGATGAACGGGAACAGCGCCAGGATGGCGCCGCCGAACTGGTCGAACACCCCGGTCTGATCGACGAACAGCCACGCGAACAGGCCGATGAGGAGGCTCGGCGCGAACATCATGAGCACGATCGAACGCGGGTCGTGCCGCAGCTGCGTGAGGACCCGGCCCGTGGTCGCGAGCGTCCGGACGATCATGAGGCATCCTCGTTCGCGCTGCGCGGATGCTTCGCGCTGTCACGCTCGATGAGGCGGAGGAACGCGGTGTCCGGGTCGTCGGAGCCGGTCTCGTCCAGCAGGCCGCGCGGGGTCGTCTGCGCGAGCACGCGCCCGGCGCGGACGAGCACGACCTCGTCGCAGCGCAGGGCCTCGTCCATCACGTGGCTCGACACGAGCAGGGTCGCGCCTGCGTCGGCGATCCGCCGGAAGAGCGCCCACAGGCTCTCGCGGAGGACGGGATCGAGGCCGACGGTCGGCTCGTCGAGCACCACGAGCTCGGGTGTGCCGAGCATCGCGACCGCCAGCGAGACGCGCCCGCGCTGCCCGCTGCTGAGCGATCCCACGAGCTGGCGCGCCTGCGGACCCAGGCCCACCTCGCCGATGACGCGACTCTCGTCCTTCCGCCCGACGCCGAGCACGCGTGCGAAGTAGCGGATGTTCTGGGCGACGGTGAGGTCGTCGTAGACCGAGGCGGCCTGCGTGTCGTAGGCGACGCGGCGCCGGAGGGCTGCGGATCCAGCGGGCTTGCCCAGCACCGTGACGGTGCCGCCGTTCACGATCTGCACCCCGACGATCGCACGCATGAGCGTCGTCTTGCCGCCGCCGCTCGGCCCGAGGAGGCCCGTGATGCGGCCGGCCGGGAGGTCGAGATCGAGGCCGTCGAACACGGTGGTGCGCCCGCGGCGCACGCGGAGCCCTCGGATCACGACGGCCGAATTATTCATCACACGGTGAATAATCCTCTCGGCGTCTCCCGTCGTCAAGCCCCGAGGTAGGCCTGGATGGTCGCGCCGACGCGCGTGACGAGCTCGTCGACGGATGCCTCGACGAGCGGGCGGACGCGGAGCACGTAGCGGCCGAGCAGCAGGCCGGCGATCTGCGAGCCCGCGAGCGCGGCGCGAAGCGCGGAATCCTCCCCCTCGACCGTTCCGGCGATGCGCGGCAGCAGCTCGCGCGCGAGGAACTCGGCGAGCAGCGGCGTCGTCAGCCTGTTGCCGATCGCCGCGCGGAGCACCGCGATGCCGCGGCGGCGCACCTCGGGGCGCTCCCACGTCTCGAGGATGTACCGGACGACGCGTTCGCCGACCTCGTCGCGCGGCCCGTCGAGGATCGAGGGGAGATCCCGATCGGGCCGGATCGGGAAGTCCACGACCTCCATGAACAGCTCCGACTTGCCGCCGAAGTAGTGGTGCAGGAGCGCGGCATCCACGCCGGCCCGCGCAGCGATCCCGCGCATCGTCGCGGCGTCGTAGCCGTGCTCGGAGAACTCGTGCGCCGCCGCCTCGAGGATCCGCGCGCGTGCATCGCTGGCGCCGCCCCGCGGACGACCCCGGCGACGTGGCGCCTTCGGCAGCACGTAGTCCGGCACGCGCTCAGCCTATGCCGCACCTCCCCCGCCGACGAGGGGGATCATCTGCGGGCCAGGCAGGAAAGAAGCCCCGGCCAGCGATTTCTCGGCTGACCGGGGCTATTACTGTCTCAACACAGTGTGCGCCTGGAGGGACTCGAACCCCCAACCTTCTGATCCGTAGTCAGATGCTCTATCCATTGAGCTACAGGCGCGGTCGTGCCCGAAGGCACCAGGAGAGCCTACCTCACGCGTCGTCGCGCGACGAATCGGCGGCGTCGGCGGGGTCGGACGGGGCGCGCCGGCGCTGCGCGGCGAGCTCCGGGAGATCGACGAGGCGCAGGCTCTGCATCCGCCCCAGGCGCAGGCGCTCGTAGTCGGGCTCGAGATCGGGACGGGCCGACGCGATGCGGAGGCTCTCGTCGATCGTGCGCGAGAGCTCGGCCCACGCAGCCTCGCGCGCGGCGTGCACGAGCTGGCGCAGCTCGGCAGGATCCTCGGCCCGCGCGCGGAGCGCCGCCGCGACCTGCGTCGCCTGCCGCTCGCGGCGGCGGAGATTGCGCACGTCGCGGCTGCGGTAGTCATGCGTGCCGTCGGAGACGCTGAAGCGGCCGCGGGCGATCTTGCGCTCGCGGCTCGCGCGCTCGGCGTCGGCATCCGCCTCCGCCGCGAGCCCCTCGAGGATGGCGCGCGCCTCGGGCACCAGCCGCTCCACGTCGAAGTCCTCGTCACGGGCGAGGGCCTCGACGAGGATGTGGTTCTTCAGCGCGAGCCGGGTGGCAGCGGCGGCGATGTAGAGCCCGTCGGCCACGACCTCCGCCAGCGTGGGACGTTTCGTACGCACGCGGACTCAGATCGAGAGCTTCGCCACGACCGCCTCGATGCGGCGGGTGCGCGTCTCGGCGGCCTTCGCCGACTCGACGCTCGTGACGTGCGCCTTGCGGTGGCTGGGCGGCAGGCGGTCGAACGCGGCCCGGAGCCCGGCGCCGTCGAGGGCGACCGCGAGGTCGTCCGGCACCGCCACCTCGCGTGGCGCGGTGTCGAGCTCGACCTCGACGGAGATCGCGTCGCCGCCCCGGAGACCGGACTCGGCGCGGCGCTCCGCGCTGAACGGGATCAGGTAACGCCCCTGCATGACGCCGACCGTCGACCGGTACTCGTACGCCCCCACGCGCACCACGACCGCGGGCCGCTTGCCGCCCCCGAGCGACTCGATGATCTCGGGCGACACCTCGATGCCGGTGTTGTTCCCGGTCTGGAGGAGGGTCGTCTGGAAGCGCTCCGTCACGGTCGCGAGCTTAGCGCTCGCGTCAGACGAGGGCGGAGATGCGCCAGGATGCCGACGCCGTCTCGCCCCCCGGGATCACCTGCAGCCCGGTGTCGAACGGGTAGCGGTCGGCGTTGAAGGCGTCGGGCGCGCACGTCATCGGCTCGACGGCCAGGCCGATCCGGTCCCCCGGGTCGCCGGCCGGGCGGTCGGCCGTGTGGATCTGGAGCCACGGGCACGAGGCATCCCAGCTGACCTCGACGCCGGCACCCGTGGCATCCGTCACCCGCACCGCGGCACGGCCGTCCGCGTCGCGTGCGAGACCCGTGAAGGCGTGGTCGATCCGGGCTGCGCCGATCGCACGCGCCTCGCGGAAGTCGAACCGCGCCGGATCCGTGTCGACCCCGGCGAGCTCCGTCGGGATCAGGCGGTCCTCGGTCACGAGCAGCACCTCGGATGCCGGGAGCTCGAGCGTCCAGTCGTCGACGCGGCCGGGACCGGCAACGACGTACGGGTGGGTGCCGGTGCCGAACGGCGCGGGCACGTCGCTGCGGTTCATCACGATGACCTCCTGGCGGAGCCCGTCCGGTCCGAGCGCGTACGAGGTCTCGAGCCGCAGGCGCCACGGATAGCCCGTCTGCGCCTCGATGTAGCCCGCGAGCGCGACGTGGTCGGGCCCCTTGTCGATCACGGTGAACTCGAGCCACGCCGCGAGCCCGTGCAGCGCGTGGCCGCGCCCGGGCTCGGTGAGCGCGGTCTGGTGCTCGGCGCCGTCGAACGTGTACCGCCCGTCGACGATGCGGTTCGGCCAGGGCGCGAGCGTCGCGCCGCGGAACGCCGGGCGCACCTCGCCGGCGCCGAACGGCACGACGAGATCGCGCCCGTGGTAGGTCAGGGAACGCAGCGTCGCCCCGACGCTCGCGACGGTCGCCTCGTACTCCCCCGCACGGAGTATGTGCTGGGTTCCGGAAATGGGCGTGACCATGAAGCTCTCCTCGGCGGATCGGTGAACGGACCCCCCGTCCACGGTAGTGCGGACTCAGCCGACGTGGTGAGTCCGTTCGAGGGCGGCGCCCTCGACGTCGACGTTCGGGATAATCCGGTCCAGCCATCTCGGCAGCCACCACGCGGCACGTCCGAACAGGTGCATGAGGCCGGGGACCAGCAGCATCCGCACGACGAACGCGTCGAAGAGCACGCCGATCGCGAGGCCGAAGCCGAGCGGCCGGATCATCGCGAGGTGCGAGAAGACGAATCCGCCGAAGACGGAGATCATGATGATCGCCGCCGCGGTGACCACGGCGCGGCCGTGCCGGAGACCCGCGACGACCGCGGTGCGCGCCGGCGTCCCGTGCACATACGCCTCCCGCATCCCGGACACCAGGAAGAGCTGGTAGTCCATCGCGAGGCCGAACAGCACGCCCATGATGATGATCGGCGCGAAGCTCAGGATCGGTCCGGGGTTCGTCACCCCGAAGACCCCGCCGAGCCATCCCCATTGGAAGATCGCGGTCATCGCGCCGAAGGTGGCGAACAGGGACAGCACGAACCCGGCCGTCGCGATCACCGGCACGAGCAGCGACCGGAAGACCACGATCATGATCAGCAGCGAGAGGCCGATGACGACCGCGAGGTAGAGGGGCAGGACGTCGGCGAGCTTCTGCGAGACGTCGATGTTGCCGGAGGCCTGGCCCGCGACGCCCAGCGCGATGTCGCCGTCGAGCGGGGAGAGCCCGCGCAGATCCTGCACGAGCCGTTGGGTGGACACGCTCGACGGACCGTCCTGCGGCACCACCTGGAAGGCGAGGACGTCGCGGGCATCGGATGCCGCGACCGGGGCGACCGCGACGACGCCGTCCTGCGCGAGAAGCGTCCGCACGAGCGGCGCCTCGGCCGCCGTCAGGTCGTCCGCCGCCACCGGTGCCGGGAGCGTCGCGATCACGAGGAGCGGCCCGTTCACGCCCGCGCCGAACGCCTCAGACGTCAGCGTGTAGGCGCGGTGGCCGGCGGTGTCCGGGGCCTCCGTCGACCCGTCGGGCAGGCCGAGGCGCATCGTCAGCGCCGGGATCGCGATCACGAGCAGCCCGACGACCGCGAGCGCGACCGCGCCGACGGCGCGCGCGGTGCCCATCGGGCGGACCTCCCGCGCGACGTGGTCGGGGTGGCCGATGCGGGCCCGCGCGCGCTTACCGAGCACCCGCATCCCGAACAGCCCGAGGAGCGCGGGCGTGAACGAGATCGCGACGAGCACGGCGACGAGGACGCATGCCGCACCGACCGTGCCCATGACCCCGAGGAACGGCACGCCCGTGACGTTGAGCGCGAGGAGCGCGATGAGGACCGTGGATCCGGCGAACACGACCGCGTTTCCGGAGGTGCCGGTCGCGAGCCCGATCGACTCCTGCTTCGGAACGCCCGCCAGCAGCTGTTTCCGGTGCCGGTTGAGGATGAACAGCGAGTAGTCGATGCCGACCGCGAGCCCCAGCATCACCCCCAGCACGGGCGTGACCGAGGACATGTCGGCGACGCTCGAGAACGCGAGCGATCCCGCGACGCCGACCCCCACGCCGATCAGGGAGCTGAGGAGCGGGATGAGCGCGGGGAGCAGCGCGCGCAGCATGACGATCAGGACGATCACGGCGACGAGCAGGCCCACGATCTCGCCGGGGCCGATGAGCCCGTCGGTGCTCGTCGCGATGTCGCTCGAGTAGGCGACCGTGACGCCGTCGATGCGTGCGTCGTCGAGAACGGTCTTGACGCCGTCCTTGACCGCCGGCGGCAGCGTGAACAGGTCGTCCTGGAACGAGACCACGCCGAGCGCGGTGGTGCCGTCCGCCGAGACGGTCCGGATCGCCGAGGCCGCGTCGAGCAGCGTCCGCCCGTCGGCGAGCTGCTGCGCCCGCGCGTCGAGCTGCGCGGTGGCATCCTGCAGCTGCGCCGCGGGAAGCTGTCCGGCCGCGGCCTGGAGCTGGGCGCGGGCCGCGTCGATCTGCGCCTGACCGTCGGCGAGCTGCTGCGCCTGCTGGTCGCGCTGCGCTTGCGCGGTGAACGGATTCGTCGTGCCGACGATGCCGTCGAGCTCCCCCACGCGCGTGAGCAGCTGGCCGATCTCGGTCTTCTGCACGTCCGTGAACGCGCCATCCTCGGACTGGAACACGACCGTGGCGGAGAGCCCCGTGAGGTCCGGCATCGCGGCCTTGAGCTGGTCGTTGACGCGCTGCGTCTCGGTGCCCGGGATCGAGAAGCTCGTCGCGAGCGTCCCGCCGAACGCGAGGAGGCCGCCGACGGCGAGGCCGAGCGCGACGATCCAGCCGACGATGACGACCCACGGACGTCGGCCGGAGAACCGGCCCAGCCGGTAGAGGAGGTTGGCCATGGGATGCCTTTCGCGGGACGGGCCTGGGGCGGCGCGCCGTCGAGCCGAGGACAGCTTATCCGACATCTGTTGGAAAAATGACCACGGACCCCCGGCGCGGTCCTGGCAGAATCCCTCCATGGATCCCCGCGTCGCCCGCACCCGCCGGAGCCTCCAGGAGGCCTTGCTCGAGCTGGCGCGGAGGCGGCCGCTCGACGAGATCACCGTGGGCGACATCGTGGAGCGCGCCGGCGTGAACCGCAGCAGCTTCTACCAGCACTACACGGACAAGGACACGCTCCTCGCGGATGCCCTCGAGGTCGCGATCGGCGAGGTGTCGGCGCCGATCGTCGCGGATCCCGACTACCGGATGCCGCCGGCGCTCGTCGCGTATCTCGAGCACCTCGCGGCCAACGCCGCGCTCTACCGCCGCGTGCTCGGGCCGCACGGGTCGGCGCTCGTCGCGAACCGCCTGCGCGCCCGGGTCCACCAGATCGCGCAGGAGCATCTCGCGTACGCGGATGCCGGGATCGAGGGGCTCCCCGCCGACATTGCCGCGGCCGGCATCGCCGGCAGCGCGCTCGGCGTCGTCACGGCGTGGATCGCGCTCGACCCGCTGCCGACCGCCGACGTCGCCGCGGACTGGGTCTGGCGGACGCTGCTCGGCCCCGGGCGCGCGTGGCGCCCGGCCGACGAGGTGACGTCCTAGGCGAAGGCGAGCACCACGTCGCCCCAGCCGGAGCGGAGCGCCTCATCGACGTCGGCGACGCGGTCGTCGTGGTCGATCACGAGCGAGGCTCGGGCGTCGGGACCGTACTGCGGCCACGCCACGGCGTCGGCCGCGTCCGGCGCCTCGCCGCGGGCGAACGCGGTCCACCGGCTCAGCATCCGCTCCGACAGGCGCTCGCCGGCGCGACGGCCGCCGAGCCGGAACGTCGGATCCTTCGGCCGCGCGTCGAGGTTGCCCCAGACGTACGGGAGCTCCGCGCCGTGCGTCGCGCCGAGCCCGAGCAGGCGGAAGAACGGGGTCGTGAAGTCGAACCGGTACAGCCACACCGGCGCGACCGCGGCATGCCCCTCGGCCGCCCAGACCGTCGGCATCCGGAAGCCGATGTCGCGCGCGATACCGAGGCCTCGCGACCGGTGTCGCACGCCCTCGTAGGCGGCACGCACCTGCGCGGCATCCGGAATGAGGAGCTCCGGCTCCTCCTCTGCGAGGTCGCGGAACATCTTGTCGATCTGCTCGTCCGTGATCGGCATGAGCGGTGACTTCATGAACTTGAAGAAGGATGCCTCGTCCTTGTTCGTGCCGATGAGGAGCGGCACGGGCAGGGCGCGGCCCTCGTGCAGAACCGTCACCGGCGCCTCCGGGACGAGGTCGCCGTCGACGACCGGCGCGTACGCGATCGTGCCAGGATCCTCCGCGGGGATCTCCGCGAACAGCTGCGTGCCCGCGGCGACGATCGCGTCGACCCCGAGCGCGCGGAGCGCCGCCGGGTCGCCCGCATCCACACCGGCGAGCTCGAGGAAGCGCGCCGCGACCGTGCGGGCGCGGGCTGGCCCGTACGCCGTGGACACGGGCGCGGATTCCGCGATCGCTCGGGAGAAGAGCTCCGCGGCGGACGGGGTGGCGAGCAGCGTCGTCACGAGGCCGCCGCCCGCCGACTCGCCGAAGACCGTGACGCGCGCGGGATCCCCGCCGAACGCCGCGATGTTCGCCTGCACCCAGCGGAGAGCCAGCAGCACGTCCTTCAGTGCGAGGTTGCCGTCGAACGGGACATCCGGGGTCGCGAAGCCGGTGAGATCGAGGAAGCCGAGCGCGGCGATCCGGTAGTTGAGCGTGACGACCAGGACGTCGCCCTGCGCCACGAGGCGGGTCGCGTCGTACATCGGCTGCGTGCCGGAGCCATACGTGTAGGCCCCACCGTGGAGCCAGACCATGACCGCGCGCGGGCCACCCTCGGCCGCGGCCGGGCGCCAGACGTTGAGGAACAGGCAGTCCTCGTCCTGCACGGCCCCCTCGCCGAGACCGACGACGGGGTTCTCCTGCTGGGGCGCGACCGTGCCGAACACGAGCGCGTCGACGACGCCCTCCGCCGGGGCGGCGGCCACGGGGTCCCGCCAGCGCCGCTCACCCGTGGGCGGCTGCCCGTAGCGGATGCCGCGGAACACGTGCACCGCGCCCGCGTCCTCGCCGCGGAACGCTCCCGCCGGGCTCTCGACGACGACTTCCTGCACCATGACGCCTCCCCTGGCGCGGCCCGGGTCCGCCGCATCCTTCCCATTCTGGCCCCGCCCGCCCCGCCCGTGCTCCCGCCCCGCCCCCGCGGCCCCGCACCCACGCCCGCGGGGCCGGGCCCCCGCACCCACCCCCGCGAGAACGCACTTGTGTCACGAAAACAGGCCCGGAACGTGACATATGCGCGTTCTCGACGAGGGGAGGACCGGGCTCCGGGCGAGGATGACCGGGCTCGGGGTCGGGGTCAGAGGGCGGCTAGGGCCTCGTCGAGGTCGGCGAGGAGATCCTCGACGGACTCGATGCCGACCGAGAGGCGCACGAGCTCCACGGGCACCGCGAGCTCGGTGCCACGGACGGATGCGTGGGTCATCTCGTCCGGGTAGTTCACGAGCGACTCGACGCCGCCGAGCGACTCGGCGAGCGTGAACAGGCGGGTCGACTCCGCGAACCGGCGCGCGGTCGGCCCGTCGGCCAGCTCGAGCGAGACCACACCGCCGAACCCGGTCATCTGGTTGCGCGCCGTCTCGTGACCCGGGTGCCCCGGAAGGCCCGGGTAGTACACGCGGGCGACGCGCTCGTGCGCGCTCAGGAACTCGGCGATCTTCTGCGCGTTCTCGCTGTGCCGCTGCATCCGCACCGCGAGCGTCTTGATACCGCGGGTCGTGAGCCACGCATCGAGCGGACCGGAGACGGCACCGGCGGCGAACTGGAGGAAACGCGCCTGCTCGGCGACCGCGTCGTCGGCGAAGACGAGCGCACCGCCCACGACGTCGGAGTGGCCGCCGAGGTACTTCGTCGTCGAGTGCACGACGACGTCGGCGCCGAGCGCGAGCGGCTGCTGCAGCGCCGGCGACGCGAACGTGTTGTCCACCACGACCAGCGCGCCCGCCTCGTGGCCGAGCCGCGCGAGGCCCGCAATGTCGGCGATCCGCAGGAGCGGGTTGCTCGGGGTCTCGACCCACACGATGCGGGCCGGGCGCTCCGCGAGCGCCGCGGCGACGGCATCCAGGTCGCTCATGTCGACGACGCGCAGGCCGATGCCCCACGGCCCGAGGATCCGCGCGATCAGGCGGTGCGTCCCGCCGTACACGTCGCTGCCGAGGAGCACCTCGTCGCCCGGCCGCAGCACGGAGCGCAGCAGCGCATCCTCGGCGGCGAGGCCCGAGGCGAAGGACAGCCCGTGACGCCCGCCCTCGATCGCGGCGAGCTGCCGCTCGAGCGCCGTCCGGGTCGGATTGCCCGACCGCCCGTACTCGTAGCCGTTCCGCAGGCCGCCTATGCCGTCCTGGGCATATGTGCTGGAGAAATGGACCGGCGGGATGACGGCACCCGTCGTCGGATCGAACTCCTGGCCCGCGTGCACCGCCCGCGTCTCGAAACCCTCGGTCATGCCTCGCTCCTTACGCTCTTCCTTACGCTCTCGGACACCGCTTCGGTCTCGAAGCCGTGGTCATGCATCCATCCATCGTCGAAGATCTTGCTGAGGTATCCGCGGCCCCCGTCCGGCAGCAGGACGACGACGACCGCGTCCGCGTCCAGATCCCGCGCCGCGCGCAGCGCGCCGACGACCGCCATGCCGCTGGACCCGCCCACCAGGAGTCCCTCCTCCCGCGCGAGGCGCCGCGTCATCGCGAACGACTCCGCGTCGGAGACCCGCTGCAGCTCGTCGACGAGCGACGGATCGTATGCCGCGGGCCAGAAGTCCTCGCCGACGCCCTCGACGAGGTAGCCGTGGACGGGTCCGCCGCTGTAGATCGAGCCCACCGGGTCGACGCCGACGATCCGCACGCGGTCTCCCGCCACCTCGCGGAGGTAGCGCCCGGTGCCCGTGATGGTGCCGCCGGTTCCGACGCCCACGACGAAGTGCGTGAGACGTCCGTCCGTGTCGCGCCAGATCTCCGGGCCCGTGGTCTCGTAATGGCTGCGCGGCCCGTTCGGGTTCGCGTACTGGTTCGGCTTGAAGGCGCCGGGGATCTCCGCGACCAGCCGGTCGGAGACGCTGTAGTACGAGCGCGGGTCCGCGGGTTCGACGGCCGTCGGGGCCACGACGACCTCGGCTCCGTACGCGCGGAGCACGGCGCGCTTGTCCTCGGCGACCTTGTCCGGCACGACGAAGATGCAGCGGTATCCGCGCTGCTGGGCCACGAGCGCGAGACCCACGCCCGTGTTGCCGCTCGTCGGCTCGACGATCGTGCCGCCGGGCGCCAGGAGCCCTTCGCGTTCGGCGGCGTCGATGATGTTGGTCGCGATGCGGTCCTTCGAGGAGCCGCCGGGATTGAAATACTCCACCTTCGCGAGGACCGTGGCACGGATGCCGTCGGTGACGTGGTTCAGGCGGACGAGCGGGGTGTTGCCGACGAGGTCGACGACGCTGGATGCGTAACGCACGAGAAGGTCCTAAGAGATGCCGCGCGGACCGCGCGGGAGCTGACGGGGTTGACGAAGAAGCGCGAGAGCGCGCTCAGCGACAACAACGACAGGTCAGCACGGACTCACCCTACTACTGCGGAGCCATCCGGATGGCGCCGTCCATGCGGATCGTCTCGCCGTTGAGGTAGTCGTGGTCGATGATCGACAGGGCGAGCTTCGCGTACTCCGCGGGCTGCGCGAGGCGATGCGGGAACGGAACGGACGCCGCGAGGGACGCGTTCACCTCCGGGCCGAACGACGCGAGCATGGGCGTGTCGACGATGCCCGGCGCGATCGTGACCACGCGGATGCCGTACCGCGCGAGGTCGCGGGCGGCCGTGAGCGTGAGACCGACGACGCCCGCCTTCGACGCCGCATAGGCGGTCTGCCCGATCTGCCCCTCGTACGCCGCGACCGATGCGGTGTTGACGATGACGCCGCGCTGGCCGTTCTCGTCGGGCGCGGTGTCGGCGATCCGCTCGGCGGTGAGCCGGAGGACGTTGAACGTGCCGATGAGGTTGACCTCGATCGTCGTCCGGAAGAGCGCGAGGTCGTGTGGTCCCCGCGAGGAGAGGGTGCGCTGCGCCGGCGCGATCCCCGCGCAGTTGACGGCGATCCGCAGCGGACGGTCGGCGGCCGCGCGATCCAGCGCCGCACGCACCTGCGTCTCGTCCGTCACGTCCGCGGGCACGAGCGTCACGCCCTCGACCGGCGACGCCTTCTCGATGGAGGCGGCGAGGTCCAGCCCGATGACACGAGCGCCGGCGTTCACCAGCGCGGTCGCCGTGGCGGCACCGAGGCCGGACGCGGCGCCGGTCACGACGGCGGTGGTTCCTTCGATCTGCACGGTTCCCACTGTGCCACGCCCGAAGGCAGCGCCTCGTAACGCAGCGTTTACACACCGAGCCCGACGGCAATCTGAACGAAACACTCGCGCATGCCCGTGGAAACTTCCTGACGGAACACTGGGAGGACCCGACGCAGTTCCTCGCGTCCCTGTAGAGAGGCTCTCTTCGAGATGGATCAAGGTAACACCGCTTGGATACTGCTGACCGCAGCACTCGTCCTGCTGATGACGCCCGGACTGGCGTTCTTCTACGGCGGCCTCGTGAAGGCCAAGAGCGTCATCAGCATGATGATGATGAGCTTCGGCGCGATCGGCCTCATCGCCGTCCTGTGGGTCATCTTCGGCTACGCCATCGCGTTCCCGTCCACGGCCCCCGGCACCATCAACCTCCCGTGGGTGATCGACTGGAATGAGATCGGCCTCCAGAGCCTGCTCACCATTCCGGACGGCGCAGCGTACCCGCCGCTCGCCTACGTCGGCTTCCAGGCCACGTTCGCCATCATCACCGTGGCCCTGGTCTCCGGCGCCATCGCCGACCGCGCCCGCTTCGGCGCCTGGATGCTGTTCGCGGGCCTGTGGGCGACGATCGTCTACTTCCCGGTCGCGAGCTGGGTCTTCAACTTCGGCCTCAACCCGAGCACGGGCAGCTTCACGTACGGCGGCTGGCTCACGTACGGCATGCAGACGTGGTTCGGACAGGGCCTGATCGACTTCGCCGGCGGTACCGCGGTCCACATCAACGCGGGTGCCGCGGGCCTCGCGCTCGCGATCGTGCTGGGTCGTCGTCTCGGCTTCCAGAAGGGCGCGAGCGTCCCCCACAACCCGCCGTTCGTCCTGCTCGGCGCCGGTCTCCTGTGGTTCGGCTGGTTCGGGTTCAACGCGGGCTCCGAGCTCGCCGCCGACGGCACCGCCGCGGTCGCGTGGATCAACACCCTCGCCGCCCCGGCCGCAGCGCTTCTCGCCTGGCTGATCGTCGAGAAGATCAAGGACGGCAAGCCGACCTCGGTGGGCGCCGCATCGGGCGCCGTCGCCGGTCTCGTCGCGATCACGCCGGCCTGTGCGGCGCTGACGCCGATCTGGGCGATCGTGCTCGGCCTCGTCACGGGTGCCGTCTGTGCCATCGCGATCGAGCTGAAGTACAAGTGGGGCTTCGACGACTCCCTCGACGTCGTGGGCATCCACCTCGTCGGCGGCCTCATCGGTACCCTCTACATCGGCTTCTTCGCGAACAACGTCGGCCTCTTCATGGGCGGCGGCTGGACGCAGCTGATGGTGCAGGCCATCGCGGCGCTCGCCGTGATGATCTACTCCTTCGTCCTCGCATGGATCATCGGCTTCGTGATCGAGAAGACGATGGGCTTCCGCGTCAAGAACGAGGACGAGGTCGCGGGCATCGACACCGCGGTGCACGGTGAGGAGGGCTACATCCTCGCCGACACCAAGGCCTGAGCCTTCCCCGGCCGGCCTGAAAGGCCGGATAGCCCTGCACGCGGCAACGTCGCTGCGTGCAGGGCTATCCGTTTTTCGGGACGGCCCAGAACTACGCTAAGGGGGCGAGCACGCAGCCCCGCCCGGAACGAAGGAGTGCCGTTGGCCGAGGAACGAGAGCGCGACGCAGAGCTGATCGCCGGCGTCCGCACGAAGGATCTGCCGGAGAGCGAGGTCGGCGAGTTCTTCGGTCGAGCCGTGCGTGAGACGCTGCAGCACGTCCCGCGCGAGCTGCTCGCAGGGCCGATGACCGCCGTCTATCACGACGATCAGGGCGACCACTTCGAGGTGACGGTGGGCTTCCCCGTGTCGGAGCGTCCGGTCGACCCGTCCCTCGACGTCGTAGAGATCCCGGCGGGCCGGAAGATGGTGGAGACGCATCGCGGCGACTACGTCACGCTCGGCGAGGCGTACGCCTCCCTGCGCGCCGCGGTCGAGGAGCGCGGCGGCACCCTCGGCGTGGTCTGCGAGCGGTATCTCGTCGGGCCCGCGGACGACGCGGACTCCGCGAACTGGATCACCGAGCTCGTGACCGCCCTCCCGGATCCCAAGAAGCGCGGACCGCGCGGACCCTACGCCAAGACGGCGACGACGCGGAAGGCGATCCTGGACGCCGCGCTCGAGGTCTTCGGTCAGACCGGGTACCACAAGGGCTCCCTCCGCGAGATCTCGGCGCGCATCGGCATCAGTGAGGCCGGCGTCCTCCATCACTTCCCGAGCAAGCGCGCGCTGCTGCTCGCGACGCTCGAGCACCGCGACGAGGTCGCGATCCGCGACGTGCTGCCGGAGGCGCGCGGGGAAGGATCTGCCTGGCTGCACCGGCTCATCGACCTCGTGCGCTTCAACATGGGGCAGCCGGGCGTCGTCGAGCTCTACTCCACGATGTCCGGGGAGGCCTCCAACGAGAGCCACCCGGCCCACGAGTACTTCGCCGACCGCTACGCCCGGGTGCTCGAGACGATGCAGGAGCACCTGGAGGCCGCCGGGCGCGAAGGCCTGCTCCGGCCGGGCGTCGATCCCGCCACCGCGGCACGGCAGCTGACGGCGCTCCTCGACGGGCTCCAGATCCAGTGGCTCTACGACGACGGCTTCGACATGACGCAGCCGCTCACGGCCTACCTGGACCTCGTGCTCGCGCCCGCCCCCCAGACAGACTGATGCCCCGTGCCCGACCGCTTCTCAGCGGCCGAACACGGGGCATTCAGAACGAGCTCAGAGGACGCCGGCGACGGGCTGCTCGTTGCCGAGCAGCTGCTTGCCGTAGATCTCCTCGGCGATCTCGTAGTTGAGGTACGAGTGACGCGTCGCGACCATGACGTTGCGCAGGATCCGCTGGAGCACGTTCACCTGAGCGAACGAGCCGGCGCCGGAGACCGACACCAGGCCGTCGATGGCCTCGCGGAGGGACTTGCCGACCCACGCGAAGTCGAGGCGGAGGGCGGCGCGCTCGACGGGAGGCATCTCCTCGCCACGCTCGGCATAGCGCCAGATGTCTGCAGCGCCGGCCTCGGCGACACGGGCCGCGTTCCGGATCACGGCGGCCGCGCGGCCGATCCCGATCTGGGCGGTGGGGGCGTCGACGTGCGAGCGGTACAGCGTGTCCGAGATACCCTTCGTCGGGGCCTTCTGCAGCACGTACTCGAGCGCCGCCTCGGCCATGCCGAGGATCGGGCCGGCCACCAGCGCGCTGCCGGTGGGCACGAACGCCGTGGCGTACAGCGCCTCGTCAGTGTGCGGCGTCGTGCGCCAGCGGTGCAGGTCACCCGAGGTGCCGGAGTCGAAGTCGATCCGGTAGTCCGGAACGAAGACGTCCTCGCCGACCCACGTGTTGCTGCCGCTGCCGCTCATGCCGGCGACGAACCAGGTCTCCTTGAGCGTGAGCTCCGAGGTCGGGACGACCGCGAGGCCACCGAGGATGTCGCCGGACTCGGTCGTGGTCATGGCGCCGACGACGACCCACTGGGCGTAGTGCGAGCCGGAGGAGTTCGCGAACGAGCCGCTGAGGAGGTAGCCGCCCTCGACCTTGGTCGCCGTTCCGATCGAGCCGGTGGCGCCGCTGATCAGGGTGTCGGGGCCGGTGGCCCACACCTCCTGCTGAGCCTGGTCGTTGAAGCGGCCGACGAGCCAGGCGTCGGCGCTGTACAGGGCCACGGCCCATGCCGGCGAGCCATCGCCGTGGGCGAGCTCACGGAGCACCGCCATCTGCGTCGCGACGTCGCACTCGTAGCCGCCGAAGCGCTGCGGGACGGCCAGACGGAACAGACCGGCCTCACGGAGAGCGGCGATCGACTCCTCGCCGACGCGACGCTCCTTCTCGGCTTCCTCGGCGTTCGCCTTCAGCTGCGGCACGAGCGCCGCGGCGCGCGCGACGAGCTCTTCCCGAGTCGGCGTGGTTGAAGTCGACATTGTCTTCCTTTCGGTGTTAAGCGGTCTCGCTCGAGACCATTAGATAGCGGGATGCGGGGAGGTCCGACCTATGGTTCGCACAACGAACCACAGGTCGGACCGATGCCGTCTCGCGCTCACGCGGTGAGCGCGATGTACTTCTCCTCGAGGAACTCACGGATGCCTTCGAAGCCGCCCTCACGGCCGAGGCCGCTCTGCTTGACGCCGCCGAACGGGGCCGCGGGGTCGCTGACGACGCCGCGGTTGACGGCGACCATCCCGGCCTCGAGCCGGCGCGCGACCGACGTGGCCTCGCGCTCCTCGCCGAACACGTAGGCCATGAGGCCGTAGATCGTGTCGTTCGCCATGCGGACCGCCTCGTCGACGTCCGTGTAGCGGACGACCGCCGTCACCGGTCCGAAGATCTCGTTGCGGTTGATCGCAGAGCCGTGGGCGACGTCCGTCAGCAGCGTGGCGTCGTAGAAGGCGCCCTCGTCGCTGCTCCGGCCGCCGACGACGACCTTCGCGCCCTCGCCGACCGCGGTCTCCACGAGAGCGGCGACCTTGTCCCGCTCGCCGACCGAGACGAGCGCGCCCAGGTCGTTGCCGCGGTCGATGCCGGGGCCGACCGAGTATGCCGAGAGGGCCTGCGCCATGCCGGCGACGAACTCGTCGTGCACGGAGTCGTGGACGTAGAAGCGGTTCGCCGCGGTGCATGCCGAGCCGCCGTTGCGCATCTTCGCCAGCAGGGCGCCCTCGACGGCCTGCGCGATGTCGGCGCCGGGGAGGACGATGACGGGCGCGTTCCCGCCGAGCTCCATCGACGCGCTGACGACCGAGTCGGCGCACGCGTGGAGGAGGTCGCGACCCACCTCGGTGGAGCCCGTGAACGAGAGCTTGCGCACCTCGGGCCGCGCGATCATCTTCGCGACGAGCGGGCCGGTCGGGACCGGGGTCACGAGGTTCACGACGCCGGCGGGCACGCCCACGCGATCGAGAACGTCGACCATGTACGCCGCGGTGAGGGGGGTCTCGCGCGCGGGCTTCAGGATCGTGGTGCAGCCGGCCGCGAGCGCAGGGGCGAGCTTGCGCGTCGCCATCGCCGCGGGGAAGTTCCACGGGGTGATCAGCAGGGAGACGCCGATGGGCTGGCTGTCCACGACGATCCGCTTGTCTCCGGCCGGGGACAGGCGGTAGTCGCCCGGGATCCGGACGGCCTCCTCGGCGAACCAGCGGAAGAACTCCTTCGCGTAGTTCGCCTCGCCCATCGCGTCCGACCAGGACTTGCCGTTCTCGAGGACCATGATCTCGGCGAAGGTCTCGACCTCCTCCGTGAGGACGTCGTATGCCGCGCGCAGCAGCTCGCTGCGGACACGGGGAGCGGTGGCCGCCCATGCCTCGCCCGCCGCGGCGGCGGCATCCACGGCCGCCATGCAGTCGGCCTCGGTCGCGATCGCGAACGTGGAGAGCACGGATCCGTTCGCCGGGTTGATCACGTCGAAGCGGTCACCCGCCGAGCCCGGAACCCAGCTGCCGTCGATGAAGAGGTCGGAGCGATACGACGTCATGCTTCCACCACCGCGATCGCCGCGACGGGGCACACGGCGGCGGCGGCGCGCATGTCGGCGAGCCGGTCCTCGGGGATCTCGTCGACGAGCAGGAATGCCTGCCCCTCGTCGTTGATGTCGAGGATGCCGTCGCCGGGGGTCAGGCAGTTGCCGTAGCCCTGACAGCGGCTCAGGTCGATGGAGACGTTGATCATAGGAAGACTCCGAGGTTCTTGGTGGAGAGGGAGGACTGGTCGAGGATGGCGCGGCGGCGGCTGATCTTCCACTCGTCGCCGACCTTCCGGAACCGGTCCTGACGCTCCCCGACGATGAGGTCGTACTGGCCGCGGTCGCCGCGGCTGCGGAAGAGCAGCAGGTTCGAGCGCACGTCCAGCTCGTCCGGGACGTCGGTCAACCGGATGCGGATGTTCGTGATGAGCCGGCGCGTGTGCGAGGGCGGGTCCTCCGCCCAGGCCACGTCCGTGCGCAGCCGCCGGACGCGGAGGTCGAGCGACTGGTAGGTGTCGTCGAAATGACCGATCTCGTCGATGATGTCCGGCGCCGGCGACTTGCGGGCGACGCGGATCGGCGCGGTGTAGCGCACGTCCTCGGTGAACAGGGCGAGCCAGTCCTCGAACCGACGGTCGTCGAGGTACTCGGCCTCCTGCACGAGGAGATCGGAGATGAGGAGCCGCAGCTCGAGATCCACTTCCACCGCCCGGGTCATGAGCGCTCTCCCGCCAGGATGAGGTCGAGCCACGTTCGCCAGTAGACGCGACCGGCGGCCTCCGAGAACTTGCCGTCATATACGGCGCCGGGGCCAGGGAACTCGGTCAGCGGCTCTCCCTCCAGGCCCATGCCGTAGTGAAGGACGATCTCCCCCTCCCGGGCGAGCGCCGAGTTGGCGTTCTTCGTCTGCAGCTCCCAGTTCTCCGTGTCGTCCTGGTCGAACATGCCGGAGGAGCCGAAGGTCTGCACATAGGCGGCCTTCGCGGCGTCCTTCCACCACTGCGGACCGTTCTTCTCGATCAGGTGCCACGACCAGACCTGCAGCCTGTCGTGCCCGATCGGCTGCCAGACGCGCAACATCATGCCGCTGACCTTCCGGCCGCCCAGCTCGATGAAGTTCGGCTGGAGGAAGGACATGTGGGGGAAGATGTTGCCGTGCAGGTTCTTGAGCCGGCTCAGGACCTTGTACTGGTCCTCGGAGAGGTTGCTCCGGTACTCGTCCTGCAGCTCCGGCGGGAAGTACGACTCCTCGTCGAAGTGGATTCCGATGCCGAGGCCGTGGCCGTGGCCGGGCGAGACGTGGTAGCCGTCGCGGCCGAAGTCGACACCCTTCGTGAGGCCGAGGCGGCCGAGGAAGGAGTGCGCCGTGGCGGTGTGATAGGCGTCGGACGTGAAGTTGTCGGACGGCAGCTTCCAGCCAGACGGGACGACCCACTTCTGGGGAACGCCCACGACCTCCATCTCCGCGCGGCCGAACAGGAGGTCGAGGTACCACCGGGCGTCGCCGAGGAACTCCTCCAGCGACTCGCCGTCGCGGTCCCACGTCGCGAAGATGAGGCCGTCATAGGTCTCGCAGCGGGCCTCGATGAGCCGCAGCGCGTCCTTGTCGAGACCCTGCGGGTACGCCTTGCGCTCGAACGGCGCGCCGCGCATCGTGCCCATGAACTCGCCCTTCGAGCCATAGGTGAAGCCGTGGTAGGGGCACCGCCAGTTCTCGACCTCGCCGAAGTCCTCGCAGGCGAGCTTCATGCCGCGGTGGCGGCAGGAGTTGAGGAACACACGGACGGTCTCGTCGTCGCCTCGACCGACGATGACCGACTGCTCCCCCATGTCCCGCACCACGAACGAGCCGGGGTTCGGCACCTCGGACTCATGGGCGAGGAACAGCCAGGTCTTACCGAACACGCGTTCGAGCTCGAGACGATAGACGTCGGGGTCCGAGTAGACGAACATGGGGATCCACCCCTGCTCGGGCTCTACCGTTCGCTCCAGCCGATCGATCAGCTCGTTTCGCTCCGTTGCCGTCACCATGTACACAGAATACACTTGCGTTGCGGTTTACGTCATCGGCCCGCGAACGGCCTCTTAAGAGAGGCTGGCCGCGCGCGCGCCGAGATCGAGCACGCTGTCGCGGGTCCGCAGAACGTGCTGCCGCAGCAGGTCGCTCGCCTCGGCCACCTGCCCGCTCTCGACGAGCGAGACGATGCTCTCGTGCTCGTCGGCGGCCTGAATGGGGCGGTGGACGCCGCTGCCCTTGCGCCACATCCGCGCGTACCGCTCACCGCGGGCGCGGAGCTGCCCCAGCAGCTCGAGCGTCATGGTGTAGCCCGAGGGCTCATAAAGCACGTTGTGGAACGCCGCGTTCAGCTCGAGCCAGTCCGCGTGGGACAGCTCCGCCCGCAGCTGCTCGTTGATCCCGCGGGCGCGCGCGAAGTGCGCCTCCGTGAGGTTCTCCGCCGCCGTCTCCAGCAGCCAGGACTCCAGCACCGCCCGCAGGAGGTACACCTCGTTGAGGCGGTTGATGTCCAGGCCCGTCACGACCGCGAGCTGATGGGCGCGCAGCTCCACGAGGCCCTCCGCCTGGAGCTGGCGGAGCGCCTCGCGGACCGGCACGCGGGAGACCCCGAAGTGGACGGCGAGATCCGCCTGGTTCAGCAGCGCGCCGTCTTCGATGGCGCCGGCGTTGATGGCCGAACGCAGGGCATCCGCGATGTAGTCCGCGGTGATGCGCTTCTCGGTGAGGTCACGCTCGAGGACGACGCCGCTCAGGTCAGATCGAGCAGACATGTATGCAGAATACTCCTCTGCCGTCCTTACTCGAGGAAGCTCGGCGGCGGGGTGGGGCCCCAGATGTTGATCGTCTTGGTGAAGCGGTCGCCCGCCTCCCAGCTGATCGGGGGCGTGTCCGGCCCGGTCGTGATGTGCGCCATGTCCGAGAACAGCTCGAACCGAAGGCCCGAGGAGGGGTCCCGGACGTACGTGAAGAAGCTGCCGCCCGGGCGGTGCTTGCCCGGGCCGTACTCGGCCTTGTACCCGACCGCGTCGAGGTGGTCGAGGACGAACTGGTAGGCGCCCCACCCGGCCATCTCGAAGCCGAGATGGTGGATGGCTCCCACGTCGCCGCGGCGAAGCCCCACGTTGTGGTGCTCCGTATAGGTGCGCAGGAAGAAGAAGTCCTCACCGATGTGCTCCGAGAGCGCCATCCCCAGCGCGCGCCGGTAGAACTCGACGGTCGCGATCGGGTCCGGCGACTTCGCGTTGATGTGCCCGAGACGCCGCGGCCGCAGAGATGAGATCTGCGGACGGGCGACCTGCACCGCGGCAACCGGCTCGATTAGGACGCGCAGCCCGGACGGATCCTGGAGCTGGACGCCGCCGTTGGCCGTCGCCTCGCCGCCGAACTCGCGCCGGAGGGCGTCGACGTCGATCGCGTCCTCCGCCCCGAAGACGACGTTGCGGATCGTGAGCTCCGGCGCCTGCGTGATCTCGAGCGAGCCCTGACCGAACTGGCCGTACTCGCCGACGGTGTCGGCGAAGAGCCGGCCACCCTCGTCACGGATGTGGAAGTCCAGGCCCTCGGAAAGGAACGTGAGGGTCGCATCCGGGTCGGGCACGCCGACGACCACGCGATGCAGGGTGGGCAGGTTCTGCGACATCTCTTCTTCTCCTCAGCTCAGCGGGACGCCGGCTCTGGCGTCTTCGCGGGACGGGGCTCGGCCTTCTTCAGGCTCGCCAGCTCGCCGAGATCGCGGCCGGCGCCGCGCTCGCCGGCCGCTTTGACCAGCTCGGCCGCGAGCAGGAGGTCCTGCACCGCGGTTCCGACCGACTTGAACGAAAGCAGGTCGCGAGACGGGTCGCCCGCGGGGCCTTCGCCGGTCCACTGCGAGACCGGGATCAGGTGGTCCGGAGTGATCGCACCCTCGTCGAGCGCCGTGCGGATGTCACCCGACTCGAGCCGGACCTGATCTGCGTCGTCGACCAGGACGGCGCGCGAGCGCCGCAGCGTCTCGACATCCAGCTCACGCAGGTCGGGGCGGGTGGAGCCGATCGAGAGGATGACCGAACCCGGAGCGAACTCGGACCCGTCGACCACCGGCACGGTGGACTTGGTGCACAGCAGGGTGACGGGCGAATCGGCGACCGCGTCCCTCCGCTCGCTCACCGCTTCCACGCGGATCCCCAGCTGCTCGGACATCTCCGCGGCGAAGCCCTCGCGCTTGTCCGCCGAGCGGCTGTAGACCTTCACCGTGGACAGCGGCCACAGGTGCGCGAAGGCGCGCAGGTGGCCGGCGGCCTCGAAGCCGGTGCCGATCAGACCGATCTGCGTCGCGCCCTCAGGGCGCATGACGGCGGCCGCGGCGGCCGTCGTGGCAGCCGTCCGCAGACGGGTCACCTCGTCGGCGTCCATCACGGCGATCAGGTCA
Source organism: Microbacterium sp. X-17 (assembly GCF_039615055.1). Lineage (NCBI taxonomy): Bacteria > Bacillati > Actinomycetota > Actinomycetes > Micrococcales > Microbacteriaceae > Microbacterium > Microbacterium sp. X-17. The sequence continues at coordinate 651,267 of NZ_JBDHNI010000004.1, forward strand.
CCGGTGTCCTGCCCATACAGCAGCAGGAGGTAGCGGTTGCCGATGCCGCGGGCCAGCGTCATGATCTTGAGGCCCACGTACTCGCCCACCGCGGCGGGCATCACCCGGAAGAACCCGTTCGGAAGGTCGATGTCATAGCGCGGCGGCACCGTCGTGGCGCCGGACCGCTGCGCGTCGAGCACGCTGCGGGCGGCATCCAGCGCGACCTGCTCCGAGCACAGCGCCCGGACCTCGGTGCTGTCGAGGTAGAGGGTCACTGCACACGCCCGGTGAAGAAGTCGTCGTCGTTCGCGGGCAGGTCATAGCCCGAGGCCGCCAGGCCACCGCGAAGGGACTTCAGCTGGGCGGGGCTCAGGCGCATCTGCGGCATGCGCAGGAGGCCGCCGTTGAAGCCGTTGAGCCAGCCGAGGTACTTCCAGCCCTGACGGTGGATGAGGTTCGCGCCGGCGAACGTGGCGTGGAACGCACCCTTGGCCTCGCGGCCGGCGTTGTAGCTCCAGAAGATGTCCATCGCCTCGTCGTACTTGCCTTCGCCGAGCAGGGAGAACACCCGCGGGACGCGGTCGCCGAACGACTCGTACGCGCTCGTGCCCCACCAGCGCACGCCGAACCCGCGCGCCTGCACCGGCGCGTGCTGCTCCATCGGGTTCTGCACGAGCACGTGCTCGTTGCACAGGTCGAAGACCTGCGCGAACGCGGACATGACCGCGCTGCCGCCGCCCTCGTACTTGAGCGCCGCGGCCGTGTCGGTCTTCACCATGTCCGGCAGCGCGGCCAGCGGGAAGCCGGTCGTGTCGAGCGGCTTGAAGCCCCACGTCGTCGAGGCGAACAGGATCATGGCGAGATCCGTGTTGTCCGTGACGTACTTGGTGTGCTCGACGACCTCCGCGGCCGACTTCGGACGGAACGACTGCGGGTAGGACAGCAGGCCCGCCTCGATGCCGAGCGCCTCGCCGAGCTTCGAGATCTCGATGGCCTGGTCGACCGTGTCGAAGCTGAGGTGCGCCACGATCCGGAAGCCCTTCGGGGCGGCGTCAGCGGCGACCTCGAGGAAGCGCTTGTACTCCTCGAACGTCGTGCCGCTCTCCGAGGCGACCAGCGTGCCCCAGAAGCCCAGCTTCGCGGCGTGCTGGATGTCGTGGCGGATGCCCGCCTCGTTGAGGCCGGAGAAGTCCGGCGTGAAGCTCGGCAGCGTGACGCTGCATCCGCCCACCCACTCGTTCCGGGCGCGATCCTTGACTTCCGAGCGCGTGTATTCCAGTGCCATCAGCTCTGCTCCTTCGATGCGAACGCGTGGTGGATGGGCGTGTAGACCCACCGACCGCTGTCAAACCAGTCACGGGAGGCGAGCGCGTCCCGTCGGGGGGTGTTGCGCGCGGCCTCGCGCTCCGGCGCGTCCATGACGGCGGGAGAGGCGATCTCGTGCAGCGCGAAGTGCGTCCACGGCCGGCCGGCGGAACCCGGACGGGTGCGGTAGCGGCGGACGCGGAGCCAGCCGGGGACCTTCATGAGCAGCGGGACGTGCTCCTCCTGGTACCAGCCCTCGAACTCGTCCGCGTCCTCGTCGGGAACCTCGAACGCCACGACGAACAGCGCGCCCGCGGCCTGCGGGTCCACCTCGCCGGTGTCGGAGATCTGGTCGGCGATGTAGCGGGTGAAGCCCGTGACGGAGGCGAGCATCTCGTCCGTCCGCGGCGACGGGTCTTCCTTCAGCTGGCGGTACTCCGGGGTATCCAGCGCGGCCATGTCGTCGATGAAGTACACGGCGAGGTAGCGCGGGTCGCCGTCGTGCTCGTACCGGATGGCGTGGTGGAAGCCGTCAATGTCCAGCCGGGCCGGGATGTGCTCGGTCTGGTACCAGTCGTGGAAGTCCGCATCGCGCCCGGCCGGCGGGTGCATCTGCGAGAAGAGCATGCCCGCGGTCATCGGAGGCCGTCCCCGATCGCGTCGGCCTTGGCCAGGCCGCCCACGCGGTGGTGCACGCGGCCGCGCGAGGCCACCGCGGCGATGACGGCGATCTCGTCCGGACGGGGGCCGTTCGGGAGCGTGATGGAGATCGTGTCGTAGAACTCACGGACGAACAGCGCGCGCTTGTAGGCGAGCGGGACGTCCAGCGTCGCACCGGCGCCGGCGACCTTCGTCGTCGAGGTGACCCAGCCGGTGCCGCCGATGCCCTCGCGCATCGCGTCGCCGAACGGCGTCGTCAGGCACGCGACGCCGTGCTCCTGCTCACCGGCGATGCCGACGATCGCGCCCTTGCCGCAGCTCTCGGCCTCACGGCCGCCGAGCGCCGCGATGCAGCGGGCGACCAGCTCGCGCGACAGCTCGACGCTGCCGTCGATGAGCTCCTGGAGCGACTCGGAGTACGCCCCGGCGTAGGGGTTCGCGATGATCGCGGCGACCGCGACCTTGACGAGCGGCTCGTCGACGACGGGACCGCCGTCGGTCGCGATCTCCTGGATCACGGTGTGCCAGCTGCGGACTTGGGGCATGGTCATGGTGCTTCTCCTGATTTCGATCTGTCGCGAGTGGCGGTCTCAGTGTCCGGCGGCGGCGGCTTCCTGGCCGTTGACGCGCACCTGCCGGCGCGCGGCCGGAGTGTTGCGGCTCTTCGTGTACCGGAGCACGCCGGAGGTCACTGCGGCCGAGATGCCCGGCACGTCGCCGGCCTCGAGGGCCTGCGACCAGTCGTCGCCGACGGAGCCGAGCGGCGCGTCGACCACCAGCAGGTCGGCGGGCTTGCCGACCTCGAGGCGCCCGGAGGCGAGTCCGTAGACATCCGCCACGTTGCCGGTCATCGCCGCGACGGCCTGACGCCAGTCGAGCCCGCCGAGCGAGACGATCTCGGCCGTGAGGTGCCAGAGTGCGAGCGGGACCACGCCGGTCCCCGTCGGGGTGTCGCTGGCGATGAGCAGGCGATGCGTCTGGCCGTGGTCGCGCGCGAGCCGGCAGATGTCGAGGGTCGAGCGGAGGTTGCCGGCCATGACGACCTGCAGGGCGATGTCGCCGCCCTCGACGACGATGCGCTCGTTGTCGCGCGCGGTCATCGCGGTGGGGCCGCCGTTCACGTGGAAGGACACGTTCGGCTGCATCGCCAGCAGCGCGTCGGCGTCGATCCGCTCGAGGGTGCCCGGGATCGAGCCGCCGCCGGTGTGGACCGTCACGACGATGCCCGCCTCGCGGGCGTTGCGGACGAGGGGCACGTAGTCCGCCGCGGAGCTCACCGCGCCGAACCCGCCCTTGGCCAGCCACACGCCCTCGCGACGGAGTTCGCGGAAGTCCTCCGCGGTGAGGCCGGGCTCGAGGATGACGGAGCCGGCGTGGACGGTCATCCCGCCGGGCCGGTAGTGCGAGAACGCGCGCTGCGCGGCGATCGCGAGCGCCTTGACACCCGCCGGGTCGGACGGGCGGCCGGGAACGTGCACCTCGCTCGCGCCGAGGGCCGTGGTGACGCCGCCGTGCGTGTAGCTCTCGAGGAAGCCGACCGTCTGCTGCCGCGGGGTGTAGTCCCCGAACGTCGTGTGCACGTGCGAGTCGATGAGCCCCGGCACGACGCCGGCGCCCTGTGCGTCGATGACGACCTCGTGGTCCTGCAGGGAGACGTCGGAGGTGTCGCCGATCCAGGTGATGACGCCGTCTTCGCAGACGATCGCGTCACCGGGAAGCGGGTCTCCGGAGAGGGATCCCGCGTGGCTCAGACCGATGGAATGGACGACGAGGCTCATGACCCGCTCACCCGACCCTTTCGCGCAGTTCGCTGGTCAGCCGCGCGCGGAGGCGCGCGATCTCCTTCGGCATGCCGTAGGCGAGACCGCCGACGAGCTCGTCATCGCGGTGGACGGCGATCGCGTAGCGCCCCTCTTCCGGGTCGCCGGCGACCAGCTCGGCCCGATCGGCCGCGGAGTAGGAGCCGACGCCCTGCAGGCGGATGCCGCAGTGGTCCGACCAGAAGCTGGGCAGGACCGGTGCGCCCGCCGGGATGCCGAGGAGCGACAGCGCCGCCGTCTTCCCCTGCTCCACGGCGTTCGACCAGTGCTCGACGCGCACCGAGGCGTTCCGCAGGAACGGGTTGGGCCACCGCGCGACGTCGCCCGCCACCACGATGTTCTCGAGCCCGACGACACGGCAGTCTGCGTCGCTCAGCACGCCGTCCTCGACCGGGACGACGCTCTCGCGCAGCCACTCAGTGTTCGGGATGCTGCCGATCGCGACGACCGCGATGTCGAACTCGATCCGCGTCCCGTCCGTCAGCACGGCCACGCCGTCCTCGACGGAGAGCGAATCCACCATGGGGCCGACCGAGAGGCGGACGCCGGCGGCCTCGAGCAGCCCGGCGCACGTGGACGACACCTGGGGGCCGACGACGGAGAGCGGAGCGACATCGCCGATCAGCGTCACGGGGCAGCCGAGCTTCTGCGCGGACGACGCGACCTCCACGCCGATGAAGCCGGTGCCGATGATCAGCACGCGCGGGGTGGTCGCCAGCGCGCCCCGGAGGGCGATCGCGTCCTCGACCGTGCGCAGCGTGAAGATCTTCGTGCGGTCCGCCGGCGCGAAGGGCAGCTGGCGGGCCCGCAGGCCCGTGGCGATCACGAGTCCGTCGAACGGCACCTCGTGATCGGTCGTCGTGACGACCCGGGCCTCGACGTCCACGCCGGTCGCCCGCTGTCCGAGCAGCCAGTCGGCCTCCACCGCACCGCCGCCCAGATCCAGCGCATCGGGCTCCCAGGCGCCGGTGAGGATCTCCTTCGACAGCGGGGGCCGGTCGTACGGCATCCCGCTCTCGTCGCCGATCACCACGAGCTCGCCCTCGTACCCGCGCTCACGCAGGGTTCTGGCGGCGTTCAACCCGGCCAGCGACGCGCCGACCACCGCAATTCTCCGCATGTGGCAACTGTATACACCTTTGGGAAGGTCCTCAACCCAAACGGAAGGGGCGGGCGTGCGATTCGCACACCCGCCCCTTCTCGTCGACCTCGTCAGACCTTCGAGATGTCGTCCGCGAACTGGGCGTCGCGGCGGCGGACCGCCTCGCGGAGCCCGAGCTCCTCCACCGACCGGTCGAACTCGGCCGCCATGTCCTCGTGGGGCGGTCCCCAGCGCTTGAGCACCGTGGGCGCCAGCGCGAGTCCCATGACCTCGTACGTGCGGTGGATCGTCTCCTTCGAGTGACCGAACGACTCCGTCGGGATGAGCGCCGCCTGCTTCGCCCAGCGCAGCGTCTCCGCGCGCACCTCGGACTCCGGCACGACCCGCTGCACGAGCTGGAACTGGTGGGCCTCCTCGGCATCCATCCAGCCGCCGAGCAGGAAGAGCTTCTTGATCACGCGCACCGGCAGCAGCTGGTACAGCGGGAGCCAGGGCAGCATCGGGGCGGTGGGCCGCGAGACCTCGCAGCTGAACTTCGTGCCCTCGGCCGCGATCACCCAGTCGCAGTGGCTGATCCACGCCAGCGCGTACGGGCCCACGTACTTGTGGACGCCCGCGATGAGCGGCTTGCGGAAGAACCACGGCCGCGCGAGCGCCGGTGCGACGGACGGCGAGGCCAGCGGGAACATCTCCTGCTCCTGGAACACCGGGTTGTCGCCCGACCGCTCCTTCAGGTCGCCGCCGGCGCTGAACATGGGGCCGGCGCCGGTGATCATCACGGCGCGGACCTCGGGGTCCTTCTCGGCGCGGTCCAGCGCGGCGAACAGCTCCTGATCCATGAACTTCGAGATCGCGTTGCGGCTCTCGGGGCGGTTCAGGACGATATCGAGAACATTGTCGACCAGCGTGCACTGGATCGTTTCGAACTCATAAGACATAAGCGCACTCCTCGGACGACGCACTGGGAGACCCCTATCGTCGCAGGCGCCCCCCGCGCGATCCGCAGACGGTCCGCAGACCGAACCGTCTGCCGACCGTCTGCGGGGCGTTCAGATGAACGTCGTGACCCGGTGCTCGGTGCCGAGGCGGACGCCGCCGTAGATCTCCTCGGCGATCTCGGCGTTGAAGAACGCGTGCCGGGATCCGGTCAGGATGTCCCGGTAGATCCGCTCCAGCGGGTTGGACACGGCGAACGTGGATGCCCCGTGCAGCGACACGAGACCGTCCACGGCCCGGCGCGCCTCGCGCGCCGACCACGAGATCTCGCAGCGCAGCTCCGCGCGCAGGACCTCGGGCATCGGCTCCCCGCTGATCGCGTACCGCATGATGTCCGCGCCCGCCGACTCGATCATGAGCTCGGCGGACTTGATCGTGACGGCCGCGCGGGCGATCGCGGCCTGCGCGATCGGCGCATCCATCTGCGTCTTGTAGAGCGTGCCGTGGATGCCCTTCGTCCGGGCCTTCTCGGAGACGAGCTCGAGGGCGGCGTTCGCCATCCCGAGCACCGAGCCGACGAGGTACATGCAGCCGATCGGCACGATCGCGGCGCGGAACAGCGGCTCGTCAGTGAACGGCGTCCGCATGAGATCGTCGTCCGGGTCCGTCACGAGGATCGTGCGGTGGGTCGGGACGAACACGTCGTCCGCGACCGTCGTGTTGCTCCCGGTGCCGCGCATGCCGGTGACGTACCACGTGTCCTTCGTGATCAGCTCCGTCCGCGGCACGAGGGCCTGGACGATCGCCGGCTTCCCGGAGGGATCCGTCGTCTTCGCCGTGATCGTCGTCCACTGCGCGTGGCTGGAGGCCGTCGAGAAGCCCCACGATCCACTGAACCGGTACCCGCCGTCGACCGGGATCGCCGTCCCGACCGCGTCCGCGTGCCCGCAGATGATCGCCGGCACGCCCGAGCCCCACACGTCGTCCTGCGCCTGGGCGCCGTACCGGCCAGCGAGCCACGAGCAGGAGCTGGCGAGCCCCACGACCCACGCGGTGGAGCCGTCGCCGCGCCCGAGCTCCCGGGTCACGGCCACCTGGGTCCGGATGTCCGACTCGTAGCCGCCGTACCTCTTCGGCATGGACAGCCGGAAGAAGCCGGCGTCGTCGAGCGCCGCGATGATCTCGTCCGGAATCCGCCGGTCGCGATCGATCCGCTCCGCGTTCTCCTTGAGCAGCGGCACGAGCGCGGCCGCGCGCGCGACGAGCTCTTCCCGACTCGGCGTCTGGACCTGCACGACATCCGCTGGGCTGGTCATTCTGGTCTCCTGTCTCCGGGCCTCGGCCCGTCGACGGTGACGCTATTCCTGCGCGATAAGTAAATCTGCATTCGGTTCGCTGAGCGAACCTTGCCGCGCAATCCTGCGGGTCTCCCCGTCAGGCGACGATCTCGCCCTTCCGGACGACGGTCCCGCGGAGCACCCGCCAGGAGCCGTCCTCCAGCCGGCGCATGACGTGCGCGTCGGTGCCGATCGTGCGCACGCGTGCGCCGTCGGCGCCGTTCCGCTCCACCTCCACGTCCACCTCGGTGAAGGCGTGGTCGTCGAACTCGATGACGCGGATGTCGACGGGCCGGACGCGCGGGTCGGTGTCGATCATCGCCGCCAGCCGCGTGCGCAGCTCGGCCACGTCGAGGCGAGCGCCGTCGCGGACGAAGATCGTCTCCGGGGTGTAGACGGAGACGGCGCCTTCCAGGTCGCCGTCGTTGATCGCCCCGTAGAAGACGGCATAGACCTCGGCGGGCGTGCGGGCTTCGCGCAACGTGTTCTCCTTCGTGTCGGATGCGGCGGCGACGAACACCGCGAGCGCCTGCTCGTCCTCGGTGTCGAACGTCACGACGACCTCGTCGCCGATCGCGGTGGCAGCACCGGCGGCCGCCGTGACGGTGCTCATCATGCGGAAGCCCTCGTCGAGATCGATCAGGGCCACCGTGTACGAGCTCCCGTCGCGCCGGGTGATCGTGCTCTGGGAGTAGATCCGGCCGCGTCCCGCGGACGCCTCCCACGCCAGGACGCCACCGCCGCAGACCGGGCAGAGGACGCGTGGCGGGAAGATCGCGGAGTCACAGCTCGTGCAGCGCTCGTAGGCGAGCACGCCCTCCTGCGCGAAGCGGTCGTAGACCGTGCCGGGCGCGGTCTCGGGGGTCAGCTCCTCCGAGCTCACGGTGAGCAGGACCTCAGACATCGCGCACCACCAGACCGGGAAGCCGACGCGTGATGATCTCCTCGGCCTCGGACACGATCCGGGAGACGGCTTCCGCGACGGTGGGGATGTCGCGGATCAGTCCCTGCACCATACCGACGCTCCAGACTCCGGCCTCGATGTCGCCGGTCTCGTACACCCCGCGTCCGCGGGCGCCCGCGACCAGCTCGCGGACGTCGGCGAACTCGCCCCCGGCGTCGAGGATCTCGACCACCTTGCGGCTGACGCTGTTGCTCGCCACCCGCGCGGTGTTCCGCAGTGGTCGGAACATCAGCTCCGTGTCCGTCTCCGTGGCCGCCACGATTCGCTCCTTGACCTTGAGGTGGATCGGGGACTCCTGCGTGCACATGAACCGGGAGCCCATGTTCACGCCGTGCGCGCCGAGCGCGAGCGCCGCCGCGAGCCCGCGGCCGTCCGCGAAGCCGCCCGAGGCGATGAAGGGGATCTTCAGGCTGTCCGCCGCGCGGGGGATCAGCACGAGCCCGGGGATGTCGTCCTCGCCCGGGTGACCGGCGCACTCGAAGCCGTCGATGCTGACCGCGTCGACGCCGAGAGCCTCGGCCTTCAGCGCGTGCCGGACGCTCGTGCACTTGTGGATCACCGTGACCCCGGCGGCCTTGAAGTCGCCGAGGTGGTCCTCGGGGCTCGACCCGGCGGTCTCCACGATCGTGACGCCGGACTCGATGATCACGCGGCGATACTCGTCGTACGGCGGCGGGGAGATCGTGGGGAGGATCGTCAGGTTCACGCCGAACGGCTTGTCCGTCATCTCCCGGCATCGCGCAATCTCGGCGGCGAGCGCCTCCGGCGTCGGCTGCGTGAGCCCGGTGAGGATGCCGAGTCCGCCCGCGTTGGAGACCGCGGAGGCCAGCTCGGCGCGACCGACCCACTGCATCCCCCCCTGGACGATCGGGTGAGCGATCCCCAGGAGCTCGGTGATCGGGGTGCGCAACATGTCTACTCCTCCCCCCGGCCGCGCGGCCGGGATCCGTACGGGCTGCCGTCGCCGGGCCAGACCGGGGCGACGTCCGGATAGTGCTCGCTGACCCGGGCCGTGAAGTGCGCCGGACGCTTCTCGATGAACGACGTCACGCCCTCCGCGGCATCCGGTCCCTGCTTGATGAGCGGCAGGATGTGGCTCTCCCGCTCGTGCGCCCACCACGGCGAGGGCTCCGAGAGCCCCGCCCACAGCAGTTGCCGCGCGATCGCGATCGAGAGCGCGGACGTGTTGTCGCGGATGTCGGCGGCGACGCGCATCGCCGTCGGCAGCAGCTCCTCCGGCTCGACGACCTGCGACACGAGTCCCGCCTCGAGGGCCTCCTCGGCGGAGATCAGGCGGCCGGTTGCGACCCAGTCCATCGCGCGCGAAATGCCGACGATGCGCGGGAGGAACCAGCTCGACGCCGCCTCCGGGACGATGCCCCGCCGGGCGAACACGAACCCGAAGCGCGCCGTCCGCGCGGCGATGCGGATGTCCATCGGCAGCGTCATGGTCACGCCGACCCCGACCGCCGCGCCGTTGAAGGCCGCGATGATCGGCGTCCGCGTGGACGCCGCCCGGAGGCTGACCACGCCGCCGCCGTCGCGCAGCACGCCGTCCTCGAAGGCGGGCGCCGGCTGCGTGTCCGCCTGCCCCGCGCCGGCCCCGCCGAACGGCTGGTCCGGCGCGTTGCCGGCGAGATCCGCTCCCACGCAGAAGTGCCGCCCGTTGCCGGTGAGGACGATCGCACGGATGTCGTCATCCGCGTCCGCCGCAGTTAGCGCCTCGTCCAGCTCCCGCCGCATGACGGCGGTGAACGCGTTGCCGGCCTCGGGACGGTCGAGCCGGATCACGGCGATGCGATCCTCTCGCGTCACCTCGATCTGCGCGAAACCGCCCTCGCTCGTCATCGGCGCGCTCAGAAGTGGTAGCGCGTGAGCTGCTCAGCCACGAGGACGGGCTTCGCGACGCCCTCGGCCGTGATCGTGGCGGAGTACGTCGCCTGCACACCGCCGGGGACGTCCTCGGCGGCGACCAGCACGGTCGTCACGCGCACGCGCGAGCCGACCGGGACGGACGCGGGGAACCGGACCTTGTTCAGGCCGTAGTTCAGCGCGAGCTTCCGGTTCTCCACGGTCAGAGTCTGGGACATCAACGGGACCAGCAGGGAGAGGACGAGGTAGCCGTGCGCGATCGTGCCGCCGAACGGCCCGCCCGCCGCCCGCTCGACATCGACGTGGATCCACTGGCGATCCTCGGTGGCCTCGGCGAAGAGGTCCACGCGGCGCTGGTCGATCTCGAACCAGTCGCTGACGCCGAGCTCGGTGCCGACGGCCGCGTGGAACGACTCGACGCTGTCGAAGACGTGCATCCGCGGGCTCCCTAGAAGTCCCGGCCCATGCCGAGCACGCGGTTCGCGACGATGTCGCGGTGCACCTCGTTCGGGCCGGTGGCGATCGTGACCTTGCGGAAGTCGAGGTGACGGCCGCGCCAATACGCCTCGTCCGCCGGGCCCGCCAGCTCCAGACCGAGGTCGGTCATCTCCTGGGTGAGCTCGGTCCAGTAGATCTTCATGGGCGCCGTCGCCGGGAACGTCTCGCGCCCGGCGATCGCGTCGGTCACCGCGCGGCGGATCTGCTGCTGGTATCCGCGCACGCGCAGGACGACCTCGTCGACCCGACCGCGCAGCCGCTGCTTCGTCGTCTCCGGCGCCGCGTCGAACGTGCGCTGGAGACGCCGCGCCCACGCGCCCATCTGCGACGATCGCTCGGCGTTGCCCGACGGGCCGCGCTGACGCTGGGCGCCGACGAGCGACGAGTAGGCCCAGCCCTGCCCCTCCTCACCGAGGAGGTCGCTGTCCGGGACATCCGTGTCGATGTGCACGTGACCGAACTCGGAGATGCCGGTGATGTCCTTGATCGGCTCCACGACGACGCCGGGCGAGTGCATGTTCAGCGCGAACACGCTGAGGTTGTGCCGCTTCGGAGCGTTCGGGTCGGTGATCGCCAGGCAGTACATGCGGTCGGCCTGCGGCGACGAGGACGTCCAGATCTTCTCGCCCGTGATGTGCCAGCCGGACTCGGTGCGGGTGGCCCGCGTCTTGTAGTTGGCCATGTCGGCGCCACCGCCGGGCTCGGAGAAGCCCTCGCACCAGATGTCGTCGTCGTTGAGGATGCGCGGGAGGAAGTACTCCTTCTGCGCCTCCGAGCCCCAGTCGCTGAGCGCGCGGCCCGCGAACCGGCCGACGACGTTGAAGATCAGCGGCGCCTCGAGCTCGCCCCACACCTCGTTGTACAGGACCTCCTCGACGGGACCGAAGCCCGCGCCCCACGGCTCCGGCCACGTGATCTGGCCGAGGCCGATGGCGTTCCGGTTCCGGTCGAACTGCCGCCGGGCCTCGTGGTTCGCCGGGTGGAACTCGGGGAGATCCTTCACGGCCTCCCAGCTCTCCGGGATGGTGGCGCGCAGCTCTTCGCGCAGCGTCTCGACGAACTCGTCGATGCCGGGATCGGTGAACGAGGTGAACCCGGGTGATCTGACGGCCATGTGCTGTACTCCTTCTTCTTCCCTCAACGCCATCGGCGGTGAGAACCTCTTCGTCTTTCGCGAGCCGCGCGGGGCTCAGGGGACTCGGGCGACTCCCTCGGCGACCAGCGCATCGATCTGCGCGGTCTCGAAGCCCAGCTCGGCGAGTGCCTGCGTCGTGTGCTCGCCGACCCCGGGGATCCGCAGCGTCGGGCCGGGACCGGGCAGCGGCCCGGTGCGCAGCAGGGGCCCGATCTGCTCGAGCCGGCCCCACGGCTCCGTCTCGTACGCGACGGCCCGCGCCAGCTGACGGTTCACCGGGTCATCCAGGATGCCGCGCCGGAACTGATCGCGATCGGCCTGGACAACGACCTCCGCGAGGATGCCGGCCTCCGCGAGCCGCGGCATCCACGTCTCCACGGTGTCCTGCGCGATCGCGCGCTCCAGAACGCGCTCGGCCTCGACGGCCTCCGCGTCGTTCCCGGCTCCGCGGAGCGGCGTGAAGCGCTCCGGCAGCTCGGGGACGAGCGCCCGCAGGCGGGACCACGCGTCCGCGTCGGGCGTGACCAGCGCGAGCCAGCCGTCGCCCGCACCGCGGTACATCCGGTAGCCCGGACCGTAGCCGGTCTGGTCGCCGTCGAGCTCGGGACCGCGGACGATCCCGCCGTCGCGGAGGAACACGTCGCTGTGGACGAGCATGCCCGCGCCGAGCAGCGACGTGACGACCTTCTGCCCCCGACCCTCGACGGCACGCGCGTACAGGCCGGCGAGCGTGCCGCACGCGGCCAGCCAGCCGCCGGCGACGTCCACGGGCGTCCAGTTCGCGGCGATCGGCCGGTTCCCCGCCCCGCCGTTGGCGCGCTCGACGCCCGCGAGCGCCTGGACGAGCGCATCGTTGCTCGGGTCGGTCACGCGCGCGCCTCGGTCGCCGAGAGCGGTCGAGTGGCAGTAGACGATGCCCGGATTGATCTGCAGGGCCGCGTCCGCACCGATGCCCAGACGCTCGGCGACGCCGACCCGGAAGTTGTGGATGACGACGTCCGCCCAGGCGAGCAGACGCTCCACGACCGGACGCGCCTCCGGCCGTCCGAGGTCGAGGGCGAGGCTCCGCTTTCCGCGGTGGCTCGCGGCCACGGCGTGGGCGACCGAGCGCATGGCGTCGCCCCCGGGCGGCTCGACCTTCAGCACGTCCGCACCGAGGTCGGCGAGCACCTCCGCGGCGAGCGGACCCGCGATGAAGGCCGAGAAGTCGACGACCTTGAGCCCCGCGAGGAGGTTGCCCGCGGCGACCGGGGCGTCCGTCTGCGGGCCCGGGGTGACCTCGATCGGCGTGCCGAGCAGGACGTCGACGGATCCGTCCCGGTCCTCCTCGACGGCCAGGCCCGTCTCGCGCGCCTGCGGGTGGGCAAGGACCTCGCCCGGCCCCAGTACCGGCTCGCAGCCGATGCCGGCCGCCCGGAGCCGCTCGAGCCACTCGTCGCGCGGGAGCTCGAGGAAGCGCGACTGCCAGCGGGCGGCGCGCTCCGGCAGCCGGCCCATCGACTGGTCGACGTAGTAGCCCGCCGTGCTGGGCTCGTCGCCCATGACCTCGATCAGGCGGTCGTACATCCCCTTGCCGCCGAACCAGACCTGGATGAGCTCGCCGTCGCCGCAGTCGAACATGAAGTTCGGGTAGTCGTTGCCGACCTTGAAGTAGGCCTCGACGTTCTCGTTGGCGCGCTCCGGCCGGCCGATCATGCAGCCGAGCGTGGAGAGCATGCCGTCGTAGAGGGAGCCGTCGGCCCAGCCGCCGGTGCCGGTGAGCACCTTCTGACGCAGGAGGACCAGTGCCGAGGACGTCAGCACGTACGCAGCGCCCGAGGTGGACGCGCGCACGTCGACGAGGATCGGACCGGGACGGTGCCCGGCGAGCTGCGAGCAGAACCCGGCGTTCGCCTCGACGAGCAGGCCGTAGTCGGCAACGGCGCCCCGCGCGGTGCGACTCGGGCGGCAGCGGACGTAGACGAGCTCGGGGTGCGCGGCGGACACGTCCGCCCATCCGAGCGCGCGCTCCTCGACATCCGCCTCGTCGCCGTACACGAAGGCCACGTCGGCGTCCGCGAGCAGCGCGCGGATCTCGTCCGCATCGCCCGTCGCGACGACGGACTTGCGGGCGTGCCAGACACGCCCCCACTCGACGTGCTCGTCGATCTCCGGCGTGCGCTCGCCCACCACGCGGGTGACCGATGCACCGAGGTCGGCGAAGATCTTGCCGGGGATCCCCCCGGCGGCGCCGAGCCCGACATCGCTGACGCCGACGGCGATCTCGACGACCCGGACGTCCGCGAGCGGAAGCGCGGATTCAGGCATCGAGCACCCTTCGGCCGAGCACGGTGCCGCGGAGGATCTTCCAGGTCCCGTCGGGCTGACGGCGCAGGATGTGCGCGTCGGTGCCGGCGGTGCGCACGACGGCGCCGTTCTCGTCCGTGCGCGCGACCTCCCAATCCACCTCGGAGTACACGTAGTCGTCGAACTCCGTCAGACGGCGCGACACCTCGCGCATCTCCGGCTTCGCGAGAACGAACGACGAGATCCGGTTGCGCAGCTCGTCGACACCCCGGATGAGCGTGTCGCCCTGGACGAACACGGTCTCGGACGTGTAGATCGAGACGGCGGCCTCGAGGTCTCCCGCGTTGACGGCGTCGTGGAAGATGTCCTCCACCTGACCTGCAGAACTGGCGTCTGGCACGATGTCTCCCCTACTCGGCGAAGCGGAGCTGCTTCTGGACGACGATGATGTGGCGCAGGTAGCGGTGCATCGGGAACTCCCACGTGAAGCCGTTCGCACCGTGGACCTGGATGGTCCCCTCGACCACCTCGCGCGCCGACTGCGTCACGAGCCGGGCCGTGGCGAGCGCGTCCTCCGGCGAGGTGACCGCCAGCGTGATCAGCCCGCGCGCGGCCTCGATCTTGAGGTGCATGTCCGCGAGCCGGTGGCGCAGGGACTGGAACTTGCCGATCGGGCGCCCGTAGGCCTCCCGCGTCATGGCGTACGCGACGGCGAGGCCGAGGCACTTGCGCGCGGCGCCGAGGCTCTCGGCCGCGCGGAGGATCGCGGTCTCCTGCCGCAGCGTGCTCGAGACCTCCTCGGTCGCGACGGGTCCGACCGCGAGCGGGAGCGAGGGCGCGAAGTCATCGGCGCCATCGGCGGTCGCGCCGTCGCCGAAGGGGACGAGCTGCAGGGCGGGCGGCTTGCTGATCGAATACGTCAGCGCGCCCGGGAAGCGCTCGACCGGGCTGCTCGGGGCCGCCGGATGACGCCGCGCGAGCACGGAGGTGAGGAACGGCGCGGGCACGAGGTGGAACCCCCACCGCTCGGCGAACTCGACGAGGTCGACGATCGTGAACGCATCCTCGGAGGGCTCGCCGATGTCGAGCCAGCCCGCCTCCAGGATCGCGTCCCACGCCCCTGGGTAGGACTCCTCGTCGCTGGGCAGCGGAGGCGACACGCTCTCCAGCAGGCGGTCGAACTCGCTCGCGGCCTCGAGCGTGTCGTCGCTCGCGATGAGCTCGATCTCGCTCCGGTATGCAGTCATGGAACCGTCCTTCATCGATTGCGCCCTGCTCGCTTCGTCATTGTCTCAGCGCCCTGCGGGGCGCACGGTGCGGGTTCGGTGAATGAACCGTTCACCGAACCATCACCCGACCGCCATCGACGGAGAGGACCTGGCCGGTCAGATAGCCGGCGTCCTCCTGCGCGAGGAAGAGGTAGGTGGCGGCGACCTCGTCGGGCTCGGCCCAGCGGTGCAGCGGGATCGAGTCGAGGTAGTTGTCCTTGAAGCGCTCGTCGGTGCGGATCGTCTCCGTCATCGGCGTCGCGGCCGCGGGCGCCACGGCGTTCACGGTGATGCCGGCCGGCGCGAGCTCGCGCGCTGCGGAGCGCGTCATCCCGAGCAGGCCCGCCTTGGCGACCGAGTAGTTGATCTGACCGATCGTGCCGATGATGCCGGCGGCGGAGGTCGTGAAGATGATGCGCCCGTACTCGCGCTCGCGCATCCCCGGCGCGACCGCCTGCAGCCAGTAGAAGCTGCCGCCGACGTGCGTGTCCATGACCTGGTTCCACTGGTCGTCGGTCATCTTCCACAGCATCGCCGGACGGGTCACGCCCGCGTTGCTGACGAGGATGTCGATGCCACCGAGCTCGGCGACGGTCTTCTCGGCGGCGGCGTTCACGCTCTCGCGGCTCGCGACGTCGCACTGCACGGCCACGGCGACGCCGCCGCCCTCCACGATGCTCCGCGCGACTGCGTCCGCAGCGTCGACGTTGACGTCGACGACGGCGACCTTCGCGCCCTCGGCGGCGTAGCGGCGCGCGATGGCCTCGCCGATCCCCTGTGCCGCCCCGGTCACCACGGCGACGCGTCCGTCGAGCTTTCCTGCGCTCATGAATTCCTCCACTTACTCGGTTCGGGTGCGGTCCGCGGTCACAGGGTCGCGGCGCCGCCGAGGACGGCGGTCACCTCGCTGGACAGCGTTCCGCCGTTGCCGTGCACCACGGCGAGATCGTGCCGGTCGACCTGTCGGGCGCCGGCTTCGCCCCGGATCTGGCGGACCGCTTCGATGATCATCAGCAGTCCGTACATACCCGGATGACAATAAGAGAGGCCACCGCCGTTGGTGTTGACCGCGAGCCGTCCGCCCGGGGCGATGCTCCCGTTCTCGACGAAGCGGCCGCCCTCGCCCTTCGCGCAGAAGCCCAGATCCTCGAGGAAGAGGATCGTGTTGATCGTGAACGCGTCGTACACCTGCACGACGTCGACGTCCGCGGGACCGTAGCCGGCGATCTCGAACGCGCGCTTGCCGGACTCGGCCGCGGCGGTCGTCGTGAGATCGGGCATCTGCGAGATGTTCATGTGCCAGGTCGCGTCGCCGGATCCGAGGAGGTAGACCGGGGGCTTCCCGAGGCTGCGCGCGCGCTCGGCCGACGTGACGATCACCGCGCCGCCGCCGTCCGTGACGAGGCAGCAGTCGCGCACCGTCAGCGGGCTCGAGACCATCCGCGAGCTCAGCACGTCGTCGATCGTCAGGTCGCCGCGCTCGAACGCCTTCGGGTTCAGCTGCGCCCACTTGCGTGCCGCGACCGCGACCTCGGCGAGCTGCTCGCGCGTCGTGCCGAACTCGTGCATGTGCCGCGCGGCCGCGAGAGCGTAGGCGGTCGCCGGGAGGCGCGGCCCATAGGGCGCCTCCCACGAGCGCGTCAGCGCCGCGCCGGAGGTCAGCAGCCCGCCGCCGTGCGAGCGCTGCGTGCTGCTGTAGACGATGAGCGCCACCTCGCACAGCCCCGCCTGGATGGCCGCCGCGGCGTGCCAGAGATGCGTGACGAAAGAGGAGCCGCCGATCGCGGTGCCGTCGCTGTATTTCGGCCGGATCCCGAGGTACTCGGCGGCCGTCGTGACGGGGGACGAGAAGAAAGCGGAGTGACAGAACAGCCCGTCGATGTCACTCTTACGGAGACCGGCATCGTCGAGGGCGCGCACCGTGGCCTGGCCGATGAGGTCGAGGGAGCTGATTCCCGGGCCTACCGCCCCCAGATCGGACTCGGCAACACCGACGATCGCGGCGCTCGCCCGGAGGTCATGCTCTTCGCCCACTCGAACCTCCACGGCGAGTCCTCGAGTCGTCCCGATCTGGACGTCTGCATGCACTTTATTATACATTCGTGTCGGTGTGGGGAAATAAAGAAGGACTCGAGCTATGAGCGTCAGCGAAGACGGCAACCGGAAACAGGGTCCGCTCACGGGCGTGCGCGTCCTTGACCTGACGCGGGTCGTGATGGGTCCGCTGTGTACGCAGATCCTCGCGGATCAGGGCGCTGACGTCGTCATCATCGAGGCGGCGGGCGGCGACACCAACCGGGTCATGGGCCCGGGACCGCACCCGGAGCTGTCCGGCATCGCGCTCAACCTCCTGCGCAACAAGCGCTCCGTCGAGGTCGACCTCAAGAGCGCCGAAGGCCTCGCCGCCGTGCGCGAGATGGTCCGCGACGTCGACGTCGTGGTGACGACCATGCGGCCGCACACGATCACACGGCTCGGCCTGGACTACGACACTCTGCGGGCGATCAAGCCGGACCTGGTGTACTGCCAGGCCCAGGGCTTCCCGATGGGCAGCGAACTGGCCGACGAGCCGGCGTACGACGACATCATCCAGGCGGCGACGGGCGTCTCCGACATCATGGAGCGCGTCTTCGACATCCCCTCCCTGATGCCGACGATCTTCGCCGACAAGGTCTGCGGGATCGTCATGGCGCAGGCGATCACCGCCGCGCTCTTCCACCGCGTGCGCACGAGTGAGGGCCAGCACATCGAGGTCCCGATGTCCCAGGCCATGACCGCCTTCATGCTCGCCGAGCACGGCAGCGGCGCGATCCCCGAGCCGCCCACGCCCGCCCCGGGCGCCCCGGCCGCCGGCTATCCCCGCATCCTCTCCCCCGAGCGCCGCCCGCACCGCAGCAAGGACGGCCTCGTCCACCTCTTCCCCTATCTGCCGCAGCACTACGCGGACCTGTTCGCCGACGCCGGCATCCCCGGCGCCCGGACGGACCCGCGGTACGTCGACCAGCGCGCAGCGCTCGCGAATTCGGAGTCGCTCTACCGCGACGTCCGCCAGCTCGGGCCGACCAAGACGACCGAGGAATGGCTGACGTACTGCCGCGCGGCGGGCATTCCCGCCACCCGGGTCGCGAGCCTCCAGGACCTGGTCGACGAGCTGCCGCTCACCCAGCACCCGGTCGCCGGCGAGTACCGCGTCATCCCGCAGATGGCGAACTTCAGCAAGACGCCGGGCGACCTGCGCCTGCCGGCGCCGCTCATCGGCGAGCACACACAGGAGGTGCTCGCCGAGGTGTACCTCAAGGCCGAGCGGGAAGGAGCGGGAAGTGCGACTTGAAGCCACGGAGCTGACCGAGGCGGAGCTCGAGCTCCAGCAGGAGGTCCGGGAGTTCCTCGCCGAGCGGCTCCCCGCGGGCAGCTATCCGATCGGGCTCGGGGTGCCGGGCGCGGTCGATCCGGAGTTCTCCAAAGCCCTCGGCGCGCGCGGCTGGCTCGGGATGGCGCTTCCGCGTGAGTACGGCGGCGGCGGACGCAGCGCGGTCGAGCGCCTGATCGTGGCCGAAGAGCTCCTCGCCGTCGGTGCGCCCGTCGGATACCACTGGATCGGAGACCGACAGTCCGGGCACAGCATCGCGGCGAGCGGCACGGAGGCGCAGAAGCGCGCGCTGCTGCCCGGCATCGTCAGCGGCGAGCTCTCGTTCGGCATCGGGATGTCGGAGCCGAGTGCAGGATCCGACCTCGCGGGCCTCCGCACGCGGGCCCGGCCCGTCGAGGGCGGCTGGTCGGTCACCGGCACGAAGATCTGGACGACCGGTGCCCTGCACGCCACGCACTTCCTCGCGCTGTTCCGCACCGCAGACGAGCGGCACGGCGGACTCACGCAGTTCATCGTGGAGCGCGACCTGCCAGGGCTCACGATCGCGGCGATCCCCTTCATCGACGGCACCGAGGACTTCTGCGAGCTGACCTTCGACGAGGTCTTCATCCCCGACGAGATGCGTCTCGGCGAGATCGGCGCTGGATGGGGCCAGAACATCGCGGAGCTCGCGCTCGAGCGGGGCGGCGTGGACCGCTGGATGTCGATGGTCCCGGTGCTCGATCACTGGTCGCGGGGCGGGTTCGGCCCGCTCTCGGAGGCGGCGCGCGAGGACCTCGGGCTGATCGTCGCCCGCATGTGGGGCCTGCGCGGCATCTCGCTCTCCATCGCACGCGCCGTCGACGAGGGTCGGACGCCGTCCATCGAGGCGGCGCTGGCCAAGGAGATGGCGACGCGGTTCGAGCAGGACTGCGTCGAGGTCGTCAGCCGCCACTTCGGCCGGACCCCGGATCCGAGCAGCGACGATCCCTACGAGCAGCTGCTGGCACGCGCGATCCTCGTCTCGCCGTCGTGGTCCATCCGCGGAGGCACGATCGAGATCCTCCGCAACATCGTCTCCAAGGGACTGGGTATCGCATGAGCGCAACCAACGATGAGGAGCAGTACGAGCGGCTGGCTCGGGAGTTCTTCGCGGGGACCATCACGCCGCGGCGCGTCACCGAAGCCGAGGACGTCGTCCTCGACGAGGAGCTCTGGAGCGAGATCCAGGAGATGGGGATGCCCCTGATCGGGATCCCGGAGGAGCGCGGCGGCGCGGGCGGCGACCTGCCCGCCCTCGTCGGCATCCTTCGCGCGGCCGGAGCCGCGGCGGTGCCGGCGCCCGTCGCCGAGACGCAGCTGGCGACCTGGGCGATCACCGCCGCAGGCCTGGAGCTGCCCGACGCCGAGCGCCCCCTGACGGTGTTCCCGGGCGACCCGCGCGACACCTGGACGTTCGCGAACGGCGTCCTGACGGGCCGCTTCCACGGCGTGCCGTGGGCGCGCGCGGCCAGTCACGCGGTCGCGCTGCTGGCCCTGGACGGTCGCGAGACCCGGCTCGTGATCGTGCCGCTCGAGGGCACCCGCATCGAGGCCGGCTACGACCTCGCGCGCCAGCCGAAGGACGTCGTCGAGGTGGCATCCGCCGTCGAGGTCGCGGCCTGGGACGACCATCCGGATGCGTTGCGATCGCTCTTCATCCTCTCTCGCAGCGCCCTCATGGCCGGCGCCATCGAGGAGATCGCGAACCTCACGCGGGCGTACGTGACCGAGCGCGAGCAGTTCGGCCGCCCCATCGGGAAGTTCCAGTCGGTCCAGGAGCACGTCGTGCGTCTCGAGCAGATGGCCACGATGTCGCTGCTGGCGGTCGACCGTGCGGTCGGCGCCCTCACCCGGTCGCCCGGAAGCCTCGAGGTGTCGCTCGTGAAGCTGCTGCTCAACGAGAACGCCCGCGTGGCGGTGCGCGCGGCGCACCAGGCGCACGGCGCGATCGGCATGACGCAGGAGTACCGCCTCCAGCTGCTGACGCGCCGGCTGAACTCCTGGCTGGGCGAGACGGGCACCACCGTCGAGCTCGCTCCGATCGTCGGCCGCGCCGCGGAGCTGACCGGCGTCTCGGCGCTCATCAACGCGCCGGGTGTCACGGGCGAGCCCGCATGAGCGCCGACCTCCTCGTCGATCGCGACGGCGACGTCGCGATCATCGCGATCAACCGCCCGCCGGCAAACTTCTTCGACGCGGCACTGATCTCGGATCTCGCCGACGCGTACGAGCGGGTCGCGGACGAGGGCGCCCGCGTCGTCGTCCTCCGCTCCGAGGGGAAGCACTTCTGCGCGGGGGCGGACTTCTCCTCCGCCGGCATGGCCGACCGCGGGGCATCCGCCCAGGCGGTCTACCGGGAGGCGGTGCGGCTCTTCCGCGCCCGCCTGCCCATCGTCGCCGCGGTGCAGGGCTCCGCGGTCGGCGGCGGACTCGGGCTCGCCTGCTCCGCCGACTTCCGCGTCGCCTCGTCGGCCACCCGGTTCCTCGCGAACTTCTCGATGCTCGGATTCCACCAGGGCTTCGGGATCAGCGAGTCCCTCCCGGCGATCGTCGGCACCCAGGCCGCGATGGACCTGCTCTACACGAGCCGGCGCGTCGACGGCGTGCGCGCCGCAGAGATCGGCCTGGTCGACCGCATCGCCGAGCCGGGGCGCGAGACCGAGGTCGCGCTCGAGTACGCGCGCGAGATCGCGGCGGCCGCACCTCTCGCGGTGCAGTCGATGAAGCAGACCCTGCGCGGGGCGCTGGCCGAGCGGGTGGAGCGCGTCATCGACCGCGAGCTCGCCGAGCAGCGCCGCCTGTGGGACACCGAGGACAGTCGGGAAGGCATTCGCGCGAGCATCGCCCGCGAGACCCCTGCCTTCACCGGAGAATGACCGACCCGAACGAGAGCGAAGGAGCACCGACATGACGGAAGCAACGACCGCCGAACTGGCGACCACGATGATGGACAAGCTCGCGGAGGCGTGGCGCAACGGGGATGCGGACGCGGCGATGCCGCTGTTCGCGTCGACCCGCGAGTACCACCACCGCCCCTGGGACATCGGCACGACGGCCGAGGAGTACCGCTCCTACTGGTCGGGCATGGACGACTTCGAGAACATCACCGTCGACTGGGACCTCGTCAGCACGGACGGCCGCACCGCGGTCGTGCACTGGGTCAACACCTTCGGGCTGGCCGGGACCAACTACCACGTGGACGGCCTCTACGTCATCGAGTTCAACGACGCCGGCGAGTGCGACGTCATCAAGCAGTGGTTCTTCACCAAGTAGATCCGCGAGGATCGCGGGCGTAGCCCGCTCGACGCGCGGCTCGATCATCCGATCGGGTCGCGCGTCTCCTTTCGGGTGACGGTGCGGCGCAGCACCGTCCAGGCGCCGTCCTCCCGCTGTCGGACGATACTCGTGTCGGAGCCGCGGAGGTGGACCGCTCCCCCCTCGGTGTCGAGGCGGTCGAGCTCCCAGTCGGCGAAGAGCACGGCGTAGTCGTCGAAGTGCACGACGCGCTGGGCGAGCACCCGGTGCTGCGGGTCGAGCGCGAGAGCCGCGGCGAGCCGCACCCGGATGCCGTCGACGCCGTGGATCGTCTCAGCCTCCGTCGGGCCGACGAAGACCGTGTCGACGTCGAAGACCGCGAGCGCCCCCTCGAGGTCGCCGGCGTTCATCGAGGCGATGTAGATCTCCTCGACCTCCTCCGGAGTTCTCGCTGTCCGCATCGTTCCGCCTCTCTCTCGGATGCCCGAGGTCCGTCCAGCGAACCGGGTGCCCTGCACGGGGATCGCATTCGTTAGCTTGCTCGACAAATCCGCGATCTCGTCAGCAGCGTGGCTGAGCGGGAGCGTCGCGGCGGAAGGAGGCGGAGTGTCCGCTCGCCCCGGCTCAGAGCACCCACTCGCCCGTGTACTGCGGCGTGGTCTTCGCGGCGAACGCGGCCCGCGCCAGCGCCGCGTCCTCGGTGCCGTAGTTGACCGCCTGGGCGCGGACCTCCGCCGCGAGCGCGGCGTCGAACGAGGCGAGCGCGCCCTCCGCGACGAGGGCCTTGTTGAGGGTCTGCGCGATCGGGGCGCCCTTCGCGAGGCGCGCGGCCAGGTCGGCGACGAAGCCGTCCAGCTCGTCGGGCTCCTTCACCCACGTGACGAGGCCGAGCCCCAGCGCCTCTTCCGCGGAGACGAACTCGCCGAGCATCGCGAGCCGCTTCGCCTGCAGCAGGCCGGCGTAGTGCGGCAGCAGCCACGATCCGCCGAAGTCGACGGAGAGCCCGCGGACGACGAAGATCTCCGCGAAGCGGGCCGCAGACGAGGCCACGACGAAGTCCGTGCACAGCGCGAGGTTCCAGCCGGCCCCCACGGCGACGCCGTTGACCTTCGAGATCACGGGCTTGGGGTAGCCGAACAGGTAGGCCGCGGTGCGGCTGATCCGCGTGACGCGGGTCACCGGATGCCCGACCGGGGCGGACGAGATGTCCGCGCCGGCGCAGAACGCGTCGCCTGCGCCGGTCAGCACGAGCACGCGGACGCCGGGATCCACCTCGGCAGCGCGCAGGATGTCGAAGAACCGGTCCCAGCCCGCGGGGTCCATGGCGTTGCGGCGCTCCGGCCGGTTCAACGTGATGGTGAGCACCCCGTCGCTCGCCGCAGCCACGACCGCGCCCTCACCCCAACGGTCCTGGTATGTGTCGGTCACCGAGAGATCCTCATCTGATGGAACGATCCGAAAATCTTCATGAAGAAGACTCCGTGCAGCCGCATGGTCATGCACAAATGTATGCTAAACGGGCTTCCGGCCCAATTTCTGGCGGAGAGCAGGCGAGTGATCCGGGCAAGGAAGACGGGGGAGGACGATCGATGAGTGCGCCTCCATCGGTAGAGAGAAAGCCGGCGTTGTCGAGCGTGGAGCGGTGTCTCAGCGAGATTCGGCGGATGATCCTCAGCGGGGAGCTCCTGCCGGGCGAGAAGGTGCACCAGTCCGACCTCGCCGACCGGCTCGACGTGAGCCGCATCCCCCTTCGGGAGGCGCTCTCCACCCTGCAGGCCGAGGGTGTTCTCACCCACCGGCTCAACTCGGGGTACCAGGTCGCGCGGTTCTCCGGCGGCGACCTCGGGCAGCTCTACCTCATGCGGCGCCTGCTCGAGACCGAGCTGTTGCGCACGGCCACCCTCACGCCGGCGGTCGCCGAGACGATGGAGTCGCTCAACGAGCAGCTCAAGCTCATCGACCGCAACGAGGAGCTCCACCGCTACCTCCAGGTCAACGAGGCGTTCCACTTCGTGCCGTTCGAGACGTCTCCCCTGCGCCTCGTGCGCGCGGACGTCGCCCGCCTCTGGTACCGGACCGGGTTCTATCGCTCGATGTACATCCTCGAGGCGAACGCCGCGGAGCGCGTGTTCGCCGAGCATGGTCAGATGATCGAGGCGGCCCGTGACGGCGACATCGAGCGACTCATCGCACTGAGCGATCAGCATCGCGCCGGCACCCAGATGCTCCTCACCAAGCGACTCTCGCGCCCGCCCGTACACTAAGGCGGCGCAGTCGCAAACCGCGGTTCATCCAGCGGACCGGCTCCTCCACACGACGGATCCCGTGGGAACGTCGAGCAGGGCGCGTCATCGACGACGGCCCGGGGCACTGTCATCGACGACAGGCCCGAGCATTGGAGGAGCAAGTCTGATGTTGAAAAGGTCTCTAACGACGGTATCCGTCCTCGCCCTGGCCCTGATCGTGAGCGCATGCTCGGCGCCGGCGCCGGCGCCCACGAGCGACAACGGGCTCGTCAGCCCGGGGCCGCTCCCCACGGCGTGGCCGTCCGGCTACGACCCCAACGGATCCCTGCACATCGGATTCGTCGCACCGCCGCGCACGCTCGACCCGGCGCTGTCGACCGGCATCGCGAGCCTCGAGTATCTAACCCCCGTCTACGACCGCCTCATCCAGATCGACAACAACCTCCAGCTCCAGCCGATGCTGGCGACCGACTGGTCGTTCTCCTCGGATGGATCGACGCTGACCATGAAGCTGCGCGACGACATCACCTTCCACGACGGCACCCCGTTCACCGCCGACGCCGTCGTGCAGAACATCACCCGTTCGAAGACGCTCGACGGCAGCCTGATCAAGGCGAGCCTGGCGACCGTCCAGTCCGTGGCGGCCGTCGACGCGCACACCGTCAAGTTCCAGCTCGCGCCGGGCGCGGCGGGCCTGCCGTCCGTGCTCTCCGGCGTCGCCGGGATGATGGTCTCGCCGGCGTGCCTCAGCAACGCGGCCCTGGCCACCGCCGTCACGAACTGCGGCACGGGCCCGTACCAGCTCTCGGCATACCAGCCGAACGTCTCCGTCTCCTACACGCAGGCGCAGGCGCCCGGGAAGTTCTGGGAGCCGGGCGCGGGGCTGCTCCACGACCTGACGATCACGTACATCGCCGACGCGGACGCCGCGATCAACGGCGTGCAGTCGGGCGACCTGGACGTGGCGTACTCGATCGGCACGAACGTTCCGAAGGCGCAGAGCGTCGTGGCCTCGAACACCAGCAAGTTCCAGGGGATGATGTCGACCCTGACGTCGCAGGTCGTCCTGCAGTTCAACTCCAACATCCCCACGATGAACGACAAGGTCCTCCGTCAGGCGGCCGGGATGGCGATCGACCGCGACGCGATCAACCAGCTCTACGGCGGCACCTGCACGCCCGCCGACCAGCCGTACATCGCGGGCCACTGGGCGCACGACGACAACCTCGTCGACCAGAACGCCTACGACCCGGCGGGAGCCAAGAAGCTCCTGCAGGATGCCGGCCAGACCAGCCCGCACATCACGCTGTCCGCGATCGCCGCCGACCAGCTCGCCGTGCAGGGGCTCCAGGCGCAGCTGCAGGCGGTCGGCTTCCAGGTCGACATCCAGACGCTGTCGATCCCGACGCTCATCTCCAACTGGGCGCAGGGCCAGGTCAGCACGATCGCCGGGAACCTCGCGGCTCTCGACTACGACCCCAGCACGCTCTTCAGCACGTACTTCTCGAATGCGAAGGGCCAGATCGCACCGGAATACCTGACCCAGCTGCAGCCGCTCATGCAGCAGGCCGGCGACCCCACGCTCTCGCAGGACCAGCGGGCCGCCGTCTACGCGAAGGTCTTCACGATCCTCAACCAGGAGGCGCTGGTCATCCCGATCTGCAACCCCAGCGCGTTCTGGACGGCGCCGCAGTACGTCGGCGGGCTGAGCGCCCTGTTCACGACCTCGAACGGGGCCGTCGACACGCGCTACCTCTACCGGCAGACGGGGCAGTGAGTGCTCCGTCATCGGAACGGATGACGGCGGTGGAGGTGCGGAGGGGTGAGACCGGATGTATCGACTGGCACTGAGAAGGCTCATCTATGCCATTCCCACGCTGCTGCTCGTGTCGTTCGTGGTCTTCCTCCTCTTCGAGGCCGTCGGGGACCCGGCCGCGTCGCTGGCCGGGCCCAACCCGACGCCTGAGCTGCTCGCGCAGATCCGCGAACAGCTCCACCTCGACCAGCCGCTGCCGGTGCGCTACGCGCAGTGGCTGTTCGCGGCCCTGCACGGAGACTTCGGAAAGTCGTTCTCCAACGGGGCCGCGGTCGGACCGCTGATCTTCTCCCGGCTGGGGGTGACGGTGTCGCTGATCGTGGTCGCCATGATCCTGACGATCACGATCGGCGGCATCCTCGGCGTCGTCGCCTCCCTCAAGCCGGGCCGGTTCTGGGATCGGGCGGTGGCGACGGTCAGCGCGTCCGCGATCGCCGTCCCCCCGTTCTGGCTCGGGATGCTGCTGGTGCTGGCCTTCGCGCTGTACCTGCCGCTCCTGCCCGCGCTGGGGTACGTCGACCTCGCCCAGAGCCCGCTCGAATGGCTGCGCCACATCATCCTGCCGAGCATCGCCCTGGCCGCCTACGGGATCGGGACGACGGCCCTGCAGCTGAAGGTCAGCCTGAGCGACACCCTGCGGCAGGACTTCATCATGGCCAGCCGCGCGAAGGGGCTGCCGCCGCACTCGCTCGTCCTCAAGCACGGGCTCAAGAACGCGGCGGTGCCGGTCGTGACGATGCTCGGCCTGCGGCTCGCGCAACTCGTGGGCGGCACGGTCGTCGTCGAGCAGGTGTTCAACCTGCCCGGCCTCGGCCAGCTCGCCCTCACGAGCACGATCGACCGCGACGTCCCGGTCATGCTCGGCATCGTGGTGCTGAGCACGCTTATGATCACGCTGATCAACGTCTGCGTCGACATCTCCTACGCCTACTTCAACCCGAAGGTGCGCACATGAGACCCCCCGCTCCCGCGATCGATCCGGCCGCCGCCGCGGCCCCGGCGCGCCCGCCTGCGCAGCGGTGGCGCACTGCTCGCCGCATCCTGCACAACCCGGGTGCGATGATCGGCGCCAGCTTCCTCGTGCTGCTGGTGCTGGTCGCGCTCCTCGCCCCGTGGCTCGCGCCGTACAATCCGGACGCGCAGGACCTCTTCCACCGGCTCCAGCCGCCGAGCCTTCAGCACCTGCTGGGCACCGACGAGCTCGGTCGCGACGCGCTCAGCCGTCTCATCTACGGGACCCGCATCTCGCTCGTCGCCGCGTTCGGGACGGTGGGGATCGCGGCGATCATCGGGTGTCCGCTGGGTCTCGCGGCCGGCTATCTCGGCGGCCGGATCGACACGATCCTCGGGCGGCTGAGCGACGGCCTCATGGCGGTCCCGGCGCTGTTGCTCGCCCTGGCGATGATCGCGGTGCTCTCCCCCGGGCTCGGGACCGCGGTCCTGGCTCTCGGGATCATCTTCATCCCGTACTTCTTCCGCATGGCGCGTGCCGCCGCCGACAGCATCCGGCAGGAGACGTTCATCGAGGCCTCCGTCACGATCGGCTCCACCCAGCGGCGGATCATCCTGGCGCACGTCGTCCCGAACGCCCTCGCCCCGCTCATGGTGACGGCGGCCGTCACGGCGGGCACGGCGGTCACGGCCGAGGCGAGCCTGAGCTTCCTCGGCGTGGGCGTGCAGCCGCCGACCGCCAGCTGGGGGTCGATGCTGACCGCGGCGATGTCGAACCTGCACACGAGCCCCTGGCTCGTCTATCCCCCGGGCCTCATGATCGCGCTCACGGTGCTCGCCTTCTCGCTGCTGGGCGACGGGATCGCGACGGCGCTCGGGACCGGCCGTCAGGCGATCACGGAGGCGGGCCAATGAGCGCCGGGTCCGAGGCAGTGCTGAGCGTCGACGGCCTGCGGGTCGAGTTCCCGCGCGCCGGCGGCTGGTACCCGGTCGTCGACGACGTGCGCTTCGAGATCGGACGCGGAGAGACGTTCGGCCTCGTCGGCGAGAGCGGCTCGGGCAAGACGATGACGTCGTACGCGATCATCGGGCTCGTCCAGGCCCTCGGCGGTCGTGTCTCCGGGAGCGTCCGCCTCCGCGGCCAAGAGCTCACGACGATGCCGGAGCGCGAGCTCAGCCGGGTGCGGGGCAAGCGCCTCGGCACGATCTTCCAGAATCCCCGCCGCAGCCTCGACCCCGCCTACACGGTCGGCGAGCAGATCGCCGAGACGGTGCGGCGCCACGACGGGCTGTCTCGCAAGGCCGCCGAGAAGCGCGCCGTCGACCTGCTGGATCGGGTCGGCATCCCCACCGCCGCACGCCGCGTCGACGACTATCCGCACACGTTCAGCGGCGGGATGGCGCAGCGCGTCATGATCGCGATCGCGCTCGCCTGCTCGCCCGAGCTGCTGATCGCGGACGAGCCGACCACGGCCCTCGACGTCACGGTGCAGCGCAAGATCCTCGACCTGCTGCGCGAGCTCCAGGCCGAGACCGGGGTGGCGATGCTGTTCGTCAGCCACGACCTGGGCGTGATCGCCGAGATGTGCGACCAGGTCGCGGTGATGTACGCCGGCCAGGTGGTGGAGACCGCGCAGATCGACGCGCTGTTCGAACGCCCCCTGCATCCGTACACGCAGGGGCTCCTCTCGGCGGTGCCGCGGATCGGCCAGGGCAAGCGCCTCCAGGCGATCGAGGGCACCGCACCGCCCTCGGGCAGCGCGCCGCCGGGATGCCGGTTCATGCCCCGATGCGCATACGCTGTGGTCGGACGCTGCGACGTCGATCCGTTGCCCCTCCTGGAGCTCGGATCCCATCCCGCCCGGTGCGTCCGGGCGGACGAGCTCTCGCTTCCCGGGGTGGTGACGACATGACCCTGCTCGACGTCGAGGGGATCTCGAAGCGGTTCGTCGCCGAACGGACTTGGTACGGCGGTGCGAAGACCTGGAACCACGCGGTCACGGACGTCAGCTTCCGACTCGACCGCGGGGAGACGCTCGCGCTCGTCGGGGAATCCGGTACCGGCAAGTCCACCGCCGCCCGGATGGTGATGCGGCTGATCACCCCGGACAGCGGGGCGATCCGGTTCGACGGCGTCGACCTGATGACCCTCCGCGGTCGCCGGCTGCGGGAGCATCGCAACCGCATGCAGATGATCTTCCAGGATCCCTACAGCTCGTTCGATCCGCGCGTCCCCGTCGGGGACTCGGTGCTCGAGCCGCTGCGGCTGCACTCGCCGCTCGCGCGCGCGGCGCAGTGGAACGCGGTCTACGAGCTGCTGGAACGCGTGGGGCTCGGGCCGGAGCACGCGCGCGCGTACCCCGGCGAGCTGTCCGGCGGCCAGCTCCAGCGCGCCGCGATCGCTCGCGCGCTGACGCTGCGGCCGGCGCTGCTCGTCTGCGACGAGCCGACCGCAGCCCTCGACGTCTCCGTGCGCGCCCAGGTCCTGAACCTCATGCACGAGCTGCAGCAGGAGTACGACATGGCGTACCTGTTCATCTCGCACGACCTGGCGCTCGTGCAGGTGATCGCCGACCGCGTCGCCGTCATGCACAGCGGCACGATCGTCGAGCAGGGCGACATCGACGCGATCTACGAGCATCCCCGGGAGCCGTACACGCGCGAGCTGCTGGACGCCATCCCCGCCGCCCTTCCGCCGGGACTGCGATGACCGACGACGAGCCCCCGACGCTCGTGACCGCCGACATGATCGCGGCGCGGGATGTCTGGAGCGAGCCGGTGCGGTCCTGGCCGGTCTCGGCGACGGCGATCCGCCGGTGGGCTCAGGCCGTGTACTGGCCGGAGGTCCCGCCGCCGATCTTCTGGGACGAGGACTACGCCCGGGGCACGGTGTGGGGCGGCATTGTCGCGCCGCACGAGTTCAACCCGTTCGCCTGGCCGCTCGAGGGCGCGTACGGGCAGGAGACCGCCCTGGCCGAGCTGCACGGCGAGCCGGAGCCCGCGCAGCCGCGCGTCACCGCCGGCCGCGGCACGCGCGGGCTGAACGGGGGCCTGGCGATCCGCTATGTCACCCGCCTGCGGCCCGGCGACGTCGTCTCGAGCACGACGGCGCTCACGAGCTGGAGCGAGCGGGAGACCCGGCTGGGGCTGACGCTCTTCTCCGCCTACGAGACGCGCTGGTCGTTGCCGTCCGGCGAGCTCGTCAAGGTGATGACGCAGACCCGCCTCAGCTACCGGCCCGAAGGGGAGTGAGATGGCCGATCAGCGGTACTTCGAGGACGTCGAGGTCGGTGAGGCGCTCCCGACCTTCGTGCGCCGCACGACGCTCATGAACTGGAACCGCTTCGCCGCCGTCAACGACGAGTTCATCCCGTTCCACATGGATGACGCGGCCGGTCATGCCGCTGGCAACGAGCAGGGGGCGTTCGGCATGGGCAACCTGCGTACGTCCTACGTGCACAACCTGCTGCGCGCGTGGATCGGCGACGGCGACATCCGCGAGGTCAGCATCCAGTTCCGGTCGATCAACCAGAAGGACGACGTGCTGACCGCGACCGGGGTCGTCGTCGCGAAGTCCGTCGAGGGCGACGACCACCTCGTGCGGATCGACGTGGACATCGTCGACCAGAACGGCACCAGCACCACCCCCGGCCACGCGGTGGTCGTGCTGCCCTCCCGTCCCTGACCCGGAAATCACCGACGTGGTTGTCGTTGAGAAGTATTTGCACCACGGCGACGACAAACTGGCTCTCCCCATGTGAGTGTGCGGGCTCAGTTGTTGGCTCGCATGCGGTTCTTCTTGTTCTTGTTGCCGCAGGTGTTCATGGAGCACCATCGTCGGGCGGCGGCGCGGCTCGTGTCGAGGAAGAGGCCCGCGCACTCCGACCCTTCGCAGGTCTTGATCCGTCCGCGGGTGGACGTGCCCAGGACGTGGATGGCATCGCGGGCGATGACGGCCAGCGCAGCACCGAGACGGTTCGCGCTGTCCAGGCTCCAGTGCATGCCGTTGGCGTCGAGGAGGGGAATCGGTGCACCCGCGGCGGATGCACTGTTCAACAGGTCGAGGTCGGGCAGGGCCGGCTGCTGGTCGTGGGCGAGCGCGGCGCCCAGACGATAGATCGCCTCTCGCAGCTCGCGCGCCTGGGCGAGCTCGGTCGGGGTGGGGGTCGCGCCTGGGTCGAGGTCGTTCACAACGAGCCACTGTCGCAGCTTGATGGGCTCGTCCAAGCGTTCGAGAGCGTGCCCGTCCCGGTGGCTGACCGTCGCGGTGTAGCGGAAAGCGAGCGTCTCGTTGTCCAGCCGGAACAGGCCTTGGGGGTGAGAGGTCTCCAAGGTGTTCTCGCTTTCGTCGCAGCGCCCAGGACTCACGGGCTGGTGGAGCCGGTTCGACAGCAGTCTACCTGCGACCTTATGATCGGAACCTGTTTAACCGGTTCCGCAAACGAAAGAGTCAGCTCATGAGCGACATCACCGTCATCGGCCTCGGGGCGATGGGGACACCCATCGCGCGCAATCTTCTCGACGCGGGATACCAGGTCACGGTCTGGAACCGTTCCCCCGAACCCGCGCACCGGATCGCAATGCACGGCGCCCGGGTCGCTTCGGGACTCGAGGACGCCCTCCGGTCACCCGTTGTGATCTCGATGCTCTCGAACGACGAGGCCGTCGCCGACGTCCTTCTGGACTCGGGGGTGCTGCGACGGGCCGCGGCCGGGACGGTCCACGTCAACATGGCGACGGTCAGCACGACGCTCGCCGAGCGGGCCGCCGAGATCCACGCCGGATACGGCCTCGGCTATGTGGCCGCGCCCGTGTTCGGCAGAGTCCCGGTCGCGGAAGCGGGCGCTCTCAATGTCCTTGCCGCCGGCGATCGTACGCTCATCACGGCTGTGCAACCGTTCTTCGATGTCATTGGCAGCCGAACCTGGGTCATCGGCGAGGAGCCTGCCCAGGCCAACGCGATCAAGGTGATGGGCAACTACCTCGTCGCCAGCGCAATCCAGTCTCTCGGGGAGACGATCGCCGTCGCCGAACGCACGGGCATCGACCCGGCCCGCGTCGTCGAGCTGCTGACGAGCACGCTGTTCCCGGGACCGGTGTACTCCGCCTACGGGCACCTCATCGCCGAGCGCCACTACCAGCCCGCCGGATTCACCACGATCCTCGGACGCAAAGACGTCCACCTCGCTCTGGACGCGGCCGCGAACGTGGGAGTGACCCTCCCGTTCGGAGAAGTCCTCCGCGAGGTCTTCGACGACGCCATCTCACAGGGCCGCTCCCTGGACGACTGGGCGGCCATCGCAGAACTTCGTCGCTAACCGCGCAACGTGTCCTCCCGCGATAGCCCGCTGCGCGGGGGTCAGGGGGCGGTGGCGCTGGAGGCGATCACGGGGAGGCTCGCGGGGGGAATGTCGCGCCAGTGGTGGCAGGCCACGGTCGCGTCGCCGTCCGTAGGCTCCAGCTCGGGGGTGACGCCCCAGCACAGCGACGTCGCGAACGCGCAGCGCGGCGCGAACGCACAGCCGTCGCTCATCCGGGCCCGCACCTCCTCCGCGGTGCGCGCCGCCTGAAGGGCGTCTCGGCGCTGCGCCTGCGCCGCGGGATCGGGGACGGGCGAGGCGTGCAGGAGCGATCGGGTGTACGGGTGTCGCGGATTCGCGTAGAGCTCGTCCGCGTCCCCGTACTCGACGACCCGGCCGCGATAGAGCACCAGCAGGCGGTGGGAGACGTGCCGCACGACGGACAGGTCGTGCGAGATGAAGAGGTAGCTCAACCCCAGCTCGGTCTGGAGACTCCGCAGGAGGTTCAGAACCTGAGCCTGAACCGACAGATCCAGCGCGCTCACCGGCTCGTCGCACACGACGAACCTCGGCCCGGCGATGAGGGCTCGGGCGATCGCGATCCGCTGCCGCTGCCCACCGGAGAACTGGGAAGGGTACCGGTCCGCGGCCGCGCGATCCAGACCGACGTGCGTCAGGATGTCGCGCACGCGCTGGGCCACCTCCGCCCGGGAGAGCCGCTCGGATCCCAACGTCTCGGAGAGCGTCTGACCGACTGTCCGGACCGGGTTCAGCGAGCTGTAGGGATCCTGGAACACTACCTGGAGGAGCCGGCTCAGGGGCCTGCGCTGCCGGCCCTTCAGGTGGGTGATGTCCTGTCCCGCCAGCAGGATCGTGCCCTGCTGGACCGGCGTCAGTCCCAGGATCGCGCGACCGATCGTGGTCTTGCCCGAGCCCGATTCCCCGACGATTCCGAGCGTCTTGCCGGGCTCGACGGTCAGGTTCACGTCGTCGACGGCGCGGAACATCCCCGCGGGGGTCTTGAACTCGACCGTGAGGTCGCGGACCTCGAGAGCCGGCACCGCGTCGTTGCTGTCGATGGGCATCTGCATCACCTGTCCGCGGAGATCATCGACGGCGTGACCGCGGCGTCGTGGAGGTCGGCGATGTCGTAGAGGCATCGCGTCGCGTGGTCGGGCCGGCCGATCGTGCGCAGGGGCACGGAGGCCGCCGTGCAGGCCGAGGTCGCGTACGGGCACCGCGGCGCGAAGTGACAGCCCGCCGGCCAGCTGCCCAGCGACGGCACCGTCCCCGGGATCGCCGGAAGCGAGCCGTCGCCGCCCGGCGACGCGTGCGCGAGGGTCTGCGGGTTCGCGCTCTTCAGCGCGTCCGTATAGGGATGCTGCGGGGAATGGAAGAGCTCCGCGGCCGTCGCGCGCTCGACCACCTCGCCGGCGTACATCACCACGACCCGCTGACAGATGTCCGCGACCACACCCAGGTCGTGGGTGACGAGAATGATCGCCATGCCCTCGCTGCGCTGCAGCTCTCGGAGCAGATCGAGGATCTCCGCCTGCACGGTGACGTCCAGCGCGGTGGTCGGCTCGTCCGCGATCAGAAGCTGGGGGCGACCGGCGAGGGCGCGCGCGATGCACACCCGCTGGGCCATGCCGCCCGACAGCTGATGCGGGTACTTCCGCGCCACCTGCTCGGGGTCGGGAAGGTGGACGCGCCGCAGCAGCGCGATGGCCTCCGACTTCGCCGCGCGCCGGCTCACGCGGCGATGCTGCCGGATGACCTCTTCCAGCTGCCATCCGACGCGGAACGCCGGGTTCAAGCTCGACATGGGCTCCTGCGACACGAGCGCGATCCGACGCCCGCGGATCCGGTGCATCTCCGCGTCCGAGAGCGCGGTGAGATCGGTGCCGTCGAACCAGACGTGCCCGCCGACGACGGAACCGTTGGACGGGAGCAATCCCAGGATCGCCATCGCCATCGCGGTCTTCCCGCAGCCCGACTCGCCCACGATGCCGACGGTCTCCCCCGGTCGCACGTCGAATGTGACGTTCTGCAGCACGGGCTTCGCCCCCTGCGGCGTGTCGAACTCGGCACTGACCCCCTCGACCGACAGGACGACATCGCTGTCCGCGGGCGTCGCGGTCGGCGAGACGGTCGAGCGCGGCCGGCGGCTGTTCAGGACGGTCGTCGGCTGGGACCACGCCTGCGCCCGCGCGTCCCGCAGCGAATCGGCGAGGAGACCGAGAGCGAGCACGGTGAGTGCGATGGCCACGCCGCCCGGCCAGATCAGCCAGGGATAGAGGCTGATGTTCTGGATGCCGTCGGCGACGATGCCGCCCCAGCTCGGCTGGGGTGCCGGGACGACGAGGTTGAGGAAGGCGAGCCCGGACTGCGTGAGGAGCGCGAGGGCCGCGATCAGGGATGCCTGGATGACGAGGAGTCCGAAGATCCGCGGCAGGATGTGACGCCGGAGGATCTGGCCGCTGGAGAGACCGGCCACGACGGCCGCCTCGACATAGAGCTCGGTGCGCATCGACAGCGTCGACGAGCGCACGAGTCGGGCCACGCTGGGTGAGACGAGCACGCCGAGCGTCACCATCGCGGCGCCGAGGCTCTGCGGGATTACCGAGAGCACGACGAGGATGATGATGATGGCGGGCATCGAGAAGATGAGGTCGCACAGCCGGGTGATGAGCGAGTCGTACCACCGACCGAAGTAGCCGGCGATGAGCCCGAGCAGCACGCCGACCACGAGGGCCACGATCACCGCGATGGCCACGCCGATCAACACGAGCTGCGTCCCCACGAGAAGGCGCTCGAGAACGTCGCGGCCCAGCGAGTCCGTGCCGAGGAGATGTTCGGCGCTCGGTCCTTCGCCGACGCGGGACAGGTCCCCGGTGAACTGCCGCGCGACGTCGGGGAAGAGGATCGGCGCGACGATCGCGATGACCACCAGGAGAGCGAGGAAAGCCAGGCACGCGACCGCGACCGGGCTTCGCAGGAGCCGGTGCCACAGCATCCGCGAGGGGCGGTGCACCGTCTCCCCGCGTTCCGAGGGTGTCGCGGCGGTCATGAGGTTCGAGCCTTCGGATTGATCCACACGTAGCTCACGTCGACGAGCAGGTTGATGAGGACCACCATGATCGTGAAGTAGATGACGATCCCCTGGATGACCGGGATGTCGTGCTGCACGACCGCGTTGACCGTCAGGGATCCGAGGCCGGGGAGCGCGAACACGGCCTCGACGAGGACCGTCCCGCCCACCAGGCCGACCGCCATCAGACCGAAGACCGTGACCGCCCGGGTGCCGGCGTTCTTCAGGGCGTGGCGGAAGATGATCGATCGCGTGCTGACGCCGCTGGCGCGCGCGGCGCGGACGTATTCGCTCGAGAAGGCCTCGAGCATCGCATCCCGCGTCTGCCGCGCCACCGACGCGAGGCCCCCGATGCTGAGGGCGACGACCGGCAGGATCAGCGCCCGGAGCCATTCGCCGGGCGATTTCTCGAGGGGCACGTAGCCGGTGGGAGGAAGCCAGCGGAGGGCGACGGCGAAGACCGCGATCAGGATGGCGCCGGCCCAAAAGGCGGGAACGGCCTGGCCGACGAGAGAGAAGGAGTCCAGGATCCGGCCGAGGACGCCGCCGCGCACGGCGCTGATGATCCCGAGCAGCGTGCCGAGGATGGCGGTCACGAGCAGGGCGCCGACCAGCAGCGAGAGGGTGACCGGGAGTCGCTCCGTCACCATGTGCGTGACGTCCTCCCCGGTGAAGATGGATGTGCCGAGGTCCCCCGTGATCGCCTTGCCGAGCCAGTCCGTGTACTGCGTGAACAGGGGCTGATCGAGGCGCAGCTCGTGCCGCAGCGAGTCGTAGGCGTCGGCGGACGCCTGATCCCCCAGGATCGCGCGTGCCGCGTCGCCCGGGGTGAGCGAGACGAGCAGGAAGCTCAGCAGCGTCACCACGAACAGCAGCGGAATCGCCACGAGCAGCCGGTTCAGGACGGCCCGGAGGACCGGCTGGTTCGCGAGAAGACGCCGCGGACGGCGCCGCGGGGCGGCGCGAACGATCTCGTTCACGCCGCCCCGCGGGAGGGACGAAGTCGTCACTTCCGATACCAGTCCAGCACCACCGGGCGGTACCAGTCCGTCGACTGCCCGACGCTCACGCCGCCGATGGAGTCCGACACGAAGTAGAACAGCGGAGCGATGAACAGGGGGACCTCCGCCGCCTGCGTGACGGTCTCGTGCATCAGCTGCTGCCAGTACTGCGCGCCCGAGTCCACCGGTGCCACGGAGCCCTTGTTGTAGAGGTCCTGGATCGTGGGATCGTTCCAGCCCTGCTGATTGAGCCGCGCGCCCTTCAGGAACAGGGCGGAGGACGCCTGCCACGTGGTCGGCACCGAGTTCTGGCTGATGTACACCGGGAAGGTGGCGCTGTTCAGCTGCTGCGCGGTCTCCGCCGTCGTGGCCGGCTGGGTCATGTCGAGCTGGATGCCGACGGCCTGGAGCTCGCCCGCGACCGCCTGACATACCAGCGCGACCTGGTTGGAGCACAGCGCCTTCATCGTGAACCCGTTGGCATAGCCGGCGTCCGACAGAAGCGACTTCGCCTTCGTGGGGTCGTAGCCGTAGGCGTTCTGGTCGTCCGAGGTCATGCCGTCGGTCGTCGCGAACACCGCGGTGGGCGTCCCGAAGGTTCCGGCCACGGCCTTGCTGATCGCCGCCCGGTCGACCGCGTAGTTCAGCGCCTGCCGCACGCGTACGTCACCCATCGGCGGTGCCAGCGCACCGGTCTTGTCGAGCAGAGTGACGAGCACGTTGAAGACGGGCGAGCTCTCGACGTCGATACCCGCCGACGTCGCCGCCTGCGCCGTCGTGCCGCTGAGACTCTCGGCGACATCCAGCTGACCGGCCTGGAGCGCCTGCAGCATCGTCGAGGGGCTCGTGATGACCTTGATCGTGACCTTGTTGAAGTTGATCGCCGTCTTGTCGTAGTAGTACGGATTCGGCACCATCGTGTAGTGGTCACCGGCGACGGTGTCGGGGCCGCTGAGCATGTAGGGGCCGGCTCCGGCCGTCGCGCTCTCGAGGCCCTTCGGGTTGCTCAGTGCCGCGGGCGACGTCACGGTGCCCCAGACGCTGCTGAAGCTCGCGAGCACCTGCGGGACGATCGGGTCGGGCGCCGACAGGTGGAGCGTTACGGAGTTGCCGGACGCGTCGACCGAGGCGAGCGGGAGATACGACACCGCCGCGTTGCCGGGCGCCGTCTTGGCGTATTCCATCCAGGTCTTCACCGCGTCCGCCGTCACCGGCGATCCGTCGGAGAACTTCGCGTCGTCGCGAAGGGTGAGCTGGAAGGTCGTGTTGCCGGTTCCGACGTAGCCGAACGAGGTCGCGAGCCCGGGTCCGATCGATCCGTCCTTGTTCTGCGTGAGCAACGTCGCGTACGCGAGAGAGACGACGGGACTGCTGCCGGTCGTTCCGCTTGCCGGGCTTATACTCGCGGGCGCCGAGGGCACGCCGAGGCGAAGCTCGGTGTCGGTCGAGCCCTTCGTCGCCTGGGGCGACGCCGTCGGACCCGAAGGGCCGCCGCAGGCCGTCAACGCGACCACGAGGGCCGCACCGACGGAGATCAACGCGACATTGCGCCTCTTCCATGACTTCATTTCAGATTCCTTTCTTGTTTTCCAGCAATGAACACCACGACATTGTGGTGACCGGGCGAGCGAATGCGCTTTCTCAGGGGGTGTCTTGCCCGTAGGCGACGACGACGAACTGCCGGAACGGCGCCTTGTATCGATAGGTGCCGGGATGCCCCGGCTTGAAATGCGCGGTCATACCGGGCTCGAGCACGAACGTCCGTCCGTCGTCGAGTTCGACCGTGAGCGTGCCCTCGATGATGCACGTGAACTCGTGCCCCGAGGACCCATCGACGTGAATCGCGGTGTCGACGTCCGTGCGATGTATTCCGCATTTCAACGCATGCGGCTTTTCGGACTTGTTGTCGTTCCGGACCCAATGCATGAATCCGGCGCCATAGTCGCCTTCGAGCACGGCGCCTCGCAGGGGGACCTGGTCTCCGAGAGAGAGCCAGTTCTCCGGGCTCCGGTCCGCGGTATCGAAGACGATCCAGTCGTCGT
Organism: Microbacterium sp. X-17; assembly: GCF_039615055.1. Taxonomy (NCBI): domain Bacteria; kingdom Bacillati; phylum Actinomycetota; class Actinomycetes; order Micrococcales; family Microbacteriaceae; genus Microbacterium; species Microbacterium sp. X-17. The sequence goes on from NZ_JBDHNI010000004.1 coordinate 689,525, forward strand.
TCTCAGCCATTCTTGCTCCCTTTCTCTTCGGGCCGCTCGTGGCCCGTCGCCAGTGTGACGACCGCGTCGACGGCGATTATCCCCGTCGATGTGACGATGAACGGGTTCACCTCGATGTCTTGAATCTCGTCCTGACGGGCCACGGCGATCTCACCGATCGTGCACGCGGCGCCGACGATCGCGTCGACGGCGCGGTGCGCGGCGGCGTGGCCGAGGAGACGTCGCCCGAGCGGGAAGTCGGAGAGCGCCCTGCGCGCGCTCTCGGGGGTCACCGGCAGTCGCACCCAGGCACGATCCGCACCGTCTTCCGCCCAGCGACCGCCCGCCCCGAGGACGAGGTGGGGCCCATAGAGCGGGTCGTTCGTGGTTCCGATGATCAGCTCCGCGAGACCCCCCGTCTCCTGCGGCTGGATGACGACCGTGCCGCCGCCGTGCTCCTCGAGGATCCGGGAGACGCGGGACCAGCTCCCGACCAGCTGGTCCTCGTCGACGAGGTTCGTCTCGACGAGGTCGAGCAGCGCCTTGTGCGTGACGCCGGGCAGCAGCCCCTTCACCACCACCGGGAATCCGAGCCGCCTCGCCGTCTCGAGGGCCTCTGCCTCGGAGGTCACCGGCACCGATTCCACCACCGGTATGCCGTTCGCTCGGAGCACCTCGAACGCCTCCAGTTCCGGCAGCACGGCGGGCGGCCGGCCCGGGGACGGCGTCTCGGTCGCGGCGGCGGCCGGGCGTTGCGGCGTGGACTCGACGAGGCGGCGCAGCATCCGCCAGATCACCTCGTCGTCGAGGCCGAGCGCGACTCCCGCGCCGGCGAGCGCGTCACGGTGCTCCGCGGACGCGCGGGTGATCTCGATCATCGGAGCCTCCAAGCCCATCGACGAGACGAACGCGTGGATGTCCTCCGGCGGGACCGCGACGTTGTCGATCCGCCGCCACTGCCCGTCCAGCAGGATCAGGCATCCCACATCGGGATCCCGAGCGATGACGCTCAGCAGCTCCGCCTCCGTCCGGCCTTCCTTGGCGAACGGGGTCACGTCGGCCGGATTGCGCACGCTCACCTGGGGCAGGATGCGCCGCATCTCCGCCTGGGTGGACGCGCCGAGCGCGGCGAGGGGCAGACCGATGCTCGAGCACGTGTCCGCGGCGAGAACGCAGTCGCCGCCGGAACTTCCGACGACCGCGAACGGACCCCGGGGTCGGCCGATCGCCGCCACGAGGGACGCGGCCTGCGCGGCCTCCCGGATCGTGTCCACTCGGATGCAGTCCGTCTCCCGGATGAGCACATCGAAGAACATGTCGGGCGAGCTCATCGCTCCTGTGTGCGAGGCGGCGACAAGGCGGCCCTCCTCGCTCCGCCCCGATTTGAGGACGATGACCTCTTTGCCGGCCCGGCGCACCGCGAGCAGCGCATCGCGGAGACGGTCGGGCTCCGGCACGCTCTCGAGATAGAGCACCACGACCGACGTCTCCGGACGTTGCGCCGCGTACTCGAGCATCGTCGGCATGTCGATGTCGATCGCGTTTCCCATCGTGACCCAGAGGTCGAGCCCCTGTCCGGACGCGGACAACAGCTCCATGAGCTGGGTGGAGATCCATCCGCTCTGCCCGAAGACCGAGATGTGCCCCGCGCGGCGGGGAAGCTCGACCGGGGGATTCGCCGCGTGAAGACGACTCGTGAAGTTGATCAGCCCCATGCAATTGGGCCCGAACAGCCGGAGTCCCGACGCGGATGCCCGGCTCCGCAGGTCGTCCTCGTACCGACGCCCCTCCTCGTCGGCCTCGCCGAAGCCGGCGCTGGTCACGATCGCGAGACGGATGCCGGCCGCGACGCAGTCGTCCACGGCCGTGGCGACCTGTTCGCGCGGGACCGAGATCACCGCGAAGTCCAGCTCGCGCGCCAGGGAGCTGTCCGCAGCGTGCGTTACCGTCGCGATCCCGTCGACCACCTGCGACCGCGGATTCACCAACGCCACCCGGCGCTCGTATCCGTGCGCCGTCAGCTGGCGTGCGATCCGCGCGGCCTGGCTCTGCAGACGACGATCGCTCGCGCCGTAGACCGCGACCGCTCTCGGGGCCAGTCCACGGTCGAGAATCGCCCAGGTGTCCGTGCTGATATCCCTGCTTACTTCCGTGCTCATGTTCGTGCTGGTATTCATGCTCATACGCTCCCGGGGGCCGCGACGGGCCGCGAGTCGCTGGTGTTCGCCCGCGCCGCGCGCCGCGCGGTCGGGAGGCCGAGTCGGCGCTCCGCGATGATGTCGCGCTGCACCTCGCTCGAACCGCCGGAGATCGTCGCGACCGTGGCATCCCGGAACGTGTACTCCACCCAGCCGTCGGCGACGGACCCCTCCGAGCGGTAGTCCACGATGCCGGCGGGCCCCGCGATCTCCAACATGCGCTGCGTAGCGCGCTGGTAGGCCTCCGAGCCGAAGAGCTTCTTGCCGTTGCCCACGCCGGGCTTCGCGGCCTCCGGATCGTTGCGCCCCTGCAGCAGGCGGATGACCTCCAGATCGATCGCGATGCCGGCCAGCGTGCTCCGCACGAAGGGATCGTCGATGACCCGTCGTCCCTCGTGGTCTCGCGCCCCGCGGGCCCACTCCACGAGCCGGGTCAGGGTGTGCCCGATCTTGACACCGTGGCCGCCGGCATGGCCCAGCCGAGACTCCAGCCGGTAGCTGCGGGCCGCGTCGTCGCCGGCATCCAGCGTGATGCGCTTCCCCGCGCCGTGCTCGACGTCCAGCGCTACCCGCATCACCGACCAGCCCGCATCGACGTCGCCGACGCGGCAGCTGTCCGGGACGCGCACGTCGTCGTAGTAGGTCATGTACGTCGGGTGACCGCGCAGCGTGTCGATCGGACGGATCTCCACACCGGGCGCCGTCAGCGGCACGAGGAACGTCGTCAGGCCCTGATGCTTCGGGACCTCCGTGTTGGTCCGCGTGAGGAGGAACACATAGTCGGAGATCGCAGCGTTGGAGGTGAACATCTTCTCGCCGCTGATCACCCACTCGTCGCCGTCGCGGATCGCGCGCGTCGCCGCCGAGGCGACGTCGGACCCGGAGTCCGGCTCGGTGTATCCCAGAGCGCAGAGCGCCTCCCCCCGGAGGAACCGCGGAATGTACTCCGCGCGCTGCTCCGGGGTGCCGAGCACCGACAGGATCTGGGCGACGAGCGCCGTCGGGCCGATCGTGCGCAGTTCCAGGTCGGCGCGCAGCAGCTCGTCGGCGAACGCATCCATCGTCGCGTCCGAGGCATCCAGGAGGTTCTCGTGCTGCCAGGCGACGAACGCCTGGTGGAAGTCGGAGTCGAACCGCCACTCGAACGTGCCTCCGCGCATGCTCTCAGGGAGCGTCGCGGCGAGGAAGCTCCGGATCTTCTCGCGCACCATCGTGTCGTCTTCGTACGTGAAGTCCACGGCGATCAGCCTTCCTGCGGTCCGTACAGGAGGTCGGCGAGACGCCGATACTCGTCGTCCAGACGGGTGTACGCGAGCGGCCAGGACCGCGCACGCCGGTAGTACAGCTGGCTGTCGTGCTCCATGGAAAACCCGACGCCGCCGTGGAAGTGCAGGCAGTCGCCGCTGGATCGCCGCGCGACCTGGGCGCCGAAGAGGAACGACATCGACGCCCGCTCTTCCGCGCGCTCGCCATGGTCGATGGACCATGCGGCCTCGTACACGAGCAGGCGCGCACCGTCGATATCGACGACGTCGTCGGCCAGGCGGTGCGAGACCGTCTGGAACGAGCCGATCACGATGCCGAACGCCTTCCGCACTTTCACGTATTCGAGCGCGAGCTCGAGGGATCGGTCGGCGATGCCCACGAGCGCGGCCCCGGTGAGCACCCGGACGTCCGCGACGGCGCGGGCGAACGACGCTGCCGCGTCTTCCCCGCGGGCGAGGACGACGGGCTCCCCGGATGTCCGGCAGTGGGCCAACGGAAGCGAACCGAGGTTCTCCAGGCTTAAATCGGGCACCACGGGCACCAGGACCAGGTCGTCGCCGTCCATGACGACGATCCGATCCGCGATCGCCCCGTGGGGCACCAGCCGAGAGACGCCATCGACCGTCGGTCGAGGCGCCAGGACGATGATCTCGTCCCCCGCCGCCATCGCCTCGATCGCCGCCCGCGCAGCCGGAACCCCGGAGCGCGCGAGAGCCCGGGCCGCGGCGACGGCGTCGATGAGCGGGACCGGAGCAATCTGCCGGCCCAGCTGTTCGGCGGCGAGCGCGACGCACACCATGCCCGCGTCATCGCCACCCACCTCGCCGGGCAACGCCATGCTCAGGGTGCCCAACTCCAGCAAGCGGTTCCATAGGGCGCGATCGAAACCCGACGGCTCCGACGCCCGCACGACAGCGGTCGTCGATTCCTTCTCAAAAAACCGCCGATAAGTGTCTTTGACTGCTTCTTCGACCTCATTTAAAGAGGTATCCACCGGCTTTCCCTCCCGTCGCGGACTTCACTGTCCATCGATTCAGGTCGTCGACGAGCGCGACACTACACGAGGACGCCACGGGGCGACGCCGCGGTTCGGTGAGCGGACCGCGGGGTCCGGCCGGGGAATCGCGAGTATGTTGGGAGCCGTCGGCCGGTCGAGAGGATTACGTATGTCCCACACCGTGATCGCGACGTGCGCGATGCGAGGAAGCCTCGATGGCGAACAGAATCTCGAAAGGATTCTTTCCATAATCGATGAGGCGGCCGACGCGGGTGCGGACCTCATCGTATTTCCAGAGATAAGCCTCCAGGGCTATCCGTTCATCGCCGACAAAGCCAGCACCACCGCGGTTCTGGAAGAGGTCTACCGCACCGCGGAAAGCGTGCCCGACGGCCCGCGCGTGCGGGCGATCGAGGCCAAGGCGATTTCGCGCCGTATTCATGTCGCCTACGGGCTGACCGAGGCCGGCATCGGCGCCGGTGTCGTCTTCGACACCGCCGTCCTCACCGGTCCGAGCGGGCACATCGGCCGGTACCGAAAGGTCCATCTCACGCCTTCCGAGCAGGTCATCTGGCGCCCGGGGAACGACTGGCCGGTGTTCGAGACGGCCATCGGCCGCATCGGACTCCTGATCTGCTACGACAAGACCTGGCCCGAGTCCTGCCGAGAGCTGACCCTCCGCGGCGCGGAGCTCCTGGTCATGCCGACGGCCTACAGCTACGGTCGGGTGCCGGCGAACACGGATCCGCGGGACGGCGTGAACGCTCAGCAGTATCAGCTGTTCGATCGCGCGCGGGCGGCGGAGAATCAGCGCTGGCTCGTGTCCTCGAACTACGTCGGCAATATCGGCCGCGCCGAGTTCTTCGGCCTCAGCCAGATCATCGACCCCCTCGGCCGGGTCATCGCCAGCACGGGCTTCTCGGACGAAGGCCTCGTGATGGCAGAGATCGATGTCCGCGGCGGCATCGCCGATGCGATGGCGAAGAGCCTCGGCGCCCGCGCGCTCCGCGATCGGCGGTCGGACACGTACCTCGCGATCCGCGGCGAGATCCCGATCGCCATCGACGGCTGACCTTACGATGTCAACCGACCATTCCCGCGCCTTAATGAGGAGGAGCTTGCGGTGAGTCTTCTCTATCGCGCGCTGTGGTCCGACGAGACGACGCTCGAGCACGACGAGGTGATTCAGCGCCTCCGGCAGCGCGTCGCCGGTTGGGCTCAGGAGAGCTCCGATCCCGTCGCTCTCGTGGAGGGCGAGACCGAGCTGGACGTCTCACAGGGTCGCCATCGGAGCATCGTCTTCCGTCGGCTCGGCGCGAAGGCCTTCGACGTCATCGTGAACGATCAGAAGCTCGGAGACCCCCGGAGGTGGACCGTCGTGGTCTGGGTGGTCGCGGACGACACGGGGGTGCACACCCTCGTCGAGGGCCGCATGGAGTCGGACGACCCCACGCTCCGCGTGAGCGTCGGCAGGCCGCGCGTCGTCCATGAGCTTCTCGAGGCCTCCGAGAAGCCGCGCCTGGGGAAGAGCGCCGTGCTCACGGCGCCGGTGTCGATCTCGGCCGAGGACATCGACGCCCTCGTCGAGACCCTCTCGGATCCGGAGCGATCCTTGCCGACCATCGTCTGCACGGAGAGGGCCGGAGACCAGGGCGGTGACTGGCTCGCCGCCGCCCACAAGATCGCGTCGCGCACGGAGGGGGTCGCCACGGTCATCACGCTGGACAGCGCCGCCGTCGCCGCGCTCCGGGAGAAGCTCGGCATGCTCGCGGTCTGGGGCGGAGGGATCCGCGTCTACGCCCCCGGACCCGTCACCGAGTCCGACGGATGGCGGCACCGGTACTACCTCGGATCGCGGCTCGAAGACGGACGGTACCCGACGATCGACCGCATCGTGTATTCGGTCTCGCAGCTGTCCACTCGCCGCCGGGTCCCCGACGTGTTCCGAGTGCTTCGCGAGCCGAGCGGCCTGCCGGCGAATGCCCTCGAGGGGATGATCCCGGCCGCGGAGCTGGAGGCGGAGCGCGAGCGGTGGGAGTTCGATCTCGACGTCGCCCGCGACGAGCACAGCGAAGTGGAACGGGAGCTCGCCGCCGCGACCGGGCACCTGGCCCGGTTGAAGGACGAGCTGCTCGCCCGTGGGATGGCGGACCTGCTCTGGGGCACGCAGCACGAGGTCGAGGCGTCGGTGCCCGACGAGGTGCAGGACACGTCCGAGGCCGCTCTCGCCGCACAGCTCTACCTCTCCCGATGGCTGGCGCTGCCCGGCTCCGCCGTCCGCGACGTCGAGGACATCGACACCTCTCCAAATGCCTTCGCGTGGGGCAATACGACGTGGCGCGGTCTGCGGGCGCTCGCCGCCTACGCCCAGGACCGCCTCGAGGGCTGGGACGGCGGCGGCTTCTGGGAGTGGTGCGCCTCCGGACCCGTGCTCGGGTGGCCGGCGACCTCGAAGAAGCTCTCGATGAGCGAGGGCGAGACGGTCCAGAACAGCGCCAAGCTCCGCAAGACCCGGATCTTCGCGGTCGACGCGCGGGTCGACGCGTCGGGCAAGATCGAGATGCTCGCGCATCTCAAGATCTCCGAGGGCGGGGGCCCTCTCGCCCCGCGCGTGTACTTCTACGACGACACGAACGGACCGACCAGGATGGTGCACGTCGGCTTCGTCGGTCCGCACGCCCTCGTGCCGAACAAGTCGACGAACTAGTCGGTATCCGCGGTCAGGCCCCGTCCTTCTCCCCTTCCGAATCAGGTGATCTCGCTGATTCAGGACGATTCCCGGCCTGATCCTCCTGAATAAGCCAACTCACCTGATTCGGCGTTGACGTCGTCGAACGAACGACGGCAGCACCACCCCCGGCGGAGGTGGCGCTGCCGTCGTGCGGGTGACTGCCCGGCGTCAGTGACCGGAGGCCTGGAGGACCAGCGAGAGGTCCACCAGCTCGTCCGGCGTGACCCGGTTGTCGTACTGCAGCGTGTTGGGCACGGTCGCGTACATGTCCTGCAGTGCGCCGACGGACTTCTCCGGCACGTTGAAGTCGAACGTGATCGCCGGCGTCGACGTGATGATCTGCGGCGTGGAGTCGAGGACCTTCGCGAGGGTCGCGACCGTGTCCGCGTTCTTGTGGTAGTCGCCGGTCAGGTAGGTGTTGACCGTCCGCAGGATCGCACGGAAGAACGCCTCGCCGACGTCACTCTTGGTGCCGGTGAGGATGCTGGTCCCGTAGTAGCCGGCGATCTGGATGTCGTCCGGGTACGCCGGCTCGGCCCAGAACGCGACACCCGGCGTGAGCGCCGACGTGAAGGGCGGTCCGATGATCGCGCCGTCCACGCTGCCGGCGTTGAGCGCCTGCACCATGGATGCCTTGTCGTTGAACACCTGCAGGGTGACGTCGCCGGGGTTGAGGCCCGCCTTCTGCAGGACCGAGTAGATCGGATACGCGGCCGGCGAGCTGAGACCACCGGGGTTGACGGCGATCTTCGCACCCTTGATCTGCGCGGGCTGGAAGTCCTTGCTCGACGCGGCGATCTTCGTGCTCAGGTAGAGGCCGGAGTCCTGCGGGGACTGCGAGAGCCCGGACAGCCAGCGGACCGGCACTCCCTGGCGCAGCGCGTTGAAGACCAGCCCGGTCGTGCCGCCCTGGACGACGTCGATCTTGCCCTGACCGAGCAGCGTGAAGAGGTTCGGCGGGGTGTCGTAGACGAACTCGACCTTGAGGTTCTCCTTCTGGAACTCACCCTCGGCGTCCGCGAGCAGGACGGGCGCGACCGTCTCGAGCTTGGAGAAGACGCCGACCTTGATGGTCTGCTGCTGCGCAAGCGGCTGAGGAGCGGGCGACCCCGACGGCCCGCTTAGAGACACACCGTCGGGGAGGACGGATACCATCCCGCCGGACGGGCTGGCCACGGGCGCGGCTCCCGAGCTGCAGGCGGACAGGACGACGAGGGATACGGCCGCAAGCGCTGCGGCCGCGACTCGGCTGAGTCGGGTTTTATTCATGTGATTTCTCCTTTGTTTCTTAGCGACGAGCGCGGGTTCGGTACTGCGGGACGATGAATCTCAGGGCGAGGGTGACCAGCCCGGTGAAGGCGACGCCGATGAGTCCGGCGCAGATGACAGCGGCGTACATGGTTCCCGGGTCGAACACCTGGGAACGCTGATAGATCAGGTAGCCGAGTCCGTTGGACCCGGACACCATCTCGATGCCGACCACGACGAGCATCCCGATGCCGGCGGCGAGCCGGACGGCCGTTGCGATTCCGGGAAGCGCGGCGGGCACCACCACGTGCCGCATGAGCTGCAGCCGATTCGCGCCGAGCACCGATGCGGCATCCCGATATCCCTGCTCGACCGACCCCACCGCCGTCGTGGTCGAAAGGACCACGACGAAGAAGACGGAGACGGCGACGAGCACGATCTGCGGGGCGTCACCGAAGCCGAAGATCAAGAGGAACACCGGGAAGAGGGCGAGCTTCGGCAGCGTGTACAGCGCCACGAGCATGTTCTCGAGCGCCGCCCGGACGATCCACGACATACCGAGGATCAGCCCCAGCAGCACTCCGATCGCGACGCCGATCAGGTAGCCGATGACCAGCTTCTGCACGGTGGCGACGATCGCGTCGAGCAGGACGCCGCTCCCGATCGCCCGCACCCCGGAGGTCCAGATCGTGGACGGGGCGGGGAAGAAGCGGACGTCGATCGCTCCGGAGCGGGCGGTGAGCTCCCAGATCAGGAAGAGCGCGATGGGCGTACCCCACGCGAGGATCAGGAAGATCGTCCGCCGACGCCGGGAGTGCCGACGGGGATGCAGTTCGGCCGAGCCCGGGACGCGCCGGACGATCTGCACGTCGGGGTCGGCGTCGGTGTCACGCGGAGACGCGAGCAGGCTCATCAGCCTCCACCGTTCCTTTCAGGAGATTCCAGATGCGCTCCTCGAGAGCGCCGAACTCGGCCGTCGCGCGCGCGTCACGCGAACGCGGCCGCGGGAAGGGAACCTCGATGTCGTCGAGGATGCGACCGGGACGACCCGACATCACGATCACCCGGTCGGCGAGCAGCAGGGCCTCGTCGATCGAATGCGTGACGAACAGGATCGTGCGGCGATGCGCCTCCCAGACCCTGAGGAGCTCCTGCTGGAGGACGAGGCGGAGCTGCGCGTCGAGCGCCGCGAAGGGCTCGTCCATTAAAAGCATCTCCGGGTGCGCCACGAAGGCGCGCGCCAGCGCGACGCGCTGACGCATGCCGCCCGAGAGCGTGTGCGGATACGCGGCGGCGAAGCCTTCGACCCCGGTGCGGACGAGCCACTCCCGCGCGGTCGCGTTCGCCTCCGCCCGGCGGACGTGCGCGATGTCCAGCGGCAGGCGCACGTTGGCGAGCACCGTCTTCCACGGGAAGATGCCGTAGTCCTGGAAGACCATCGAGCACAGCGGGCCGGTGGGCTGCTTCCGCGCGATGACGATCTCCCCGGCGCTGGGCGCATCCAGGCCCGCGATGATGCGCAGCAGCGTCGACTTCCCGCAGCCGGACGGTCCGACGATCGCGACGAATTGTCCCCGCTCGATCTCGAGGTCGATCGGCCCCAGAGCGTGCACCGCACTGCGCCGGCCCGTGAAGACGCGCTCGACGCCCTCCACTCGTACGATTCGGTCGTTCACGACGCCTCCCCCGGTCGGCGTCTTATAGAGCCGTCGATTATTGGCATGACTCGTACCTCTCTCGGACTGCCTCGTCCGATCGGCGTCCCCCGAGGAGTCCCCGCTACGTTGCGGGGTCGGTGGGATTTACGTGCCTGCATCCTGACCTAGCGCGCGGGGTGTCCGTCCCAGCGGTTCACCAGGCGAACCGATCGCACGGCGAATGACGGCTCCTCGCTAGTCGCGAGGACCGCCCCAGGTGATCTCGCTCTTCGCCTGTTCCCGCCACTTCTCGCGCAGGGCGGTCAGCGCCTCGGCCTTCTCCCGCGTCTCCTCGAAGAAGGTGAAGCCCTCGTTGCCCGTGGAGATCCACCCGCCCTCGACCTCTCGGATCTGGGGGTCGTACCAGGGCGTGTCCTTGCGCGGCGTCGTGTACTGGAAGTCGAGGAAGACGAAGGGCTGGTCGGATCGGTTCACCGGCCGGTGGTACGTGCCGTGCAGGATCACGATGTCGCCCGGCGTGATCGTGATGTCGGCGCCCGGCTGCTCGAAGACGAGCTCCCCCTCGAGGCCGATCACGATGTCGATCGTGTCGGTCCGGTGCATCGACCCGCCGCTCAGCTCGGTCGTGTCGTTCATGCCCATTCGCGGCGGGACAGTCGTCAGGTAGGCGCGCATCCCGCCGTACGGGGCGTACGCTCCCTTCGCGAGGGTCGTCCGATATCGCTCGACATCGGCGCGCGAGAGCGGCAGCGTGGGCAGCTCGTCCCATCCCCACAGACCGGTGAGCCGGGCACGACCCGGTCCACCCGGCTGCGTGGACACCGACGGATCGGTGAGATCGACGATGCGGGTCGAGACGGTCCCGTCCTCGTCGGCGTCCGCCGTCGTGATCAGCCGGATCCGGCCAGGGCCTCCCGGGTTCGCGTCCCCCGCGCCGACCTCGGAGACGTCCGATGTCGTCGGCCCGCCCCACGTGATCTCGTCGCGGAGCTGCGCGCGCCAGGTCTCACGCACGGCGGCCAGCGCCTCCGCCTTCTCCGGGGTCTCGGCGAAGAACGCGTGCCCCTCGTTCCCCGTCGCGAGCCATCCGCCCGGTACCTCCTCGACCGCCGGCTCGTGCCAGGGCGTGTCCTTCCGCGGGGTGGAGAACTGGAGGTCGACGAACGTGAAGGGCTTCCCGCTGCGGTTGACCGGCCGGTGGTAGGTGCCGTGCAGGATGACGGTGTCGCCCGCGGTGATCGTGAGGTCGCCGCCCGGCTGCTCGAAAACGAGCTCTCCCTCCAGCGCGACGATGATGTCGATCGAGTCGGTCCGGTGCATCGCCCCGCCGCTGACCTCGGTCGCGTCGTTCAGGCCCATCCCGGGCGGCACGACCGCGACGAAGGCCCGCATGCCGTCGTACGGCGCCAAGGGGGCATCCCGCAGCGCGTTCCGGTACGCCTCGACGTCCTCCCGCAGCTGCGGCAACGGCGGGATCCGATCCCAGCCCCAGAGCCCGGTGAGGAGAGAGCGGCTCGCACCGCCGGGCTGGGTGGCCGCGTCCGGATCGGTGAGGTCCACCACCCGCGTGGACACCCGCCCCGTCTCGTCCTCGTCCGCCGCGGTGATGAGCCTGACTCGCATGGGTGCTCCTCGGTCCTGTCCTTCAGCCGTTCGCGCCATCCCGCCGCGTCACGGCGAGCAGGTACGTGATGTCGTCGGGGAACGGGGCGCCCTGGACGCCCGCGTCGAGCCCCGCGAGGTACGCGGAGCCACCGGCGACGGTCGCCGGGTCGTACATCCGCTTCCAGTCGTAGACGGTCGTGCGGTGCGCGATCCGCCAGACGCCGTCGCGACGCTCGAAGCGGTCCACGAGGCGCCCCGCCACCCAGAGATCCAGGGCGCGCCCCTCGATCTCGACGGGAGTGAAGGCCAGATAGGAGGCCTCGCTCAGAGCCACGTCGCCGTCGACGTCGACGATGTGGTTGCAGATGTGGTGCGTGCACTCCCGGACCCCGCCGGACCGTGCGAACGCGATCGAGCTCGGCAGCCACTCTGCTGCCGGAACCTCGTAGCCGTTGTAGTTGACGACCGCGTCGTCATGGAACGACGCGAGTGCGAGCTTCTCGTCGAAACGATCGAAGCCCCGGCAGTACCGGACCACCGCGTCGTAGATGTCTTGCTTGTCGAGCAGGAGCTGCACCCGGTCGATCCCCGGCTCCCGCTGGTCCCGCTGTTCAGCCATCAGCATCCTGTTCCTCCCGGTGCCGGTGGAGGGCGACGGATGAGGCCGCCCTCCACCGAACCGGGATCAGCGCGTTACGAGCAGGCAGCGCCCGTGAATGCGTTGATGAAGCCGCCGAGCGGCTTGTTGGTCGTGCCCTGGAACGTGGCCTCCTGGACACACGCCGTGAACACGCGCGCTCCACCGGCCTGCGGGACAGGCGTGGTGAAGTCGATCGGCGGGGCGAACCCGTTGATCGTGACGTGGTTCGCCGTGCCCAGCGCGTTCTGCACGTTCGCCGCCGTGACGTCGGACACCCCACCCGCGATCTCGGCGAAGACGAGGACGGAGGCGTAGGCCGCCTGCATCGCGTAGTCGTTCAGGGCCTGGTCGGCCGAGGCGCCCTGCGCCGCGGTCTGCTTGCGGTACTCCTGCGCGACCGGCTCGCTGCCGGCGGCGTTGTAGTAGTTCAGCGTGTACAGACCCTGCACCGGACCGGTGACCCCGACGATGCTCGAGATCACGTTCTGCGGGTCGAGCCCGAAGACCGTGAACTTGAGGGCCGGGTTGCTCGCCTTCAGCAGCTGGACCAGGCTGATGGCCTGCTGGTCCGGCACCGCGACGAGGACGCCGTCCGGGTTGGTGTTACGCACGGCCTGCGCGTACGGCGCCATGTCCGCCGCCGTGAGGGGCACGGTGACGTTGTTGATCGTGACCGGGGGCGAGTAGTTCTGGACCCCGAGCGGCGGGAGCTGGAAGATGCTGGCGAATGCCGCGCCCTCCGCGCCCACCATGGCGATGTTGTGCGCACCCTGGTCCGCGAGCAGGCGGGCGAAGCCGGGGTAGTAGATCGGCGGGGAGTCGGCCAGCAGCCAGCTGTTCGGCGCGGTGAAGCCCGCGGGCGTCGACACCTGGGGCGCGATCATGGGGATCTGCGCCGCCTGGAGGATCGGGATGTACGAGTCCGCGACGATGCTGCTCGGGCGGACCACCGCGGCGACGTTCTTCGACACCATCTGCTGTCCGCAGTCCGCGGCGGTGGTGCTGTTTCCACCGGAGTCGCAGATGAACAGGTCGATGGGGTGACCGTTGATTCCGCCGGCGTCGTTGATGGACTGGACCGCCGCCTTCGCACCCGTCGGGGTGGTCGGGAAGGTGATCGGGCCCGTCTGGTCGACGATCATGCCGATTTCGATCGGGGTGCCACCGGCCGAGCCGGAGGGAGAGGACGACCCGCCCGCGCTACACGCGGCGGTCGTCATCAGAGCCCCGACCGCGACCAGCGCGGCGAGCGCCCTGGTGAGGTGTTTCCTGTTCATTTCGATTACTCCACTCTTCTTTGACTGGTGCTGTGCAGAGGACGAGCTTTGGGTCGTTCGGGTGCCGGCGTCAGCAGGCGGCGCCGGTGAACGCGTTGATGAAGCCGCCGAGCGGCTTGTTCGTGGTGCCCTCGAACGTGGCCTCCTGGACGCACGCGGTGAACACGCGCGCTCCGCCGGCCTGCGGGACGGGGGTGGTGAAGTCGATCGGCGGGGCGAATCCGTTGATCGTCACGTCGTTCGCCTTGCCCAGCGCCGTCGTCACCCCGGGAGCGGTGATGTCGGAGGACATGCCCCCGGCGACCTCGGCGAAGATGAGCACCGACGCGTAGGCGGCCTGCAGGGCGAAGTCGGTCACGGCCTGGTCGGCCGTGGCACCGGCCGCCTCCACCCGCGAGCGGTACTCCTGGGAGACCGGCTGCTCACCCTGAGCGTTGTAGAAGTTCAGGGTGTACAGGCCCTGAACCGGTCCGGTCGCCGCGACGATGCCCTTGATCACGCTGGCGGGATCCAGCCCGAGGATGGCGAGCTTCTGCGCGGGGTTGCTCGCCTTGAGCAGCTGGGTCAGGCTGATCACCTGCTGGTCCGGCACACCGAGGATGACGCCATCCGGGTTGCCGGCGCGGATGGCCTGGGCGTAGGGCGCCATGTCTGCCGCCGTGAGCGGCACCGTCACATTGTTGATCGTGATCGGGCGCGAGTAGTCCTTCACGCCGAGCGGCGGGAGCTGGAGGAGGCTGGCGAATGCCGCCCCCTCCGCGCCCGTCATGACGATGTTGCTCGCGCCCTGGTCTGCCAGCATGCGGGCGAAACCGGGGTAGTAAATCAACCCGGAGTCGGCCAGCGCAAAGGTCTCCGGCGAGTTGAAGCCCGCCGGGGTGGAGACCTGCGGCGCGATCATGGGGATCTGTGCCGCCTCCAGGATCGGGATGAACGAGTCCGCCACGATGCTGCTGGGGCGGACCACCGCCGCGACCTGCTTCGACACCATCTGCTGGGCGCAGTCGGAAGCGGTGGTGCTGTTGCCGCCCGAGTCGCAGACGAACAGATCGATCGGGTGACCGTTCACACCCCCGGCCGCGTTGATCGACGCGACGGCCGCCTTCGCACCGATCGGGGTGGTGGCGAAGGCGATCGGACCGGTGAGATCGACGATCATGCCGATCTCGATCGTCGAGCCCGCCGCCGCTCCGGAGCTCGAGGACGAGCCGGAGCTGCACGCCGCGGTTGTCATCAGCGCACCGACCGCGACCACTGCGGCGAGCACCCTGGTGAGACCTCTGCTGTTCATCGTTGGACTACTCCACTCTTTCTTGGACTGCGCGGTTACGAGACCGTGAGGTCGGTGCGTTGGTTGGTGGTGCCGACGAAGACGTCTTTGATTTGTTCGAGGCGGTTTTGGGTTTCGGTGGCGGTTCCGGTGTAGAGGAGGTTGCCGCGGGCCATGACGTAGGCGCGGTCG
>NZ_JBDHNI010000005.1:0-628952 GCF_039615055.1 Microbacterium sp. X-17
CGCGGCCGCCACCTACCAGCTCGACGTCCGCGACATCCTCGTCGAATGCGGACGCCGCGGCCTCGTCGGCGGCCAAGAAGACATGATCATCGACGTCTCCCTCGACCTCCTTGCCACCCACACCTGAGGGGGGCGAGACCGGCTCAGCCCAGAAGCTGGGCGAGGGTGCGCTGCTGCGGCAGGATCAGGTCGGACACGTCCACGAAGGTGTCGCCCTGCAGCGATGACACCGAGACGGCACGGGCCCGCGGCCAGCCGTCGGTCAGACCGCACGCGGCTTCGCCGACGATCGCCTGGTCGCCGTGGATAC
Organism: Microbacterium sp. X-17; assembly: GCF_039615055.1. Lineage (NCBI taxonomy): Bacteria > Bacillati > Actinomycetota > Actinomycetes > Micrococcales > Microbacteriaceae > Microbacterium > Microbacterium sp. X-17. Next base: position 311 of record NZ_JBDHNI010000005.1, read on the forward strand.
CCAGCACCACGAAGGTGTGCCCGTCCGCGCTGGTGCCCCAACTCGAGCCGACCGAATAGACCGAGGGGGAGGAGCTCGTCTTCCGCTGCAGGACCGCGGCCATGTTGGCGGCCTCCTGGCCGCCGTTGGCGATCACGTACCGATTGAAGCTCGTGTACACGTTCATGAAATAGGTGACGAAGCCCACGCAGTTGTCGAGCTTGTCGACGGTCCCGCCGCTGCCGCAGTCCCCGGGACCTTCGGAGCCGGGGTACAGGCCGTCCAGCACCGCCTCGCCCTTGCGCAGCGGCGCCGTGTCTGCCGTGCTCACGTACTCCGCGATGAGGTCCTGCGCCTGCGCCAGGGTCAAGCCGCCCTCCGCGGGCGCGCCGCTCTTCGTCGATGCGCTCGGGACCCCGGCGGCGACGACGGATGCGGCCGAGTAGTCGGACCGCTGCAGCGCGGTGAGCTGCGCGCTCGTCGGCGCCGTGTACGACTGCGCCTCGTGGGCCATGATGCTGCGGACGGAGACGACCTGCACGTCGCCCGTGGAGGAGCTGTCGACGCTGCGATTGGCCGCCGCGACCGCCTCCGGTGCGGCCGTCATCCCGATGGTCAGGACCCCTACGACGCCGAGGACGCCGATCGAGAACGACGCGGCGGCGATCCGCTTCATCAGTCGTGGCCTCGCTGCGCGCGGAGGTCGCGGCGTTGAGGCGCGATGCGGCGTGGCGCGGGGAGGTCGCGGCATTGAGGCGCGCGAAGGTCGCGGCTGCTTCTTCGGGGGGGTGTCGTTCTTCGGAGGGACGTTGGCGGGTTCCGCGTGCGCGCGGGCAGCGGCTTCTCGCAGCGAGCGTCGCGTGGGAGCGGCGTCGCTCGAATTCTCAGTGGTCAAAGCAGAGGCAATCAGGTGTCGGCATCGTGAGCTGTCGGGTGATGCAGTGCTCGTGGACTCCGGGTCCGTGATCGCCCCACTCTAGCCAAGAACACCTGGATGCCGTCTGATCCATGCCGATCTCTCAGGACCGGGAACTCTGGCGCGGGACTCAGCGGGCGAGGTGCCTCTTCAGGAGCTTCTGCTCCTTGCCGGCGATCGGCGAGTCCGGATCGACCGAGCCGCCGCGCGAGGCCCGGTACACATCGGTGATGGCGCCGACGGCGAGCACGACGGCGATCCCCCAGCTCAGCCACGCGAGGGCGGTGCGCCACGTGAACGGCGCACCGCTGCGCAGGTCTCGCAGCAGCGTGATGCCGCCGATGATCGCTCCGATCACACCCGTGCCGAAAAGATACTTGCGCATGGCACCACGCTACCGGGCGGTGATGGCGCGGAAGGGGGTGTATATGGTGGGGGGAGTCGGCAGAGCGGGAGCGCACGTGACCAAGGCAGACCTCGTCGTCGTCGCGAATCGCCTCCCCGTGGACCGTGACGACGACAGCGAGTCGGGCTGGCGGCATTCGCCGGGCGGCCTCGTGGCGGCGCTGGAGCCGGTCATGCGCAAGGCCGATGGCGCCTGGGTCGGCTGGCCGGGCAAGCCCGACCTCGAGCTGGACCCGTTCGAGTTCGACGGCGTGCAGCTCGTTCCGGTCGCTCTGACGGCCGAGGATGTCGAGCTCTACTACGAGGGCTTCTCCAACGACACGATCTGGCCGCTCTATCACGACGTGATCGCGGCCCCGCGGTTCCGTCGGGCCTGGTGGGACGCGTACGTCGCTGTCAACCGCCGCTTCGCCGACGCCGCCGCGGAGGTCGCCGCGGACGGGGCGACCGTGTGGGTGCAGGACTACCAGCTTCAGCTCGTCCCGCGGATGCTGCGCGAGGCGCGCCCGGACCTCACGATCGGCTACTTCCACCACATCCCGTTCCCTGCGCACAGTCTCTTCGCGCAGCTGCCGTGGCGCCGTCAGGTGCTCGAGGGGCTCCTCGGCGCCGATGTCATCGGGTTCCAGCGGGTCGCGGACGCGGGGGAGTTCGCCCGTGCCGTGCGACGCCAGCTCCACTACGAGACGCGCGCCTCCGGCATCCGTGTGCCCACCCCGACCGGCGGCACGCGCCGTGTGCTCGCGAAGGCCTTTCCCATCTCGATCGACGCGGATGCCTACATCCAGCTCGCGCAGCGCGAGGACATCCGCGCCCGCGCCGCGGAGATCCGCGAGAGCCTCGGCAACCCCCGGAAGATCCTGCTCGGCGTCGACCGGCTCGACTACACGAAGGGGATCCAGCACCGTCTGAAGGCCTTCGGCGAGCTCCTCGAGGACGGCCGGCTGGCGGTCGAGGACGTCACACTCGTCCAGGTCGCGAGTCCGAGCCGCGAGCGCGTGGACGCCTACGTGCAGCTCCGCGACGAGATCGAGCTCATGGTCGGACGCGTCAACGGCGACTTCGACACGATGGACCACACCGCGATCCGGTACCTGCACCAGGCATACCCGCGCGAGGAGATGGTGGCGCTCTATCTCGCTGCCGACGTGATGCTCGTCACGGCCCTTCGCGACGGCATGAACCTCGTCGCGAAGGAATACGTCGCGAGCCGCCTCGACAACCGGGGCGTGCTCGTGCTGAGCGAGTTCGCCGGGGCCGCCGACGAGCTCGGCAGCGCTCTGCTGATCAACCCGCATGACATCGGCGGGGTCAAGGACGCGATCATGCGCGCCGTAGAGATGCCCGTCGGCGAGCAGGCTCGCCGGATGCGCGCGCTCCGCCGGCGCGTGCGGGAGCACGACGTCGAGGACTGGTCGCGCGACTTCCTCGACGCCCTCGGACAGATGCGCGCGCAACGAGAGGACATCGCGTGACGGAGCAGACGGCCATGACCGACCAGGCCCAGGGGGAGCTCGCCGAGGCGCTGGACCGCGCGGCGGTGAGCGACGTGCTCCTCGTCGCGCTGGACTTCGACGGCACGCTCTCGCTCCACCAGGACGACCCGATGGCGGCGCGTGCGCTGCCGGAGGCGGTGCGGGCCATCGCGGAGCTCGTCCGCCTGCCCCGCACGACCGTCGCGTTCATCTCGGGGCGGAGTCTGGCCGATCTCCGGATCATCGCGGAGCACGACGACGCGTCGCAGGTCCTGCTCGCCGGATCCCACGGCGCCGAGTTCTGGTTCCCCGGCGTCGGCGCCGTCGAGCCCGCGGAGGCCGATGCGGATGTGGCGCTGCGCGACCGGCTTCGCGCGGAGGCGGAAGCGATCGTCGCCGACATCCCGGGCACCTTCATCGAGCCGAAGACGTTCGGATTCGGCGTGCACACGCGTCTCGCGAGCCCCGACGACGCCCGTCGGGCGGATGCCGGCGTCGACGCGCTTGTCGCCGAGAAGGCGCCCGCGTGGCGTCGGCGTACCGGCAAGAACATCGTCGAGTACGCGTTCCGGCACGAGGGCAAGGACTCCGCGGTCGCCGCGCTGCGCGAGCGTGTCCACGCGACGTGCGTCGTGTATGCCGGCGACGACACGACCGACGAGGACGCCCTCGCGAGCCTCGGTGCGGGGGACCTCGGCATCCACGTCGGCGCGGGTCCGACGGCGGCGACCGTCTCGGTGCCCAGCCCGCCGGCCATGGCCGAGGCGCTCCTCGCCCTGGCCACCGCCCGCGCTGCCCGGGAATAGACTCGATGCATGCCTGAGAACGTTCCGCCTTCGGCCGCGCCCGTCGACATGAAGCCCCGCAGCCGCGTCGTCACGGACGGCATCGAGGCGACGACCTCGCGCGGCATGCTCCGCGGCGTCGGCATGGGAGACGAGGACTGGGACAAGCCCCAGATCGGCATCGCCTCCAGCTGGAACGAGATCACGCCCTGCAACCTGAGCCTCGACCGGCTCGCCCAGGGTGCCAAGGAGGGTGTGCATGCCGGAGGTGGGTACCCGCTGCAGTTCGGCACGATCTCCGTGTCGGACGGCATCTCGATGGGCCACGAGGGCATGCACTTCTCGCTCGTGAGCCGCGAGGTCATCGCCGACTCGGTCGAGACCGTCGTGATGGCCGAGCGCCTGGACGGCACCGTCCTGCTCGCCGGCTGCGACAAGTCGATCCCCGGCATGATGATGGCGTCCGCCCGCCTCAACCTCTCGAGCGTGTTCCTCTACGCCGGCTCGATCGCCCCCGGCTGGGTGAAGTTCACGGACGGCACCGAGAAGGAGATCACGATCATCGACTCCTTCGAGGGCGTCGGTGCGTGTCTCGCGGGTCGCATGAGCGAAGAGGACCTGAAGCGGATCGAGTGCTCCTTCGCCCCCGGTGAGGGTGCCTGCGGCGGCATGTACACGGCCAACACGATGGCCTCCGTCGGCGAGGCGCTCGGCCTCAGCCTGCCCGGCTCCGCCGCGCCGCCGTCGGCCGACCGCCGTCGCGACGCCTACGCGCACCGGTCCGGCGAGGCGGTCGTGAACCTCCTGCGGCTCGGCATCCGCACCCGCGACATCCTCACGAAGGAGGCCTTCGAGAACGCGATCGCCCTCGCGATGGCGCTCGGCGGGTCGACGAACGTGGTGCTGCACCTCCTCGCGATCGCCCGCGAGGCTGAGGTCGAGCTGAACCTCCACGACTTCAACCGCATCGGCGACAAGGTGCCGCACGTGGCCGACATGAAGCCGTTCGGTCAGTACGTCATGAACGACGTCGACCGTCAGGGCGGCATCCCGGTCATCATGAAGGCGATGCTCGACGAGGGCCTCCTGCACGGCGACGCGCTCACCGTCACCGGCAAGACGCTCGCCGAGAACCTCCGCGACCTGAACCCCGACCCGATCGACGGGACCGTCATCCACCGCTTCGACGACCCGATCCACACGACCGGCGGCATCACGATCCTCCATGGCTCGATGGCTCCTGAGGGTGCGGTCGTCAAGTCCGCCGGGTTCGACGGCGACGTGTTCGAAGGACCCGCGCGCGTGTTCGAGCGCGAGCGCGCCGCGATGGACGCGCTGGAGGCGGGGGAGATCCACGCCGGCGACGTCGTGGTCATCCGCTACGAGGGCCCGAAGGGCGGTCCCGGGATGCGCGAGATGCTCGCGATCACCGCTGCCATCAAGGGAGCCGGCCTCGGCAAGGATGTACTACTGTTGACGGACGGACGATTCTCAGGCGGCACAACCGGCCTCTGCATCGGCCACATAGCACCCGAAGCGGTCGACGCAGGTCCGGTCGCCTTCGTGCGCGATGGTGATCTGATACGGGTCGATATCGCTGCTCGCACTCTCGACCTACTCGTCGATGAGACCGAGCTGGCGTCCCGCCGCATCGGCTGGGAGCCCCTTCCCCCGCGCTACACCCGTGGTGTCCTCGCCAAGTACGCGAAGCTCGTGCATTCGGCGGCCGAGGGCGCTGTCACCGGGTAGCAGCATCCATCCATCTCTTCTCAACGAGGTCCGCACCATGTCTGCCGAACCCGCCCCGGCCTTTCCCCGGCCCCCCGCTCGCACCGCCGCTGCGCCCGTGCTCACGGGCGCGGAAGCGGTCGTCCGCGCCCTCGAGCTCCTCGGCGTCACCGACGTCTTCGGGATCCCGGGCGGCGCCATCATGCCCGTCTACGACCCGCTCATGGACGACGGGGCGGTCCGTCACATCCTCGTGCGCCACGAACAGGGCGCCGGCCACGCCGCCGAGGGATACGCCGCGGCCTCCGGTCGTATCGGCGTCGCCATCGCGACCTCTGGGCCGGGCGCCACGAACCTCGTGACCGCGATCGCGGACGCCTACATGGACTCCGTGCCGATCGTCTGCATCACCGGTCAGGTGTTCTCGAACCTCATGGGGACGGATGCCTTCCAGGAGGCGGACATCGTGGGCATCACGATGCCGATCACGAAGCACTCCTTCCTCGTGAAGCGCGCGGAGGACATCCCCGCAGCGATCGCCGCGGCGTTCGAGATCGCCGGGACCGGCCGTCCCGGCCCCGTGCTCGTGGACATCACGAAGGACGCGCAGCAGGACTCCGCGCCCTTCGTGTGGCCGCCGAAGATCGACCTGCCCGGCTACCGGCCGGTGACGAAGGCGCACGGCAAGCAGATCCAGGCCGCGGCGCAGCTGCTCGTCGAGGCACGCAAGCCGGTGCTGTACGTGGGCGGCGGGGTCATCCGCGCGAACGCGTCGGCCGAGCTGGAGACGCTCGCCGAAGTGACCGGCGCACCGGTCGTCACGACGCTGATGGCGCGGGGTGCGTTCCCCGACTCCCACCCGCACCACCTCGGCATGCCCGGCATGCACGGGACGGTCCCGGCGGTGCTCGCGCTGCAGGAGGCCGACCTCATCGTGGCGCTCGGCGCCCGCTTCGATGACCGCGTGACGGGCAAGGCGTCTCTGTTCGCGCCGAACGCGAAGGTCGTGCACGTCGACATCGACCCCGCCGAGATCGGGAAGATCCGCTTCGCCGACGTGCCGATCGTGGGCGACGTCCGCGAGGTGCTCGTCGACCTCGACGCCGCGTTCCGCGAGGCCTCCGGCGGGACCACCCCGGATCTGACGGAGTGGTGGTCGTTCCTCGAGGGGCTCCTCGCGGAGTTCCCCCTGGGGTACACGCCGACCAGCGACGGCCTGCTCTCGCCGCAGCACGTGATCCAGCGCATCGGCGAGCTCACCGGACCCGAGGGCGTGTACGCCGCGGGCGTCGGCCAGCACCAGATGTGGGCGGCGCAGTTCATCACGTACGACCGACCGCGGGCGTGGCTCAACTCCGGCGGCGCCGGCACGATGGGCTACTCGGTCCCGGCCGCGATGGGGGCGAAGGTCGCCGAGCCCGACCGCGTCGTGTGGGCGATCGACGGCGACGGATGCTTCCAGATGACGAACCAGGAACTCGCGACCTGCGTCATCAACAACATCCCCATCAAGGTCGCGATCATCAACAACTCGTCGCTGGGCATGGTGCGCCAGTGGCAGACGCTGTTCTACGACGGCCGCCACTCGAACACCGACCTGAACACCGGGCACGGCACGGCGCGCATCCCGGACTTCGTGAAGCTCGCCGACGCGTACGGCTGCCTCGCGCTGCGCGTGGAGAAGGAGGAGGACGTGGATGCCGCGATCCGCACCGCTCTCGAGACCAACGACCGGCCCGTCGTCATCGACTTCGTGGTGAGCGCCGACGCGATGGTGTGGCCGATGGTGCCGCAGGGCGTCAGCAACAGCTACGTCCAGTACGCGCGCGACCACGCGCCGGCGTTCGAGCAGGAGGACTGAGCATGGCGAGTCACGTGCTGAGCCTCCTCGTGGAGGACAAGGCGGGTCTGCTGACCCGCGTCGCCGGGCTCTTCGCCCGGCGCGGCTTCAACATCCAGTCCCTCGCGGTGGGCGTGACCGAGGTGCCGGGCCTGTCCCGCATCACGGTCGTGGTCGACGTCGAGGCCTTCCCGCTCGAGCAGGTGACGAAGCAGCTGAACAAGCTCGTCAACGTCATCAAGATCGTGGAGCTCGAGCCCTCGGCCGCGGTGCTCCGCGAGCACATGCTCATCAAGGTGCGCGCCGACAACCAGACGCGCTCCAACGTGCTCGAGGTCGTGAGCCTCTTCCGTGCCCAGATCGTGGACTACGCGCCGGACGCGCTCGTGGTCGAGGTGACGGGCGACTCCGGCAAGGTCGAGGCGTTCCTGCGGGCCCTCGAGCCGTTCGGCGTCAAGGAGCTCGCCCAGTCCGGCCTGCTCGCGATCGGACGCGGCGGGAAGAGCATCACCGAGCGGGTTCCGCGCAGCTGAGCGCACCCTTTTTCACGAGTACAGGCATTCACCACCCAAGGAGACAGAACACACATGGCTGAGATCTTCTACGACGCCGACGCCGACCTTTCGCTCATCCAGAGCAAGAAGGTCGCGATCGTCGGCTACGGCTCGCAGGGTCACGCGCACGCGCAGAACCTCCGCGACTCCGGCGTCGACGTCGTCGTCGCGCTTCGCGAGGGCTCGAAGTCCGCGGCGAAGGCGCAGGAGGACGGCTTCGAGGTCAAGAACGTCGCGGATGCCACCCAGTGGGCCGACCTGATCATGATCCTCGCGCCCGACCAGCACCAGCGTGCGATCTACGCCGAGTCGATCCGCGACAACCTGACGCCGGGCAAGACGCTCGCGTTCGCGCATGGCTTCAACATCCGCTTCGGCTACATCCAGCCGCCGGCCGGTGTCGACGTCATCCTCGTCGCGCCGAAGGCCCCGGGCCACACGGTCCGCCGCGAGTATGTCGCGGGCCGCGGCATCCCGGACATCATCGCGGTCGAGCAGGACGCGTCGGGACAGGCCTGGGACGTCGCGAAGGCGTACGCGAAGGCGATCGGCGGCACGCGCGCCGGCGTCATCAAGACGACGTTCACGGAGGAGACCGAGACCGACCTGTTCGGTGAGCAGTCGGTGCTCTGCGGCGGCATGTCGCACCTCGTGGAGTACGGCTTCGAGACGCTCGTCGAGGCCGGCTACCAGCCCGAGATCGCGTACTTCGAGGTGCTGCACGAGCTCAAGCTCATCGTCGACCTCATGTGGGAGGGCGGCATTGCCAAGCAGCGCTGGTCGATCTCCGACACGGCCGAGTACGGCGACTACGTCTCCGGTCCGCGCGTCATCTCGCCGGACGTCAAGGAGAACATGAAGGGCGTGCTCGCCGACATCCAGTCCGGCGCGTTCGCGGAGCGCTTCATCGCCGACCAGGACAACGGGGCCGTCGAGTTCCTCGCGCTGCGCGAGAAGGAGGCGCAGCACCCGATCGAGGCGACCGGCAAGACGCTGCGCGCCCTCTTCGCGTGGAAGCAGCAGGACAGCGACTACGTCGAGGGCAGCGCCGCGCGCTGACCTCGGTCCTTCCTCCCTTCGGTTCGGGGCGCGATCCTTGCGATCGCGCCCCGAACTCGTGTGCGGGTGGCGCCGATACGCTGGGAGGGTGAGTGACACCGAGCGGGACGACGATCCCGAGCGGGACGACGACGCCCTCTCGTGGGAGGGCGACGACGACCGCACGTACGTATCCCGCAGGAAGCCCGACGCCCGGCCCGCGGCGACCCCGCCGGCCGCCGAGGCCGCGAAGGCGGAGCCGAAGCCGGAGCCGGCCGTAGCCGCCGCCGGAGGCGACGCGCACTGGGCGCTGGGGGAGACGCCGGAGGAGCAGCATCCGCCCGTCGGCAATGTCGCGCTCGTCGCGTTCGGCGTCCTGGGCGGGGTGTACGCGCTCCTCACGATCGGCTGGATCGTCGGTGCCCTGCGCCTGCAGGGCTACGCGCTGTTCTTCATCGCGCCCGTCGCGTACCAGGTGAGCATGTGGCTCGCGGTCCTCGCGCCGGCCGCGTGGTTCACCGCCGTGGCGCTGCTGACGCGCTCCGCGCGCATCTGGGTGCGGTTCCTCCTTCTGGTCGCCGGCGCGCTGCTCCTGCTGCCGTGGCCGTTCATCATGGTCGGGGCGGTGGGCGCATGACGACGAATGCCGAGCGGACGCCGGAGCCCGCACGCCGGACGGCACTGCCCGTCTGGGCGATCGCGACAATCTCGGGCGTGTTCGCACTCTTCTACGCATACGCGTTCTGGAACGCGCTGTCGTTCCTCTTCCAGCAGGTCTCGGGCGGTCTCGGGATCAACGGCTACGGATGGTTCGTCCTCCTCCTCGCGGCGGCGTTCCCCGTCATCGTGTTCGCGATCGCGTTCGCGATCGGCTGGCGCCGGAAGGCGTTCCCGTTCGCCCTCATCCTCTTCACCGGCCTGTGCGTCGCATGCGTGTTCTGGCTCAACGTCCTGGCCTACACCCAGGTGGCCGGCGCCTCCCTCCTCGGCACCTGACCACCACCCCGCCCGCCCCCTCCCGCTGAGAACGCGCGTGTGTCACGAAATCGGGCCGATTTCGTGACACACGCGCGTTGTCACGGGGGAGTGGACCGGGTCGGGGGTGGTGTGGCGGGCCGGTAAGATGGCGGAGGCCCGTCGAAGCCCACGGCGTGGCACTGCACACCTAAGGATCCACGCCTGTGACGAAGCCTGTTGTCCTCATCGCCGAACAACTCTCTCCCGCCACGATCGACGCCCTCGGACCGGACTTCGACGTCCGTCACGTCGACGGCACGGATCGGACCGCGCTCTTTGCGGCGCTCGCGGAGGCCAACGCGGTCCTCATCCGCTCGGCGACGAAGATGGATGCCGAGGCGATCGCCGCCGCTCCGGTCCTGCGCGTGATCGCGCGCGCCGGCGTCGGCCTCGACAACGTCGACATCAAGGCGGCCACGGCCGCCGGCGTCATGGTCGTCAACGCCCCGACCTCGAACATCGTCTCGGCCGCGGAGCTCACGGTCGGCCACATCCTGAGCCTCGCCCGGCACATCCCCGCCGCGCACGCGTCGCTCGCCGCCGGCCAGTGGAAGCGCAGCGCCTACACCGGCACCGAGCTGTACGAGAAGACGGTCGGCATCATCGGCCTCGGCCGCATCGGCGCGCTCATCGCGGCGCGGCTGCAGGGCTTCGAGGTGAACATCGTCGCCTACGACCCGTACATCACGAGCGCGCGTGCACAGCAGCTCGGCGTCACGCTCCTGACGCTCGACGAGCTCCTCGAGACGAGTGACTTCATCACGATCCACATGCCGAAGACGCCGGAGACCACCGGCATGATCGGTGCTGAGCAGCTCAGCCGTATGAAGCCCACGGCGTACATCGTGAACGTCGCCCGTGGCGGTCTGATCGACGAAAACGCGCTCTATCACGCGCTCAGCTACGGCGAGATCGCGGGCGCCGGCCTCGATGTGTTCACGAGCGAGCCGCCGACCGACACGCGCCTCCTCGGCCTCCCGAACGTGGTCGTGACGCCGCACCTCGGCGCGTCCACGGACGAGGCGCAGGAGAAGGCGGGCGTCGCCGTCGCGAAGTCCGTCAAGCTCGCGCTCGAGGGCGACCTGGTCCCCGACGCCGTGAACGTCGCGGGCGGCGTCATCGACCCGTTCGTGCGTCCCGGCATCGCGCTCGTCGAGATGCTCGGGCAGTTCTTCAGCGGTCTCGCCGAGGGCGCCCTCACGAGCCTCGACATCGAGGTCCGCGGCGAGCTGGCCGCCTACGACGTCAGCGTGTACCGGCTCGCGGCGCTCAAGGGCATCTTCAGCCGCATCGTCAGCGAGAAGGTCTCCTACGTCAACGCGCCGCTGTTCGCCGAGCAGCGCGGCGTCGAGACGCGCATGATCGTCGAGGCGGAGAGCCCGCTCTATCGCAACTTGACGGTGCTCCGCGGCACGCTCAGTGACGGCACGACGCTCTCGGTCGCCGGTACCCTCGCGGGCACCCGTATGGTGCCGAAGATCGTCGGCGTCAACGGCTACGAGCTCGAGGTGCCGATCGAGCAGCACCACATGGTCATGCGCTACGCGGACCGCCCCGGGGTCGTCGGCAGCTACGGCCGCGTCCTGGGCGATGCGGGCGTCAACATCATCGCCCTGCAGGTCGCGAAGCCGGATGCCAGCGGTCGCGCGCTCTCGGTCGTCACGGTCGACTCGCCGGTGCCCGAGGGCCTGCTCGCGCCGATCCGCGAGGCGGCCGGCGCGGACCTGTTCCGGCTGATCGACATCGTCGAGGACTGAGCGCGTGTCGCGTGTCGTGAAGCTCGCCGTCATCGCCGGCGACGGCATCGGCCCCGAGGTCATCGCGGAGGCGGAGAAGGTCCTGGATGCGGCGACCGCCGGCTCCGACGTCACGTTCGAGAAGACGCGGTTCTCGCTGGGAGCCGCGCGCTACCTCGAGACGGGCGACACGCTCACGGACGAGGACCTCGCCGCCATCAAGGCGCACGACGCGATCCTGCTGGGCGCGGTCGGCGGCCTGCCCGGCGACCCGCGCCTGAAGGACGCGAACATCGAGCGCGGGCTGCTGCTGAAGCTCCGCTTCGACCTCGACCACTACGTCAACCTCCGGCCCACGAAGCTGTACCCGGGCGCGCCCGGGCCGCTCGCGAGCCCCGGCGAGGTGGACTTCGTCGTCGTCCGCGAGGGGACTGAGGGTCCGTACGTCGGCAACGGCGGCAGCATCCGTCGCGGCACGCCGCACGAGATCGCGAACGAGGTGTCCGTGAACACGGCGTTCGGCGTCGAGCGCGTCGTGCGCTTCGCGTTCGACCTCGCGGAGCGTCGCCGCAAGAAGCTGACGCTCGTGCACAAGACGAACGTGCTCGTGAACGCGGGCGGTCTCTGGCAGCGGATCGTGAACGAGGTCGCGGCCGAGCATCCGGATGTCGCCGTAGACTACCTCCACGTCGACGCGGCCACGATCTTCCTGGTCACGAACCCGGGTCGCTTCGACGTCATCGTCACCGACAACCTCTTCGGCGACATCCTGACCGATCTCGCCGGCGCCATCAGCGGAGGGATCGGCCTCGCCGCCTCCGGGAACATCAATCCCGATCTCACCTTCCCGTCGATGTTCGAGCCGGTGCACGGCTCCGCGCCCGACATCGCCGGCCAGCAGAAGGCGGACCCCACCGCCGCGATCCTCTCCACGGCGCTCCTGCTCGATCACCTCGGTCTTGCCGACGAGGCAGCCCGGGTGACGCGGGCCGCGGAGGCGGATATCGCCGAGCGCGACGGCCGGTCCCGGACCACGTCCGAGATCGGCGACGCGATCGCCGAGCGTCTCCGGGCGTAGCCTGGGGGAGCGCGGGGTCCGCCCGCACACGAACGCCAGGAACCTCATGACTCTCATCGACGACTACGAGACCGGACTCGCCCCGCTGGAGTTCGCGGTCTCCCGCAGCCTGACCGCCGCCACGCCCGCCCGCCGCGAGGAGATCCTCGCGAACCCCGGGTTCGGGACGTTCTTCACCGACCACATGGTCGACATCTGCTGGTCGGTCGGCGGTGGATGGCACCGGCCGCGCGTGCAGCCGTACGGTCCGATCGCGCTCGACCCGGCCGCCGCCGTGCTGCACTACGGCCAGGAGGTCTTCGAGGGCATCAAGGCCTACCGTCACGCGGACGGGTCGGTGCACACCTTCCGTCCCGACCAGAACGGCCGCCGTCTGCAGCGCAGCGCCCGCCGTCTGGCGCTGCCGGAGCTGCCGGTCCCGTACTTCATCCAGTCGCTGCGCGAGCTGGTCGCGATCGACGGCGCCTGGGTGCCGTCGGGCGAGGATCAGAGCCTGTACCTCCGGCCGTTCATGTTCGCGAAGGAAGCTTTCCTCGGCGTTCGCCCGGCGAACAAGGTCAACTACTACGTCATCGCGAGCCCCGCGGGCGTGTACTTCAAGGGCGGCGTCACCCCGGTGAGCATCTGGCTCAGCGAGGACTACGCGCGCGCCGGCCGCGGCGGCACGGGTGCCGCGAAGACCGGCGGGAACTACGCCGCGAGCCTCCTGCCGCAGTCCGAGGCGTACGAGCAGGGCTGCGACCAGGTCGTCTTCCTCGACCAGGACCGCAACGTCGAGGAGCTCGGCGGCATGAACATCGTGTTCGTCTACAAGGACGGCACGCTCGTGACCCCGCAGTCGCCGTCGATCCTCGAGGGCGTGACGCGCGACTCGCTGCTGCAGCTCGCCGAGGACCGCGGCCACCGCGTCGAGGGCCGCCAGGTCACGATCGACCAGTGGCGCGCGGACGTGGCATCCGGCGACATCGTCGAGGTGTTCGCCTGCGGCACCGCGGCGGTCGTCACCCCGATCGGTGCGCTGAAGGGGCGCGACTTCCTCGACGAGCAGCCCGCCGGCACGCTCGCCCTCGAGCTTCGCCAGGAGCTGACCGACATCCAGTACGGCCGGATCGAAGACCGCCACAACTGGCTCCTCCGCCTCGACGCCTGACCCCGCTCCCGCGCCCCCTCCCCGCGAGAACGCGCGTATGTCACGAAATACGCCCTCATTCGTGACATAGGCGCGTTTTCGGGGGTGAGTAGGCTGGGTCGGGTGAGGATCGTGCGCTTCAGCCACCAGGATTCCATCCGTTTCGGCATCGTCGACGAGGACGAGATCGTCGTGCTCGACGGCGATCCGCTGTATTCGGGCTTCGACACGACGGGGGAGCGCGTCGCGCTGGCGGATGCCGTGCTGCTCGCGCCCGTCATCCCGCGGTCGAAGATCGTGTGCGTCGGCAAGAACTACCACGACCACGCCGCCGAGATGGGCGACGAGGAGGCGCCGGCGGAGCCGCTCCTCTTCCTCAAGCCCAACACGTCCGTCATCGGCCCGGGCGACGCCATCGTGCGTCCGCCGCAGTCGGAGCGGACCGACCACGAGGGCGAGCTCGCGGTCGTGATCGGCGCGATTGCGAAGAACGTGCCGGCGGATCGCGCGCACGAGGTCGTCTTCGGCTACACGGTCGCGAACGACGTCACCGCCCGCGATCTGCAGGAGCTCGACGGCCAGTGGACGCGCGCGAAGGGCTTCGACACGTTCTGCCCCCTCGGACCCGCGATCGAGACGGAGTTCGATCCGGCCGGCGCACGGCTGACGGTCCGCGTCAACGGCAACGTGCGGCAGGATGCCGCACTCAGCGACATGATCCACTCGGTCCCCGACATCATCGCGTACGCCTCGGCGGTGTTCACGCTGCTGCCCGGCGACGTGATCCTCACGGGCACGCCCGCGGGCATCGGTCCGTTCCAGGCGGGCGACGACGTCGAGGTCGAGGTGTCCGGAATCGGGGTGCTCCGCAACCCCGTGCGGGATGCCTGACTCCGGCTCGCCAGGAGAGTCCGTCCGGCCGCAGCCGGACGCGGAGCGGATCGCGCGCGTCCGCACGCGCACGATCTGGGTGCTCTCACTCGGGCAGGTGCTCGGCGGAGTCGCGTTCGGGGCGACGATCTCCCTCGGTGCCGTCCTGGCCGGCGCGATCTCCGGGGATGACGCGCTCTCCGGGCTCGCAACCGCCTTCGTGACCCTCGGCGCTGCCGGGGTGGCGATCCCGCTCGCGGCGATGGCGCGCCGCCGGGGCCGGCGCATCGCGCTCGGCAGCGGCATGCTGCTCGCCCTGGTCGGCGTCGCGCTCGTGATCTGGGCAGCAGGGGTGCGATCGTTCCCATTGCTGCTCGTGGGGTTCGCGTTCATCGGTGCCGGGCAGGCTGCGAACCTGCAATCCCGCTTCGCGGCCACGGACCTCTCGACGGATGCGTCCCGAGCACGCGACCTCTCGGTCGTCGTGTGGGCGACGACGATCGGCGCCGTCCTCGGGCCGAACCTCGTGGGACCCGGGCAGGCATTGGGCGATTCCATCGGGATGCCCCCGCTCACCGGCCCGTACGTGTTCACCGTCGTCGCGCAATTGCTGGCTGTCGCGCTGTACTTCATCGCGCTGCGGCCGGACCCGCTCCTGCTCGCCCAGGGGTTCGTCGCGAGCGCCGCCCGGAAGGATGCGCAGCCGATCGCGCGCGCGGATCGACCAGTCGCCGCGCGATACTCGATCTTCGCGATCGCGGGGGCGCACGGCGTGATGGTGGCCGTGATGGCCATGACGCCCGTCCACCTGCTCCACCAGGGGGCGACGATCGAGATCGTCGGGTTCACGATCAGTCTGCACATCGCCGGGATGTACGCGCTCTCGCCGGTCTTCGGCATCCTGGCGGACCGCGTGGGGCGTGTCGCGATCGTGCTGGTCGGCCAGGCGCTGCTCGCGGCATCCCTCCTCATCGCGGCGTTCGGCCAGGAGTCGACGATGTTCGTCACGATCGCCCTCGTGCTGCTCGGCCTCGGATGGAGCGCATCCACGGTGGCGGGCGCCGCTCTCCTCACGGAGTCGTCGGCGGAGGACCTCCGCACTCGTCGGCAGGGACGCAGTGACTTCGTGATGAACCTCGTGGCCGGGGGCGGTGCGATCGTCGCCGGCCTCGTGCTCGGATGGATCGGATACAGCGGACTCGCGCTCGGCGCGCTCGCGATCGTCACCGCGGTCACCGCGGTCACCGCGCTCTCGCCGCTGGCGCGCAGCCGCCGCGCCCGAGCGGCGCAGCGGCTCTCCTAAGCTGGGGGGGATGGCTTCTCCCGATCCCCGCACCACGACGGCCGCAGGCTCCGACATCCGCGTGCGCTTCTGCCCCTCGCCGACCGGTCTCCCGCACGTCGGGCTCATCCGCACGGCGCTGTTCAACTGGGCGTATGCCCGCCACAACGGCGGCACGCTGGTGTTCCGCATCGAGGACACGGATGCCGCACGTGACAGCGAGGAGAGCTACCAGCAGCTGCTCGACGCGCTGCGCTGGCTCCGGATCGACTGGGACGAGGGCGTCGAGGTCGGCGGCCCGCACGCTCCCTACCGCCAGTCGGAGCGGCACGATCTGCACCGCGAGGTGCTCGGTCGGCTCATCGAGGCCGGTGCCGTGTACGAGAGCTACTCCACGCCCGAGGAGATCGACGCGCGGAACGAGGCGAACGGCCGGGCGAAGCAGCTCGGCTACGACAACTTCGACCGCAACCTGACCGACGAGCAGCGCGCCGCGTTCCGCGCGGAGGGCCGCGAGCCGGCGTGGCGCTTGCGGGTCCCCGACGAGGATCTCACGTACGTCGACCTCATCCGCGGCGAGGTGACGTTCCCGGCCGGTTCCTTTCCCGACTTCGTGATCGTCCGGGCCGGCGGCATCCCGCTGTACACGTTCGTGAACCCCGTCGACGATGCGCTCATGGGGATCACGCACGTCATCCGCGGCGAGGACCTCATGCCGTCCACCGCACGGCAGCTCGCGCTATACCGTGCGCTGATCGATGCCGGCGTGACCGACTTCGTGCCGCGCTTCGGGCACATGCCGCTCGTGCTGGGGGAGGAGGGCAACAAGAAGCTCTCCAAGCGCGACCCCAAGGCGGACCTCTTCCTGCAGCGCGAGAAGGGCTTCATCCACGAGGGGCTGCTGAACTACCTCGCCCTGCTCGGCTGGTCGCTCGCCCCCGATCGCGACGTGTTCTCGCTCGAGGAGTTCATCGCGGCGTTCGACATCGCCGACGTGAACCCGAACCCGGCCCGCTTCGACCAGAAGAAGGCCGAGGCGATCAACGGCGACCACATCCGGATGCTGGAGCCCGGCGACTTCGCCGGCCGCCTCGTGCCCTACCTGGCGGAGGCGGGGCTCGTGTCCGAGCCGCCGACCGTCGACGAGGCCGCCCTGCTCGCGGCATCCGCCCCGCTCGTGCAGGAGCGACTGCCGCTGCTCGGCGACGCTCCGGGCCTGCTCGGCTTCCTGTTCCGCGACGAGGTCACGTACGAGGACGACGCGCTCGCCGGGCTGCCCGCGAACGCGGCGGAGGTGCTCGTCGCGAGCGTCGGCGCGCTGGAGCTCGTCCCGGAGAGCGAGTTCACCGCGGACGCCGTCCAGACCGCCCTGACGGAGGCGCTCATCGACGGGCTCGGACTCAAGCCTCGGGTGGCGTACGGGCCGTTGCGCGTGGCGGTCAGCGGGCGCCGCGTGTCGCCCCCGCTGTTCGAGTCGCTGGAACTCCTCGGCAAGGGCGAGGCGATCCGGCGTCTCGGCGCTCTCGTGGAGCGCCTGACCGCCGGCTGAACCCGGGCGAGTCCTCGACGTCTTCTCAGGGACCGGGCGGCATGCTTGACGCGTGCCATCCAGTCCTCGCGTGCGCCGAAATCGCCGTCGTGTCTTCCTATGGATCGCCGGCGTGATCGTCGTCGCCCTGGTCATCTCGATCACCGTCGTGATCGTCAACCTCGTGAGCCTGAATTCGGGCATCCACCGGTCGACGATCGCGATGCCCGCCGGCAGCGCCGACCCCGGGGTTCCGCAGAACACGGGGGAGGTGAACATCCTCGTGATGGGGCTCGACAGTCGGGTGGACGAGAATGGCAACCCGTACCCGCAAGCCATCTACGACGCGATCCACGCCGAGGACGCCTCGGTCGGCGGATACAACACCAACGTGCTGATGTACGTCCACATCCCGGCCGGCGGCGGCCCGGCCGTCGGGATCTCGATCCCGCGCGACGACTACGTGTCCTATGCCGGCACTCCCGGCGGTGTCTCCAAGGGGAAGATCAAGGAGGCGTACGGGCGGGAGATGGATGCCAAGCTCACGGAGCTGGTGAACCAGGGCGTGCCCCAGGACCAGGCGTACCAGCAGGCGCGAGACGCTGCGCGCGAGGAGGAGATCCAGACGGTCTCACAGTTCCTCGGCGGCGTGCGGATCGATCACTTCGTCGAGGTCACGATGGCCGCGTTCTACGAGGTCGCGCAGGCGGTGCAGCCGATCACGGTCTGCCTCAATCACGCCACCGCCGATCCGCAGTACTCGGGGGCGAACTTCGTCGCGGGGATGCAGCAGCTGAACGCGTCGCAGGCCATGGCGTTCGTGCGTCAGCGCCGCGACACGGTCTACGACGCCGTCTCCCTCACCGACCTCGACCGCACCCGCCGGCAGCAGGCGTTCATGATCTCCCTCGCGGTGAAGCTACGGGACGCTTCGACCTTCACCAACTTCGGCACGATGCAGACCCTGATCGACGCGGCGAAGCAGTACATCGCGCTGGACCAGGGATTCGATCTGCTCTCGCTCGCGTCTGACATGCAGCGTCTGTCCGGCGGCAACATCACCTTCCAGACCCTCCCGGTCGAGCGCTTCGGGACAATCGGCGGCGAGAGCGTGAACATCGTCGACGTGAACAAGATCCAGGCGATCGTGTCGGGACTGCTGAACCCGCCGACGCCGACCGCCGCTCCGTCGCCCACGAGCGCGCCAACCGACGCCGCTTCTGCGCCCGCGTCCGTGTCGCCGGAGCCGACCGCCCCCGCGACGCAGAGCTACACGGACTCGCAGCAGGCCATGCCGTCCGGCGCGATCCCCTGCGTCAACTGACGCCTCCGGGCGGAGCTACCAGACGAGCCAGTTCACCGACATGTCGCCGATCGACTGCGGGGCATAGCTCACGGCGTGCTCCGCGGATGTCGGGCTGTCGCCGTTGATCCACCACACGTTCGTGCCGTAGTTGTCGGACTGCATGTAGCCGCCCGCCGCGAGCGCTGCCGCCAGCTTGTTGTGGATCGGCACGTCCGCGGGGAAGAACGCCCCGAAGCGCGGTGCGCCCCCGTTCTCGTCCTCGATCACGCAGATCGGTGTGGCGGTGAGCACGGGCTGACCGCCGAGCTGCATCATCGTGCCCGGCGGCTGGGGCACGGCATCCGGGTATCCGTGATCGTTCGCGAACGAGAGGATCGCATCCGTGCACCCGTACATCGGGTCGCTCGCCGCATCGCTCGTCGCGGCGGCGGTGGAATCGCCGGTGGCGTACGCGTCGCCCACGGGGCTCGACGAGGCCGTGGTGGCTCCGGGGGTCGGGCTCACGCCGGCAGAGCATGCAGACAGGGACAGAGCGGATGCGGCGACGGCGAGGCCGATCGAGGCGATCCGGGCGGAGGCTGCGGGCATGGCACTCAGTGTGGAGGATCCGCCGAATGGCGGTCAAACCCCGGCGGGTCACGGTTTGGTCGCGGCCTCCACGGTCGCGTAGACTTGACCCTCGGTGCTCGCCTCGGCGGGCCGATGGGGTGTGGTGTAATTGGCAACACGGCTGATTCTGGTTCAGTTGTTCTTGGTTCGAGTCCAGGCACCCCAGCTTTAGAAGGACCCGGTCAGCGGAAGTTTCTCCGGTCGGGGCCGAGTGCGGGTGAGGCGCGACCACCAGCGCAGCAGCAGCGCGGCCAGGATGCCGAAGCCGAGCCACATCGCGATTCCGCCGGGCACGCCGGTGAGAAGGAGTCCCGCGAGCACGGCACCGACCGCCGCCAGGATCGACACGACCACGGTCACGATCGTCGCGGCGACCGAGCCCCAGGGTGCGCATCGGAACGCCGCGAACCCGACGAGGGCGTTGCGGCGGCCGCGCGCCGCCGCCGGCAGAACGCACAGCGCCGCCGCGAGCAGGAGCGGCAGGACGAGCGGCGCCAGGAGGGCGACGGTGAACAGGGCGACCGCGATCCCGGCCGACCATACGAGCAGCGTGCCGGGGATGCCGCCGAGCGGTGCGCGATCGGAGAGCGCGCGTGTCGCCCAGGCGCCGACGGCGAGCTGTGCCGCAAGCACGGCCGTGGACGCCACAACGAGCAGGACGACCAGCCAGGCCGGCAGGAGCGTTATCCCAGGCTCCGCGGTCAGCCCTTGCGCCACGGCGCCAGCGACCACCGCGGCTCCGAGCACGCACCACGTCGCGAACCTCACCCCGCACCCTCCACGGCGGCATCGAGCACCGCTTGGACCGAGCCGCTGTAGAGCGTCGAGCCGCCGACCTTGAGGGTGAACGTCGTTCGATCCGCCGCAGGTGACTCCACCTCGATCGGAGCGCCGTCCCTGGTGGAACCCGTGCACGCGACGGCGTTGTCGGTCTCGGCGCACACCGGTGCGGTCATGATCTCGATTCCCTTGCTTTGCAGGACGTCGATCGCTGCGTAGCGGACGTCGCCGAGGCGCGCACCGCCGACGGGAGCGATCGCCGCGATCTGGGAGCACCCCGCCAGGGCGAGAACGCCCAGCGCGAGGGCGGCCGCGGCTCCGATCCGACGCCGGATCATGTGCCTGCCCTCTGCTCGTGGGCGAGGATGCGGGCGCGTTCGGTCATACGCTGCGCCTCCAGGGAGGCATCCGTGATCGTGGACAGGTCGAACGGCGCGGGCATCAGCAGCTCGGTGTTGCGGTCGAGGGCCGAGCCTCGGCGCATCGCCGGCGACTCCGCCCAGTCGTTCGCCGCGAACTCCCGGGCCCGCGACGCGAGATCGGCCGAGGCGCCCGAGCCCGTCGGCACCGCCGCCGACGCGTGGTCCAGCACGGTCGTGAACAGCGACAGCGTGCCGTCGCGGTTGTCGACGATCTCGACCACTTGCTGCTGCTGGGGGAAGTCGATGCACGACGCGGTCGTGATCTCCCACAAGCCGCCCGTCGCGGAGGTGTGCGCGAGGATCTGGTTCAGGTGGGTGTGCCCGTTCAGCCACGCGATTGCGACCGGGTACTGGAGGAGGAGGTCGATCACCTCCTCGGCGTGGTGGAGCACCTGCGTGTCGCCCGGCCGCTGCGCGTCGTTCTCCAACGTGAGGCTGTTGTGGTGGCTCAGGACGAGCACGAGCTTCTGCTCGGCCTGTGCCTGCTGCAGTTGAGCGCGCAACCATTGGAACTGCACGTCGGGCAGTGCGCCGTCGGGCCCGGCGACCGCGTTGCACGTATCGAGCCCGAGCGCGCGCACGAACGGGGAGAGCTCCGCCGACCACCACGTCTCGCCGGTGTCGAGATTGTGCGGGGTGAACCCGTGGCCGACCGGCCCGGGTTGGCTCTGCGTGGCGAAGTGCTCCTTCATGAACTCGATCTGCTCGAACAGCCGGCGCTCCGGGTTGGCGGTCACAGCCCGGAAACCGGGGCGCAGGCCCAGAGCCAGCCCGAGCGCATCCGCCGCCTGCTGCAGGATGCTCCCGCTCGACCCGTATCCCGCGAGCGCCATCGACGACGTCGCCTCGAGCGTGTATGCCTTCTGCCCGCCGATGGCGAGCGCGTGCAGCTGTGGGCTGAGGTCGAACGTGCCGAGCAACAATGTGTCGTGATTGCCGTACACCGCGTACCAGGGGGCGGGCAGCCCGACGGATGCGACAGGGTTCGCGATGGCGTCCGCGAGCAGCGATGGCAGCCGGGGGAAGCCGTAGTCGCCGAACGACCCGCCGGCCGGGTCACCGGGGCGATAGGCCCACACGGCATCGGCCCATGCCTGCACGCCCTGGTAGGTCGAGCCCGCGGTCGCCGGGTCGATCGTGATGCCGTCCATGAGGTCGATATACCAGCGAAGCTCCAGGTGCGAGTGCATGTCGGCGCTGTCGCCGGTGACGACGGCTGCGCCCATCGGAACGCCGGTCAACGGGCTGTAGCGTGCGTCGGAGAAAGCGTGAACCATCGCCGCGGTGGTATGTGGGCTGAGCGGGTCCTGCGGATGGAACGCGGAGCCCCAGGCACTGTGGTCCTGCACGATCATCGGCTCGATGCGGCCTGGCGACTGCGCGTCGATGACGTGCAGGTCCGAGAGATGGCCGAGGTACAGGAGAGAGCGGCGGCGACCGGCGCGCGTGGGGTCCGCGTTGCGGCGGAGCACGTCGAAGCGGGGCACGTACCCCTCACCCGGGCCCGTCTTCAGGGTGCGGTAGCTCTTCGTCGAGACCGGGCCGAAGAGGATGGTCTGCTGGAGCGTGCTGAGAACGTCGAAAGGAGCCTCGGTCCGCTCGGCCGCGAGCGCGGGCGCGATGGTCTCCAGGTCGACGCCGAGGGCCGCGGCGAGGATCGCAGCCCGAGTGAGGAACTGGCGCCGCGAGAGTCCCGTCATGACAGCCATCGTGCCAGCCCATGCGCATCTCCGCGAACGCGCAGGCTGTCTTCGCCCCGCTTCGCGGAATAGCCTGCGGGCGCAGACGCCTCACGGGGCGAGCGCATCGATGGCCGCCTGGTTCGTCCCGAACAGGGTCCGGTGGTCGATCAGGTCGAAATGCTCCAGCCGCAGCTCGAGGTCCGGGCGCACGCGCGAGTAGTGCAGCTCGACCTCCTGCTCGGTGAGCCAAAGCTGCACGGCGTGGAAACGCTCGGCGGCCGTCACGTCGATGTCCGTGACCGCCTCCATGTCGAGGACGAGATGCCGAAGACGATCGGGGCCGGCCTCGGCGACCGCGGTCTTCACGGCCAGCTCGAAGACTCCGGCGTTGGCGAAGAACAAGGGAGCGGCGAACCGCAGCACGACCAGACCGGGAGCGGTCTGGGTTACCTCGCTCTCGACGGGTAGCAGGGAATGCTCGGGGGAGTCGGTCGTGCTCAGTACGTCGATCGCGGGGTTGGCCGCCCTCCGCGCGAGGTTTACGAGAGCGAGGACGACGGCGATCACGATTCCCGCGACGGGGCCGATGAGCAGGGCGGAGAGGAAGCAGGTCACAGCGATCGCGAGCTCGAATCTCGACAACCGCCACAGGGAGACGAACTCCCGCACGTCGAGCAGCGGGAGGACCGCGACCGCGACGATCGCGCCGATCGCCGGTGAGGGGATGTGCTCGAGCAGCGCGGTACCGAAGACGAGTAGGAGCAACGTGCCCGCCGCCGTCACGAGCGTCGGCAGCTGGGTGCGTGACCCCGCGTGATCCATGGCCGCGGTACGGGACGTCGACGACCCGACCGTGAACCCGCCGGTGAGGCCCGACGCGATGTTCGCCGCCCCGAACGCCAGGAGATCCCGGCCGGGGTTGACCCGATAGCCGCGGCGCTCGCCGAACGCGCGGGAGACCAGCAGACCTTCGCTCATCGCGACCATCGTCAGCGACAGCGCAGAGGGAACCAGGGCCAGCCACTGGGACCACTCGATCGCCGGCCAGGCGAACGACGGGGCGCCGCGTTCGACCGGGCCCAGAGTCGAGACGCCACGACTCTCCCATCCGGTGAGGGCCACGACCGCGGTCGAGAGGATGAGGACGATCAGGGCCCACGGCACCAGCGGCCAGAATCGGCGCCCGAGGAGCAGCACGATCAACGATGCGGCCGAGATCGCGATCGCCCAGACGTTGGCCTCGCCGATTCCCTGGACGAGCTCGGAGACGCGGGTGATGAAGCCGGCACTGCTGGTGATCTTCACCCCGAGCATCGTCGCGATCTCGCTGATGAGGATGTCCAGGGCGAGGCCGCTCACGAAGCCGACGAGGATCGGCTTGGAGAGGAAGTCCGCCAGGAACCCGAGGTTGAAGACCGCGCAGAGGAGGAAGATGACACCGCCGATGATCGCCTGCGCAAAGGCGAGCGCAAGGTAGCCGGCCGAGCCGGCCACCGCGAGGCCGCCCAGGGACGACGCGACGAGCGCGGACGCCGCAGCGTCCGGTGAGGCGACGAGCTGGCGGGACGAGACGATAAGCGCGTAGACGACTGCCGGGACGATCAGCGCATAGAGCCCCGTCGTGGGCGGAAGGCCGGCGATCTGGGCGTATCCGATGTTCACCGGGACCGAGATGGCGAGCAGCGTCACCCCGGCGAGCAGTTCGCGCGGAAGCGTTCGAAATGTCAGGCCGGCAAGGATCCGCCCCCGGAGGAGGCCGGGAATCGACAGCATGCAATCGCCCGATCCGGGCTCCCCTCAGGAGTCCTGTGCGTGCCCCACCTGCTCAGCCTCGAGATGCCCCCTGCCGCTGCGGCGGCCGAAACCGAACAGATAAGCAGCATCGAGCAGGCCGAGGGTGTTGGTCAGCAACAACGTCACGAACCAGGGCTTGCTGTCGTTCTTGGCGGCCCGCCACAGCGACGCGCCTTTCCAGGCGAGGCTCCACGCGAGGGCGGCGACGACCAGGGGACCTGTGGATCGCGGCATCCTATGCATTCCGTGGGGCGCTTCCTTGAGAGCTCTCATGCGCACCTCCGTCCGTCACGTCCGGCCGAGCTCGTCGCGGCGTCGGGTGTACTCGTCGTGGTCGATCTCGCCCCGGGCGTACCGGCGGTCGAGGATCTCGCGGGCAGTCGGCTCGCGCGGGGGCGTCTCGGATCCCGCAGTCGGCACGGGGCGTCGCGCCAGGGTGAGGATCAGGACGACGGCTGCCCCGGCGACGACGACCAGAGCCAGGACCACCCAGAGCACCCACCAGAGACCGCCTGCGCCCATCATCCATCCGTACATTCGAACTCCTTCGTCATCCCTAACGATGGGCCGGGGCGCGGATGCGGGAGCAGGTCTTTCGTCCCGTGCACGGCGGACCGATAGCGTCGGTAGTCGTCAAGGGGGGAATGCATGTCGGTAGAGGTCAGACATCTGCGGAAGGACTACGGGAGCCTGACGGCGGTCAAGGATCTGTCGTTCACGGTGCCGTCGGGGTCGCTGTTCGCATTCCTCGGGTCGAATGGGGCGGGGAAGAGCACCACGATCGGCTGCATCACCACGACGCTGATGCCGACGTCGGGGGAGATCCGCGTCGACGGTCACGACGTGGTGAAGGACGCGCACGCGGTCCGCGGGGTGATCGGAGCGGTCTTCCAGACCTCGCTCCTCGATCCGCTCCTGACCGTGAGGGAGAACCTCGCCGTCCGCGCGGGCTTCTACGGACTGCGGCGCCGGGAGGCCGCGGCCCGCGTCGGGACGCTGGCGGAGCTCGTCGGACTCGGATCGTTCCTCGACCGCCGGTACGGCCGGCTCTCCGGGGGCCAGAAGCGCCGGGCGGACATCGCGCGGGCGTTGATGCACGATCCGTCCGTGGTGTTCCTCGACGAGCCGACCGCGGGACTCGATCCGCAGTCGCGGGAGCACATCTGGACGGCGATCGAGCAGCTGCGCACGACGCGCGGCGCCACCGTCTTCCTCACGACGCACTACCTGGAGGAGACCGAGCGCGCCAGCAGCGTCTGCATCATCGAGAAGGGCGAGATCGTCGCCGAGGGCACGCCCGCCGAGCTGCGGGCCACCTACAGCTCCAGCGTGTTGACGGTCCGCTCCTCGCAGCCGGCCGTCGTCGTCGAGGAGTGCCGGCGTCGCGGGCTGGATCCGACCGTCGACACCGACGGGATACGGATCCCCGTGCCGTCGTCCTCCGTGGCCCGCGAACTGCTCGCCCTCCTTCCGGTGAACGACTTCGAGTTCCGGCACGGGACGATGGATGACGTCTTCCTCGCGGTAACGGGAGGCGAGGTCGCATGAGGTCGATCACCCTGCTGACCGGCCGCAACCTGCGGCTGTTCTTCCGCGACCGAGCGGGAGTGTTCTTCTCCCTGCTCTCCGCCCTCATCCTCATCGGGCTGTACGCGCTGTTCCTCGGCAACCTGCAGGTCCAGAACCTCACCGAACGGCTGCCGGGCGCCAGCGACTCGGACATCCACTGGTTCGTGAACGCGTGGGTGTTCGCCGGCATCACCATGATCACGACGCTGACGACGGCGCTCGCCGCCCTCGCGGTGTTCGTCGACGACCGGGCCTCCGGCCGGTTCAGCGACTTCATCGTGTCCCCGATCCGCCGGTGGCAGCTGATCCTCGGCTACCTCGCCGCGAGCTTCATCGTGTCGGTCGTCATGTCGATCGTCATCCTGATCGTCGGCCAGCTGTATCTGGTCACGCAGGGCGATCCGCTCCTGTCGGTCGGGGAGCTGGCGCAGGTCCTCGGCTACATCGCCCTCTCCAGCGCGGCGTTCGCGGCGCTGGCCAGCTTCGCCGTCACGTTCCTGACGAGCGCGGGCGCTTTCGCCGCGCTGTCCACCGTGGTCGGGACGCTCATCGGCTTCCTCGCCGGCGCCTATATCCCCGCCGGGACCCTGCCCGCGGGAGTGGTCAACGTCATGAACGCGCTGCCGTTCGCGCAGTCGGCGATGCTCATCCGTCAGCCCTACACCGCCGGCGCCCTGGATGCCGTCGCCGGCGGACAGCCGCAGGCCGTCTCGGCGATGTCCGAGTTCTACGGCATCACCGCGTCCGTCGGCGGCACGGAGATCACCGTCGGGATCGCGGTCACGGTCCTGGTGGGCGTGCTCGTCGTGTTCGCCGCGCTCGGCACGTGGCGGCTGTCGCGCACGATCCGGTAGTCGAGGGGCGTCATGTCAGAGCCTCCCTCGGCACGTCGCCCGCCCCTACGGTGGATGATGCCAGTACACGTCGTTTTCTATCCCGGGAGTGGTGGTCATGTCCGACTGGACGAAGGAAGAACTCAACGAGCTTTCGCGCGCCTACGAGGTGCGCGTCGCCGGCCGCCGTCAGGACGGATCGGCGCGGCCGCTCGTGATCGTCTGGCACGTCGTCGTCGACGGCGTGCTGTACCTCCGTTCGGTGCGCGGCCCCGAGGGCAAGTGGTATCAGGGCGTCACGCGATACGGCGAGGGATTCCTCAACTGGGGCGGACAGACCCGCGAGGTCACCTACACGCACGACGACTCGCGCGATGGCGCGATCGATGTCGCGTACTCCGCGAAGTACGGCAATGGATCGCCGACGCGCGCCATCACCAACGCGCTCGCCACCGAGACGACGCTGCGGGTCGACCCGCGCTGAGTCCGGGCGCGGACATCCCAGGGAAGTCATCAACGGCCGACCTACGTTGGCCGTTGTGAAGCAGGATCCCGATGTCGAGCGGATCGCGCTGGCGGACGGGCGGATGCTGGCCTACCGCACGTACGGCGAGCACCGTTCCGGTGACGTCGTCGTCAACTGCCACGGCGGGCTCATGGACGGCCGCGACGTGTCGCTGGCCGACGCCGCGGCACGCGCTCTCGGGCTCCGCGTCCTCTCGCCCGATCGGCCGGGCGTCGGCAGCAGCTCGCCGCGCCCGGGGCGCACCATCCTCGACTGGGCGGGCGACGTCGAGCAGCTCGTGGACCGGCTCGGGATCCCGCGGTTCCGGGCGATGGGGTGGTCGGAGGGCGGGCAGTACGCGCTGGCCCTCGCCCACCGGCTAGCCGATCGGGTCGACGGTGTCGCCGTCATCGCGGGCGCTCTGCCCCTCGACGACAGCACGCGGTTCGGCGAGCTGAACGCGGTCGACCGGCGGCTCGCGACGCTCGCCGCGCACCGGCCCACCCTCGCTCGCCTCTACCTCGGCACCACGCACGCGTTCGCCCGACTCTCGCCGGGCGCGACGGCGGGCGTTTCCGCCCGGGCCCTGGATCCTTCCGATGCCGCCGTCGTGCGCGCGAACCGGCGGTGGTTCGCGCGAAGCCTCGAGGGCGCCCTAGCGAATCGTCCCGGGGCGATCGAGGAGTACCGCGCGTTCGTCAAGCCCTGGGGCTTCGCGCCCGAGGACATCCGCATCCCGGCGCACGTCTATCAGGGCGGCGCCGACCGGCTCATCCCGGCCAGCTGGGGCGAGGAGCTCGCGTCGCGGTTGCCCGTCGCGAATCTGCACCGGTATCCCGACGAGGGGCATTTCATCGCGGTGACGCGGCGCGACGAGGTCCTGGCGGATCTCTACATCACCGCGCCGAGGTAGCTGTACTTCACGAACACCTCGGACGCGAAGCCGGCCTCCTCGAGGACCCCCTGGACCGCCGTCAGCATGTACCGCGAGTCCCAGCCCAGGTAGAGGTGATGCCGCGCGTCGAGCGCCTCCCACTGCCCGTTCCACGCCCGCGCCTCGTAGACCGGACCCCCGCGACCCGCGCTGTAGGCGAGGACGGCGTCACGCCGCTCGGCCCACAGGCGCGCGAACACGCGGTGGAAGAGGTGTCGGACGTCCTTCACCTCCCAGTGCTCGCCGCGGTACTCGACGTAGTCCCATTCGCGCTCCCACCCGTACGGCCACCCACGACGCTTGACCGCGTCGAGGATCGGGGTGAGGTCGTCGTCGTCGATCCCGCCGGATCCGGGCCGCGGCCACACGCGAACGACGGTGTCGGACAGGCGGACCGTGCGCGCGGAGATCGCGGCGGTGCTCCAGGCCTCCGTCTCGGCGAGCTCGCTCGACAGAGGGATGCCGCTCGCGGCATACGCGTCGCGCTTGTCCGGGAAGGGGCGATCGAACACGCGCTCCGCGAGCCGGTCCTCGAGCAGCGTGAGGTTGCCGAGCGTGGGGGCGAGCGCACGGAGGCTATTCTGCTCGTCCTCGGTGTACGCGCTCCAGGGACGGATGCCGTCCCCGGTCCACGCGTCGCCGGGGGCGAGCGGCGCGACGTGCTCGACCGCGAGGTCGGCGAGCGAGGGGACTCCGGCGAGCCGACCCAGGACATAGGCGGCATGGGGGAGCGGGCCGAACTTCAGCGCGACGCGGATCCGCTCGTCCGAAGGCGTGATGCGTGCGATCGCCCGGACCAGGGCATCCGGACCGTCCTCTCTCGCGCGGCAGAGCCGGGCGACGAGCCGGTCGGTAGGGGTGCCTACGATCGAGCGGCGCAGGAGCATCGACTGCACGTGTTCCAGCGTCTGCGCGAGCTCGTCGTGAGTGCCGCCGCCGCCCTGCGCGTCGCGGTAGAGGCGCAGGAGCAGGGGGAACGTCGCGCGGCCGAACGTGCCGACGTAGCCGAGGTGCCGTCCGATCTCCGCGTCGGGGGCGTGCGCGGGCTCGAGCAGCACGCGATAGATCTCCGAGTACGTCTTCCACTCCGCGGCATCCCGGCGGAGGGCCGCGAGGTCGAGCCGCGGGAACACCTGCCGGAACGTGTCGTAGACGCCCCGCCCGTCCGCGACGGCGACTTCGCGACCGGTCCGCATGACGAGGTAGTGCCGCCAGAACTGGCCGATCGCCTCGCCGGTGTTCTCCTCGATCGGGATCCAGAACTCGTCCTCGATCTCGCGCTGCTCCGCGTGCGTGAGGCCCATGAGCACGTAGTTGTGGATGAGCTCGTGGTCGCGCAGCGGCTCGCCGGTGGAGTTGAGGCTCTCGAAGATCTGTTGCGCGTTCGCTCCGGCTCCGAGCGTGATCGCGACGTGCTCGAGCTTCTGCAGGCCGCGCCAGATCCGCGGCGCCTCGTCCGCTCCGATGCGGCTGCGGAAGAACGCGTAGTTGTCGTCGAACCGCGACGTGCGCCCGTCCCGGTCCTGCCGGCGGTCGAGCACGACGCTCTCGAACGCGTCGGCCCAGGCGCGGTGCGGGCGGAGCTTCGTGCGCCCGCCGCCGCCCGCGTGGACGAGGAGGCGCTCGAGCTCGGCCGCGATCTCCGGATGCTCCTCACGGACGGCGTGCTGAAGGGCGGCCGCGAGCAGCATGACGGTCGTGATGCGCTGCTGGCCGTCGATGAGGACGAGCTCCGCGGCATCCCCGTGGCCGCTCACGCTGGAGAGGATCGATCCGATGAAGTGCATGTGCCGGTCGTCGGCGTCCGCGACGGCGCGGACGTCGGCCAGGAGCTGCTCGCAGCCGGCGATGTCCCAGCGATACTGGCGCTGGTAGACGGGGACGACGATCGTCGCCTCGGATGCCGACAGCCAGCCCACCGTGTTGACGGCCGTCGCGTCGACGTTCGTCGCCGTCGCCTCCGTGGGTACGCTCATCCCGCCCGCCTTCCGATCGCCGCCGGCGAGTCTAACCGACCGTCGATCGCTCCCGGCGGGGACACCGGGAGCCCTCGAAAGCCCGAAGTAGTCTTGCCTCAGTCGGGCCTGTTAAAACGTGCTGGCCCCCTACGAAAGGCATGACTCGCTCATGGCATACATCACCTCCGCGGCGCTCGAGGAGACCGGCTTCGTCGTCCTCGACCGCTACGACCAGGCGCTCGACCCGAAGGAATGGCTCGACATCGAGTACAACGACTGGAAGTCGTCGGGCGACACCCGCTTCGCTCCGCTCGCGAGCGCGTTCGGCGAGATCGAGTGCAACGGGTTCTGGAACCACAAGCCGCCGCGTACCGACAAGGACGGCGTGTGGATCGACTCCCAGGTCGCGAAGGCGCCGAACCTGACGCGCCGCGCGCAGGAGCCGGGGGCGAACGTCGGCCGTTGCCGGGTCATCGAGCTGCAGCCCACCCCCTACGGCGAGTGCCTCTACAACCTGCACCAGGACGACAACAACCGCCTCAACCCAGACGGCACCGGCTGGGTCGTGCGCGGCTTCTTCAACCTGACCGACGACGCGGACAGCTTCTTCGTCCTGCGCGAGAACCGCACCGACCCGCAAGGCGAGGTGCGCATCGCGCTGCCCGCCGGCGCGCAGCTCATCATCGACACGCAGCGGCTCTGGCACGCGGCTACGCACCGTGGCACCGACCCCCGGTACTGCCTGATCACGTCCTGGACCTCGGGCCCCGAGCTCGACGCATACATCGAGAAGTACCACGGCACGCCGTACGCGGAGTCGGTGGAGCTGTCCCAGGCCGAGCTCGACGCCGGCCAGGCTGAGCAGGCCCGCAAGGACGCCGCGCGCGCGGCGTACTACGCAGCGAAGGGCCAGGCTGAGAAGGTCGCGATGAGCGAGGCCTGACCGCGCTCAGCCGCAGACGTAGAGCTCGCCGCTCGCCGAGGGGGCGTTCGCGTCGACGGCGCAGTTCTGCTGGACCCAGGACTGGATCTGATCGGATGTCGACGATCCCGTGCCGCCGCCGAAGCCGAGGCCGCCGCCCTGTCGGGGCGTGCTGCCCATGAGGACCTCGTGCAGTCGGCCCGACTGCACGAGGTCCTCGAATTCGGCGAGGGTCGGCGCGGGGTCCTGGCCGTCGAACCCGCCGATGGGGAGCACGGCATCGCCGCCGGACGCGAGGATGAGCGGCGCGGCGGTCTGCGCGCCAAACACGGCCACGAGGTATTCCGCGCCGCTGCGGTGCTGGCGGAGGTACGAGATCAGCTCGGTCGAGGCCGAGGTGGATCCGAACCCGCCGGCGGCGAAGCCGCCCGGTCCGCCCGGACCCCGGCCCGTCGTCGGACGGCCCGGCGCGGATCCGTCCGTGCCGGGACGTCCCTGCGGGGCGGCCTGGCCGGCCCCCGGACGTCCGGGCGCGCCCGCGCGGGCCGGGCCCGCGCCGAACCCGCCCGCGCCGCCGATGTCGGGGACGCCGCCGGCGACCGGGTTGGTCGCGCTGGGGTGCGCGACGGTCACGACCGACCAGGTCGCCGGGGTCAGCAGCACCCCGACCACCGCGAGCGCCGCGACCCACGGGGTCGTGCGCGCGCGCCGCTTCTCCCAGACGAACAGGCCCACGGCGGCCGCGGCGGCGACCGCCTGCGCGATCGCGACCGGCACGGAGTAGCCGCCGGACGCGAAGCCGATGCCGAGCGCGGTGATCGCCGCCGCGGCGACGAGCGCGGCCTGCGCCCACACCACGCCGAGCCGCCGCGCGTGCGCGAAGGCGGTCGCCAGCGCGAGCCCCATCGGCACGGCGAGGGCCGCCGTGTAGAACTGGTGCATCCCGCCGACGACCGAGAACATGGCCGCGAACGTCAGGAACCAGACGCCGAGCAGGACCGTGATCGTGCGCCGGAACCGCAGGACCGCCAGCACGACGATCGCCACGAGCGTCGCCGGGACGAGCCACGCGATCTGCCCCGCGAGCTCGGTGTTGAACAGCCGGAAGACGCCGGGGCTCCCCGAGAACGGGGGAGTGAAGGACCGGTAGGCCGACGTGTCCGACGTCGCGCCGAAGCGGCCGAGGCCGTTGTATCCGAACACCATCTCCCACGCACTGTTGCCGAGCGTGCTGCCGATGTACGGGCGGGCCGAGGCCGGCACGAGCGAGACGATCACGATCCACACGACGGACGTCGCGAGGCTGATCACGCCCGCGACCGCGAGATGCCAGATCCTGCGGAGAAGCGGCTGGGCCGTGAGCAGGTACGCGATCGCGAGCGCGGGCCACACCGCCCACGCCTCGAGCATGTACATCTGGAACGACAACGCGACGAAGAGTCCCGCCGTGACCAGCCAGCCGAGGCTGCGGCGGTCCAGGGCGCGGACGGCGGCCCACGCGGTGAGGGCGAGCCCGAGCACGAAGAACGATTCCGGCTGATTGGAGCGCGACACCGCGATGAGGATGGGCGTGGTCGCGACGACCGTGCCCGCGACGAGTCCCGCCGTCGTGCCGGCGAGGCGCCGCGCGGTGACCGCGACGAGGAGCGTCGCGCCGACGGCGGCGAGGGCGTTCGGGAGGATGACGGCCCAGGTCGAGAACCCGAACACCTTCACGAACAGGGCGGGGATCCAGAACGAGCCGGGGATCTTGTCGAGCGTGACGGTGCCCGCGGGATCGAGCGCGCCGAAGAAGAAGTTCGGCCAGCTCTTGCTCATCGACAGGGCGATGGCGGCGTAGTAGTCGGACTGCGAGCCGGTGGCGATCGCCCAGGTCGTCAGGAGGAGCGTCGCGAGGGTGAGCAGGAGGATCCCGATCGTCCAGCCGTGCCGCAGGCGGGGCACGAGGGTCGCGGCGGGCGGAGCAGCGGGCAGCGGCGGTCGGTCGGCGAGGGCGGTCACAGAAGCGAGGCTAAGGGGGCTCCCGGAGGAGGCCATAGGGCGGTGCTATGGAACGGCTATGCCGGGTCAGACCTCGGTGCTGTCTCCCGGATCGAGGGGGAGGAACGATCCGCCGTCCTGCTCGACGGCCCACTGCAGTCGGGCGCGGTGCATCGCCAGGCCCGTCGGCGACACGGTCATGTCGTGCGTGCCGAACGCGCGCCGGGGTGCGGTGGCCAGGACGAAGTCCATCGCCTCGCCGATCTTCAGCCACGGCGCGGCGATCGGCGCGGCCAGGAGGTCGACCAGGACGCCCTCCGGGACGGCGTACGAGTCGCCCGGGTAGTAGAACGCGTCGTCGACGAGCACGCCCACGTTCTGGACGATCGGGATGCTGGAGTGGATCTCCGCGTGCCGGCCGCCGAAGAACCGCAGGGAGAACGGGCCGACCACGAGCTCGTCGCCGGGCTTCACCACGGTGACGTCGTACGTGGCGGCCGCGTTGGCGACGCCCTCCGGCGCGAAGATCGGGATGCCCGGGTTCGCGGCGAGGAGCCGGTCGAGCTGCTCGGGGGTCCAGTGGTCGGGATGCTCGTGCGTGAGCACGACGCCGACGACGTCGTCCGCGGGCACCGGCCGCGTGAAGGTCCCGGGGTCGATCACGAGGGCGGCCCCGTCCTTCTCCAGGCGCAGGGCGGCGTGCTCGAACTTCGTGACTCGCATGCTCCGAGTCAACCCCGCGCCGACCGCCTCGGCAACTCGACGGTGATTTGGCCGGGCCTCTCGGGGCATGGCATAATCGAACGGTTGCCTATTCGGCCCCATCGTATAGCGGCCTAGTACGCCGCCCTCTCACGGCGGTAACGCGGGTTCGAATCCCGCTGGGGTCACCAGCGACACGAAGCCCCCTCCTCGGAGGGGGCTTCGTTCATTCCGCGGTGTCGTCGCCCGCGCGGACGCGGTCGACGACACGGAGGATCTGGATCGACACGAGGTCGGGCTGCTCCTGGTGCACGTCGTGCCCGCTGTCGGTCCGGGTGATGTGGATCGATCCCTCCACGAGGGAGGCCAGCCCGGCCTGCCCTTCCGCGGAGGCGTGGTCGATGACGTATCCGAAGTCGGCCGGCACGTCCGGGGGCAGGGTGCCCGCGTCGTGCATCTGACGCAGGATCGGCCCCCAGGGCCGGTCGGCGGACAGGACGACGAGCGGCATCTGGCGCAGGGGCGGCGCCGCGAGCACCTGATCGAAGCTCGTGTCGAAGTCGATGCGCTCGATGTCGGGGTACTCCGCGAGCGAGTCGCGCAGATCGCCGCTCAGGAGCTCGAGCTGGATCCGCCACTGCGCGGGGGTCTCGGCCGCGCGGAGACCGGTCGAGGTCGCGTCGACGAAGACGAGGCCGTCGACGTCGTCCGGGTGTCTCGCGGCGTAGAGGAGGCCGGCGAGGCCGCCGGCCGAGTGCGCGGCGATGACCGTCGGTCCCGTCTCGCCGGCCGCGACCAGCAGCGCGGCCAGGTCGTCCGCCATCGCGGCGGCCGTCGTCGGCTGCGGCGCCGGGTCGCTGCGGCTGAACCCGTTCCCGACGGGCGTGCCCGGCCGGTCATACGCGCACACGCGCGTGTGCTGCGCGATCTGCGCGAAGACCGGCGGGGACGAGACCCCCGCCGCGACCATCGACCATTCCTGCGCGGAGCCGCGCTGTCCGGAGATCAGGACGACCCGCGGTGAGCCGGAACCCGCGCACTCGAGGTACATCTTCCGCCCGCCGGGGATCTCGACAGTGCGGGCGATCGAGGGCGACGCGTCGATCGGGGCCGCGACCGTGCACCCGGACAGCACCAGTGCCGCCGCGAGCCCGCAGGCGACCGCCGCGATCCGTCGTCTCATGGACCCCTCCGCGGCCACGCTACGAGCCCTGCCGCCGGGGGACAAGCGCTGCCCCTGCCCCTGTCGCCGCCGCGTCGCGCGCCCTAGCATGACTCGTGTCTGCTCGGCTGGCGAGCGGTGGGGGAGGTACGACGATGTGCCGTTGGCTGGCTTACGCGGGGGAGCCCCTGGTTCCCTCCACGCTCCTCCTCGATCCGCAGCATTCGGTCGTGGCGATGTCGCTCAACTCGCCGCTGGGCGCCGAGACGGTCAACGGGGACGGTTTCGGGTTCGGGTGGTATGCGGAGGATGCGGCGGCAGGAGCGGCGCCGTTCGTCTTCCGCAGCACCGAGCCCGCCTGGAATGACGTCAACCTACGGGAGATCAGCCGCTCGCTGCGGAGTCCCCTGTTCTTCGCCCACATCAGGGCGGCGGCCGCGCCACCGATCCAGCAGACGAACTGCCACCCGTTCCGCCACGACAACTGGCTCTTCATGCACAACGGCGCGATCGCCGGCTTCTCGAGGATCAAGCGGGACCTGGTCCTCGACGTCGACCCGGAGCTGTACCCCACCATCCAGGGCACCACCGACAGCGAGGTGCTCTTCCACCTCGCCCTCACGATGGGCCTCACCGACGACCCCGTGCGGGCGATGGGCGACGCGATCCGCCGCGTGGAGGCGGCGGGTCAGGCCGTCGACATCCCCTTCCCCATGCAGGGCACGATCGCCGTCTCGGATGGGCACACGCTCTGGGCGTTCCGGTACTCCACGCAGGGGCGCACGCGGACGCTGTTCCACTCCACCGACATCCCGACACTGCGTCACATGTACCCGGACGCCGAGCGGCTGTCGGCGTTCGGCGACCATGCGCAGGTCGTCGTCTCGGAGCCGCTGAACGACCTCCCCGGGGCGTTCGTCGAGGTGGGCGAGTCCACCGTCGTGATCCTCGACGGGACGGGCTACCGGCACCAGCCGTTCCTCGCCGCCTGAGTTCGCTGCACGCTGCCCGCCGCCCGCGACCGATAGACTCGGCTCAGCGAGGGGGAGTATCCCGACTCGCGCGTCCCGTCATCACGACCGTCATCGGCTCCGGGCGCGCGCCGCGGAAGCGGGGGAGAGACTTTCGGACTTTGTCGTCCCGTCCGAAAGGCCCCCAAATGGGTTTCGAGATCCCTGTCTGGTTCGAGGTCACCGCACTGATCGTGCTGGTTCTGATCCTCGTCGGCGATCTGCTCCTCATCCTCCGGCGTCCGCACATCCCCTCCATGCGGGAGGCGTCGCTGTGGGTCGTGTTCTACGTCGTGCTCGCGCTCGTCTTCGCCGTGGTGCTCCTCCTGGTGACCGGGAGCACCACCGCGATGGGGGAGTTCGTCGCCGGCTGGCTGACGGAGTACAGCCTGTCGATCGACAACCTGTTCGTGTTCGTGCTGCTCATGAGCCAGTTCTCGGTGCCGCGCCGGTATCAGCAGGAAGTGCTGATGGTCGGCATCATCATCGCCCTCGTCCTGCGGGCGGCCTTCATCCTGCTGGGCGCAGCCCTCATCGAGAACTTCAGCTGGATCTTCTACGTGTTCGGCGCGTTCCTCGTCTACACGGCCTGGCGGCAGGCGTTCCCCGGCAAGCAGCACGAGGACGCCGAACGAGAGACGGGGATCGTCCGCTTCCTCCGGCGGTTCATCAACATCACCGACCACTACGACGGGTCGAAGCTCCGCACGATCGTGGGTGGCACGAAACTGTGGACGCCGATGATCCTCGTGTTCGTGGCGATCGGCTTCACCGACCTCATCTTCGCGATCGACTCGATCCCCGCGATCTTCGGCATCACGCAGAGCCCTTTCATCGTGTTCACCGCGAACCTGTTCGCCCTCATGGGACTGCGGCAGCTGTATTTCCTGCTCGGTGGCTTGCTCGATCGGCTCAAGTACCTCCACTACGGGATCGCGTTCATCCTCGCCTTCATCGGCGTGAAGCTCGTCTTCCACGCGCTGCATGAGAACGAGCTGCCCTTCATCAACGGCGGACACCCCGTCGAGTGGGCCCCGGACATCTCCACCGGCCTGTCGCTCGCCGTGATCGTGGTGGCGATGGTCGTCGCGACGGGCGCGAGCCTCCTGTCCTCCCGCCGCGATCGCGCGAAGCAGGTCCCCGCCCCCGCCACGCCGCCCCCACCCGCGTAACGAGCGGAGGAGATGGGACGAGCGGAGGATCCCCGGGCCCGCGCGAGCCCTCCCTTCCTCACATCTCCTCCGCTCGTCACGCGCCGGGCGGGGGTCGGACGCGCGGCGGAGGAGCGGATGGCAACGGTCGCGGCTCCTCCCCAGGCCTCGTGGTGGCCTGCGCTTTCCCCATGCAAGGGGTCGGAGTGCGGGGATGCGGCAGGCGATAGGGACGCTGGTGCCATGGAGAACGACCGTGTCGCCGAGGGAGTGCGCGCCCGCGGAGGGGTGGCGCGAGCCGCGGAGCTCGTGCGATCCGGTCTGTCGCAGCGGGCCATCGCGGCCGCGGTCTCGGCGGATGCGGTTCGACGTGTCCGCCGTGTCTGGCTCGTCCTCCCGGACGCCGATCCGTATCTCGTCGCCGCAGCGACGCACGGGGTGGTCCTGACCTGTGTAACGCAGGCCCGGCGTCTCGGACTCTGGGTGCTCGCCGATGGGCTGCCGCACGTCGCGGCGCCCGCGCATACGGGTCGCGTCCACCTCGCATACGGGCGGGTGCACTGGAGTGCACCGCTCGTGCCCCGGCATCCGCACGCGCTGGAGGATCCGATCGAGAACGTCCTCGCGGTGGTCGCGACCTGCCAGCCGCTCGAGTCGGCGCTCGCGGTCTGGGAGTCCGCGATGAGGCAGGGTCTCGCGGACCGGCAGGCGCTGGAGCGTCTGCCGCTGCCGGGGCGTGCCCGCGTTGTCCTCGCGCGCGCCGAACCGTACGTCGATTCCGGGCTCGAGACGCTCGTGAGAACCCGGCTGCGCTGGCTGGGGCTGCGGATCCTGTCGCAGACCTGGATCGCCGGCCACCGCGTGGACTTCCTCGTCGGGGAGCGGCTCGTGCTCCAGGTCGACGGCAGTCATCACGTGGGTTCGCAGCGCACGAGCGACATCGCCCATGACGCCGAGCTGATGCTGCTCGGCGATCACGTCATCCGGGTGAGCTACCAGCAGGTCATCGACGACTGGCCCGCCGTCCAGGATCGGATCCAGCGAGCCGTCGCCCAGGGGCTCCACCGCGCGTCATGAGCGGAGGAGATGGGACGAGGGGAGGACCCGTGGCCGCCATCCCCTCCTCCCTTCCTCACATCTCCTCCGCTCGTTGCGGCGCGAGGAGGGGGTGGGGTGGCGGGGAGGGGGTGGGGTCGCGGGAGGGGCTAGAAGGCGTGGAGGTTGGCCTTCAGGCCGCCGTCGACGTACTCGGAGCGGAGGATGCCGCGGCGGCGGAGGATCGGCACGAGCTCGCCGAGCGTGCGATGCACGGCGACCGGGTGCAGGTCGCCCCACAGCAATACGCCGTCGTTGCCCCAGTCGCCGAGCTCCTGGATCCGGTCGGCGAGCTCGTCGGCGGTGCCGACGAAGCCGCTGCCGTCGCGGAGCCGGCCGAGGCGCGCGTGCGCCGCGAGGATCGTGCGCAGAGGCGTCGCGGCATCGTGCGCGCCGACGAGCCGGCGGATGCTGCCCTCCGAGACGTGCTCGCCGAAGATCGCGGTGTCGAGCGGGCGGTCGAGGTCGACCGCGGTGAGGTCGGTCTCGAGGTCGCTGGACTGGCGCTCCGCGATCCAGCGGAGGGCGGCGTCGTCCGGGTGCGCGGACGCGGCGACGACCCGGTCGGCCTCCTCGGGCGACGACACGAGGACGGGCTGGATCGCGAAGAGGATGCGGATGTCCGACGGTGCGCGGCCCGAGGCCGCGGCCGCCGCATGGATCTTCGCGCGGTACGCGGTGATGCTCTCGCGATCGAGCGGGGCGAGGGCGAGCTGTACGTCGGAGTTGGCCCCGGCGAACGCGAGGCCGCGGCCGGATCCGCCGGGCGACACGATCGCGGGGTCGCCCTCGGTGAACGGGATGGCGTTGAGCGGGCCGTCGAACGCGAAGTGTGCGCCGCGGTGCGGCACGGCGTGCAGCTTGTCGCCGTCCGCGTACCGGCCGCGCGCCGGGTCGGCGATGAGGGCGTCGTCGTCCCAGCTGCGCCACAGGTCCTGGATGCCGCGGAGCCACTCCTCGGCCCGGTCGTACGCGGCGTCGTGGCCGAGCTGCGGCGCATCGCCGAAGTGGCGCGCGCTGCCGGTGTCGGTCACGACGTTGAGGCCCAGTCGGTGTCCGCTGAGGTGCTGCAGGGTCGCGAACTGCCGCGCCGCCGTGTAGGGGAGGTACGCGGCGGGGTTCACGGTCGGCGCGATCCCGAGATGGCGGGTCGCGTCGAAGAGGTAGGGCGCGAGCAGCAGCGGGTCGTGCTTGGGTCCGCCGAAGGCCTGGCGGACGCGCAGGTCGATCGTCTCGGCCGATCCGAGCGAGGGGGCGTCCTCGATGATCAGCAGGTCGAAGCCGGCCTGCTCCAGCACGCGCGCGGACTCCTGGTAGAGACGCGGCTCGGTCCAGCGGTAGTTCCAGTCGAGGTACGGGTGGCCCCATCCCTGCGGGCCGAACCCGCGCGCGAGGAACCAGCCGAAGTGCTGGAGTCGGCTCACGCCGGCACCGTGTCCGTGAGCCCCTCCGCCTGTCCGTCGATCGGAGAGCCGCCGATCGCGGCTGCGGCCGTGGCGCGCAGCGCGCTGTCGAGGTCCTGCAGGAGGTCGTCGAGGTCCTCGATCCCGATCGAGACGCGGAGCGTGCCGGGCTGCACGCCCTGCAGGTCCTTCTCGTCGTCGGTGCGGAACGCGTGGCTCGTCGTGCCGGGGTGGAGGACGAGCGAGCGGACGTCGCCGAGGTGCGTCATGTGCGTGAAGACGCGCACCGACTCGACGAAGGCGCGCGCCGCCTCCAGGCCGCCGCGCAGCGTGAACTGGAAGACCGACCCGTTGCCGCGCGGGAGGTAGCGCTCGGCGAGCGCGTGATCGCGGTGCGAGGGCAGACCGATGTAGTCGACCGACGCGACCTCGGGCCGTGCCTCGAGCCAGCGCGCGACCTCGAGCGCGTTCGCCGACTGCTGCCGGACCCGCAGGCTGAGGGTCTCGACGCCCTGGCCGATGAAGAAGGCGTTCAGCGGCGAGATCGTGGGGCCGAAGCGCGGTGCGACGCTCTCCCGGATATAGGCGATACGAGCGAGGCCCCCGTGCTGCTCGGCGAAGCTCGGTCCGCCGGTGCGGGTCCGCGCGACCAGGTGCGGGAATAGGGCGCCCGACCGCTCGGCATCGAAGCGGCCGTCGTCGATGATGACACCGCCGAGCACCGAGCCCTGGCCGGCGAGGAACTTGCTGGCCGAGTGCACGACGATGGCGGCGCCGTGCTCGAGCGGACGCAGGAGGTAGGGGGTCGCGAGCGTGTTGTCGACCACGAGCGGGATGCCGTGCTCGTCGGCGATCGCGGCGATCGCGGCGATGTCGACGAGGTCGTTGCGCGCGTTCGCGATCGACTCGGTGAACAGCACGCGGGTGGTCGGCCGGATGGCGCGACGCCAGGCATCCGGATCGTCGATGTCGCCCACGAAGTCCGTCGTGATGCCGAAGCGCGACAGGCTGTCGAGGAGGAAGCCGCGCGTGCCCTCGTAGATGTGGTTGGAGACGACGAGGTGGTCGCCGGCGGACAGGAGCCCGAGCAACGTGATCGCGACCGCGGCCTGGCCGCTCGCGACGAGCTGCGCCTGCACCCCGGACTCGAGCGATGCCAGCTTGCGCTCCACGGCCTCGATCGTGGGGTTGCCGGTGCGGGTGTAGCCGAAGCCGTCGCCGGTGCCGAAGTGGTTCGCGGCGCCGTCGAAGTCCCCGAAGCGGAAGCCCGCCGTGAGGTGGATCGGCAGGGCGCGCGGCGACGCGTCGATCGCGTCGGCACCCACGTGCACCTGACGCGTGCTGAATCCGTCCTCACCGAACACGGACATCGGTTTCCTCTCACTCGCTCTCGCGCTCACGGAGCGCACCCCTCAGGATCGCACGCGCGGCGTCGCGGACCCGGAATGCGAACGACTGTTACGCCCGGCGACTCGCCCAGGGCGAAGTGATAGCCTGGGCGGGTGCTGATCGCCCGCCTTCTCCTTAGCGGCCGCGACGAGTCCTAATCTCCTTCAGGCCTCACTCGTCGCGGAGTCCGTCGTGGGCTTGATCCGATTCCCGAGGAGAGAACGACACACATGAGCACCCCGATTCCGCGCACGCTCGCCGAGAAGGTCTGGGACGACCACCTGGTCGTCAAGGGCGAGGACGGCCAGCCCGACCTCATCTACATCGACCTGCACCTCGTGCACGAGGTGACGAGCCCCCAGGCCTTCGACGGCCTGCGCGCCGAGGGCCGACCGGTCCGCCGGCTCGACCTGACGATCGCGACCGAGGACCACAACACCCCGACGCTCGACATCGACAAGCCGATCGCCGACCTCACGAGCCGTCTGCAGATCGACACGCTGCGCCACAACGCCGCGGAGTTCGGCGTGCGGCTGCACTCGCTGGGGGATGCGGAGCAGGGGATCGTCCACGTCGTGGGCCCGCAGCTCGGCCTCACGATGCCGGGCATCACCGTCGTGTGCGGCGACAGCCACACCTCCACGCACGGCGCGTTCGGCGCGATGGCGTTCGGCATCGGCACGAGCGAGGTCGAGCACGTCCTCGCGACGCAGACCCTGCCGCTGAAGCCGTTCAAGACGATGGCCATCACCGTCGAGGGGGAGCTCGCCCCCGGCGTCACGGCGAAGGACATCATCCTCGCCGTCATCGCGAGGATCGGCACGAACGGCGGCCAGGGCTACGTCCTGGAGTACCGCGGCAGCGCCATCCGGGGCCTCTCGATGGAAGGGCGGATGACGATGTGCAACATGTCGATCGAGGCCGGCGCCCGCGCCGGCATGGTCGCCCCGGACGAGACGACGTTCGCCTACCTGGAGGGCCGCCCGCACGCGCCGCGCGGGCAGGACTGGGAGGATGCGGTCGCTTACTGGCGCACGCTGCCGTCCGACGAGGGCGCCGTCTACGACGCGGAGGTCTTCATCGACGCGGCCGAGCTGGAGCCGTTCGTGACGTGGGGCACCAATCCCGGGCAGGGCGTGTCGCTGTCGGACGTCGTGCCGACGCCGTCCGAGATCGAGGACCCGAACCTGCGCGCCGCTGCCGAGCGCGCGCTGGAATACATGGACCTCGAGGCCGGCACCCCGATGAAGGACATCCGGGTCGACGCGGTCTTCATGGGCTCCTGCACCAACAGCCGCATCGAGGACCTGCGCGCGTTCGCGTCCGTCGTCGAGGGCCGCAAGAAGGCCGACGGCGTGCGCGTCATGGTCGTGCCGGGCTCCGCGCGCGTGCGCCTGGAGGCCGAGGCCGAGGGTCTGGACAAGGTGTTCGAGGAGTTCGGCGCCGAGTGGCGCTTCGCCGGATGCTCGATGTGCCTGGGCATGAACCCCGACCAGCTCGCGCCGGGGGAGCGCTGCGCCTCCACGAGCAACCGCAACTTCGAGGGCCGGCAGGGCAAGGGCGGGCGCACGCACCTGGTGTCGCCGCTCGTCGCGGCCGCCACGGCGATCCGCGGCACGCTGTCGAGCCCGGCCGATCTCGTTCCGGCCGATGCGATCCAGGCGGGAGTCTGACATGGAGAAGTTCACGAGCCACACCGGCGTCGCGCTGCCCCTGCGCCGCTCCGCGGTCGACACCGACCAGATCATCCCGGCCGTCTACCTCAAGCGGGTGACCAAGACCGGCTTCGAGGACGCGCTGTTCGCCAACTGGCGCCAGGACCCGGAGTTCGTTCTCAACCAGCCCGCGTACTCGTCGGCGTCCGTGCTCGTCGCGGGTCCCGACTTCGGCACCGGATCCAGCCGCGAGCACGCGGTCTGGGCGCTCCGGGACTACGGGTTCCGGGCGGTTCTGAGCCCGAAGTTCGCCGACATCTTCCGCGGGAACGCGGGGAAACAGGGGCTCGTCACGGGCGTGGTCTCGGAGCCGGACATCGAGCGGCTCTGGGCGGCGATCGAGGCGCAGCCGGGGGTCTCGATGACGGTGGATCTGGAGGCGCGCGAAGCCACGCTGGGCGACCTCCGGGTTCCTTTCGACATCGACGATTACACTCGGTGGCGGCTCCTGGAGGGACTCGACGACATCGGGCTCACGCTCAGGAACGAAGATCGCATCGCCGCTTACGAGGCACGACGCGAGTCTTGGCGGCCGCGCACCTTGCCGGTCCCCACTGCAGAGTGAGGCGCACCAGATGACACTCGTGGAAGACACCGCCACGAAGGACAACGCGAAGAGCGCAGCCGGAGAGACGCTGTCGATCCACGGGGGTCGTCCGCTGCACGGGCGCGTCGAGGTCAAGGGGGCGAAGAACCTCGTCACGAAGGCGATGGTGGCCTCGCTCCTCGGCGAGGCCCCGAGCGTGCTCCGTGACGTCCCCGACATCAGCGACGTCGCGGTCGTCCGCTCGCTGCTCGAGGTGCACGGCGTGCGCGTCGAGGAGGGCGACGAGCCCGGCTCCCTGCGGCTCGATCCGCGCGACGTCCAGTCGGCGCACATGGAGGAGATCGACGCGCACGCGGGCGCCTCCCGCATCCCGATCCTCTTCTGCGGCCCGCTGCTGCACCAGCTCGGCCAGGCGTTCATCCCGGATCTCGGCGGGTGCCGCATCGGCGACCGTCCGATCGACTTCCACCTCGACGCGCTGCGCAAGTTCGGCGCGGTCGTCGAGAAGCTCCCGAGCGGCATCCGTCTCTCCGCGCCGCGCGGCCTGCGCGGTGCGAGCATCCATCTCCCGTACCCGAGCGTCGGCGCCACCGAGCAGGTGCTCCTGACGGCCGTCCGCGCGCGCGGCGTGACGGAGCTGCGCAACGCGGCGATCGAGCCCGAGATCATGGATCTCATCGCAGTGCTGCAGAAGATGGGCGCGATCATCTCGTACGAGCCCAACCGCGTCATCCTCATCGAGGGCGTCGAGCGGCTGGACGGCTACGACCACCGCGCGATCTTCGACCGCAACGAGGCCGCCAGCTGGGCCAGCGCCGCGCTCGCGACCGACGGCGAGATCTTCGTCGGCGGCGCGAAGCAGCAGGAGATGCTGACGTTCCTCAACGTCCTGCGCAAGGTCGGCGGCTCGTTCGACATCCGCGAGGACGGCATCCTCTTCCGCCGCGGCGGAGACCTCCGTCCGGTCACGGTGGAGACCGACGTGCACCCCGGCTTCATGACCGACTGGCAGCAGCCGCTGATCGTCGCGTTGACGCAGGCGACCGGGCAGTCGACCGTGCACGAGACGGTGTACGAGAACCGGTTCGGTTTCGCCGAGGCGCTCGTGAAGATGGGCGCCGACATCACCGTCTACCCGCACGGCCTGCAGGGCGGGCCGCGTCGCGTGCCGCGCCGCAGCCTCGAGCAGGCCGCCGTCATCAACGGGCCGACCGCGCTGACCGGCGCCGACATCACGGTGCCCGACCTCCGCGGGGGCTACAGCCACGTCATCGCGGCGCTCACGGCCGACGGCACCTCGACGGTCCGCAATGTCGGGATCCTCAGCCGCGGCTACGAGAAGTTCTTCGACAAGCTGACCGCGCTCGGCGCCGACTTCGACGTCGTCGGATAGCCGTGGCCCGCTCTCGACGGCGCCGCCGCTCTCCCGAGACGACGCGGCCGAGTGCTTTCTGGGTGCTCGCAGCTCCCGTGATCCCGATCTTCAGCCTCTTCATCAAGCTCGACCTGGAGGGCGAGGAGCACCTCCCCGAGGAGGGCGCGTTCGTCCTCGCGCCCAACCACTACTCCGAGCTCGACCCGCTCGCCGTCGCGATCGCGGTCTACCACCTCGGGCGAGCGCCACGGTTCCTCGCGAAGGAGAGCCTGTTCCGCAACAAGGCGATCGGGTGGGCATTCCGCTCGACGGGGATGGTGCCCGTGGCGCGCTCGTCGAGCAGCCGGGCGGCGAAGCAGACGATCGAGGCCGCCGAGCGGCTCGCCACGAACGGCCAGGGCATCATCGTCTACCCGGAGGGGTCGCTGACCCGTGACCCGGACATGTGGCCCATGCGGGGCAAGACCGGTGCCGTGCGCCTCGCGCTCGCCGGTGACATCCCGCTGATTCCGATGGCGCACTGGGGCGTGCAGGCGGTGCTTCCGCGGTACGGCAAGAAGCCGAGCCTCTGGCCGCTGCGCAAGCGCGTGCGGCTCGTGATCGGCCCCGAGGTCGACCTGTCGGCCTACCGCGGCGTCCCCGCCACCCCCGAGGTGCTCGCGAACGCGACGGACGCGGTCATGCACGACATCGCGGACCTCCTGGGCGGCCTGC
Source organism: Microbacterium sp. X-17 (assembly GCF_039615055.1). Lineage (NCBI taxonomy): Bacteria > Bacillati > Actinomycetota > Actinomycetes > Micrococcales > Microbacteriaceae > Microbacterium > Microbacterium sp. X-17. The sequence continues at coordinate 45,228 of NZ_JBDHNI010000005.1, forward strand.
GCGGCCAGACGCCGCCGGCCGAGCGCTGGAATCCGGCCGCGCACGGCCAGGCCGAGACGGGCCGGCTGTGAGCCCGCGGGCCACGGGCCCCCGGGTCGCCGTGCTCGGCGCGGGCAGCTGGGGCACGACGTTCGGGAAGGTGCTCGCCGACGGCGGGGCGGATGTCGTCATGTGGGCCCGCCGCCCCGAGCTCGCACTCGAGATCGACCAGGCCAAGCGCAACAGCCAGTACCTGCCGGGCGTGAACCTCCCGCGCACGATGTCCGCGACGAGCAAGGTCGCGGACGCGCTCGAGGGTGCCCAGCAGGTCTACCTCTCGATCCCGAGCCAGGCGCTGCGCCAGAACCTGAAGACGCTCCGCCCGATCCTCTCCCGGACCGAGGTGCCGATCGTCTCCCTCATGAAGGGCGTCGAGAAGCGCACCGGCCTGCGGATGAGCCAGGTCATGGAGCAGGAGCTGCGCTGCGATCCGGATCGCATCGCCGTGGCATCCGGTCCGAACCTCGCGCTGGAGATCGCCCGGGAGCAGCCGACCGCCGCGGTGATCGCCTCCCTCAGCCCGGAGACCGCCGAGGCGGTGGCCCGCTGCGCCCGCAACGCGTACTTCCGCAGCTTCGTGAACGCCGACGTGATCGGCACGGAGTTCGGCGGGGTCCTCAAGAACCTCATCGCGGTCGCGATCGGGATCGTGGACGGCGTCGGCTACGGCGAGAACACGAAGGCCTCCATCATCACGCGCGGCCTCGTCGAGATGACCGACTTCGCGGTCGCCCAGGGCGCGGAGCCGGAGACCCTGCAGGGGCTCGCCGGGCTCGGCGACCTGATCGCGACGTGCCAGTCGCCGCTCAGCCGCAACAACACGGCCGGTAGGCTCCTCGGGCAGGGGTACAGCTTCCAGGACGTCGTGAAGCACATGCAGCAGACCGCCGAGGGTCTCGCCTCGGTGGCGCCGATCCTGCAGCTGGCGCGTGAGGCCGGCGTGGAGATGCCCATCGTCGAGCAGGTCAAGCGCGTGCTCGACGGGACCATGGATCCCCGCGACATCGCCCCCCATCTGACCACCGACGACGACACCCCCCAAGAGGAGAGAAGCCCGAATGGACAGCTTGGCGGTGGCGGTGCTCTTCGGAGGTCGATCCAGCGAGCACTCGATCAGCTCCGTAACCGCGGGCGGCGTCCTGAGGGCGATTGATCGCGAGCGCTTCCGGGTTATCCCGATCGGGATCACGCGCGCCGGCGCCTTCGTCCTGGAGGACGACGACCCGGAGAAGTTCGCACTGGATCCCGTGCACCTGCCCGAGATCGCGGACAACGGCACGCGGATCCTCTGGCCCGAGGCCGCGGGGGATCGCGCGCTGCGCGTCCGCCGCCCGGACGGCACCGTCGAGAGCTTGGGCGAGATCGACGTGGTCCTGCCGATCCTGCACGGCACGCACGGGGAGGACGGCACGATCCAGGGCTTCCTCGACACGCTGGAGCTGCCGTTCGCCGGCGGCGGCGTGCTCGACTCGGCGCTGTGCATGGACAAGCACTTCATGAAAGTGGTTCTGGAGGCGGCCGGCGTGCCGGTCGCGCCGTGGACCACGGTGCGGGCGGGCGAGTGGGCGTCAGATGCCGACGCCGTGCGGGCGCGGGCTGCCGAGCTGCCGCTGCCGTGGTTCGTCAAGCCCGCGCGGGCGGGCTCGAGCGTCGGCGTCTCGAAGGTGCACACGGCGGCCGAGCTCGACGAGGCTCTGGCCGTCGCGTTCCGCGAGGACGACAAGGTGCTCGTCGAGGCGGGCGTGAGCGGGCGCGAGATCGAGCTCGGGGTGCTGGAGGGCTGCGGCGACGCTCCCGACCGGGTCTCGGTGCCGGGCGAGATCGTGCTCACGACCCGCGAGTTCTACGACTTCGAGGGCAAGTACCTCGGCGGCGACGGCGTCGAGGTCGTGTGCCCCGCCGTCGTGACGGATGCCGAGCTCGCGGCCCTGCAGGATGCCGCGCTCCGCGCCTTCCGCGCGGTCGAGGGCCGCGGCCTCGCGCGCGTCGACTTCTTCCTCACCCCGGACGGCCCGGTCGTCAACGAGCTGAACACGATGCCGGGCTTCACGCCGATCTCGATGTTCCCGAAGTGCTGGATCGCGTCCGGGATGACGTATCCCGAGCTCATCTCCGAGCTGATCGACGTCGCCCTCGCGCGCTGATCCTCAGGGCGTCGGCGTCGGGGTGGGGGTCGAGGACAGGTCGGGCGTGGCGGTCTCCGGGTCCGTGCACTGCGCGTTCTGCGGCAGGCGGCCCGCGATGAGCCGGCCGAACTGGTCCAGCACGTCGTTCGGCGAGACCGTGTCGTTGTCGACGTAGAGCTGCACCGCAGGGGTGCGGCCGAACGAGGTGATGCGGTAGCGCGGCGCATCGGACTCGTCGACGACCCAGTCCACGCCGCCGATCTGAATGCAGCGCAGCGTCGTCGGCCCGGGCGGCGTCACGCCGCAGGAGAACAGCACGGCCGCGGGATCCCCCCACGCCCCCGTGGACTGCGCATCCGTCCAGCGGCGCTGCTGCCCGGCGACGGAGGAGGGCAGCTGGGCCATGATCTGCGCGCACAGCGGATCGTTCGCATCCGGCGGAGCCGGGAGCGAGACCGTCGACGAGCAGCCGGCCAACGCGGCCGCGAGAGCGGCGAGGACTACGAGCGGGGCGGCGACCGAGCGGAGGTGTCGCGCGCGGATCATCGGTCCAGCGTAACCCGGGCGCGGGCGGGGCCCGACCCGGGCGATAGCGTGGAGGGATGACCGAGCGAGACACTCCCGTCGGTGCGCTCTCGGAGGCGGAGATCCTCGCCCGGATCGTGCGCCGGCTCGGCCCGTCGCGGGCGCTCGTCGGTCCCGGCGACGACGCCGCGGTGCTCGCCGAGCCGGGCGCGCCCCTCGTCGCGACCACGGACACGCTCGTGCACGGCCCGGACTTCCGGCTCGCCTGGTCGAGCGGACACGACCTCGGCTGGAAGGCCGCAGCGGTCAACCTCGCCGACATCGCGGCTATGGGCGCGCGGCCGATCGCGTTGCTCGTGGCGCTCGCGATGCCGGAAGACACGCGGATCGGCTTCGTCGAGGACCTCGCCGACGGCCTCCGCGCGGCGTGCGACGCGCTCGCGCCCGGCTGCGCCGTCGAGGGCGGCGACCTCACGGTCTCGGACACCCTCACGATCGCGGTCACCGCGCTGGGCGCCGCGGATCCGCCGGCGCCGGTGCTCCGGCGCACCGCGCGGGTCGGCGACGTCGTCGCGCTCGCGGGGGAGGCGGGGCACGCCGCGCGCGGGCTCGCGCTCCTGTTCGACCGCTTCCGCGATGCGGACGGCATCCCGCTCCCGGTCGACGAGGCCGTCCTCGACGCCTCGGAGCGCGTGGTCCTGCGCGCACAGCTGCGGCCCTCGCCGCCTGTGGACGCCGGTGTGCATGCGGCGCGCGCCGGAGCCACGGCCATGATCGACGTGTCCGACGGGCTCGCGCTGGACGCGACCCGGGTGGCGGATGCGTCCGGCGTCACGATCGCGCTCGACACGAGCGTGCTCGGCGACGATCTCGCCGCCGCCCTCACTGGCGGGGAGGACCACGCGCTGCTCGCCACGTTCCCCGCGGATGCCGCGCTGCCGCACCCATTCCGCGCGATCGGCGTCGTACGCGAGCGCGGCGAGGCACCGCTTCTCGTCGACGACCGGCCGTTCACCGGGCGCGGCGGCTGGGATCCCTACCGCGACTGGGATTCCGCGCGCGGCTGAGCCCACCACAGGGCGGTGTCGCCGTACCCGCGCTCGCGGATCCGCTCCAGCCCGCCGGGCCAGCTCGGCTCCGGCGAGCGGCTCGCCCGCTCCACGACAACGAGCGCGTGCGGCGTGAGGTGCGGCGCGAGCAGCGCCAGCGTACCGGCGAGGTCCGCCTCGGAGAGCTCGTACGGCGGGTCGAGGAACGCGAGGTCGACGGCATCCGCCGCGCCGCGGAGGAACGCGTCGACGGCCACGGCATGCACCCGGGCGATGCCCGAGCGGCCCAGAGACCGCTCGACGCGCTGCACGTTCTCGCGCGCGATCGCCGCCGCGGGCCGGGACTGCTCGACGAGGTCGGCGCTCGCCGCTCCGCGGCTGAGGGCCTCCAGGCCCAGAGCGCCGGAGCCCGCGTAGAGGTCCAGCACCCGGGCGCCCGCCAGCTCGTCGGCTGCCTCGAGGCCGGCGAAGAGCGATTCGCGGACGCGGTCGCTCGTGGGCCGGGTGCCCTTCGGGGGGACCGTGAGACGGATGCCGCTGGCCCCGCCGGCGATGATCCGCGTCATCCCCCCAGACTAGAGTTCTGGGCATGCCCGCCGTGCGCCTGGAGACCCGGCTCGACGGCGTGATCGGGGGAAAGACGTCCGGCGCGCTGGAGCGGGCGTTCACCCTGCGGACCGTAGGGGATCTCCTCGCGCACTACCCGCGGCGCTACGCGCTGCGCGGCGAGCTCACCCCTATCGACTCCCTCGTCGTGGGCGAGCAGGTGACGATCGTGGCGAAGGTCCGTTCGGCGAACGTCCGGCGCATGCGGCAGCGGAGCGGCTCGATCCTCGAGGTGATGATCACCGACGGCCGCGGCGACGTGCAACTCACGTTCTTCAACCAGGACTGGCGGGCGAAAGACCTCACGCCGGGGCGCCGCGGCATCTTCTCCGGGAAGGTCGGCGAGTACCGACAGGGCAAACAGTTCGCGCATCCCGACTACGAGCTGTTCGAGGACGAGGACGCCGCGCTCATGTCAGCGGAGGCCTACGCGAACCAGCCGATCCCGATCTACCCGGCGACGTCGACGATGCCCAGCTGGCAGATCGCGAAGAGCGTCGGGCTCGTCCTGGATGCGCTCGGTCCGCTCGACGACCCGCTTCCGGACGACCTCCGGCGCGCCGAGGGGCTGCTCCCCATCCGCGACGCGATCGATCGCGTCCATCGCCCCGACTTCGAGGAGCAGATCCGGCCCGCGGTCCACACGCTCCGCTGGCACGAGGCGCTCGTCCTGCAGACGGCTCTGCTGCAGCAGCGCCAGTTCGTCCGCGCGATGTCCGCGACCAAGCGCCCGGCGGGCGGCATCCTCGAGGCGTTCGATGCCGCTCTGCCGTTCACCCGCACCGCCGATCAGGTCGCGGTCGGGGAGCGGATCGCGGACGATCTCGTCGGCGACTGGCCGATGAACCGGCTCGTGCAGGGCGAGGTCGGGTCGGGGAAGACCCTCGTGGCGCTGCGGGCGATGCTGCAGGTTGCCGAGTCCGGCGGGCAGTCCGCGCTCATCGCGCCGACCGAGGTGCTGGCGGGGCAGCACCTGCGGTCGATCGCCGCGATGCTCGGCCCGCAGCTCGCGCCGCGGCTCATGCCGACGCTCCTCACGGGGCAGCTGACCGCGGCGGAGCGACGGAAGGCCGCGCTCCGCGTGGCATCCGGGCAGGCGCTCATCGTGATCGGCACGCACGCGCTCCTCAGCGATCGCACGACGTTCGCCGACCTCGCGCTCGTCGTCGTGGACGAGCAGCACCGTTTCGGGGTCGAGCAGCGCGAGGCTCTCCGGGCGAAGGGATCCAGCCCGCACGCGCTCGTGCTCACCGCGACCCCCATCCCGCGCACGGTCGCGATGACCGTGTTCGGCGACCTCGACGTGTCGACGATCCGGGTGCTGCCGGCCGGACGCGCGGGCATCGAGACGTTCGTGGCACCCGTCGCCGAGCGACCCGCCTGGTTCGCGCGTGTCTGGGACCGGGTCGCGGAGGAGGTCGGGAAGGGGCATCAGGCGTTCGTCGTCTGCCCCGCGATCGACGCGGAGGGCGGGCGCGGCGGCCAGGAGCAGGACGCCGAGCTCGAGGAGGACAGCACGGGCGGCATCCAGTGGGGTGTCGTGCAGGTCGCGGAGTTGCTGGCGCGGCATCCGAGCTTCGAGGGCCTGCGGATCGCGGTGCTGCACGGGCGGATGCCGGGCGACGAGAAGGACGCGATCATGCGCGCGGTCGCCGCGGGCGACGTCGACGTGCTCGTGGCCACGACCGTGATCGAGGTCGGCGTCGACGTGCCGAACGCCTCCACGATGGTGATCCTGGAGGCGGAGCGGTTCGGGGTGTCGCAGCTGCACCAGCTCCGCGGACGCGTCGGCCGCGGATCCGTGCCGGGTCTGTGCCTCCTCGTGACCGAGGCGCAGGCGGGCACGGCGGGCCGCGCCCGCGTCGAGGCGGTCGCGAGCTCGAACGACGGCTTCGAGCTCGCCGAGACCGACCTCGTGCTGCGCGGCGAGGGCGACGTGCTGGGGGAGGCCCAGTCCGGCGTCCGGTCCTCCCTGCGTCTCCTGCGCGTCGTGAAGGATGCCGAGCTCATCGCACGGGCGCGCGCCGCCGCCGAGGGGATCCTCGACGAGGACCCGGCGCTGCTCACCCACCCCGGCCTCGCCCAGGCGATCGAGCGCCGCCTCGACCGCGAGTCCCGCGCCGCCCTGAACAAGTCCTGACCCCAGCCCCTCTCCGCCCCCAGCCCCCGCCGTCCCGCCACTCCCCGTGAGAACGCGCGTATGTCACAGACGCGCCGTCGTTTCGTGACACGGGCGCGTTCTCGCGGGGAGGGTGCCGGGTAGGCTGATCCGGTGAGCAACCGGATCGCCGTCGTTCCGGGGTCGTTCGACCCCCCGACCCTCGGACACCTGGACGTCATCCGCCGAGCGGCATCCCTCTACGACTCGCTGCACGTCGTCGTCGTGCACAATCCGGGCAAGGAGGCGCTCCTGCCGATCGCGCAGCGCCTCTCGCTGCTGGAGCAGTCGATCGCCGAGACCGGGATCACCGGCCAGATCACGATCGCGTCCTGGAGCGTCGGACTCCTCGTCGACTACGCGACCGACGTGGGCGCGGGCGTGCTCGTGAAGGGCATCCGCTCGCAGATCGACGTCGCGTACGAGACCCCCATGGCGATCGTCAACCGTCACCTCGCCGGCATCGAGACGGTCTTCCTCCTGCCCGACCCCGCGCACACCCTCGTCTCGAGCTCGCTCGTGCGGCAGGTCGCGAGCCTCGGCGGCGACGTGACGCCCTACGTACCGGAGGCGGTCGCGCGGTTCCTGGACACCGGGGCCCGGGGTATCTGACCGGCCCGCGGCCGGACCGACCACCGGTAGAATCCCGGGGTGAGCACGCGCCGCCCGGGACCCTTCAGCATCGGCGTCCGCGACATCGTCCACCGTCCAGGGGAGATGCGTGAGACGAGCCGCGATGTCGTCCTAGCCGAGCGCTGGGGCGAAGGACTCGTCGCGGTGCCCGAAGGCGAGCGGGTGGACATCGACGTGCGGTTGGAGTCCGTGCACGAGGGGATCCTCGTCTCGGGGACCGCGAGCACGGAGTACGCGGGAGTCTGCGGACGCTGTCTGACCGACATCGTCCAGCCCGTCGAAGTCGAGTTTCAGGAGCTTTTCGCGTATTCTGATCGGGAAGCGAGCGACTTCGAGGTTCAGGACGACCATGTCGACCTGGAGATCCTGGTCAGGGATGCACTCGTCCTCTCGCTTCCGTTTCAGCCGGTGTGCCGGCCCGACTGCCCCGGACTCGACCCGGAGACAGGCGAGCGGCTGGCCGACCATCCCGAGCTCGCGCCGCGCGAGACCATCGATCCCCGGTGGGCCGCGCTCGCGAAGCTGGCGGAGAACCCGGCGGACCCAGACCTCGGAACGAGAGAAGAAGACCATGGCAGGTAACCCCCCGAAGCGGAAGGTTTCGCGCTCCAACACCCGCTCGCGCCGCGCGCAGTGGAAGGCGGAGGCGCCGACCCTCGTCAAGACCATCGAGAACGGCAAGGTCGTCTACAGCCGTCCGCACCAGGCGAAGGTCGTCACCGACTCGCAGGGCACGGAGCTGTTCCTCGAGTACAAGGGCCGCAAGGTCGCCGACATCTGATCCACCCGTGACCGACGTCCGCCCCGTGCGGTCGCGCCTCACCGACACGCTCGGGGTCGACATCGACCCCGAGCTTTTGTCGCTTGCGCTGACGCACCGCTCTTATGCCTACGAGCACGGTCAGATCCCGCACAACGAGCGTCTCGAGTTCCTCGGCGACTCCGTTCTCGGTCAGGCCGTGACGGTCATGCTCTACACGCGGTATCCCGACCTCGACGAGGGAACGCTCGCGAAGCGGCGGGCCGGCCTCGTGTCGACGGTCGCCCTCGCCGAGGTCGCCCGCGCGATCGGGCTCGGCGAGCACCTCCTCGTCGGCCGCGGCGAGGAGCTGACGGGCGGGCGCGACAAGGACTCGATCCTCGCCGACACGACCGAGGCGCTGATCGGCGCGACGTACCTGTCGGCGGGTCAGGATGCCGCGACCGGGCTCGTGCTGCGGCTCGTCGAGCCGCTCCTCGCCGACCCCGAGCGGTTCGGCGCCGCGATCGACCCGAAGACGAGCCTGCAGGAGCTCGCCGTGGCCCTCGGCCGGCCGACGCCGGCGTACTCCGTCACGGCGACCGGACCCGACCACGACCGCACGTTCACGGCGACCGTCGTGGTGGGCGACCTCGCCGCGCTCGGCACCGGGTCGAGCAAGAAGCAGGCCGAGATGACGGCGGCGCTCAAGGCGTGGCACGAGCTCAGCGGTCGTGCCTGAGCTCCCCGAGGTCGAGGTCGTCCGAGCGGGGCTCGCCCCCGCGGTCACGGGGGCGCGGATCTCCGCGGTGGACGTGCGCGACCCGCGCGCCCTGACGCGGCATCCGGGGCTTCCCGCGGACTTCGCGGCCACGCTCGCCGGCCGCACGATCGTGGCCCCGGTCCGGCGGGGGAAGTTCCTGTGGATGCCGCTGGACGGCGCCGACGAACGCGCGCTCGTCGGCCACCTCGGCATGAGCGGACAGCTCCTGCTGCGCGAGCCCGCCGCTCCGCTCGAGCGGCACGAACGCATCCGCATCTTCCTGGAGCATCCGGTGCACGGCGAGCTGGCGGTCGTCTTCGCCGACCAGCGCACGTTCGGCTCCCTCGCCGTCGACACGCTCGTCCCCACGCGCGACGGCGCGCCCGGCGGCTACGGCGATCCGCGGCCCGCGACACCGCTCATGGTCGCGCACATCGCCCGCGACGCCCTGGACCCCGCGTTCGACGACGGGCGCTTCCGGGCGGCGCTCGCGCGCAAGGGCTCCGCGATCAAGCGCGTGCTGCTGGACCAGACGCTCGTGAGCGGCGTCGGCAACATCTACGCGGACGAGTCGCTGTGGGCGGCGCGAATCCATCCGGAGACGCCCGCGCGCCTGCTCCCGACGCCTGCCGTGAACCGCCTGCTCGCGGAGCTGCGGGGCGTGCTGCGGAAGGCGCTCGCCGAGGGCGGCACGAGCTTCGACGCGCAATACGTCAACGTGAACGGCCAGGCCGGCTACTTCGCGCACTCCCTGGAGGCGTACGGGCGCGAAGGGCAGCCGTGCTCGCGGTGCGGTCGGCCGATCGTGCGGGTGAGCTTCATGAACCGCTCCAGCCACCTGTGCCCGCACTGCCAGCGGATGCGTGTCGCGCCGCCGGGGCGGATCCCGGGTCATCCGGTACCGTAGGTCGGTAATCCACGGGGTCGGAGGGCGTCCATGCACCTGAAGAGCGTCACGCTCAAAGGGTTCAAGTCGTTCGCCCAGCCGACGACGTTCGCGCTGGAGCCGGGCGTCACGTGCATCGTCGGGCCCAACGGGTCCGGGAAGTCGAACGTCGTCGACGCGCTCGCGTGGGTCATGGGGGAGCAGGGCGCGAAGACCCTCCGCGGCGGGAAGATGGAGGACGTCATCTTCGCGGGGACCGCGACGCGCGGCCCGCTCGGTCGCGCCGAGGTGCAGCTGACGATCGACAACAGCGACGGCGCGCTGCCGATCGAGTACGCCGAGGTGACGATCAGCCGCACGCTGTTCCGCAACGGAGCGAGCGAGTACGCGATCAACGGCGACTCGTGCCGGCTCCTCGACGTGCAGGAGCTCCTCAGCGACTCGGGTCTGGGCCGCGAGATGCACGTGATCATCGGCCAGGGGCGGCTCGACACCGTGCTGCAGGCCACCCCCGAGGATCGCCGCGGCTTCATCGAGGAGGCCGCCGGGATCCTCAAGCATCGGCGCCGCAAGGAGAAGACGCTCCGCAAGCTCGAGGCGATGCAGGCCAACCTCACGCGCGTGAGCGACCTCGCCGGCGAGCTGCGCCGGCAGCTGAAGCCGCTCGGGCGGCAGGCGGAGATCGCGCGGGAGGCCGCGACGATCGCCGCCGTGGTCCGGGACGCGAAGGCACGCCTCCTCGCGGACGAGCTCGTGGGCCTGCGCACGCAGCTCGCTGACCATGCCCGCGCCGAGCACGAGCGCCACGCCGAGCGCCTCGTGCTGCAGGACCAGCTCGACCAGCTGAAGCTCCGCATCGAACGGCTCGAGGGGCAGCAGCGCTCCGAGGCCGTCGACGAGGCCCGGCGGACTTCGTTCGCGCTCGAGCAGGTGCAGGAGCGGCTGCGCGGCCTCTACACGCTCGCGGGTCAGCGGCTCGCGCTGCTCGGCGACCAGGAGGATGCCGCAGCGCCCCTCGTGACGGTGACCCAGGCGACGATCGACGAGGCGACCGCGGAGGTCTCGGAGCTCGCCGCCGGCCTCGGCGACGCGCAGGATGCCGCGGACGAGGCCACGCGCGAGGTCGTCCGCGCGCGGGGCGAGCTCGACGCGCTCGATGCCGACATCGCCGCGCAGAGCGCGCTCGTCTCGGAGCACGACATGCGGATCGCATCGCTCCGCGGGACCGCCGAGGCGGCCGCGTCCGCGGTGTCGGCCGTCCAGACCGCCCGGGAGCGTCAGCAGCGCGCGCTCGACGCCGCGCTCGCGCGCCGGACGGAGGCCGAGGAGGAGCTCGCGGGTGTGCGCCCGGACCTGCCCGAGGAGGCCCCCGCGGACCACGCGCTCGCGTACGAGCGGGCGCAGCAGGCGAGCACGGATGCGGAGACCGAGGTCGGCTCCCTGCGCGAGCGACTCCACGCCGCCGAGCGCGAGCGCGACGCGCTGACGGCGCAGACCGCCGCTCTCGCCCGCGCCCTCGACGTCCGCGGCGGAGCCGCCGAGCTCGTCGCCACGGACGCGGCTGTGCAGGGGCTCGTCGGCGACGCCGTCCAGGTCCGGAGCGGCTTCGAGGCCGCGATCGCGGCGGTCCTCGGGCCGCTCGCGGAGGGCGGCCTCGTGGCCACCCGGCGCGACGCGTTCGCCGTGGCCGAGCGGCTCCGCTCGGCCGACCTCGGCGTCGTCGACCTCGTGATCGCGGATGCCGCGTCAACGGCGCCCGCGCTCCCCGAGGTTCCCGGCGTCGTACGCGCGGTCGACGTCGTCACGGCGCCGCCCGGTGTTCTGGGCCTCCTCGGCTCCGTGCTCGTCGCGGACGACCTCGACGCCGCCGATCGCGCGTTGCAGGCACTCCCGGCAGGCGCCCCGACTGTCACCGTGGTGACGCGCGCGGGCGAGGTCTGCACCGTCCACACGGTGCGGGCGGGCTCCGGCGCCGGTCGCTCCCGGCTGGAGCTCGCGTCGGAGCGGGATGCCGCCGCAGCCCGGCTCGCGGAGATCACGGTCATCGCGGACGCGCTCCGCGAGGCGCTCACCGAACGTGCCGCGGCCCTGGAGGAGGCGCGCCGCGCGGCGAAGGCGACGCTCCACGCGCTCCGCGAGCACGACGCCGCCCTCGCCGCCCACGCAGAGCTCGTGAACCGTGCCACGGTCCGGCACGAGGCGAGCGTCGCCGAGTGCGAGCGGCTGGAAGCCGCGCTCCGGCAGGCGCAGACCGCGCTCGAAGAGGCGGAGGACTCCGCGCGCGTCGCGTCCGATCGCCTCGCGATCGCGCAGGAGGCGCCGCGGCCCATCCTCGACGCCTCCGCGCGCGACGGCCTGCTCGAGGCGCTCGAGATCGCGCGCGACCACGAGATGCGCGTCCGCCTCGACGTGGAGACGCTCCGCGAGCGCATCCGCGCGGGACAGGCGCGGATCGCGGGGCTCGAACGGCAGCGCGAGCAGGAGCGGGCGGCCGCGGCCGAAGCCGCGCGCCGCGCCGTCGTGCGCCGGGCGCAGCGCGAGGTCGCGGCGGACGTTCACGCGCGCCTTCCCCTCGTGCTGGACTCCGTCGACCGCTCGGTGAGCCAGGCGCGCGTCGAGCTCGCCGCGGCCGAAGCCGCGCGCACCGCCGTGTCGGCCGAGCTGGGGGAGCTCCGGCGCCAGGACGGAGACGCCCGCACGCGGCTCGCCGCCGTCACCGAGGGGGTCCACGGGCTCGAGCTCCAGATCCACGAGAAGCGCCTGCACGTGACCGGCCTGCTCGAGCGGGCGGCATCCGAGCTGGGCCTGGACGAGGACATTCTCGTTTCGGAATACGGTCCGGAGCAGGGCATCCCGGTCGAGCCGGACGGCGACATCGCCGACCATGCGGAGGACCACGAGCCGCAGACGGTGCCGTACGACCGCGCCGAGCAGCGCAAGCGCCTGCAGGAGGCCGAGCGGAAGCTCACCCAGCTGGGACGCGTGAACCCGCTCGCGCTCGAGGAGTTCGCGGCCCTGGAGCAGCGCCACAAGTTCCTGACGGACCAGCTCGCCGACCTCACACAGACCCGGACCGACCTCCTGACCATCATCGAGGAGCTGGACGGCCGGATGCAGGAGATCTTCCTCGCGGCGTTCGAGGACACGCGGGCCGCGTTCACGGAGGTGTTCCCGATCCTGTTCCCCGGCGGCTCCGGGCACATCGCGCTCACGGATCCGGACAACCCCCTCACGACCGGCATCGAGGTCGCGGTGCGCCCGGTCGGCAAGAAGATCGAGCGGCTGTCGCTGCTGTCCGGCGGCGAGCGCTCGCTCGCGGCCGTCGCGCTGCTCGTCGCGATCTTCACGGCCCGGCCGAGCCCGTTCTACATCCTCGACGAGGTGGAGGCGGCGCTCGACGACGCGAACCTCGGGCGCCTGCTGACGGTGTTCGAGCGCCTCCGCGAGAGCAGCCAGCTCATCGTCATCACCCACCAGAAGCGCACGATGGAGATCGCCGACGCCCTCTACGGCGTCTCGATGCGCCAGGACGGCGTCTCCGCCGTCGTGGGCCAGCGCATCCGCGCCGAGCTCTCCGCGTAGCTCCCGCTCTCGCGGTCTGCCCTTACGGGCTCGTGCGGCGCGAGACCGGGCGAGCGCGACCGTAGGCTGGGGGAATGGCGGAAAGACCCTGGTCGCTCGGCCGCGCGCTGCGCGGGATGTTCGTGAAGCCGGTCATCGACGAGACGACGTGGGACGACCTCGAGACCGCGCTCCTCACGGCGGACTTCGGCCCCGACGTCACGGAGCGGATCGTCGACGACCTGCGCGAAAAGGTCGACCGGTATCGCACGACCGATCCCCGGGACCTGCAACGGATGCTGCGCGAGACGCTCGAGGAGCACTTCGCGAAGTTCGACACGACGCTGCGGCTCACCGACCGCCCGGCGGTCGTGCTCGTCGTCGGGGTCAACGGCGTCGGCAAGACCACGACGATCGGCAAGTTCGCGAAGTTCCTCCAGCGCTACGGGCGCACCGTCGTGGTGGGCGCCGCCGACACGTTCCGGGCCGCCGCCGTCGACCAGCTCGCGACGTGGGCGGAGCGGGGCGGCGCGGCCATCGTGCGCCCGCAGCAGGAGGGCCAGGATCCGGCCTCCGTGGCCTTCCAGACGATCGAGTACGCGCAGCGCACGGGCACGGAGATCGTGCTGATCGACACGGCGGGCCGCCTCCACACGAAGGGGGGCCTGATGGACGAGCTCGGCAAGATCAAGCGCGTCGTCGAGAAGCTGGCGCCCATCAGCGAGGTGCTGCTCGTGCTCGACGCGACGACCGGCCAGAACGGTCTCCTGCAGGCGGAGGCGTTCCTGGAACACGCGGGAGTCACGGGTCTGGTCCTCACGAAGCTCGACGGATCCGCGCGCGGCGGATTCGTCCTCGCGGTCCAGGAACGCACCGGAATCCCCGTGAAACTGCTGGGTCAGGGCGAGGGGATCGGCGACCTCACGGGCTTCACTCCGCACGTGTTCGCCGCCGCCCTGGTGGACTGACTTCCCCCCGGGCGGTTCGGCTGGTTTCATGGGGACATGGCGATCGAGCACGACTTCTTCGGACTCCTCGAATCGGGCCCGGACGGCTCGATCTTCTGGTCGGAGAACGTCGAGTTCGGCGACCAGACGGTGACCGTGGATCTGACGGCGCCCGACCAGGACGACGTCTCCCAGGCGGCCCTCGACATCGCCGCGTCGATGATCTCCTCGATCGAGGCGATCGACCTCCGCGCCCGCGGCGCGATGCTCTCCGAGCTGGACGATCGCACGAGCGAGGTCACCGAGTACCTGCTGCAGCAGCAGGAGACCTACGGGACCGAGCTCGACGCGCTGCTCGCCGACATCTCCGGCGATGCGCACGTCGACATCATCCGCTCCCTGCACCTCATGAGCATGACGATCCTCGCCGACGAGATGGGCGGGGAGGATCCCTTCGCGGTCCTCGAGTACGCGCTTGATCCGGACGAGGCCGACGACGTGCTCCTCGTGAACCTCACCCCGGCGGGCGAGGTCCACTCGGTCACCAGCGCCGACTGACCGCGAACGACGGTCAGACGGCCTGCGCGAACTCCAGGCCGTCGGCGGCGATGTCGGCCGCGAGGTGCTGCAGCGCCGCGGGGATGTCGCGGCCCTTCGCCCGCATCGACTGCGCCCAGAGGCGGCCGGCGCGGTAGGACGAGCGCACGAGCGGCCCGGCGAGGACACCGAGGAAGCCGATCCGCTCCGCCTCCTCCTTGAAGCCGACGAACTCGTCCGGCTTCACCCAGCGGGCGACGGGCAGGTGCCGCGGTGACGGGCGCAGGTACTGCGTGATCGTGACGATGTCGGTGCCGGCCTCGTGCAGGTCACGGAGCGCCTGGACGACCTCCTCCGGCTCCTCGCCCATGCCGAGGATGAGGTTCGACTTCGTGATGAGCCCGGCCTCGCGCGCCTGCGTGAGCACGCCGAGGGAGCGGTCGTAGCGGAACGCCGGGCGGATCCGCTTGAAGATGCGCGGGACGGTCTCGACGTTGTGCGCGAACACCTCGGGGCGCGCGTCGAAGACCTCGCCGAGGAGCGCCGGGTCGCCGTTGAAGTCGGTCGCGAGCAGCTCGACGCCGGTGCCGGGGTTGTCCGCGTGGATGCGGCGCACGGTCTCCGCGTTCAGCCAGGCCCCGCCGTCCGGGAGGTCGTCGCGGGCCACGCACGTGACGGTCGCGTAGCGCAGGCCCATCCGCTGCACGCTCTCCGCGACGCGGCGGGGCTCGTCGGTGTCGTAGTCGGCGGGCTTGCCGGTGTCGATCTGGCAGAAGTCGCAGCGGCGCGTGCACTGCGAGCCGCCGATGAGGAACGTCGCCTCGCGGTCCTCCCAGCACTCGTAGATGTTGGGGCAGCCGGCCTCCTGGCACACCGTGTGCAGACCCTCGTCCTTCACGAGCGTGTGCAGGGCCGTGTACTCCGGGCCCATCTTCGCCTTCGTGCGGATCCACTCCGGCTTGCGCTCGATCGGCGTCTCGGCGTTGCGGACCTCGAGGCGGAGCATCCGGCGGCCGTCCGGGTTCGCGGCGGTCACGCGGTCACCGCCGCGTACTCGGTCTCGAAGACCCGCGTGACGGAGTCGACCAGGTCGGCGGGGGAGACGTCGCGTCCGACCACCTCGCTGACGGTGGTGACGCCGGCATCCGTGATGCCGCACGGGATGATGCCGCTGAAGCCGGCGAGGGTGTTGTCGCAGTTCACCGCGAACCCGTGCATCGTGACGCCCTTCTCGACCCGGACGCCGATCGCCGCGATCTTGTCCTCGGAGAGCGGGCGGCGGACCCACACGCCGCTGCGCCCTTCGACCTGGTATCCGTCCACGCCGTGCTCGGCGAGCGCCGCGATCAGCAGGCGCTCGATCCGCCGCACGTGCGCCACGACGTCGACGGGCTCCGTCAGACGCACGATCGGGTACCCGACGAGCTGGCCCGGACCGTGCCACGTGATCTTGCCGCCGCGGTCGACGTCGACGACCGGCGTGCCGTCCTGCGGCCGCTCCTGCGGCTCGGTCCGTTTGCCGGCCGTGTAGACCGCCTCGTGTTCGAGGAGGAGGAGGGTGTCCGGCCGGGTTCCGGCGAGGACCTCTCCGTGGATGCGGCGCTGCAGCGCCCATCCGTCGTGGTAGGGCACGTACGCCGGCGCGAGTCCGGCATCGACGATCTCGATCACGGTGTTTCTCCCGAGCTTGCTGGATCCCGTCCAACAATACGCCCCTCCCGCGGCGGTGGGGCCGGCCGTACCCTGGGGGCGTGACGACAGAGGGGCGGACCGGACGCCCGCGGGCGTCCTCCCGGGAGACGCTCGCGGAGGCGGCGTGCGAGCTCTTCCTCGAGCAGGGCTACGAACGGACGTCGGTCGCGGACATCGCGCAGCGCGCCGGGGTCAGCCGCTCGAGCTTCTTCAACTACTTCGAGGCGAAGTCGGAGGTGTTCTGGGCGGGCCTCGACGAGCGCATCGCGCGTCTCGGTGAGGCGGACGACGAGGCGGACCCGGATGCCGCAGTGCGGCGGGCGCTCGCCGGGCTGGGCGAGGGCTTCGCGCCGGACAGCCTCGCGCTCGCGCTCCTGCACGCCGACGCGATGGGGCTCGGGGTCGAGTTCGAGCGGGACGCCGCGTCCCGTCAGGTGCGGATCGGGCACCTCGCCGCGGACCGCCTCCGCCGCGGCGGCGTCGATCCGCTCGTCGCCGACGTGCGGGGCGCGGCGTACGGAGGTGCGGTGGCCGCGGCGCTGCGCCGCTGGGCCGCGCGGCCCGGCGCGTCGCTCGCGGACGCGATCCGCGTCGCGCTCGCCGCGGTCCCCACCGCGTAAACTTTCCGCATCATGGCGACTTTCGGCACGCTCTCCGACCGGCTCACCGAGACCTTCCGCAATCTCCGCACGAAGGGACGGCTCACGCCGGCCGACGTCGACGGCACCGTCCGGGAGATCCGGCGCGCCCTGCTCGACGCGGACGTCGCGCTGCCCGTCGTCAAGGACTTCACGGCGAAGGTGCGCGAGCGCGCGCTGAGCGACGAGGTGAACCGCGCCCTCAACCCGGCGCAGCAGGTCGTGCAGATCGTCAACGAGGAGCTCGTCGCGATCCTCGGCGGCGAGCAGCGACGCCTGCAGTTCGCGAAGAACCCCCCGACCGTGATCATGCTCGCGGGCCTCCAGGGCTCGGGCAAGACCACGTTCGCCGGCAAGCTGGCGAGGCTCCTCGAGAAGGAGGGGCACACCCCGCTCCTCGTCGCGGCCGACCTCCAGCGCCCCAACGCCGTGAACCAGCTCCAGGTCGTCGCCGAGCGCGCGGGGGCCGCGATCTTCGCGCCCGAACCCGGCAACGGCGTCGGCGACCCGGTGCGCGTCGCGCGTGCCGGTGTCGAGCAGGCGAAGCAGAAGCAGCACGACATCGTCATCATCGACACGGCCGGCCGGCTCGGTGTCGACGCCGAGCTGATGAAGCAGGCCGCCGACATCCGCGCGGCGACGAACCCGGACGAGGTCCTCTTCGTCATCGATTCCCTCACCGGTCAGGACGCCGTCAACACGGCGAAGGCCTTCCAGGACGGCGTCGACTTCACGGGCGTCGTCCTCTCCAAGCTCGACGGCGACTCCCGCGGCGGCGCCGCGCTGTCCGTGGCCTCCGTGACCGGGCGCCCGATCATCTACGCGTCGACCGGTGAGGGCCTCGAGGACCTGGAGCCGTTCCACCCGGACCGCATGGCGAGCCGCATCCTCGACCTCGGCGACATCCTCACCCTCATCGAGCAGGCGCAGCAGACCTTCGACGCGGAGGAGGCCGCGAAGGTCGCGGAGAAGCTCGCCAAGGAGCAGTTCACGCTCGAGGACTTCCTCGACCAGATGCAGCAGCTCAAGAAGATGGGCTCGATGAAGAAGATGCTCGGGATGCTGCCGGGCATGGGTCAGATGAAGCAGCAGCTCGACAACTTCGACGAGCGCGACCTCGACCGCACCGAGGCGATCATCCGGTCGATGACCCCGGGGGAGCGGCGCAACCCGAAGCTCCTCAACGGGTCGCGGCGCCTGCGCATCGCGCGCGGCTCCGGAATGACGGTGACCGACGTCAACCAGCTCGTGCAGCGGTTCGAGCAGGCCGCGAAGATGATGAAGACCGTCGCGCGCGGCGGGGTGCCCAGCATCCCCGGCGCCGGCCCGGTCGGCCGCCCCGGCGCCTCGTCGAAGCGCGGCAAGCCGCAGAAGGCGAAGGGCTCGCGGTCCGGCAACCCGGCGAAGCGCGCCGCCGAGAACGCGGGGATCGCCGCGCAGGCACCGGCCACGCCGACCGGCTCCGGCTTCGGTCTCGGCGGAGGCGGCGCCCAGGGCGCGCCGAGCGAGGCCGACCTCGCCGAGCTGCAGAAGCTCCTCGGCCGCGGCTGAGGCTCAGCTCGCGG
Source organism: Microbacterium sp. X-17 (assembly GCF_039615055.1). Classification (NCBI taxonomy): domain Bacteria; kingdom Bacillati; phylum Actinomycetota; class Actinomycetes; order Micrococcales; family Microbacteriaceae; genus Microbacterium; species Microbacterium sp. X-17. The sequence goes on from NZ_JBDHNI010000005.1 coordinate 63,692, forward strand.
GAGCGAACACGCCCAGCGGGCCGAGCTGCGCGGCGATCGCCGAGGCGAGCAGCTGCTGCCCGATCGAGTTCGGGTGCTCCTCGTCCTCCTGATACCACTCCGGATGCCCCGCGAGCGGCTGCCCGATGTCCACGAACTCGCACCCCGCCTGCGCAGCCGCGGTCTGGATCGCAGCGGTCGTCATCTGTACGTCCTCCGGGATGTCGGTATCGCTCCACAGCGTCCCGAGGCAGATGAGGCGCGTGTTCGGCAGGGCCCCGCGCAGCGAGTTGATCGTGTCGAGCGTCGCCCGGTAGACGTCTCCCGGGTTCTCCAGGGAGTCGTTGTCGGAGGACTGGATGATGATGACGTCCGGCGCGATCGCGGTCGCGGCGGGGATCATCCCCGCGTAGGTGGTGCCACAGTCGCCGTCGGCGACGAAGCCCATCCCGGCGCACGCGAGGTCCGCGATCCACGCCCCGTCCGACGCGGCGATCAGGTCCGGCCAGGCATCGCCGGCGGAGAGTCCGTAGCCGGACATGAGCGAGTCGCCGATCGTGACGATGCGCGCCGTCGGGGCGGTGGAGGTCCACGTCGGGTCGGCGACGGCGACCGACGGGCTCGCGGTGTCCGTCGGCGTCGGCGTCGGGTCCGGTGCGGACGCGACCGGGCCGACGGGCGCCACGGCCGGCGTCGCGAGCGCGGAGCATCCGGCCAGGGCCGTGACCGCGCTGAGCGCGCCGAACACCACGAGGGCACGGATCCGGCGCGGGGAGATCATGCCTCCAGCCTAGGCGAGCACTTTCTGAGTCCGCCGTGAGCGGGCCCTGTCACGCTCCCGCGGAGGCGAGGTGCTCGCGGAGCGTCGGCCCGTCCCGGAACTCGTGCATCAGGTGGCGGACGACCGCGTTGAGGTCGCCGTCCGCGGCGTCGGCGACGAGGAGCTGCCGGCTGTAGCTCGCCCCGTTCGTCGTCATGCGCGAGATCTCGGAGAGCTCGCGCGCGCACTTCAGCTCGGACGCGACGTCGGTGAGCCGCGCGACGGTCTCGCCGATGTGCTCGCGCACGGGCACCTGGGTGCCCGCGGCGTCGACGATCACGCGCGCATCGAGGCCGTACCGGGCGGCGCGCCACTTGTTCTCCCGGACGAACCAGGGCTGGATCTCGGGCAGCGTCTCGCCCGCGTCGAGGCGGCGCGAGAAGTCCTCGACCAGCACCTGCACGAGGGCTGCGACCGCGGCGAGCTCCGGCAGCGTCGACATCCCGTCGCACGCGCGGACCTCGATCGTGCCCCAGCGCGGCGCGGGGCGGATGTCCCACCGGACCTCGGTCGCGTCGGCCATCACGCCGGTGCGGATCAGGTCGTCGAGGTACGACTCGAACGCGGCCCAGTCCGGCAGGAGCCAGGGGAGGCCGGCGGTCGGGAGCTGCTGGAACACGAGCGCGCGGTTGGACGCGTACCCCGTGCGCTCGCCGGCCCAGAACGGGCTCGACGCCGACAGCGCCTGCAGGTGGGGGAGATAGACCGCGAGCGCGCGGATGATCGGCATGACCTTCGCGACGTCCTCGACCCCGATGTGGACGTGGATGCCCCAGATCATCATGTTGCGGCCCCACCACTGCGTCCGCTCGATGAGCGAGTGGTACCGCGTCTTGTCGGTGACCTGCTGGTCGTACCACTGCGCGAACGGGTGGCTGCCCGCGCACAGGAGTCCGATCCCGAGCGGATCCGTGACGCTGCGCACCGCGGCGATCGCGTCGGCGATGTCGTCCACCGCGGCCTCGACCGTGTCGCCGATCCCGCTCGTCACCTCGACCGTGTTCGTGAGGAGCTCCTCCGTCACCGTGAAGCGCTCGGCAGCGGTTCGCTCAGCGAGCGCCTCCACGACGGCCGGACCGTCGCCGCGGAGCTGTCCCGTGTCGCGATCGGCGAGCATCAGCTCCCATTCGAGGCCGACCGTCGATCGGCGGGAGGGGGCGAAGGTCACGGTCACGCGGTCAGTCTGGCACGCGTCCCGGGCGGGATCAGCGCGCGGCGCCGACCTCGATCAGGAACACCCCGATCGCGATCGCGACGATCCCGAGCGCCATCGTCCACGTGAACGGCTCCTGGAACAGGATCCGGGCGAGGACCGCGGTGAGCGCGACCCCGACCGCGGACCAGATGCCGTACGCGACGCCGATCGGCATCCCCTGCCCGAGACAGAGATAGAGCAGGACGAACGAGAGGAGATAGCCGGCGCCGACCGGCACGATCCAGATGCGCTTGCGGAACCCCTCGGATGCGCGCAGGGCCAGCGTCGCCCCCACCTCGGAGAGGATCGCTCCGGCCAGCAGCACCCATTTCATCGGTCGTCCGCCTGCCGGGCGTGCCGGGCGGCCCCGAGCTCGACGAGGAAGACGCCGCCGACGACGATCGCGATGCCGAGTCCCATGAGCCAGGTGAGCGGGTCATGGAAGAGCCACGCCGCGAGCACGGCGGTGAGGACGACGCCGCACGCCGACCAGATCCCGTACACGAGCCCGATCGGGGCGCCGCGACGCAGGAGGAGGGCGAGGAGGACGAAGGATCCCGCCTCGCCGATCACGAACAGGACGACCCAGGCGACGTTGTCGGTCATCGCGCGGAGCGACAGCGTGCCGGAGACCTCGAGGAGGATGGCGGCGGACAGGAGGAGCCAGCGCAGCACGTCGTCACCCTAGCGGAGCGACGTGAACCGGGACCCGGGCGGTTCGCGCGGGCTGTCGCGATCTGGCAGGATAGAGGGTCGGACCCGCGCCCGACCCTCTATCCGGCGCAGGCCCGCCCGCAGAGCTTCCGCCGAGGTGTGCACCCCACGCTCCAGGCGACGTTCATCGTCTTAGAACACATTCAGGAGAATCGTGGCTGTCAAGATCCGCCTCAAGCGCCTCGGAAAGATCCGCGCGCCCTACTACCGCATCGTCGTCGCCGACTCGCGCACCAAGCGCGACGGTCGTGTGATCGAGGAGATCGGCAAGTACCACCCCACCGAGGAGCCCTCGTACATCGAGGTCGACTCGGCTCGCGCGCAGTACTGGCTCGGCGTCGGCGCCCAGCCGACCGAGCAGGTCCTTGCGATCCTCAAGCTGACGGGCGACTGGGGCACGTTCCAGGGTGACGAGAACGCCGTCTCGACCGTGAAGACGGCCGACGCCAAGGCCGTGTTCGAGGCCGACGCGTCGAAGAAGTCGGTCATCAAGCCCAAGGCCGAGAAGAAGGCCGAAGAGCCGGCCGCGCCGGCCGAGGAGCCCGCCGCCGAGGCTGCGGAGGCCGACGAGGCCGCCGCGACCGACGAGGCGTAGTCCGTTGCTCGCCGACGCGCTCGAGTACGTCGTCAAGGGGATCGTCGATCACCCGGACGACGTGCGCATCGACGCCTCCACGTCGTCGCGGGGGGACGTGCTCGAGGTGCACGTGCACCCGGACGACCGCGGTCGCGTGATCGGGCGCGCCGGCCGGACGGCCAAGGCTCTGCGCACGCTCATCACGGCGCTCGCCGACGGTCGCCGCGTGCGCGTCGACGTCGCCGACGACTGATGATGGCCGAGCCCGACCGTAAAAAGAGCCCCCGGGCCGTCGCCCACCCGCCGCAGAGCGCACGCACACAGCTACGCGTCGGCCGACTCGTGAAGGCGCACGGACTGAAGGGCGCGCTCCGGCTGGAGCTGTACACGGACGACCCGGACGGCCGTTTCGTCCCGGGCGCGACGTTCACGCTTCAGGTGCCGGAGGCGTCGCCGTGGCACGGGGAGACCCTCACGGTGCGCGAGCTGAAGTGGATGAACTCGCATCCGGTGGCGTTCTTCGAGGGCGTCGACGACCGGACGGCCGCCGAGACCCTCGTCCGGGCCATCCTCTGGATCGACGAGGATGCCGCGAAGACGCCGGCGGAGGACGACGCCTGGTACGACCACCAGCTCGCCGGCCTCGAGGTCGTCCGTGACGGCGCCGTCGTCGGCCGTGTGCTGCGCGTCGACCACCTCCCGGCGCAGGATCTGCTCGTCGTCGGCGTAGGCGGCGACCGAGAGGTGCTGGTCCCGTTCGTCCGGGCGATCGTGCCCGAGGTGGACGTCCCCGGTGGGCGGGTCGTCGTGACCCCGCCGGACGGCCTGTTCGAGGACCTGCCCGACGAGGATCCCGAGCCGCACGATGCGGCCGCTCCCGAGGGCGACGACGAGACCGAGTGAGGTCTCGACCTCACGGGGCGCGGTCGCGCGCGGTGAGGGCGGCGTGATCCGCCGGTAACACCCCGCGCGACGGCGCGGAACATCCGTTCGCGATCATCGGGGGATGACCTCTCTCGCCGAGTCGGCCGCGCAGACCGCCGCGCCGACGGGTGAGGTGCACGCATCCTGCTCCTACTGCGGCGTCGGATGCGGGATCACGGTCACCACCGACGGGTCGCGCGTCGTCCGCGCGGTCGGCGATCGGGGGCATCCGTCCAACGCCGGGCGCCTGTGCACGAAGGGCGCCACGCACGTGGAGCTGATGCACGCGCCCGGCCGGATGGCGTCCGCGTTCGTGCGACCCGCCCGGGGGGAGTCCGCGGTACCGGCGCCCCTCGCCGCCGCGATCGCGGAGGCCGGCGGGCGCCTGCGCCGGATCGTGGACGAGCACGGTCCGGACTCGGTCGCCCTGTACGTCTCCGGGCAGATGTCGATGGAGGCGCAGTACCTCTCGAACAAGCTCGTGAAGGGGTACCTGCGGGGCGTTCACATCGAGTCCAACTCGCGGCTGTGCATGGCCTCCGCCGGCACCGGCTACAAGCAGTCGCTCGGCGCGGACGGACCGCCGGGCGCGTACGAGGACCTCGACCGCGCCGACCTCTTCCTCGTCATCGGCGCCAACATGGCCGACTGCCACCCGATCCTGTTCCTCCGCATGGCGGACCGGCTCAAGCGCGGCGCGAAGCTCATCGTCGTCGATCCGCGGCGCACCGCGACCGCCGAGCGCGCCGACCTCTACCTGCCGATCGCGCCGGGCACAGACCTCGCGCTGCTCAACGGCCTCCTGCACCTCCTCGTCGCGTCCGGCGCGATCGACGCGGACTTCATCGCGGCATACACCGAGGGCTGGGAGGCGATGCCGGACTTCCTCGCCGACTACCCGCCCGCGCGCGTCGCCGAGGTGACGGGGCTCCCGGAGGAGGACATCCGCACCGCCGCGCGCTGGATCGCCGAGGCCGGCGAGTGGATGACGCTCTGGACGATGGGTCTCAACCAGTCCACGCAGGGCACCTGGCACACCAACGCGATCTGCAACCTGCACCTCGCGACCGGCGCCATCTGCCGGCCCGGCAGCGGACCCCTCTCCCTGACGGGGCAGCCGAACGCGATGGGCGGCCGGGAGATGGGCTACATGGGCCCCGGCCTCCCCGGCCAGCGCTCCGTCCTCAGCGCCGACGACCGTGCATTCGTCGAGGACGTCTGGGGGGTGCCGCCCGGGACGATCCGGGCCGAGTCCGGCACGGGCACGATCGACATGTACCGGTCGATGGCGGACGGCGGGATCAAGGCCGCCTGGATCATCTGCACGAACCCTGTCGCGTCCGTCGCCAATCGGAAGACCGTCATCGCGGGCCTCGAGGCCGCCGAGCTCGTCGTCGTGCAGGACGTGTTCCTGGACACGGCGACGAACGCGTACGCCGACATCCTCCTGCCCGCGACGCTGTGGGTGGAGTCCGAGGGCGTCATGACGGCCAGCGACCGCACGATGACGCTCGTGCAACGCGCCGCCGAGCCGCCCGGCGATGCGATCCCGGACTGGATGCTCATCTGCCGCGTGGCGAACGCGATGGGGTTCCGGGACGGCTTCTCGTTCGCGTCGAGCGAGGAGGTGTTCGACGAGATCCGGCGCTTCTGGAACCCGCAGACCGGCTGGGACGTGCGTGGCGTCAGCTACGAGCGCCTGCGTCGCGGCCCGGTGCAGTGGCCGGCGCCGCCGGACGACGACGAGGACCGGCATCCGATCCGCTACCGGAACGACGGCGTGAGCCAGACGCCGTTCCGCGCCCCGGACGGGACCGTGCCGCGGCTCGCGTTCGCGACGCCGTCCCGGCGGGCGCAGTTCTTCGCGCGTCCGCATCTCGGGCCGCAGGAGCTGCCCGACGACGACTACCCGTGGATCCTCAACACGGGCCGGCTCCCACACCAGTGGCACACGATGACCAAGACCGGGAAGGTGGACAAGCTCGTCCGGCTCAACCCCGGCCCGTACGTCGAGATCCACCCCGCCGACGCCGAGCGTCTCGGGATCGCCGAACGCGATCAGGTCGAGGTCTCCTCCCGCCGCGGCCGCGTCGTGCTGCCGGCGGCGGTGACCGACCGGGTGCGTCCGGGATGCTGCTTCGCTCCGTTCCACTGGAACGACGAGCACGGCGAGTACCTGACCGTCAACGCGGTCACGAACGACGCGGTCGACCGCGACTCGCTCCAGCCCGAGTTCAAGCACGCCGCGGTGTCCCTGCGTCGCGTCGGGTCCGCTGCCGAGCAGCCGAGCGGAGAGGCGCGGGGGATGCCGGCGGCCGCGTTCGCGCACGGGCTCGCGGCATCCGGCCGTCCGCCGTCCCTCGGGCCCGCCGAGGCAGCGTACGTGACCGGCTTCCTCGGCGCCCTCGAGGCGGCCCCCGTCGCGGCGGGGGAGATCCCCGTGCTGCCGGCGACGGCGCCGCTCGGCGCGGTGGCGCGCGCGTGGTTCGAGGGCGTCCTCGCCGGGCTCTACGCGCGCGCGCCGCTCGGGGCGGCTGTCGCGGACGGCCCCGGCGCGCCGGTGACGGTGCTCTGGGGCTCGCAGACGGGCAACGCCGAGGAGATCGCCGCGACCTGCGTCGCGACCCTGGCCGCGCGCGGGGTGCCGGCCCGCGCCGTGAGCATGCTCGATCTGTCGCTCGCGGAGCTCGCGGAGACGGAGCGGCTCCTGGTCGTGACCTCGACCTTCGGCGACGGCGGGCCGCCCGACAACGCCGCGAACCTGTGGACGGCGCTGCACGACGACGATCCGCCCGACCTGTCCGACGTCGGCTACGCCGTGTTCGCGATCGGCGACTCCAGCTACGACGACTTCTGCGGTCACGGGCGGGGGATCGACGAGCGCCTCGGCGCTCTGGGCGGGACCGCGCTGCTGCCTCGCGTCGACTGCGAGCCGGACTACGCCGCCCCCGTCGCGGCCTGGCTCGAGGACGTCCTCGTCGTGCTCGCGCCAGATGGGGCGTCCGCGACCCCGGTCGAGGCGCCCGCGCCGGCGACGCGGCGGCTGTTCACGCGGGCGAACCCCGTGCGCTCGACGCTGGTCACCAACACGCTCTTGAGCGGCTCCGGGTCCCGCAAGGAGGTGCGGCAGTTCGGCTTCGAGCTGGCGCACACCGGGGCCGCCTACGAAGCGGGGGATTCGCTCGGGGTCGTCTGCGCCAACGCGCCCGAGCTCGTCGCCGAGTGGCTCGCGGCGACGGGCCTCGCGGCGCGCACCGTCGTAGAGCTGGACGGGGAAGAGCGCTACCTCGACGACGCGCTCGCGACGCGGCTCGACATCGCGCGCATCACGCCCGCGCTGGTCGAGTTCGTGGCCGAGCGCAGCGGCGACTCGACGCTGGCGACCCTGCGGAAGCGCGAGAACACCGGTCGTCTCGCGCAGTACCTGTGGAGCATGCAGGGGGTCGATCTGCTGCAGGCGTTCCCCGTGCGCGCTGACGCGGCCGAGTGGATGTCGGTGCTCTCCCGCCTGCAGCCGCGCCAGTACTCGATCTCGTCGAGCCCCAAGGAGAGTCCCGACGAGGTGCAGCTGACGGTCTCCGTCGTGCGCTTCGAGACCGAGGCCGGACGCCGGCGGGGCGGGGTCTGCTCGACCTACCTGGCGGACGTCGTGGGCTCCGGCCAGGCGCCCATCTACCTCCAGCGGTCGGCGAGCTTCCGCCCGCCCACCGGGCCGGATGCCGCGATGATCATGATCGGTCCGGGCACCGGGATCGCGCCGTTCCGCGCGTTCCTGCAGGACCGCCGCGCCGACGGGCACACGGGCCGGAACTGGCTGTTCTTCGGCGAACAGCACGAGGCCACCGACTTCTATTACCGCGACGAGCTGGAGGCGATGCGCGACGACGGGTTCCTCACCCGCCTCGACGTCGCCTTCTCCCGCGACCAGCGCCAGAAGGTGTACGTGCAGGACCGGATGCAGGAGCACGGGGCCCGGCTGTGGCGCTGGCTGCAGGACGGCGCGCACCTGTACGTGTGCGGCGACGCGAGCCGCATGGCGAACGACGTCGACCAGACCCTCGTCGCGATCGCGCGCCAGCACGGTGGCCTCTCCGACGCGGATGCCGCGGAGTACATGCGCGCGCTCGCGGCCGAGCGCCGCTACGTCCGCGACGTCTACTGACCGCCCGCGTCCTGACCCCTCGCCGCCCCCGTCCGCGCGGGCTCTCCCCAAACCACTGCGGCTCACCTGTCGCGTCTGACCGGCCGAGCCGGCAGAACGCGACAGGTGAGCCGCGATGGGGGGGACTTAGATGCGCTGGCCGGCCAGGGAGCGGCGCGGGATCACGTACACGGCGATCGTGAGCGTGAGGAGCACCGCGTAGGCGATGACGAAGCCGACGAAAGCGGCCGTGTACCCGCCGGTCGAGGACTGCGACGCGTTGAGGACCTGCGGGATGACGAAGCCCCCGTAGGCGCCGATCGCCGAGATGAGTCCGAGCGCCGCGGCCGCCTTCCGCTGCATCGCGGCCGCAGCGGCGGCGTCGCCGCCCATCGCGCGGGTCCGTCCCGCGAAGACGTTCGGGATCATCCGGTAGGTGGAGCCGTTGCCGATCCCGGTCGCGGCGAAGAGGACGAGGAAGCAGACGAGGAAGATCCCGAAGCTCTTGAGCGGCATGGTCCAGAGGACGGCGAGCGCCCCGAGCGCCATGACCGCGAACGCCCCGACCGTGACGCGCGCGCCGCCCAGCCGGTCGGCGAGCCGCCCGCCGTACGGCCGCGCGAGGGAGCCCACGAGGGCGCCCAGGAACGCGAGCGAGAGCGTGGCCTGTCCCACCTGGATCGTCGAGAAGGCCGGGAACTGGTCGGCGATGAGCTTGGGGAAAACGCTCGCGAAGCCGATGAACGAGCCGAACGTGCCGATGTAGAGCAGCGAGAGGATCCACAGGTGCGGTTCGCGGAGTGCGGCCGCGGATCCGGCCAGGTCGGCCTTCGCGTTCGACAGGTTGTCCATGTACCGCCAGGCGCCCCAGATCGCGAGCAGGATGAGCGGCACCCACATCCATCCCGCGAGCGGGACGTTGAGGGTGGCGGCCGCGCCGAGGGTCACGACGATCGGCACGGCGAACTGCGCCACGGCCGTGCCGATGTTGCCGCCGGCCGCGTTGAGCCCGAGCGCCCATCCCTTCTCCTTCTGCGGGAAGAAGTAGGTGATGTTCGACATGGAGCTCGCGAAGTTGCCACCGCCGAGCCCGGCGAGACCCGCGACGACGAGCATGACCCCGAACGGCGTCGCCGGGTTGCTCACGACGACGCCCAGCAGGATCGCGGGGATCAGCAGGAGCGCCGCCGAGATGATCGTCCAGTTCCGTCCGCCGACGCGCGCGACCATGAACGTGTACGGGAAGCGCATCGTCGCGCCGACGAGGCTCGGCAGCGAGATGAGCCAGAACGCCTCGGAGCTCGTGAACGTGAAGCCGGCGTGCGGCAGCATCACGACGACGATGCTCCACAGCTGCCAGACGATGAATCCGAGGAACTCGGTGAAGATCGACCACCCGAGGTTGCGCCGGGCGATCGCGCGCCCCTCCTGCTGCCAGAAGGTCGTGTTCTCGGGGTTCCAGCCGTCGATCCAGCGACCGGGGCGGCGGGTGAGGGTTACGGGGATGCTGCTCTGGTCGGCGGGGGCGCCGACGGCGGGTGATGTCGCGGACGTGGTCATCGCACTCTCCTCGGGACGGTATGAGGCGACGCTACGGATGCCGTGTTTCCGCGCTTCAGCCCCGGCATGACGTTCTCGTCACCGGTCGGTCACGGGCCGCGTCGGGCCCGGGTGAGCCCCGCGTCACACGTCGGAAACACGGACCGGATCCTAGAATCGGTGCCGTGCGCATCGACATCGTGACGATCTTCCCGACGTTCTTCGATGTGCTCGACGTCTCGCTGATCGGGAAGGCTCGCGAGCGTGGCGTCCTCGATCTGCGCGTCCACGACCTGCGCGACTGGACGCACGACCGCCGGCGCACGGTCGATGACACGCCCTACGGTGGCGGGGCCGGCATGGTGATGCGGCCCGAGCCGTGGGGCGAAGCGCTCGACGCGGTGCTGACGGACGAGGCCCTGCTCGTGGTGCCGTCGCCGGCGGGGGCGCGTTTCACGCAGGCGATGGCACGGGAGCTGGCCGAGGAGTCGCAGCTCGTCTTCGCGTGCGGCCGGTACGAGGGCATCGACCAGCGCGTGGTCGACCACTACGCCGCCCGCGGGCGGGTGATGAGCGTGAGCCTCGGCGACTACGTGCTCAACGGCGGCGAGGTCGCGGCGATGGCCATGATCGAGGCGGTCGCGCGCCTCGTCCCGGGCGTCGTCGGCAATCCGGAGAGCCTCGTGGAGGAGTCGCACGAAGACGGCCTGCTCGAGTATCCGATCTACACGAAGCCGCCGGTGTGGCGGGGCCTGGAGGTGCCGCCGATCCTGCTGAGCGGCCATCACGGGGCGATCGCGGAGTGGCGGCGGGAGCAGAGCCTCGCCCGGACGCGCGAGCGCCGTCCCGATCTATCCTCGCCCGACGGTCACCCGGATGTTCCGGGATCCACCACGTTGAGGCGGTAGCCGCGCTTGACGACGGTCTTGATGAGTTCGGGGGCGCCGAGCGCCTCCCGCACCCGTGCAACGGCCATCTCGACCGCGTGCGTGTTCTGTCCGGAGCGCGGCAGGGCGCTCTGGAGCGTCTCGCGCGAGACGACCGAGCCGTTCGCGTCGAAGAGCACGCCGAGCAGGTCGAGGCCCGTGCGGGAGAGCGGGACGAGGCGGCCGTCGAGGACCGCCCCGCCGCTGCGGAGCTCCAGCTGACCGACCGTCGTCGGCCGCGACGGGCCGTGCCCGCCGCCGAAGTGCGTCACGACCGCACGGACCAGGGAGCCGAGGCGGCCGCGGTCCGCCACGAGGGGCTCCAGGCCGGCATCCTGCAGGGGGCCTGCCGTGATCGGGCCGACGGCGGCGACGAGCACGCGCTCGCGGGAGACGCGCGTGCGGATGGCGTCGAGCACGTCGGCCCTCTGCGCCGCGGCGACCCATTCGGCGCTGCCGGGGGCCGAGGTGAACAGGACCGCGTCGATCTCACCCGCGCCCGCCGCGACGACCGAGCGCCGCACGAGCTCGGGGTCCGCGGGCGGGCCCCAGCGATAGACGGTGAGGCTGACAACGTCGGCGCCGTGTCCGGCGAACAGCTCGTCGAGCCCGTCCGCGCCCGAGCCGTGGTGCTGTACGGCGACCCGGCGTCCGGCGAGGCCTTCCGCGACGAGGAATTCGCCGAGCTCCGCGGAGGTCTCCGACTCGGCGACCCAGTCGGCGGTGAAGCCCGCCTGCTGGATGGCTCCTCGTGCCTTCGGGCCGCGCGCCACGATCTGCGCTCCTGCGAAGGCACCGTGCAGCTCGTCGAGGAGGCCGGCCTCGTCGGCGGCCTCCATCCACCCCCGGAAGCCGACGCCGGTCGTTACGACAACGACCTCGGGCGGGTGCGCGATGAGCTCGCGGGTGCGGGCGATGAGGGCCTCGTCGTCGATGTGCGGCACGATCGTCAGCGCCGGCGCGTGGCGCACGGTCGCGCCGTGACGCTCCAGCGCGGCGGCGAGCTCGCCCGAGCGGCGATCGACGGCGATCACGATCGTGCAGCCGTCGAGGGCCGCCGACAGAGCGGGGCGGGGGAGGTCGCTCACCCGGCCGCCTCGCCGGCGAGCAGGGGCGCGGGCAGGAGGAGGTCGGCGCGGGCGACGTCGCCGATCACGATGACGGCGGGGTTCTCGACGCCCGCGCGGCGGGCGTCGGCGACGGCGCGCCCGAGGGTCGTGCGGGTCGTCCGCTGCCGCGGGGTGTGCCCGTTCTCCACGATCGCGACGGGTCGGTCGGCCGGCGCTCCCGCGTCCAGGGCCGTCGTGACGAGGCGGGGGAGCGCGGCGACGCCCATCAGCACGACCGTCGTGACCGCCGGGTCGGCGAGGGCAGCGACGGTCGCGGCGGACACGTCGGCCTGCCCGTTGACGACGTGGAGGGATGCCGCGACCCCGCGGTGCGTGACAGGGATGCCGGCGGCCTGCGGCACTGACACGACGCTCGTGAGGCCGGGGACGACGTCGACCGGGATGCCGGCCGCGAGGCACGCGGCGACCTCCTCGCCGCCGCGGCCGTAGACGAACGGGTCGCCGCCCTTGAGCCGGACGACGCGCTTGCCCGCCCGGGCGTGGGCGACGAGGAGTCGGTTGATCTCCTCCTGCGGGACCGGATGGTGCCCCGGGCGCTTGCCGACGTCGACCACCTCGACGTCGGGGTCGAGCTCGGGAAGGACGTCGAGGGGACCGAGGCGATCGGCGACCACGACGTCGGCCTCGGCCAGCAGGCGCCGGGCGCGCACGGTCAGGAGATCGACCGGACCGGGGCCGCCGCCGACGAGATCGACACGTCCGGTCGCCGTCGCGCGGCGCCGCCGGAGCGGGAGCCGGCCGTCGCGCAGCGCGGCCGCGATCGCGTCGCGCAGGCGGCCGGCGCGTCGCGGGTCGACGCCGGCATCCGAGACCACGCCGACCACGACGTCGCCCGAGCGCGTCTCCGCGGCGAGGCGCGCCGAGCCGTGGGCGCCATCGGACGCGTTGACGCAGAGGATGCGGCGGCGCTCGCAGGCCGCGGCGACGTCGGCGTCGACCCGGGGCTCACCAGTCGCCGTGTGGACCAGCCAGGCGCCCTCGACGTCGCTCTCCCGCACGACGCGCGGCATCCACGGGATCCCGTGCTCCGCGACGAGTGCGCGGACCTCGTCGGACAGCTCCGGGGCGACGATCCGCACGCGCGCGTCGTCCTCGACGAATCGGCGCAAGCGACGGGCCGTGACCTCGCCCGCCCCCACCATCAGCACGTCGCGTCCGGTCAGGGAGACGCCGAGCATCGTCGTCATGCACGACCGTCCTTCCGGAGGTAGACGTCGCCGTCCCGGGTCGCCACGGGCCAGACGGCGAGGGGCATCTGCTCCTTGCCCTGCGTGTCGAGGCAGACGCCGGTGCGCAGGTCGAAGACCTGCTTGTACATCGGGGAGGCCACGGTGGGGGCATCCTGCCGCGTCCCCACGATGCCGCGGGACATGACGTGCGCGCCGGAGTAGGGGTCGAGGTTCGAGACGGCGAAGACGTTCCCGGTGTGCGCGACAAAGAGCGCGACCTGGATCCCGTCCACGAGGGCGGCGCGTCCCCGTTCCACCTCGAGGTCCGCGAGCCCGCAGACGCGCACCCAGGTGCCGGTGTCGGTCTCGGACTCGTGCGTCGGGGCGAGGGTCATCGTCGTACCTCCAGGGTCGTGCCGGCGATGAGGATGCCGCCGTCGGTGCGCTCGGCGGCCGTCGCGGGCCGGGGCTGCCCGCGCTCGACCGTGTACGCGAGCGAGGGGTCGGGGGTCGTGGGCGCGTTCACGAAGGAGGCGAAGCGCCGGAGCTTCTCCGGATCCTCCAGGGTGGCCTTCCACTCGTCCTCGTACGAGCCGATGTGTGCCGCCATGGCCGCGTCGAGGTCGTCGCCGATGCCCAGGCGGTCCTCGAAGATGACGGCGCGCAGGCCCTCGATGCCGCCGTCCAGGTCCTCCAGCCACGGCGCGGTGCGCTGCAGCCGGTCGGCCGTGAAGATGTAGTACATCAGGAACCGGTCGATCGCGGTCAGCAGCTCCGCGTCGCTGAGCCCCTCGGCGAGCAGGGTCGCGTGGCGCGGCGTGAACCCGCCGTTGCCGCCGACGTACATGTTCCAGCCCGCCTCGGTCGCGATCACGCCGACATCCTTGCCGCGGGCCTCGGCGCACTCCCGCGCGCATCCGGAGACGCCGAGCTTCAGCTTGTGCGGCGAGCGCAGCCCGCGGTATCGCAGTTCGAGGCGCACCGCCATCCCGACCGAGTCCTGCACGCCGTAGCGGCACCACGTCGAGCCGACGCACGACTTCACGGTGCGCAGCGACTTCCCGTACGCGTGTCCGGACTCGAAGCCGCCCTCCACGAGACGCCCCCAGATGTCGGGCAGCTGCTCCAGCCGGGCGCCGAACAGGTCGATCCGCTGGCCGCCGGTGATCTTCGTGTAGAGCCCGAAGTCCTTCGCCACCTCGCCGATGAGGATGAGCCCCTCGGGCGTGACCTCGCCGCCGGGGATGCGCGGCACGACCGAGTAGCTCCCGTCCTTCTGCAGGTTCGCCATGACGTGGTCGTTCGTGTCCTGCAAGGCGGCGTTCTCCCCGTCCAGGACGTGGCGGCCGGTCAGCGTCGAGAGAATGCTGGCCAGGGCGGGCTTGCAGATGTCGCATCCGCGTCCCGATCCGAAGCGCTCGATCACTGCGCTGAACGTGGTGAGCCCCGAGACGCGCACGGCGTCGAAGAGCTGCCGGCGCGACATGTCGAAGTGCTCGCACAGGGCGGAGGACAGCGTCGCCCCGGACTTCTGGAGCTCCGCGCCGACGATCTTCTTCACCATCGCGACGCACGATCCGCAGGCCGAACCGGCCTTCGTGCACGCCTTGACGCCCGCGACGTCCGTGCATCCGTCCTCGTGCACCGCCCGACGGATGGTGCCCGCCGAAACGCTGTTGCACGAGCAGACGAGCGCCTCGTCGGGGAGCTCCGTGGTCGGTGCGGCGACGCCGCCCTCCGGCATCAGGTAGGTGACCGGGTCGGCGCCGAGCGCGCTCCCGACGAGCGGGCGTAGCGATCCGTAGGCCGATGCGTCGCCGACGAGGATCCCACCGAGGAGCGTCTTCGCGTCGTCCGAGACGACGAGCTTCTTGTAGACGCCCGCGACCGGATCGGCGTAGACGACGTCGAGCGCCCCCGGCGTCGTCGCGAAGGCGTCGCCGAAGCTCGCGACATCGACCCCCGACAGCTTCAGCTTGGTCGACAGGTCGTATCCCGGGAACGTCGCGTCGCCGCCGAGCAGGCGCGTCGCGGCGACCTCCGCCATCGCGTACCCCGGAGCGACGAGGCCGACGCACATCCCGCCGTGATTCGCCACCTCGCCGATGGCCAGGACGAGCGGGTCGGAGGTGCCGCATCCGTCGTCGATGACGACGCCGCCGCGGGGGTGGATCTCGAGCGCGGCGTCGCGCGCGAGCGCATCGTACGGACGCACGCCCACCGAGAGGATGACGATGTCCGCGGCCAGGTGCTCGCCGTCCTCGAAATCCATGCCGCGGACGTGCCCGGACTCGTCAGCGTCGATCCGCGTCGTGATGACCCCCGTGCGGACGGCGATGCCGCGCGCCTCGATGAGACGGCCGAGGGCGGCGCCGCTCGGCAGGTCGAGCTGCGCAGGCATGAGCCGGTCGAGAGCCTGCAGCACGGTGCACGCCACGTCGAGGCTCTGCAGTGCGCCCGCGGCCTCGAGGCCCAGAAGCCCTCCGCCGATCACCACGCCGGTCAGGGGCCGTCCGAGCTCGCGCCGGCGGTCCTCGACGTACGCGCGCACGCGCTCGACGTCATCGAGCGTGCGGTAGACGAAGCATCCGTCCCGGTCCGAGCCTTCGACGGGAGGCCGGGCGGCGTAGGAGCCGGTCGCCAGCACGACCCGGTCGTACCCGACGCGGAGGCCGCTCGCCGTCTCGACGATGCGTGTGTCGCGGTCGATGCGGGCGACCGCGTCTCCCGCGAGGAACCGCACACGGTCGTCGGCGAGAACCGCGGGGTCGAGGGTGAGGTCGTCCGCGTTCGCGCCCGCGAAGAAGCTCGTGAGCCCCACGCGGTCGTAGGGTGCGCGCGGCTCATCGCCGATCACGGTGACCCGCCACCCCTCGCCGGCCCGGCTCAGCAGGCTGTCGACGAAGCGGTGGGCGACCATCCCGGCCCCGACCACGACGACGTGCGTGTCGAGGGGTTCCGCGGCGGTCATGCCGTCACCGTACGCGCGGGATGTTGCGGCACGGTCAGCGTCGTGTTTCGGTCTGTCGACGGCGACTCGGTCATGGGGTCTCCGATCCGGGGTTCGTGACCGTCACGCTAGGAGCGGCGTGTTTCGCCCCCCGGCCGCCTTCGGTTTCCGCGAGCGAACGTTTCCCTCACCGCCCCGCGCCCCCCGATGTGAGAACCCCCGGCCGCCCCCGCCCCGCCCCCACCCACGTGAGAACGCGCGTATGTCACAGACACGCCGGGGAAACGTGACACAAGCGCGTTCTCGCGAGTGAGGGGCGGGGGCTTCGGCCGCAGGAGAGCCGTGGGGTCAGTCGACGCCGAGGAAGGAGCGGTCGGTCAGGATGATCGGACCGTCGTCGGTCACGGCGATCGTGTGCTCGGAGTGGGCGCCGCGCGAGCCGTCGGCGCTGCGCAGGGTCCAGCCGTCGGGATCGGTCACCAGCTCGTCCGTGGTCGCGAGGAACCAGGGCTCGAGCGCGAGGACGAGGCCCGCCCGGAGCGGATAGCCGCGTCCGGCTTTGCCGTCGTTCGCAACGTGCGGGTCGCCGTGCATCGTGCGGCCGACACCGTGGCCGCCGAAGTCGGTGTTGATGGAATAGCCGTCGGCGTGCGCGACCGCCGCGATCGCGTGCGAGATGTCGCCGATCCGGTTGCCGACGACGGCCGCCGCGATCGCCGCGTCGAGGGCGCGCTGCGACGTGTCAATGAGCGCGAGATCCTCGTCGCGCGGGGTGCCGACAACGAAGGAGACGGCGGAGTCGGCGACCCAGCCGTCGACCGAGACGGCGAAGTCGAGCGAGACGAGGTCACCGTCTTGCAGGGCGTAGTCGAACGGCAGGCCGTGCAGCACGGCGTCGTTGACCGACGTGCAGATGACCTTCCCGAACGGCATCGCCCCGAACGACGGGTGGTAGTCGATGTAGCAGGACTCCGCGCCGGCTTTGCGGATCATGTCGTGGGCGCGCCGGTCGATGTCGAGCAGGTTGGTGCCGACCTTCGTATCGGCGCGCAGCGTCGCGAGCGTCTCCGCGACGAAGCGGCCCGCGGGGCGCATCGCGTCGATCTCGGCCGGGGTGCGCAACTCGATCATTCTGGTCCTTCCGTTCCGACCATTCTCCCGGATGCGCGGCGTACCATCGCAGCCATGTGGCTCCGACGGGCGTTCTTCGGCTGGCTCACGCCGGCGGCGTTCCTGCTGCCGCTCTGGCTGTTCGTCGGCTGGCTCCTGTTCAACGCCGGCGGGTGGGCGTTCCTCTGGGTGCTGTTCCTGGCGATCCCCTCGGTCTTCGGGGGGCAGTTGATCCTCACGTTGCTGGTCCGTGCCCGCCCCAGTGTGCGCAGCACCCGCGCGGTCTCCTGGTGGGACGTCCTCGGCTTCACGATCTGGCACTGCCTGACGATCTCGCTCGGGTTCTACAACCAGGCCTGGTGGGCGCCGGTCTTCATCCTGACGATGTTCGTCGGCGTGGGCATGATCTGGCTCGAGCTCTGGCAGCTGCTGCGCGAGGTGCGTTCGGCCGGGCGCGTCGTTCTCCGGACCACGGAGGGGGTCGCGTACACACCCCCGCCGCGGCAGGCACCGCCGCCCCCGCCAGACGACATCATCATCATTACGGAGAAGACTCCGCCTCCGGAGTGACCCCCGCGGTTTGTCGCGGGGTGCCGGCGCATGGCAGAATGGTTCTTTGTGCCCTGACCCGGCTCTGCCGCAGGGGAGCCTGTCGCCGATGTGCGACGCGGGGCACGTTCACTCCCTGAACACTTCCCCATTGCGCGAACCGATCTGCGGCGGTCGCAGGAAGAGACGATCATGCAGATCCTCGACGCCGTCGACGCGGCCTCACTCCGTTCCGACATCCCCCCGTTCGCCCCGGGCGACACGGTGAAGGTGCACGTGAACATCACGGAGGGCAGCCGCTCCCGCATCCAGGTCTTCCAGGGCGTCGTGATCGGTCGCTCCGGCGACGGCGTCCGCGAGACGTTCACGGTCCGCAAGATCAGCTTCCAGGTGGGCGTCGAGCGCACCTTCCCGGTGCACAGCCCGATCCTCGACAAGATCGAGGTCGTGACCCGCGGTGACGTCCGCCGCGCCAAGCTCTACTACCTGCGCAACCTCCGTGGCAAGAAGGCCAAGATCAAGGAGAAGCGCGAGAACTGACCTTCTCCGCACGAAGCCCCGCGACGCACGTCGGCGGGGCTTCGTCGTCTCCGGATGTGCGCACGGGACGCTCGCGCGTATGCGAGTCTTGAGGGGTCGTGGGCGGGATGCGCCGCCCACCGAGGGGATGGTCATGACGTCGGAGGACACCACGCGGGATGCACCGGCGGAGCCGGAGCTGACCGCGCCGAGGCGGCGTCGCCGCGGGGGGCTCATCTTCCTCCGTGACGTGCTCATCATCGTGCTCGTCGCGATCCTCGTCTCGTTCCTCGTCAAGACGTTCCTCGTCCGCTCGTTCTACATCCCGTCCGGGTCGATGAAGGACACGCTGCAGATCGACGACCGGATCCTCGTCGACGAGATCACGCCGCGCTTCGGCGGATACGCGCGCGGGGACATCGTGGTGTTCCGCGATCCCGGTGGCTGGCTGGAGGGGGCGCCGGTTCAGAAGTCGGGCGGCCCGATCGCGGATGCCGCGGACTGGTTCCTGAGCCTCGTCGGCCTCTCGGTGTCCGACAGCGACGATCACCTCATCAAGCGCGTCATCGGGGTGCCCGGCGACCACGTCGTGTGCTGCAACCAGCTCGGCCAGATCACGGTCAACGGCACCGCGATCGACGAGTCGTCCTATGTCCTGCTGCCACCGGGGGCACCGGCGTCGAGCATCCCGTTCGACGTCGTCGTGCCGAAGGACTCGCTCTGGGTGCTGGGGGACAACCGGAACAACTCCCAGGATTCGCGCTACCACCAGGATCAGCCGGGCCACGGCTTCGTGCCGATCGCCAACGTGGTCGGTCGCGCGTTCGTGATCACCTGGCCGTTCAGCCGATTCGGTCCCCTCGACTTCCATCACGCGGTGTTCGCGAGCGTTCCGCCCGCCTCGCCATGACCGTGGTGGCTCCGCGCCTGACCCTCGAGCGGCGGCTGCTGCGCGAGACGACCCTCGTGATCGCGTGCGACGAGGTCGGCCGCGGAGCGCTCGCCGGTCCGGTCGCCGTCGGGGCGGTCGTCGTCGACGAGCGCGACGCGCGCCGGCGCGTGCCCGAGGGGCTCCGAGACTCGAAGCTCGTGCCCGAACTGCGGCGGCCCGAGGTCGCGCGGCGGGCGGCGGCCTGGGTCTCGGCGAGCGCGGTGGGCTGGGCGAGCTCGGTCGAGATCGACGAGATCGGGATCATGCGTGCGCTAGGTCTTGCGGCCGTGCGGGCGATCGCCGACCTGGCCGCCCACGGCGTGCCCGTCTCCGACGCCATCGTGATCCTGGACGGGAATCACGACTACATCTCCGCGTCCTCGGCGCGTCCCCTCACGGTGCGGCCCGTCATCAAGGCCGACCGGGACTGCGCGAGCGCGGCCGCGGCATCCGTCATCGCGAAGGTGTCGCGCGATCGCCTGATGCAGTACCTGCACGACGACCTGCCGGAGTACCAGTGGGATCGGAACAAGGGCTACGCGAGCCCCGAGCACCGCGAGGCGATCCGCGCGCGGGGTCTCAGCCCGCACCATCGCGCGTCGTGGTCGATCGCCGACGCGCCCACGTTGTTCTGACCGATTCCCCCGGATGACGGCGTGCTCCTAGGATGGCCTCGATGGATGACGATGTCTTCGAGGACTACGACCGGGAGCTCGAGCTCGCGCTCTACCGCGAGTACCGCGACGTGGTGGGGCAGTTCCAGTTCGTGATCGAGACCGAGCGACGGTTCTATCTCGCGAACGACGTCAACGTCGTGCGCCGGGACACGGAGCACGACTTCTACTTCGAGATCACGATGAACGACGTGTGGGTGTGGGACATCTACCGCGCCGACCGCTTCGTGAAGTCGGTTCGCGTGCTGACGTTCAAGGACGTCAACGTGGAAGAGCTCTCCCGCCGCGACTTCCAGCTTCCCGAGGAGCTCTCGCTCGACAGCTGAGCCCGCCGTCCCGCCCGTGGCCAGATCAGGTGAATACGCGGAGTCAGGACGATTCGCGCGGAGATCCTCCTGATTCAGCGAGATCTCCTGATCCGGCGGGTGATGGTCGATTCCTCCACAGGGGGCAGGTGCGGGGCAGGAGTCCACGGATGCTCCGTGCCGGGCCCGCCGGGTGACGCCCGCGGGCGAGGCTTGCGGGCATGGCGAGGAAAGACGAGCTCGGGCGCGCGGGCGAGGAGCGCGCGGCGCGGTACCTGACGGCCCGCGGCTACCAGGTGCTGGCCCGCAACTGGCGCGGTGACGGCGGTGAGCTCGACGTGGTCGCCGCCCGTGGCGCGGAGCTCGTCGTGATCGAGGTCAAGACGCGCAGCGGGCCGCGCTTCGGGCATCCGCTCGAGGCGATCGACGCGCGCAAGCTGGCACGACTCTGGCGGCTGGCGCTGCAGTGGCGCGCCGCACATCCGGAGCATGCGCGCGGACGTGTTCTCCGCGTGGACGCGATCGCGCTCCTCGGGCGCAACCCCGCCACTGCCGCGCTCGAGCACCTGCAGGACCTGCGATGACCGTCGCGCGGACGTGGGCGGTCGCGCTCACCGGCATCGAGGGGGCGCTGGTCGAGGTGGAAGCCGACCTGTCGCAGCAGACGCCAGGCTTCCAGATCATCGGACTGCCCGACAAGGCTCTGGGGGAGGCTGCTCAGCGCGTGCACAACGCGTGCGCGAACTGCGGGCTGGAGCTGCCGCGGCGCAAGCTCACGGTGAACCTGTCGCCGGCGAGCCTTCCGAAGCACGGATCCGGGTTCGACGTCGCGATCGCGGTCGCGGCGCTCGCGACCGAGCTGGCGCTGGATCAGGAGTCGGTCGGTGCGACGGTCCACCTGGGCGAGCTCGGGCTCGACGGTCGGCTGCGCGCGGTCCCCGGGGTGCTTCCGTCCGTGCTCGCCGCCGCGCGCGCGGGCATCCGGCGCGTCGTGGTGCCGCGCGCGCTCCGCGACGAGGCCGAGCTCGTCGGCGGGGTCCAGGTGCTCGGGGCGACGACGCTGGCGGACGTGCTGCAGTGGCACGGCGCCGACGTCGAGCCCGTCGACCTCCCGCCGCTCGTGCCGCCGCCCGTCGATGAGCCGGCGACGGAACCGATGGATTTGGCCGATGTCGTCGGCCAGGGCGACGCCGTCGACGCGCTCGTCGTCGCGGCGGCGGGCGGCCACCATCTCCTGCTGAGCGGGCCACCCGGCGCGGGCAAGACGATGCTCGCGCGCCGGCTCCCGGGCATCCTGCCTCCGCTCGACGACGCGGCGGCCCTGCGGGTGGCATCGGTGCGCTCGCTCGCCGGGCGGCCCGTGCGTGCGCTCTCGCGCACGCCTCCGTTCGAGGCGCCGCACCACTCGGCGAGCACGGCCGCGCTGGTCGGCGGCGGCTCGCGCGTGGTCCGGCCGGGCGCGATCGCGCGGGCGAGCGACGGCGTGCTGTTCATCGACGAAGCCGGCGAGGTGTCCGGCGCGGCGCTCGACGCCCTGCGGCAGCCGTTGGAGTCGGGCCGGATCGAGATCCACCGGGTCGGCTTCTCGGCCTCCTTCCCGGCGCGGTTCCAGCTCGTGCTGGCGACCAACCCCTGCCCGTGCGGAAACTACGGGGTGCGCGGCGGCGTCTGCGCGTGCCCACCGGCCGCGATCCGCCGGTACCGGGGCCGTTTGTCGGGTCCGCTCCGCGACCGCATCGACATCGAGCTGAACATGCTGCGGGTCGCGGATCCGGGCCTCGGGGCGGGTCCGGTGACCACCTCCGCGGAGGCGCGGGAGCGGGTCCGTGACGCGCGGGACCGGGCGGCGCGGCGGCTGCGGGACGCCCCGTGGCGGATCAACGCCGAGCTTCCCGGGGTGTGGCTCCGGCGGGGGCCGCGGGCGCTGCCGGCGGCCGCGAGGCGTCCGCTCGATGCCGCCCTGCAGCGTGGGGCGCTGACGCTCCGCGGCTACGACCGCGTGCTGCGGGTCGCCTGGTCGGTGGCGGATCTGGCGGGCGTCGACGCTCCGGGGATCGACGAGGTCGGCCGCGCGCTGTATCTGAAGCGCGGGGTGGCGGGGTGAGCCTGCGGCTGTCGGCGTCGCTCGCCGTCGCCCGCCTCCACCGCGTCGTGGACGGGAGCCTCGACGGCGACGCGGCCCTGAGCCGATATGCGCGGGCCGTGTGGAGCGTGCTCGCGGAGCCGGGCGACGGGGTCGCGGGCCGCCTCGTCGCGGCGGTCGGCCCCGTGCGTGCCCTTGAGATCGCGCAGGGCGCGGCGGCACCGCCCGAGACGGATGCCGCGGAGCTCGCGCGGGGGCGGGCGCGCTGGGCGCCACGCCTCGACGACGTCACCGTCGGCGAGGCGTTCGATCAGGCCGGAGCGTCAGGGGTCCGGCTCCTGGTGCCGGAGGACGCGGAGTGGCCGACGGCCCTCGACGACCTCGGTGAGCACGCGCCCGCCTGCCTGTGGCTGCGGGGTGATCCCGCCCGGCTCGCGGATCCGGCGCCCACGGTCGCGATCGTCGGGGCGCGGGCCTCGACCTCGTACGGCGACCATGTCGCCTGGGAGCTCGCGAGCGACCTCGCGGCGGGCGGCGTGACGGTGGTCTCGGGTGCGGCCTATGGCATCGACGGGGCGGCACACCGCGCGGCGCTCGGCGTGGCGGGCGTCACGGTTGCGCTGCTGGCCGGGGGCGTCGACCGGCCGTACCCCGCCGACCACGGGCCGCTGGTCCAGCGGATCACGCAGACCGGGGTCGTCGCAAGCGAGGTGCCCTGCGGAACGTCACCGACGAAGTGGCGCTTCCTGGCGCGCAACCGACTCATCGCGGCTCTCGCGCGGGCCACCGTCGTCGTGGAGGCCGGCTGGCGCAGCGGGTCGCTCAACACCGCCGGTCACGCTGCGACGCTCGGGAGGGCGCTCGGTGCCGTGCCGGGGCCGATCACGAGCGCCGCCTCGGCCGGGTGTCATCGGCTGCTCCGCGAATACGACGCGCAGTGCATCACGGATGCCGACGACGTGCGCGAGCTGCTGGGGATAGAGCCGGCGGCTGCGATCGCGGCGCCCTCCGGTGGCTCGAGCGTCCGCACCCGCGTAGAGGATGCGGTGAGCACTCGCGCGTGGCGCGAGACGGCGGACATCGCGCGCCGGAGCGGTCTGTCCGTCGCCGACGCGCAGGCCGCACTGGGCCTCCTCGAACTGGAGGGCGCGGCGGAGCGCTCCGATCTCGGCTGGCGGTTGCGGCGATGACGGCGGCTGCGTCTTCGGGTACTGCGCCTGTGGCTGTGGCGCCTGCGGCTGCGGCGGCTGCGGTGGCTGCGTCGGCGACGGGGGAGTCCGGGGTGGCCGACCCGCCGACGGCGGCGATCCGACGGCGGTGGGCGAGCGGCATGCTGGGGGCATGCGGATGGACGAGGCAGGGGAGGTGTGGCTCGGGGAGCTCGATCGGGTCCGCCGGCTCTCGCCCGCCACCGTGCGCGCGTACCGGTCCGACCTCGCCGATCTCGCGGCGACCCTCCCGCCTGGTGTCGACGCGGCCGAGGTCGAACTCGAGCAGCTGCGCGAATGGCTGTGGCAGGCGACGAAGCGCGGCGACGCGCGGAGCACGCTCGCCCGGCGGACGGCAGCGGTGCGCGGCTTCTTCGCCTGGGCTCAGGAGCGCGGGATCGTGCCGCTCGACCCAAGCCTGCGGCTGGTGGCGCCCAAGCGCGGGCGCACGCTGCCGAAGGTCGCGACCGCCGACGGGATCCGGGCTCTCCTCGACGAGCTCGCCGTGCGGGCCGAGGACGGGGAGCCCGTGCTCCTCCGGGATCGCGCCGTGCTGGAGCTGCTGTACGGCGCCGCGGTCCGGGTATCGGAGCTGTGCGGCCTCGACGTGGACGACGTCGACCGGGAGCGGCGCACCCTGCGGGTGACGGGAAAGGGCTCCAAGGAACGGGTCGTGCCTTACGGCCTGCCGGCCGAGCGGGCCCTGGACGACTACCTCGCGCGCGGACGCCCTCGGCTCGCCGCCACCACCGCCACCGCCGCCACCACCGCCACCACCACCACCGCCACCACAGGCGCGGGCAGAGGCACCGGCGCGAGCGGCGCCGGCCGCGCGCTCTTCCTCGGCGTCCGCGGCGGGCGGCTCGGTCCCCGCGCCGCGTACGAGCTGGTCTCCCGCCTGCTCGGCCCCGTGGTCGGCGCGGAGACGGTGGGACCCCACGCGCTCCGCCATTCAGCGGCGACGCACCTCCTCGACGGCGGGGCGGATCTCCGCAGCGTGCAGGAGATGCTCGGGCATGCGAGCCTCGGGACCACGCAGATCTACACGCACGTCTCGAGCGAGCGTCTCGCGGCGGCCTACCGCCTCGCGCACCCGCGCGCCTGATCGCGAACGAGACACGCGTCACGGCAGTGGCCCGCAGCAGGGGAGCAGCACCGCGCGCGGGATGCCGCCGAGGAACAGCACCGGATTGACGTACTCCCCGTCGCGGCGGGCACCGAGGTGCAGCTCTCCGCCGGCGACGTGGCCCCCGCTGCCGATCGTGCCGAGCGGCTGGCCGCGCTCGACGCGCGCGCCGACGAGCAGCTCACTCGTCACCGGCTCCAGCGTGGAGACGAGTCCGCCGCCGTGGTCGATCGTCAGGATGCCGCGATCGAACACCCGCCCCGAGTAGGCGATGACCCCCGCATCCGGCGCCCGCACGATCGCGGGGCCGAGCGGCGTCAGGTCGATGCCGCGATGCCCCGGGCCGTACGGGTGCACGGGGGCGAGGTACGGACGGGAGACGCGGGACGCGTCGAGCGGCCACGCCCACGACGGCGTCCCCACGGCGTCCCCGGGGGTCGCCCTCGCGCCGGGCGCCTCGGGGCTGCTCACGGATGCGGCGGCGGGGATCCCGCCCACGGTCAGGGCGAGGGCGACGACGAGCCCGGCGACGCGGATGACACGCTTCATGCTCCCGAGCCTCGCGGCCCGCGCGGGGCGCCCGGCCGGCCGGCCCGGCATCCGTGGACAACGTCCGCGATCGGCGACCCGGGGGAGGGGCCGCGCCGGCACGGCCGCGAGCCGTGCCTGATAGACTCTTGTCCGCACCTCGCTCGTCGGGGTGACTACGCGTGCCCTCAGCGCGATCGCGGTCGCCGTGATCGCGCGGCATCCACCTCCACCGGTCCTTTCCGCACGGAAGGGCGGAGGTGAGCCGGGCACCAGGCTCGCCGGAACGAACGTTCCGCGCGAAAACCGCAAACGGCGCCCCGCGCCAGAAGAGGAGGACGGTCATGGCCGTCGTCACCATTCGCCAGCTGCTCGACAGCGGCGTCCACTTCGGACACCAGACCCGCCGGTGGAACCCGAAAGTCAAGCGCTTCATCCTCACGGAGCGCTCCGGCATCCACATCATCGACCTGCAGCAGTCGCTGACGTACATCGACAAGGCGTACGAGTTCGTCAAGGAGACGGTCGCGCACGGCGGCACGATCCTCTTCGTCGGCACGAAGAAGCAGGCGCAGGAGATCATCGCCGAGCAGGCGACGCGCGTCGGTCAGCCCTACGTCAACCAGCGCTGGCTGGGCGGTCTCCTCACGAACTTCACGACGGTGTCGAAGCGCCTCGCGCGCATGAAGGAGCTCGAGGAGCTCAACTTCGACGACCCGGCGGCGAGCGGCTTCACCAAGAAGGAGCTCCTCCTCAAGCAGCGCGAGCTCGACAAGCTCCACAAGTCGCTCGGCGGCATCCGCAACCTGCAGAAGACCCCGTCGGCGATCTGGGTCGTCGACGCGAAGCGCGAACACCTCGCGGTCGACGAGGCCTCGAAGCTCGGCATCCCGGTCATCGGCATCCTCGACACGAACGCCGACCCGGACGAGTTCCAGTATCCGATCCCCGGCAACGACGACGCGATCCGTTCGGTGAGCCTGCTCACGCGCATCATCGCTGACGCCGCCGCCGAGGGCCTCATCCAGCGCCACCAGCCCGCCGACGAGGCGGAGGCCGCGGAGCCCCTGGCCGAGTGGGAGCGCGAGCTCCTCGAGCAGCCCGGCACCGAGGAGACCCTCACGGGCGCCGACGCCGTCGAGGCCGCCACCGAGTCGGCGGCGGATGTCGCCGGCGCCGAGGCGCACGACGAGGCGATCGCCGCCGCCGCCGGCGTGGACGCCGACGAGCTCGCGGCCGCCGAGGCCGAGTCCAGCGCCACCGAGCCGACCACGGTCGAGCCGAACACGGCCGAGTGATCCCGCGTCTGGAGTAACCCTCCGGACGTCCGCAACGACTACGATCGGCGGGGCCTCGAGGGGCCCCGCCGATCTCACCCCACGACACACAAGGAGCCACCACCCATGGCAAACTTCACGATCGCCGACATCAAGGCGCTGCGCGAGCAGCTCGGCACGGGCATGGTCGACACGAAGAAGGCCCTCGAGGAGGCGGACGGCGACGTCGAGAAGGCCGTCGAGATCCTGCGCCTCAAGGGTGCGAAGGGCAACGCGAAGCGCGCCGACCGCTCCACGAGCGAGGGCCTCGTCGTCGCCCGCGAGCAGGACGGCCGCGTCACCCTCGTCGAGCTGGCGTGCGAGACCGACTTCGTCGCGAAGAACGACCGCTTCATCGCGCTGGCCGACAAGGTCGCGGATGCTGCGGCCGCCGCGTCCGCCGATTCCGTCGAGGCGGCGCTCGCCGCCTCTGCCGGCAGCCAGACGGTCACCGACCTCATCTCGGACGAGGCCGCGATCATCGGCGAGAAGGTCGAGCTGCGCCGCGTCCGCACGCTGGAGGGCGCGCACTTCGAGATCTACCTCCACAAGACCAGCAAGGACCTCCCGCCGCAGATCGGTGTCGTCGTGGCCTACACGGGCGACGACGCGGAGACGGCGCGCTCGATCGCGCAGCACATCTCCTTCGCGAACCCGAGCTACCTCAGCCGCGAGGACGTCCCCGAGGCCGAGGTCGAGAAGGAGCGCCAGATCGTCACCGAGATCTCGCGCAACGAGGGCAAGCCGGAGGCGGCGCTGCCGAAGATCGTCGAGGGCCGCGTCGGCGCGTTCTTCAAGCAGGTGGCCCTGCTCGAGCAGGACTACGCCAAGGACAACAAGCTCTCCGTCGGCAAGGTCGCGAGCGACGCCGGCATCACGATCACCGACTTCGCCCGATTCAAGGTCGGAGCGTAGTTCTCCCGTGAAGAGGCCCGCATCCCCGGATGCGGGCCTCTTCGCACGCCCGTGCGGACGATAGATTGAGCGAAAACACGAGAGGAACCGGATGATCACGGAAACGACGGATCGGAGACGGGTCCTTCTCAAGCTCTCGGGTGAGGCGTTCGGTGGCGGTCAGCTCGGGGTCAACCCGGACATCGTCGGCCAGATCGCCCGGGAGATCGCCGCGGCGGTCGACACGGTCGAGATCGCGGTGGTCGTGGGCGGCGGCAACTTCTTCCGCGGTGCGGAGCTGAGCCAGCGCGGCATGGACCGCGGCCGTGCGGACTACATGGGCATGCTCGGCACCGTCATGAACGCGCTCGCCCTCCAGGACTTCCTCGAGCAGGCCGGTGCCGCGACCCGCGTACAGTCGGCTATCTCGATGACACAGGTCGCGGAGCCGTACATCCCGCGGCGCGCGGAGCGGCACATGGAGAAGGGCCGCGTCGTGATCTTCGGCGCGGGCGCCGGCCTCCCGTACTTCTCCACCGACACGGTGGCGGCACAGCGCGCGCTGGAGATCAAGGCCGACGAAGTGCTCGTCGCGAAGAACGGCGTGGACGGCGTCTACACGGCCGACCCCCGTACCGACCCCACCGCGACGCGGATCGACCGGATCGAGTACATGGAGGCGCTGCAGCGCGGTCTGAAGGTCGTCGACTCGACCGCGTTCAGCCTCTGCATGGACAACCGCATGGACATGCGCGTGTTCGGCATGGAGCCCGAGGGCAACGTCACGCGCGCCCTCCTCGGCGAGTCCATCGGCACGCTCGTCACCGTCGACGCCTGAGTCGCCCGGTTCCCGGGAGATCCCCGGACTAGACTGAAATATCCGCTTCACACGAATGGAGTCCCCGTGATCGCCGACGTCATGGCCGATGCAGGTTCGCGCATGGACCGGGCGGTGGAGGCCGCGAAGGAGGACTTCGCGACGGTGCGCACCGGGCGGGCGAACCCGCAGCTGTTCCAGAAAGTGATGATCGACTACTACGGCTCGCCGACGCCGCTCGCACAGCTGGCCTCGATCAACAGCCCCGAGGCGCGCACGCTTCTCGTAACCCCCTACGACAAGTCGTCGCTGAAGTCGATCGAGCAGGCGATCCGCGACATCCCGAACCTTGGGGCGAACCCGACCAACGACGGCAACCTCGTCCGCATCACGATGCCCGAGCTCACGGAGGAGCGCCGCAAGGAGTACGTGAAGCTCGTGCGCGGTAAGGGCGAGGACGCGAAGGTCCACGTCCGCGGCATCCGCCGGAAGGCGAAGGACGACCTCGACAAGCTCGCGAGCGACATCGGCGAGGACGAGCTGGCCCGCGCCGAGAAGGAACTGGACGCGCTGACCCGCGCGCACGTCGACGCGATCGACGAGGCGCTCAAGCGCAAAGAGGCCGAGCTCCTCGAGGTCTGATCCTCATGACCGACCCGGGGGAGGAGCGGACGCCGGAGCCGCAGGACGACGATGCGACGGCGCCGATCCCGCCGTCCCCGCCGCACGGCCAGCCGTCGTCGTCGTTCCAGGGGCACATGCGCGCGGCGCGGTCGGAGTTCGACCACCAGGTCGAGCTCGCGCGCGCGGGCTTCGAGGAGACGAACGCGCGCATCCGGGAGCGCACCGGCCGTGACCTCATCCTCGCGATCCTGATCGGACTCGCCGTCGGCGTGATCGTGTTCGTGTCGATCGTGTTCGCGAACTGGCCGTTCGTCGTGCTCGTGACCGGGGTGGGTCTGCTGGGCGTCTTCGAGCTGAGCCGGGCGCTTCAGTCGGCCGGGCGCCGGGTGGATGTCGTGCCGCAGCTCATCGGCGGCCTGCTCGTGCTGCTGTCGAGCTACTTCTTCGGCGGCTGGCAGCACTGGGTCGCGCTGTTCGTGTCGGTCTGCTTCGTGATCGTGTGGCGGCTCATCGCACAGATGGCCGCGCGCGACGGGCGCGTCTACCTCGACGTCGTCGGGGATGCCCTCACGGCGGGCTTCGTGCAGATCTACGTCCCCTTCCTCGCGAGCATGGCGCTGGTCCTCCTCCGTCAGCCGGACGGCACGTGGTGGGTGCTCGCGTTCCTCATCGTCGTGATCGCGGTCGACACCGGCGCATATGTCACGGGCCTCACCCTCGGACGGCATCCGATGGCGCCGCGCGTGAGCCCCAAGAAGACGTGGGAAGGCTTCGCCGGCGCCGTCGTCGCGGCTGTCGCGGCGGGCATCCTGCTCGCCTGGCTGATGCTGGGTCTGCCGTGGTGGACGGGTATCGTGTTCGGGCTGGCGCTTCTGCTGACCGCGACCGTCGGGGATCTCGGCGAGTCGATGATCAAGCGGGATCTCGGCATCAAGGACATGAGCTCGTGGCTGCCCGGCCACGGAGGCGTGCTCGACCGACTCGACTCCATTCTGCCGTCCGCCGTGGCGGCCCTCGCCCTCTATTACCTGCTCTCCCCGCTGGCGGTGTGACATGACGATCTCCGAGCCCACCGCGGCCGCGCCGCGGCCCGCGAGCCCGTTCCCGGTCGCGACCGGACGTGCGCGCGGCTATGACCGCGCCGCGGTCGACGCGTTCCTCGCGCGCGCCCGTGCGTCGTTCGAGGGCGACTCCGATGCGCCGCCGCTCCAGGCGGGCGACGTCCGCGAGGCCGCCTTCCCGCTCGTGCGGCGCGGCTACGTCGTCGAGTCCGTCGACGCGGCGCTCGCCCGCATCGAGGACGCGTTCGCGGAGCGTGAGCGCGCTCACGCCCTTGGCCGCGTCGGCGCCGGCGTATGGGTCGAGCAGACCCGCGAGGCGGCGCAGACGATCCTCGACCGGCTCACCCGCCCGAAGGGCCACCGCTTCGCCCGCACGGGCATCATGCGCTACGGATACCGCGTGGACGAGGTCGATCTGGTCACCGACCGGATCGCCCGGTTCCTCTCCGCGGGCGACTCCGTGACGGTCGAGCAGGTGCGCTCGGTCGCCTTCCGCATGCAGCGCGGCGGCTACAGCGAGGTCCAGGTCGACGCCGTCCTGGACGCCGTGGTCGAGGTGATGCTCGCGGTCGGCTGATCGCGACATGACGGCGAATCCGTGCGCCGGATGGCAGGTTCCGGAGCCTCGTGGCTAGACTCGTGACATTGTGACTTCCCGCGCAGAGCTGATTCCCGCAGCATCCCGCTCGATGAACACACGGCCCCGCCCGTCCTGGACGCGCCGTCGCAGCACCCTCGGGGTGTTCGCGGCACTCGCCGCCGTCGGCTTCCTCGGCGCCTACGCCGGCCCCGCGAGCATCGCCCTGGCGGCCCCGCGACCGGTCATGGACGAGCCCGGCACGACCTCCTACGCGGCCGCCGTCGGCGATCCGCAGAGCCTCGTCGTCTCCAGCAGCGGCGCCGGAACGGGCGCGGCGCTCACGCGCAGCTCGTACACCGTGTACGAGACGCCGAAGCCGACGCCCACGCAGACCGCATCCCAGGCCTCAGCGTCCAGCGGATCCGGCTCGGGAGGCGCGCCCCGTTACAGCGGAGGCGGCGCGCCGGCGGAGTGGATGACGGCGGCCGGTATCGCGGAGAGCGACTGGGGCTACGTCAACTACATCGTGAGCCACGAGAGCGGCTGGAATCCGAACGCGACGAGCAGCAACGGCTATTGCGGTCTCGTGCAGACGGAGTGCGGCAAGCTGGGCGCCGGTACCTACGATCCCGTTGCCAATCTGTCGTGGGGCACCGGCTACGCGAATGGTCGATACGGCAGCTGGGCGGGGGCCTACGACTTCTGGGCCAGCCACGGCTGGTGGTAGGTCGACCCCTCACCATGCCGCGTTCCCGCAAGCGGCGGCCCCAGCCGTCCGGAGACGACTCGTTCGAGCGGCTTCTCGCGGGGTGGAAGCGCACCGAGACCAAGCGCGGCACGACGTGGACCGTGCAGCCGATCTCCGAGTCGCAGGCGCAGAAGGCGTACACGTGCCCCGGGTGCGGCGGCACGATCGACCCCGGCGTCGCGCACGTCGTCGTGTGGCGCGCAGACGGCGTGCTGGGGGATGCCGCCGATCTCGCCGCCCGGCGCCACTGGCATACGCGCTGCTGGAGGATTCGCTGATGGAAGGGCGTGTGTGGTGACGATGGAAGGCCGTGTGCGGTGACGATGGAAATAAGAGGCCCCGTCGAGCTGCCCGCCCGCCGCGAGGACATCGAGCTGGTCACCGCCGACGGACTCACCCTCGTCGGGGAACTGGCACTGCCGCTCGAGCGCGACCCGGTCGCGACGCTGCTGACGCTGCATCCGCTGCCGACAGCGGGCGGCTTCATGGACTCGCACATCCTCCGGAAGGCCGCGGCGCGGCTGCCCGCGCTCGCCGATCTCGCGGTGCTGCGGTTCAACACGCGCGGCACGAGCTCGCCGCGGGGGACGAGCGACGGCGCGTTCGACGAGGGTCGTGCCGAGGCGCTGGATCTCGCCGCGGCGGTCGCGTTCGTCCGCGAGCGCGGCCTGCCTGTGCCGTGGCTGCTCGGCTGGTCGTTCGGGACCGAGCTGGCGCTCAAGTACGGTCGCGAGCACGACATTGCGGGCGCCATCCTGCTGTCGCCGCCCCTGCACCGGACCACGCCCGACGAACTGGCGGCGTGGGCGAGCGATGGTCGTCCCGTGATCGCCCTCGTGCCCGAGCTCGACGACTATCTGCGTCCGCCGGAGGCCGCCGAGCGCTTCGCGGCGGTCCCGCAGGCGCGGCTCGTCGCCGTCCAGAACGGCCGGCACCTGTGGGTGGGCGAGACGCAGACGCGTCGCGTCCTCGACGAGATCGTCGCGGTCGTGAACCCCGCCGCCCTGCCCCTCCCCACGGAGTGGGACGGGGCTAGCGTGCGTTCATCCGCGGAATGACGACCTGCCGGTAGAGGATCAGGATGCTCGCCGCGACGGGGATCGCGATGAGCGCGCCCAGCAGCCCGAGGAGCGAGCCGCCGGCGAGCGCCGCGATCACGACGACGGCTCCGGGAACAGCGACCGCGCGGCTCATGATGCGCGGCGAGATCACGTACGCCTCGACCTGCATGTAGATCAGGTAGTAGATCGCCGCGATGAGCGCGGTCGTCGGGGACCCGAGACCGGGGATCAGGCACGTGAGCACGATGATGACGGAGCCGGTCAGGGTGCCGACGAGCGGGATGAGCGAGAAGACGAACGCGACGACGGCGAGCACGGCCGGGAACGGCGCGCCGATGATCGACAGGAAGATCGCGCTCAGGACGCCGTTGATGAGCCCGAGGCTCAGCTGGCCGATGACGTAGTAGCCGACCGAGTCGACGATCTGCTCGGCGAGGTCGATGAACCGGGGCCGCTTGGACGCGGGCACCAGCTGGTAGACCGCGGCCTTCAGGGACGGCGTGGATGCCGTGAAGTAGATCGTCAGGATCAGCACGATGAACGCGCCGAACAGGCCGCCGACGACGGCGATCCCGGCGTTGATGACGCCGCTGGTGATCGAGCCCCAGTTCTCCAGCAGCCACGTCTGCGCGTTGGAGACCGTGTCGTCGATGAACGACGGCTGGAGCGCGGGGAAGAGCGAGTGCGTCCAGTTCCGGAAGTCGTCGATCGACGGCGAGTTCTGCAGATAGCCCGTGATCTCGGTGACGAGCTGGCCGATCTGCCCGACGATGACCGGCATGATGATCAGCACGATCCCGGCGAAGACGCCCAGCACGATGAGGATCGTGACGAGCACGGCCGCCCACCGCGGCAGTCGGCGCTTCACGAGCCAGCCGACGATCGGCTCCAGGCCCAGCGAGAGGAACAGCGCCGTACCGACGTAGAGGAGGATCGTGGAGAGCGTGGTGATGCTCGTGATGAGCATGATGCCGAGGCCCACCCCGAGCGTCGCGACGAATGCGACGCGGAACGGGTTCTGAATCTTCACAGCGCCATCCTCTCGTGACGTCTCTCTGGGCTCTCCCAGGGCGCTCCGATAGTCTGAAATGTCGAGTGTACGGTCCGGGCTGTCCGATCCCGGCTCCGGGAGGTTATTCGTGCGTTTCGTCTGGGCCGTCCTGGCCTTCATCGTCGCCGCGGTCATGATCGGTGCGGGCATCGCCCAACGCACCATCTTCCAAGGACCACCGACGCAGTCCGCACAGATCGAGACCGCCAGCGCCACCGCGGCGTACACGGTCATCGACGGTGCCGTCCTGACCCAGCACCCCGGCGCCCAGACGCTGGCCGTCCGGGGGACCGGCACGGTCTTCGCGGCCTACGGGCGCACCGCGGACGTCGACGCGTGGGTCGCCGACGTCCCGCACACCGCGATCGGCGTGGACGGCTCGGGTGCGGTCACCTCGACCTTGGTCGCCCCCACCGCGAGTACCACGCAGACGCCCGCGAAGCAGGCGCCGTCCGGCTCCGACCTGTGGGTGCAGGAGTTCACCGGCACGAGCGGGAACCTCAGCATCCCGATGCAGGTCCCGGCGTCCATGAGCGTCGTCGTCGCGTCCGACGGCACGGCGCCGGCTCCCGCGACGGTGACGGTCACGTGGCCCGCCGACAACGCGACGCCGTGGGCCGGCCCACTGTTCCTCCTCGGCGGCCTGTTCCTGATCGGCGGCGTGGTGCTGTACATCCTCGGCATCCGGCATGCGCGCCGTTCGCGCGGCCCCCGTCGCAAGGGACCGCCGCCGCTGCCGAAGACGGAGCCGATCTCGATCGCGGCCGCGGATGACGAGGCGGCCGGCGACGAGGCCAAGGGCGTCGTCTCGACGACGCCCAGCCGGCGGTCGCTGAGCTCGCGCCGCTCCCTGCTCGCGGTCCCGGTGCTGATCGCCGCATCCGCGGTCGCCCTGACGGGGTGCTCCGCGGAGGTCTGGCCGCAGTTCGGCGCGGCCAGCGTGACGCCGTCGCCGACGGCATCCGTGATCGACGCGGAGAGCCAGCAGGCCCCGGCCGTCACGGAGGCCCAGGCGCAGGACGTCCTCGCGCGCATCGCGAAGACCGTCGCCGACGCCGACAGCTCGCGCGGCGCCGATACGGCCGCGACGCGCCTGGCCGGAGCGATGCTCGCGGAGCGGCAGACGAACTACACGCTGCGCGGCGCGGTGCCGGACGCGGCGGCGCTCCCGCCGATCGCGACGACCCCGCTGTCGGTGGTGCTCCCGCAGGCGTACAGCGGATGGCCCCGCACGGTCATGCTGGTGGTCGGGGACGCCAACGCCACCAACCCGCCGCCGACGATCATGATGATGACCCAGGCGGACCCGTGGTCGAACTACAAGCTCGACTACGCCGCGGGCATCGAGGCGGGCACGCAGCTGCCCGGCGTCGCGCCCGTGTACGTGGGTGCGAAGGCCGTGCCGCCGGACTCCACGTTCCTCCTCATCCCGCCGGGTCAGCTGGCGGCCGCCTACTCGGACGTCATCAACAACGGCGCGAACAGCAAGTTCGCGACCCTGTTCGACGACCAGTCCGACCAGTTCCGCCCGATGGTGGCGGCCGACCGGCAGAAGCGCCTGAACGAGTTCAACGCCACCGGCGCGAACACCGGGAACCTGTCGTTCTCCTCGGCGGCCGGCTCGCAGAGCCCGCTCGCGCTCGCGACCCTCGAGAGCGGGGCGATCGTCGCCGTGAACGTCAACGAGATCGACACGGTCAAGCCCACCGATGCGGCCGCGGTCATCAAGCTCGACAACAACCCGACCGTGAAGGCGCTCGCCGGCGCGGACCAGTCGCAGTCCGGCTTCACGACGACGTTCAGCGACCAGCTGTTCTTCTACGTGCCCGGTCAGGGGTCGAACGAGAAGATCCAGCTGCTCGGGTACTCGTCCAACATCCTCGGAGCTAAGGTGATCCAGTGAGCCAGCCTGCCCCGGGCGCCGTCATGCGCGGTGCCGTCGACCTGTCCGCTCTCCGCAACCGCCCGCCCGTGCCCGCCGACGGCGAGGCGCCGGCGCCCGTCGGCACCGTGCCGTCGCTCGTGCTGGACGTGACGGACGACACGTTCGCGAGCGTGCTGGAGTTCTCGCGCGTCGTGCCCGTCGTCGTGGACCTGTGGGCGGAGTGGTGCGGGCCGTGCAAGCAGCTGAGCCCGATCCTCGAGCGGGTCGTGCGCGAGCTCGACGGTCGCGTCATCCTCGCGAAGGTCGACGTCGACGCGAATCCGCAGCTGTCGCAGACGTTCCGTGCGCAGTCGATCCCGATGGTGGTCGCCCTCGTCGCCGGTCAGGCGGTGCCGCTGTTCACGGGCGCCGTGCCCGAGCAGCAGGTGCGCGAGGTGTTCGCGCAGCTCCTCCAGCTCGCCGCGCAGAACGGCGTCGCCGGCCGCGTCGCGGTGTCCGGGGAAGAGGCGCCGGCCGAGGATGCTGCTGACGAGGAGCCGCCGCTGCCGCCGCTCCATGCCGAGGCGTTCGCGGCGATCGAGGAGGGCGACTACGCCCGCGCCCAGCGCGCGTACGAGCAGGCGCTCGCCGAGAACCCGCGCGATGAGGACGCGCGCGCCGGCCTCGGCCAGGTGCGCCTCCTCGCCCGTCTGCAAGACGCGGATGCCGCCGCGGTGCGCGCTGCTGCGGCGGAGGGCCCGACCGATGTCGACGCCCAGCTCGCGGTCGCCGACCTGGATCTCGCGGGCGGCCACATCGACGACGCCTTCGACCGGCTGCTCGAGCTCTTCGCGGCGCTGCCCGCGGATGCCCGGGGCCCGGTCCGCGACCGGCTCCTGGAGCTGTTCGGGCTCGTCGGCGACGCCGACCCCCGCGTCCTCTCGGCCCGGCGCCGCCTGGCCTCGCTCCTCTTCTAGCCCGGCGCTCGCGCGTCAGTCGCGCTCGGGCGACGGGATGTGCGGGTCGCGCTCGTAGCGGAGCCAGAGCACGCCGAGCGGCGGAAGCGTGATGCGCGCTCGACGGTCGGCGTCGGCGCGGACGACGCCGAGGTTCCCCACGCCCGATCCGCCGAACTCCAGCGCGTCCGTGTTCAGGATCTCGTGCCAGACGCCCGCTTCGGGGAGGTCGAGCACGTAGTTCACGATCGGGTTGCCGCTGAAGTTGCACACGGCGACCACGACGCCGCGTCCGTCGCGCCGCGCGAACGCCAGCACGTTCGGGTTCCACGTGGGCGCGCCCAGGCGCGTGAAGCCCGTGCCGTCGCGCTCGCGCGCCCACAGCGGCTCGTTGTCGCGGTAGGTGCGGTTGAGGGTCGCGACGAACCGCTGCAGCTGCTGGTGCGACGGCTGCTCGAGCAGCCACCAGTCGAGGGCGCGGGCCTGCGACCACTCCGAGATCTGCCCGAACTCCTGCCCCATGAACAGCAGCTGCTTGCCCGGATGCGCCCACATGTACGCGAGGAGCGCGCGGGTGTTCGCGAGCTTCTGCCAGTGGTCGCCGGGCATCCGCGAGAACAGGCTGCCCTTCCCGTGCACGACCTCGTCGTGGCTGATCGGGAGGATGAAGTTCTCGCTGAACGCGTACATGAACGAGAACGTCAGCTCGCCCTCGTGGTGCGAGCGGTAGAGCGGATCCCGCGAGATGTACGCGAGCGTGTCGTTCATCCAGCCCATGTTCCACTTGAAGCCGAAGCCGAGCCCGCTGTGGTTGGTCGCGGCGGTGACACCGGGGAAGCTCGTCGACTCCTCGGCGATCATCGTGATGCCCGGGTACCGGCGGTACGAGGTGGCGTTCACCTCCTGCAGGAAGCGGATCGCGTCGAGGTTCTCGCGGCCGCCGTGCTCGTTCGGCGCCCAGTCGCCCGGCTCCCGCGAGTAGTCGAGGTACAGCATCGACGCGACGGCGTCGACGCGGAGCCCGTCGACGTGGAACTCCTCGAACCAGTACAGCGCGTTCGCGACGAGGAAGTTCCGCACCTCGTTGCGGCCGTAGTCGAAGATCAGCGTGCCCCAGTCGCGGTGCTCGCCGCGGCGGGGATCCGGGTGCTCGTAGAGCGCCTGGCCGTCGAAACGCGCGAGCGCCCACGTGTCCTTCGGGAAGTGCCCCGGCACCCAGTCGACGATGACGCCGATGCCCGCCTGGTGGAGACGGTCGATGAGGTAGCGGAGGTCGTCCGGATGCCCGTAGCGGCTGGTCGGCGCGTAGTAGCCGGTGACCTGGTAGCCCCAGGAGCCGCCGAACGGATGCTCCGCGAGGGGCAGGAACTCGACGTGCGTGAACCCCATGTCCTGCACGTACTCGATGAGCTGGTCCGCGCCGTCGCGGTAGGAGAGCCCGGGCCGCCACGAGCCGAAGTGGAGCTCGTACACGGACATCGGGCGCTGGACCGGCTCGGTGTGCCGTCGCGCCGACATCCACGCGCCGTCGCCCCACGCGTGCGCGGACTCGACGACGACGGACGCGGTCGCCGGCGGCACCTCGGCCCACCGCGCCATCGGGTCCGCTTTCTCGATCCAGATGCCCGCACGGGTGAGGAGCTGGAACTTGTACGACGTTCCGGCCCCCACCGCGGGGACGAACAGCTCCCAGATGCCGCTGCGGCCCATCGAGCGCATCGCGTGACCCTCGCCGCCCCAGTCGTTGAAGTCGCCGATGACGCGCACGGCGCGCGCGTTCGGCGCCCACACCGTGAACGCGGTCCCCGGCACGCCGTCGGAGGTGCGGACGTGCGCGCCGAGCACGTGCCACAGCTGCTCGTGCCGCCCCTCCGCGATGAGGTGCAGGTCCAGCTCACCCACCGTCGGAAGGTGCCGGTACGGGTCGTCGGCGAGGTGGACGGAGCCGTCCTCGTACGTCGCGCGCACGACGTACGACCCGGCGGCGCGGACGGGGCCTCCCTCCCAGATCCCGCCGCGGACGTGCTGGAGCGGGACGTCCGTGCCGTCCGCGAAGATCGCGGTCACGGTGCGGGCGAGGGGGCGGCGGGCCCGGACGAGGTAGCCGCGCCCGGCCGGGTCGTGATGGAGGCCCAGCACGTCGTGCGGGGAGTGGTACGAGCCGGTCGCGACCGTGTCGAGGATCTGGTCGTCGGGGAGGGTGCTCATCGTCGGGTCTCCTTCACGTGCAGGATGTGGACGGGCTCGGCGAACGCGTCGAGCCGGACGTAGTTGTGGTCCGTCCAGGTCCAGTGCGCGCCGGTGAGGAGCTCCTCCACCTCGAACGGCTCGCCCGGCGTCACCCCCCAGATGCGCGTGTCGAGGTGCACCGTCGTCTCGCGGACGGAGTGCGGGTCGACGTTGACCACCACGATGACCGTGTCCGCCTCGCCGGTCGGCGAGAGTGCGGCGGGAAGGTGCTTGGAGTAGACGAGGATCGCGTCGTCGTCGCTCCAGTGGACGGAGAAGTTGCGGAGCTGACGCAGCGCGGGGTGCGCGCGCCGGATGTCGTTGAGCTGCCGGAGGAACGGCGCGAGCGAGTCGCCCGCCTCTTCCGCCGCCGCCCAATCCCGCAGCGTGTACTCGTACTTCTCGTTGTCGATGTTCTCCTCGGAGCCCGGTCGTGCGACGTTCTCGAAGAGCTCGTACCCGGCGTAGACGCCGTACGTCGGGGCCGCCGTCGAGGCGATCGCCGCCCGGATCCGGTAGGCCGGCCGGCCGCCGAACTGCAGGTACTCGGTGAGGATGTCGGGGGTGTTCACGAACAGGTTGGGCCGCAGGAAGTCCGCGGTGTCGCCGGACACCTCGCCGAGGAACTCCTCCAGCTCCGGCTTCGTGTTGCGCCACGTGAAGTAGGTGTAGCTCTGCTGGAACCCCACCTGGGCGAGCGCCCGCAGGGGAGCGGGGCGGGTGAACGCCTCGGCGAGGAACACGACATCCGGATGCTCCGCGTTCACCGTCCCGATCAGCCACTCCCAGAACCACAGCGGCTTGGTGTGCGGGTTGTCGACGCGAAAGATGCGGATGCCCTGCGCGATCCAGTGGCGCACGATCCGCAGGATCTCCGCGCGGATCCCCTCCGGGTCGTTGTCGAAGTTGAGGGGGTAGATGTCCTGGTACTTCTTCGGCGGGTTCTCGGCGTACGCGATCGAGCCGTCCGAGAGGGTCGTGAACCACTCGGGGTGCTCGCGGACCCACGGGTGGTCGGGGGCCGCCTGCAGCGCCAGATCGAGGGCGACCTCGAGGCCTTCCGCCCGTGCGGCGCGGACGAACGCGCGGAGGTCCGCGACCGAGCCGAGGTCGGGGTGGACCGCGTCGTGCCCGCCCTCCTCCGCGCCGATCGCCCACGGCGAGCCGGGGTCGGCGGCGCCCGCGGTGAGCGTGTTGTTCGGGCCCTTGCGGTTCGTGCGGCCGATCGGGTGGATCGGCGGCAGGTAGACGACGTCGAAGCCCATCGCGGCCACGCCCGGGAGCCGCTTCGCCGCGGAGCGCAGCGTGCCGGTCTTGATCGACCCGTCCTTCCTCCGCTTCGCGCCCTCCGAGCGCGGGAAGAACTCATACCAGGCGCCGACGCCGGCCCGCTCGCGCTCCACCAGGAGCTCGAGCTCCGGACCGGTAGAGACGACGGCGCGCACCGGACGGTCCTGCAGTGCCTGGATGAGCGCGGGCTCGTCGAGGAGCGCGAGCGCCTCGGCATCCGTGGTCTCCGCGGACCTCAGGCGCCCGATGGCGTCGCGCAGGACCACCCGCTCGGCGGCGGGACGGGACCGGTCGGCGGCGGCGCGTTGCAGGAGCCGTGCGCCGGTCTCCCGCATGAGCACCGTGTCGACAC
Organism: Microbacterium sp. X-17; assembly: GCF_039615055.1. Classification (NCBI taxonomy): domain Bacteria; kingdom Bacillati; phylum Actinomycetota; class Actinomycetes; order Micrococcales; family Microbacteriaceae; genus Microbacterium; species Microbacterium sp. X-17. Next base: position 103,632 of record NZ_JBDHNI010000005.1, read on the forward strand.
CGGCGGCGATCTTCACCCCGGCCGTGTGCCGCCAGGTTGCGCCCTCGTCCGCGAACGCCTCGAACCGGAACCGCCAGACCCCCGCCTCAAGGAGCGCCACGTCGGTGCGCCAGTGATCGAAGCCGTCGTCCAGCGGCGCGAGGCGGTGCAGTGACTCGACGCCCGCGGGCGTGAACAGCCGCACGTGCACGCCGATGAGGTCGTGGCCCTCGCGGAAGGCCACCGTCGTGAACGGCACGACCTCACCGGCGAACGCCTTCGCGCGGTACCGCGGGTCGGGCGTCCGCGGCCGGGGGTCGGCGAGCGGGATCCGGAGCGCCCGCGCGCCGAGATCCGGCTCCTCGGGCGCCGCGGATTGCAGCGGCACAGCGGTCGCGCTGCGCCAGGCCGGAGGGACGACGGTTCGTGTCGGGGACGCCACGATTTGAACCTATCGCGGGCCGGTGCGCGCGACACGCCTCTTGCGCCGCGCGCTGTCGTTACTCGGCCCGGAAGAGGTGCATGGAGGTCGCGATCATCGGGACGGTCGCGCCGGGTGCGTGCGTCTCGGGCGCACGGTCGGGCGTCTCGTCCGCGCTGCACCAGAGCGACACGTAGCGCGACACGCCCGCGATCTCGGGGAGCGTCACGTCCACCGGGCGCTCGATGCCGTGCACGATCAGCAGGATCCGGTTGAACGCCTCGCGCTCGGGCGTGGACGCCGCGACGTACTGCAGCGTCCGGTGCGAGGGATTCCCCCATCGGTCGGCGGACATCGTCTCGCCGTGCTCGTCGTACCAGTCCATGTCGGATGCCGACGGCGTCCGCCGGTTGAGACGCTCGAAGCGGATCGGGCGCAGCGCCGGGTTCTCCTGCCGCAGCCGGATGAGTCGCTGGACGTGCGCGAACAGGTCGCGCTGCCACGGCTCGTGCTCCCACTTCAGCCAGGTGAGCGGCGAGTCGTGGCAGTAGGCGTTGTTGTTGCCGCGCTGCGTGCGGGCGAACTCGTCGCCGGCCGTCAGCATCGGGATGCCGGCGGACAGCAGCAGCGTGCCGAGGAGGTTCCGCATCGCCTTGCGGCGTGTCGCCAGGACCGTCGGGTCGTCCGTCGGGCCCTCCGCGCCGTGGTTGAACGAGCGGTTCGTGTCGGCGCCGTCGCGGTTCTGCTCGCCGTTGGAGAGGTTGTGCTTGACGTCGTACGACACGAGGTCGTTGAGGGTGAAGCCGTCGTGCGCCGTGACGAAGTTGACGCTCGCCAGCGGGCCGCGCTCCTCGCTGAACGTGTTGGCGGAACCGGCGAGCCGGTTCGCGAGGCCACCGATCCCGACCGGCGGCACCGAAGCGCGGCGTCCGTAGTCGATGTCGCTCAGCCAGAAGTTGCGGACCCGGTCGCGGTAGCGGTCGTTCCACTCGCTCCAGCCGCGGCCGAAGTTGCCGGTCTGCCAGCCGCCCATCCCGACGTCCCACGGCTCGGCGATGGTCTTGACGCCCTGGAGCGCGGGATCGTCGAGGATCGCCCGCAGGAGCGGATGCTCGGGGGTGAACACGTGGTTCGCGTCGCGGCCGAGCGTCGCCGCGAGGTCGAAGCGGAAGCCGTCGATCTGCACGTCGTTCGCCCAGTAGCGGAGGGAGTCGAGCACGAGCCGGGCCGCGGCATCCGTCGCCGTGTCGACCGCGTTGCCGCATCCGGTCAGGTCGATGTACGTGCCGTCGTCCTGCTGCCGGTAGTACGCGCGGTTGTCGAGCCCGCGCAGGCTCGACCGGGGGCCGCCGAGGCCCTCCTCGGACGTGTGGTTGTAGACGACGTCGAGGATCACCTCGAGACCGGCCTCGTGGAGGAGGCGGACCATGCCCTTGAACTCGCGGAGGACCGCCTCCGGTCCGTCGCGCCGCGCGGCCTCCGTCGCGTAGGCGGCGTGCGGCGTGAAGAAGTTGAGCGTGTTGTAGCCCCAGTAGTTCGTGAGGCCGAGCTGAAGGAGACGGGGCTCCGAGGCGAAGGCGTGCACGGGGAGCAGCTCGACGCTCGTGACGCCGAGCGTCTGGAAGTGCTCGATCATCGCGGGGTGGGCGAGGCCCGCGTACGTCCCGTGGAGGGCGGGCGGGATGTCGGGGTGGCGCTTCGTGAGCCCCTTGACGTGGCCCTCGTAGATCACGGTGCGATCGAGGGGAACGGAGGGCTTCGCGACGCCGCCCCAGTCGAAGGAGCCGTCGATGACGACGGAGCGCCAGTCCTCGAACCCGGCGCTCTGGAGACCGCGCGAGTACGGCTCGAGAAGCAGGGTGCGGCGATTGAACACGTTCCCCGGACCCGGGGGACCCGACGTGCGGACGGCGTAGCGCACCCCGGGACGCAGCAGCGGCGTCGTGGCTTCCCAGACCCCGCCGCCGACGAGACGCATCGGCACCTTGTCGGTGATCCAGTCGAGATCGGTCGGATCGAAGATCACGAGCTCGAGCCAGTCGGCGTGCGCGGACCACACCCGGATCGTGCCGACCCCGTCCTGCAGGGTCACGCCGAGCCGGTCGAGATCCGGCGACAGGAGCGGCGCGGGGGGTGGAGCGGGGCGGGCCGGGTCGGAGATCGCCATGCTGTCTACAGTACCCAGCCCCTCGACGCCGCCCTTCTCCCCGTCCTCCGACCCCGGCCTCCTATCCGCGAGAACGCGCGTATGTCACGAATCTGCGGCGTGTCTGTGACATACGGGCGTTCTCGCGGGGAGGGGGCACGGGGGAGGGGGCGCGGGGGAAGGGGGGTGCGGAGGTGGAGGAGGCAGGGGCGGAGGTGCGGGTGGGAGAGTGGATGCATGCGCGCCTACCTCGACCACGCGGCGACCTCGCCGTTGCGGGACGAGGCGCGCGACGCCTGGCTCGCCGCGTCGGCCCTCGTCGGCAATGCGTCGTCGATCCACGGCGGCGGCCAGGCGGCGCGGCGCCTGCTGGAGGAGTCGCGGGAGCGGCTCGCGGCGGTGCTCGACTGCGAGCCGATCGAGGTCGTCTTCACCGCCAGCGGGACGGAGAGCGTGAACCTCGCTCTCAAGGGGCTGTGGTGGGGGCGGCGGGCCGACGGCGCGATCGTGCTGCCGGACGGCGAGCATCACGCGACGATGGAGGCGGTCGGCTGGCTCGCGGCGCAGGCGGGTGCCGCGGTGCGCACCGTCGCGCTGGATCCGGTCGGACGCATCCCGGCCGATGCCTTCGCCGCCGCCCTGCCCGGGGCCGCGCTCGCGACCGCGCTCGTGGCCGGGAACGAGACCGGCACGGTGAACGACGCGCCGGCGCTCGCGAGGGCCGCGGCGCGCGCGGACGTGCCGCTGCACCTCGACGGTGTCGCAGCCCTCGGTCACGTCCCGGTGCGCTACCGCGCGTGGCGGGCGGATGCCCCGGCCGCCGGTGGTCTGGTCGCCCTGAGCGTGTCGGCGCACAAGGTGGGCGGGCCCGTGGGCGTGGGGGCGCTCGTCGTGTCACGGACGGTGTCGCCGGATGCCCTCGTGCACGGTGGCGCGCAGCAGCGCGGGCTCCGTTCGGGGACGCAGGACGTGGCGGGCGCCGCGGCCTTCGCCGTGGCCGCGGAGCTCGCGGAGGCCGAGCGCGAGAGCGAGGCCGCGCGTCTGCGGGCGCTGGGGGAGCGTCTGATCCGCGGCATCCGGGCCGTGGTGCCCGGTGCCGAGCTGCTCGGGGATCCGCTCGACCGCGTGCCGGGCAACGTGCACGTGCTCTTCCCCGACGCCGAGGGGGAGACGCTCCTGTTCCTGTTCGACCAGCACGGCGTCGCGGTGTCGACGGGATCGGCGTGCCAGGCGGGCGTCGCCGAGCCGTCGCACGTGGTGCTCGCCCTCGGCCGGACGGAACGGGAGGCGCGGTCCGTCCTGCGCTTCACCCTCGGCCGCACGACGACGGAGGCGGACGTGGATGCGGCCCTGGCGGCCCTCCCGTCCGTGCACGCGGCCGCGGCATCCGCCCGCGCCCGCTCCGCTCGCCCCTGACCCGACCCCCGGAGCCTGTCCCCTTCCCCGCGAGAACGCGCTTGTGTCACAGACACGCCGGCGTTTCATGACACAAGCGCGTTCTCGCGGGGCGGTGGACAGGGCGGGGGCGTCCGTACCATGGAGGGCATGCGGGTTCTGGCGGCCATGAGCGGCGGCGTCGACTCCGCCGTCGCGGCCGCGCGGGCCGTCGAGGCGGGACACGACGTCGTCGGCGTGCACCTCGCGCTCTCCCGCGCCGGCGGCACGCTCCGGGCCGGGAGCCGCGGATGCTGCACGATCGAGGACGCGATGGATGCTCGGCGCGCGGCCGACCGGCTCGGCATCCCCTTCTATGTCTGGGACTTCTCGGAGCGCTTCCGCGACGACGTGGTCGAGGACTTCGTCGCCGAGTACCGCGCGGGCCGCACGCCGAATCCGTGCATGCGCTGCAACGAGCGCATCAAGTTCGCGGCCCTTCTGGAGCGCGCGCTCGAGCTCGGCTTCGACGCGGTGTGCACGGGGCACTACGCCGTCGTGCGGACGGGGCCGACCGGACTCGAGCTGCACCGGGCGTCGGATGCCGCGAAGGATCAGTCCTACGTGCTGGGCGTGCTGACCGCCGCGCAGCTCGCCCACACGCTGTTCCCGCTCGGCGACACGCCCTCGAAGGCGCTCGTGCGCGCCGAGGCGGAGGCGCGGGGTCTTGCGGTCGCCCAGAAGCCCGACAGCCACGACATCTGCTTCATCCCGGACGGCGACACGCGCGGCTGGCTCGCGGATCGCGTCGGCACCGCTCCGGGCGACATCGTCGATCGGACGGGCGCCGTGGTGGGGAGCCACGAGGGTGCGCACGCGTTCACCGTCGGCCAGCGGCGGGGGCTCAACCTCGGCGTGCCCGCGCCGGACGGCCGGCCCCGGTTCGTGCTCGAGGTGCGTCCGGTCACGAACACGGTCGTCGTCGGGGCCAAGGAGGAGCTCGCCACGGCGGAGATCGCCGGCGCCCGGTTCAGCTGGACCGGCGCCGTGCCCGATGCCGGCCGGTTCGCGTGCGAGGTGCAGATCCGCGCGCACGCCGAGCCCGTCCGCGCCCTCGCGCGGTGGGACGGCACGCAGGTCGTCGTGGTGCCGGCGTCCCCGCTCGACGGCGTCGCCCCCGGGCAGACGGCCGTGCTGTATGACGGCACGCGCGTGATCGGCCAGTTCACGGTCGACCGCACGGTCTCCGCCGTCCCCGTCTGAGTCGCATCCCGGCCCGAGTGAGGGTCGGAGGCCCTTCGTAGACTGGCGGGGTGACCGACGCCATCGAACTGACGCTCGCGGAGGCCCGGGTCCAGGCTGCGGAGCTCACGGAGCGGATCCTCGACGCGCGCGACGCGTACTACGGCCGCGACGAGGTGCTCGTCGACGACGCGACCTACGACGACTGGATGCACCGCCTCGAGCAGCTCGAGGCGCTCCACCCCGAGCTCCAGGGGCAGGACTCGCCGACGCTGTCCGTCGGCGCGGCATCCGGCACCCTGTTCGCGCCGGTCGAGCATGCGGAGCGGATGCTGAGCCTCGACAACGTCTTCAGTCCCGAGGAGTTCCTCGCGTGGGCGGCCAAGGTCGAGCGCGACGCGGGCCGGTCCGTGCACTATCTGTGCGAGCTCAAGATCGACGGGCTCGCCCTGTCGCTGCGATACGAGCGCGGTCGTCTGGTGTCGGCGGCGACGCGCGGCGACGGCCGCGTGGGCGAGGATGTCACGGAGAACGTGCGCCAGATCTCGGGCATCCCGCGGCAGCTGTCAGGGACCGGGCATCCGCCCCTCGTCGAGGTGCGCGGCGAGGTGTTCTTCACGGTGGCGGACTTCGCTTCGCTGAACGCCTTCCAGGAGTCGGTCGGAGACCGCCTGTTCGCGAATCCTCGGAACGCTGCGAGCGGATCGCTCCGGCAGAAGACCGAGGGCAAGAACGAGCGGCAGCTGCAGGCGATGCACGAGCGTCTGTCACGGCTGCGGCTCACCGTGCACGGGATCGGAGCGTGGCCGGATCCGCCGGTCGCGTCACAGAGCGAGGTGTACGAGCTGCTCGGCTCGTGGGGCCTGCCGACGAGCCGCTACTTCCGGGTGACGGACTCGGCGGCCGGCGCTGCGGATTACATCCGCCACTACGGCGAGCACCGGCACGACGTCGAGCACGAGATCGACGGGGTCGTCGTCAAGGTCGACGAGCTCGCGCTGCACGGCGAGCTCGGCGCGACGAGCCGCGCGCCGCGCTGGGCGATCGCGTACAAGTATCCGCCCGAGCAGGTCAACACGAAGCTGCTCGACATCGTCGTGTCGGTCGGCCGGACCGGTCGCGCGACGCCGTTCGCCGTGATGGAGCCGGCGCGGGTCGCCGGCAGTGTCGTGCGCCAGGCGACCCTGCACAACCAGGACGTCGTGAAGGCGAAGGGGGTGCTGATCGGCGACACGGTCGTGCTGCGCAAGGCCGGGGACGTCATTCCCGAGGTGCTGGGGCCCGTCGTCGAGCTGCGTGACGGCACGGAGCGGGCGTTCGTGATGCCCGCGAACTGCCCCGAGTGCGGGTCGCCGCTCGCGCCGGCGAAGGAGGGCGACATCGACCTCCGCTGCCCGAACACGCGGTCGTGTCCCGCGCAGGTGCGGGGCCGCGTCGAGCACGTCGGATCTCGGGGCGCCCTCGACATCGAGGGGCTGGGGGAGGTGTCCGCGGCAGCGCTGACGCAGCCCGAGCGGCCCGAGACGCCCCCGCTCGTCACCGAGGCGGGCCTGTTCGAGCTGACCGCGGAGGACCTGTTCCCGATCGACGTCACGGTGCGCGACCCGGAGACGGGGCTGATCCGCCTGCTGCCGGACGGGTCGCCGGACACCCGTTCGCCGTTCCGGCGCATCCGACGGAAGACCGGACGGGACGCGGATCCCGCCTTCGATCCCAACGGGCCGTTCGACGGGGACCCCGACCACGTCGTGTCGAAGGCCGCTCTCGAGCTCCTGGTGAACCTCGAGGTCGCGAAGACGAAGGAGCTGTGGCGGTTCCTCGTGGCGCTGAGCATCCGTCATGTGGGTCCCGTCGCCGCGCGGGCGCTGGCTCAGTGGTTCGGCTCGCTCGACGCCATCCGCGCGGCGTCGCGCGACGAGCTCGCCGCCGTGGAGGGGGTCGGGCCGATCATCGCCGACGCGCTCATCGACTGGTTCGAGGTCGACTGGCACCGGGAGATCGTGGATCGCTGGCAGGCCGCGGGCGCGCAGCTCGCCACCCCGGGACACCCGGGGCCGGGCGCGGCGGAGGAGACCGGCGGCGTGCTCGCGGGGCTCACGATCGTGGCGACCGGCTCGCTCGACGGGTACACGCGTGAGGGGGCGCAGGAGGCGATCCTGCGGGCGGGCGGCAAGGCCGCATCGAGCGTGTCGAAGAAGACGGACTTCGTCGCGGCCGGTCCAGGAGCGGGGTCGAAGCTCGCGAAGGCCGAGGAGCTGGGCCTCCGGATCCTTGACGCCGCCCAGTTCCACCTCCTCGTGACCGAGGGTCCGTCCGCGCTTGGGGAGCCCGCCACCGCTCCGGAGTGAGTGTCGTACGTCCGTTCTACTCTCGGGTCCAGACGCGAGAAGGAGCGCCACGTATGACCACCCTGCTACATAGTGCTACGGAGAGCTACACTGCTCCCATGGCTGACATTCCGGCACGCGAGCTGCGCAACGACACAGCCGGACTGCTCCGACGTGTCGAGGGCGGCGAGGAGATCACGATCACCGTCCACGGCCGACCCGTGGCCCGGCTGGTGTCGGTGGATCCTTGGCGTCGGCCGATTCCGGGCCCGGAGTTCGCCGCGCGGCTTCAGACGCATCAGGCAGACCCCGCGCTGCGCGACGAGCTGCGAGACCTCGTGGGCGAGACGTCCGACGAAGACGGGCTGGGATGATGGCCCGGACGCTCGCCGTGGCGGATACGTCCGTCTTCATCGCGCAGGAGAGCGGTCGCCCGCTCGGTCCTGATGTCGAGGGCCACGACTATCTGACGACGGTTGTCACGGTCGGCGAACTGGAGCTCGGAGTTCTGGTGGCCGCAGACGTGCAGACACGAGCGCGTCGGTTGGCGACCCTCGATCAAGTTCGGGGCATGCCGATCCTCTCGGCGTCTGAGGAAGCCGCCCACGAGTGGGCGCGGTTGCGTGCCTATGTCGGCGCTGCGGGCCGACGTGTCCGCGTCAACGACCTGTGGATCGCGGCGATCGCGGCGGCGAACCGGCTCCCGGTCGTCACGCAGGATGCCGACTTCGACCTGCTCGCCGATGCACCGGGTGTCGAGGTGATCCGCGTCTGATCAGCGCGCGAGCCGTGCCTCGAGGCCGAACTTCACGGTCGGCCATTCGTCGTCGGTGATCGAGAACACCACAGTGTCGCGCACCGTGCCGTTATCGAAGATCACGTGCTTGCGCAGGACGCCGTCCTGCTTCGCGCCCAGGTTCTCGATCGCGCGCCGCGACTGGTGGTTGTGCCAATGCGTGCGGAACTCGACGGCGATGCAGCCCAGCTCTTCGAACGCGCGCGTCAGGAGGAGAAGCTTCGCCGCGGAGTTGATGCCGGTGCCCTGCGCGGGACGCGAGAGCCACGTTCCGCCGATCTCCACGCGGCGATTGGCGGGATCGACGTCCCAATACGAGGTGACGCCGACGGCCCGTCCGGTCGCCGGGTCGACGATCGCCCAGGGCGCCATCGCTCCGGCACGCTGACGTTCGAGTCGCTCCGAGATCGCCGCCCACATCCCGCTCGGGGACGGGATCCTCGTGTACCAGGTGCGCCAGAGATCCTCGATCGCAACGGCATCCGCGAGATCGTCGTTCCGCGCCAGGCTCAACGGTTCGAGCACGACGCGCTCGTGGGCGAGCGTGGGGGTGGCCGCGAAGTCCATGCGGCTAGGGCTTCAGGGCGTCGCGGACGAGGCGGCGCTGGACCTTGCCGATGAGCGACTTCGGCAGTTCGTCCACGACCACGATCCGCCGCGGGACCTTGTAGGGCGTGAGGATGTCGCGGGCGAACGCGCGTACGGCCTCCGGGTCGAACTCGGTCACGCCGTCGGTCAGGACCACGGCCGCCACCACGTCCTCGCCCGAGTGCGGGTTCGGAAGCCCCACGACCGCCGCCTCCGCGATATCCGGATGCTGCGTCAGCACGGCCTCGACCTCGGTCGGCGACACGTTGAAGCCGCCCGTGATGATGAGCTCCTTGATGCGGTCGACGATTCGCACGAAGCCGGCCTCGTCGATCGTGACGATGTCGCCCGTGCGGAACCAGTCGCCGACGAAGACGGCGGCCGTCTCCTCGGGCTTGCCGTGGTAGCCCGAGAACACCTGCGGACCGCGCACGAGCAGTTCGCCGGGTTCGCCCGGTGCGACGTCGCGCGTCGGCTCGTCGGGATCCACGACGCGGCACTCGGTGGCGGGCAGCGGGAGCCCGACCGTGCCGGGCACGCGGTTCGCGGCGACGGGATTCGCCATGAGCACGGGGGAGCACTCGCTCAGGCCGTATCCCTCGACCAGGTAGCCGCCCGAGGCCTTCTCGAACGGCACGACGAGCTCGTGCGGCAGCGCCATCGCCCCGGAGATCGCGATCTCGGTCCCCCGCAGGGAGATTCCGGTCTCTTGCGCTCGCTTCAGCAGCCGGTCGGCGATCGGCGGCACGAGCGGCAGGAACGTCGCCGGGCGCTTCTTCGTGACCGCGAGCACCATGTCCGGGTCGAAGCGGGGGAACAGCACGAGCCGCGCGCTCATCGACATCGCGAACGTGAGGCAGAGCGTCAGGCCGTAGGCGTGGAACATCGGCAGTACCGCGTACACGACGCATCCCTCGCCCGGCGTGATCGTCGGCACCCAGGAGCGCGATTGTGCCGCGTTCGCGAGCAGGTTCCGGTGCGTGAGCGCCGCGCCCTTCGGGGTGCCCGTCGTGCCGCTCGTGTACTGGATGATCGCGAGGTCATCCGTGGTCGGGCGCGGGTGGGATGCCGCGAGCGGCGGGTGCGCGACGAGCTCCGACCAGCCGATCGCGCCGGTGACCGGCTCGTGCAGCGCGGTTCGGGCCTCGCGCGCCTTCTTCAGGGGCAGGCGCAGCGCCATCCGTGTGACGAACGGCATCGCCTCGATGAGGTCGACCGCGATGATCCGCGCCGGACGCACCTCGTCGGGGAACTGCTGGAGCGTGTGGACGGTCTTGCTCCACGCGATCACCGTGCGCGCCCGGTGGTCGGAGAACTGCACCTGCAGCTCTCGCTCGGTGTACAGCGGGTTGTGCTCGACGACGACGGCGCCGAGCCGGAGGATCGCGTAGAACGCGACGATGTGTTGCGGGCAGTTCGGCAGCACGATCGCGACCGGGTCGCCGGCGTTCACCCCGAGCGCGCGGAGGCCCTCCGCGGCCCGGTCGATCGCCTCCGCCAGCTGACGGTAGGTCGTCACGCGGCCGAAGAACTCGAGGGCGGGAGCGTCGGGATGCGTCCGCGTCGAGGTCTCGACGATGTCCGACAGGGAGCCCTCGACGGGTGCGAGGTCGGCAGGCACGCCCGGTGCGTAGCTCGAGATCCAGGGGCGAGGCGGATCGTACGTCGTCACGCGCCCCAGCCTAGGGCCCGCATAAACTGGCTCGGTGTCTGAAATCACCCCCGATCTCGTGCGCCATCTCGGCGTGCTCGCCCGGATCCAGCTGAGCGACGAAGAGGTGGAGCGCCTCACGGGTCAGCTCGCGGTGATCGTCGACAACATCGCGAAGGTCTCGGAGGTCGCGACCCCCGAGGTGCCGGCCACGAGCCATCCGATCCCGCTGGAGAACGTCTTCCGTCCCGACGAGGTGGGGCAGATCCTCACGCGCGCGCAGTCGCTGCAGAACGCACCGGATGCCGTGGACGGACGCTTCCGCGTCACCGCGATCCTGGGGGAGGAGCAGTGAGCGATCTGATCCGGATGCCGGCGGCAGAGCTCGCCGCAGAGCTCGCAGCGGGTCGCGTGTCGAGCGTCGAGGCCACGCAGGCCCACCTCGACCGCATCGCCGCGGTGGAGCCCGACGTCCACGCGTACCTGCACGTGAACGAGCACGCGATCGCCGCCGCGCGGGAGATCGACCGGCGCCGCGCCTCGGGTGAGGTGCTGCATCCGCTCGCCGGTGTGCCGCTCGCGATCAAGGACGTGCTCGTCACGACCGACATGCCCTCGACCAGCGGATCCAAGATTCTCGAGGGCTACCTGTCGCCCTACGACGCCACGGTCGTGGCGCGCGCCCGCGCCGCCGGGCTCGTGCCGCTCGGGAAGACCAACATGGACGAGTTCGCGATGGGCTCCTCGACGGAGCACTCCGCCTACGGCCCGACCCGCAACCCGTGGGCGCTCGACCGCATCCCCGGCGGCTCCGGCGGTGGGTCCGCAGCCGCGGTCGCAGCGTTCGAAGCCCCGCTCGCGCTCGGCTCCGACACGGGCGGCTCGATCCGCCAGCCCGCGCACGTGACCGGCACCGTCGGGGTGAAGCCGACCTACGGCGGTGTCAGCCGCTACGGGGCGATCGCCCTCGCGTCGAGCCTCGATCAGGTGGGTCCCGTCACCCGCACGGTCCTCGACGCGGGTCTCCTGCACGACGTGATCGGCGGTCACGACGCCCACGACTCGACCTCGCTGGAGGAGGCCTGGCCGTCGTTCGCCGCGGCCGCTCGCGAGGGCGCCCGTGGCGACGTGCTGAAGGGCCTCAAGGTCGGAGTCATCCGCGAGCTCCCCGACAGCGGCTTCCAGGCCGGCGTCTCGGCATCCTTCCGGGCCGCGCTCGCGGCGCTGGAGGCGCAAGGCGCGGAGATCGTCGAGGTCAGCGCGCCGCACTTCGAGTACGGCGTCGCCGCCTACTACCTGATCCTTCCGGCGGAGGCGTCGAGCAACCTCGCGAAGTTCGACTCGGTGCGGTTCGGGATGCGGGTCACGCCCCACGCGAGCGCCACGGTCGAAGAGGTCATGGCCGCCACCCGCGACGCCGGCTTCGGCGACGAGGTCAAGCGGCGCATCATCCTCGGCACCTACGCTCTCTCGGCGGGCTACTACGACGCGTACTACGGGAGCGCGCAGAAGGTGCGGACGTTGATCCAGCGCGACTTCGACGAGGCCTTCGCCGAAGTGGACGTGATCGCGACGCCGTCCGCGCCGACGACCGCGTTCCGGCTCGGCGAGAAGCTCGACGACCCGCTGCAGATGTACCTCAACGACGTGACGACGATCCCGGCGAACCTCGCGGGCGTGCCCGGGATCTCGGTCCCGTCGGGCCTCGCCGCCGACGACGGCCTGCCCGTCGGCATCCAGTTCCTCGCTCCGGCGCGGCAGGATGCGCGGCTGTACCGGGTGGGCGCGGCGCTGGAGGCGCTGCTCGTGGACGAATGGGGCGGCCCGTTGCTGGACCGCCTCCCGGCGCTGGGAGGCGTGCGCTGATGCCGAAGGACAAGCTGATGGACTTCGACCGGGCGCTCGAGCTGTTCGAGCCGGTCATGGGGTTCGAGGTGCACGTCGAGCTCAACACGGCGACGAAGATGTTCTCCTCCGCGCCCAACCCGGCGCACAGCGAGAACCACGACGCGGAGCCCAACACGCTCATCGCGCCGGTCGACCTCGGCCTCCCGGGAGCCCTCCCGGTCGTGAACGCGGAAGCGATCCGCAAGTCGATCAGCCTCGGCCTCGCGCTCGGCTGCTCGATCGCGCCGGTGAGCCGCTTCGCGCGGAAGAACTACTTCTACCCCGACCTCGGCAAGAACTACCAGATCTCGCAGTACGACGAGCCGATCGCGTTCGAGGGCCGCGTCGAGCTGGAGCTCGAGGACGGCACCATCATCGAGGTGCCGATCGAGCGCGCGCACATGGAGGAGGATGCCGGCAAGCTCACGCACGTCGGTGGCGCGACCGGCCGCATCCAGGGTGCGGAGTACTCGCTCGTCGACTACAACCGTGCGGGCGTGCCGCTCGTCGAGATCGTCACGAAGCCGATCTTCGGCGGCGAGGACCGGTCGCCCGAGATCGCGCGCGCGTACGTGCAGGCGATCCGGGATCTCGTGCTCGCCCTCGGCATCTCCGAGGGCCGCATGGAGCGCGGCAACCTGCGCTGCGACGCGAACGTCTCCCTCCGCAGGCGCGGCGAGGAGAAGCTCGGCACGCGCACGGAGACGAAGAACGTCAACTCCACCCGCTCCGTCGAGCGCGCGGTGCGGTACGAGATCCAGCGGCAGGCCGCGATCCTCGAGGCCGGTGGCACGATCACGCAGGAGACGCGGCACTGGCACGAGGACACCGGGACGACCTCCGCGGGGCGCCCGAAGTCGGATGCCGACGACTACCGCTACTTCCCGGAGCCCGACCTGCTGCCGGTGGCGCCCGCACGGGAGCTCATCGAGGCGCTGCGGGCGGAACTCCCCGAGCAGCCGGTGGCGCGCCGCCGCCGTCTGAAGGCGGAGTGGGGCTTCACGAACCAGGAGTTCCAGGACGTCGTCAACAACGGCATCCTGTCCGAGGTGGAGGCCACGATCGCCGCCGGGGCATCGCCGGCGTCGGCCCGGAAGTGGTGGACCGGGGAGATCGCGCGGATCGCCAACGCGCAGGAGCGCGAGGCGCCCGAGCTCGTGTCGCCGGCGGATGTCGCGGCGCTGCAGGCGCTCGTGGATGCCGGCACGCTGACGGACAAGCTCGCCCGCCAGGTGCTGGACGGCGTCATCGCCGGCGAGGGGACGCCGCAGGAGGTCGTGGACGCCCGCGGGCTCGCGGTCGTCTCCGACGACGGCGCGCTGATCGCGGCGATCGACGAGGCCCTCGCGGCGCAGCCGGACGTGCTGGAGAAGATCCGCGACGGCAAGGTCCAAGCTGCCGGCGCGATCATCGGCGCGGTCATGAAGGCGATGAAGGGCCAGGCCGATGCCGCGCGCGTGCGCGAGCTGATCCTGGAGCGCGCCGTCTCCTGACCCGACGCCGCACCGCGTGGCGCGCCTGTTTCTCGCTCGCGCCACTCGAACTCGCGTAGCGCGTGCGACGAAGAGGCGCGCGAAGGGCGGATGTCGGCGGGCGCGCGCAGAATAGAACCTATGGGACGCGGCGACGGGACGGGGCGCATCGTCTCGGGCGAGGGCGCCGACGACACGGGCACGCGGATCCTGCACGTCGACATGGACGCGTTCTACGCGTCGGTCGAGGTCCTCGACCACCCCGAGCTGCGCGGAAAGCCCGTCATCGTCGGCGCGGCTGAAGGCCGCGGGGTCGTCTCGAGCGCGACGTACGAGGCGCGGCGGTTCGGTGTCCGCTCGGCCATGCCGGTGTCGCAGGCGCTGCGGCTGTGCCCGGTCGCGATCGTCGTGCCCCCGCACTTCGACCGGTACCTGGTGACCTCCGCGCACGTCATGCGCCTGTTCCGTGACGTGACGCCGCTCGTCGAGCCGCTGTCGATCGACGAGGCCTTCCTCGACGTGAGCGGAGCGCGGCGCCTGTGGGGGAGCCCGGGGCGGATCGCGCGGATGCTGCGTCAGCGCATCCTGGAGGAGACCGGGCTCACCGCGAGCATCGGTGTTGCCGCGACGAAGCACGTCGCGAAGATGGCGTCGACGATCAGCAAACCCGACGGGCTGCTGATCGTGGCGGAGCCCGACACGGCGGCGTTCCTGGCGGCGCGGCCCGTGCGCGCTCTGTGGGGGATCGGGCCGAAGTCGGCGGAGGCGCTCGAGTCCCGCGGCATCCGCACCGTCGCCGACGTGCTCGACACGCCGCGGCCGGTGCTCGACCATGCGCTCGGCGCGGCGATGAGCGACCGCATCTGGCATCTCGCGCGCGGGATCGACGCCCGGGAGGTCGACACCTCGCGGATCGAGAAGAGCGTCGGCCACGAGGAGACCTTCGAGGAGGACATCTCCTCGCCCGCGATCCTTCGGGCCGAGCTGCGCCGCCTCGCCGACCGAGTCGGCGCGCGGCTGCGGGCCCACGACTGGGAGGCGGCGACGGTCTCGATCAAGGTCCGCTTCTCCGACTTCGCGACCATCAGCCGGTCGCAGACCCTCCCGGAGCCGACCGCGGTGGGGCAGCGGATCGGCGACGCGGCGCAGGCGCTCCTCGCGGCGGTCGACCTGCGCGCCCCCGTGCGCCTCGTCGGCGTCCGGGCGGAGCGGCTCCTGCCCGCCGGTGCCGCCGGAGCTGCGCTGTGGGACGACGACGCCGAGTGGCGGCGCGTGGAGGGCGCGCTCGACGACGCTTCCGCGCGGTTCGGGTCGGGCGCGGTCACGCGTGCCGCGCTCCTCGGTCCTCGCCGCGCCGGCGGATCGCTGCCCTCGCACCCGCGAGCACCCACCGACTGAGGGCTCCGCGCGGCCCGCCGCCGCCCTGTGCAGGCACGGATCGGCGCGCTACCGTGGAACGCATGTCGCATCTCGCTCTCGATCTCGGCAAGCAGGCATCCACTCTCGGCGTGAAGGCCGCCTACGGCGAGCAGCTCGAGCTCGACGGGGTGCGGATGGTCCCGGTGGCCCTCACGTGGACGGGCTTCGGCGGCGGCGCGGACGACGAAGGCAACGGCGGTGGCGGGGGCGGCGGCTACGCGGTGCCGCTCGGCGCGTACATCCGTCGCGGCGACGACCTTCGTTTCGAGCCGAACGTCGTCTCCTTCCTCGCCGTCGCGATCCCGTTCGTGTGGGTCGCGGGTCATGCCCTCAGCCGTGTCATCCGCGCCTTCAAGAAGTAGGGCCGAAGAACTCACGCGCGCGGTCGACGCCGCCGTCGAGGTCCTCGTCGCGGCGATCCCGCAGCTCGCCGCGGCGAATCCCGTCATCCTGATCGACGGGCGCAGCGGGGCGGGGAAGACGTCGCTCGCCGGCCGGCTGGTGGCGCGGTGGCCTCTGCGCGGCCCGGTGCAGCTCGTCTCCCTCGACATGCTCTACCCCGGGTGGGACGGCCTCGCGGAGGGCGTGGCGTACACGCGCGAGCAGATCCTCGTCCCGCACGCGCGCGGCCGCATCGGGACGTGGCAGCGCTGGGACTGGGAGGCGGGCGAGCGGGCGGAGGCCCACGCGGTGGATCCCGCGCTCGCGCTCGTGGTCGAGGGATCCGGCCTGCTCACGGCCGACACGGAGCCGCTCGGCGACCTGCGGGTGTGGGTGGATGCCCCGGACGGCGCGCGCCGCGACCGGGCCCTCGCGCGCGACGGGGACACGTACCGCCCGCACTGGGAGCGCTGGGCTACGCAGGAGGCGGCCCACCTCGCCCGGGATCTCCCGATCACGCGCGCGACGCAGACGTTCGCGCTTCCGTAGCGCTCCTCAGGACACGGCGCGGACGAGGCCGTCGAGGCGGACGCCGAGCCAGTCGTAGATGCCGTAGCGAGGGTCGCTCGGGTCGTGCCCGTCCTCGGTCGTGATGCCGAGCCGGGTCGCGATCACGAGCCGCAGCGCCGTGAGCGTCCGCAGCCACGCTCCGACCCCGTCGGGCTCGAGCACGACCGCGATCTCCGGGCCACCGTCGTCGAGCGTCGTGGGATCCGCGTCGAGCTCCGTGAGCGTCGCGAGCTGCGCGAGGATCCCCTGCGCGTCGTCGCGCCGGCGGCCGAGGAGCTCGCCGCGCGTGACGGAGCGGAAGTCGCGCGAGGCCTCCGCGTCATCCGGATACGCGTCCGGCACGAGACGCGCGATACCGGGATCGTCGCCCGTGCCCGGGGCGGTGTCGTCGAGCAGCTCGAGGAACTGACGGAGGAGCGCCGCCAGGTGCAGGACCTCCGCCGTCGCCAGCTCGAGCACGACCTGAACGCTCACCGCGCCGCCTTCCGGATCGTGGCCCACAGGCCGTAGTCGTGCATCGCCTGCGCGTGCAGTTCCATCTGCTCGCGCGCGCCCTCTGCGACCACCGCGTGGCCGTCGTTGTGGACGGCGAGCATGAGGGTCGTCGCGCGCTCCTCGGTGAAGCCGAAGTACTCGCGGAACACGTGCACGACGTAGCTCATGAGGTTGACCGGGTCGTCCCAGACGACGGTCTGCCACGGCCCGCTCCGCTCGATGCGGGTCGTCTGGTCGAGATCGATGTCGAGGTCGGGGAGCGCGAGGCTCATCAGGCCCATCCCAGCTCATGGAGGCGCGCGTCGTCGATCCCGTAGAAGTGCGCGATCTCGTGCACGAGGGTCGTGTGCACCTCGTCGCGCAGCTCGGCCTCGTCGTCGCAGGCGGCGAGGTGCGGCTCACGGTAGACGACGATGCGGTCCGGCAGCTCGCCGGTCCCGTAGCGGTCGCGCTCCGTGAGAGCCCAGCCCTCGTAGAGCCCGAAGAGGTCGAGACTGCCGTCCTCCGGGCGGTCTTCGACGACGAACACGACGTTCTCGAGACCGTCCACCATGTCGGCGGGCAGCCGGTCGAGCTCGTCGATCACGAGCTTCTCGAACGCGTCGGGATTCAGCTCCATCGCGACCAATCAGAGATTGGGGTGAGTAACGGGACTTGAACCCGCGACCCCCTGGACCACAACCAGGTGCTCTACCAACTGAGCTATACCCACCATGCGCCCGTGTTCACGGGACAACCAGAAGATTCTCTCACACCCCCGGTGCGAAGGCCGACACGACGGAGGCGGCGACGGCGCGTGCGTCGTCGGTCGTGGGGCCCGGTTCCGGCACGAACACGGCCTGCCGGTAGTAGGCGAGCTCGCGGATCGACTCGCGGATGTCGGCGAGCGCGCGGTGGCCGCCGTCCTTCGCGGGCGCGTGGAAGTACGCGCGCGGGAACCAGCGGCGCGAGAGCTCCTTGATGGAGGAGACGTCGACGTTGCGGTAGTGCAGCCAGCGGTCGAGCTGGGGCATCTGCGCCGCGAGGAACATGCGGTCGGTGCCGATCGTGTTGCCCGCGAGAGGGGCCTTGCCCTCGACCGGAGCGAACCGGCGCACGTACTCGAGCGCCTGCAGCTCCGCCTCGGCGACGCTCACCCCGCCGGGGATCTCCTCGAGCAGCCCGTTCTTCGCGTGCATCCCGCGCACGAACTCGCTCATGCCCTCCATCGCGGAGTCGTCGGGCTTGATGACGACGGAGAAGCCCGGATCGAGCGCGCGCAACTCGAAGTCGGTGACGATGACGGCGATCTCGACCAGTTGGTCGACCGCGAGATCGAGACCGGTCATCTCGCAGTCGATCCAGACGAGCCGGTCGTTCTCGGGAGATCCCACCATGGGACGAGTCTAGTGACGACCGGGGACCCCGATCCGGAACGCCCCTCCGGGAGGATTCGAACCCCCGACCTTGCGGGTAGAAACCGCTCGCTCTGTCCCCTGAGCTACGGAGGGAAGGTCCACTCAGGCTACAGCCAGCCGTTCTCCTCGGCGATTCGGGCGGCGTCGGCGCGGTTGCGGGCGCCGGTCTTGCCGATCGCGCTGGACAGGTGGTTGCGCACGGTCCCCTCGGAGAGGTGGAGGATGCGCGCGAGGTCCGCGACCGACCCGCCGGTCCGTGCGGCCGACAGCACGTCGGACTCGCGCTCGGTCAGCGGGGAGTCGCCGGCGGCCAGCGACTCGGCCGCGAGCTGCGGGTCCACGACGCGGAGCCCCTGCGCCGCGCGGCGCACTGCGTCCGCCAGCTGCGGGGCGGGCGTGTCCTTCACGACGAACCCGGATGCTCCCGCCTGCAGCGCCCGCTTGAGGTAGCCCGGCCGGCCGAACGTCGTCACCATGAGCACGCGGCAGCCCGGCAGCTCCGCCCGCAGCAGCGAGGCGGCGGCGATCCCGTCGATCCCGGGCATCTCGATGTCGAGGAGGGCCACGTCGGGATGGGCGTCCCGCGCCGCGGGGAGCACCTCGTCGCCCCGGCCGACCTCCGCGACCACGTCGATGTCCGGCTCCAGGCCGAGCAGCGCGGACAGCGCCCCGCGGACGAGCGCCTGGTCGTCGGCGATCAGCAGCCGGATCGTGTCCGTCACATCGACGCCCGCAGGCTGAAGCCGCCGAGGTCGCTGCGGCCGATCGTGAGGCGTCCCCCGACGGCCTCGACGCGCTCGCGCAGGCCCAGCAGGCCGGAGGATCCGTGCGGGGTCTCCCGCGGCCCGACCCCGTCGTCGGCCACCTCCACCTCGTGTGCGGTGAGGCGGATGCGGCAGACCGAGGCGCCGGAGTGGCGCACGACGTTCGTGACGCCCTCGCGCAACACCCAGCCGGCGAGCTCCCGCCGCTCGGACGAGACGGCCTCGGTCGAGCCGGGCAGCTCGCTCGCGATGCCGGCGGCCTCCAGCGCGACGCGGGCCGCGGCGAGCTCCCCGCTCACCGTGACGCCGCGCACGGCCGCGACGGTCGCGCGCACGTCGGCGAGGGCGGCGCGCGCGAGCGACTCGACCTCGGCGATCTCGCGCTGCGCCCGCGCAGGGTCGACCTCCGCGAGCCGGCCGGCGAGCTCGGCCTTGACGGTGATCACGGTCAGCGAGTGGCCGAGGATGTCGTGGATGTCGCGCGCCACGCGCCCGCGCTCCCGCTCCACCGCCATCAGCTCCAGCTGCCGCTGCGTCGCGCGCAGTTCGTTCATGGCCGCGAGGGTGCGCCCGAAGCCCGCCATCATGAGCGAGATCGAGACGATGATGAGCGGGATCCAGAGGATGCCCTCGCTCCAGCCCTCCGTGATGCCGGCCGTCAGGGTCGCGAGGAGACCGAGGCCGAGGATGATTGCGGCCGTGACGCCCCAGGCCAGCACGCACATCCCGACGATGACGCCGACGTAGGTCCAGATCGTGGAGAGGTGCCAGCCGAGCCAGGGGAACAGCGCGAAGCTCAGCGCGAAGAGAAGCGCCGGGACGATCAGCCGCCGCGTCCCGGCCAGCATCCACGCGGTCGGTCCGGCGAGAAGGAACGCGGCCCCGAACACGACGACGAGCGCGATGCCGATCCCCGCCTGCAGGGCGGTCGGGGAGACCGCGACCATCGCCTGCGCGACCGAGACCAGCCAGACCAGCGAGATCCCGCCGCCGACGTACCAGCTGCGCGACCCGCGAGCGCCCAGGACGGCGAGGCGGCTCGGGTAGCGCGGGGGAGCGGCGCCCGCCCACAGCACCGGCCAGCCGGGGCCGGCGAACTCCGGGGCGGGCGGCGCGGCACGTTCCTCGTCCACGCTGCTCACCCTAGAGCCGGCCGACATCGTCACACCCGTTTGGTGTCGCGCCGGAAGAAGAACGCGGTGCCGGCGACGAAGATCGCGAGCCAGACGATCGCGTTCACGAGCGCCCAGATGTCGAACGCGTCGCCCGTGAGGGGTGCCCGTGCGATCTCGCTGATGCCGTACACGGGCGTGAACTTCGCGATCGTCTGCAGGAAGTCGGGCATGCTGCTCAGCGGATAGAACAGGCCGCCGAGGAACGACAGCAGCACGATCACGAGGCTGGTGATCTGCGCCGCGTTCTCGCCGGGCACCATGTAGCCGACCATGAGACCGAGCGTCGTGAAGACGGCCGAGGCGAGGATCCACGCGGTCAGACCGGTCACGATCCATTGCGCGGGGCTGAGCTGCACGCCGCTGATCGCGCCCGCGACATACGTCGCGACGACGGCGAGGAGGCCCAGCAGCATCCCGGCGATCATCTTCATGACGACGTTCACGACCGGGTTCAACGGCGTCAGGCGCAGCTGCCGGCTCCAGCCCTGTGCACGCTCCACCGCGACGGCCGCGCCGGTCTGGGTGGCCGACATCATGGCGCCGTACATCGCCATCGACACCATGATGTACGACGCCACCGACGGTCCGCCCGCCGAGATCGGGGTCGCGGTGAGCGGTTGGTTCACGAGCCGTGCGCCGATGATGACGTACATCAGGATGGGGAATGCGACCGTGAACAGCAGCGTCCGGCGGTTGCGGAGCTTCCGCTTCAGCTCGATCGCGAGGTAGGTGAGCGTGAAGCCGCCGAGCGGCGGCACGCGCCGGTCGAGGGTGACCCGGTCGGTCGTCGCACTGGTCATCGCCGTGCTCCTTCGGTGCTGTTGTCGTTCGCGGTGAGGGCGAGGAAGACGCTCTCGAGGTTCTGGGCCGTGATCTCCACGTCGTGCGCGGCGGTCTCGGTGAGGAGGTACCGTGCGACGGCGTCGGAGTCGCGCGTGTGGAGGGAGATACGGTCGCCCTTCGTCTCGACGTTCTCGACGTTCGGCATCGCGGCGAGCGCGACGGGATCGGCGCCCGGCAGGGTCGCCTGCACGATGCGGCCGGAGACGAGGTTCTTGATCTCGGCGGTCGTGCCGTCCGCGACGATGCGGCCGCGGCTCATGAGCACGATCCGGTCGGCGTACTCGTCGGCTTCGTCGAGGTAGTGGGTGGCGAACAGGACGGTGCGCCCACGCGCCGCATCCGCGCGGATCGCGCCCCAGAACGCGCGGCGTCCCTCGACATCCATGCCCGTCGTGGGCTCGTCGAGGATGAGGAGGCCGGGGTCGCTCAGCAGGGCCATCGCGAACCGCAGTCGCTGCTGCTGCCCGCCCGAGCAGACGCCGACGCGGCGGTCGGCGATCGAGGTGATGCCGGCGCGCTGGAGCACCTCGTCGATGGGACGCGTGTCGACGAAGAGACTGGCGGTGAGCTGGAGCGTCTCGCGGACCGTGATGTCCTTCAGGAGACCGCCGGTCTGGAGGACCGCGGAGACGAGGCCGTGGGTGATGGCGCCGCGCGCCGACTCGCCGAAGACCTCGACCGTGCCGCGGTCGGGATGCGTGAGCCCGAGGAGCATGTCGATCGTCGTCGTCTTCCCGGCGCCGTTCGGGCCGAGGAAGGCGACGATCTCGCCCTGTCGGACGGTGAGGTCGACCCCGTCCACGGCGTGGACCTGGCCGAACGACTTGACGAGGCCCCGGGCCGAGACGGCCAGGGGAGCGGCCGTCGTGGCCGAGGCGGTGGCGCTGCCGGTGGGGGCCGGGCGCGGTGCGGAGGATTCCATGCCTCCAGCATTCCCCGACGAGCCCGCGGATGCCGCGCACGCGCGTCATGGAATGCCCGTGACATTCGTCATCGGATCCACCCTCCCCAGGCGGTCGCGAGCGACGCGTTGTCCCCAGTCCGGCGACCGAGCACGTGGTGGGGCGCGCCGGTGCGGATGCTGGGGTCAGCTCCGGCGCTCGGCGGGCACCCGGGCGCCGGAGCGGCCGGGGAGGGTCCCTGGCCGGGAGGGATTGACATGGGCGACACGATCACCGTCACGGGAAACATCGCGTCCGACCCGGAGCGAAGGGTGACCGCTTCGGGCATCGTCATCGCCAGCTTCCGGCTGGCGAGCCGGCAGCGGAGGTTCGACAGATCCGCGAACGCCTGGGTCGACGGCGATACGAACTGGTATTCCGTGTCGGCGTTCCGGGCGCTCGGCGAACACGCGTACGCGTCGCTGCGCCGCGGAGACCGCGTCGTCGTGGTCGGGCGGCTGCGTTTGCGCGAGTGGGAGACGGCGACGAAGAAGGGCTGGTCGGCGGAGATCGACGCCGACTCCCTCGGTCACGATCTGCTGTGGGGCACGACCACGTTCCAGAGGGACGAGAGCGCTCGCGCGCCGCGTCCGGCGGCCTCCGCCGAGCAGACGCCCGCGCCCGTCGTCGAGCCGGTGGCGACGGTACGGCCGGAGACGGCGGACCTGTCCGACCGCTGGTCGGCGCCGCTCGTCCCCTCCGGTGCGCCGGCGATCGACGCGGACGAGATCCCCTTCTGAGCCGCTTAGACTCGACGGGTGCCGGACATCCCCCCTCTCGGGCGCGTGGTCGCCATCGTCGCGGGGGTGCTCCTCTCGGCGGGCGCGCTCGCCGCTTGCACGGGCGCTCCGCAGGCCGCCCCGACGACCCCGACGGCGACCGTCACCTCGACCCCGACGGCCACGCCGACCCCGACTGCGACGCCGATCGTGTTCGTGCCGAACGGGACCGCCGAGCAGAACCTGCCGTGGTTCGCGCAGATCGTGCGGCAGGTCTGGGCGGGGCCCGACCAGGTGCACGGCCGGGCCTACATCGATGCGCTCGTGGCGGGCGGCTTCGACAAGCGGGCGATGCAGGTCACCGAGGACGAGTCCACGGTCGGGAACCCCGCGGAGAGCATCCAGTTCTCGGTCGTCGTCCAGGGCGCGTGCCTCGTGGGCCAGGTGGGTCCGGCGACCGGAAACCCGGTGGCGACGGTCCTCCCCGTGCTCGGCACGGGAGGCTGCCTCCTCGGGAACACGCGTCCGATCGACTGGTAACACCCCCCTCTAGACTGGACAGGCTATGGCTGAGTACATCTACCAGATGGTCCGCGCCCGCAAGACGGTGGGCGACAAGCTGATCCTCGACGACGTGACGATGGCGTTCCTGCCGGGTGCCAAGATCGGCATGGTCGGTCCGAACGGCGCCGGCAAGTCGACGATCCTCAAGATCATGGCGGGGCTCGACCAGCCGTCGAACGGCGACGCGACCCTCACTCCGGGCTTCAGCGTCGGCATCCTGATGCAGGAGCCCGAGCTCGACGAGTCGAAGACGGTGCTGGAGAACATCCAGGACGGCATCGCGATCAAGGCCAAGGTCGACCGCTTCAACGAGATCTCCGGGCTCATGAGCGATCCGGACGCGGACTTCGACGCGCTGCTGGCGGAGATGGGCACGCTGCAGGAGGAGATCGACGCGGCCGACGCGTGGGATCTCGACTCCCAGCTCGAACAGGCGATGGACGCGCTGCGCACCCCGCCCGGCGACGCCTCCATCGGGAACCTCTCCGGCGGTGAGAAGCGCCGCGTCGCGCTCACGAAGCTCCTGCTGCAGAAGCCAGACCTCCTGCTCCTCGACGAGCCCACCAACCACCTCGACGCCGAGAGCGTGCAGTGGCTCGAGCAGCACCTGCAGAAGTACCCCGGCGCCGTGATCGCGATCACGCACGACCGGTACTTCCTCGACAACGTCGCGGAGTGGATCGCCGAGGTCGACCGCGGCCGCCTCATCGGCTACGAGGGCAACTACTCGACGTATCTGGAGAAGAAGCGCGAGCGCCTCGAGGTCCAGGGCCGGAAGGACGCGAAGCTCGCCAAGCGCCTCGCCGACGAGTTGGACTGGGTGCGCTCGAACGCGAAGGGCCGTCAGGCCAAGTCGAAGGCGCGCCTCGCGCGCTACGAGGAGATGGCTGCGGAGGCCGAGCGCACGCGCAAGCTCGACTTCGAGGAGATCCAGATCCCGCCGGGGCCGCGCCTCGGCAGCCTCGTGATCGAGGCGAAGAAGCTCGAGAAGGGCTTCGACGGCCGCTCCCTCATCGACGGCCTGTCCTTCAGCCTCCCGCCGAACGGGATCGTCGGCGTCATCGGCCCGAACGGCGTGGGCAAGACGACGCTCTTCAAGACGATCGTGGGGCTGGAGCCGCTCGATGGCGGCGACCTCAAGATCGGCGAGACCGTCAAGATCAGCTACGTCGACCAGACCCGCTCGAACATCGACCCGGAGAAGACCCTGTGGGAGGTCGTGTCCGACGGGCTCGACATCATCACGGTCGGCAAGACGGAGATTCCGTCACGGGCATATGTCTCGAAGTTCGGCTTCAAGGGGCCGGACCAGCAGAAGAAGGCCGGCATCCTCTCCGGCGGTGAGCGCAACCGTCTCAACCTCGCGTTGACGCTCAAGGAGGGCGGCAACCTGCTGCTCCTCGACGAGCCGACGAACGACCTCGACGTCGAGACGCTGGGCTCGCTCGAGAACGCGCTGCTGGAGTTCCCGGGCTGCGCCGTGGTCATCACGCACGACCGGTGGTTCCTCGACCGGATCGCGACGCACATCCTCGCGTACGAGGGCACCGAGGAAGAGCCCGACCGCTGGTACTGGTTCGAGGGCAACTTCGAGGCCTACGAGCAGAACAAGATCGAGCGCCTCGGCGCGGATGCCGCGGCCCCGCACCGCTCGACGTACCGCAAGCTCACGCGTGACTGAACGCCTTCACGTCCCGATCCCGCTGCGGTGGGGCGACCTCGACGCGAACAACCACGTCAACAACACCTCGATGCTGCGCCTGCTCGAGGAGGCGCGGATCCGCGCGTTCTGGCGTCCGGAGAAGGGCGAGACCGCGCCCGCGACGGCCGTCCTCGGTCTCGAGGCGAGCCGGTCGCTGGCCTCGGTCATCGCGCGTCAGGAGATCGAGTACCTGCGCTCGGTCCCGTACCACCGCGATCCGCTGGACGTGCAGCTGTGGATCGGCCGCCTCGGCGGCTCCAGCCTCGAGGTCTGCTACGAGGTCTTCAGCCCGTTGGGCGACGCGGAGCAGGTGCTCTACGCGCGCTCCACCGCGGTCGTGGTCGTCGTCGACGCGGAGGCGGGCACGCCCGTCCGCCTGCCCGCGGAGCTGCGCGCGGCCTGGGCCCCGCTCGTCGGCGAGCCGATCGTGTACACGCGCGGGCGCTGACCCGGCGGGATCACGCCCCGGGGGCGGGGACCCGAACCATGATCTCCTGAGCCGTCGAGGCCACGAGGGCGCCGTCCCGCGTGTAGAACCGGCCGGTGGAGAGCCCGCGGCCGCCCTGGGCGCTCGGCGACTCCAGCACGTAGAGGAGCCACTCGTCCGTGCGCGCCGGACGGTGCCACCACATGGCGTGGTCGAGGCTCGCGACGTTCAGACCGGGCGTCGACCAGGAGAGCCCGTGCGCACGGAGGATCGTCTCCTGGATGGAGAGGTCGCTGAGGTACGCGAGGATCGCGCGGTGGATCGCGGGGTCGTCCGGAAGCGGCCTGCGCACCCGCATCCACACCGCGTGCTGGGGGCGGGTCTCCGCCTGTGCCGTGAGGTAGATCGGCCCGGAGACGTGCCGGAGCTCGACCGGCGCGTCGAAGACCGCGCGGCCGGTCAGCGGATGCACGTCGAGGTCGGCGTCCGAGGTCGCCGCGACCTCCTCCGGCGAGGGGATCCCTGCGGGGGCCGGCACCTCGTGCTCGACGCCGGGGCTCTCGTCCTGGAACGACGCGATCATGGAGAAGATCGGCACCCCGCGCTGGAAGGCCTGCGCGCGTCGCGTCGAGAACGAGCGGCCGTCGTGGATGCGGTCGACCGCGAAAGTGACCGGCTCCGAGGCGTCACCGGGCCGGAGGAAGTAGCCGTGCATCGAGTGCGCGATCCGCTCCTCGGGCAGTGTCCGCGCGGCGGCGACGATCGCCTGCGCCAGCACTTGGCCGCCGAAGATCCGCCCGGATCGCATCGGCTGCGAGTCACCGGTGAAGATGTCCTCCGTCGTGCGCGCACCCGTCGAGTGCAGGTCGAGGATGTCGCGCAGCTGCGCGACCGCAGCCTCCGCGTTCCCGTTCGCGTCGTTCGTCACGGATCCTCCTCGGCATACGGCTCTCGCGCGGTTGATAGTTTAGGGCGGATGGTTCCTCCGCTCGTCTTCGTGGATGCCGCGACGGCGGCCGACGCCCTCACCTTCGCGCGGCGCGCCGCACGTCTCGGGGAGGATGCCTCGCTCCGCCTGCAGGCCCGCGACGGCGTGCTGCTCCTGACGACCGCGGTGCTCGCCCCCCGCGGGCTCCTCGACCCGTCGCCCACCGTGCTCGCGTCCCGCACGGCGCGAGTCGATCCCGAGCTCGTGTGCGATGTCGTCGTCGATCCCGCCCTGCTCGCGCCAGGGGTGGATGCTGCCTCGCTGGCGCTCCCCGAGAGCGGCCTGTCAGTCGGCTGGGCCGGCGTCGCCCCGCCCCGGGCCGGGTGGTCCACCGCGGGCGAGGTGGCGGCATCCGTTGTCGCCGCAGCGGCGCAGCGCGGCATGGCCGAAGTGGCCGGCGAGACGTCGGCCACGATGAGCGAAGAGGCCCTGCGGACCGTGCGCGCGCGCGTGTGGGGTGCGCCCGAGCCGGCGCTGCACGGCCTGCCCCTCGGTGCCGCCTTCGCCGCGTTCACGCTCGGTTTCGTGTCCGGCGAGGAAGCGGCCCGGCTCTACGCGGCCGAGCGCTGGTCGCGCCTGACGTTCGCCCGCGGGCACGTGCTCGTCCGGCTCCCCGCCCGCACGGGCCTGACCCCCGTCCGCACGACGGGCTGACCCGTTCGACCCGCCTAGACCGCGAGGGCGGCGGTTCGGCCGGCGGCGCGCCCGGAGAACAGGCATCCGCCGAGGAACGTGCCCTCGAGCGCGCGGTAGCCGTGCATCCCGCCGCCGCCGAAGCCGGCGGCCTCGCCGGCCGCGAACAGGCCCGGGATCGGCGCGCCGTCCGCGCCGAGCGCCCGGGACTGCAGGTCGGTCTCGATGCCGCCCAGGGTCTTGCGGGTGAGGACGTGGAGCTTCACGGCGATGAGCGGACCCGCCGCGGGATCGAGGATGCGGTGCGGTTTCGCGGTGCGCACGAGCCGGTCGCCGCGATACGCGCGCGCGGAGCGGAGCATCGCGACCTGCGCGTCCTTCGTGAACGCGTTGCCGATCTCGCGGTCGCGCGCCTCGACCTCGCGGCGGACGCGGGCGGCGTCCAGGACCTCGCCGCCCGGGAGGTCCCGCATCCCGGCGATGAGCGCGTCCAGGTCGTCGCGGACGACGAAGTCCTCGCCGTGGTCGAGGAACGCCTGCACGGGCCCTGCGGCCCCCTTGCCCAGACGCGACCGGAGCAGCAGGGGCACGTTCTTCCCCGTCAGGTCGGGGTTCTGCTCGCTGCCGGACAGCGTGAACTCCTTCTCCACGATCCGGTGCGACAGCACGAACCACGAGTGGTCGAACCCCGTCGCGCGCAGGTGCGCGAGCGTGCCGAGCGTGTCGAAGCCGGGGAAGAGCGGAACGGGCAGGCGCCGGCCGGTCGCGTCGAGCCAGATCGACGACGGACCGGGGAGGATACGGATGCCGTGGCCGGGCCAGATCGGATCCCAGTTCCGGATGCCCTCGACGTAGTGCCACATCCGATCCCGGTTGATGAGTCGGGCGCCCGCGGCTTCGGTGGGGGCGAGCATCGACCCGTCAACGTACGCCGGGACGCCCGTCACCATCGACGCCGGCGCGGTGCCCAGCCGCTCCGGCCAGAGGTGCCGTACGAGCTCGTGGTTGCCGCCGATGCCGCCGGACGCCACGATCACCGCGCCGGCCTCGATCTCGAACTCGCCGATGACCTCGCGGGAGCTCTCCGCCGCGCGGGCCGCGCCCGAGGGCGCCAGGATCTCGCCGCGGGCGCCGGTCACCGCGCCGTCCGTCACGACGAGGTCGGTCACCCGGTGGCGGGGGAGCACCTCGAGCCGCCCCGCGGCCTCGGCCTCCTCCAGCGGACCCTGCAACGCGGTGACCAGGGCGGGGCCGGTGCCCCACGCGATGTGGAAGCGAGGCACGGAGTTCCCCGGCCCGTCCGCCGTGTAGCCGCCGCGCTCGGCCCACCCGACGACGGGGAAGAAGCCGACCCCGAGCGAGCGCAGCCAGGCCCGCTTCTCGCCCGCCGCGAAGTGCAGGTACGCCTCCGCCCAGCGCCGCGGCCAGGCATCCTCGTCCCGGTCGAATCCGGCCGTGCCGAACCAGTCCTGCTCGGCGAGGGCGGGGGAGTCGCGCACGCCCATCCGCCGCTGCTCGGGGGAGTCGACGAGGAAGAGGCCACCGAACGACCACCACGCCTGCCCGCCGAGATTCGCGCGGGGCTCCTGGTCCACGATCGTGACGCGCCGGCCGGAGGCCAAGGCTTCGTGCGCCGCCGTGAGGCCCGCGAGCCCCCATCCGACGACGAGGACGTCGGTGCGATGTGCGGCGCTCATCCGGACTCCTTCGTCGGTCTCCCGGTCCGGCAGTCCGTCTCGTTCTAGGCGAGCGCGGCGCCCAACCGCTGGGCCGCGTGATCGACGGCTTCGCGACCGACGGTCAGCAGCCCGGCCAGCATAGTGAATCCGTGCACCATCCCGGCATATCGGATCAGCTCGACGTCGACGCCGGCCTGCCCCAGGGCTCGCGCGTAGGCCTCGCCCTCGTCGCGGAGCGGATCGAACTCGGCCGTCACGACGAGTGCGGGCGGCAGCCCCGCGAGCGATGCCGCGCGCAGGACCGAGACCTCCGGATTCGCCCGTTGCGCGTGATCGGGCACGTAGCTGTCCCAGCCCCAGTCGAGGATCGCGGCGTCGGCGAGATAGCCCGTGGCGAAGTCCTGGTAGGACGGATGCTCCTCGTGCGCGGAGTCGGTGACCGGGCAGCCGAGGAGCTGGAACCGGATGGCGGGGCCGCCGCGGTCGCGGGCGCGGAGGGCGACCGCGGTCGCGAGGTTCGCCCCCGAGCTGTCGCCGGCAACCGCCAGACGGGTGCCATCGGCCTGGAGCAAGGCGGCGTTCTGCGCGAACCAGCGGGTGGCCGCGTCAGCGTCCTCGAGGGCCGCCGGGAACGGGTGCTCCGGCGCGAGCCGGTACTCGACCGACGCGACGAGCGAGCCGCTGCCCTGGGCGAGCATCCGGCACAGGACGTCCGCCGTCGAGGCATCCCCCGACATCCACCCGCCGCTGTGGAAGTACATCGTCACCGGCAGGGTCGCGCCGGCGACCGGCCGGTACAGGCGCACCGGGATCTCGCCGCCCGGTCCCGGCAGGGTGATCTCTGTCACCTCCGCCATCTCCGGGCCGGAGCCCAACGCCTGCGTCATGGCCTTCGCCATGGCGCGGAAGCTCTGCAGGTCCAGCGGGGCGCCCGCGTCGGGCGGCGCGGCGTGCGCCAGCAGGGCCTCTACCTCGGGATGAAGCGGCATGTCGCGGTTCTCCTCGATGTCAGCGGAAGACGGGCATGATCTGCTCGGCGATGAGCCGGAGCGTGCGGACGTGGTCCTCCCGGTCGGTGCTGCTCAGCAGCTGGCACTCGATCATCATCGAGGTGGCGCCGAGCTCCTCGCGCACGCGCTCGAACTGGTCCTTCGCCATGTCCGGGGTGCCCCACACGCACATCGTGTCGACGATCACATCGATCGGCACGTCGGGGTTGTAGATGTTGTCGAAGCCGGCGGTGCCGAGCAGCGCGCCGTCGTTCGGGGCCGTCTCGGTGTCGTACTGCGCCGCGAGCAGCTGGCTCGTGCGGATGAGCTTGCGACGCGTCTCCGCCCACGCCCGCGTGGCGATCTCCCGCGCGTGGTCGCGGTTCTCGTGGATGAAGGTCGGGGTCCGCACCGCGACCTGGGGCGTGCCGGTGTGTCCCGCCTTCGTCCATTCGGCGCGGTAGTCGGCGAGGGCCGCCGAGGTGATCTCCCACGTCGGCCCGCCGTGCCAGCCGGGGAGCGGGATCATGAGGTGCAGTCCGCGCTTCCCGATCTCCGGGTAGGTGTCGGCCGACTGGGCCACCGACCACATCGGGATCGACGGCTCCTGGAACGGCCGGGGGAGCAGCGTGTAGTCGTGGAAGTCGTAGTACGTGCCGCGGTAGCTGAAGTTCGTGTCGTTGATGATGCCGGTGGCGCAGTCGATCGCCTCGTAGTACTGGGCCTTGTAGGCGGCGAGGTCGTCGCGCGTGGGGATCGGCACCTTGCCGACCGCCATCTTCTCGAGTGCGTCGGGTCCGAAGAACCCGGAGATGCCGCGGCCGAAGCCGAGGTCGAACCGGCCCTCGGAGATGTGGTCGAGGCTGACGGCCTCCGCCGCCGCGGAGATCGGATGACGCAGCGGCGTCGGCACGATCGCGGTGCCCAGGCGGATCCGCCGCGTGCGCGCCGCGAGCCAGGCGAGCACCTGGAACCCGGGCACGCCGGTCTGGATCGCGACGGGATCGCCGTTGTCGTCGATCCCGCGGCGCGTGCCGCCGCCCCCGATCCGTCCCGCGGACAGCTGCCCCGACAGGTCGGTGACCCAGAGGTCGTCCATGCCGAGCTCTTCCGCGTAGATCGACTCCGCGAGTCCCCGTTGGATGGCGGTGTGGATGCTCTCGCCGGGGCTCTGACTCATCGTCTGGAAGTACCCGAATCGGATCTCGTTCGTCACGCCCGTTCCCCTCGCCTGCGTCGTTGCAGCGAAACCGCTGTTCGCGAACCTAGGGGAGCGAACCCCCGCTCAGGGCCTTGGTCCGCTGAGCGGACCGATTCAGGAAGTGAATTCTCCTACGCGTGCGGAGCGGGCGGCTCGAACGTGTTCACCATCGCGAACGCGGCGCGCGAGAGGTAGCTCCAGAGCGTCTCCTCCTGCAGCGGTGGGAGCCCTAGAGAGACCACGGCGGCGCGCATGTGGGTGAGCCAGCGATCGCGCGCGCTGGGGTCGACGTGGAAGGGGGCGTGCCGCATCCGCAGCCGCGGGTGCCCGCGCTGCTCGCTGTAGGTCGTGGGTCCGCCCCAGTACTGCTCGAGGAACTGCGTCAGCCGCTCCTTGGCGGGGCCGAGGTCGTCCTCGGGGTACATGGGGCGGAGGACCTCGTCCGACGCGACGCCCTCGTAGAAGGCGTCGACGAGCCGCACGAACGTGTCGTGGCCGCCCATCTGCTCGTAGAAGTTCGGCTGCTCGGGCACCGGCGTCATGCGCCATCCTCCTCGGAGTTCTTGGGCTTCCAGACGGGGCGCTCGGGCACCGTCTTCACGGCCACGGGGGTCGGGCGTGTGCGGGGCGGCCGCGCGCCGCGGACGCGCTGCGCACCCTCAAGCCCGCTGAGCACGATCGAGTTGAGTTGCGGCAGCCGAAGGCCCATCGCGTCGACGGCATCCTTCAGCCGCATCCGCAGCTCGCGCGCAACGTCGTCCTTCGCGCTCGCGCGCGTCTTCATGACGAGGCGGATGACGAGGGCGTCGCCCGAGACCGACTCCAGCCCCCAGATCTCCGGCCGCTCGATGATCCGCGACTGCCACTTGGGGTCCTCGGTGAGCGCGTTCGCCGCGTCGAGGAGCTGCGCCTCGACCGTAGGGACGTCGGCGTCCACGGGCACGGCGAGGTCGATGATGACGCGCGACCAGCCCTGCGACATGTTCCCGATGCGGGTGATCTCGCCGTTGCGGACGAACCACAGCGTGCCGTTCACGTCGCGGACGTGCGTGATGCGCACCGCGACGTACTCCACGACCCCGGTCGCGAGCCCGAGGTCGACGACGTCGCCGATCCCGACCTGGTCCTCCGCGACGATGAAGATGCCGTTGAGCACGTCCTTGACGATGTTCTGCGCGCCGAAGCCGAGACCCGCGCCGATGGCGGCGGAGAGCAGTGTCAGCGAGCCGAGCGCGTTCGGCGCCACGACCCCGATGATCAGCAGGATCGCGATGATCCCGATCGTGACGGCGGTGATGTTCTGCAGGATCGAGCCGAGCGTGCGCGTGCGCTGCACGAGGCGGACGGATGCCAGCGGCGAGCGGTCGAGCGCGACCGTGTCGTCCACGGCGGCCTTCGACTTCGCACCGGCCACGATCCGGCGCACGACACGGCGGATGACGAACCGCAGGATCCACGCGACGAGCAGCGCGCCGAGGACGATGGCGACGACCGTGAGCGCGTTCCACCCGATCGCGGTGAGCACGCCGAGCGTCCGCTCCCAGAACGTAGGGGACAGCGGGGACGTGTCGTCGGCGGATGCGATGAGGAACGAGGGCATCGTCCTCTCATGCTAACGAGCGTCGGCTCCGCGTCTCCTGGACCCGCTCAGGACGCGGCGTCCGGCCCCGCGAGACGCCAGCGATGGGCGAGGATGACCGCGTGCACGCGGTCTCGCGCGGCGAGCTTCTGCAGCACGCGCCCGACGTGGGTCTTCACGGTCGACTCGCTCAGGAAGAGCGACTCGGCGATCTCGGCGTTGGTCTGGCCGCGGGCGATGGCGAGGAACACCTCGTGTTCCCGGTCGGTGAGCGTCGCGAGCGCGTCGGGCGCGGCGGGCTCCGTCGGGAGCCCGGAGACGAGCTCCACGAGCCTCCGCGTGACGCGCGGCGCGAGCGCCGCGTCGCCGCGGTGCACGGCGCGGACGGCGGCGACGAGCTCGGACCCCTGGGCGTCCTTGAGCAGGAACCCGCTCGCGCCGGCGCGGAGCGCGGCGAACGCGTACTCGTCGAGGTCGAACGTCGTGAGAATGAGGATGCGTGCAGAAGGGTGCGCGGCCACGATCCGTTCCGTCGCCGCGATGCCGTCGAGGTGCGGCATCCGCACGTCCATCAGCACGATGTCGGGGGTGAGACGGGCGGCCTCGCGCACCGCCTCGACCCCGTCGGATGCCTCACCGACCACCTCGAGGTCCGGCTCCGCCTCCAGCACGAGCCGGAACCCGAGCCGGATCAGGTGCTGGTCGTCGACGAGGAGGATGCGGATGGGTGTGCTCACGAGCCCTCCTCCGGGATCTCGGTGGGCAGCGGCAGGATCGCGGAGAGCTGCCACGAGCCCGCGCCGCCGAACCCGGCCGTCAGCGTGCCGCCGACGTGCTCCACCCGCTCGCGGAGTCCGCGCAGGCCGAACCCGCCCTCGGAGACCTGCACCCGGGCGCCGTCGTTGCGGATCGACACGCTCACGGCGTCCTCGGTCGTGCGGATCGCGACCGCGATCGCGGTCGCGTGGGGTGCGTGCCGCATAGCGTTGGTGACGCCCTCCTGCACGACCCGGCCGAGCGCGAAGCGCACCGCCCGCGGCGCGGCGGCGGTGGTGCCGGTGGTCGCCAGGGTCACCGGGTAGCCCGCGCGCTGCGCGGACTCCACGACGAAGGCGGGGTCGACGGGCTCCAGCGGCTCCAGGGACGAGGTTTCGTCGGACGCGTCGCGGAGCACCCCGAGCATCGCCCGCATCTCCGCCAGCGCGCTCCGTGCCGTCTCCGCCGCCTCGAGGCTCGCCTGGCGGGCGCGCTCCGCGGAGCTGGCGGCCGCGGCGCCCTCCGAGAGGGCGACAACGACGGTGAGCGAGTGCGAGACGATGTCGTGCATCTCGCGCGCGATCCGGGTCCGCTCCGCCGCCGCGGCGAGCTGCGCCTGACCGTCCCGCTCTACCGCGAGCTGGCGGGAGCGGTCGATGAGCGCCTCGAGGTAGCGCCGGCGCGCGCCGACGTTGACGCCGATCAGGGCGCCGATGACCAGGACGACGACCATCCCGATTGCGCTCTTGGTGGCGTAGAGCTCGGCGAGAGGATCCTTCAGCCACGCGATCAGCGCGTACACGCCGATACTCGCGGTCGCGACGCCGACGGCCATCCAGCTGGCGCGGGTCGAGCCGTAGACGGCGAGGGCGAAAGCCGCGCAGGCGAGGAACACGTCGGCGATCGGGGCGAGCTCCGGTGGGAGCACGAGAGCCGGCAGAAGCGCAACCGCGAAAGCGAGGATCGGCCGACGCCGGCGGAACAGGAGGGCGGCGGAGGCGATGAGCGCCAGGGCGATGGCGAACCACATCTGCGCCACGCTCGGGGGGACGGGCGTGCGCGATGCGGCGAGCACGCCGGCCACGGAGATGAGCGCCGCCGCCGCAGCCACCAGCGCGTCCACGAGCCCGGGATGTTGGGACCAGAACCGGCGCAGGACGCCGGGCGGGTGCGGAAGCAGGAGGTCGTCGTCGGAGACCGTGGGGTTTCCGACGACGACCTCGGTGCGTCGCGACATCCGCTCGACTCTACGCGTCGCGTGTGCGCAGCGTCACCCAGCCGCCGACGAGCGGAACGAGCACCCAGACGAGGAGCGCGAGCCACGCCGGCCAGAGATCGGCCGTCGTGGACGTCAGGTTCTGCGCGGCGTTGCTGGGCAGGTACTGCGCGAGGTCGACGAGCCAGTGCCATCCGTCGCCCGCGAGGGAGAACAGGCTGAACACGAGCGGAAGCACGAACAGCACGCCGACCGTCGTGGCGATCGCGCCGGCGCCGTTTCGGATGAGGAAGCCGAAGCCGAGTCCGATGAGCGCGAAGGCCACCATCGACACGACGCCGA
Organism: Microbacterium sp. X-17; assembly: GCF_039615055.1. NCBI lineage: Bacteria > Bacillati > Actinomycetota > Actinomycetes > Micrococcales > Microbacteriaceae > Microbacterium > Microbacterium sp. X-17. The sequence continues at coordinate 138,295 of NZ_JBDHNI010000005.1, forward strand.
AGACGAGTGGGACGATCGACTCCCGCGGGGTGGACCAGTCGATCTGCGTGTGCAGGATCGGCGCGGTCACGACGATCGCGACCGCGTAGATCACGATCGTCGTGAGGGCGAGGAGGACGGCGACGACGACGGCCTTCGCGAGGATCACGACGTCCCGTCGCGGCTCCGCGGTGAGCGTCGAGCGGATCATGCCGGTCGAGTACTCGCCGGTGACGACGATCGCGCCGAGGATGCCGGCGACGAGCATCGTGAACTGCATCGGCGACACGATCGCCCGGACCGGAGGGACTCCTCCCGGCACGCTGTTCGACACGCCGGCGATGAGGAGCGAGAGGCCGATCGAGAGGACGGCGGTGATGAGGAGCGACCACCACGTGGAACGGACGGTGGTGACCTTGATCCACTCGCTGCGGAGGACCCGCGCGAAGTTGAGGTGAGGATGGACCGCGGTACGGGTGTCGGCCGGTGCGGTAGCGAGGGCGGTCATGCGATCTCCTTGGTCTTGTACTCGACGGCGTCGTCCGTGAGAGCCAGGTAGGCCTCTTCGAGGGAGCCCGAGCGGGGCGTGAGCTCGTGCAGCGGGATTCCGAGCGACGCGGCGAGGTCGCCGACCACCGCGGCGGTGGTGCCCGCGATGAGGGCCGCACCGGGCTCGGTCGCGGTCGCCGTCACGTCGGGGCCGGCGAGCGCCGCGACGAGCTCCGCGAGGCGGGGGGAGCGGACCGCGAGGGTCGTGGTCGTCCACGAGCGGACGATGTCGGGGAGATCCGCGTCGGCCAGCACCTTGCCGCGCCCGAGCACGATGATGCGGTCGGCGGTCTGCGACATCTCGCTCATGAGGTGGCTGGAGAGGAGCACCGTGCGCCCCTCGGATGCCGCATGCCGGACGAACTGCCGAACCCAGCGCACGCCCTCCGGGTCGAGGCCGTTGACCGGCTCGTCGAGGATGAGCGTGTGCGGGTCGCCGAGGAGCGCTGCGGCGATGCCGAGGCGCTGACCCATGCCGAGCGAGAACTTGCCGGCCCGCTTGCCCGCGACCGATCCGATGCCCGTCAGCTCGATCACCTCGTCGACGCGGGCGCGGCCGATCCCGTGCGTGGCGGCCATCGCGCGCAGGTGGTTGCGGGCCGAGCGCCCGGTGTGGACGGCCTTCGCGTCGAGGAGGATGCCGACCTCGGTCAGCGGCGCGCGCATCCGGCGGTAGGCCGTGCCGGCCACCGTGACGTGCCCGGAGGTGGGGCGGTCGAGGCCGACGATCAGCCGCATGGTGGTGGACTTGCCCGCGCCGTTCGGCCCGAGGAATCCGGTGACCTTCCCCGCAGGGACCGTGAACGAGAGGTCGTCGACGGCGGTCTTGTCTCCGTACTTCTTGGTGAGCTGCTCTGCAACGATCATGCTCTCCACGCTAGAGAGCAGCCCGTCCCCGCGCGCCCGCCCTAGGTCCCCATCCGGGTGGTACCTCGGTGCCGCGGGTCAGCCGGCGTCGCGGGCCTGGACCGTCAGTGCGCGCTCGACGCCGGCGAGGTTCTCGCCCACGAGGCGGCGGAGCGCCGGGGCGGCATCCGGGTTCGCGTCGAGCCACGCACGGGTCGCGTCGCGGAGCGCGGTGTTCGCCAGCGCGGCCGGGAACAGACCCACGATCAGGTAGTTCGCGATCTGGTAGCTGCGGTCCTCCCAGACCGGCAGGAGCATGTCGAAGTACGGGCCGACGAACTCCTCGAGGAGCGCAGCGCCGGCCGGGTGCACGAAGCCGACCGCCGCCGAGCGCACGATCGTGTTCGGCAGATCCCCGCGCTCGATGAGCCCCGCCCACGCCTCGCGCTTCGAGTCGAGGTCGGGGAGCGCGGCCTTTGCCTGGGCGGCGAACTCCGCACCCTTCGCGGTGTTGTCCGCGGTGAGCGCCGTGTCGACGTCGGTCGCCGTCACCGCGCCGCCGGCGGCCAGCGACACGAGGAGCTGCCACGACAGGTCGGTGTCGATCTCGAGACCCGCGAGGGAGATCGTGCCGTCGCGGAGGCCGCGGACCGTCTCCCACTGCGCGGGCGTCGCCGCGGCGCTGGCAAACGAGGTCGTGAACTGCAGCTGGCTGTCGCTGCCGGGCGCCGCCGCCTGGGCGAGGCTCCAGAGCGCGGCGGCGACGCGCTCGCGCGTCTCCGCCCGGCGCTCGGGCGCGACGTACGCGTTCGCGGTGAGCAGCAGCTGCCCGAGCGTCGTGCGGACCGTGGTCGACTCGGTCTCGCTTCCGATGTTGCCGAGCACGAGGTCGATGTAGTCGCTCGCGGCGCTCTCGGCGTCGCGGGTCTGATCCCATGCGGCGCCCCAGACGAGCGAACGCGCCAGCGGATCCGCGATCTTCGCGAGGTGTGCGACGGCCGTCGTGAGGGAGCGCTCGTCGAGACGGATCTTCGCGTACGCGAGGTCGTCGTCGTTCAGCAGGACGAGGTCCGGCTGCGTGAGGCCGGCGAGCTCGGGCACGTCGACGCGGTCGCCGTCCACGTCGAGCTCGACGTGGTGCACCCGGACGAGCGAGTCGCCCTGCAGGGAGTAGAAGCCGACACCGAGGCGGTGGGGGCGGATCGTCGGGTAGTCCGCCGGGGCCGTCTGCACGATCCCGAAGCGGGTGATGCGGCCGGTGGCATCCGTGTCGATCACGGGGGAGAGGGTGTTGACGCCCGCCGTCTCGAGCCACTTCTGCGACCAGGTCGTGAGCTCGCGGCCGCTCGTGACCTCGAGCTCGGCGAGGAGGTCGGCGAGCTCCGTGTTGCCCCACGCGTGCTTCCGGAAGTAGGCGGACACGCCGGCGAAGAACGCTTCCACGCCGACCCACGCGGCGAGCTGCTTCAGGACCGAGCCGCCCTTCGCGTACGTGATGCCGTCGAAGTTGACCTGCACGTCCTCGAGGTCGCGGATCTCGGCGACGACCGGATGCGTGGAGGGGAGCTGGTCCTGCCGGTACGCCCAGCTCTTCTCCATGGCGTTGAACGTCGTCCACGCCGCGGTCCACTCGGTGGCCTCCGCGGTCGCGATCGTCGACGCCCACTCCGCGAACGACTCGTTGAGCCAGAGGTCGTTCCACCACTTCATCGTGACGAGGTCGCCGAACCACATGTGCGCGAGCTCGTGGAGGATCGTGACGACCCGGCGTTCCCGCACGGCATCCGTCACCTTGCTGCGGAAGACGTAGGTCTCGGTGAAGGTGACGGCGCCCGCGTTCTCCATCGCGCCCGCGTTGAACTCCGGGACGAAGAGCTGGTCGTACTTCTCGAACGGGTAGGGGACGCCGAACTTCTCCTCGTAGTACGCGAAGCCCTGCCGCGTCTTCTCGAACACGTACTCGGGGTCGAGGTGGCTCCACAGCGACTTGCGGGCGAAGATCCCGAGCGGGATGACGCGGCCGGAGGCGCTCGTCAGCTCGGAGAATGTGGACTCGTACGGGCCCGCGATGAGCGCGGTGATGTAGGACGAGATCCGCGGGGTCGGGGCGAAGCGCCAGGTCGCGGCATCCCCTTCGCCCAGCTCCGGAGCGGGCGTCGGCGAGTTGGAGACGACCTGCCACCCCGCCGGTGCTGTCACGGTGAAGCGGAATTCGGCCTTGAGGTCGGGCTGCTCGAACACGGCGTACACGCGGCGCGAGTCGGGCACCTCGAACTGGCTGTAGAGGTAGACCTCGCCGTCGACCGGGTCGACGAAGCGGTGGAGGCCTTCGCCGGTGTTCGTGTAGAGGCAGTCGGCCTCGACCGTGAGGACGTTCTCGTCCGCGAGATCGGTGAGCGCGATGCGGGAGTCGGCGTACGTGGATGCCGGGAGCGCACGCCCGTTGAGCGTGATCGCGTGCACGTCGCGGGCGATGAGGTCGACGAACGTCTCGGCGCCGGGCTGCGCCGCGAAGCGGATCGTGGAGGTCGACCGGAACACCTCCGGACCGGTCGTGAGGTCGAGTACGACGTCGTACGAATGGGTCTCGACGACGGCGCGGCGGTCCTGAGCTTCGATGCGAGTGAGGTTCTCTCCTGTCACCCCGCCAGCCTACGCGGCGCCCCCCGTCTCCCCGCCCGGCCCCGGCGTCCCCGAGGCCTGTCCACCCCTCCGCGAGAACGCGCGTATGTCACCGACACGCCGTAAGAAAGTGACACAAGCGCGTTCTCAGCGAGGGGGTGGCGGGCTCGCGGCTAGGGGGTGGCGGGCTCGCGGGCGATGTGGGAGCGGGCGTGCGCGACCGCCTCGGGCAGGGTCGCGAACAGGTGGTTCTCGTGGCGGAGCGCGTCCAGGGCGCCGACCGTGCGGAAGAGGCTCGCGTGCCGGGGCTGCACGCCCTTGATCAGCACCGTGATCCCGCGCCGTTCGAGGGCCTGCACGATGTCGCCGAGGATCCGGGCGCCGGTGGCGTCCACGAGCTCGAGGCGTGACGCGCGCAGGATCACGACCGACACCCCGTCGAGCGCCGTCACGGTTTCGAACAGCCGGTCGGCCGAGGCGAAGAAGAGGGGCCCGTCGAGCCGTAGCACCGCGATGCGCTCGTCGCCTTCGACCGGCTCGCCCGCGATCTCCTCGCGGTGCGCGCCGGCGGCGCGGGAGAGGCTCCGCAGCGAGAGGACCGCGGCGAACACCACGCCGATGATGACGGCGACGATGAGGTCGAACGAGACGGTGATGAGGGCCGTCAGGACGAAGGCGACCGCGTCGCCCGGTGTGGAGCGCAGGATCGACCGGACGGTCGCGGCGTGGACCATCCGCAGCGCGGTGAGCATGAGCACCCCCGCGAGCGCGGCGAGCGGGATCGAGCCGACGGGTCCGGCGGCGACGAGCACGACGAGCAGCAGCACGACGGAGTGGAAGACCGCCGCGAGCCGGCTGCGGCCGCCCGTGCGGACGTTGACCGCCGTGCGCGCGATCGCGCCGGTGGCGGGCATCCCGCCGAACAGGGCGGATCCGATCGACGCGAGCCCCTGGCCCACGAGCTCGCGATCGGGATCGAACGTGCCGGTGTCGGCGAGGGATGCCGCGACGCGCGCGGACAGCAGCGACTCGATCGCGGCGAGCGCGGCCACGGTCAGCGCCGGCACGACGAGCTGGCCGAGGGTCGCCGGGTCGAGCGCCGGGAGGGTGGGAACGGGCAGGGAGGGGAGCGTGCCGATCGTGGCGAGCGGCGTCACAACGACGGTCGCGAGCACGGCCACGATGACGATCCCGATCAGCGAGCCCGGGAGGGTGCGATGGATGCGGGGGGCGACGAGCATGATCGCCGCGACGATCGCGGCCGCCCCGACCGCCCACGGCACGTACGTCCAGTCCGCCTGGGCGATCGACTGCACGGCCGCGATCACGGCGTTCGAGGAGCGCTCGCCCGCGGCGGCGGTATGCGGGCTCGTCAGGAGCGGCACCTGCTGCAGGAAGATGATGACGGCGATCCCGAGCGTGAACCCCTCGATGACGGGCCACGGGATGAATGAGACGGCGCGGCCGAGCCGGAGCGCGCCCGCCGCGAGCACCACCACCCCCGCCATCAGCGTGACCACGACGACGGCGCCGGCGCCGTGCGCCGCGACGATCGGCACGAGCACCACGACCATCGCGCCCGTGGGCCCGGACACCTGCACGTTCGAGCCGCCGAACACGGCCGCGAGCACGCCGGCCACGATCGCGGTCACGAGCCCGGCCTCCGCGCTGAGCCCCGAGCTCACGCCGAAGCCGAGCGCGAGTGGCAACGCGACGATGCCGACCGTGAGGCCGGCGACGAGGTCGGCGCGCCACGTGCGCCGCAGCATCCGGTAGTCGCCGGCGCCCGGCAGCAGCGCACGGGCGTATCGCGCGACGGACGAGCGGATCCGGATGACGCGGCTCATGCGCGCGTCGTCGCCAGTGCGGGCAGGGACTGGGCCTGCGCCAGGCGCACCCGGTCGTCCTCGAGCATGCCCAAGAGAAGGGCCCGCGCGACGGCGAGGAGCTCGGCGATGCGCGGATCGGCGAGGCGGTAGTGCACGTGGCTCGCGCGGCGCTCGGACACGACGAGACGGTGGCGGCGCAGCACGGCGAGGTGCTGCGAGAGGTGGGACGCCTCCAGCCCGGTCTCGGTCTGGAGCTCGGCGACCGTCACCTCGGGCGCGGCGGAGAGGAGCTCCAGGATCCGGATGCGGAAGGGATGCGCGAGTCCCTTGAAGAGGTTCGCCTTGACCTCGTAGAGCGGGCGTTGGGCCTGACTGAGTGGCATGATGAAACCATCATACCGGCCGGGGTCCGAGCCCTCGGATCCCTACACTGGAGTCCATGCGCATCCACATCGGCACGGACCACGCGGGCCTCGAGTTCTCCACGCGGATCCAGCAGCACCTCGCGGCCCAGGGGCACGAGATCGTCGACCACGGCCCCCTCGAATACGAGCCCCTCGACGACTACCCCGCGTTCTGCATCCGCGCCGCTCAGGGGGTCATCGACGACCAGGCAGCCGGTGTCGAGGCGCTCGGCGTCGTCTTCGGAGGTTCGGGTAACGGCGAACAGATCGCCGCGAACAAGGTGCGCGGGATCCGGGCTGCTCTCGTGTGGAGCACGCCGACGGCAGAGCTCGCGCGCCAGCACAACGACGCGAACGTCATTGCGATCGGGGCGCGCCAGCATACGTTCGAGGAGGCGGCGGGCTTCATCGACACGTTCGTCGCCACGCCGTTCTCGAACGAGGAGCGCCACGTGCGGCGCATCGGGCAGATCGCGGCCTACGAGATCGACGGATCGCTCGTGCCCGACCCCCGAGAGGAGCAGCCGAGACCCGACGTGCTCGACGCCTCCGACACGTTCGACCCCGAGGCGGGCTGATGCCGGAAGGGCACTCGGTCCATCGGATCGCGCGCCAGTTCGCTCGTAATTTCGTGGGCCGCTCGGTGGTGGCCTCCAGCCCCCAGGGGCGCTTCGTCGAGGGAGCCGCAGCGCTCTCCGGCCGGGAGGCGACCGGGGTCCGCGCGGTCGGCAAGCAGATGTTCCTCGAGTTCGACGAGGAGCTGTGGCTCCGTGTGCACCTCGGCATGTACGGTGCGTGGGACTTCGCCGGGGAGATCCTCGTCGATCCGACGATCGCGTCGGCGAACGGCCGCATGGGTCAGACGAACCAGCGCGGCACGGTGCTGGATCCGCCGATCCTGGACGCATCGGGGGAGAACTCGCTGACCTCGATCGGCGCCCCGCGGCGCACCCGCGTGCACGTGCGGATGTCCGAGCAGACCACCGGCCTGCCCGACGAGGAGCTCGCCGGATGGCCGCCGCCGGTGGTCGGCCAGGTGCGCCTCCGCCTCCTGACGGACGTGACGTGCGCGGACCTGCGCGGACCGACGGCCTGCGAGCTGCAGACGCCCGACGAGGTGATAGCGACGGTCGCGAAGATGGGTCCGGATCCGCTCGTTGGCGACGTCGCCGAGGGGGAGGAGCGCTTCACCGCGGTCGTGCGACGCAAGCCCACGTCGATCGCGCTCTTGCTCATGGACCAGACGGTCGTGAGCGGCATCGGCAACGTCTATCGGGCGGAGCTCTTGTTCCGCGCGCGCCTGAACCCGCACACGCCCGGTCGCGACGTACCGGAGGAGGTCGTCCGGGCGATCTGGCGCGACTGGGTGCGGCTGCTGGCCGTCGGCGTCGAGACGGGCCAGATGATGACGATGGACGACCTCGACGACGACGCGTACCGGAAGGCGATGGCGCACCGCGACGACCGGCACTGGGTCTACCACCGCACCGGTCTGCCGTGTCGTGTGTGCGGCACCGCGATCGTGATGGAGGAGCTCGGCGGACGGAAGCTCTACTGGTGCCCGTCCTGCCAGGCCTAAGGAGGCGTCAGGGCGCGGGCTCGTACTCGCCCGCGAACCCGGCGCGGGCCGCCTCGAAGTCCGCCTTCGAGCGCTCGGCGTAGTCCATCGACCAGTCGAGGACGGCCTGACCGAGCACCCCCGATCGCCCGATGTACCCGACGATCTCGCTCGCGGTCGGGCTCTGCGCATGCGCCCGGGCCAGCACGATCCCGCAGGCCAGGATGTAGTCGGCGAAGGCCGTGGGCGCGAGGCCCTCGAGCACGATCGCCCCCTTCATGTCGTGGAACTGGCGGACATAGAAGTCGCGGCCGTTGGCCTGGAAGTATCCGAGGAACGGGTCGGACACGGCTTGCAGCACCCGCTGGAGACCGACGACGCGGAAACCGTCGCCGCTCTCGTCCAAGCCGCGTCGGAGCCGGCGCGGCTGCGGGATGCCGCCGTACTGCGAGATCACCGACGGGCCGGCCTGCTTCACCTGGAGGATGAGCGCGTCGCCGTCCGCACCCTCGAGGAGCAGCACGAAGCAGCGCGTGCCGACGCTCCCGACCCCGACGACGCGCAGCGCGACGTCGCGGACGACGTACTGGGAGAGCACGAGGTCGATGTCGAGACCGACGCTCGCCCGGTAGGCGCGATAGAGGTTGGGGGCCTCCGCGATGATCTGCTGGCTGCTCGCGTTGTTCCCGGTGAGCTCGGCCTCCGCGAGGCGCACCATCGTCGGCGGCTCGTTCACGAAGCGGAGTCGACCGTCCTCGCCGACGACCGTCGCGCGTCGCACCGCGCGCTCGCCCGTGCGGCGCTCCGCGGCGGCGATGGCGGCCGCCTGCACCTTCGTGCCGGCTTTGCTGAGCGGGCGTCCGGCCAGCTCGGAGCTCAGGTGCATGAAGTACCGGTCCACGGCGCTGTCGGCGACGAGCTCCCGCAGTGCCCGGGCATAGGCCTGGAACCCTTGCAGACAGGCCTCCTCGATGAACTCCGGAGCGTAGCCAGCATGGCGGCCGCCGATGACGGCGCTCGCCAGCATCCGCTTCACGTCCCATTCCCACGGCGCTGCGGCGGCTTCGTCGAAGTCATTGAGGTCGAACACGATCCGTCGCTCGGGGGAGGCGAAGAAGCCGAAGTTGCTGATGTGCGCGTCCCCGCAGGACGGGACGAGGATTCCGGAGTGCGGCGCTCGACCGAGATCGAGGGCCATGAGGCCCGCGGTCCCGCGGTAGAAGGTGAATGGGTTCGCGAGCATTCGCTGCAGCCGCAACGGCACGAGCTGGGGGAGGCGTGTCTCGTTCTGTTCCCGCAGGTGCGCGACCGGATCGCGATCGCCGCTCGCCGCGGTGGCGAGCGCGCGGCGGCTGACCGTCTGGCGGCGGCGTCGTCCGAGCTCCTGTGTGACGACGCGGTCGAGCACCGCGATCGGGACCGGCTGCGTCTCCTCGTCCGCGGCGGCCGACTCCTCAGGGTCCGGCTCAGCGTCGTCGGCCTCTTCCGCCTCGGTCTCGTCGGGAGCGAGGGACGTGGGCTCGGACGCCGCGGCTTCGGGCCCGGGTTCGATGGCTTCGGGTTCGGTGGCTTCGTCAACGGGCACGGGATCGTCCTTCCTCGCCGGCGCGTCCGCCACGGGCGTCCGCGTGATCTCTCCGGTCTACCGGACGCGCTCCCGCGGGGCAATCATCCTTGTCGGGGGATGGCGAGCCTAGGCTCGGGAGCATGCGGCATCACCTCTGTGCGCGAGGACGGGCATGACAGCCGTCGGCGACCGGATCGGCACGATCCGGGATGTCCGAATCGCGGGACCCGGACGCGAGCTGCTCTCGGGTGACGATGCCTACGACGTGTTCCTCGACGGGGATGCCATCGCCGACATCGCGCCCTCCGGAGCCCTGCGCGCGTCCGGTGAAGTGCTCGACGCGGCGGGTGCCTGGCTCGTCCCGGGCCTGTGGGACCACCACGTCCACACCGTGCAATGGGCGCTCGGAGCGGAGCGGGAGCCCCTCGGCGCGGCCGGGTCCGCGGCACACGCGGCGGCGCTCATGCGGAACGCGCCCGTGCTCGCGGGCGACCGCCGGGTCGGAGCCGGATTCCGCGACGCACTCTGGCCGGACGCGCCGAGCCTGGAGCTCCTCGACGCCGCGACCGGCGGCATCCCGACGTACCTCATCAGTGCCGACGTGCACAGCGTGTGGCTGAACTCCGCGGCCTTCGCGCGGGAGGGCTTCGACGCCGATGCCACCGGGATGCTGCGCGAGACGGACGCGTTCGAGATCTCCCGTCGGCTCAACGCGGCCTCGGACGCGGGCGGGGACGCCAGCGTCGCGCGCGCGGCGCGGGAGGCGGCGGCGCGCGGCGTCGTCGGGATCGTCGATCTCGACATGGCGTGGAACGCCGGTGCGTGGGCGCGGCGGCTCGCGGCCGGGTTCGACGTGCTCCGAGTTGACGCGGCCGTCTACCCGGATCAGCTCGACCGGGCGATCGCGACCGGACTGCGCTCAGGCGACATGATCGGATCCGGGGGCCTCGTGCGCGTCGGACCGCTCAAGATCATCACGGACGGCTCGCTCGGCACGCGGACGGCCGCGTGCTCGCGCCCCTATCCGGACGGGAGCCACGGCGTCCTGAGCGTATCTCCGGAGGAGCTCGCCGCCTTCCTGGCCGACGCGACCGCCGCCGGCTTCGCCTGCGCGGTGCATGCGATCGGCGATGTGGCGGTGGCGCATGCCCTCGACGCGTTCGCCCGCACCGGAGCCGCCGGCACGATCGAGCACGCGCAGCTCGTGACGCACGCCGACCTCCCGCGCTTCGCGCGGCTCGGCGTCGGCGCGAGCGTGCAGCCCGCGCACGCGCTCGACGACCGAGACCTGGCCACCGCCCTGTGGAGCGCGCAGACGGCGTTGGCGTATCCCCTGCGGTCGCTCGTGGATCGGGGCGCGAAGCTCCTGTTCGGCTCCGACGCCCCGGTCGCCGCGATGGATCCGTGGGCCACCCTGGCGGCCGCCGTGTTCCGGACGCGGGGCGAGCGCGAGCCCTGGCATCCGGAGGAGAGGCTGGATGCCGCCACCGCCCTCGCGGCCTCCACCGCCGGGGGCACGGCCGCACCCGCGCGGATCGCGCCCCGTGCCCTCGCGGACCTCGTCCTGTGCGGGTCGGACCCAGTGGCCGCCGACGAGCCGGCGCTGCGCGAGATGCCCGTGCACGCGACCCTCCTCGCCGGCCGCCTGACCCACCTCGCCTGACTCTCGCCCGGCCCGGCCGGCCCGGTCCCGCCCTGTCGGCCCGACCGGGCTCGGCCTCGCCGCCCGGACCGGCCGGGCGGACGAGCCCCGCACAACTCCTGCATTCCCGTCCCGGCCTCGCCCGGCCGCTCCGCCGGGTCCCCGCACAACTCCGGCACCGCGTTCCGCTGTCCGTGCACAACTCCTGCATCGGGCCCGAAATGGCAGCCGGAAGGGCCTGGTGAGCGTGGATGGCCACCACAATGCAGGAGTTATGCGCGCGCCGGGAGGAGGCGGGAGCGGGGATGCAGGAGTTGTGCCGGACGGGGAGGCAGCCAGGACGTGGCGGCGGGAGCGGGATGCAGGAGTTGTGCGGGCGGGAGGAAGGGAGGGAGGGAGGAAGGGAGGGAGGAAGGGAGGAGGGGGGACAGCCCCCGGAGGGATTGGGGAGGCGAGCGGATGGTGGGGGAGCGGCGGCCTCGGGAGGCTGGTGGGAGACTCTGGAGGAGAGAGATGACGACCATTGCCGCACCGTTGCCCCGCGCGACCTTCTGGCGCGAGTACGCCCAGCTGTGGAGACGCGTGCCCGGGAACGCCGTGTATCCGATCGCTGCGTTCGTGCTGGCGATGCTCTCGCTCAGCGTGCTCGCGAGCCTCTTCTTCACCGGTATCGGCCTCCTGGTCCTCGTGATCGGCCTGCCGCTCGTGGTCGGCGCGATGCTCGTGGCGCGCGGCTTCGCGATCGCCGATCGGTTCCTCCTGCGCCTCACGGGGCTCCCCGCCATCCCGGAGCCGGAGTGGAACCACGACACCCCGGGCCGCACGGGCTTCTGGGCCGTGCTCACCCGGCCGTTGCGCACCGCCCACTCCTGGACCGCGCTCGTGCACGGCATGCTCGTCGCTCCGGTGGTCAGCACGGTCTCGTTCGCGATCGCCGTCACCTGGCTCAGCATCAGCCTCGGCGGTTGGACGTACTGGTTCTGGGGCGGCTTCATCCCGCGCGGCAACGGCGGCGCGTGGGGGCGTTACGTCGCGGATGCCGTGCCGTGGGTGTTCGGCGGCTGGTCGTCGTGGAACGTCGAGGTCGTGCTGTACCTCATCGCGGGTGTGCTGTTCGGCTTTACGCTGCCGTGGGTGCTCGGCGGGCTCGCCGCCGGGCAGCATGCGATCGCCCGCGGGATGCTCGGGCGCTGGGAGTCGGACGATCTCGCGGTCGAGGTCCGCGCCGAGGCGGCCGCGCGGACGGCCGCGGTTCGCGCCGAGGAGCGGGAGCTACGGCGGCTCGAGCGCGACATCCACGACGGCCCGCAGCAGCGGCTCGTGCGGCTGCAACTCGACCTTGCGGCGCTCGAGCGGCGCGCCGCGGCGGGCGACGCGGATGCCGCGGCGGAGCTCGCGGCCGAGGCTCGTGTCCACGCGGCGGCGGCGCTCGACGAGCTGCGCGCGCTGTCCGCGGGGGTGGCCCCGCCGCTCCTGCAGGACCGCGGCCTGACCGCGGCGCTGGAGGCGCTGGCGCTCGCGAGCGCCGTGCCGGTCCGTTGCGAGCTGGCGCCCGGCCTCGACGCCGGTGTCGGGTCGGAGGTCGCGCGCACCGTGTACTTCACGGTCGCGGAGCTCCTGACGAACGTGACCAAGCACGCCGGGGCGCGCGGTGTGACCCTGCGCGCGGGGGTCGTGCAGCCCGCCCCGGGGGAGGCGCCGGTGCTGGAGGTGGTCGTTGCGGACGACGGCCACGGCGGCGCCCGGCTGGTGTCCGGTCACGGGCTGGAGGGCCTGACCGAGCGGGTGCGCGGACTCCGCGGCACGCTCGAGGCGCACTCGCCCGTCGGCGGCCCGACGACCGTCCAGGTGCGCATCCCGCTGCCGTCCGCGGAGTCGGGCGCATGAGCCCGGCCGGTCCCGGGTCCGGGCTGCGCGTGGCCCTCGTGGAGGACTCGCTCCTGCTGCGCGAAGGGCTCGTCCGGCTCTTCCAGGAGGCGGGCTACGTCACGGCCGGCGCCTGGCCCGATGCCACGGACGTCGTCGCGCGGGTGCGGACCGTCGACGCCGACGTGGCGGTGCTGGACGTCCGTCTCCCGCCGGGTTACCGCGACGAGGGCATCCAGGCCGCGATCGCGCTCCGCGCGGCGATGCCCACGCTCGGCATCCTCGTACTGAGCCAGTACGTCGAGGGTGCGTACGCGCGGGAGCTCCTCGCCGACGGCGAGGGCGGCGTGGGCTACCTGCTGAAGGACCGGGTGACCTCGCTCGACGAGTTCGCGGAGGCCGTCGAGCGCGTCCACGCGGGCGGTACGGTGCTCGACCCGCTCGTGGTCAAGGGACTGCTCGCCGCGCATTCGGATCCGCTCGCCGCGCTCACCCCGCGTGAGGGCGAGGTCCTCGCGCTCATGGCGGAGGGCCGCAGCAACTCCGCGATCGCGCAGCGCCTCACGATCGGCATCGGCGCGGTCGAGAAGAACATCCGCGCGATCTTCACGAAGCTCGGGCTGGAGGAGTCGTCGACCGAGCACCGGCGCGTGCTCGCGGTCCTCGCCTTCCTCCAGCGCCCCTGAGAGCAAGAACGAGGCCGGGAACGGACGAGGCCCCCGGATCTCTCCGGGGGCCTTGTGTGTTGCGGCTGCTCAGGCGCTGATGTGCGCGACGAGGAACCAGCGGTCCTTCTCGAGCCCGCGCGCGATCTCGATCGCGACGTCCTGGCTCGTGAGGTCCACCTCGTCGAGGCCGTCGATCGCGGCCTTCACGTCGACGATCACGGCGTCGATGTCGGCGACGATGGAGCGGACCGTGGCGTCCCACGGGGCGAAGCCGGCGGCGACCGCGGTGGCCTTCGCCTTGGCGGCGACGGTGGCGAGACGGGCGTCGATCGGAAGGCCGAGGGCGACGATGCGCTCCGCGGCGAGATCGGCTCCGTGCTGCGCGTGGTCCACGACCTCGTCGAGGAGCTCGTGGATCGCGATGAAGTTCGCGCCGCGGACGTTCCAGTGGGCCTGCTTGCCGTTGACCGCGAGGGCCTGCAGCCCGTGCGTGACCGGCGTGAGGAACTGCGCGGCGGCGGCGGCGACGGTGGGGTCGGCGGTGGTGGCGGGAGTGATGTCGGTGTCCGTCATGGTGGCCTCCGGTAGGGATGGGACGGGGACGATGGATTCCACGCTACTCAGGCGGAGAGTGACTGCAAGGATGCTGAGGCTTGCCTCGCACGCATAGAGTCGGGGCATGACGATCGCCGAGGACGCCTCCGTGCTCACCGTCGCCGGGCGGGCCCCGCGACTCGACTCCACCTCCTTCGTCGCCTCCGGAGCGCGCATCATCGGGGACGTGACTCTCGCCGAGGGCGCCAGCGTCTGGTACAACGCTGTCCTGCGCGGCGACAGCGCGGCGATCTTCGTCGGAGCGGGGAGCAACGTGCAGGACAACGTCTCCGTGCACGTCGACGCCGGCCTTCCGGTGGTCATCGGTGACGACGTCTCGATCGGGCACAACGCGGTCGTGCACGCATGCACCATCGGCGATCGGTCCCTCATCGGCATGGGCGCGGTCGTGCTCAGCGGCGCCGTCATCGGCGAGGGGAGCCTCGTCGCCGCGGGCGCCGTCGTGCTGGAGGGAACCGAGGTTCCGCCGGGATCCCTCGTGGCAGGTGTTCCCGGTCGCGTACGACGGCCGCTCACGGACGAGGAGCGTGCCGGCCTCGAGCGCAACGCGCAGCTGTACCGCATCCACCTCGGCCACCACTCGGCCGCCGCGCGCGGAGAATAGCCGTCCGAACGAGCCTGCGGTAGATCGAAATCTCACGGGAGACGATCGGCGCTTTCTGGGTTACGATCAGCCAGGAAGCCCCGAAATCCTCGGACCCGAACGAAGGAGATCTCGTGGGCACTCGTGAGGAGTGGCGTCCGTCCGCCCGTGCGGACGGCCTGAAGTCGTGCGATCCCTGGGGGATGCCGTGGCGGCGTGACCGTGCGGAGCGGCCGCTGGGGTAGCGGCGATGCGCGAGCTGGGGCGTGCCGGCACCCTCCGTCGAGCGATGGAGGCGGTGGATGGGACGCGCGAACCTGCCCTTCTGCTGCAGGGCCCGTCGGGCTCCGGGAAGTCGTACCTCCTGCGCGAGGCGGGGCGGCGCACGGCCATGCGGACCGTGCTCGTGGCGGCGCGTCCGACGGAGGAGTCGTGGCCCCTGTCGGGCATCGGATCGATCGCGACCGCGGTCGCCGGCGAACCGTATGCCGTGACCGCCCGCGAGCCGCTCTCGCTCGCGGCCGAGGCGATCCACGACATCGCCACCCACATGCTGGAGTTCCTGCGCGGGCGCGACGTCGGCGCGACCACGGTCCTGATCGACGACGTCGACCGGTTCGACCCGCAGAGCCGCGCGGTGCTCGGTTACCTCTCGACGCGGCTCGGCGGCTCCGGGCTCCATGTCCTCGGCACCGTGGAGCATGTGGGGGAGGACGATCCGCTCAGCGGCTTCCCGATCTGCGACATTCCCCCGCTCGACGCGGAGGAGGCCGCCGATCTCGTGCGGAACGCGCCGGTGTCGGCGGATGCCGTCACCGCGTCCATCCTGTTCTGGCAGAGCGGCGGGAACCCTGGCGCTCTGACCACGTCGCTCGAGAGCCTCACCCCGGAGGAGCGGTTCGGGCAGGCGAGCTTGCCGCTGCCCCTGCCGCCGCTGGGTCCCGCCGACGAGATCGCGGCGGCCGCGACCGAGGGGCTCCGCGATGACGCCCGCGAGCTGCTGCGCGCCCTGGCGGCGGCCCCGCTGACACCGCGGTCCGTGCTCGCCGAGAGCGCCGCGGAGGCGGACTCGCTCGCCGACCTCTTCCAGCTCCGCCTCGTCGAGGAGGTCGACTCCTACGTCCGCGTACGGAACCCGCTCGTCCGGGCGTCGGTCTACGGCTCGTTGTCGGCCCGGGAGCGGCGCGAGCTCCACGCGCTCCTGCGCCTGCGGGTCTACGACGTCGACGAGGCCCTCGCCGTCTGGCACGGCTCGTGGGCGGATCCCCAAGCCGTCTGGGGTCCCGCGCTCCTGTCGGCCGCGGCCCGGCTCATGCGGGCCGACCTTCGCGGCGCGGCGATCGAGTTCGCCGAGCGCGGGATGTCCGGACCCGGCAACGGCTCCCTCGCCGTGCGTGCGCTGGAGTTCGCCGGCACGCTCGTGGATGCCGGGCACCTCATGGCCGCGGGGCGCTACATCGCCCGTATCGACCGCGAGTCGCTGCCCCCGTCCGAGCAGCTGCCGTTCGCGCTTGCGCGCCTGGTCTCGGACGTCGCCCGCAACGGCCGGGTGTCCCTGTCCGAGGTGGATGCCGCCGCTGCCGTCCACGCGGAGGTCGATCCGGACGGCGCGGTCAGCCTCTGGTCCGTCAGCGCGCTCCTGCACGCTCTCGTCGACGACCTCCGCACCGCCGAGGTCGCGCTCGACGGGGGCGGCGTCTACCTCGACCGCGTCGGACCGACCGCGCGTGGCCTGCACCTCGGCGTGCGGGAACTGATCGGCGCGACGACGGGCGGCCACTGCAGCCCGATCGAGCCGCAAACGCTGCGTGAGCTCGCGCGGCACTCCACCGAGGAGCTCATCGCGCGTGGGCGCGCCCGGTCCGTGAGCGGCGACACGGAGGGGGCGGCGCGCATCTTCTCCCTCGTGATCGACCTGCCGGTACCGGTCGAGCCGCTGTGGCGCACGCTCGCGATCGTGCTGTCCGCCGACAACGCCCTCCGGGCGGGCGACCTGGGCGCCGCATCCTCCGCTGTCCAGCAGTTGCGTCGCGGAGCGCTGCCGCAGCTTCTCCGTCCGCTCGCCCAGCTCGTGGGCCTGCGCGTCGACCTCGTCGTCGACGACCTGGACGGCGCGGTCGACAGGCTCCGCGAGTGGACGAACATCCGCGGATGTTCGCCGGTCGCGCTGGCCGCCGGACACGTCGTGCTCGGGGAGCACGCGCTCATGCGCGGCGACCTGCACACCGCGCTGCGCGAACTGCAGTACGCCGATGGCCTCGGGGCCCCGCTCGCGAGCCCCGCCATGCTGCGGCATCATCCGGCCCTCATCGAGGCGCTCACGGCGATCGGTGACGAGGTCGGCGCGCGGAGCGCCCTCGAGACGCTCGAGTCGGCCGGCCGATCGATGCCCCACCCGTGGACGCAGCGGGCGGTCCTCGTCGGGCGCGCACTCGTGGCGCGGGGCGAGGAGTCGCGGCGCCTGTTCGACGCGGCCGCCCACGCCGCCGCATCCGCCGACCCCGGATACGAGAGCGCGATGCTCCTCGTGCGTCGCGCGCGCCGGCTGCGCGCGCTGGGCGCCGTCGACCTCGAGTTCGCGGCGCTGCAGGCGCGAACGAGCCTCGAGCGCGTCGGGGCACGGGGATGGGCGCGGCTGTTCGAGCACTCCGTGACGGTCGCGCCGGCGCCGGTTTCGCCGACGCTCCTGGACGAGCTGACGATCGAGGAACGGTCCGTTGTCGAGCTCGTGCTGCAGGGCATGCAGAACAAGGAGATCGCGGCGCGGCTGTTCATCTCACTTCGCACGGTGGAGCTGCGGCTCACCCACATCTATCGGAAGACCGGCGCGCGGTCCCGGTCCCACCTCGTCTCGCTGGTCGCCTGACGCATTCGGCGCCGACCGTGCGGGCGGCGCCGGAGGGACCACGCTTGCGATCGACGCCGCGCGGCGCACGGGGCTGAGCCAGCGCCCGTCCGTCTTCCCCCGCAGCGCGATGCGAAGAGCCTGGAGGCACAGCAGCGCGTCCAGGATGCGCAGCAGTGGGAACACGAGTCCGCGCCACAGGTACGACGGTCGGCCGGTGGCGACTGCTGCCGCGATCGTGAGGAGGTAGTCCGGCACGACGACGGCGAGGGCGATTGCCCAGACCGGGATCGCCCCGGCGATCTGGTCGAGCGCAGGGTCGGGCGTGAGGGCGGCGGCCACCGCGACGACGGCGCTGAAGAGGAGGAGCGGCAGGACGAGCACGAGCAGCACGCTCGAGAGCACGAGCTCTACGAGGAACGCGCCGAGCGCCGTCCAGAAGAGGCCGCGGTGCGCGCCGTGGCGGCCCACGGTCTGCCAGAAGCCGAGGTTCCAGCGCCGCACCTGCTTGGCGTAGTCGTGCAGGGTCGCCGGATCCTGCGTCCGGGCGACCGCGGCGGACGGATGGAACGCGACGCGTCCGAGGTGCTTCGCGTGCACCTCGAACGTCATGTTGTAGTCCTCGATCGCGAGGCCCGGAGCGGAGATGTCGACGTCCGCGAGGATGCGCGTGCGATACATGCTCGCGAAGCCGGGCACGATCGTCACGGCGTTGGCCCACCGGGCCGCCTGGCCGAACTTGTGCAGGTACTGCATCGCGAGGTAGACCCGCTGCCGATAGGCGACGAGGATCCGCCCGATCCGCGTCGCGGCCGGCGGGTCGAAGAGGGTGGCCGCCGAGCCGGCCACTGCGACGACCTCGGGGTCGGCGAAGGGCGGGAGGCCTGTCGTGAGGTAGTCGTCGTCGAGCTGCGTGTCGGCGTCGAGGAGGAGGAGCACCTCGAAGCGGTCGGCGATCTCGAAGTGGGCGATCGCCGCCTCGATCGCGCCGGCCTTGCCGCGGTTGGGCGTGAGGTCCCACGCGGACGCTCCCTCTTCTCGCGCGATCTCCGCCGTGCGATCTGTCGACCCGTCCGAGACGACGAAGACGTTCCTCATCGGGAGGAGCCGGCCGGCCGAGCGGACCGTGTCGCGGATGACGAGCTCCTCGTTGTGTGCCGCGATCAGGACGGCGACGTCGGCGGGCTCGGGATGCCGGCGCCAGCGCGGGCGCGCGCCGTACCGCGCCGTGCTCACGCGGATGAGCGCGGCCACCACCCACACGGGAGTGGTCACGCCCACGACGAGCAAAGCGACCAGGAAGAAGGTCGCGACACCATCCATCCTTCGACCGTAGAGCCCCTCGGGCCGTGTGTGACCGCAGACCCGCAGGCGGTCATCCGCAGAGGCCCGCAACGCCGTTTGCGGGCCTCCACAGCATTGCTTCGGTTCCGTTGACCGGGCTTTCCAGCGGGGGCAAAAGTGAGCCCCACGGCCCCTCGGAGCCTCGCTCCTGCAGCCCCACGAGGCCGTGACGCCGACCACCCGGCAGCCACGCATGACCCGATCTGACCCGGAGACCCGCCATGACCACTCTCGATCCGCGACCCCCTGCGCCGTCGCTCCTCTTGCCCGAGGCCGCGCTCCCCGAGGACTCCCTCGGCCTCTTCGACTACGACGTCGCCATCGTCGGCCTCGGCTACGTCGGGCTCCCGACGGCGCTCGCGTACCACGCGGCGGGCACCCGGGTGCTGGCCCTCGACGTCTCGGCCGCGCGGCTGCGGACGATCCGCTCGCAGAACGCGGACCTGCTCCCCAACGACCGCGAGCGGCTCCGCGCCGCGCTCCGCGACCCGGGCTTCGCCCTCACCGGCGACGTGTCCCGGTTGAGCTCCGCGGCCGCCGTCGTCGTCTGCGTCCCCACCCCCGTGGACGCGCACCTCGTCCCCGACCTCCACCTCATCGCGGGCGCCTGTCGCACGGTCGTCGAGCACGCGGTCCCCGGCCAGCTCCTCATGCTCACCTCCACGACGTACGTCGGATGCACGAAGGACCTCCTGGTCGACCCGCTCATCGAGCGCGGGTTCGTGCCTGGCGAGAACATCCACGTCGCGTTCAGTGCCGAGCGGATCGATCCCGGCAACGACGCCGTCGCGCACGACGACGTCCCGCGCGTCGTCGGCGGCGCGACGGACGCGTGCGAGGAGCGGGCCGAAGAGCTGCTGCTCCAGTACGCGGCATCCGTCCACCGCGTCCACGGCCTCGGTGCCGCGGAGATGACGAAGTTGCTGGAGAACACCTTCCGAGCCGTCAACATCGCGCTCGCCAACGAGTTCGCCGACATCTGCCGCGCGCTCGACATCCCGGTCACGGATGTCATCGACGCCGCAGCCACGAAGCCCTACGGCTTCATGCGGTTCCTCCCGGGACCGGGTGTCGGCGGGCACTGCATCCCGTGCGACCCGCACTACCTGCTCTGGCAGCTGAAGGCACGTCGCGTGCCGGCGCCGATGATCACGCAGGCGATGGAGGAGATCGCGCACCGGCCGCGTCGCGTCGTCGACCGCGCCCGGGACATCCTCTCCGACCTCGGCCGCGGCCTCGGCGGCACCCGGGTGCTCGTCGTCGGCGTCACGTACAAGCCGGACGTCGCCGACCTCCGGGAATCGCCCGCGCTCGAGATCCTCGACTCGCTCGCCGACGCCGGCGCGACGGTCGGCTTCGTCGACCCGTTCGTCGACGCCGTGCGTCTGCCGAGCGGACGGATGCTGCACGCCGAGCGGTCCGCCGAAGCGTACGGCGCGGGCCTCGTGATCCTCCATACTCCCCACCGCGATCTCGACCTGAGCTGGCTCGGCGACGACCAGCTCGTGCTCGACGCGACCTACCGCGCGACGGGCGTGTCCCGTCTCGCCGTCCTCTGAGGGGGTGCGTGATGCTCACCGTCATCACCGGGGGCGCCGGCTTCATCGGCAGCCACCTCACCGAACACCTGCTCGCCGCCGGCGACGAGGTCGTCATCCTCGACGACTTCTCGACCGGCAGCATGGCCAACCTCGCCCACCTGCGGCGCTCGCACGCCCTACACATCGTGAAGGGCTCCGTCCTCGACGAGATGCTCGTGCGGTCCGTCGTCCGCGGCAGCGACCGCATCTTCCACCTCGCCGCCGCCGTGGGCGTGCGGCGGATCGTGGAGCAGCCGCTGGAGAGCCTGCGCACGAACCTCCGCGGCACGGAGAACGTGCTCGAGGCGGCCGCGGAGGGAGACGTCGACACTCTCGTCGTCTCGACCTCCGAGGTCTACGGCAAGAACACCTCCGACGCCCTGTCGGAGGACGCGGACCACATCATCGGCTCGCCGCTCATCTCGCGGTGGTCCTATGCGATGGCCAAGGCGATCGACGAAGCGTTCGCGGTCGCCTACCTGAAGGAGTACGGCCTGCCCGTGCGGATCGTTCGCCCCTTCAACACGGTCGGTGCCCGACAGACCGGCCGGTACGGGATGGTTCTGCCCAATCTCGTCGGACAGGCTCTGCGGGGGGAGCCGCTCACCGTGTTCGGAGACGGGCAGCAGACACGCTGCTTCTCCTCCGTTCACGACATCGCCCCGGCGATCGCCCGCATTGCGGAGTCGCCACAGGCGATAGGCCGCGCCGTCAATCTCGGCGGTGCGCAGGAGATCTCGATCATGGCGCTCGCCGAGCGCGTGCTCGAGGTCACCGGAAGCGACAGCCCTATCGTGCTCGTCCCGTACGAGGACGCCTACGGCGAAGGGTACGAGGACATGCGACGCCGTGTCCCCGACAACACCCTCGCCGGGGAGCTGATCGGCTATTCGCCCCGGACCGGGATCGACGAGATGATCCGTGACGTCGCGGGTCTCGGCGATCCGGGCCTCGCGCGGGCGGACACGGGTCCCGCCCGCGCGATGGCGGGGGGTCGCTGATGTGCGGCATCGTCGCCTGTCGCACGCACCGTGCCGCAGGCCCGTTCCTGCTTCAGGCCCTCCGTCTCCTCGAGTACCGCGGCTACGACTCCGTCGGTATCACGCTCCGCACGCACGAGGGAATCCTCGTCACCACCCGGAGTGTCCACCGCATCGAGGATCTCGCCGACCGGCTCGCCGCCGGGCCCTCCGGCGCGCACGTCGGTATCGGCCACACCCGCTGGGCGACGCACGGCGGTGTCACCGAGGGCAACGCCCACCCGCACCGCGACTGCACTGGACGGATCGCGCTCGCGCACAACGGGATCATCGAGAACGCCGATCTGCTGCGGACCGAGCTCGTCGCCCGCGGCCATCGGTTCGCGTCCGACGTCGACTCCGAGGTGGTCTGCCACCTCATCGAGGAGCAGCTCGTGGACGGCGGCGACCTCGCCAGCGCTGTCGAGGTGGCCGTCGCCCGCCTGGAGGGGAGCTGGGCGCTCGTCGTCCTCGACGCCGAGACCGGCGCGATGGCCGCCACCGCGCACGGCTCGCCGCTGCTGGTCGCGCATTCGCGGCTCGGCAGCTTCGCCGCGAGCGACGCGACCGCGATCGCCGACTGGGTCGAGGAGGCGCACCCGCTCCGCGAGGGCGAGATCGTCGTCCTCGGGGACCAGCTCGCCTGGCACGGCGCGCCGGATGCCGAGCACGTGCCGGTCCGCATCGCGGAGGCGCGGCGCGACGTCGAGGCGCACGGATTCGCCGACTTCATGGCGAAGGAGATCGCGGAGCAGCCCGCCGTCGCGCGGGGCATCCTGCGCGAGCTCCTCCCGGGCGCCGCGGACGGCCGTCTGTGGCGCCAGCTCGGAACCGGCGACGTCGATCGCATCGCGATCGTCGGATGCGGCACGTCCCTCAATGCGGGACGGATCGTGGCCCAGGCGTTCTCGCGGATCGGACGGATTCCGACCGAGTCGCTCGTCGCGAGCGAGGCGACCGGAGCCGTCCTCGGCCCGCGGACGCTCGTGCTCGCGTTCAGCCAGTCGGGCGAGACCGCGGACGTGCTCCGTGCGATCGAGGCGATCGGGGACGCGGCATCCGTCGTCGCGATCACGAACAACCCGCACTCGAGCCTGGCCTGGCTGTCGCGATCGATCGTGCCGTGCCAGGCGGGCCCCGAGGTCGGCGTTGCCGCGACGAAGACGTTCACGGCGCAGGTCGTCACCGGCCTCTGCGTCGCCGTCTCGGCCCTCGTCGCGACCGGTCGGCTGACCGACGCCCGCGCGGGCGAGCTGATCGACGCACTGTCGGCCATCCCGGACGAGCTCGAACACGCCGCGCGCGTGTCGGCACCGCTCATGGCGGGGCTCGTCGCCCGCACGCGCGCCGCGGGGGGGTTCCTCTTCCTCGGTCGGGGCCCCGCGGTCCCCTACGCGGACGAGGGTGCGCTGAAGCTCAAGGAGCTGACGTACCGGTGGGCCGAGGCCTATCCGGCGGGGGAGCTGAAGCATGGCCCCCTCGCGCTCGTCGAACCGGGGGTCCCGATCATCGCGATCGACGACGGCGCGCCGCGGCTCGCCGGGAACCTCGCCGAGGTCGCCGCCCGTGGCGGTGACGTGATCCGCGTCGGAGGCGCGGGGAGCGACATCCCCGCGCTGGCCGGCACCGCGCAGGAGTGGGGGCCGCTCGCCGCGGTCGTCCCGCTGCAGATGTTTGCCCGTGACCTCGCCTTGGCGCTCGGTCGCGACGTCGAGAAGCCTCGCAATCTTGCGAAGGCCGTCACCGTCGAATAAGACCCGGAGGACTGAAGAATGAACCCGTACAAGCGCGGTGGCCTGGTCGCCGCGCTGACTGCCCTCGCAGCCGCGATCGCCATTGCGATCCCGGTCGTGTCGGCCAACGTGCCGACATCGACGGATCCTGTCTCCGCGCCGGTGTCGACGTCGCAGCCGAGCTCCTCCGCGAGCCCGACGGCGCCGCCCACCGTCACGAACCCGAACAGCCGTGTGGCGCCCGGGTCGCAGAATCCGTTCCGCTTCCCGGGCCGTGGCAATCACGGGCACCCGACTCCGACGCCGACACCCACACCGACGCCGACTCCGACGCCGACTCCGACTCCCACGCCGACGCCGACGCCGACGCCGACGCCGAAACCGACGCCGACGCCGACTCCCACGCCGACGCCGACGCCGACTCCCACGCCGACGCCGACTCCGACGCCGACTCCCACGCCGACGCCAACGCCGACTCCCACGCCGACGCCGACTCCCACGCCGACTCCGACGCCGACTCCCACGCCGACGCCGACGCCGACGCCGACTCCGACGCCGACTCCCACCCCGACGCCCACCCCGACGGGACCCGCCACGATCGTGAGCTTTACGTTCGATGACGGCACCGACATGCAGACCGCGGCCGGCTCGATCCTCGCGGCCCACGGCTACCAGGGGACGTTCTTCGTCAATTCGGGTCACATCGGTCTCGCCGGCTTCCTCACGCTTGCCGACCTGCACACGCTCGCGGGTGAGGGCCACGAGATCGCCGGACACACCGTCACTCACCCGGACCTGACGCTCCTTCCGCAGGACGAGGTATCGCGGCAGATCTGCGACGACCGCTCGCAGCTCCTCGCGTGGGGCTTCCCGGTTCGTAGCTTCGCGTATCCGTTCGCGGCGGTGAACGCCATGGCCGAGCAGACGGCCCAGGCGTGCGGCTACGACAGCGCACGCGGCCTCGGTGACATCGCGTCCCAGGTCGGATGCGCCGGCTGCGGGCTCTCCGAGTCCATCCCGCCGGCGGATCCGTACTACACGAAGGCGCTCGACGAGTTCGACAGCACCTGGACGCTGCAGGATCTCGAGAACCGGGTGATCGCCGCGGAGAGTGTAGGCGGCTGGCTACAGTTCACCTTCCACGACATTTGCACGACATCGTGTGGGTCGCTCTCGATCAGTCAGTCGATGCTGAGTCAGTTCATGGATTGGATGAACTCGTGGGCTGCGAGCCACAACACGACCGTCAAGACGGTAGGTGACGTGATCGGCGGGCCCGTGAAGCCCGCAGTCGCGGGGCCCGCGGTGCCGCCGCCGGCACCGGGTGGCAGCAACGGCGTGAACAACCCGGGTCTGGAGCAGCAGGTAGGCAATACCTTGCCCGCGTGCTGGAGCCCGGCCTCGTACGGGACGAACACCCCGGCGTTCGCCCTCGTCTCGCCCGGACACAGCGGCCTGTACGCGAGCCAGATCACGATGACCGGCTACGTCAGCGGGGACGCGAAGATCCTGCAGACGTTCGATCTCGGGGCCTGCGCGCCGAGCGTGGCCACGGGAGGGGTCTACTCGCTCAGAGCCTGGTACACCTCGACGACCGTGACGCAGTTCGCCGTCTATCTCCGTACGACACAGGGCGGATGGGTCTACTGGACCTCGAGCCCCTGGTTCCCGGCGACGTCCACCTGGACGCAGGCGGCTTGGACGACACCTGCGGTCCCGGCCGGCTACACAGGGATCAGCTTCGGGTTGAACATCTTCAGCAACGGGGTCCTGACGACGGATGATTATGGGATGTACGACGTCACCGGCGCACCGCCGCTCGCCCCCGGGGCGATCGACGTGACGCCGCCGCCCGCCCCGCCCGCGGCCGCCGCACCGCTGGCGGCCACGCCGACGCCGACGCCGACGCCCACCCCGACGCCGACTCCCACGCCGACTCCGACGCCGACGGCCGGGACGGGCTCGACCGGATCGTCCGGCTCGACGGGTACCGGCGGCACGCCACCGGCGACCACGCCGCCGCCGGCAGCCCCCACGCCGAGCCAACCCCCGGCGCCGGTTCCCACCCCGCCCAGCGCGGGACCCACCCCGCCCGCCACTCCGCCGGCTGACCCGCCGGCACCGGCCGCCACCCCGCCGTCCACGCCGCCGAAGCAAGATTCGACGCCGACTCCGACGGCCACGAACCCCGCCACCCCTGCACAGTGACGAGGAATCGGCGCCCCCGTTCAGGCCCCGCTCTGGGGGCCTGGGCGGGGGCGCTCCTGCTCGCCCTGTCGGCGTGCACCGCGTCCCCGGCTCCGACTCCCATGACCCCGACCCGTTCGGCGCCCACGCTGCGCGTCCCCTCACCGACACGCTCCGTGACGCCGACCCCGACGCCCACGACGCCGCCCCCCTCCGCGGCCGCACCCGCACCTCCGGCCGCCGGGGGAGCGCCGCCCGTGGGCGGATCGGGTGCGAGCTCCTATCCGTGGCACCGGAACATCGTCTCCACGACGTTCTGGGTGGGGGAGATCTTCAACCCGAACGCCTCGGACGGCAGCCAGGTGTACTCGACGTACGACTCCGGCTGGCTCGCGAGCTACGGCGGCTGCGACGGCGTCAGCTCCGGAGGGAAGTGCGAAACGGAGGCGCGCAGCGCCGCGAACGGCTACTTCCCGACATCCATGACGCCCCAACAGAACCCGTTCTACCTCGACCTGCCGTTCGACGACATCAACAACTCCCACGCGTTCGCCATCCGCGATTCGGTCATCCCGTGGGCGAACCAGCAACCGTACGCGGCGCACCACGGCGACTCGAACTTCAGCTACATGAAGAACCGCTGGGTGGAGCTGGTCCGCGGGAACCAGCACTGCTACGGCCAGATCGAGGATGCCGGACCGGGCGTCTACGACGACGCCAACTACGTGTTCGGCTCGAACGACGCCCGCCCCGCGAACCGTGACTTCAACGGCGCCGGCATGGACGTGTCGCCGGCCCTGACCGGCTGCCTCGGCTTCCCCGACATCAACGGCGACAACGCGACCGTCGACTGGCGCTTCATCGAGGCATCCGACGTCCCCGCCGGCCCCTGGCTCCGCCTCGTGACGACCTCCGGCGTCCGCTGACCGCGCGGCTGTTGGAGGGGCGGACGGGAATCGAACCCGCGTAATTAGTTTGGAAGACTAAGGCTCTACCATTGAGCTACCGCCCCAGAAGGTGCCCTGCGGCACCGTTCGAGCATAGGGCATCGCCTCGCCCGGCTCCGTCGGGAGCGCGGGGTCGGGTCGGCTAGACTTCTCTGGGCCGTCTGCGCGCACGCGTGCGTGCGCGCCCGCTCGGGGCGTAGCTCAGCTTGGTAGAGCGCCCGCTTTGGGAGCGGGAGGCCGCAGGTTCAAATCCTGTCGCCCCGACGTCATGAAAGGCCCCGAGCCTTCCGCCACCGCGATGACCGCGGGAATCAGAGGAGAACGAACAGGCATGGTCACGAGCACCGTCGAGACGCTCAGCCCGACGCGGGTGAAGCTGCACATCACGGTCACTCCGGAGGAGCTGAAGCCCAGCATCTCCCACGCGTACGAGCACATCGCGCAGGACGTGCAGGTGCCCGGCTTCCGCAAGGGCAAGGTGCCGGCGCCGATCATCGACCAGCGCGTCGGACGCGGCGCCGTCATCGAGCACGCCGTCAACGAGGGCCTCGACCAGTTCTACCGGGATGCCGTGACCGAGAACGACATCCGCGTGATCGGCCGGCCCAGCGCCGAGGTCATTACGTGGCCGAGCAACAAGGACTTCTCGGGCGATCTCGAGGTCGAGATCGAGGTCGACGTCCGCCCCGACTTCGCGCTGCCCGCTTACGAGGGCACCACGATCACCGTCGACGCCGTCGAGATCGACGAGGCGAAGGTCGACGAGGAGCTGGACCGGCTCCGCGGCCGCTTCGGCACGCTCATCACGGTCGACCGTCCGGCCACGACCGGCGACTTCGTCGAGCTCGACCTCGTCGCCGCGATCGACGGCACCGAGATCGACCGCGCCGAGGGCGTCTCGTACGAGATCGGCTCGGGCGAGCTGCTCGAGGGCATCGACGAGGCGATCGACTCGCTGACCGCCGGCGAGGACACCACGTTCCGCTCGTCGCTCATCGGCGGCGAGCACGCCGGTGAGGAGGCCGAGGTCTCGGTCACCGTCACCGCGGTCAAGGAGCGCGAGCTGCCCGAGGCCGACGACGACTTCGCGCAGATCGCGAGCGAGTTCGACACGCTCGCCGAGCTCCGCGAGAGCCTCAAGGAGCGCATCGGCCAGCAGTCGACCTTCACGCAGGGTGCGGCGGCGCGCGACAAGCTCGTCGAGCAGCTCCTCGAGCAGGTGGAGATCCCCGTGCCGCCGAAGCTCATCGAGGACGAGGTGCACAATCACCTCGAGGGTGAGGGTCGTCTCGAGGACGACGAGCACCGCGCCGAGGTGACGGAGTCCTCGACCCGCCAGTTCCGCACGCAGATGCTGCTCGACAAGCTCGCCGAGGCGACGAACGTCCAGGTCTCGCAGGAGGAGCTCACGCAGTACCTCATCCAGAGCTCCGCGCAGTACGGCATGGCGCCGCAGGAGTTCATCGAGGCGCTGCAGAGCAACAACCAGCTGCCCGCCATCGTCGGCGAGGTCGCCCGTAACAAGGCCCTCGCGATCGCGCTCGGTCGGGTGAACGTCGTCGACTCCGCGGGCTCCCCGGTCGACCTCGCGGGCTTCGTCGCCATCGCGGACGAGGTCGCCGCCGAGGAGGACGTCGTCGAGGAGGCGCAGGAGATCGCGGATGCCGCGGCCGAGACCGAAGAGGCGCCCGCGGAGGCCGCCCCCGCGAAGAAGCCGGCCCGCAAGCGCGCGCCGAAGAAGGCTGCCGACGAGTCCTGACCCGACCCGTGACGAAGGGGTGGATGCCACGGCATCCACCCCTTCGTCGTTCCCGCCCGCGGCCCTCGATCTGCCGACGGCGAACACGGGCGGGGCGTCGATGGCGCGCCGGTAGATTCGGTGGCACGTAACGGAAAAACGGGAGCACACATGGCTGAACCGCTTATCGCGCCGAACGTCTTCGACAGGCTGCTGCGCGACCGCATCATCTGGCTGGGGTCGGAGGTGCGCGACGACAACGCCAACGAGATCTGCGCCAAGATCCTCCTCCTCGCGGCCGAGGACCCGGAGAGGGACATCTACCTCTACATCAACTCGCCCGGCGGCTCGATCACCGCCGGCATGGCGATCTACGACACGATGCAGTTCGTCCCGAACGACATCGTCACCGTCGGCATCGGCATGGCGGCGTCCATGGGCCAGCTGCTCCTCACGAGCGGCACGAAGGGCAAGCGGTACATCACGCCGAACGCCCGCGTCCTGCTGCACCAGCCGCACGGCGGGTTCGGCGGCACGTCGAGCGACATCCAGACGCAGGCGCAGCTCATCATCGACATGAAGAACCGCCTCGCCCAGATCACCGCCGACCAGACCGGCAAGACCGTCGAGCAGGTCAACGCCGACGGTGACCGCGACCGTTGGTTCACGGCGCAGGAGGCACTCGAATACGGCTTCGTCGACCACATCCGCGAGCACGCGGCGGATGTCTCCGGCGGCGGCGGCACCGGTGCGGACGAGAACGGAGAGAAGAACTGATGAACACCCCGAGCTTCGGCGCGCCGCAGGGCCTGCAGCTGCCCGGCAGCCGCTACATCCTCCCGCAGTTCGAGGAGCGCACGGCCTACGGCTACAAGCGTCAGGACCCCTACAACAAGCTCTTCGAGGACCGGGTCATCTTCCTGGGCGTGCAGGTCGACGACGCGTCGGCCGACGACGTCATGGCCCAGCTCCTCGTGCTGGAGAGCCAGGATCCCGACCGCGACATCATCATGTACATCAACTCGCCCGGCGGCTCGTTCACGGCCATGACGGCGATCTACGACACGATGCAGTACGTCTCGCCGCAGATCCAGACGGTCGTGCTCGGCCAGGCGGCCTCGGCCGCGTCGGTCCTGCTCGCGGCGGGCACGCCCGGCAAGCGCCTCGCGCTGCCGAACGCCCGCATCCTCATCCACCAGCCCGCCATCGGCGGCTCGGGCCACGGCCAGGCGTCCGACATCGAGATCCAGGCGCAGGAGATCCTCCGGATGCGCACCTGGCTCGAGGAGACGCTGGCGAAGCACTCGAACCGCTCCGTCGAGCAGGTCAACAAGGACATCGACCGCGACAAGATCCTCTCCGCGGAGGAGGCGGTCGAGTACGGCCTCGTCGACCAGGTGCTCACGACCCGCAAGCGGACGCCCGCGGCGATCGCGAAGTAACCCGGGCCCGCGCCATCGGATGCCCCGTCGCCCTGCGCGGCGGGGCATCCGTGCGTAATTGGACCGAAATCCCGGCCGATGTCGGTGGCAGCGGATAGGCTCGGGAAGATCGAAGACGACAGGGTGAGCGCCCGCGAAGAGGAGACGTGACATGGCACGCATCGGTGAGAGCGCCGACCTGTTCAAGTGCTCCTTCTGCGGGAAGAGCCAGAAGCAGGTGCAGCAGCTGATCGCCGGTCCGGGCGTCTACATCTGCGACGAGTGCGTCGAGCTTTGCAACGAGATCATCGAGGAGCGGATGGCGGAGCAGGGCTCCGGCGTCGTCTCCGACTTCGATCTGCCGAAGCCGCGCGAGATCTTCGCGTTCCTCGAGGAGTACGTCGTCGGCCAGGAGGACGCGAAGCGCGCCCTGTCCGTCGCGGTCTACAACCACTACAAGCGCGTCCGCGCGCACGCGACGATCCAGAGCGCCGAGCAGCGCGCCGAAGAGGTCGAGATCGCCAAGAGCAACATCCTGCTGATCGGCCCCACCGGCTGTGGCAAGACCTACCTCGCGCAGACGCTCGCGAAGCGGCTGAACGTCCCGTTCGCGGTGGCGGACGCCACGGCCCTGACCGAGGCCGGCTACGTGGGGGAGGACGTCGAGAACATCCTCCTGAAGCTCATCCAGGCGGCCGACTTCGACACCAAGCGCGCCGAGACCGGCATCATCTACATCGACGAGGTCGACAAGATCGCGCGCAAGGCCGAGAACCCCTCGATCACGCGCGACGTCTCGGGCGAGGGCGTGCAGCAGGCGCTCCTGAAGATCCTCGAGGGCACGGTGGCCTCTGTTCCCCCGCAGGGCGGGCGGAAGCACCCGCACCAGGAGTTCATCCAGATCGACACGACGAACGTGCTGTTCATCGTCGCCGGCGCCTTCGCCGGGCTGGAGGACATCATCTCCTCGCGCGTCGGCAAGCACGGCGTCGGCTTCGGTGCTCCGCTCCAGGACAAGGACGACAACGCCGACCTCTTCAGCGAGGTCCAGCCGGAGGATCTCCACCGGTTCGGGCTCATCCCGGAGTTCATCGGCCGTCTGCCGGTCGTCGCATCCGTGGCGCCGCTCGACCGTGCGGCCCTCATGGAGATCCTCACGGAGCCGAAGAACGCGCTGGTCAAGCAGTACCAGCGGATGTTCCAGCTCGACGACGTCGAGCTCGAGTTCGAGCGCGATGCGCTGGAGGCTATCGCCGACCTCGCGGTCGTCCGGAAGACCGGCGCCCGCGGGCTCCGCGCCATCCTCGAGGACGTGCTCGGCCCGATCATGTTCGAGATCCCCTCCGCGGAGGACGTCGACAAGGTGATCGTCACCCGCGCGGCCGTCGACGAGGGCGCGCCCCCCACCCTGGTCTTCCGCCAGAAGCGCAAGTCCGCCTGATCGGCACCTGGGCGCGGGGCCCCGGCACCTGATCGGATTCCAGGCGCGAGCCCGTCATCAGGGGAGGGGATGTGAGCAGCGGAGGACGGATCCCGGTCTCCCGGTCCTCCGCTCGTCCCATCTCCTCCGCTGGTAACGCGCGGGCTCAGGAACTCGTGGGCTCAGACGAAGTCGTCGTCGGGGTCGTGCTGGACCACGACCTCGCCGTCGGCGGTGACCGTCACCATCACGCCCGTCTCGAGCTCGGCGACGGGCCGACCCTCGAGCCAGGTCAGCGTCCACCACGGGTTCGGCTGGCCGAGCAGGTCCGGCGGCATGGCCTCCTCGACCGCGCGGATCTGCGCCCGCAGGTTCTCGGGCACGGATGCCGGGGGCACGTCGCCGGCGCGCCAGCGGGTCCCGAGCCTCACGCAAGCACCTCGCCGAGCTCGATCTCGACGATGGTCACGGCATCCGCCTCGACGAACGTGATCTCCGAGATCCGGCCGACGGCGCGAAGGTCGCCCTCCGCGAGCCGCAGCGCGGCGATCGTCGCGGCGGGAGCCCCGAGCACGAGCCGCGTGATGGGGGTCTTCTGCGAGGCCTTCGCCTCCGTCTTCGCGCGACGGATGCCGACGAGCGCCTCACTCGCCGCGGCGAGCACGGCGAGGTCGCCGTCGATCTCCAGAGCGGCGGGCCAGCCGGCGGTGTGGATCGACCCCTCCTCGAACCACGACCAGGCCTCCTCCGTCGCGAACGCGAGGAACGGCGCGAGGAGTCGGAGCTGCGTGGAGAGCGCGCGTCGCAGCGCCAGAGCGGCGGAGGCCTGCCCGACGTCGGTCTGGTCGTACGCGCGCTCCTTCACGAGCTCGAGGTAGTCGTCGCAGAAGGTCCAGAAGAACGCCTCGGTCAGCTCCAGTGCGCGGGCGTGGTCGTACGACTCGAACGCGCGTGTCGCGTCGCGGACGACGCCGTCGAGCGTCGCGAGCATCGATGCGTCCAGCGCGTTCGTGATCTGCGCGCCCTCGGGCACCGGGAACGACAGCACGAACTTCGCGGCGTTGAGCACCTTGATCGCGAGCCGGCGGCCGATCTTGATCTGCGTGGGGTTCTGCGGGTCGAAGGCGGCGTCGGTGCCGAGCCGGCTCGACGCGGCCCAGTAGCGGACGGCATCCGATCCGTGCTGCGCGAGGATGTCCGCGGGCGTGACGACGTTGCCCTTCGACTTCGACATCTTCTTGCGGTCGGGGTCGACGATGAAGCCGGAGATCGCGGCATCCGTCCAGGGCGCGCGGTCGTCCTGCAGGATGCTGCGGAGCATCGTGGAGAACAGCCACGTGCGGATGATGTCCTGTCCCTGCGGGCGCAGGTCGAACGGGGCGACGAGCGGCCACAGCTCCTCGTCGCGCTCCCAACCGCCCGCGAGCTGCGGGGTGAGGGAGGACGTCGCCCACGTGTCGAAGATGTCGCTCTCGCCGACGAAGCCGCCCGGGACGCCGCGCTGGGCCTCCTCGTAGCCGGCCGGCACGTCGATCGTGGGATCGACCGGGAGCTGGCCCGCCGCCGGCGTCAGCACGCGCGTGTAGTCGCGCTCGCCGTTCTCGTCCAGCGTGTACCAGACCGGGATCGGGACGCCGAAGAACCGCTGGCGTGACACGAGCCAGTCGCCCGTGAGCCCGCCGACCCAGTTCTCGTAGCGCACGCGCATGAAATCGGGGTGCCAGCGCAGCTCGCGGCCGAGCCCGATGAGGCGCTCCCGGAGGTCGGCATCGCGCGCGCCGTTGCGGAGGTACCACTGGCGGGTCGAGACGATCTCGAGCGGGCGGTCGCCCTTCTCGAAGAACTTGACCGCGTGCGAGAAGGGCTTCGAGACCTCGAGCAGCTCGCCGGATTCGGTCAGCAGCTCGACGATCCGCTTCCGCGCGCTGAAGACGGTCTTACCCGCGAGCTCCGCGTAGGCGGTCTTCGCGGCATCCGTGGTGACGGCGTCCGGGGCATCCGCGAGCACGCGGCCGTCCTGACCGATGATCGTGCGGTTCGGCAGGTCGAGCTCGCGCCACCAGATGATGTCGGTCACGTCGCCGAACGTGCAGATCATGGCGATGCCGGAGCCCTTGTCGGGCTGCGCGAGCGGATGCGCCAGCACGGGCACCTCGACGCCGAACAGCGGCGTCGAGACGGTGGTGCCGAACAACGGCTGGTAGCGCTCGTCGTCCGGGTGCGCGACGAGCGCGACACAGGCAGCGAGGAGTTCGGGGCGTGTCGTCTCGATGAGGATGTCGCCCGCGCCGTCGGTGCGGTGGAAGGCGAGGCGGTGAAAGGACGCCTGCTGGTCGCGGTCCTCGAGCTCGGCCTGCGCGATCGCGGAGCGGAAGTCCACGTCCCACAGCGTCGGGGCGAGGGCCTGGTAGGCCTCGCCGCGCTCGAGGTTGCGGAGGAACGCGAGCTGGCTCGTGCGGATCGTGTCCTCGGAGATCGTGCGGTACGTCTGGGTCCAGTCCACGCTCAGGCCGAGGTCGCGCCAGAGGGCCTCGAACGCCTTCTCGTCCTCGACCGTGAGCCGCTCGCACAGCTCGGTGAAGTTCGGACGGCTGATCGGCACCTGGTCGGCGGCCTTGCTCGACTTGTTGTCGCCGCCCTCGTACGGGGGCACGAAGTCGGGCACGTAGGGGAGCGACGGGTCGCAGCGCACGCCGTAGTAGTTCTGCACGCGGCGCTCGGTGGGGAGGCCGTTGTCGTCCCAGCCCATGGGATAGAAGACGACCTTCCCGCGCATCCGCTCGAACCGGGCCATGACGTCGGTATGGGTGAAGCTGAACACGTGGCCGATGTGGAGGCTGCCGCTCGCGGTGGGCGGGGGAGTGTCGACCGAGAACACGCCGGCCCTGCCGACCTCGCGGGCCGCTTCGCGGTCGAACAGGTAGGTCCCGTGGGCGGTCCACGCGGCATCCCACTTCTGCTCGAGCCCTTCGAGGGCGGGCTTCTCGGGGATTTCGGCCATGCGGATCTCCTATGGGCGGCACCGTGTGAGCGTGCCTGGGTGGGGAATGCCTCGATTCTACCGGCCCACCCGCGCCCGCCCGGATCAGTCCTCGAGGCGCAGCCCCAGTGCAGCCGCCAGGAGGGGCGCGAGCTCGTGGGCCTGCGCCTCGGAGATGGTCGCTCCCCGCAGCGAGGCCGGATCCGTCACGCTCGACAGCTCGGCGCCCCGGAGGTCCAGGTCCTCGGACCGAAGCTCACGCGCGTCGAGTTCGTCCACCACCGTGCCCGGCAGTGCGACGCGCGTGAGGGTCGCGCGGGGAAGATCCATCGCGCCGATCCGGCAGTCCGCGATCCGGAGGTCGACGACACGGGCAGAGGCGAGGCTCAGGTAGTCGATCCGGATTCCGCGCAGCTCGACCTCGTCAAGCTCGGCATCGGCGAGGTCGAGCGTGCCGATCCGTCCGCCCCTCATGCGCGTCCGCCGCCACCGCGCACCTCGGGCCGAGAAGGTCGTCACGCGCAACGCCTCGATCTCGACGTCGACCAGCGTCGCGCCCGTGAGGTCGAGCCGATCGCCGGCGTCGCCCGACAGGATGCACTCCGTGAGCCGCGCGTGCGGGCCGGTGTCGCCCGCCACCTGGGCCTGCAGGAGGTCGGCCCGCGGCGCCAGGTCGGCGATCCCGAGGTCCGCGGGAAGATCCGGCGCGCCGATGCGGGGCGCGGCGGGTCCGGAGCTGCGGCGGGCCATGCGCCCAGGCTATCCGCGCACAACTCCTGCACCGCGTGGGCGGAGCGGCCCGAGATGCGGTGCGGCGTGTCGGAGCGGCCCGGATTGCAGGAGTTGTGCGGGAGCACTGGCGGAGACGGCCCGGTAGACTGGCGCGCAAAGCATCGATCCGGCCATCACCGGGGAGCACTCGGAAGAACGGCGCGAGCCCAGTAGAACCGAGCGGGGCAGGCCCGTCACAGCCGCCGAGCGAGTGGTCCGGAGCGCCGGGCAAGCGGGGTGGTACCGCGATCCGCGAGGGTCGTCCCCGCAGGAGACGCCCACGACCCTGCGAGATGCCATGACCTACCCCCGTCCTTCCGCCGCCGGAGCGGCTTTCGGCCCCGCCGCCGAGGTCGTGCCCAGTCCGCGGTTCCCCGACATCGAGACCGAGGTGCTCGCCTACTGGCGGGCGGACGACACGTTCCGCGCCACGATCGCGCAGCGCGAGGACGCCCCCGAGTGGGTGTTCTACGACGGCCCGCCGTTCGCCAACGGCCTCCCGCACTACGGCCACCTCCTCACCGGCTACGCGAAGGACCTCTTCCCGCGCTTCCAGACGATGCGCGGCAAGAAGGTCGAGCGGGTCTTCGGCTGGGACACGCACGGGCTCCCGGCCGAGCTCGAGGCGATGAAGCAGCTCGGGATCACCGAGAAGGACGAGATCGAGCGGATGGGCATCGCGACCTTCAACGAGAAGGCGCGCGAGTCGGTGCTGGAGTACACCCGGGAGTGGGAGGAGTACGTCACTCGCCAGGCTCGCTGGGTCGACTTCGAGCGGGGCTACATGACGCTCGACACGGGCTACATGGAGTCGGTGCTCTGGGCGTGGAAGACCCTCTCCGACCGCGGGCTCGCGTACGAGGGCTACCGCGTCCTGCCGTACTGCTGGCGGGACGAGACGCCCCTGTCGAGCCACGAGCTCCGCATGGACGACGACGTCTACAAGATGCGGCAGGATCCGTCGGTCACGGTGACGTTCCCGCTCGTCGGGACGAAGGCCGAGGCGCTCGGGCTGACCGGCGTCCGGGCGCTGGCGTGGACGACGACCCCGTGGACCCTGCCGACCAACCTCGCCCTCGCCGTGGGCCCCGGCATCCGCTACGTCGTCGTCCCCGGCGGACCGGACGGGGCGGGCGACGTGCACCCCGGCGACGACGCGGTGGAGGCCACCGCGCACCGGTACCTCCTCGCCGAAGACCTGCTGGGCAGCTACGCGAAGGACCTGGGCTACGCGTCGGCGGAGGCCGCTCGCGCGGCGGTCGCGCAGACCCTCACCGGTGCCGAGCTCGCCGACGTGCACTACGACCGGCTCTTCGACCACTACGCGGATGCCGACACCTGGGGCACGCAGAGCGCGTGGCGGATCCTCGCCGACGACTACGTCACGACGACCGATGGCACCGGCATCGTCCACCAGGCCCCGGCCTACGGCGAGGACGACCAGCGCGTCGCCGAGGCCGCCGGCATCCCGACGATCCTGAGCCTCGACGACGGCGGTCGATTCCTCCCGCAGGTGACGGAGGTCGCGGGCGAGCTGTGGATGGATGCCAACCGCCCGCTCATCCGGCTGCTGCGCGAGAACGGCCGGCTGCTCCGCGAGGCGAGCTACGAGCACTCCTACCCGCACTGCTGGCGTTGCCGGAATCCGCTGATCTACAAGGCCGTCTCGAGCTGGTTCGTGCGTGTCACGGCGTTCCGCGACCGGCTGATCGAGCTCAACGAGCAGATCACGTGGTCGCCCGAGAACGTGAAGCACGGCCAGTTCGGCAAGTGGCTGGAGGGCGCGCGCGACTGGTCCGTGAGCCGCAACCGCTACTGGGGCTCGCCGATCCCGGTGTGGAAGAGCGACGACCCGGCGTATCCGCGGGTCGACGTGTACGGATCCCTCGCGGAGCTCGAGCAGGACTTCGGCCGCCTTCCGCGCAACGCCGCGGGCGAGGTCGACCTCCACCGCCCGTACATCGACGAGCTCACGCGGCCGAACCCCGACGACCCGACCGGGCGCAGCACGATGCGCCGGATCGAGGACGTCTTCGACGTCTGGTTCGACTCCGGCTCCATGCCGTACGCGCAGGTGCACTACCCGTTCGAGAACCGCGAGTGGTTCGACGAGCACTCGCCGGCGGACTTCATCGTGGAGTACATCGGGCAGACCCGCGGCTGGTTCTACCTCATGCACGTGCTGTCCACCGCGCTCTTCGACCGCCCCGCGTTCACGGGGGTGGCCTGCCACGGGATCGTGCTCGGCAGCGACGGGCAGAAGATGTCGAAGTCGCTGCGCAACTACCCGGACGTGTCGGAGGTGTTCGACCGCGACGGCTCCGACGCGATGCGCTGGTTCCTGATGTCGAGCTCGGTCCTGCGCGGCGGGAACCTGATCGTGACAGAGGAGGGCATCCGCGCCGGGGTCCGCGAGTTCCTGCTTCCGCTGTGGAACACGTGGTACTTCTTCGCGACGTACGCCAACGCCTCGGGCGCGGGGTACGAGGCGTCGTGGCGCACCGACTCGACGAACGTGCTGGACCGGTACATCCTCGCGCTCACGGGGGACCTCGTCCGCGACGTCGCGGACGACCTGGAGCAGCTCGACTCCACGACGGCCGCCCTTCGCCTGCGCGACTTCGCCGAGGCGCTCACGAACTGGTACATCCGCCGGTCCCGCGACCGGTTCTGGATCGGGGTGACCGACGACCCCACCAGCCGCGAGGCGTTCGACACGCTGTACACCGTGCTGGAGACCGTGACGCGGGTCGCGGCCCCGCTCATCCCGCTCGTGGCGGAGCGCGTCTGGCAGGGCCTCACCGGCGGCCGCAGCGTGCACCTGGAGGACTGGCCGGATGCCGCGGACTTCGCTCCGGCGGCGGACATCCGCGCGGCGATGGATGCCGTCCGCGAGGCGTCGAGCGTCGCGAACGCGCTCCGGAAGCGCGAGGGCAAGCGCGTGCGCCTGCCGCTGCGCATCCTGACCGTCGTGCGGCCGGACGCCGCCTCGCTCGCGCAGTTCGAGGACATCCTCCGCGAGGAGCTCAACGTGCGAGCGCTCGAGCTCGTGGAGCTGCGGGGGACCACGGCGGCCGAGTTCGGGATCACGCACCGGCTGACGGTCAACGCGCGCGCCGCGGGGCC
Organism: Microbacterium sp. X-17; assembly: GCF_039615055.1. Lineage (NCBI taxonomy): Bacteria > Bacillati > Actinomycetota > Actinomycetes > Micrococcales > Microbacteriaceae > Microbacterium > Microbacterium sp. X-17. Next base: position 176,134 of record NZ_JBDHNI010000005.1, read on the forward strand.
CCGGCTCGGGAAGCGGGTGCAGGAGGCGATCCGCGCGGCGAAGGACGGCGACTGGACCGAGACGGACGGCGTCGTCACGGCCGGCGGGATCGCGCTGGAGCCGGGCGAATACGAGCTCGTGCTCGAGACGACCGGGCGTCCGGGCGGGGAGGCGCTGGCCGTGCTGCCCGGGGGCGGCTTCGTGCTGCTCGACACGGAGACGACGCCCGAGCTGGAGGCGGAGGGGCTCGCGCGCGACGTCGTGCGGGCCATCCAGGACACGCGCAAGGCGGCCGGGTTCGACGTGAGCGACCGGATCGCGCTGCGCCTCGTGTTCGCCGATGCGGACGACGCGCGCGCCGTGGACTCCGCCTTCGAGGCCGCGGCCGTCGCGGGGGAGACGCTCGCGGTCGCCTACGAGGTGTCCGGCGGACAGACCTTCCGCGCGACGACGGACCTGCCCCTCGCGTTCGACCACACGGCGGAGTTCGCGGCCGGCGCATTCGCCAACGCGGGCGCGTTCACGGTCTCGGTCGCGTGCCAGACCACGGGGGCATCCGCATGAGCGCGGCGAAGGATCGGGAGCGGGCGGATGCCGTCTACCTGGCGCTGCTGCAGCGGCAGGGCGAGCAGTGGGTCCAGCCGCGCGTCGAACGCACCGCGCGTGTGCTCGATCTGCTCGACGACCCGCAGCGGACCTACCGCGTCGTGCACGTGACGGGGACGAACGGGAAGACGTCCACGAGCCGCATGATCGAGAGCATCCTCCGCGCCCACGGGTTGCGGACGGGCCTGTTCACGAGCCCTCACCTCGAGCGCTTCACGGAGCGCATCATGATCGACGGCGAGCGGATCGCGGATGGCGCGGTCGCCGACGCCTGGGACGAGATCGAGCCGATCGCCGGCATCGTCGACGCCGAGCTCGAGGCTGCGGGCGACGCGCCGCTGACGTTCTTCGAGCTGCTCACGGTCGTGGCCTTCGTCGCGTTCGCGGACGCGCCCGTCGACGTCGCCGTCATCGAGGTCGGGATGGGCGGCGCGTGGGACTCCACGAACACGGCGGACGGCGACGTCGCGGTCATCGCCCCCATCGGGATCGACCACGCCGATCGGCTGGGGAGCACGATCCGCGAGATCGCGACCGTGAAGTCGGGCATCATCAAGGACGGCGCGGCGGTCGTCTCCGCCCGGCAGGATCCGGATGCCGAGGCGGTGCTGCGGGATGCCGCGGCCGCGCGCTCCGCGACGATCGCCTTCGAGGGTGAGGGGTTCGCCCTGACCGAGCAGCGCCTCGCGGTGGGCGGACAGCAGTTCTCCGTGCGAGGGCTGTCCGGACAGTCGTACGCCGACGAGTACCTGCCGCTCTACGGCGCCCACCAGGCACAGAACGCGGCGCTCGCGATCGCCGCGGTCGAGGCGCTGATCGGCGGCGGTGCGCAGCCGATCACGGGCGAGGTCCTCACCGAGGGTCTCGCGGGCGCGACGTCGCCCGGCCGGCTGCAGCTCGTCGGCGCGCACCCCACGGTCGTGGTCGACGCGGCCCACAACCCGCACGGGGCGCGGGCGCTCGCGCAGGCGCTGGGGGAGACGTTCGACTTCGCGGAGTGGGGAATCGTCCTCGGCATCCTCGCCGACAAGGACGCCGCCGGCATCGTCGACGTGCTCGCCCCGATCGCCGCGCACGTGTTTGCGACCGAGCCCGACTCGGATCGGGCGGGCTCCGCCGACGCGATCGCCGATCTCCTGGAGGCCCGCGAGGTGTCGGTCACGACGCACCGGGATCTCGCGGATGCCGCGGAGGCGGCGCGCGCGTGGGCGGTCGCCGGCGAGCGGCGCGGAGTCGTCATCGCGGGATCTGTCCTGCTGGCCGGCGAGGCCATCGCGCTGGCGCGCGAGGAGAACTGGAAGGCGGGGTGGGAGGCATGAGCGAGGCCAAGCCGGCGCGGGCACCGAGGCAGCGTCGTGCACGGGGAGCCGCGGAGTCGCTGGGGTCGATCGTGCTCGGGTTCGAGTGCGTCATCGTGTTCCTCGGCGGACTCGTGGTCTACGGGCTGCAGGCCCTGCCCGCCGGGATCGCGCCGTGGTGGGGCATCGTGGGCGGTGCCGTCGTCGCGGTGCTCATGCTCCTGACCGCCGGCCTGCTGCGGCACCGCTGGGCGATCTGGGTGGGCTGGGCGCTTCAGGTGCTCGTGGCGTTGTCCGCGTTCCTCGTGCCGACGATGCTCATCGTGGCCGTCATTTTCGGCGGCATGTGGGCGTATGCGACGATCAAGGGAGCCTCGCTCGATCGCCGGAACGCGCAGCTGCGCGCGGCACAGACGGATAACGGAGACTGAAATGTCCACGCAGGAGACGCTCGTCCTCATCAAGCCCGACGGGGTCGCGCGGGGGCTCACCGGCGCGATCCTCGCCCGCATCGAGGCGAAGGGCTATGCGCTCGTCGACATCCGCCTCGTCGAGGCCGATCGCTCGCGTCTCGCGCAGCACTACGCCGAGCACGAGGGCAAGCCGTTCTACGAGCCGCTGCTCGCGTTCATGGAGTCTGGCCCGTCGGTCGCGATCCGGCTCGCCGGCGACCGCGTGATCGAGGGCTTCCGGTCCCTCGCCGGAACGACCGACCCGACGACCGCGGCCCCCGGCACGATCCGCGGCGACTTCGGCCGCGACTGGGGCCTGCCCGTGCAGCAGAACCTGGTCCACGGCAGCGACAGCCCCGAATCCGCGGCCCGCGAGCTCGCGATCTGGTTCGCCTGACCCCTGCGGCGCGGCCGTGCCGGGGCCTTCGGCCCGCCGGGCGGCGCGGGGGCCTGGCGGTGCCGGGCCTTCGGCCCGCCCGGCGGCGCGAGGGCCTGTCCCCCTCCTCGGGCGGGGCGGCCCGGGCCTGTCCCCCTCCCCGCGAGAACGCGTTTGTGTCACGTTCTTGGGGTGTTTCCGTGACACACGCGCGTTCTCGCGTGGGGGTGGCGGGGGTGGGGGCGGATCAGCCGCCGAAGATGTTCACGATCGCGTTCAGGCGGAGCTGGGCGATCAGGGCGATGATCGCGTAGCTGACGATCGCCATGAGCGGGACCCAAGCCATGAGACGGTCGGCGATCGCGGTCACCCGCTCGGAGGACGTGACCGTGCCGTTGCGCAGTAGATGGAGCGTCGTCGCGTAGAACGTCGGGATCGTCACGACCCACGTCAACATGCACCACGGGCAGAGCGTCCCGAGGGAGAAGATGCTCTGGCTGATGAGCCAGATCACGAAGCAGAAGGCGAACAGGGTGCCCACCCAGAACAGCACCCAGAACCAGCGCGCGAAGCGGGCGCCGGCGAGGAGCGCCACGCCGACGACGATCGGCGCGACCCAGCAGGCGATTCCGATCACCGGGTTCGGGAAGCCGAACGCGCTGCCCTGCCACGAGTCCAGGTTCTTCGAGCACTGCACGAGAACGCTGAAGTCGCAGGACGCTGAGGTGCCGGGGTTCGCCAGCGCCTGGAACTTGTCGAGCGTGAGCTGGAACGCCGCCCACCACCCGATCACACCGGCGAGGATGAGCCAAATGGCGAAGACGGGCGTGCGGCGGATCGGGATCGCGTCGGGCATGCCTCGGATTATCGCATTCACGCGTATGCGGGCGCGGTGCGCGCGCGGCGGCGGGCGGAGTACGATAATGAAACGGATGCATCCGACGGCCGCGCCGCAGGATGCATCGCCACAGACTTCGGGCGACGACCGCCCACGCAGTGCGTGCCGAGCGGCCGCCTGCAACCGAGTGAGTTCGCGGCACCGCGTGGTGCGGCGCCGCATGAGTTTCGCCGGAGCGATGCGCGGTGTCGCCCGGCCGGGAGTAGCCGGTGATGGCGGATGACACGCAGGAGCACACAGAACTTCAGCCGGAAGGCACGGACGCGGTAGCCGTGCAGGACCCGGTGGCCGAGCCGAAAGCGGTGGCCGAGGAGGCCCCCGAGCCGACGGCTGAACCCGACCAGGCGCCGGAGCCGGAGGCGGAGAGCGCTTCGGAGCCCGAGGCCGTCCCGGAGCCCGAACCCGCCCCGGCGGCCGAGCCCGAGGCCGTCACCGCGGTGACGCTCGGTCTCCTGCCCGAGGTGTTCGTCTCGGCGGTCTCGACCTCGCTCCACTTCTACGCGCCGCCGCCGATCGTGGCTCTTCCGGCTCGCGCCGGTCAGGAGCGCGCGGAGGACGAGGAGGACGAGGTCCCGGCATCCGGCTCTTCGCGTCGCCGCAGCCGCCGTCGCGGCGGCGAGTCCTCGCGGCCGGAGGGCGGCGAGCCCGCCAACGCCCCGCGCCCCCAGCGCGCCGTCGAGTACGTCACCGAGCCCCAGCGGGTGAAGGGCTCGACGCGCCTCGAGGCCAAGAAGCAGCGCCGTCGCGACGGCCGCGAACAGGGCCGGCGTCGCCCGGTCGTGACCGAGGCGGAGTTCCTCGCGCGCCGCGAGGCCGTCGACCGCGTCATGGTCGTGCGGTCCAAGAACGGCCGCATCCAGATCGGTGTGCTGGAGGACAACGTCCTCGTCGAGCACTACGTGGCCCGTAACCAGGACGCGTCGCTCATCGGCAACGTCTACCTCGGCCGCGTGCAGAACGTCCTGCCGAGCATGGAGGCCGCGTTCGTCGACATCGGCCGCGGCCGCAACGCGGTCCTCTACTCCGGCGAGGTGGACTGGGATGCCGTGGAGACGGGCAACCAGCCGCGGCGCATCGAGCTCGCGCTGAAGTCCGGGGACCGGGTCCTCGTGCAGGTCACGAAGGATCCCGTGGGCCACAAGGGTGCCCGCCTCACGAGCCAGATCTCCCTGCCCGGCCGCTACCTCGTGTACGTCCCCGCCGGCGGGATGAACGGCATCTCGCGCAAGCTCCCGGACACCGAGCGCGCCCGGCTGAAGAAGATCCTCAAGGAGGTCCTCCCGGAGTCGTCGGGCGTCATCGTGCGCACGGCGGCGGAGGGCGCGACGGAGGAGCAGCTCACGCGCGACGTGCAGCGGCTCACGGCGCAGTGGGAGCACATCGGACGCCAGATCGAGACGATCCAGGCGCCGGCGCTCCTGCACTCCGAGCCCGACCTCCTGGTCAAGATCGTCCGTGACGTCTTCAACGAGGACTTCACGAAGATGCTGATCCAGGGCGCGGACGCACAGCACACGATCGAGAGCTACCTCGAGGCCGTCGCGCCGGATCTCCTGGAGCGTGTCGAGCGCTACGAGGGCGACCGCGACCCGTTCGACGAGTTCCGCATCACGGAGCAGATCGAGAAGGCGCTCGACCGCAAGGTGTGGCTGCCCTCGGGCGGCTCGCTCGTCATCGACCGCACCGAGGCCATGACCGTGGTCGACGTCAACACGGGCAAGTTCGTCGGTTCCGGCGGCAACCTCGAGGAGACCGTCACCAAGAACAACCTCGAGGCGGCGGAGGAGATCGTCCGGCAGCTGCGGCTGCGGGACATCGGCGGCATCATCGTGGTCGACTTCATCGACATGGTGCTGGAGTCCAACCGCGACCTCGTGCTACGACGCGTGATCGAGTGCCTCAGCCGCGACCGCACGAAGCACCAGGTGGCGGAGGTGACCTCGCTCGGCCTCGTGCAGATGACGCGCAAGAAGCTCGGGCTCGGCCTCCTCGAGACGTTCAGCGAGCCCTGCGAGGTGTGCGCCGGTCGAGGCATCATCGTGCACCACGACCCGGTCGTGAAGCACCGCGCGCAGTCCGGCGGAGGCGGCGGGAACGGCAACGGCGGGGGCGGACGCCGCTCGCGCGGTGGCGCGTCCGGCGGGAACGGCGGCGGGGCCGGTGCGGCCGGTGGCACGCACGTGATCACGGAGGGTGCGAAGTCGGCGCTCGCTCAGATCGCGGCATCCACGATTCCGCACGCGGAGCTCGCAGACGAGGCGGAGGCCCCGGCGGCCGAGCCCGAGGTCGCCGCCCAGCGTCCGAAGCGGCAGCGGCGGAAGAAGGCCGACACCGCCCCGAAGACGCAGACGGACCTGCTGCTCGACTCGGTGCTCAACGCCCTGCCGGAGCCGAAGGCGCCGGGCCAGGGGCGTGCGCGGCGGCGCGTGACGACGGCAGCGCTGAGCGGGACGCCGGTGCCGGCCCTTCCGGTCGTGTCGGCCGAGTCGGAGGACTAGGCGCGGTCGCGGGCCCGGACGCGCAGTCCGGAGGCGATGAGGGCCCGCACCAGCGCGTGGCTGTCGACGTGCTGCGCACCGGCGGCGACGAGGCGCGCGTGCGCCTCCGCCGGGATGTCGTAGTGGTCGAGGTCGAAGGCACGCGCCGGGATGTCGTTGGCGCGGGCGAAGGCGTGCAGCTCGGCGAGATCGCTGTCGCTCACGAGGTGGGCCCAGAGCCTGCCGTGTGCCGGCCAGCGGGGGGTGTCGACGAGGATCGCCATCCGTCGATCCCATCACGTCCCCACCCGAGAACGCACTTCTGTCACGTTTGAGCCCCGTTTTCGTGACACAAGCGCGTTCTCACGGGGAAGTGGCGGGATTCGGGACGGATCGGGTAGCATTGACCTTTGGTGCGTCGAGGGGGTCCCTCCGCATCCCGTCTTCCCAAACCGGAGTCGACACGGCTCCCAGGATGAAACAGGTGTGAAGTGGTCTACGCAGTTGTGCGCGCCGGTGGCCGGCAGGAAAAGGTCGAGGTGGGCTCGATCGTCGTGCTTGACCGCCTTTCGGCCGGTGTCGGCGAGAAGGTCCAGCTTCCCGCGGTCCTGCTCGTCGACGGTGACGCCGTGACGACGGATGCTGCGAAGCTCGAGAAGGTGACGGTCACGGCCGAGGTCCTCGGCAACGAGCGCGGCCCGAAGATCGTCATCCAGAAGTTCAAGAACAAGACCGGTTACAAGAAGCGCCAGGGGCACCGTCAGGACCTCACGCGCGTCAAGGTCACCGGCATCAAGTAAGCGCTGAGGAGAACCCGAGATGGCACATAAGAAGGGCGCAAGCTCCACCCGCAACGGTCGTGACTCCAACGCTCAGCGCCTCGGCGTGAAGCGCTTCGGCGGTCAGGTCGTCGGCGCCGGCGAGATCATCGTCCGCCAGCGCGGCACGCACTTCCACCCGGGCACCGGCGTCGGCCGGGGCGGCGACGACACGCTGTTCGCCCTCACCGCCGGCTCCGTCGAGTTCGGCACCAAGGGCGGCCGCAAGGTCGTCAACATCGTGGCGGAGTAATTCCGACTCGATATCGGATCGCGCAGGGGCGGGCTACGGCCCGCCTTTTGCGCGTCAGCACACGAATCACGTTCAACGCGCGTCAGCGGAGGGAACCGACATGGTCACGTTCGTCGACCGGGTGACGCTGCATCTGCGCGCCGGACGCGGGGGCAACGGCTGCGTCTCGGTCAAGCGCGAGAAGTTCAAGCCGCTCGCGGGGCCCGACGGCGGGAACGGCGGAAACGGCGGAGACGTCGTGCTCGTGACCGATCCGCAGGTCACCACGCTGCTCTCGTACCACCACTCGCCGCACCGCTCCGGCGGCAACGGCGGGTTCGGGATGGGCGACCACCGCTCCGGCGCGCTCGGCGAGACCGTGGAGCTCGCGGTCCCGGTCGGCACGGTCGTGAAGGATGCCGAGGGGAACGCCCTCGCCGACCTCGTCGAGCCCGGAATGCGCTTCGTCGTCGCGCCGGGCGGCCGCGGCGGCCTCGGGAACGCAGCTCTCGCGACCCCGAAGCGGAAGGCTCCCGGGTTCGCGCTGCTCGGCACGCCCGGCTGGGAGGGCGACGTCCTCCTCGAGCTCAAGACGGTCGCCGACGTCGCACTCGTCGGCTTCCCGTCCGCGGGCAAGTCGAGCCTGATCGCCGCGATCTCCGCGGCGCGCCCGAAGATCGCGGACTACCCGTTCACGACGCTCCACCCCAACCTCGGGGTCGTCGAGGCCGGCGACATCCGCTACACGGTCGCCGACGTTCCGGGCCTCATCGAGGGCGCGAGCGAGGGGCGCGGGCTCGGCCTCGAGTTCCTCCGGCACGTCGAGCGCTGCACGGCGCTCGTGCACGTCCTCGACTGCGCGACGCTCGAGCCCGGCCGCGACCCGATCAGCGACCTCGACGTGATCCTCGCCGAGCTCGCCGCCTACCCGGTCCCGGAGGGGCAGGTGCCGCTCGCGGACCGGCCGCAGCTCGTCGCGCTCAACAAGGTCGACGTGCCCGAGGCTCGCGACCTGGCCGATCTCGTGCGCCCCGAGCTGGAGAGCCGCGGATACCGCGTGTTCGAGATCTCGACGGTGGCCCGTTCTGGGCTGCGCGAGCTCACGTTCGCCCTGGGTGACATCGTCGCCGAGCAGCGCCGGCGCGATGCGGACGCCCCGGCGATCCCGCGCATCGTCATCCGGCCGCGCGGCGCGGAGGCCGACTTCACGGTCCGAGTCGAGGGCGGCACCTACGGCGCGGTGTACCGGATCCTCGGCGAGAAGCCGGTGCGCTGGGTGCAGCAGACGGACTTCCAGAACGAGGAGGCCGTCGGCTTCCTGGCCGACCGGCTCGAGAAGCTTGGCGTCGAGGACGAGCTGTTCCGCGTCGGCGCGACGCCGGGCGCGACGGTCGTGATCGGTCCCGGCGACGGCATCGTGTTCGACTGGCAGCCGGCGCTGACGTCGGCGGCGGAGCTCATGGTGGCGCCGCGCGGCACGGATCCCCGGCTCGACCAGAGCACGCGACGCACGACGGCGCAGCGCCGCGAGCGGTACCACGAGCTCATGGACGCGAAGGCGGAGGCGCGCGCCGAGCTCGAGGCCGAGCGGACGGACGACGCGTGACCGCGCGCGATCGGGCGGAGCTCGCGGCGGCGCGCCGCGTCGTCGTGAAGGTGGGGTCGTCGTCGATCTCGGCGGATGCCTCGTGGCGGATCGACGCGATCGTCGAGGTGCTCGCCGCCGCGCACGCGCGCGGTGTCGAGGTCGTGCTCGTGTCCTCCGGCGCGATCGCGACCGCGCTCCCGCTCCTGCGGCTCAACGGACGGCCCGACGACCTCGCGACCCAGCAGGCGTCGGCGGCGGTCGGCCAGAACGTGCTGATGTCGCGGTATCAGGCGAGCCTCGACCGCTTCGGCATCCTCGCCGGGCAGGTGCTGCTCACCGCGGGCGACCTGGAGCATCCGACGCCGCGATCGAACGCGCGTCGCGCGATGGAGCGGCTCCTCAGCCTCCGCATCCTTCCGATCGTCAACGAGAACGACACGGTCGCGACCCACGAGATCCGCTTCGGCGACAACGACCGGCTCGCGGCCCTGGTGGCGCGTCTCGTTGGCGCCGACGGGCTCGTGCTGCTCAGCGACGTGGAGAGCCTCTACACGCTGCCGCCGGACGAGCCCGACGCCGAGCCGATCCGACGCGTGCGCTTCGGCGACGACCTGTCGGGCTACCAGTTCGGGTCGGTCGTGGTGAACAGCGTCGGCACCGGGGGAGCGGCCACGAAGGTGTCCGCCGCGCGTCTCGCCGCCGAGGCGGGCGTCGGCGTGCTCGTGACCAGCGCCGATCGGGTGGCCGAGGCGCTGGCGGGCGAGGAGATCGGAACGTGGTTCGACCCGCATCCGAATCCCGTGCCGGTGACGCCCACGGGCAGCATCCCGACCGCTCCGGGGCAGTCGTAGACTGACCGGATGACCACCGTCGCGACGTCCCCCCGCGAGCGGATGCTCGCCGCGAAGGAGGCCGCGCGTACCGTCGGGCTCCTCTCCGACGAGCGGAAGCGCGACGCGCTGCTCGCCATCGCCGACGCGATCGAGGCGGCCGAGGATGCCATCGTCCGGGCGAACGCGGAGGATCTCGAGCGCGGACGCGCCACGGGGCTGTCCGAGGGCCTGCAGGACCGGCTGCGCCTCGACCCCGCGCGGGTGGCCGCGCTGGCGGCATCCGTCCGTGACATCGCCGCCCTGCCGGATCCGGTGGGTCGCGTGCTCGACGAGCGGACGCTCCCGAACGGCCTGTCGCTGCAGAAGGTCTCGGTGCCGTTCGGGGTGCTGGGCGCGATCTACGAGGCGCGGCCGAACGTGACGGTCGACATCACGGCGCTCGCGCTCCGGTCCGGGAACACCGTCGTGCTGCGCGGCGGGTCGGCCGCCGAGCGCTCGAACGCGACGCTCATCGCCGTCATGCGCGGCGCGCTGAGCGCGCAGGGCGTCGATCCGGACGCGATCCAGACCGTCGACGACTTCGGCCGCGACGGCGCGCGCGAGCTCATGCGCGCGCGGGGCCTCATCGATCTCCTCGTGCCGCGGGGGAGTGCGCAGCTCATCGAGACGGTCGTCACCGAGTCGACGGTCCCCGTGATCGAGACCGGCGCCGGGGTCGTGCACCTCGTGATCGACGAGTCGGCCCCGCTCGACTGGGCGCGCGACATCGCGGTGAACGCGAAGGTGCAGCGGCCGAGCGTGTGCAACGCGGTCGAGACGATCCTGGTGCACCGCGGCGCGGCGGAGCGCGTGCTGCCGGAGGTGGGTGCGGCGCTCGTCGAGCGCGGCGTCACCATCCACGCGGACGACGAGGTGTCGCGGTTCGTTGGGACGGTCGTCCCCGTCACCGACGAGGATTGGGCCACGGAGCACATGAGTCTCGACGTCTCGATCCGCCTGGTCGACGACCTCGATGAGGCGCTCGACCACATCCGGCGCTATTCCACGCATCACACCGAGTCGATCGTGACGACCGACACCGCGAACGCCGACCGCTTCCTCGCGGAGGTCGACTCGGCGGTCGTGGCGGTCAACGCGTCGACGCGTTTCACGGATGGCGGCGAGTTCGGGTTCGGTGCGGAGGTCGGGATTTCGACCCAGAAGCTGCACGCCCGCGGCCCGATGGGGCTTCCGGAGCTGACCAGCTCGAAGTGGCTCGTGCGGGGCGAAGGCCAGGTTCGGGCCTGACAGCATAGACTGGGCCGAGCGTTTTCGCGCGTCACCCCTGAAACGGAGTCCGGATGTCCCTCACCTCGCTCATCGAGTTCGCCGTGGAGCAGACGACGCAGTCCGGCAACGTCATGCTCGAGACGATCTGGTTCCCGATCGTCGCCCTCACGGTGTTCGCGGCCCTGGCGTGTGTGACCCTGTCGTATCGCCACGTCGCCAACCGCCACTCGCACAAGGCCGACGCCTACGCGGCGAGCCACGCGAAAGAGCTCCAGCAGACGGGGCACGGCCACTAGGCGCCGCCCGTGACGAGGCGCTTGCGAATCGGGGTGATGGGCGGGACGTTCGATCCCATCCACCACGGTCACCTCGTCGCCGCCTCCGAGGTCGCGTCCTCCTTCGATCTCGACGAGGTGGTCTTCGTCCCCACGGGCCGGCCGTGGCAGAAGGCGGATGTCACCCCCACCGAGCACCGGTACCTCATGACGGTCATCGCGACGGCATCCAACCCGATGTTCACGGTGAGTCGCGTCGACATCGATCGCGACGGTCCGACCTACACGATCGACACGCTGCGCGACCTCGAGCGCGAGCGTGCGGACGCGGAGTTCTACTTCATCACGGGCGCCGATGCGGTGGCCCAGATCCTCGGCTGGCACGACCACGACAACCTGTGGGACATGGCCCACTTCGTCGCGGTCTCCAGGCCGGGGCACGTTCTCAACACGGCGGGACTCCCGAGTGAGAACGTGAGTCAGTTGGAGATCCCAGCCTTGGCGATTTCCTCGACGGACTGCCGTGAGCGCGTTCGTCGCGGAGAACCCGTGTGGTACCTCGTTCCCGACGGGGTCGTCCAGTACATTGCCAAGCATCACCTCTATCGGAGCAAGGCATGAGCACATCCGAGCAGCAGAATCCGCCGCTGACCCGCAAGCAGCTGCGTGAGCTGCGCAACACCGGCGCAACCCCCGTCCTCCCGCCCGCGGGGGAGGATGCTGCGGCGCTCGCGGAGCCGGTCGCGCCCGTCGGCAAGGGCGGCAAGCCCCCTAAGCCCGGCAAGGGTGCCAAACGCGGGCCTGCGCCCGCGGTCGTTCCCGAACCCGAGGCGCCCGTCGCCGCGGAAGGGCCCGTCGATCTGGGCGTGACGCCGCTCACGCGTCGCGCCGCGCGCCAGCAGGAGCGCATCCGCACGGCGTCGATCCCCGTCGTGAGCCCGGACATCGCGCCGGCGCCCGAGGCGACCGCACCGGTACCGCCCGCGGATACCCCGGTCCCGTCCGGCGACGCTCCGGCGCCGGTGCTCGAGCCGAGGCCTGTGGAGGAGGAGGTCGACGAGGCGCAAGCGCTGCACGACGCCCTGTTCCGTCCGCCGATGTCCGCAGACGACGCGGGCGCCCGTCCGCTTCAGGTCGCGGCCGCCGAGCTCGCGGACGAGGATGACGTCGATTCCGGCGCGACCGTCAGCGCCGCGTTCGGCGCCGGGTTCCTCGCGGGCACCGGTGACCGGTCCGCGCCGGGAGCGTCGTTCGACCAGCTCGTCGCGCGTTCGGGCGCGGTGGGTGGCTCGGTCGCGACGCCGAACGCGCTGATCCTGTCGCAGGCTCCGGCATCCGCCCCGCTCGTCGCGCCGATCACGGCGACCGGTGAGTTGTTGGTCACGGGCACGTTCGCCCTGCCCGACGGCCTCGGTTCCCTGGGACACGCGCCTGGCGCACACGACGGCGCGGAGGCCGACGTCGTGCTCATCGACGGCGAGCTGCCCGCGTCGTCCTCGCCGACGCCGATCGCGGCGAGCGCGGCCATCAGCACGGTACGGGACACGGACGAAATCATCCGCCCGCCCGCACCGGAGCGCGGCAGCCGCCTGATGCTCGCGCTCGCGATCACCGCCGGTGCGCTCGCGCTCGCCCTCGTGGGCGTACTGATCGTCGCGATCGTGACTGGGGTGTTCGCGTGAGCGGAGGGATGGCGTGACGGCATCCGCTTCGGCGGTCGACATGCTGCAGCTCGCGGCGCGCGCCGCGGACGCGAAGGGCGGCGAGGATCTCGTCGCGCTGGACGTCTCGGGTCCGCTGCCCCTGGTCGACATCTTCCTGCTCGTCTCCGGTCGCAACGAGCGCAACGTCGCAGCCATCGCCGACGAAATCGAGGAGCGCCTGCTCGAGGCCGGACACAAGCGACTGCGCCGCGAGGGCCGCCAGGAGGCGCGCTGGGTCCTCCTCGACTTCGGCGACCTCGTCGTGCACGTCTTCCATGACGAAGAGCGCACGTACTACGGTCTCGAGCGGCTCTGGAAGGACTGCCCGGTCGTGCCGGTCACCCTCGACGCGCCCGCGACCGCGGAGTGATGGATTCGGGGCTGGGTCCCACGATGTAGTAATCTAGGGGGGTTGCCCGGAAGGGCGATTCTGGGCCTGTGGCGCAGCTGGTAGCGCACCTGCATGGCATGCAGGGGGTCAGGGGTTCGAGTCCCCTCAGGTCCACCAAACGTAGGACGCACCGCGAACCCGCTATCCCTTGGTGGGCGTGACGCCGGGGGTGGGGGCAGATCCGGCGAGGGGGCCGTACTTCGACGAGGCCGTGCTGCCGCCGTCGATGAGGAAATCGCTGCCCGTGATGAACGAACCTCGCTCCGTGAGGAGAAGCTCGGCGAGCGTGGCGACCTCATCCGGGGTTCCGGCCCGATGGGCGGGACTCAGCTCGATCATGCGCTGGTAGCCGGCACCGTTGCTCCCGTTGAGCTCATCCCGGGCGAGCGGGGTCATGATGATTCCCGGGCTGATGGCGTTCACCCGCGCGCCGCGCTGCGACCAGTGGATCGCCTCCGCCTGCACCCGCAACGCGTTCGCCCGCTTGGACAGCTGGTAGGCGTGCAATCCGTCGGAGAGCCGCTCGGGCTGCAAGAGCGGCAGATCCAGCAGTTCCTCCGTGGGGGTCGTGGCGAGCGCCCGGTCCTCCTCGGCCGTGAGCGCCGGCAGTCGATGCCCGGACTGCGAGGAGATGATCACTCCGGCTCCGCCGGCGGAGATGACCTCGCCGAACAACTCCAGGACGAGCGCCGTCCCGTAGAGATCGACGTGCAGCACCTGATCGATGCTCGCCTGGCTCGCCGACACGCCCGCAGCATCGATCACCGTCACGACGGCACCGAGTGCGGTGGCTGTGGCAACGAGCGCCGCAACCGACTCCCTCGACGAGACGTCGACGGTCGTGGTGCTCACCTCGAAGCCGGCATCCGCGAGCACACTTGCGGCACTCTGCGCCTGTGACTCGCGGACATCAGCCAGCAAGACATGCTTCCCCTGCGCCACGCGCCTCGCGATCGCTTGCCCGATCGATCCCGGACCGATGACAACGACGACCTCAGCCATCTGAGACTCCCTTCTGCTGATCGGCCGGGGACACGTCGTCTCTGGCGCACGAGGCCCACCCAACCACTGCCCCTCGTGAGTCGCCAGGCCCCGGCATTACCTCCCAGGGCGCGCGATCCAGGACGTGTCCGGGGCGTGGTCACCGGTGGTGGTCCATACGGGTAGGCTTACCTTAGTCTGGCGCCGCTGGTGCCGCTCAGTGTTGAGTGGCCGGCTCCCGAATCGCTTTCCCGAGAGTAGGCCACCTTGTCGCCGCTGAGCATTGTCCTTCTGGGCGCCGTTGCAGGGCTCACCATCTTCCTGGGGCTTCCCCTCGGTCGACTGCGCGCCGAGACGCCGCGACTCAGGACCGGGCTGAACGCGCTGGCGATCGGCATCCTGCTCTTTCTGCTCTGGGACGTTCTCTCGAAGGCGTGGGAGCCGGTGGACCAGGCGCTCTCGGCGGGCGATCTCGGGGCTTCGCTCGGCCAGGGCCTGTTGCTCGCGATCACCTTCGGCCTGGGTCTGGTCGGGCTCGTCTACGTTGACGGACGCTCCTGGCGCGGCCCGAGCGCGGATGAGGTGGCGGCGACGCCGCAGGGTGCCCGCCGTCTTGCCCTCACCATCGCGGTCGGCATCGGCCTCCATAACTTCGCGGAGGGCCTCGCGATCGGCACGGCCGCAGCGCAGGGTCAGCTCGCCTTCGCGATCCTCCTGATCATCGGATTCGGCCTGCACAACGCCACCGAGGGCTTCGGGATCGTCGCGCCGATGGCCGGCACCCGACCGTCCTGGGGCTACCTCGCCCTCCTCGGCCTGATCGGCGGAGGCCCCACCTTCGTCGGCACGGTCGTCGGACAGGTGTTCGCGAACTCGCTCGTCTCCATCGCCTTCCTCGGTCTCGCGGCCGGCTCGATCCTCTACGTCGTCATCGAGTTGCTGGCGGTCGCTCGCCGCGCGAATCTACGTGCCCTCGTCGCGTGGTGCGTCTTCGCCGGAATCGCCGCGGGCTTCATCACGGACGGCATCGTCACCGCCGCGGGCGCCTGACTGAGAACGCCGACCTCGTTAGTCATCGGTGGGCTCGGTGCCGCGGGTGCGGACGGAGGCGAAGAACCTCCGGGCCCGATCGGTCTTCGGGGCGTGGATGACGTCGCGGGGACGGCCCTGCTCCACGATGCGGCCCTCGGCCATCATGATCATGTCGTCGGCGACCTGCTCGGCGAAGGCCATCTCGTGGGTGACGACGATCATCGTGGCGCCGTCGTCCGCCAGGCGGCGCATCACCGTGAGCACCTCGCCGACCAGCTCGGGGTCCAGAGCGCTCGTCGGCTCGTCGAAGAGCAGCATCTTCGGCTCGGTGGCCAGGGCGCGGGCGATGGCGACGCGTTGCTGCTGCCCACCCGAGAGCTCACTCGGGTAGTGCTCGAGCTTGTCGCCGAGCCCCACTCGTCGAAGCAGCTGTGTCGCGCGTGCAAGGGCGTCGGCCCTCGAGACCCCCTGCGCGACGACCGGCGCGAGCGCGACGTTCGCCTGCGCGGTCAGGTTGGGAAACAGGTTGAAGCCCTGGAACACCATCCCGAAGTTCAGCACCTGCTTGCGCGAGGCCCGGCGCGCGAGCGGTACGCGATGCTGTCCGCGCACGACCTGTCCGAGCAGCTCGCCGTCCAGGAAGATGCCGCCGGCGTCGATGGTCTCGAGCAGATTGATCGTCCGGAGCATCGTGCTCTTGCCCGAGCCCGATGGCCCGACGACGCACGTGACCGTGCCGGCGTCGACCGAGAAGGACACCCGATCGAGGGCGACGAAGTCTCCGAAGCGCTTCTCGACGTCGACGAATTCCAGGAGCGGCGCGGTCGGGCTCACAGCATGTCCTTCTCGAGAGGGGTCTCGGCGGGCGCGCCGGCGGGGGACCGGCGCCGGCCGAAGCCGCGGCTGAAGCGGCGTTCGAGGGCGAACTGCCCGAACATGGCGAGGCTCGTCAGCACGAGGTACCAGATGACCGCGACCGTCAGCAGCGGGATGGTCTTGAAGTTCACGGCGTAGATCGTCTGGACCGTCGTCAGCAGCTCTGCGTAGCCGATGACCGACACGAGCGACGTGCTCTTGAAGATCGTGATGATCTCGTTCGCGAGGGCGGGGGTGATGCTGCGGAGGATCTGCGGGCCCAGGACGCGGACGTACGCGCTGTGTGGCGGGAGGGCGAGCGCGTGACACGCTTCGAACTGTCCCTGCGGGACCGACAGGACGCCGCCGCGGAATACCTCCGCGGAGTACGCGCCGAGGTAGAGCGACAGGCCGATGATGGCCGCGCTGAACTGGGAGATGACCTGGTTCGCCGGGACGGATCCGAACGAGAACAGGAACGGCACGCCGATCGAGAAGTTCGGCACGAGGGCGCCGAAGAAGTAGATGAAGAGGATCATGACGAGCGGCGGCGTCGCCCGCATGACCCACACGTACAGGATCGCGATGGTGCGGAGCACCACGAGCGAAGACAGGCGGCACCACGCGGCGAGGACGCCCAGGATCATCCCGAACACCGCCGTCAGCACCGTCAGGAGGATCGTGTTCAGCAGCGCCTCCATGATGACGCGGCTGAACAGGTACGACGCGACGAGCGGCCAGTCCCAGTTCTCGTTGAAGACGAACAGCTGCACCAGAAGCAGCGCGAGATACGCGCCGAGGACGTAGCTGAGGATCCGTGCGATGCTCGTCCGCCGGCGCACGGGGAGTGCCGCCACGGCTCGGCTGTCCGTGGCGGCACCCCCTTGGTGCTGCCGGTCGAGCATGGAGGACGTCACAGGCCCGTTCCGGTGTTCAGCGGGAATCCGTCGATCGCGTACTGGCCCTGGCCCCACTTGTCGAGCACCTGCCGCGCGACGCCGTCGGCCTCCAGCTTCTGCAGCGCCTTCTGCAGAGCCGCCGTGAACTGGGGGTTCGTCTTCAGGACGCCGATCCCGTAGACGGTGGGATCCGATTCGTACACGAGCTTGTACGTGCTCGGGTCCGTTTGCACGTTGTACGTGATCGGCGGGGCGTCGCCCCAGAACGCGTCGGCCTGTCCGCTCGCTACGGCGAGCATTCCCGCCGGGGCGTCCTGGAAGGCGGTCGCGGTGACCGCCCCCTTGCCCGCCGCAGTGCAGCTGTCGGACGCTTTCTGGATGGATCCCTGCTGGGCCTGGCCGCGGACGAAGCCGACGTTGAGCCCGCACAGGTCGGAGAGCTCGATCTTGTCCTTCGGGAACGATGCCGCGGCGGCGATGGCCAGCGGTGCGTCGAGGTAATCGACGAAGTCGATGGTCTCCTGGCGCTCCTTGAGGTCGCCCATCGACGCGATCACGTCGAACCGCTGCGCCTGAAGGCCCGGGATCAGCGCGTCGAACGTGGTCGTCTGCATCTGGGCCTCGAGGCCCATGACCTTCCCGGCGAGCTCGAGCAGCTCCGGGGCGAGGCCCACGATCTTGCCGTCGGTGTCGACGAACTTGATCGGGGCGGCTCCGGGGTTGACGGCCACGGTGAAGGTGCCGCGCTGCGCGATGGCGGAGGGCACCATCGCGGCGATCGCCGAGTCCTTGGTGACCTCGATCGGTCCGCTCGACGGCGTGGGCCCGGCGGGTCCGGTCGTCGGATTGGCGCATGCGACGAGCGCCCCGGCGAGCGCGAGCACGACCGACGCCGCTCCCGCCGTTCGTGCGAGGGCGCGCCGCCGCGCCGGTTGGATGCTGTTCGGACGGATTGGTGAGGCCACTGCTGACTCCTTCGTCGCGGTTCTGGTTCCCGCCACGATGTCGATGAGTCAGCTATGTGAACAACCTCCAGATGTCCAATCACGGGTCCGCTGAGTGGGACACGATCCCCGCTCGCCCGTCGTGATGCGGGTCAGTGGTTGTGGGCGGCGATGTCGAATCGGCGGGGGACCAGCGTGAACACGGTCACGGCCGCCGCAACGAGCAGGAGACCGCCGACGAGCGCGGCCTGGGCGATCCCGTCCCCGAACGCGGCCGTCGCGGCGTCGGCGAGCGCAGGGAGGCCGCGCTGCTCGGCCACGGTCAGTGCGCCCACGATGGACTCCTCGGCGGAGTGGGCGAGCTCGCCCGTGATGCCCTGCTCGGCGAACTGCCCGATCGCGAGGTGGTCGCGGTAGAGGGCCGCGGACAGGGAGCCGAGGATGGCGACGCCGAGGACGTTGCCGATGTCGTACATCGACTCCTCGATCGCGGCGGCGCTGCCGGCCTTCGCGGTGGGCGTCGAACCCATGATGATCGCCGAGGCGATCGCGAGTGATCCCGTGCCGGCGCCGACCAGGAACAGCGGGGCGATGAGCTGGAGGTAGCTCGTCGGGCCGCCCGTGGCGAACAGCAGGAGCAGCCCGGCCCCCGCCAGGACGAGTCCGCCGGCGAGAATGTTCCGCGCACCGAAGCGGATCGCCAGGTTCGGGGCGAACGGCGCGGCGATAAGGGATCCGATCGCCATGGGCAGCACCGCGACCCCCGCGACGACGGGTGTGAAGCCGGCGACGGCCTGCAGCCACTGCGCCACGAGGAGAATCAGCGCCGCCATCGCGAGGCTGGCGGTGAGAGCTGCGATCGCGCCCGCGGTGAACGGCTTGCTGCGGAACAGCCGGACCTCGAGCAGCGGATCGGGACGGCTCAGGCAGCGCCGGACGAACAGGGTGAGCAGGATCGCGGCCGCGCCGACCATGATCCAGGCGACGGGGTTGCCCCAGCCGTACTCGCCGAGCTGCTTGATGCCCCAGACGAGCAGCACCATCCCGGCGATCGACAGGACCGTGGCGACCACGTCCCAGCGCGGCGGGTTGGGGTCGCGGCCCTCGGGGAGCAGCACGACGCCGAACGCGATCGCGGCGATCACGAACGGCACGTTCACGAGGAACGCGGAGTGCCACGAGAAGAACTGGAGCAGCAGTCCGCCGAGGAGCGGGCCGATGATGACGCCCAGACCGGAGATGACCGACCAGATCGCGAGCGCGCGGGCGCGCTCGGTCGGGTCGTGGAAGATCGTGCGGATCATCGACAGCGTGGTCGGCATGATCATCGCGCCCGCGGCGCCCAGGAGGGCGCGGAGCCCGATGACGAACGCGGCGCTGGTCGCGAACAGCACGAGGACCGACACGACGCCGAAGAGCGCGAACCCGATCAGCAGCATCCGTTTGCGGCCGAATCGGTCCGCCAGCGCGCTCATCGGGATCAGCAGGCCGGCGAGGATCAGCGAGTAGATGTCGACGATCCACAGCTGCTGCGACGCGGACGGCTCGAGATCCTCGATGAGTCCGGGCAGCGCCATGATGAGGATCGTCATGTCCATCATGACGACCAGGAGGCTCCCGGCCAGCATCGTCAACGCCAGCCAGCGTTGGCGGTGGGTCATCGTCTCCGCCGCGAGCGGCGGTGCGAACCTCGACATCAGTCCTCTTCCTTCAGCAGTCGTTCGATCGCCCAGACGAGCTCGTCTTCCTCGATCGGGGTGATGTTCTGCGCGGCGTGCATCATGACGCCGTCCGCATAGATGGCCACGGCTCGCGCGGCGGCCGGGCTCGAGTAGTTCGACAGCTCGGCGACCAGCCCCTCGTACCAGCGGGCCGGCAGTCCGCTCAGCCGCGGATTCTCCGCGCTGGCAATGTAGAACGCGGTCTCGGCCCGGAGTCGGACCGGGTCCCGCATGTACCCGGCGAACAGCCGCGCCAGCGCGCGAGGTCGATCGACCGCATCGTCCAGCACCGCGGCGAGCTCGGCGAGGCTCTCCTCGACGGAGGCGCCCAGGAGCGCGAGCGCGTCGGCGAGCAGGTCGTCGAGGGTCGCGAAGTAGTGCGTCGTCGCCCCGAGCGGCACGCCGGCGCGGGCGGCGACCTTGCGGTGGGTGACCGCGTTCAGCCCGATCTCGACGATCAGGTCCGCGGCCGCCACGACGATCGCCTGGCGTCGCGCCTGGGGGTCGCGCGTCGCGGGTTTGGTCGAAGACATAAGTACAAGCGTACTAGTACGCATGTACTTAAGCGAATTCGCGCTCCGGTCGGGCGACGGCGCGGGATCGGAGAAGCGAGGTGAGGAGCGTCGAGACGATCGAGGAGCTGGCGACGATCGCGGCGAGAACCACGATCTGGAAGCGGCCTGCTTCGAGCGGCGAGAGGCCGCCGAAGATGGCGCCGACGAACGCGCCGGGAAGGACCACGAGACCCGTGGTCTTCGTTTGATCGATTCCGGGGATGATCGCTCTCGATGCCGCAAGACGCGCGAAATCCCGGGCGGCTCGACGGGGCGATGCTCCCACCGTGAGCCAGGCCTCTACCTCGGTCCAGCGGTCCGTGACGAGCGCGCGCAGGTGGGTGCCGCCGAGCGCCGCAACGGTCATGGTGTTGCCGATCACGATGCCGGCCATCGCGAGCACATACCGGGCGTTGAACTCGACGGCACCGGTGAGGAACACGACGCCGAGCGATACCGCGACCCCGGCAAGCATGGCGACCGTCACGGCAACCACGCTCCCCATGCCGAGCCCGATTCGACGAGTCGCCGTGAAGACCGCCGCACCGAACGTCACCGCCACCGCCAGCGCAACCCACCCCAGGGAGGTGATGACGCCGGAGAGGATGACGCTGAGGATGATCAGTTGCGCCGTGCCGCGCAGGAGCGCGAACAGCCCGGCCAGCGGTGAAGCGATGCGGAAGAGGCGGAGGACGACGACGCCGACGAGCGCGAGGAGGGCGACGCAGACAGCCCACGGAAGCCACGACGCGAGAGGAGGCACTCCTCCGAGACTACGCCGGCGGGCCAGAACGCACCGTCGGAGCGGTTATGCTCGCAGCGATGCCTGAGACCCGCCGAGGAACTTCTTCGACCGCGCTCGACGCGGCCCGAGCGATGACCGACAAGGTGCCGCAGATCACGGTCCTCTTCTGGGTCGTAAAAGTGCTCACGACCGGGATGGGGGAGACGGCGAGCGACTTCCTCGTCACGACGATCGAACCCGTCGTCGCGGTCGCGGTGGCCCTCCTCGCGCTGATCGCGATCCTCGTCGTCCAGTTCCGGATGCGCCGTTACGTGCCGTGGGTGTACTGGTCGGCCGCCGCGATGGTCAGCGTGTTCGGCACGATGGCCGCCGACGTCGTCCACGTCCAGTTCGGCGTGCCGTATGCCGTGTCCACCGTCGTCTTCGCGGTGGCGCTGGCGGCGGTCTTCACCCTCTGGTGGTCGGTGGAGCGCACGCTCTCGATCCACTCGATCCGCACGACGCGGCGGGAGGCCTTCTACTGGGCGGCGGTGCTCCTCACCTTCGCGCTGGGGACGGCGACGGGCGACTGGCTCGCCAGTTCGCTCGGCCTCGGATACTTCGTCGCGGGACTCGTGTTCCTCGTCCTCATCGCGATCCCGGCGATCGGTTACTTCTTCTTCCGCATGAACGCGATCGTCGCGTTCTGGATCGCCTACGTGCTGACCCGGCCGCTCGGGGCCTCGTTCGCCGACTGGCTCGGCGTCGGCCCCGCCCGCGGCGGGATCGGTCTCGGCACCGGCGTGATCACCGCCATCCTGCTGGCGGCGTTCATCGTGTGCGTCACCTATCTCTCCCTGCAGAACCGCCCGACTCAGCAGCCGGTGGACGCCGCGTAGCGTTCCCGCTCGCGTCCCCGGGCCTCCGGCGGCTCGGCGGGGAGGGCCCGGAACCACGTGCTTGCGCGCCGGCGGAACTCGGGCCCGGGCAGGTCTGACGCCCCGTGCGGGATGCGGCCGAGGAGCGGCGTTCCCATCATCTGGAGAACAGCGTGGTTGCCGACCTCGACGGGGCCGGGCATCGCTGGCCAGTCGCCGATGACAAGGCCGCGGGCGCGAAGGCCCCGGTGAGCGAGGGCCTCGAGCGTCAGCTCCGTGTGGTTGAGGGTGCCGAGCCCGGCGCGGGTCACCACGAGGAGATCGGCGGCGGGCCCGAGCGCGCCCGCGAGGTCGGCGATGGTCTGGCCGCTCGCCGTGAGACGGACCAGGAGTCCGCCAGCGCCTTCGACAAGGACGTGGTCGTGGTGGGCGCTGAGGGACTCGACGCGGGCGAGGTGCTCCTCGAGGACGGGAAGCGTGTGCTGCTGGTGGGCCGCGGCGGCAAGGGGGGCCATGGCCGCGCGGAGGCGAATCCCCTCGCCGACCGCCCGGATCCCGGTCAATCGAACGATCTCGTCGACGTCTCCCTGCTCGGCCCCGCGGACGCCCGTTTGGACGGGCTTGTCGACGGCGACCGTGCGGCCGGTGGCGGCGAGAGCCGTAGCGAGCGCCGCCGTGGTGATCGTCTTGCCGACATCGGTGTCCGTGCCCGTGATGAGGATGATCGGTGCCAGACGGTCGTTCATGGGCTGCTCGCCGTCACGAGGACTGTCGTCGGCGTCCGAAACGAGAGCAGGCGCTGCCAAGCGGGCGCCGGCCCGTGCAGGGCGAGATGGGGAAGGGCGCGCGCGGTCTGTTCGAGAACGGTCGTCGCCTCGAGCTCGGCAAGCCTCGCGCCCAGGCATCGGTGCACGCCGTGACCGAACGCGAGCGTGTATGCGGTGGGCGCCGCGTCGGGCGGATGATGCCCGGTGAGCTCGAGGAGGATCTCCGCGCCGGCGGGGATGGCCGTACCGCCGAGCGTGGTGGCCGAAGCGGCGGTCCGGCGCCAGGCCGGCACGGAGGAGTCAGCCGCGAGGATGCCGCGCACGAATCCGCTCGCGGATCCTCCGGCGGCGAGTGTGGCCCAGAGGCGCGGGGTCTGCAGGGCGCGGTAGTAAGCGACGCCGATGAGCTGTGTGGTCGTCTCCTGCCCGGCGATGAGGAGGAAGTAGCCGAGCGAGCAGATCTCCGTCGTCGTCAGTCCCGCGCGCTGGAGGGTGCCGAAGAGGCTGTCGTCCGGGTGCGCGTCGACGGTCTCGCGGAGCCAGGTGTAGAACTCGGCGGCGCTGTGCGCGAGCTCCCGTTGACGAGGCGGGTCAGGCCATCCCCAGAACAGCTCGAGCGAGTCCTTGCTCCACCGATTCAACGTGTCGAGGTCGGGGTTCGCGATGCCTGTGAGCGACTCCATGATCGCCGGCGGGACGTGTCGGGCGACGGCGCGAACGAGGTCGATCGGTCCGTCGGCGAGCGCTGGCGCGGCCAGCCGCGCACGGTGCCGCGTCAGATCGACGATGTGCGGGAATACCGCGCCGACCTTTGCCGGAGTGAAGAAGCCGGCCACGAGCCGGCGCACTGTGCGGTGTTGCTCTCCCGTCGCGGAGGCGAGGATGGGCGGCAGGGCGAAGCGTGCCCGGCTGAGGATCCGACGAGCCTCGGCGCTCAGGGGCGTAACCGAGACCAACGCGTTCGTCGGCAGGAACTCCTCGGATCGGCGGAGCACCTCGCGCACCTCGTCGGGGTCGCGGACCGTCAGGTAGGCGCTCATCCGCGCACCTCCTGCTCGGCGAGGCCCGCGCGGAGCAGCTCGCCGACGCGATCGATGTCGTCGGGGCGGTGGCCGCTGTGGGCCGTCAGCCGGATGCGCGAGACCCCATCGGGGACGCTCGGCGGGCGGAAGCAGCCCACCAGCTGGCCCTGGTCGTAGAGGCTGTCGGCGAGGCGGCGCGCCCGCTCCGCGGTGCCGACCGGCACGGATTGCACGGGTCCCGGAGCGCGCGGCACCCCCGCAGCACGCGCGAGCAGATCGGCGTTCTTCTGCAGCTGACGGACGCGCTGCGGTTCGGTGAGGATGATGCGGCACGCCGCGGCGGCGGCGGCCGCGGGGGCGGGCGCGAGGCCGGTGTCGTAGACGAAGGACCGTGCGGTGTTGACCAGGTGCTCCCGGATCAGCTCGGAGCCGAGGACCGCCCCGCCCATGGCGCCGAGGGCCTTCGACAGCGTGGCGGTGACGACGACCTCATCTCGCGCGTGGAGTCTCGCCGCGTGCACCGCGCCGCGTCCTTCACCGAGAACGCCGACGCCGTGGGCTTCGTCGACGACGAGGATCGCGTCGTGCTCCGCGCACAGAGCCGCGACCTCGACCAGATCGGCCGTGTCGCCGAGGACCGAGTACACGGACTCGACGACGACGAGCGCGCGCCTCTGGGTGCGCTGGGCGAGCATCGCGCGAAGACGCTCGAGGTCCCGGTGCGGGTTCATCACGACGGGGGAGCGCGACAGTCGTGCCCCATCGATCAGGGAGGCGTGCACGTGTTCGTCGAGCACGACGAGCGTGTCGGGCCCGCCGAGCGCGGTGAGCACCGCCAGGTTCGCGGTGTATCCGCTGGAGAACGCGAGGGCGGTCGCCTGGCCGGTCAGCTCGCACAGGGCTGCTTCGAGGTCGGTGTGGACCGGCAGCGTCCCGGTCACGAGCCGCGATGCGCGGGCGCCCGCGCCGTCCTGGCGCGTCGCGCAGACGGCCGCCTCCACGACCCGTGGGTCTCGCGACAGATCGAGATAGTCGTTCGACGCGAAATCGATCATCCCGTCCCCGTGCTCCCGCGCGTCGCGGACCAGGTGCCGGCGTCGCCGCACCTCTGCCGCGCGCGTCATCCAGGTCTGCATGGCCGCCATCAGCGGAGTATCCCGGCGACCGCGGCGACCATCGATCGCCCGATCGTCTCCGCATCCGCGGTCGTGCAGAGGTAGGGCGGCATCGTATAGACGAGGTTGCGAAACGGGCGCAGCCATGCGCCGTGCTCTACAGCGGTGCGCGTCACCCGCACCAGGTCCACCGGCCGGTCCAGCTCGATCACGCCGACGGCTCCGAGCACCCGGACATCGCGAACACCGTCGATGTCGCGCGCGGGCGCCAGTGTGTCGGCCAGGGCGTCCTGGATGCCGGCGACCTGACCCGGCCACTCGCCGCGGCCCAGGAGGTCGAGCGACGCGGATGCCGTGGCGGTGGCGAGGGGGTTGGCCATGAACGTAGGTCCGTGCAGGAGCACGCCGTGCGGTGTCGTGGCGAGAGCCTGCGCGACCTCGGTGCGGCAGATCATCGCTGCCAGCGTCAGATAGCCGCCGGTCAAGGCCTTTCCGACGCACATCACATCGGGGGTCACGTCGGCCCAGTCGGCGCCGAAGAGTCTGCCGGTGCGGCCGAAACCGGTGGCGATCTCGTCGAAGATCAGCAGGATCCCGTGCCGGTCCGCGAGTCGCCGGAGCGCGATCAGGCACTCCGGCGCGTAGACGTGCATGCCGCCCGCGCCCTGGAGCACCGGTTCGACGATGATCCCGGCAGCCTCATGCGCATGCCGCTCGAACAGCTCATTGGCAACGGCCACCCACGCCGACACAGCCTCAGGGTCGCTGACCAGCTCCCCGTTCCGCAGGCGCGCCGCCGGAGGTCGCGGGAGGAACAGATGCACGGCGAGGTGACCGGGAAAGGCGGCGTGCATGCCATCCACCGGGTCGGACACCGCCATCGCCCCGGCTGTGTCGCCGTGGTAGCCGCCCCGGAGCGCGACGAAACGACGTCGCCCGGCTCTTCCGGTCGCGGTCTGGTACTGCAGCGCGAGCTTCAGCGCGACCTCGACGGACACCGAGCCGGAATCCGCGAAGAACACGTGCTGCAACGGCGCCGGCGTCAGGGTCACCAAGCGTTCGGCGAGCCCCACCGCCGGTTCGTGCGTGAGGCCGCCGAACATGACGTGGCTGAACCGCCCGGCTTGCGCGGTCAGTGCGGCGTCCAGCTCCGCATGCCGGTAGCCGTGGATCGCACTCCACCACGAGCTCATCCCGTCGATGACCTCGTGCGTCGTCCCGTCCGGGGCGGACAACGTCAGCGTCACGCCGTCGGCAGCGGTCACCTCGTAGGCGGCGGCATCCTCGAGGCGGGCATAGGGGTGCCAAACCAGCTCCCGGTCGCGTTCGAGGACGGTGGCGCCGGCCCCGCCGTCAGGCATTCGCCGGGATCTCGGTGCCGGCGCCGCGGCGCCGGATCGTCACGCCTTCGTCCGCGAGCTCGCGGTCCTCGGCGCCGAGCACCCGGAAGCCGGCGTCCGCGATCATCTCAAGGTCCGCGGAGGCCTCCTGGCCTTCGCTCGTCAGGTAGTCGCCGAGGAAGAGCGAGTTCGCCAGGTGCAGGGCCAGCGATTGCAGCGTCCGCAGGTGCAGCTCGCGTCCGCCCGCCATCCGTACCTCTGCGGACGGGCAGGCGAATCGGGCCAGCGCGAGGATGCGCACGCATTGCGCCGGAGTCAGGAGCCAGGTGTCGGCGAGAGGCGTGCCCTCGAAGGGCATGAGGAAGTTCACCGGGATGGAGTCGGCGCCCAGGTCTCGAAGCGCGAAGATCGCATCCACCAGTTCCTCGTCGCTCTCGCCCATCCCGACGATCAGACCTGCGCACGCCGAGAGGCCAGCCTGCTGCACCTTCTCGACCGTCTGCACGCGGTCGGCGAACGTGTGCGTCGTGCAGATCTCGCCATATCGGGATTCGCTGGTGTTGAGGTTGTGGTTGTAGGCGTCCGCGCCGGCCGCTCGAAGCCGCTCCGCCTGGGCGTCTCTCAGGATCCCGAGGCACACGCACACTTCCACCTGCGGATGCTCCGTCTTCACCTTGCCGACGAGCTCCGCCACTCGCTCCACGTCACGATGGCTCGGGCCGGTGCCGCTCGCTACCAGGCACACCCGCGAGGCGCCGGCGCGGATGCCGACCGACGCCTGCGCCGCGGTCTCGGCCGGACTCAGCCAGGAATACTTGAGGATCTGCGCGGTGGAGCCCAAGCGCTGCGAGCAGTAGTGGCAGTCCTCGGGACAGAGACCGGACTTCAGGTTCACGAGGTAGTTCACCTTCACGGTGTCGCCGAACGCGGCCCGTCGAAGGAGGCCGCCGGCCGCCACCAGGGAGAGGAGTTCCGCATCGTCCGACCGTAGGATCGCCAACGCTTCCGCGCGGCTGAGGACTTCGCCATCGAGTTGACGTGATGCGAGCTCGTTCCAGTTCTTGAACACCGTTCAAGAGTAGTGGTGCCGATCCATGTCGACGAACGGACCGAGGGGCGTCCTCTTCCTCAGCCGCTGATGAACGCCGCGTAGCGATCCAGCGCGGCCGCGACCTCGGCATCCGTCGCGGCACCGGGCACGAAGAGCTCCGGCACCGGGTCGTCGGCGTGGCGGCCCACGGCACGGGAGTGCGTCCAGACCCCGACGATCTCGCCACGGGCGAGCAGGACCGGTCGCACGATGCCGTTCTGCGCCGGCCCGACGATCGCGCCGAACTCCGGCACGCAGGGGAGGGAGCGGTCGACATACGAGAGGTAGTACTCCTCGAACGGCGGCAGCGCGATCACCTCGGGAGCGGTGGCGGAGCGGCGCGGGCCCGCGCCGGCGAGCACGTACGCCGGATCCGTCCCGTCGGCGGCGACGACGAGCCGATCGCCGGCGGCCTCTGCGGCCGACCGGGCGACGCCGAGCGGCAGCCCGCTCCACCACGCGAAGTCGCGCACCGTCGCCGGACCGTGCGACCCGATGTACCGGGCGAAGAACTCGGCGAGCGGATCCGCGGGAGCCGCCGACCCGTCGATCCACTCCTCGGTGAGCACGACGTACTGCTCGCGCGTCGGCCCGCTCGGGTTCGGGACGACGGGCCCCCACACGATGACGCCACGCAGTGCGAGGCTCTGCAGGACATGGATGCCGCGCTGGCCCACCGGATCGACGCCGCCCGCGGCGAGCACGTCGGCGAACTCCTTGCGGGTGAGCCGGCCGCCGCCCGTGAGCGCCGCGCGGACGACGCGCTCCGCGCGGGCCAACGTCTCGACGTCGAGGCCGAGCTCGCGGTGCCGGGGTGCGGCCATCCGGAGCTGACGCTCTCCCGTGACCGACAGCATCCAGCCGACGTCCTCCGCCGGGGCGACGTGGAGGGTGCCCCGCATCGTCCACGTCCGGACGAGCCGGCGGCGCGCGAAGGCGGCGTCGACGCGCGACACGCTCGGCGCGCCGGACGCGCGGGCCGCCAGCGCCCACCGTCCGCCCCAGAATTCCTGCGCCTGCACCGCGAGCATGTGGCGCGCCGCGTCTTCGACCGTGCGGGCCGGCGCGGACAGGCGATGCGAGCGCAGGCGTCTCTCGAGGGTCCGGTTCGCCGTCACCCCACCATCCTTCCCACCCCCTCCGACATCCCCGGAACCCTTTCGGATCGAAGAAATACGTGCAATCTTCACCCCCGGAATGGTCGGAACACGGGATCTTCTTGGCTCAGAGTGGTTTCAGGCGGCTCCCGCTACAGCGAAGGAATCACAATGACTGCGTACCAAGACGACATCAAAGCTACCCAGGCCCTCAAGGAGCAGAACGGCTCCGGCTGGGATGCCATCAACCCCGAGTACGTCGCGCGCATGCGGGCGCAGAACCGCTTCAAGACGGGCCTCGAGATCGCCCAGTACACGGCGGACATCATGCGCCGGGACATGGCCGAGTACGACGCTGACTCCTCGGTCTACACGCAGTCGCTCGGCGTCTGGCACGGCTTCATCGGGCAGCAGAAGCTGATCTCGATCAAGAAGCACCTCAAGACGACGAACAAGCGCTACCTCTACCTGTCGGGCTGGATGGTCGCCGCGCTCCGCTCCGAGTTCGGGCCCCTGCCCGACCAGTCGATGCACGAGAAGACCGCTGTGCCGGCCCTCATCGAGGAGCTCTACACGTTCCTCCGCCAGGCCGACGCGCGCGAGCTCGACCTCCTCTTCACGCAGCTCGACAACGCGCGTCTCGCCGGTGACGAGACCGCCGTCGAGTTCGTGCAGTCGCAGATCGACAACTACGAAACCCACGTCGTGCCGATCATCGCCGACATCGACGCGGGCTTCGGCAACCCCGAGGCCACGTACCTCCTGGCGAAGAAGATGATCGAGGCGGGCGCGTGCGCCATCCAGATCGAGAACCAGGTCTCCGACGAGAAGCAGTGCGGTCACCAGGACGGCAAGGTGACGGTGCCGCACGAGGACTTCATCGCGAAGCTCAACGCGGTCCGTTACGCGTTCCTCGAGCTCGGCATCGACAACGGCGTGGTCGTGGCGCGCACCGACTCGCTCGG
Organism: Microbacterium sp. X-17; assembly: GCF_039615055.1. Classification (NCBI taxonomy): domain Bacteria; kingdom Bacillati; phylum Actinomycetota; class Actinomycetes; order Micrococcales; family Microbacteriaceae; genus Microbacterium; species Microbacterium sp. X-17. Next base: position 205,314 of record NZ_JBDHNI010000005.1, read on the forward strand.
CGCCGGCCTCACGCAGAAGCTCGCCGTCTCGCACGTGCCGGGCGACCTCGGCGACCAGTACAACTCCTTCCTCGACGTGGACGAGATCTCGCCGGCCGACCTCGGCAACGGCGACGTCGTCATCACGCGTGACGGCAAGCTCGTCCGTCCGAAGCGTCTGCCGAGCAACCTGTACCAGTTCCGCGCCGGCTCCGGCGAGGACCGCGTCGTGCTCGACTGCATCACTTCGCTGCAGAACGGCGCCGACCTGCTGTGGATCGAGACCGAGAAGCCGCACGTCGAGCAGATCGCCGGCATGGTGGACCGCATCCGTGAGGTCATCCCGAACGCGAAGCTCGTGTACAACAACAGCCCGTCGTTCAACTGGACCCTCAACTTCCGCCAGCAGGCCTACGACCTGCTCGTGGAGCAGGGCAAGGACGTCTCGGCCTACGACCGGGGCGACCTGATGAGCGTCGACTACGACGACACCGAGCTCGCGAAGCTGGCCGACGAGAAGATCCGCACCTTCCAGCGCGACGGTTCGGCGCGGGCGGGCATCTTCCACCACCTCATCACGCTCCCGACGTACCACACGGCGGCGCTGTCCACGGACGACCTTGCGAAGGGCTACTTCGGCGACGAGGGCATGCTCGCCTACGTGCAGGGCGTCCAGCGCCGCGAGATCCGCGGGGGGATCGCCACGGTCAAGCACCAGAACATGGCCGGCAGCGACATGGGCGACAACCACAAGGAGTACTTCGCCGGCGACGCGGCCCTCAAGGCCGGCGGCAAGGACAACACGATGAACCAGTTCTGAACTGGTCGCTCTGAAGGGGCCTCGGCGCGAGCCGGGGCCCCTTCTCGCGCGCTCAGCCCTGGTCCTCGACGGGCTCGATGAGCTCCGGCCCCTCGTTCCGCGAGTTCCCGACCGCCTTCGAGACGACGTCGTTGCGTAGGGTGTCGGCGACCGCGGGGGCCGCGTCGATCGCGGCATCCAGGATGTCGCGGACGTTGTCCGTGTCGGTGTCGAGCCAGGCGTCGGCGAAGTCGGCGTCGAGGAATAGGGGCATCCGGTCGTGGATCGAGCCGAGCTCGCCGATCGCGTCACGCGTGAGGATCGTGAAGCTGAGGAGCCACCGCTCGGGATCGTCCGCGGCCTTCGTCTTGTCGCGCCACCACTCGTAGAGACCGGCAAGCAGCAGCGGCGAGCCGTCCTCCGGCCGGATGTAGTGCGGCACCTTGCCCTCGGGCGTCGTCTTCCACTCGTAGTAGCCGGACGCCGGCACGATCGCGCGGTGCTTCTCCAGCGCACGCCGGAACATCGGCTTGTCCTCGAGCTCCTCCGCGCGGGCGTTGAAGGCGCGGGCGCCCACGGAGGGATCCTTCGCCCACGACGGGACGAGGCCCCAGCGGGCGGACTCCAGTCGCCGCACGGGCGGATCCGTCTTCGCCGAGTCGAGCACGATCGCGGCGCGGTCGGTGGGGGCGACGTTGTACGACGGGGGCGGGAGCTCCTCGCTCTCGACGTCGATGTTCAGCAGGCCGACGAGCTCCGACGCGACCCGCGCCACGACGAACCGCCCGCACACCCGTCAGCCCTCCAGCGCGTCGGCCTCGACGCGGACTCCGGCGTCGCGGAGGAGGTCGAGGAGGCCGGCCCCGTCGGAGGCCGTGACCCACGGCGCGTCGAGGTCGGAGTGGTCGTCGAGCACCGTGCGGCCGCCCGCGAGCACGGCCTCGGCGGGGAGCAGGCGGCGGATCGCGACCGCGGCGACGCGATCCGGATGCTCGTGCGCGAACTCGGTGTAAATCTCCTCGTCGTGCTGCCCGTCGTCGCCGATGAGGAGCCACGTGATCTGCGGGAACTCCTCCGCGAGACGCCGGAGGTTCGTGAGCTTGTGCTCCCGCCCACTGCGGAACCAGCGGTCGTGGGTCGGCCCCCAGTCGGTGAGGAGCATGGAGCCCGCCGGGAAGAGCTGGCGGCGCAGGAACCGGGCGAGCGTCGGCGCGATGTTCCACGCGCCGGTCGAGAGGTAGATGAGCGGGGAGCCGGCGTGAGCGCGGACGATCCGCTCCAGCAGCACCGCCATCCCGGGCACCGGCTGGCGGGCGTGCTCGTTGACGACGAACGAGTTCCACGCGGCGAGCAGCGGCCGGGGGAGCGCGGTCACCATGACGGTGTCGTCGACGTCGGACACGATCCCGAAGCGGATGTCGGGAGCGACGACGTAGACGCGCGCCTCGACCGTGGCGCGGCCCTCGACCGACATCTCCAGCGTGTTCCATCCGGGCGGGAGGGTCGCCGGCAGGACCGTGTCGACGACGCCGCCGCGGTCGGAGACGACCTCGTGCGCGCGGCCGGCGATCGTGACCGTGACCCGCGCGTAGGCGACGGGGACGGCCGCGAAGCTGCGCCATCCGCGGACGCCGGCGTACTCCTCGCCTGTCACGCCGCGCGAGGGCGGGGCAATCAGCACACGCCCGAGGACGCGCACCCACTCGCCGTTGCCGTAGCCCGGGAAGGCCGCCACGATCGGGTGGAGCCCCCGCCGGCGGGCGCGCCGCTCGCGCCAGACGTGGAACCGGTGTTCGAGACGAGCGAGCCACAGCACTTTGTGCGTGAGGTCCTTCTTCGCTCGGGCTGCCACACCCTTCAGTCTTCCATGTCCTCCGCGGCCGGCGGAGCGTCCTCCAGGTGCCGGCGCTCCGCCCGGGTCAGGAGGTGCTTGCCGACGGCGATGCCGATGACGAACAGCAGGATGACGGCGACGAAGAGGTAGCCGGCGTAGTGGATCTCCTGCGACGTCTGGCGAAAGCCACCGGCTGCCGCGGAGCCGACCGTGATGTAGACCGCGGCCCACAGGACGCACGCGGGCAGGGTCCACGCGAGGAAGCGGCGGTAGCGGTATCCGCTCATCCCCACCGTGAGCGGGACGAGGGAGTGCAGCACCGGGATGAAGCGGGAGAGGAAGATCGCGAGCCCGCCGCGGCGGTCGAGATAGCGCTGCGCGCGCTCCCAGTTGGGCTCGCCGATCCGCCGGCCGATCCAGGAGCGGCGGATGACAGGACCGAGCCACCGGCCGAGCCAGAACCCGATGCTCTCTCCGGCGAGCGAGCCCGCGACGACCGCGACACCGAGCACGACGCCCTCCAGCGGCGATGCGACGGCGGTGGAGGCCACGAGGACGACGGTGTCGCCGGGGACGACGAGCCCGACGAGCACGCTCGTCTCCAGGAGCATGGCGACGCCGGCCAGAAGCGTGCGCACGAGAGGGTCGACGCTCTGCACGACGTCGAGCAGCCACGTGAGCACCTCGTTCACGGCTCGAGCCTAGGCGGGACCGGCTGAGCGGTGTCCGGTAATCTGGATTCCCGTGTCTCAGATCTCCCCGACCGACAGTGTGCCCGTGGGCGATGCGTACGACCCGCATGCGATCCAGTCGAAGTGGCAGGGCCGCTGGGCCGACGCCGATCCGTTCCGTGCGGGCGACGAGAGCGACACGCGTCCGCGCAAGTACGTGCTGGCGATGTTCCCGTATCCGTCGGGCGACCTGCACATGGGGCACGCGGAGAACTACCTCTACTCCGACATCGTGGCGCGCTTCTGGCGCCACCGCGGCTACAACGTCCTGCACCCGATCGGGTGGGACTCGTTCGGCCTGCCCGCCGAGAACGCCGCGATCCAGCGCGGCGCCGATCCGGTCGCGTGGACGTACGCGAACATCGCGACCCAGCGGGAGAGCCTGAAGGACTATGGCGTCTCCTTCGACTGGAGCCGCGTCATCCACACGAGCGACCCGGAGTACTACCGCTGGAACCAGTGGCTCTTCCAGCGCCTCTTCGAACGGGGGCTGGCGTACCGCAAGGAGAGCGCGGTCAACTGGTGCACGCACGACCAGACGGTGCTCGCCAACGAACAGGTCGTCGACGGGCACTGCGAGCGGTGCGGCAACGTCGTGGTCAAGAAGAAGCTCACGCAGTGGTACCTGCGGATCACGGACTACGCCGACCGCCTCCTCGACGACCTGAACCAGCTCGAGGGCTTTTGGCCGCAGAAGGTCATCCAGATGCAGCGCAACTGGATCGGCCGGTCCGTCGGCGCCGACATCCACTTCGAGATCGAGGGCCGCGCGGAGCGGGTCACGGTCTTCTCGACGCGTCCGGACACGCTGTATGGCGCGACGTTCATGGTCGTCGCGCCGGACTCGGATCTGGCCGCCGAGCTCGCCGCGGGCGCGCCCGCCGAGGTGCAGGTGCGCTTCCAGGACTACCTCACCACCGTCCAGCAGACGACGGAGATCGACCGCCAGAGCACGGACCGCCCGAAGACCGGCGTGTTCCTCGAGCGCTACGCGATCAACCCCGTGAACGGTGAGCGGCTGCCGATCTGGGCCGCGGACTATGTCCTGGCCGACTACGGCCACGGTGCCGTCATGGCCGTCCCCGCGCACGACCAGCGCGACCTCGACTTCGCGCGCGCGTTCGACCTGCCGGTGCGGGTCGTCGTGGACACGACGGCGCCGCTGACCGGGTCCATCCCGGTGATCGAGCTCGACGACGAGGGCGTCCCGATCGACCCCGAGCCGGATGCCCCGACCCTCGCCGACATCGACCCGGCGCGGACCGGCGTTGCGCTCACGGGCGACGGGCGGATGGTCAACTCGGGCGCGCTCGACGGGCTCTCCAAGCGCAACGCCATCGCGCGGGTGATCGAACAGCTGGACGGCCTCGGCGCGGGCCACGCATCGAAGACGTATCGCCTCCGCGACTGGCTGATCTCTCGCCAGCGGTACTGGGGGACGCCGATCCCCATGGTGCACCGCCAGGACGGTGAGATCGTCCCGGTGCCGGAGGCCGAGCTGCCCGTGCGCCTCCCGCAGGTCGAGGGACTCGACCTGCTGCCGAAGGGCCAGTCGCCGCTGGGCGCCGCCACGGAGTGGGTCACGACGAGCGACCCGGCAACGGGGGAGGCGGCCCGCCGCGACCCCGACACGATGGACACGTTCGTCGACAGCTCCTGGTACTTCCTGCGGTTCCTGTCGCCCGGCGATGCGACGCAGGCGTTCTCGCCGCGCGAGGCCGACAAGTGGGGTCCGGTCGACTTCTACATCGGCGGTGTCGAGCACGCGATCCTGCACCTGCTGTACGCCCGCTTCATCACGAAGGCGCTGTACGACATGCGTCTCGTGGACTTCACCGAGCCGTTCTCCAGCCTCATCAACCAGGGCATGGTGATCCTCGGCGGCACGAAGATGTCGAAGAGCAAGGGCAACCTCGTGCTCTTCCAGGACGAGCTCGACGCCCACGGCGCCGACGCGCTGCGCGTCGCACTCGCCTTCGCCGGCCCGGTGGAGGACGACAAGGACTGGGACGACGTCTCCACGACCGGTGCGACGAAGTTCCTCGCCCGCGCCCTGCGCATCGCGCACGACGTGACGAGCGCGCCCGACGTCATCTGGGCCGAGGGTGACCCGGCGCTCCGCCGCCAGACCCACCGCCTGTGGTCGGATGCCCCGGGCCTGGTCGAGCAGACGAAGTTCAACGTGGTCGTGGCCCGGCTCATGGAGCTCGTGAACGCGACGCGCAAGACGATCGACCAGGGCGCCGGCCCCGCCGACCCCGCCGTGCGCGAGGCCGCCGAGGCGATCGCGATGGTCCTCGACCTCTTCGCCCCGCACACCGCGGAGGAGATGTGGGAGACGCTCGGCTACGACTCGTTCGTCGGGCTCGTGACGTGGCGCCAGGCCGACCCGACGCTCCTCGTCGAGGAGAGCGTGACAGCGGTCGTGCAGATCGACGGCAAGGTGCGCGCGACGCTGACCGTGCCGGCGCGCATCGACGGCGCCGAGCTGGAGCGCCTCGCGCGCGCCGACGATCGGGTCGTGCGTGCGCTGGGCGCGCGCGAGGTCGTGCGGGCCGTGGTGCGCCCGCCCAAGGTCGTGAGCTTCGCCACGAAGTAGCCCGCGCCGCTCCTCCCCAGGCCTGCGAGAGGGGCCGGGAGTGCACGGCGGGGGTTGAGTCGCTCGGGCGGGTGCGGAGCGCTGCCTAGCGTGGCGGGGTGATCGAGACCCCGCCGCCGTCCCGCACGCCGCGGTGGCGCCTCGGCGCGGGGGCGGTGCTTGTGATCGTGTTGCTCGTGCTGGGTGTCACGGTCGTGATCGGGATCGTCCGCGGGGGAGGCGGGGAGGCGCTGCCGGGGGAGACCGTCGCGGCCACAGCCGGCCCGGGGGGTGCCGGCACCACGGTCGCCGGCACGGCCGCCTACGTGCATGTCGCGGGCGCTGTCGCACGACCCGGCCTGTATGCGCTGCCGGCCGGCGCGCGCGTCGTGGACGCTATCTCGGCGGCGGGCGGCTTCACGCCGGAGGCCGCGCAGGCGGCCGTCAACCTCGCGCGCTCGGTGACCGACGGCGAGCAGCTCGTCGTGCCGGTCCAGGGAGCGGCTCCGCCGGCCGGCGCGACGCCCGGGGACGGGCGTGTGAACGTCAACACAGCGGATGCGGCGAGACTCGACACCCTGCCCGGGGTCGGACCGGCCATCGCCGACCGGATCGTGTCCTGGCGGGAGAAGAACGGGCCCTTCGCGAGCATCGACGACCTCCTGGCGGTTCCGGGCATCGGCGAGAAGATGCTCGAAAACCTGCGCGAGCTCGTGAGCGTGTGAGGATGCTGCGGCGCGTGCGGATGCCGGCGGTGGCCGCGGCGGCGTGGGCCGCGGCCGGGGTGGTCGTGGGGCTGCCCGGGGTGAGCGGGCTCCTGCCCGCCGTGCTCGGGGCGGTGGCGGTCGGGGCGACGTTGGTGCTGGGTCTCGCGGGCTGCCGCGGGACAGACAGATACGGGCGGGCGGTACACCGGCTGCGGGGAGTGCTCGCGGTCCTGGCGGTGGCCGCAGCGGCGGCATCCGCGGCATCCGTCACGGTCGCGCTTGCGGAACCGGCGCGTGCGGGCGTGATCGCGTTCGTCGGCTCGGGCGGTCGCGCGGTCGAGGCGGGACTCGTCGTAACGGGGAAGATCGAGCCGGCGGCCTTCGGCGGGGTGCGGTTCGTCGCGACCACCGAGGCGGTCCGCGTCGGCCCCGAGACACGTCGTTTCGCGGTACCCGTCGAGGTGGAGGCGGCGTCGGTGCCCTCCGAGGTCGATGTCGGAGCACGGCTCGCGGTGTCCGGAACCGCCGGGTCGGGGGAGGCGGGGAAGCGCGAGACCCTCGTGCTGGACGCACGTGAGATCCGCGTCGAATCGTCTCCGGAGGGCGCCCTGGCGTGGACGGCGGAGCTGCGACGCGGGCTGGGCCGGGTCGTCGACGGCCTCCCGGAGCCGGGCGCGGGCCTCGTACCGGGGCTCGCGGTCGGCGACACCGGGTCTGTGGATCCCGCCCTCGACGACGCGATGAAGACGGCATCCCTGTCCCACCTGACCGCGGTCTCCGGGGCCAACTGCGTCGTGGTCGTCGGGATCGCGGTCGGGCTCGCCGCCGTCCTCGGGCTTCGACGCGGCTGGCGCGTCGTCGTCGGGCTCGGGGCCCTCGCCTTCTTCGTCCTACTCGTCACGCCCGAGGCCAGTGTCGTGCGCGCCGCGGTGATGGCGGCGATCGCGATGGTGGCCCTCGTTCTGGGACGCCGCGCGGCCGGCCTCGCCGTCCTGGCGCTCGCCGTGACCGTGGTGCTCGTTCTCGATCCGTGGCTGTCGCGGTCGCTGGGGTTCGCGCTGTCCGTGGCGGCGACGGCGGCGCTGCTCGTGCTCACCGGGCCCCTCACAGCCGGACTCGCGCGGCTGCTCCCTCGGGCCCTCGCCCTGGCGCTGGCCGTGCCGCTCGCAGCCCAGCTCGCGTGCGGCCCGCTCATGCTCCTCATCCGTCCCGAGGTGTCCCTCGCCGGCGTGGTCGCGAACCTCCTCGCCGATCCCGCGGCACCGCTCGCGACGGTCGCCGGGCTCGCGGCGTGCCTCGCGGCGCCGCTGCCGGTCCTGCAGGCGGGTCTCGCAGCGATCGCGTGGCTCCCGGCGGCGTGGATCGCGGGCGTCGCGACGACCGTGGCGGCCCTCCCGGGTGGCACGGTGCCCTGGGTGGACGGCCCGGTGGGGATCGCGGCTCTCGCCCTCGTGGGGGTCGTCGTGGTGGTCGCGATCGCGGGCGTCCGGTGGCGAGGCCGGGAGCGTCCCCGTACGCGTGCGGTCGCCGTCGCCGTGGTGGCGGTCCTCGTGGGTGCCGGCGTGGGGCAGTGGACCCTCACGACCGTCGCCGCGCCCTGGACCGTGCCCGCCGACTGGAGCATCGCGGCGTGCGACGTCGGTCAGGGCGACGCGATCGTCGTCCGCTCCGCCGGGCGGGTCATGATGATCGACACGGGGCCGGAACCGGAGCCGGCCCGCGGATGCCTCCGGCGCCTCGCCGTCGATCGCATCGACGTCCTCGTGCTCACGCACTACGACCTCGACCACGTCGGCGGCGTGGAGGCGGTCGCAGCCCGTGTCGGGCTCCTCCTGCACGGGCCGCCGGGCTCGCCCGCCGACGAACGCGTGCTCGATCGGGTCCGCGCCGAGCGGGTGCAGCAGGCATCCGCCGGGATGTCGGGCGAACTCGGCGGGGCGCACTGGTCCGTCGTGTGGCCGCCGGCGCGCAGCGCCGCGTTCCCGAGCGGCAACGCGGCGAGCATCGTCCTGTCGATCTCGGGCGGCGGCGTGCCCGCCTCGCTGTACCTCGCCGACCTGGACGCCGCGTCGCAGCGGGCGCTGGCCGCCTCCGGCAGGTTGCCCGTCCGCGCCGACGTCCTCAAGGTCGCCCATCACGGCAGCGCGGACCAGGATGCCGACCTGTACGCGCGCGTGGGCGCCCGGATCGCGCTCGTCTCGGTCGGCGCCGGGAACCGTTACGGCCACCCGCGCGACAGCACGCTCGCGATCCTCGAACGCACGCGCGCGGCAATCGCCCGTACGGACCGGGACGGCCTCGTTCTCGTGGCCGCCGACGAACGGGGACTCCGGCTCTGGCGCGACCACCGCCGTCGGCGGGGCCGATTACGCTGAAACCATGGCGGCGAACGGGCGACGAACGGCGGGTGCCCGCGCGGGCGGTTCCCGTTCGGCGATCCCGCAGGTGGCGTGGCGGGAGCCTCGGGCGGCGCCGATCGTCCTCGTGTCGGGCCCCGAGGAGATCTGCGCGGAGCGCGCGATCGCCGGCATCCGCGAGCTGCTGAAGGCGGAGGACCCGAGCCTCGAGGTCTCCGACATCCGCGCCGACGACTACGCGCCCGGCACCCTGCTCGCGGTCTCGTCGCCCTCCCTGTTCGGCGAGCCGCGACTCGTGCGGGTCACCGGGGTCGAGCGCTGCAGCGACGCCTTCCTCGCCGAGGCGATCTCGTATCTGGCGCAACCGCAGGACGGCGCCACGATCGTGCTGCGGCACACCGGCGCCACGCAGCGCGGCAAAAAGCTCCTCGACGCGATCCGTGCGGGCGAGGGCGGCGGGATCGAGATCGCGTGTCCGGCCGTCAAGCGCGACTCCGACCGGTTCGACTTCGCGGCCGCCGAGTTCCAGGCCGCGCGCAAGCGCATCGTCCCGGCCGCGCTCCGCGCGCTCGTCTCCGCCTTCGCGGAAGACCTCACCGAACTTGCGGCGGCGAGCCAGCAGCTGATCGCCGATGTCCCCGGCGACGTCACGGAGGACATCGTTCGGCGCTACTACGGCGGGAGGGTCGAGCTGTCGGCCTTCGCGGTAGCCGACACCGCGATCGCGGGCCGCTACGGGGAGTCGCTCATCGCGCTGCGCCAGGCGCTGGCATCCGGCGCCGACCCCGTGCCGCTCGTCGCCGCGATCGCGTCCAAGCTCCGCACGATGGCGCGCGTCGCCGGCAACCGCGAGCCGTCCGCGGCGCTCGCCGCGCGACTCGGGCTGAAGGACTGGCAGGTCGACCGCGCGCGCCGCGACCTGTCCGGCTGGAGCGAGGCATCCCTCGGGCTCGCGATCCAGGCGACCGCCCGGGCGGACGCCGAGGTGAAGGGCGGTTCCCGCGACTCGGTCTTCGCACTCGAGCGGCTCGTGACCGTGATCTCGACCCGCGCCCCCTTCGGCTCCTGACGCCCCCATCACCCGGAAACGACGAAGGCCCGCCGGAGCGGGCCTTCGTGCGGAACAGGGGGCTCAGAGAGCGGCGACCTGCTTCGCGATCGCGGACTTGCGGTTCGCGGCCTGGTTCTCGTGGATGACGCCCTTGCTGACGGCCTTGTCGAGCTTCCGGGTCGCCTTCGCGAGCGCGGCCTCGGCGGCGGCCTTGTCGCCCGCGGCGACGGCCTCGCGGGTGCGGCGCACCTCGGTCTTCAGCTCGCTCTTGACGGCCTTGTTGCGCTCGCGCGCCAGCTCGTTGGTCTTGTTTCGCTTGATCTGCGACTTGATGTTCGCCACGTGTCGGTATCTCTTTCGTTGAAAGACGGATGGTGGATGCCCGGCGCCATAGGAGAGGGATGCCGCCCGGCGGTCGTGAGGGTCGAACCCACACGCAAGCCAAAAATGGAGCTTATCACTTCACGGCGGGTGACCCGGTCCGCTGCTCGATCGTCGCGAGCGCGAGGTTCAGGATCGCGTTGAACACCTCCGGGCGCATGGCCGTGAGCAGGTGCGTCGTGCGGGGAACCACGATGAGCTCGGCCTCGCGGGCCGTCCGTAGGAACAGGCGCTCGTTGATCCGCAGCTGGTCGTACTGGCCGTTGACGAACCAGATCGGCACCTCGATGCGCGCGAGCGCGGCCAACACGTCGAGCCCGGCGAGCGTCCGCAGCGCGTAGTCCTGCGTGTCGAGCGCGAAGCCGCCCGCGCCGAAGTCGAACCGCGTCTCGGGGGGCAGGGTGCGGTCGAGCACGCGATCGGCGAGCCACATCCCGCGGTCCGGCAGCGCATCGAGCCCCCGGGCGAGGAGGCGGTAGGTCGCGAGCCCCGCGCCGCGCGGCACCGCCGTGCAGGACCCGGCGATGAGCCCGGAGATCGGCGGCGGATCGGCGCGACCCGCGTACTCCATCGTGAGCAGGCCGCCCATGGAGTGCCCCACGAGCAGCACCGGCCCCTCCTCAGCGGCGGCCATCACGGCGTTGTCGATCGTGCGGAACACCTCGGCGAGCGAGAACTCCTCGGTCATCCGCGACCCGTGGCCGGGTAGGTCCACCGCGACCGCCGGGTTGCCGCGATCCGCGAGATACGCGAGCTGCGCGCGCCACATGGTCGCGGACGTGCGAATGCCGTGCACGAGCACGACGTTCACGGCCATGCCAGCAGCGTAGGCGGCGAAACCTTCGCGGAGCGCGAGCGCCGGTAGAATCGCACGGATATGTCCCCGCGCGCCCTGCATCCTCTCGAGCCGTCGTCGACACCGCCCGGGTCGATCCGGAACTTCTGCATCATCGCGCACATCGACCACGGCAAGTCCACGCTCGCCGACCGGATGCTGCAGATCACCGGCGTCGTGGCGGACCGCGACATGCGCGCGCAGTACCTCGATCGCATGGACATCGAGCGCGAGCGCGGCATCACGATCAAGAGCCAGGCCGTGCGGATGCCGTGGCAGGCGGGCGCGGAGACGTACGCGCTCAACATGATCGACACGCCGGGACACGTCGACTTCACGTACGAGGTGAGCCGCTCGCTCGCGGCGTGCGAGGGTGCGGTCCTGCTCGTGGACGCGGCGCAGGGCATCGAGGCGCAGACCCTCGCGAACCTGTACCTCGCCCTCGAGAACGATCTCCAGATCATCCCGGTCCTCAACAAGATCGACCTTCCCGCCGCCGATCCCGAGAAGTTCGCGAAAGAGCTCGCGAACCTCATCGGCGGCGACCCGGCGGACGTCCTCCGGGTGAGCGGCAAGACCGGCCAGGGCGTCGAGGAGCTCCTCGACCGGATCGTCGAGCGCATCCCCGCCCCGACCGGGCAGGCGGATGCGCCGGCCCGCGCCATGATCTTCGACTCGGTGTACGACGCGTACCGCGGCGTCGTGACGTACGTCCGGATGGTGGACGGCAAGCTCGAGCCGCGCGAGCGGATCCAGATGATGTCGACGAAGGCGACCCACGACCTGCTCGAGATCGGCGTCTCCAACCCCGAGCCGACCCCGACGAAGGGGCTCGGCGTTGGCGAGGTCGGATACCTCATCACGGGCGTCAAGGACGTGCGCCAGTCCAAGGTCGGCGACACGATCACGAACGCGCGCAAGCCCGCGACCGACGCGCTCCCCGGCTACACCGATCCCAAGCCGATGGTGTTCTCCGGCATCTACCCGATCGACGGCAGCGACTACGCCGACCTCCGCGAGGCGCTCGACAAGCTCAAGCTGTCGGATGCCGCGCTGCAGTACGAGCCGGAGACCTCGGTCGCGCTCGGCTTCGGCTTCCGGTGCGGGTTCCTGGGGCTCCTGCACCTCGAGATCATCACGGAGCGGCTGTCGCGCGAGTTCGACCTCGACCTCATCACGACCGCGCCGAGCGTCATCTACCGCGTCACGACCGACACCGGCGAGACCGTCGTTGTCACGAACCCGAGCGAGTACCCGGACGGGCGGGTCGCGTCGGTCGCCGAGCCGATGGTGAAGGCCGCGATCCTCACTCCCAAGGACTACGTCGGCACCGTCATGGAGCTGTGCCAGTCGCGTCGTGGCTCCCTCCTCGGCATGGACTACCTCAGCGAGGATCGCGTCGAGCTCCGCTACAACATGCCCCTCGGCGAGATCGTGTTCGACTTCTTCGACCAGCTGAAGTCGCGCACGCAGGGCTACGCGAGCCTCGACTACGAGCCGGCCGGCGAGCAGGAGGCCGACCTCGTGAAGGTCGACATCCTCCTGCAGGGCGAGAAGGTCGACGCGTTCAGCTCGATCGTGCACCGCGAGAAGGCATACTCCTACGGCACGATGATGGCCGAGCGGCTGCGGAAGCTCATCCCGCGCCAACAGTTCGAGGTGCCGATCCAGGCCGCGATCGGCGCGCGGATCATCGCGCGCGAGACGATCCGCGCGATCCGCAAGGACGTGCTCGCGAAGTGCTACGGCGGCGACATCACCCGCAAGCGCAAGCTCCTCGAGAAGCAGAAAGAGGGCAAGAAGCGCATGAAGATGGTCGGCCGGGTCGAGGTCCCGCAGGAGGCGTTCATCGCGGCCCTCTCCGGCGACGTCGAGACCGGCCCGGGCAGCAAGTAACGGGTGTCCCGTGAGCACTCAGCAGTCCTCGCATAGGCTGGGCGACATGCGACGGAAGACGTTCCGGGATGAGACGGTCGACTACGCGGCCGTCGGGGCCTCGCAGGCATCCGACCTCATGCAGTACCCGCCGGAGCGGAGCATTCCCGCCGAGGAGTCATGGCGGCTCGGCAGCGGGGAGGCCCGGTTTGCGTCCGCGGCGGAGGCGCTTCTGTCGTGGCGGCCGCTGCGCGACGGCGGCCTGTCGGTCAGCGACGTGCGCCCGGCGCAGGGCCCGACCTACACCGGCGTCGGTTTCGACGAGGACGGCACTCCCGTCGCGCCCACGAAGCTCGAGCGCGAGCAGCGGTTCGACGCGGACGGGACACCGTTCGTCGGCCCCGGCACGACGATCCGCGTGCGCGGCCATGTCGGCGGCATGAACGCCGACGCCGAACTGCGCGTCATCCTCGCCGTCGAGGAGGATCGCCGCGTCGGCTTCGCCCTCGGCACCGTCGGCGGCTCGGTCGTGAGCGGCGAGGAGTCGTTCATGGTCGACTGGCTCCCGAGCGACGAGGTGTGGTTCACGGTCCGCGCGTTCGACGCGCCCGTCGCGCTGCCGTACCGGATGCTGCCGTGGCTCACGCGCCGCCGCCGCCGCGAACTGTTCGGCCGCTACCTGCGCGCGATCTCGCCGCTGTTCGCCTCCGCCGTCTGATGCCCGGAGCCCTCCCGCTGGGCGATCCCGCACCGCTCGACGGCGCCCTGCCGCCGGACCTCCCGATCGACCGCGACACCGATTTCGGGGTCTACCTCCATGTGCCGTTCTGCCGGGTCCGGTGCGGGTACTGCGACTTCAACACGTATACCGCGACGGAGCTGCGCGGCGTGAGCCAGGCCTCGTACGCGGACAGCGCCATCCGGGAGATCACGCTGGCGCGGCGCGTCCTGGGCGACGCGGCTGCCGAGCGGCCGGCATCCACGGTGTTCTTCGGCGGCGGCACGCCGACGCTCCTCCCGCCCGGCGATCTCGCGCGGATGCTGACGGCGGTGCGCGACGGGTTCGGCCTGCGCGCCGGGGCCGAGGTCACAGTCGAGGCGAACCCGGACACCGTCACGGAGGCGGTCGCCGCGGAGCTGGCCGCCGCCGGCGTCACGCGCCTGTCGATCGGGATGCAGTCCGCGGTCCCGGCCGTGCTGGCGACCCTCGACCGGACGCACGATCCCGCCCGCGTCGAGAGCGCGGTCGCCGCGGCGCGTGCCGCCGGCCTCGACGTGAGCCTCGACCTCATCTATGGCACGCCCGGGGAGTCGCTCGACGACTGGCGGCGGTCGCTCGATGCCGCGCTCGCACTCGCGCCCGACCATGTGTCGGCGTACGCGCTCATCGTGGAGGAGGGCACGCAGCTCGAGCGCCGCATCCGTCGCGGAGAGCTCGTCCCCCCGGACGACGACCTGCACGCCGACATGTACGAGCTCGCGGACGCCGTTCTCGGCGAGGCGGGCTTCGGCTGGTACGAGGTCTCGAACTGGGCGCGCGGCGACGAGCACCGCTCGCGCCACAATCTGGCGTACTGGCGGGGGACCGACTGGTGGGGCGTCGGGCCCGGCGCCCACAGCCACGTCGCGGGCCTGCGCTGGTGGAACGTGAAGCATCCCGCGGCCTACGCGCAGCGCGTGGATGCCGCGGAGTCGCCCGCGGCGGGGCGCGAGCGGCCGGACGCGGACGCGCGGCGTCTCGAGGAGGTGCTGCTGCGGTCGCGGCTCGCGGACGGTATGCCGATCGACCTCGCGACCTCCGCCGGCCGGCGCGCCGTAGCGGGTCTCATCGCGGACGGACTGGTGGATGCCGCGGCTGCGCTGCGCGGCCGGATCGTGCTCACCCTCCGCGGCCGCCTCCTCGCCGACGCCGTCGTGCGCGCCCTCACGGCTGTGTAAAGGCGGCCCGCGGACCCCTCGGGAGTGGTTAGCATGTTCGCATGCTCTCGTGGAGCGTGCAGGGCGCACCCACGGGGAAGGGGATCATCATGAGGTTCGAGGAGTTCGTGGGTGCGTACCCGCGTACGTATGTGCCCGTCCGCCGGCCGAGTCGGGTGCCATCCGACTTCATCGTGTTCGAGGGCTTCCAGCGCGGTTTCAGCCGGCTGCTGCACGAGTTCCTCAGCGGGGAGCCCGAGGAGGGGCTCCGCTCGTCCTTCCTGCGGCTCGACGCGGAATGGGATGCGTGGGGCGCGGGCCGGCTCGACCAGCTCGTCCGCGACGTCTCGCCGCAGACGGAGGCGGAGACGGATTTCGACGGTCCCGGCCTGCTCGTGTTCGGCCAGCTGACGTTCGCGATGCGGGAGAGCTGGCGGCATGTCTTCCTCGGCGAGCGGATGACGGGCGTCGAGCGGCGGCGGATGCAGCTGTTCCTGTCCGGCCTGTCGGTCAACGTGCAGAAGGCGCGCGAATGGGCCGCGGGGGAGGAGGAGGACCCGGTCCGGGCCGCGGCGCGGCTCGCGATCCAGGCCGGGATGCTGACCGAGTTCGACACCGCGGTGCTCCTCCTCGAGCTCGCGAAGCAGCATCCGTGGCTCGTGGTCCTACCGGCCCCGGCGGCGTTCGAGGCCGCCGCCGGACGCGCCAACGCCGACCTCGTCCTGCTGGACCTGGAGCGACGCGAGGCGCTCGGGGTGCAGGTCAAGACCCGCATCCGGGATCCGCGCGTCGTGCTGCACTATCGCGGCGATCGCGTGGTCCTCGTCGACGGCTGGACCGACCTCGGCAACACGCGGCTCGTCGAGATCGCCCGCCGGTCGGATCAGCGCCTCGTGTCCTGGCCGGGGCTCATCAGCGCCCACTACCTCGGCAGCCGCAGCAACGCCTCGCAGGACATCCTGCGCGCCGGGAATCGGGGCTGGTTGACCGGGATGCGCGACGAGGCGCGTCGTTTGACGGTCGGCACGACGGACTTCCGGCGGCGGGCGCTGTCGGCGGTGCGCGACCGGATCCTCGACCGGTTCTCCCGCACGGCGCGCACCTGAAGGGGGCGTCCTCCGTCCGCCCGTCGGATAGAATTGGCACTCAATACGGGTGAGTGCCAATGATCCGGGAGGGGACATGGTCAGCGAACGCGGGCTCGAGGTCCTCCGGGCGATCGTGCAGGACTACGTGGAGACGCACGAGCCGGTCGGCAGCAAGGCGATCGTCGAGCGGCACGCCTTCGGCGTGTCCGCGGCCACGATCCGTAACGACATGGCTCAGCTGGAGGACGAGGAGCTGATCTCCGCTCCGCACACGTCGTCCGGCCGCGTGCCGACGGACAAGGGCTATCGCGTGTTCGTCGATCACCTCGCGACCCTGCGGCCGCTGTCGAGCGCCCAGCGCGCCGCGATCGCCGCGTTCCTCGACACTCCCGGCGACCTCGACGACCTGCTCTCGCGCACGGTCCGGGCGCTGACGCAGCTGACCGGCCAGGTCGCGCTCGTGCAGTACCCGTCGTTCGCGCGGGCGACCGTGACGCACCTGGAGCTGGTCGCGCTCGGCGGGGTGCGGGTGCTCGTCATCCTCGTGACCGACATCGGCCGGGTGTCGCAGCGGATCGCGTTCGTCCGGGAGGAGCTCGACGAGACCGAGCTCGCGCTCGTGCGCGCGCGCGTCGCGACGATCGTCGCGGGCTGGCCGGTGCGAGACGGTGCGCAGCGCGCGGCCGATGCGCTCGCGCGCGACTTCGTGGCCGCGAGCCGGACGGATGTTGCGGCATCCGCGGTGCTCCGGGTCGTGGAAGAGGAGCTGGAGGACTTCCGGCAGGACCGGCTCGTGATGGCGGGCGCGGCGAACCTCGCTCGCCGCGAGTCCGACTTCCGCGGCAGCATCTACCCGCTCCTGGAGGCGATCGAGGAGCAGGTCACGCTGCTGCGGCTCATGAGCGAGATGCAGACCGACGAGCATCGGCTCGCCGCGAGCATCGGGCGGGAGAACGAGCCGTTCGGCCTCGCGGAGGCATCCGTCGTCGCGAGCGACTACGACACGGCCGGGACACCGGCGCGCATCGGCGTGCTCGGCCCCACCCGCATGGACTATCCGACGAACCTCGCCGCCGTCCGGGCGGTCGCGCACTACCTGACGCGACTGCTCGACGAGGACGAGAGCTCCCGCTGACGGCGGACGATCACCCGCCGGGCGGCGGGCAGGAAGGCGAACGTGGCTGACCATTACGAGGTGCTCGGCGTCCCGCGCGATGCGTCCCAGGACGACATCAAGAAGGCGTACCGCCGGCTCGCGCGCGAGCTGCATCCGGATGTCAATCCGAGCGAGGAGGCGGTCGAGCGCTTCAAGCTCGTGACGCACGCGTACGACGTGCTCAGCGATCCGGAGCAGCGCCGTCGCTACGACATCGGCGGCGACTCGAGTCCGTTCGGCGGGGCGGGGGGCGCGGCCGGCTTCGGCGGGTTCGACGACATCTTCCAGAGCTTCTTCGGCAACGGCGGGGCGCGCGCGGCGCGCCCGCGGTCGCGGCGCGAGCGGGGACAGGACGCGCTCGTGCGGGTCACGCTCGACCTCGGCGACGTCGTGTTCGGCGTGCACCGCGACATCGAGGTCGACACCGCGGTCCTCTGCGAGACGTGCCAGGGTTCGTGCTGCCAGCCGGGCACGGCGCCGGTCACGTGCGACATCTGCCAGGGCTCGGGCCACGTCCAGCGGACGGTACGGAGCCTGCTGGGCAACGTCGTCACGACGCAGCCGTGCGCGACCTGCCAGGGGTACGGCACCACGATTCCGTACCCGTGCGCGACCTGCCAGGGCCAGGGGCGCGTGCGTTCGCGCCGCACCGTGTCGGTCGACATCCCGGGCGGCGTGGAGACGGGCCTGCGGCTGCAGCTGCCCGGATCCGGCGAGGTCGGGCCGGCCGGCGGCCCACACGGCGACCTCTACCTCGAGGTCACGGTCGCGCACCACGACGCGTTCTCGCGAGACGGCGACGACCTGCTCGCGACGCTCGAGGTGTCGATGCCGGATGCGATCCTCGGCGCGAAGACCACGATCCAGTCGCTCGACGGTCCGGTGGACCTGGAGGTGCGCCCCGGGGTGCAGGCCGGGGACGTCCTCACGATCAAGGGGCGTGGGATCACGCCGCTGCGCGGAAACCAGCGCGGCGACCTCCGGGTCGGCGTCCACGTCGTCACGCCGACGCGCCTCGACGCGAAGGAGCGCGCGCTCATCGAGGAGTTCGCGAAGAAGACCAAGGCGCCCGCGCCCCGGCTCGCCGAGTTCCAGCAGGGCCTGTTCGCGCGCCTGCGCGACCGCTTCCGGAACGGCTGACGGATGCCGCTGCACTTCGTCGCCGAGGAGGCCTCGGGAGCCCAGCCAGGCGCGCGCGTCGCGCTGACCGGGGCCGAGGCGCATCACGCGGCGACGGTGCGCCGGCTCCGCGTCGGCGAGGAGGTCACGCTCGGGGACGGGCGGGGGGCCTGGCTCACCGGCGTGTGCACCGCCGTGTCGCCGCGCGAGGTGGTCGTGGAGGTCGCGTCGCGTCGGGACGTGCCGGCGCCCGCGCCGCGGCTCGTGCTCGTGCAGGCGCTCGCGAAGGGCGACCGGGACGAGCTGGCCGTGCAGGCGGCGACCGAGCTCGGGGTATCCGAGATCGTGCCGTGGCAGGCGGCGCGGAGCGTATCGCGGTGGGGGGATGCCACGAAGGTCGAGAAGGGCCGGCTCCGGTGGGAGACGATCGCGCGGGAGGCCGCGAAGCAGGCGCACCGCGCGTGGCTCCCCGAGGTCGGGGGGCTCGCGACGCTCCCCGCGCTCGTGGCCCGGACCGAGACCGCGCGTGTGCTCGTGCTGGATCCCGAGGCGGATGCCGCGCTATCCGGCATCCGCCCGGACGACCGTCGCGATCTCGTGTTCGTCGTCGGCCCCGAGGGCGGGATCGCCCCCGAGGAGCGGGACGCCCTCGCCGCAGCCGGAGCCGAGCCCGTTCGGCTCGGGGACACGGTCCTGCGCACCTCGACGGCCGGCCCCGCCGCCCTCGCGGTCGCCAACGTCCTCCTCGCCCGCTGGTAGCCCCGGCCCCCTCGGCCCGACACGCGCCCTTCCGCCTGTCCACCTCCCGAAGGGGTGTTCACCTCCCCGAGGGGGTGTCCACCTCTCCGTGAGAACGCGCGTATGTCACGGACATACCCCAAATTCGTGACACAAGCGCGTTCTCGCGGGGGTGGGGGCCGGGTCGGGGGTGCCGGTGGGGACGGGGACGGGGGCGTCGGGAGCAGGGGGCGTGGGGGATACGGGGGCGGGCGGGACGAGCGCGGATAGACTGGCGGATATGACCGAAGCCTCGATCTTCACGCGCATCCTGCAGGGCGACATCCCCGCGGAGATCGTCGCGGAGACCGACCGTGTCTTTGTCATCCGGGACATCAACCCGAAGGCGCCGGTGCACCTCCTGGCGATCCCGAAGACGGGGGAGTACCGCGACGTCACCGAGCTCGCGGCCGGCGACCCGGGCCTCCTCGCCGAGCTGGTCGAGGTCGCGAGCGACGCGGCCGCGCGGTTCTCGGACGGCGACTTCCGGCTCGTCTTCAACACGGGCGCCGGAGCGGGGCAGACCGTCTTCCACGTGCACGCGCACGTTCTCGCCGGCGGCCTGTCGGAGGCGAGCCTCGGTGGCTGACGCCGAACCGATCGTCGAGCGCCTCTACGCGGACGGCGTCGCGATGGTGCAGCTGCTCGGCCCCCAGGACCGGCTGCTGCGGGTCGTGGAGCGCGAGCACCCCGGGGTCGACGTGCACGTCCGCGGCAACGAGATCACCCTGACCGGGGAGGCGGATGCCGTGGCCGGCGCCCGCGTGCTCGTCGAGGAGCTGCTGACCATGACGCGGGAGGGCTACGACCTGGCCCCGGTCGACGTGCAGGCCTCGGACCGGATCCTGCGCACCGACGCGGACGCGCGGCCGTCCGAGGTCCTGGGCGAGCCGATCGTGTCGTCGCGCGGGCGGCTGATCCGCCCGAAGACGCTCGGGCAGCGGGGGTACGTCGACGCGATCGAGGAGAACACGATCGTGTTCGGGATCGGTCCCGCGGGGACCGGCAAGACCTACCTGGCGATGGCGAAGGCCGTGCAGGCCCTCCAGCGCAAGGAGGTCAGCCGCATCATCCTCAGCCGTCCGGCGATCGAGGCCGGCGAGCGGCTCGGCTTCCTGCCCGGCTCGCTCAACGACAAGATCGATCCGTACCTCCGGCCGCTCTACGACGCGCTCAACGAGATGATGGACCCGGAGATCGTGCCGAAGCTCATGGCGAGCGGGACGATCGAGGTCGCGCCGCTCGCCTACATGCGCGGACGGACGCTGAACGACTCGTTCGTCGTGCTCGACGAGGCGCAGAACACGACGCCCGAGCAGATGAAGATGTTCCTGACCCGCCTCGGCTTCGGCACGAAGATGGTCGTCACCGGCGACATCACGCAGGTCGACCTGCCCCAGGGCGCATCCGGACTGCGGCTCGTGACGCGCGTGCTCTCGAACATCGACGACATCCACTTCACGTATCTCACGAGCGCGGACGTCGTCCGACACACGCTCGTGGGGCGCATCGTCGACGCGTACACCGAGTACGACGAGCGACGGATGGCGGATCGCCGGGAGCGCGAGGAGGCCACGGAGTTCGTGAACCGGATGGACCGACGCCGCACGGGCGCACCGCGCGATCATCTCCCCAAGCGAGGACGCTCATGACGATCGAGATCAGCAACGAGTCCGGGATGGCGAT
This sequence comes from Microbacterium sp. X-17, assembly GCF_039615055.1. NCBI lineage: Bacteria > Bacillati > Actinomycetota > Actinomycetes > Micrococcales > Microbacteriaceae > Microbacterium > Microbacterium sp. X-17. Next base: position 226,184 of record NZ_JBDHNI010000005.1, read on the forward strand.
CGACGAGACCGTCCTCCTGCGGCTCGCGGAGCACGACCTCGCCGAGCTGCACGTGAGCTCCGAGGCCGATCTCGCGATCCTGCTCGTCGACGAGGGCGCCATGGAGGCGCTGCACGTGCAGTGGATGGACGAGCCCGGTCCGACCGACGTCCTGAGCTTCCCGATGGACGAGCTGCGGCCCGGCACCGAGGACCTGCCGACCCCGCCGGGCCTGCTCGGCGACATCGTGCTGTGCCCGCAGGTCGCGGAGGCCCAGGCGAAGGCCGCGACCCCGCCGCAGTCGACCCTCGACGAGCTCGTCATGCTGACGACCCACGGGCTCCTGCACCTCCTCGGCTTCGATCACGCCGAGCCGGAGGACGAGCGCGAGATGTTCGGCCTCCAGCGCCAGCTCATCTCCTCGTTCCAGGCCGCGGAGCGGAGGCGGAGCCGGGCGTGACCGCAGCTCTTCTGCTGGTCGCCGCGATCCTCCTCGTCGCCTTCGGCGGTCTCATGGCCGCGATCGACGCCGCCCTCGGCGTGACCTCGCGACAGGAGCTCGTCGAGGCGGGCGAGGGACGCAGCGACGCGCTGCGGAGGATCGCCGCCGATCCGGACGCGCACGTCAACGCGGTCGCGTTCATCCGCGTGCTCGCGGAGACGGCCGCGGCGGTGCTCGTGACGGTCGCCTTCACGCTCCTGTTCGAGAACATCTGGTGGGCGATGCTGGCCGCCGCGGTCCTCATGACGGGTGTCACGTTCGTCCTCGTGGGGGCGAGCCCGCGCTCGGTGGGGCGGCGGCACGCGCGCGGGCTGCTGCGCGCGACGGCGCCGATCGTCCGCGGCGTCCGCATCATCCTCGGTCCGCTCGCGACGGCGCTCGTGTTCATCGGCGACCGCGTCACCCCGGGGGCCGGGCGCGGGGTGTCGTTCGACTCGGAGGAGCAGCTCCTCAGCATGCTCGACGAGGCCGCGTCGAACGACCTCATCGAGGCCGACGACCGCGACCTCATCCACTCGGTGTTCGACTTCACCGACACGTACGTCCGCTCCGTCATGGTGCCGCGCACCGACATGGTGACCGTGCCCGCCACCGCCCCGACCCGCGAGGCGATGCGCCTCTTCCTCGACACGGGCGTCTCCCGCGTCCCGGTCGTCGGCGACGACCAGGACGACGTCGTGGGCGTCCTCTACCTGAAGGACCTCGTGCAGTTCGCGTTCCGCGACGAGGTCGGCTGGCGCGACGCGCCGCTCGCGCGGATCGCCCGCCCCGCCGTTTTCGTGCCGGAGTCGATGCGGGCCGAGTCGCTGCTGCAGCAGATGAAGAAGGATGCCGTGCACGTGTGCCTCGTCGTGGACGAGTACGGGGGCATCGCGGGGCTCTCGTGACACTCGAGGACCTCATCGAGGAGCTCGTGGGCGACATCTCCGACGAGTACGACGCGCGCATCGAGGACGTCGTCGCGCTCGAGCCGGGGCGCTACCGTGTGAGCGCACGGATGCCGCTGGACGAGGTCGGCGAGCTCTTCGGCGTCGAGCTAGAGGACGAGGAGGTCGACACCGTCGGCGGCCTGCTCGCGAAGGTGCTGGGGCAGGTGCCGCAGCCGGGGGCGACGGCGGAGTATGCGGGGCTCGTGCTCACGGGCGCGACCTCGCGCGGCCGGGGCCGGGGGATCGCGACGGTCTTCGTGGAGCGGGCTCCCGAAGAGCGCAAGACCGAGAAGCACGGGAGGAAACGTGGCTGAGACACCGTTCCGGAGCGGGTTCGCGACGTTCGTCGGGCGCCCGAACGTCGGGAAGTCGACGCTCATGAACGCGCTGGTTGGCGAGAAGATCGCGATCACGAGCGACAAGCCCCAGACGACGCGGCGCGCGATCCGCGGCATCCTGAACCGCGACGACGGGCAGCTCGTGATCGTGGACACCCCGGGCGTCCACCGCCCGCGGACGCTGCTCGGGCAGCGCCTCAACGACCTCGTGGAGACCGTGCTCGGCGACGTCGACGTCATCGCGATGTGCGTGCCGGCGACCGAGAAGGTCGGACCGGGGGATCGCCGCATCGCGGAGTCCCTCGACGGCTACCCGCGCGCGAAGAAGGTCGCGCTGGTGACCAAGACGGATGCCGCGAGCCGCGAGCAGATCGCGGAGCGCCTGATCGAGGTCGACGTGCTGCGCACGGACTGGGCCGCCGTCATCCCGGTGTCAGCGGTCGAGGGCGTGCAGCTCGACGTGCTGACCGACGAGCTCGTCGCTCTGCTGCCCGAGGGGCCGGCGCTGTACCCGGACGACGTCGTCACCGACGAGTCGGTCGAGGAACGGATCGCGGAGATCATCCGCGAGGCGGCGCTCGAGGGCGTCCGTGACGAGCTGCCGCACTCGCTCGCGGTCGTGGTTCAGGACGTCGCGGCGCGCGAGGACAGCGACCTGACCGACGTGTACGCCGACCTCATCGTCGAGCGGGACAGCCAGAAGGCGATCGTGATCGGCCGGCGCGGCTCGCGTCTGAGCGACGTCGGCGCACGGGCGCGGGCGGGCATCGAGCCGCTCGTCGGCACGCGCGTGTTCCTCTCCCTTCACGTCCGCGTGGCGAAGGAGTGGCAGCGCGACCCGAAGCAGCTCGGCCGCCTCGGGTTCTGAACCGGGCGGCCGGTCAGGCGCCCGGGTCCCGTTCCTCCGGGGTGAGGGCGGCGAGCGCGGCGGCAACGGCGGCGTAGACCTCCGCGGGTGCGAAGAGGATCGACTGCCGGAGGGTGCGGCGCGGCATCCAATCGGTCTGCCGGCGGAAGACGTCGGCGAGGTCCGGGTCGAGGGACGCGATCGCATGGAGGGTCGCACGGTACGCGGCCGGGTCGTCGATGATGTCCGCCGTGGAGGAGTCGAGCGTGAGCGGAAGCCGCGGGAGGCGCGCATCGCCCGTCGCGTCCTCGAACGAGAACTCGTGGCGGCCGGCCGCCACCACGACGTCCTCCCGCCCCGGGAGCGAGACGATCGCCGACGTGTTCGCGGGCACGACGGCGGTGACCGCGATGCGGCCGCCCACCCGCCGCCACGCCACGGCGGCCTCGCCGTAGGGAGTGACGTGCCGGGCCTCGGCGAAGTCGAGCTGCGGCAGCGGCCGCGGTGCGACCCGCATCCGGCGGTAGCCCGGCTCGTCGGGGCGGAGACCGGCGACGGTGCGATGCATCCAGTCCGCGACGGCGCCGAGCGCGTAGTGATTGAAGGACGTCATCTCGCCGGGATTCACGGTGCCGTCCTCGAGCAGCGAGTCCCACCGCTCCCAGACGGTGGTCGCGCCCATCGTGACGGGGTAGAGCCACGAGGGGTTCTCGGTCTGCAGCAGCAGGCGGCCGGCGGCGGTGAGGTGCCCTCCCTCGGCGAGCGTGTCGGTGACGAGCGGCGTTCCGACGAAGCCGGTGCCGATGCGGTAGCCGTCGCGACGCACGAGCGTCGCCAGGCGGGCGGCGAGCTTCTCCCGCACGGCGGAATCCGTCACCAGCCCGAACTCCAGCGCGAGGGCGTAGGCGGTGGGCGCATCGGACATCATCCGCCCGGCCGGCGTCACGTACTCCTCGCGGAAGGCGGACCGGGTCCGTTCGGCGGCCGCGGCGTAGCGGGCGGCATCCGACGCTTCGTCGAGGAGCGCCGCGGCGTCAGCCACGATCTGCAGCGACCGCGCCAGGTAGGCGGTCGCGACGATGTCGGCATCCGTCCGTCCGCGGTCCGGGCGATCCGGCGGCGCGGAGGGGTCGAGCCAGTCGCCGAGCTGGAAGGTCCCGGCCCAGAGACCCGACTCGTCGGTCTCGGCGAGCACCGCGTCGACCCAGGCCCGCATGCTGGCGTACTGATCGCGAACGACGCCGACATCCCCGAAGTGCCGGTGGAGCACCCACGGCACGATCGTGGCGGCATCGCCCCAGGCCGCGATCGCGCCGGTGAAGGGGCCCGCCAGCACCGTGGGGACCACGACCGGCACGATGCCGCCCGCGCGCCGCTGTTCGTGCGCGAGGTCGCGGAGCCAGGATGCGAGGAACCCGGCGCAGTCGAAGAGCGAACTCGCCGTCGGCGCGAACACCTGGATGTCACCCGTCCAGCCGAGCCGTTCGTCGCGCTGCGGGCAGTCCGTGGGGATGCCGAGGAAGTTGCCGCGCATGCCCCACAGGACGTTCTCGTGGAACCGGTCGAGCAGCGGATCGGAGGACGCGAACCAGCCGGTGCGCGTCAGGTCGGAGTTCACCACGACCGCGGTCACCGCGCTCGGGTCGACCTCGCCGGGCCATCCGTCGATCGAGGCGTACCGGAAGCCGTGGAACGTGAACGCCGGCTCCCACGTGACGGGCCCCGTACCGTCGAGGACGACGCTGTCCGTGGCCTCCGCCGCACGGAGCGACCGGACGGCCAGCTCGCCGTGCTCGAGCACCTCCGCGTGCCGCAGCACGATGCGAGTGCCCGCCGGCCCGTCGACCGTGATGCGCAGCCGGCCGACGAGGTTCTGCCCGAGGTCGAGGATCGTCCGGCCGGACGGCGACACGGTGATCCCCGCGACCGGCAGCTCACCGGTGCGTCGCACAGGCGGCGCGATCCGCGCCTCCGGGCGGGGGAACGAGGCGTCGAAGACCCGGACGGCGCCCCAGCCGGCGTCCTCGTCGAGGCCCGTATCCGCGTCCGGGTCGAGGCCCGGGTCGGACCAGCCCGGGCGGCCGAGCCGCAGGTCGTGGTGCTCGCCGGCGTAGATCCCGCTGTCGACGAGCGGGCCGGTGCCCGTGGCGCGCCACGCGCGGTCGGTCGCGACGATCTCGGTCGATCCGTCGTTGAACTCCAGCTCCAGATGTCCCGAGAAGCCCGGCTGGTCGCCGTACACGCGCTCGGCGAACCCGTGGAACCCGTATTTCTCGGTGTACCAGGCGCCCGCGAGCCGCACCCCGATGACGTTGCCGCCCTCGCGCAGCGCCGCCGTCACGTCGACCGTCTCGTGCACGAGCCGGTCGCGGTAGCTCGTCCAGCCGGGGGCGAGGATGCCGACGTCGATGGGCCGGCCGTTCAGCTCGACCTCCGCCGCACCGAGGGCGGTGAAGAACAGCCGTGCGCGCCGCAGACCGGCTCCCACCGGGAACCGCCGGCGCAAGAGCACGGGCTGGGCGGCGCGATCCGGGTGGGCGAGGCCGATCATCTCGCCCGGCCAGACGTCCGTGAACGCCGCCTCGACGCGGAGCGGTTCGCTCCACTCCGTGCGGCGCCCGTCCTCTGCGGTCACGCGCGCGGCGACGTCGCACGACGCCCCGGCCGCGAGCGGGGCGAAGGGCCAGGCCACGAGTACGCTGTCCGGCCCGTCGAGGACGACCGTGCGGTCGCCGCTGCGCAGCTCGGCCGATCGCTGCACCCAGCCGGGCTCGTCGCTCACGACGGTCCAGGTCAGCCGGGGCGTCGGCGTGGCGACGGCGGCGCTGTCGTCGCGGAGCTCGGCGCGCAGCCGGTCGACGACAGCGCCCGGCCTCATGCGTCCGCCTTCAGCTCCAGGCTGGCCGCCAGGGGCAGCTCGACCGCGGACGTGCCGATGCGGAGGGTGTACTCCCCGGGCTCGTACCGCCAACCGTCCTCCCAGTGGGCGAGCAGCCGGGTCGGGACGGAGACGTCGACCGCGGCGGTGGCGCCCGCGGCGACGCGAACAGACGCGAAGCCGACCAGCCACCGCTCGGCCCGCTCGACGGCCGAGTCGGGCTTCTCCGCGAAGACGAGGACGACCTGCTTGCCGTCGCGCTCACCGCGATTGATCACGGACACCGTGACGTCGATGGTCGTGCCGGCGACCGCGGTGGCGGGCGCCGAGACGCCGATGAGTTCCGTGTGCGTGTAGCCGAGGCCATGCCCGAACCAGTACGCCGGCGTCGCGCCGGCGCGGAGCCACGCGCGGTAGCCGATGTGGATGCCCTCGTCGTAGACGAGAGCGCCGTCGACCAGACGCGTGTCGAGCACCGGGACGTCGGCCGCCGCGTCCGGCCAGGTGGTCGGCAGGCGGCCGCCGGGCTCCGCGACGCCGAGCAGCACGTCCGCGATGGCGTGGCCGAACTCCTGACCGCCGAACCAGCCGACGAGGACCGCGGCGACCTCGTGGCGCCAGGGCAGGAGCACGGGAGCGCCCGCGTTCACGAGCACCACGGTGCGCGGGTTGGCCGCGGCGACCGCACGCACCAGGTCGTCCTGCCGCCCGGGCAGGCCGAGATCGACACGATCGAAGCCCTCGGACTCGACCCGGGCATTGGTGCCCACGACGACCAGCGCGACGTCGGCGGCGCGTGCCGCCGCCACCGCTTCGGCGATGAGCAGGTCGTCGTCGGTCGCCGTCGGGCGCGTGCCCACGCTCAGCGACAGCGCCCCGGCGAGCGCGTCGTCGCGCGGCGGGGCCTCGTAGACGAAGCGGATGTCGACGGCTCGACCCGCGACGACGTCGACGGAGACCGTGCGGTTGTCCGGTGCGAGGAACGCGGCCCCGAGGTCTTCGCCGACAGGCACGACCACCTCGTCGATCAGGAGCTCGCCGTCGATCCAGAACCGGCCCCGGCCGGTCGCGGCGAACCCGATGTCGACCCGTTCGTTCGCGGCCGGGAGGTAGCGGAACGCCAGCTCGATCTCGCGGGCCCGGGCGGTCGGGGCGCTGCCGCCGAACCACACGAGCTCGGTCGCGAGGCGGTCTTCGTGGAAGATGTCCTCGCCCGCCGCGTCCCGGAAGGTCACGCGGGCGCCGGGCGCGCCGGTCACCGGGTTCGTCATCCGCTCCCGGGGGATGCCGGCGAGCCCGACCTGCGTGATCGCGCCGACGGAGTACTCGATCTCGGTGTCCGGCAGCGCGGCGCGGAGGCCCTCCAGGGGCGAGATCGTGTGCTCGGGCAGCACCGTCGCGCTCCCGCCGCCCTGGGTGCGCACGACGTCGGCATTGTTCCCGCTCACGGCCACCCGGCGCAGCTCGGCGGCGTTCCACGGCAGCTCTCCGCGGTTCTCCAGGAGCACGGCGCCGTCCGCCGCCGCCTCCCGGGCGAATCGGATGCCGTCCTCGACGTGCACGAGAGGAGCCGGTCCCGCCTCGCCGAGCGCACCCACGCGCTGGGCCAGGCGGAGCAGCCGCCGCACCTTGCGGTCGACCACGTCCAGCGCGATGGCCCCCTGCGCCACCGCGGTGATGAGCGCCTCGCCCCACGGCCCATCGGGCCCTGGCATCGCCAGGTCCTGGGCGGCCTCCGCCGAGGCGAGCGACCGGACGGCGGTCCAGTCGCTGACCACGACGCCGTCGAACCCCCACTCGCTGTTCAACGGGGTCTCCAGCAGATCGTTCTCCGTCGCGGTCACGCCGTTGACGGAGTTGTAGGCGCTCATGACGAGCCAGGCTCGGGAGTCGACGATCGCCTTCTCGAAGGCGAGCAGGTAGAGCTCGCGCAGTGCGCGGTCGCTCACCCGAACGTCCGCCGTGAAGCGGTCCGTCTCCGAGTCGTTCGCCACATAGTGCTTCGGGGTCGCGGCGACGCCGTTGTCCTGCAGGCCGTTGACGTAGGCGGCGGCGAGCTCGCCGGTGAGGACCGGATCCTCGCTGAAGGCCTCGAAGTGGCGGCCGCCGAGGGGCGACCGGTGGAGGTTCACCGTCGGGCCGAGCACGACGTCGACGCCCTTCCGGCGGGCCTCGCATGCGGCGACGGCGCCGTAGCGGTGCGCCATGGCCGGATCGAACGCGGCCGAGAGCGCGGAGGCCGAGGGCAGGTTGAGGGAGGGTGAGCGTTCGTCCCACTCCGGCCCGCGGACGCCGGAGGGGCCGTCGGACAGCACCATGCTGCGGAGCCCCACCCGGTCGATCGGCAGTGTGCTCCAGAAGTCGCGGCCCGTGAGCAGGCGCACCTTCTCCTCGAGGCTGAGCTGGGCGAGCACCGTGTCGAGCTCCCGGGCGGTGGTGAGGTCGGTCATGCGTCGTCCTTCCTGGCGGCCGCTGCGGGCCGTCGGTCGTGGGGGAGAAGCTGTGGGAGAGAAGCCGAGCGGCGGGGCCGTCAGATCGCGCCGGCCTGAACGGCCATCTCGTTCTGGGCGTCGATCAGCCGGCGCCGGTCGGCGCGCCGCTGTTCCTGGAGCACGGGATCGGGCACCGGGGCCGCCAGGAGCAACCGCTGGGTATAGGGATGCTCGGGCTCGGAGGTGACCTGGTCGCCGGGGCCGTACTCCACGATCTCGCCGTGGTACATCACCGCGACGCGATGGCTGAGGTGCCGCACAACGGCGAGGTCGTGGGAGACGAAGAGGTAGGCGACGCCCGTCTCCTCCTGGATCTCCTTGAACAGGTCGAGCACGCGGGCCTGGGTCGAGAGGTCGAGCGCCGACACCGGCTCGTCGCACACGATGAGCTGCGGCGACAGCGCGAGCGCCCGGGCGATCGCGATGCGCTGGCGCTGCCCGCCGCTGAACTCGCGGGGCAGCCGGCCGGCGGCGTTCGACGGCAGGCCGACCTGGTCGAGGAGGGTGCGCACGCGCTTCGAGGCATCCGCGGCCGAGAGCTTCTTCACGCGCAGCGGCTCGGTGAGCGACTGCTCGATCGTGAGCGAGGGATTGAGCGAGGAGTACGGGTCCTGGAACACGACCTGGATCGCATCGGAGAGCGCGCGGCGGTCACCCCGCGAGAGCTGCCCGATCTCGGCGCCCCGGAAGCGGATGCTGCCGCCGGTCACCGGCGCGAGGCCCAGCACCGCCCGGCCGAGGGTGGTCTTGCCCGATCCGGACTCGCCGACGAGCCCGACGCATTCGCCGGCCTCGATGTCCAGCGACACGCCTTTGAGAGCGCGGAAGGGCTTCCGTCGCCATCCCTTCACGGGGTAGTCGACCACGAGCTGGTCGACGACGAGCAGCGGCTCGGTCATGATGCGGCTCCCACCGTGATGGCATGGCGGTCGGACGCGAGTTCGAGCGCGCCGCGCGCGGCGCCGTCCTCGAGGATCGCGTCGAACAGGGACTTCGTGTACGGATGCTGCGGGTCGGCGAAGATCGGCCGCGCGGGCCCCGTCTCCACGATCATCCCGTCGCGCATCACGGAGACGCGGTCGCAGAGGTCGGCGACCACGCCGAAGTTGTGCGTGACGATGAGGATGCTCACCCCGAGCTCCTTCTGCAGCCCGCGCAGCAGGTCGAGGATCTCGGCCTGCACGGTGACGTCGAGCGCCGTGGTCGGCTCGTCGGCGATCACGAGCTCGGGTTCGCACGAGACGGCGCCGGCGATCAGTACGCGCTGCGCCATCCCGCCCGACACCTCGTGCGGGTAGGCCGCGTACGTGCGCTCGGGGTTCGGGATGCCCACCCGGGCGAGCAGATCGAGCGCGCGCTTCTTGGCCTCGGTGCGGGAGATGCCGAGCGCGAGCCGCATCGGCTCGACGAGCTGGCTGCCGATCGTGAAGGAGGGATCGAGGTTCGACATCGGCTCCTGCGGGATGTAGGAGATCCGCCGGCCGCGGATCTTCCGCATCTCCGCCTCGGTGAGCGACGCGAGGTCGGTTCCGCGGAAGACGACGCTCCCGCCGACGATCCGACCGCCGTCGGGGAGGAGGCGCAGGATCGACCAAGCCGTCTGCGTCTTCCCCGAGCCGGATTCGCCGATGAGGCCGTGGACCTCGCCCTGTCGCACCGTGAGCGAGACGCCGTTGACGACCTGCTTCACGCCGCCGTCCGGCTGGTCGTAGCCGACCACGAGCGAGTCCACCACGAGCAGACGGTCGCGCGTGTCGGGCTCCGTCTCGGGGTGCACGACGACCTCGGCGGGCGGGATCGTCACGGTGGCCGTCGCAGCGGCGGCCGCGGCGCCCCGCCGGCGGCGCGCGCGCTTCCCGCTCCGCTCGAGCTCGTCGCGGAGGGCGTTCGCGAACAGGGCGAGCGCGACCGAAGTTAGCGCGATCGCGACGCTCGGCCAGAGCAGGAGCATCGGGGTCTTGTACATGCGGGCGAACGCGTCGTTGAGCATGTTCCCCCACGTCGGGACCGAGGCGTCGCCGAGGCCGAGGAAGTCCAGTCCGGCGAGGATCGCGATCGCGATGCCCATCACGAACGCGAACTGGATGATGATCGGGGCCCGCACGACCGACAGGATGTGGCGGCCGATGATGCGCGCGTCGCCGACGCCCGAGACGCGTGCCGCATCCACGAACAGCTCACCCCGCACGTTCATCACGGCCGTGTAGACGAGCCGATAGAACGCCGGCGCGAGGAGCACGCCGAACACGGCCATCGCAAGCCACAGCGAGGGGCCGAGCACGGCGCGGGCGGCGAGCAGCACGACGATGCCGGGGAGCGCCATGATGGCGGCGACGAGCCACGAGGACACGGACTCGAACCATTTGCCGAAGTACCCGGCGATAAGGCCGCCGGTCACGCCGATCACGGCGGCGACGACGGTGCCGAGAAGCGCCGCGGCCAGGCTGTAGCGCGTGCCGTAGAGGAGGCGGGCCAGCACGTCGCGACCGGCGCCGTCGGTGCCGAGCGGATGATCGGCGCTGGGGGCGGCACCCAGATTCTGGATGTTCGAGAAGTTCGGATCCTGCTGCGTGAGCAGCGGCGCCAGGATGGCCGCGAGCACGATCAGACCGAGCACGATGAGGGCGAACAGGCCCGCTCCGTTGCGGAGCATCCGGCGGACGAGGTGCGAGCGCGCGGCGCGCTCCTCGACGGCGGTGCCGGGCAGGGGGTTGGTGGCGGATTCGCTCACGACACACGCACCTTCGGGTTGAGGAAGCCTTGGATCAGGTCGATGAGAAGGTTGACGATCACGACCAGTGCGCCGACCGCGACCACGAGGCCCATCACGAGCGGCATGTCGCCCTGGGCCGTGGCCGACACCGAGATCTGCCCGAGACCGGGGATGGCGAAGATCTGCTCCACGATCACCGCGCCGCCGAGGAGGCCGATGAACTGGACGGCGAGCACGGCGAGCGCGGGGCCGCCGGCGTTGCGCAGCACGTGCTTGTACACGATGCGGTTCTCGGAGAGGCCGCGGCTGCGGAGCGTGCGCACCCAGTCCTGCCGCTGGGCGTCGATGACGGATCCGCGGACCTGCTGCACGATCGCGGCGATGGCGCCGATCGAGAGCGCGACGATGGGGAGGGTGACCGAGCTCATCCAGCCGGGGAACGAGCTGCTCATCTGCACGTAGCCGGTGGGCTTGAACCAGTGCAGGTTCAGGGCGAACACGTTCACGAGGAAGATCGCGATGAGGAAGCCCGGGATCGCGAAGCCGAGCACCGCGATCACCTGGACGAGCTTGTCGGCCCAGCCACGGCGACGCGCCGCCCAGACGCCGAGCACCGTCGCGATCACGCCGCTCGCGATCGTGGCGCCGATGACGAGCGAGAGGGTCACCGCCAGGCGGGAGAAGATCGCCTGGTCGACGGGCTGGTTGGTGAACCACGACGATCCGAAGTCGCCGCGCAGAGCGCCCGTGAGCCACTCGACGTAGCGGGTGAAGACCGGTTGGTCGAGGCCCAGCTGCTGGTTCTTCAGCGTTACGGTCGCGTCCGTGGCGGCGGGGCCGAGGATCCGCCTCCCGACGTCGCCCGCGCCGAGGTTCAAGAGCAGGAAGGCGGCACTCGAGATGACGAAGAGGAGGATCACGCCGCTCACGAGGCGGCGGACGGTGAATCGGAGCAACGTCGGTCCTTGTCGTGGGGTGAGATGCCGGGCCGGGGCGATCCGCCACCGCCCCGGCATCCCGGGTTGATCAGTTCTTCGGCTTGATGTTCCACAGGTACGGGTAGGAATTGCCCACCTGCACCGTGAGGTCGGTGTTCGGGTCGCTCACGAAGTTGAGCGCCGGACGGAACCACGGGGCGAACCAGCCCTGATCGACGATGTACTTGTTGAGCGCCTTGCCCGCCGCCTCGGCGTCGGCCTTGCTGCCGGTCTGGAGGGTGGCGATGTAGCCCTGAACCATCGGGTCATCGGTGTGGAAGCCGTTGAACGTAGCGCTCTTGTCGATCGAGAACTGGGACAGCTGCCAGTCGGTCGGGTCGAGCTGCAGCGCCATCAGGGCCACGGGGTACTTTCCGCTGACGAGAGCGGTGATGTAGTCGTTGACCTGGAGTTCGTCGTAGGTCACGCGAATGCCGACGTCGGCCAGCTGCTGCTGGATGAGCGCGAAGTTCGACGCGCCGAAGGCGGCGGAGCTCGGCATCCTGAGGTCGAACCCGTTGGGGTAGCCCGCCTCGGCGAGCAACTGCCGGGCCTTCGCCGGGTCGTAGCTGTAGGTCTGGTCGAGCGCCGGGTCGTAGCTCGTCGACTTCGTCGGGAAGATCTGTTCGGTCACCGTGCCGTGGCCGTCGGTGAAGGCCGTCAGCATCGCGTTGCGGTCGAACGCGTAGTTGAGCGCCTGGCGCACCTTCACGTTGCCGATCGCCGGGTTCAGGGTCCCGTTGCGGTCGCCGATGATGAGGCCCCACCAGTTGTTCTCGATCGGGCTGAGGGTGTACCCGGCCGACTCGATCTGGGGGAGGATCGTGTTGTTGATCGTCGTGGACGCGTTGACCTGGCCGCCCTGGATCGCGTTCAGCAGCGAGGTGCTGTCGGCGTAGTAGTTCATGACGAGCTTGTCGTAGTGCTGGTCCGATGGGTTCCAGTAGTTCGGGTTCTTGTCAAAGACGTAGCTGTTGCCGACGACCGTCTCGCCGACGTTGAGCGTGTACGGGCCGGAGCCGACGGGAACCGTCTTGACGTCGGCGTTCCCGAACGCCGCGGGGCTCTCCTGCAGACCGGCGTTCTGGGTGAGGTACGTGAGCAGGGCCGGGTCCGGCGCCTTGAGCGTGAGCTGGACGTGCGTGTCGTCGATCGCGGTGGCGTCCTTGAGGTTCGCCAGGAACGACGCATTCGGCGAGGTGCCGTCCCGGAAGCGGACGAGGTTCTGCGCCGCGGCCTGGGCGTTGAACGGCGTGCCGTCCGTGAACTTCACGTCGTCGCGCAGCGTCATCGTGAGCACGGTGTTGTCGGCGTTGTAGGACCAGTCCGTGGCGAGGTTCGCGACGATCGTGCCGTCCGCCTCGGCCTTCAGCAGCGTGTCATAGACCGCCTGCATGTAGGGGGACTCGTTGGCCCAGCTCGCCCCTTGCGCCGAGAAGTTGGAGGCGGGGGTGATGAGGCCGAGGGTCAGCGTCCCGCCCGAGGCGGTCGATCCTCCGGAGCCACCGGCGGAGCAGCCGGTGAGTGCCAGTGCGACGGCGGCCAGGACGACAGCCGCCTTCTTCCAAGAGAACATCCTTGTCCTTTCGAGCGCAGCCCGTCGTTGGGCCGTCTGGAGCATGGACGCTATCACAAAACCCGAGTGACTGTGCGGGATTCACCACAGTCGGATCAGCTCCCGGAGGCCGGCCACGACGAGCGCGTGGTCGTCGTCGGACGAAAGGCCGGATGCGGTCACCGCCGCGACGACGCCGGTCCCGGCGACCCGCACGGGAACGGAACCGCCGGCCAGCGCGTATTCCGGGAACGGGAGCCATCCCATCCCGGCCGCGTCCACACCGCTCTGGGCGAAGCGCTCCGCGGCGAGGGCGGAGCTCGTCTCGAGCCGCAGAACCGTGCGCGCCTTCGCGGCGATCCAGGCCTCCTGGTCGGGCGTCGTTCCGGCGAGGGCTGCTCGGAAGAGCACGAGCCCGGGTCGGCGGATGTCGATCGCGACCCGGTGTCCGGCGGAGAGGGCTGCGGCGGTGATGATGCCGCCGAGACGCCAGGCGTCGGCGTGGTCGAATGCGGGGAGCACGAGCTCGTCGTGCTCGGCCTCCAGTTCGGTGATGCGTGCGGTGGTCATGTCGTCCTCTCGATCACCTGAAGATTAGGCTGAACGCCACACGAGCCCGAAGGACCGAGAATGACGAGCACATCGACGGCGACGCGGCGCGTGGGCAAGCCGCGGGGCGCGTACGCGAAGACCGACGAGAAGCGCCGCGTGATCCTGGATGCCGCGCTCGAGGTCTTCGCCCAGTCGGGCTATCGCGCCGGGTCGATCCGGGACATCGCGGAGCGGGTCGGCATGAGCGAGGCGGGCCTCCTCCACCACTTCCCGAACAAGAGCGCTCTGCTGGCGGCGGTGCTGGAACGGCGTGACGTCCGAGGGGAGCAGCTCGTTCCGATCGACGATGCGTCGATCGGCCGAGCGACGATCGCGGGACTCCTGGAGCTCGCGAGCTACAACGCGTCCACGCCCGGTGTCGTCGCGCTGTACTGCACCCTCTCGGCCGAGGGGACATCGCCCGACCACCCGGCGCACGAGTACTTCGTCCGTCGCTACGACTGGATGCGCGAAGGGCTGGAGAAGGCGTTCACCGTGATCCAGCGCGAGGGGGGTCTGCAGCCCGGTGTGCGCCCCCTCAGCGCCGCGGTGCGGACCGTCGCGCTGATGGACGGTCTGCAGGTGCAGTGGCTGCTCGACCGCGACGTGCTCGACATGACGGAGGAGCTCCGCGGGTTCCTCCGTACGATCGTCAGCTACGAGCTGTAGCCGAAGACGGCCTCCTCAAGCTGCGCGAGCCGCGCATACCGGTCGCCGGCCAGCTCGACGATCGCGGTGCCCGCGAGGTCGGGATCGTCGGCCAGCTCCAGAACGGCGTCGTTCATTGCGTCCCGGAGCTCGGGATCCTCGTCCTCGCCCACGAGGATCGGATGCCGCTCGCTGAGTGGTAGCAGCGCGAGCAGATCGATGTGCGCGGCCGCCTGCTCCGTGCACGCGAGCCCGGCGCTGAGCGCCTCGCGCGATCGTCCTCGCCGGCCGAGGCGGTCGAGGGCGTCGAGGTAGGCCAGGAAGTCGAGGGGGCCGCGCTCCGCGATGACGTCCACGTCGTCCTCCAGCGAGACCAGCCGGCGCGCCGCGAGCTCCAGCTGCGCGCTGAACAGGCGCGCGTCGGGCTCGTCGAAGAGATCGTCCGCGAGCTCGTCGAACGGGTCCGGTAGGACGCGATACTCCGGATGGCGCGCGACGAAGTCCCCGATGAGCGTGCTCTTCCCACTGGCGTGCGTCCCCGCCACCACGATCCGCATGCGCCGGAGCCTATCGCTCCGGCGACTCATGCCCGTCGGAGCATAAACAGCCTGCTGACGATTCGGTCGACGTCTCGGGGTGGCTCCGTCGCCTCCCGGAGTCGGCCAGGCTCGCCGACGGCCGTGACGTGAAGCGGGATGTCGCGGTCGTGGAGAACGTCGATGAGGTTGGCGAATCTCGCGAGCGGATCGCGATCGACCGTCGCGAGGTCGGGTACCGCAGTCAGGGTGATCGTGCGCAGGTGTTCGGCGAGCCAGAGGTACTGGGCGACGCCGAGAGCTCGAGAGCAAAGCTCTCGAAACGTGAAGGTGCCGCCGCCGTCATCGACGTGCTGTGCGCTCAGCATATGGCCCGCGGCATCCAGATCGACGGCGGGTCCGGGTGGCGGCGGAGCCGATGGTCGAGTGCTCCAGGTTCCGGTGGCGAAGCCGCGCCCGTCGCCCGCGCGCTCGGTGCGGTAGTCCCGGCCGTCGCGAAGGTGAACGACGTCGAGTCGCTCGCGGATGAGCTCGATCGCCGGCCGGAAGCGCTCGTGGTGGAGCGGGTTCGGCATCAGCGCCTCGGGCGCGTAGTTCGACGTCGCGACGATGAGGGTCCCGGCATCGAGCAGGCGCCGCAGCGTGGCCGTGAGATAGACGCCGTCGGCGACGTCGTGCACGTGGAACTCGTCGAAGAGCACCACGTCGGCGTTCCCGATCAGTCCTCGCAAGGACCGGTCGAGCGGTACGCGGTCACGGACGATCTGGGTGTGGAGGTCTCGGAAGAAGTCATGGAAATGGAATCGACGCTTTCGGGCGGTCGGAATCGCGGCGAAGTACGTGTCACCGAGCAGGCTCTTTCCCCGGCCCACGCCACCCCAGAGGTAATAGCCGTGGCGAGTGGGCGCACTGAGCGCGTCGATGGCGGTGAGCTGCGGGTCATCCCAGACATGACCGGAATTCGCGACGGCCGCACGGAAGCGAGCCTGAGTGGCGTTCGCCAGCGCATGCCCTTCGTCTCCCACGGGCCGCCCACACCATCTCACACCACTACTCTGGCGGTTCGGTTGCCTCGGCGGCGCCTATCGACGTGACATGCTCCGCTCGGATCACGTCCGGCGGATGACGCGGTCGAGCAGGCGCGACCTCGACTTCGTCGTCGCGCGCCACTCGCGGTGCGGGTCGGCCCAGCCGGGCGCTCTCACCTCGGGGACGCCGCGATTCATGCGAACGCTCCAGCCGCTCGTGTCGAGGAAGCGGTGGTGGAACCAGCAGAGGAGCACGCCGTTGTCGGTGTGCGTCGGGCCGCCGATCGCGTGCTCGGTCACGTGGTGGATTTCGCACCAGCCGGCCGGCACGCCGCAGCCGGGGATGAGGCAGCCGCCGTCGCGAAGCGCGATCGCGCGGCGCTGGTGGCGGTTGAACACGCGCTCCTCGGTGCCGATGCGCTCGATTCGGCCGTTCGTGTCGAGCAGCACTCGCTGCACGACGCCGGCGCAGCCGGCGTGTCGCGCGGCCGCGGGCGAGACCGGCTCCGCGGCGCCGTCGACATGCGCCCACCCCGTATCGGCGACGAGGTCGTCGGCGCGCACCGAGACCACGAGCGTGGGTGCGGCCCCGCCGATCGTCGGCAGCAGGGCGCTGGATGCCGCGGCGAACAGCGCCGTCGCCAGCGCGTCGTGCCGCTTCTGCGCGGGCCTGCGCAGATCGACGGGTGCGTCGTCCGCCACCTCATCTGACGGGCGGAACGCGACACCCCCGCCATCGGTCCGCGGCGACTCGGTCGCATCGCAGATGCGCTGGAACTGCGCGGCCACCTCGGGCAGCAGGTTCCCCCGCACGGGAACGACCCCGTCGCGCGCGTGGCCGAGCGTGATGCCGCGAAGATGCAGCGCGCGGGACTCGCGCGGCTCCGCACCGTCCTGATCGAGCGCCGCCACCCACGCCTGTGCCTGGAGCCGCAGCAGGTCGGCGCACGGCGGGGGAGCGGCATCCGGCCCCTGCCCCCGCGCCTCGGCGGCCAGCACCGCGTCGGCCGCGAGCACCTCATCGCGCCCGACACGCCGCCCCATCGTCGCCAGCGGCTCCGCCACGGCCAGCAGGCCGTCGAGCCCGACCTCGCCCTTGGCGAGCGCCGCGCGCATCGCCGGCAGGCGAGCCGGCAACCCCTCGCCGCCGATCGACTCGTCCTCAGAGACCGCGTCCGCGCCGCGACGCAGCCGGGCGACGGATGCCGGGGCCAAGCGCGTCGCACGCTGGAGCAGCTCGCTCACGTCGTGGCAGCCCATCCGGCTCGTGAGACGCTCGGCACGGTCGCCGCGCGAGCGACGCGCGACCTCTCCGGTCGCCTCCACGAGGAGCGCCTCCGCGAGCCGCCCGAGCTCGGCCGCTGCGGTCATCGCGTCGAGCAGGTGGTCGTCGGAACACCCCCGAGCAGCCCTCGCGTCGAACGCATCAAGTACCTCTCCGCGCACGCCGGAGACCGCCTCGCGGAGGTGCTCGAGCAGTGCGTCCATACCCTCCATCCTCCCGAGGGCCACCGACATTCCCCGCCCCGTTTTCCCCAGGTCCGATGTCACAATGTCCTGCTCTCGAAACGGGCATCCGGTCCGCCTCCTGGCGACCTGGTGTACCCTGGGGCGTATGCGGTTCGGCTCGCTCCTTCTTAGCTGCCGCGACGAGTCCTCGTTCTAGGGCCTTCCTCGTCGCGGAGCTTGTCGTTGGCCCGCCTCACCTGACGAGAGAGACGACCCAGAATCATGGAGAACACGCAGAAGCCTTCGCGCATGCCGATCCACCGGTATCGCCCGTATCACGAGCAGTTCCGCGTCGACCTGCCCGACCGCACTTGGCCCGACAAGCGGATCACCGTCGCCCCCCGCTGGTGCGCCGTCGACCTCCGCGACGGCAACCAGGCCCTCATCGACCCGATGAGCCCCGAGCGCAAGCGGATCATGTTCGAGCTCCTGGTCCGCATGGGCTACAAGGAGATCGAGGTCGGGTTCCCGAGCGCGAGCCAGACCGACTTCGACTTCGTCCGGCAGCTCATCGAGGAAGACCTCATCCCGGACGACGTCACGATCCAGGTGCTGACGCAGGCACGTGACCACCTCATCGAGCGCACGTACGAGGCGATCGTCGGCGCCAAGCGCGTCATCGTGCACCTCTACAACTCGACGAGCATCCTGCAGCGCGAGGTGGTCTTCCGCGAGGACAAGCAGGGGATCATCGACATCGCTCTGCACGGCGCCCGCTTGTGCCGCGAGTTCGAGAAGCGGATCCCCGAGACCACGGTCTACTACGAGTACTCGCCGGAGAGCTACACAGGCACCGAGCTCGAGTTCGCCGCCGACATCTGCAACCAGGTGCTGGAGATCTTCGAACCGACGCCGGAGCGGAAGGTCATCATCAACCTGCCCGCGACCGTGGAGATGGCGACGCCCAACGTCTACGCCGACTCGATCGAGTGGATGAACCGGCACCTCGCCTACCGCGAGAACGTCATCCTGTCGCTGCACCCGCACAACGACCGCGGCACCGCGATCGCGGCGGCGGAGCTCGGCTACCTGGCCGGCGCCGACCGGATCGAGGGATGCCTGTTCGGCAACGGCGAGCGCACCGGCAACGTCGACATCGTCGCGCTGGGCATCAACCTGATGACGCAGGGCATCGACCCGCAGATCGACTTCACCGACATCGACCAGATCAAGCGGACGGTCGAGTACGCGAACCAGCTGCCCGTCGGCGAGCGCCACCCCTGGGTCGGCGACCTCGTCTTCACCGCGTTCAGCGGATCGCACCAGGACGCGATCAAGAAGGGCTTCGAGGCGATGGAGGCCCGCGCGGAGGCGGCTGGGGTGCCGGTCGACGAGCTCGAGTGGGCCGTGCCTTACCTGCCGATCGACCCGAAGGACCTGGGGCGCTCGTACGAGGCGGTCATCCGCGTGAACTCGCAGTCCGGCAAGGGCGGCGTCGCGTATCTGCTGAAGAGCGACCACGCGCTCGACCTGCCGCGGCGCCTGCAGATCGAGTTCTCCGGTGTCGTGCAGGCCAAGACGGATGCCGAGGGCGGAGAGGTCACGAGCGACGAGATCTGGGAGATCTTCTCCGACGAGTACCTGCCGTCCGCGGTCGCCGACGAGCGCTGGGGCCGGTTCGAGATCCTCGGCACCCGCACCACGAGCGACATGTCCGGCGACGTCGAACTGCGGGTCGTGCTGCGCGACGGCGACGGCGACGCGGAGGCCGTGGGGCACGGCAACGGCCCGATCGCGGCGTTCCTGAACGTGCTGCGCGAACGCGGGTTCGACATCTCCCTGTACGACTACGTCGAGCACACGCTCAGCGCCGGCGGCGACGCGCAGGCCGCGGCCTACGTCGAGCTGCAGGTCGAGGGCGAGCGCCTCTGGGGCGTCGGCATCGACGGCGACATCTCGACCGCGTCGCTGAAGGCGATCGTGTCGGCCGTCAACCGCGCCATCCGCACCCGCCGCCGCACGTCGGCCCTCGCCGGCGTCTGACCCGGGTCCGGACCCCGCGTCACTCCGCGGGGTCCGGACCGGCGGCGCGGCGGCGGGCCAGGGCGCGCTGCTCGGGCAGGGACACGTCGAAGATCACGGACATCAGCCGGATCGCGGCCGTCACCAGGATGCACGCCACGGCCGCCCAGATGATCGGGACCCCGACCGCGTGCAGGATCACCAGCGCGAGGCATCCGCCCCCGGCGGCGACCGCGTAGAGCGACCCGACGTGCATGACCGCGACCGGCAGGCCCATGATCACGTCGCGGAGCACGCTCCCGCCGACGGCCGCGCACACGCCGACGAAGATCGCGGGCACGACCGGCAGGCCGAGGGTCAGCGCCTTGCTCGTGCCGAACGCGCCGAACATGCCGATCGCCAACGCATCCAGCGCGACGATGAGGAACGAGACACGGCTCAGGGCACCCGCGAGCAGCATGCCCGCCAGTGCCGCCGTCGTCGCGGCGACCAGGTACCACTCGCTCTGCAGCGAGGCGGGCGGCACCCCGAGCAGCAGGTCGCGGATGAGACCGCCGCCCATGCCGATCAGGATGCCGATGATCACGACGCCGAGGAGGTCGAGCCGGCGGACGCCCCGGAAGCGCGAGGCGAACATCGCGCCCTCGATCCCGCCGATGCTGACGGCGGTGAGATCCGCCCACAGCGGTATGACCAAGGTCGCGTCGTTCATCACTTCATTCTCTCGTCCGCCGGAGATAATTGACGAGTGCCCACCTACCGTGACGAGGTCGTGGTCCTGCGCACCCACAAGCTGGGTGAGGCGGACCGCATCGTCACGATGCTGAGCCGCCGGCACGGGAAGATCCGCGCGGTCGCCAAGGGCGTGCGCCGCACCTCGTCGCGCTTCGGCGCCCGGCTCGAGCCGTTCATGGTCGCCGACGTGCAGCTGTACGAGGGGCGCTCGCTCGACATCGTGCAGCAGGCCGAGTCGCTCGGCTCGTACGGCGCCGACATCGCCGTGCACTACGACCGGTACACGTCGGCGCACGCGATGGTCGAGGCCGCCGACCGGCTGAACGAGGCCGAGGCGACCGTGCAGCAATACCTCCTGCTCGTCGGCGGTCTCCGCGCCCTCGCCAAGGGCGAGCACGCCGCGCGCCAGATCCTCGACTCCTACCTCCTGCGCGCCATGGCGCTGTCCGGCTGGGCGCCGGCGCTCGACGAATGCGCCCGCTGCGGCAAGCCGGGTCCGCACGACCTGTTCGTGGCGCAGCTCGGCGGGCTCGTCTGCGCCGCCGACGCGCCCGCGGGCGCCGCGCGCATCTCCACCGACACCGCGGCGCTGCTCCGGGCCCTCATGGCGGGGGAGTGGGATGCCGTGGATGCCGCGGCGCCCGCAGCGCTGGCATCCGCCTCCGGTCTCGTCGCCGCCTACGCCCAGTGGCACCTGGAGCGCGGCATCCGCTCGCTCGCACACGTCGAGCAGGCGAGGTAGCGCGTGCCGAAGCCCTACACGCACCGCGACGCGGTGCCCTATCGCCCGCTGGACTGGACCGGCATCCATCCGCCCGCGGAGCTGCTCGCGGGGAGCGTCCCGCGTCACGTCGCGATCGTGATGGACGGCAACGGCCGCTGGGCGAACCGCCGCGGGCTCACTCGCATCGAGGGTCACCGCGCGGGCGAAGCGGCGCTGCTCGACGTCGTGGCCGGCGCCATCCAGGCCGGGGTGAAGCACCTCTCCGTCTACGCCTTCTCGACCGAGAACTGGTCGCGCTCGCCCGACGAGGTGCGCTTCCTCATGGGCTTCAACCGCGACGTGCTGCACCGGCGCCGCGACCAGCTCAACGAGTGGGGCGTGCGGGTGCGCTGGGCGGGCCGGCGGCCGCGGCTGTGGACGAGCGTCGTGAAGGAGCTGCAGCACGCGGAGCGGCTCACGCAGAGCAACGACGTGCTGACCCTCACGATGTGCGTCAACTACGGGGGCCGGGTCGAGCTCGTCGATGCGTTCCGCGCGATCGGCGAGGAGATCGCGGCCGGCCGGATGAAGCCGTCCGCCGTGTCCGAGAAGCTCGTGCGCCGGCACCTGTACCAGCCGGACATGCCCGACGTCGACCTGTTCGTGCGCTCCAGCGGCGAGCAGCGCACGTCGAACTTCCTCCTCTGGGAGGCGGCGTACGCCGAGTACGTCTTCCTCGACACCCTGTGGCCGGACTTCTCCCGCGTCGACCTCTGGGACGCCATCGGGCAGTACCAGGGCCGCGACCGCCGGTTCGGCGGCGCCGTGGACGCGCCGACGGGATCATGACCGCCGACCCCGGCGCGACGACGGATCCCGCTCTCGCGCTGCGCCGCCGGAAGCTCGGCCGCGAGTCGTGGGGCTTCGCGATCGGCTCCGTGTGCTTCTTCATCGGCGCGCTGCCGTGGTACGTCGCGATGACGAGCGCGGTGTTCGCGAACGCCACCTTCGCGATCGGTGCGGTGTTCTTCACGCTCGCGGCCGGCATCCAGCTCGCGCTGACCGGCCGGCGGTTCCCCTACCGCGGGATGACGCCCGCCGACGTGCTGGACTGGTGGTCCGCCGCCGTCCAGTTCGTCGGCACCCTGTTCTTCAACCT
Organism: Microbacterium sp. X-17; assembly: GCF_039615055.1. Classification (NCBI taxonomy): domain Bacteria; kingdom Bacillati; phylum Actinomycetota; class Actinomycetes; order Micrococcales; family Microbacteriaceae; genus Microbacterium; species Microbacterium sp. X-17. The sequence continues at coordinate 248,265 of NZ_JBDHNI010000005.1, forward strand.
CTCCACGATCCAGGCGCTGAGCTGGGCCATCCGGGATCCGGACACGGTGGGCGCCGGCTGGCGACCGGATGCCTGGGGCTCGATCTGCTTCCTCGTGTCCAGCGGGCTCGCCCTCGGCGCCGTCTCCCGCCGGCACGAGCTGTGGGACATCCGGGCCCGCACACCGCTCGCGACGTGGCTGAACATGGCCGGATCGGTCCTGTTCGGCATCTCCGCGATCGGCGCGTATGTGATCCCCGGCTCCGACGAGATCGTGAGCCTGTTCTGGACCAACCTCGGCACCGCCCTCGGGGCGCTCGGCTTCTTCCTCGCCGCGGTGATCACGCGGCCCGGCGCTACGCGGGGAGGTGCGCCTCGATCACCTGAACGATCTTCGGGTCGTCGGGCTTCGTCGTCGGACGGAAGCGGTGCACCGCACCATCCGGCGTGAGGAGGAACTTCTCGAAGTTCCAGGTGATGCGACCCTTCTCGCCCTCGACCGTGGGGGTCTGCTTCAGCGCCTTGTAGAGGGGGGCCGCGTGCGAGCCGTTCACGCGGATCTTGTCGACGACGGGGAACGAGACGCCCCACGTCATCGAGCAGTACTCGAGGATCTCCTCCATCGAGCCCGGCTCCTGGCCCATGAACTGGTTGCACGGGAAGCCGAGGACGGTGAAGCCGCGGTCCGCGTACGTCTTCTGCAGCTCCTCGAGCTGCTCGTACTGCGGGGTGAGGCCGCACTTCGAGGCCACGTTGACGACGAGGATGACTCCCTCGCCGTCGCGCGGATCGTAGTCGCGGAGTGTGGCCGACGAACCGTCGGCGGTGAGGAAGGGGATATCGCGCAGATCGGTGACGGCGTCGGTCATACGCTCAGGCTAAGCCCGCTTCGGACCCCTCGGCTCCGAGTCTGGGAGAATGTTCCGGTGACCGCCACCCTGACCGCCCCCGCACCGCTGCGGCTCGGGCGCATCGAGGTTCCGGTGCCGGTCGTGCTGGCGCCGATGGCCGGGATCACGAACACGGCGTTCCGGCGCCTGTGCCGCGAGTACGGCGAGGGACTGTACGTCAGCGAGATGATCACGTCCCGCGCACTGGTGGAGCGGAACGCGACGACCATGCGCCTCATCCGGCACCACGAGTCCGAGACGCCGCGGTCGATCCAGCTCTACGGCGTGGACCCGGCGACCATGGCCGAGGCCGCGCGGATCCTCGTGGCGGAGGACCGCGCCGACCACATCGACATGAACTTCGGATGCCCCGTGCCGAAGGTGACCCGGAAGGGCGGGGGCGCGGCTCTGCCGTGGAAGCTCGACCTGTTCCGGGACATCGTCGCGAGCGTCGTCCGGGCAGCGGGAGACGTCCCCGTGACCGTCAAGATGCGCAAGGGCATCGATGACGAGCACCTCACGTACCTCGAGGCGGCGCGCGCGGCCGAGGACGCCGGTGCCGCCGCCATCGCCCTGCACGCCCGCACCGCCGCGCAGTTCTACGCGGGCTCCGCCGACTGGGGCGCGATCTCGACGCTCAAGGAGACCGTCACGAGCATCCCGGTGCTCGGCAACGGCGACATCTGGTCGGCGGAGGACGCCGTGCGGATGATGACCGAGACCGGCTGCGACGGCGTCGTCGTCGGGCGCGGCTGCCTCGGCCGGCCGTGGCTCTTCGGCGACCTCGCCCGCGCGTTCGGCGGCCGAGGGGTGACCGTCGACGCCACGCTCGGCTTCGTCGCGCGGGCGTTCCGCCGGCACGCCGAGCTCCTCGTCGAGTTCTTCGAGGACGAAGGACGCGGCTGCCGCGACATCCGCAAGCACGTCGCGTGGTACTTCAAGGGCTACCCGGTCGGCGGCGACATCCGCGCGGCCCTGGCGACCGCATCCAGCCTCGCCGAGATCGACGAGCTCCTCGCGACGCTCGCCCACGACGCGCCGTACCCCGGCAGCGCGGCGGAGGGCCAGCGCGGGCGTGCGGGCACGCCGAAGCGCCCGGTGCTCCCGGAGGGCTGGTACGCGTCGCGCGAGATCGGCGCGGCCGCGTCGCGGGAGCTCGCCGAGGCCGAGCTGGACCACAGCGGCGGATGAGCGACGTCGGGGATAGCCGCGTGGCCACGCAAGTCGCGACCGAGCTCGCGCTCGCGCGCCCGGACGGCTACGACGATCACGACGCCCTCCGCTTCGGCTCGGAGCAGCACCGCTCGCAGCGCGACGACTTCGCGCGCGACCGTGCGCGCGTACTCCACTCGGCGGCACTGCGCCGGCTCGCGGCCAAGACGCAGGTCCTGAGCCCCGCGAGCCCCGTCGACTTCGCCCGCAACCGCCTGACGCACTCGCTCGAGGTCGCGCAGGTCGGGCGCGAGCTCGCGACGGCGCTGCACCTGTCGCCGGACGTCGTCGACACCGCGTGCCTGAGCCATGACCTCGGGCATCCGCCGTTCGGCCACAACGGGGAGCGCGCGCTCAACGACTGGGCCGAGGACATCGGCGGCTTCGAGGGGAACGCGCAGACGATGCGCATCCTGTCCCGTCTCGAGCCGAAGGTGATCGCACCCGACGGCACGCCGCTCGGGCTGAACCTCACGCGGGCGAGCCTCGACGCGACCTGCAAGTACCCCTGGACGGCGGAGCATCCGCTGCCGGATCCGGGCGGCCGCCTGAAGTTCGGCGTCTACCGCGACGACGAGGCCGTGTTCCACTGGCTGCGCGAGGGCGCGCCGGGGCGAGTCCGGTGCATCGAGGCGGAGGTCATGGACCTCTCCGACGACATCGCGTACTCCGTGCACGACTTCGAGGACGCCGTCGTGAACGGCTACCTCGACCCGGTTCGGCTGTCGTCGCGCGCCGAGCACGCGGCGCTGCTCGACGCGATCCAGGCGTGGGTCGGCTTCGACTACGCCCGCGACGAGCTCGAGGACGCGCTGTACCGCCTGCTGCGGATGCCGGAGTGGATCGGCTCGTTCGACGGATCGCGTGCGGCGCTTGCGCGCCTGAAGAACCTGACGTCCGATCTGATCGGCCGCTTCGCGCGGGCCGCGACCGCCGCGACGCGGGACGCGTACCCGGGGGCGGTGCTCACGCGCTACCGCGCGCACGTGGTCGTCCCGCGCGTGATCGAAGCGGAGATGGCGGTGCTCAAGGGCACGATCGGCGCGTACGTCGTCACGATCGAGGGGCGCAAGACCCTCTACAAGGAGCAGCGGCGCCTGCTGAAGCGGCTCGCGACCGCGCTGTGGGAGCGGCCCGGCGAGCTCGACGCGGTGCACGCCGGCGATTTCGCCGCAGCGCCCGACGACGCATCGCGCCGACGGGTCGTGGTCGACCAGGTCGCGAGCCTCACGGATCAGCTGGCGATCGGATGGCATGGTCGTCTCGTGGGCGACGTGGACGCGGCATCCCTCGGCATCTGGACGCCGGACGCGACCCGGCACGTGCCGGGTGGGGACTGATGCCGGGCCGGATCGCGCAGGCCGACGTCGAAGAGGTCAAGGCGCGGGTCAACATCGCGGACGTCATCGGCGAGCGGGTCGCGCTGAAGTCCGCCGGGGTCGGCTCCCTCAAGGGCCTGTGCCCGTTCCACGACGAGCGCAGCCCCAGCTTCCACGTCCGCCCCCAAGTTGGCTACTACCACTGCTTCGGATGCGGCGAGTCGGGCGACGTCTACACGTTCCTCCAGCGCGTCGACCATCTCTCGTTCGCCGAGACGGTGGAGCGCCTCGCGGCCCGCGTCGGCTACGCGCTGCACTACGAGGAGGGCGGCACGATGCCGGAGACCTCCGGCCGCTCGCGCCTGTACGCGGCGAACGCAGCCGCCGCCGAGTGGTTCACCGGTCAGCTGGGGAGCGCCGAGGCCGAGACGGGGCGCCGGTTCCTCGGGGAGCGCGGGTTCGATGCCGCGGCGGCCGCCCACTTCGGGGTGGGGTACGCGCCGAAGGGCTGGTCCGGGCTGCTGGACGCGCTCACCGCGAAGGGCTTCACGCGGGAGGAGCTCACCGCGGCCGGACTCGTCTCGCAGGGGAACCGCGGGGTCTACGACCGGTTCCGCGGCCGGCTGATCTGGCCGATCCGCGACCTCACCGGCCAGGTGCTGGGCTTCGGCGCGCGGCGGCTGTACGACGACGACCAGGGTCCGAAGTACCTGAACACGCCGGAGACGCCGATCTACAAGAAGGCCCAGGTGCTCTACGGACTCGACCTCGCGAAGCGCGACATCTCGCGCGATCGCCGGGTCGTCGTGGTCGAGGGGTACACGGACGTCATGGCCTGCCACCTCGCCGGCGTCACGACCGCCATCGCGTCCTGCGGCACGGCGTTCGGCACCGACCACATCACCGTCCTCCGCCGCGTCATGGGCGACGACTCCGCCTCGGGCGAGGTCGTGTTCACGTTCGACCCGGATGCCGCGGGCCAGAAGGCGGCGCTGCGCGCCTTCGGCGAGGAGAAGCGGTTCGCGGCCCAGACGTACGTCGCGGTCGCCCCCGACGGCCTCGACCCGTGCGACCTCCGGCTCGCACGCGGCGACGGGGCCGTGCAGGCCCTCATGTCGACGAAGAAGCCGATGTTCGAGTTCGTGATCGACCAGCGCCTCTCGCAGTTCGACCTCGACACCGTCGAGGGGCGGGCGGGCGCGCTGCGGGCCGCGGCCCCGATCGTCGCCGACATCCGCGATCCCGCCCTGCGACCCGGCTACACCCGCGTGCTCGCGCGCCGGCTGGGGCTCGACCTCGCCGAGGTGACCGCGGCCGTGGAGCGCGCGGCTCGGAACCCGTCGTCCCGCCCGGAGGCGCCGGTGCGACCGTCGGCCCCGGAGCAGGCGCCGGCGCCCCGGCCGGTGGCCACGCTCGTGTCCCTGCCGCGGACGGCGGATGCCACGCTCGAACGCGATGCGCTCATGGGCATCCTCCAGTACGCCGACCGGCTGGACGGCACGCTCGCCGCGCGTGCGCTGGCCGTGCCGTTCCGCACGCCGCCGCTCGACGCCATCCGCGTCGCGATCGCCGCGCATCTCGATCCGTCCCGCCCGGGATGGGCGGTGTCTGCCGTGTCGGCCGTGGGCGACGGCGAGCGGACGCTCGCCGCGGAGCTCCTCACCGGGAGCTTCCCGGCACGCGACGAGGAGGGCGCGGTCGCGTCCGCCCGCGACCTCGCCCGGCAGCTCCTGATCCGCGACCTGGACCGGCAGAAGACGCAGCTGCTCGGCACGATCCAGCGCGTGGCGCCCGACTCCGAGGAGGGCCGTTCGGTCCGCATGCGTCTGCGTGAGCTCGACGCCGAGCGCCAGCGACTCGCCGAGGGCCAGTAGTCGATCGGATTGCAACAGAGCTCGCCCGAGCGGGAAAATGACATCATGGCCAGAGTCGTCGACACCGACGTCGCGATCCGGGCGACGGACCTCTCGCTCGCCCACAAGAACGGGCGCACCGCGGGAACGGGGCGCGTCGTCGACGGTGTGACGTTCACGGTGCGGCGCGGCGGCGTCCTCATCCTCATGGGTCCGACGGGCGCCGGCAAGTCGAGCCTCGCCACGACCATCGCGGGCCGGCCCGACGACGGACTCCGCGTCGACGGCGGGAGCGCCGAGGCCGTCGGCATCCCCGTCGATCGCGGCGGTCGCCCGCGACGGGAGCTGACCTTCCACGCCGGCCTCGCCCCGCAGGGCGGCGGATCCAATCTGCCGTCGCGCCTGACGGTGGGGGAGGTGATCGGCTCGCCGCTCACCGACCGCGACCGGCGCGTCGACCGCCACGCGCTGGCGATGCGGGTCGCGACGCTCCTCGACGAGCTCGGGCTCGCCCTGGGCCTCGCCGCGAAGTACCCGTACGAGCTCAGCGCCGGGATGCGGCAGCGCGTCTCCCTCGCGCGGGCGCTCATGCTCGAGCCGAAGCTGCTCGTGGCCGACGACCTCTACGCCAACCTCGACGTCGAGGCGCGCGGACTCGTCCTCGCCGCGATCGCCCGCCGTCGCACCGAGCGCGGCATGGCCGCACTCGTCGTCACGAACGACCCGGATGCCGCGCGCGAGCTCGACGCCGACGTCCTCGTGCTCCGCGGGGGACATCCGATCGCGTTCGGCCACGGCCCCGAGGGGCTCCAGTGGAGCCCGAACGGACGGGCCGATCCCCGCCTCGTCTCGTCCTGAGCTCTGGTGGAAAAATGGCTCCCCGGCTTGGACTCGAACCAAGAACCTATCGGTTAACAGCCGATTGCTCTGCCAATTGAGCTACCGAGGAATGCGTCGCGCCGACGGCGAGACAACCCCACCAGCTTAGCAAACGTCCGGCGGTCCGATTACGCGTCGATGGGGTCGACGCCGGGCATCCAGGAGTGGCCGGGGACGCCCCAGCCCTGCTTCTTCGCGATCTTCTGCGTCGTCTTCCAGTCGGCGTCGCTCAGCCGGTCGACGTAGAGGATGCCGTCGAGGTGGTCGAACTCGTGCTGCATGATGCGGGCCCGCCAGCCCGTCACCTCGATGCGCACGGGAGCGCCGTCCAGGTCGAGGCCCGTGACGAGCACCTCCTCCGAGCGGCGCAGCGGGAACCGCTCGCCGGGGAACGACAGGCATCCCTCCGACTCCGTGTCGGGGTCGGGGTCGCCGGGCTCGAGCGGCCGCATCCACAACTCTGGGTTGATCAGCACGCCGCGCCACGGCAGGTCGTCGTCATCCGTGTAGCTGTACGTGTAGATGCGCAGCCCGACGCCGATCTGCGGCGCCGCGAGCCCGACACCCGGCGCGGTGTCCATCGTCTCGAACATGTCGGCGACGAGAGTGCGGATGTCGTCTGTGATCTCCTCGACCGGCGTGGCGGGCGCGTGGAGGACGGGATCACCGAAGATGCGGATCGGGCGTACGGTCACCCGGAGAGCCTAGTCGAGCCCGTGAATCCACTGGGTAGGGTCGAAGAGTGCCCCTGTTCCTCGACGTCTCGCTGAGCGATGTCACCGACAACCTCGTCGGGGTCTTCAAGGACCCGGCGCTGCTGACGGGCATCCCGTTGGCGCTGCTCGGGGCACTCTTCATGTCGTTCGGCGCGCAGTACCAGCACCGCGGCGTCGCGAAGGTGGAGCGAATCCTGGGGGAGTCGGGCGCCGGCGGCCTTTCGATGCGCCAGCTGCTGTACCTCCTGCGACGGCCCTCCTGGGTCATGGGAACGCTCATGCTGGGGCTCGCCGTCGTCTGCCAGCTCGGTGCGCTCTCGGTCGCGCCGCTCATCGTCGTGCAGCCGCTCGGGGCGATCTCGCTCGTGATCACCACGCTGCTCAACGCGCACTTCTCGGGGCACAAGCCGACGGCGGCCTCCATCCGGTCGATCATCGCGGCGGTCGGCGGAATCTTCGTCTTCGTCACGATCGCGGCCTTCGTCGCCACGGAGACCCCCGTGACGCAGCTGCAGCTCTGGATCATCCTCGGGCTGCTCGTCGTCGTGCTGCTCGCGCTCGGCAGCCTGTGGTGGCTGTGGATCCGCAAGCACAGCAAGCCGCTCTTCTACATTGTCGCGTCCGGCATCCTCTACGGCTTCGTCGCGACGCTCGCGAAGGTCATCATCGAGCGGGTGAAGGCGCGGGATGTCGACCTCCTCACGATCGCATGCGCGCTGGGCCTCATCGCGGCCATGGTTCTCGGGGCGTACTTCGTGCAGACGGCGTACTCGGTCGGGCCGCCCGACCTCGTGATCGCCGGCCTCACCGTGATCGACCCGATCGTCGCGGTCCTCATCGGGCTCATCGTTCTCCAAGAGGCGGCGACCGCGGGCGTCTGGGCGCTGGTCGGCTTCGGCGTCGCGGGGGCGGTGTCGATCTACGGCGTGATCTCCCTCGCCCGGAACCATCCGCAGATCGTGTTCGACAGCCAGCAGGTGCCGATCACGCGCGGCGGAGACGACGGCAGCCCGCAGAATCCTTCGTCGGGCCCGGGGTCCCGGTAGGCTCCCTCCCGGGGCGGTGGCCAAGCTGGTCAAGGCAGCGGGCTCATAACCCGACGATCGTGGGTTCAAGTCCCACCCGCCCCACGTCGCGGACGACACGGGAATGACAGTGTTGTCATTCCCGTGCGGCGTTTGCCATACTGGGCGCAGAAAACCGAACAGCATCGCCGTGAGGCGCACCCGGTCAGGTCGTTGGGGAAGACGTACCTGGCGAAACGGAGCGAACATGGCGAACCCTACGACGCGTGGAGTGATCCTGATTCACTCCGCGCCACGTGCGTTGTGCCCCCATGTCGAGTGGGCGATCGGACGTGTGCTCGGCCGCGCGGTCAGCCTCGACTGGGCGGAGCAGCCGGTGCTGTCCGGCAGCCGTCGCGGCGAGTTCTACTGGGAAGGCCCCATCGGCACCGGCGCGGCCCTCGCGAGCGGCGTCATGGGCTGGGAGCACCTCCGCTTCGAGGTGACCGAGGACCCGACCGCGGCGTCGGACGGCGCGCGCTGGATGCACACCCCGTCCCTCGGCATCCATCACGGGCAGACCGACTGCGCGGGGAACCTCGTCATCGGCGAGGACCGGCTGCGGCTCGCGATGGAGCTCGCCGCGTCGGATCCGACCGCGATGCAGCGCGAGATGCACGTCGCTCTGGGGAGCGCCTGGGATGCCGAGCTGGAGGCGTTCCGTCACGCCAGCGACGCGGCATCCGTCGTCTGGCTCCACAAGGTCGGCTGACCGGCCCGGGGTAACCCGGCCCGGTCCGGCCGGGGATCAGACGCTCTGGAACGCGGCCACGGCGTTGTGGCCGCCGAAGCCGAACGAGTTGCTGATCGCGAGCTGCGGGCCGTCGCCGAGGGGCTGCGACTGCGGGCTCACCTTGAGCGGGATCTCGGGGTCCTGCTCGGTGATGTTGATCGTCGGCGGCGCCTGACGGTCGCGGAGCGCGAGCACCGTGAAGACGGCCTCGAGAGCGCCGGTGCCACCCAGGAGATGCCCCGTGGAGGCCTTCGTGGCCGACAGCGGGATGTCGTGGACGCGGTCTCCGAAGACGCTCCGCAGCGCCTTGTACTCGGCGATGTCGCCGGTGGGGGTCGAGGTCGCGTGCGCGTTGATGTGCGTGACGTCGTCGACAGATGCGCCGGCCTGCGCGAGGGCGGCGCGTACGGCGCGCGAGGCGCCCAGGCCCTCGGGGTCGGGCGCGGTGATGTGGTACGAGTCGGCGGTGACCGCGCCGCCCACGAGCGCCGCGTAGATGCGGGCGCCGCGCGCACGGGCGTGCTCCTCCGTCTCGAGCACGAGGGCTGCCGCGCCCTCGCCCATGACGAAGCCGTCACGGTCGATGGAGAACGGACGCGACGCCGTCCCCGGGTCGTCGTTCCGCTTCGAGAGCGCCGTCATCGAGGAGAACGCCGCAAGAGTGATGGGGTGGATGGCGGACTCGGTGCCGCCGGCGATCACGATGTCGGCGAGCCCGTTCTGGAGGTGCTCCATGCCGTTGATGATCGACTCGACGCTCGATGCGCAGGCCGAGGCGACCGTCCGCGCGTAGGCGCGGGCGCCGAGGTGCATCGAGATCGCGGCCGATGCCGCGTTCGGCATGAGCATGGGGACCGTCATCGGCATGACACGACGCGGCCCCTTCTCCCGCAGCGTGTCCCACGCGTCGAGCAGCGTCCACACCCCGCCGATGCCAGTGGCGTAGTCGACTCCGAGCCGTTCCGGGTCGACATCGGGGGACCCGGCATCCGCCCACGCCTCGCGGGCCGCGACGAGCGCGAACTGCGACGCAGGGTCGAGGCGCTTGGCCTCGGGACGCTCCAGCACCGTGTCGGGACGCACGAGCGCCTCCGCGGCGAACGTGACCGGCAGCTCGTACTGCCCGACCCAGTCGTGCGCCAGCGTCCGCGCCCCGGACGTGCCGGCCAGGAGGGCCGACCAGCTCTCCGGCGCGGTGCCGCCGATGGGCGACGAGGCGCCGATGCCGGTGACGACGATGCGGGGCGTGCTCATGGATCTGCTTCCTTCTTCGTGCAGCGGGTGGGACATCCCATGCCGGTGGGGGCCGAACGCCCCCACCGGGGGCAGATCAGGCCTGGTGGGACGTGATGTAGGTGACGGCGTCGCCGACGGTCTTGAGGTTCTTGACCTCGTCGTCGGGGATCGTGACGCCGAACTTCTCCTCGGCGTTCACGACGATCGTCATCATCGAGATCGAGTCGATGTCGAGGTCATCGGTGAACGACTTCTCGAGCGCGACGTCGTCGGCCGAGATGCCCGTCTCGTCGGTGATGAGCTCGGCGAGTCCGGCGAGGACCTCGTCGTTGCTGAGTGCCATGGGTGTCTCTCTTTCTCTGAGTGCCGAAGTGGCCCTCGGCGATGCCTGGACGGCGCAGGACACGCCCGCGCACCGCCCTTCAGTCTAGGTGCGGGTCTTGCAGCGTCAGGGAAGCCGCACGACCTGCGCGGCGTACACGAGCCCCGCCCCGAAGCCGATCTGCAGGGCGAGCCCGCCGCTCAGCTCCGGATGCTCCTGGAGCAGCCGGTGCGTGGCGAGCGGGATCGACGCCGCCGACGTGTTGCCGGTGGTCTCGATGTCGCGGGCGATCACGACGGAGTCCGGGATGCCGAGCTGCTTCGCGAACTCGTCGATGATCCGCATGTTCGCCTGGTGCGGCACGAAGGCCGCGAGGTCGCTGGCCTGGACGCCCGCGGCCTCCAGGGCCTGGCGGGCGACCTTGACCATCTCCCAGACCGCCCAGCGGAAGACCGTCTGGCCTTCCTGGCGGAGGGTCGGCCACGGCACCTTGCCGTCGCGGAAGTCGATCAGCGTGCCGTTCATCGCGACCGCCTCGGCCTTGGACCCGTCCGAGCCCCAGATCGTCGGCCCGATGCCGGGCTCCTCGCTGGGGCCGACCACGACCGCGCCCGCGCCGTCGCCGAGGAGGAACGAGATGCTCCGATCCGTCGGATCGACGATGTCGCTGAGCTTCTCGACGCCCACGACGACCGCCGAGCGGCCGGCTCCGGCACGGATCAGGGCGTCGGCCTGCGCCACGCCGTACGCGAAGCCCGCGCATCCGGCGCCGAGGTCGTACGCCGCGGCCGGATTCGCGCCGATGCGGTCGGCCACGACGGCGGCCACCGACGGGGTCTGCCGGGGGTTGGAGATCGTCGCGATGAGCACGATGTCGATCTCCTCGGGCCGGACGCCCGACGTCTCGACGGCCTCTCGGGCCGCCGCGGTCGCCAGCTCGATCGCGGTCGTCCCCCGGTCGGCGCGCACGCGCGTCACGATGCCGGTCCGCTGCCGGATCCACTCGTCGCTCGAGTCGATCGGCCCGACGAGGTCGTCGTTCGGCACGACGTTCTCGCCGCGCGCCGCGCCGTACGCGTAGATACGGGTGTACTGGGGGCCCTGTGCCTGCTTCAGCGTCGTCATCGTGTTCCTTCTCGCTCCTTCAGCAGCTCCCGGGCGGCGTCGAGGTCGTCGGGGGTCTTCACCGCGACGGTCGGCGTGCCCCGCAGGGCGCGCTTCGCGAGCCCCACGAGCGTCCCGGCCGGCGCGAGCTCGACGATGCTCGACACGCCGTCGTTCGCGAACGCCTCCATGCAGAGGTCCCACCGCACCGGCGAGGCCACCTGCCCGACGAGGAGATCGAGCGCCTGCGCGCCGTCGGTGACGACGGAGCCGTCACGGTTGGTCCACAGCCGGAGCGCGGGATCGGCCGGCGTCACGGTGCGGGTCGCCTCGCGCAGCGCGTCGACGGCTGAGCGCATGAACTCGGTGTGGAACGCGCCCGCGACGGCGAGCGGGATGACGCGGCTTCCCTGCGGCGGCTCGGCGGTCAGCCGCGCGAGCGCGTCAAGAGTGCCGGCCGCGACGATCTGGCCGCCGCCGTTGTAGTTGGAGGGCGTGAGCTCGAGCTCCGCGAGGCGGGCGAGGACGACGTCCTGGTCTCCGCCGACGACCGCGCTCATGCCGGTCGCGACGCGCTCGGCGGCCTCGGCCATGGCGCGGCCGCGGACGCCCACGAGCCGCATGCCGTCGAGGTCGCTCAGCACGCCGGACGCCACGAGCGCGGGGATCTCGCCGATCGAGTGACCGGCCACGCCGTCCGGGGTCGTCGCCCCGTCAGCGGTCAACGCGTACCAGGAGACGAGACTCGCGGCGACGATGAGCGGCTGCGCGATCTGCGTGTCCCGGATGCGGTCCGCATCCCACTCGGTGCCGGCCGCGAGGAGGTCGACGCCGGCCGCATCGGAGTAGCGCGCAAGCCGGTCGGCCACTCCGTCGAGCTCGAGCCAGGGGGCGAGGAATCCGGGGGACTGGGAGCCCTGCCCGGGGAAGACGGCGATCATCACTCTCCCATCCTGCCAAGGATCTGAGCGGACCTTGTGCCGACGCCGCCAAAAGAACCCGGCGGACCTTTGTCGTTATCCGACACTCAGCGCGGCCGGCGGGAGGCCGGGGAGCGCCGCCGCGACGTCTCCGTCCCCACCGCGCCCAGGATCAGCGCGGCCTGCAGGATGAGCGCCTCGCGGGGTCCGGTGGCATCCCACCCGATCACTTCCGACACGCGCTTGAGGCGGTAGCGGACCGTGTTCGGATGCACGAACAGCTCGCGCGCCGTCGCCTCCAGCGACCGACCGTTGTCGAGGTAGCTCCACAGGGTCGTCACGAGGTCCGGGCTGTGCGTGTGCAGCGGCCGGTAGATGCGCTCGACGAGCGTGTGCTTCGCGAGGGGATCGCCCGCGAGCGCGCGCTCCGGGAGGAGATCGTCGGCCTCGACCGGCCGCGGGGCGTTGCGCCACGCGCGCGCGACCGCGAAGCCCGCAAGCGAGGCGCGCGCGCTCTGGCTCGCGTCGACCAGGGCGGGCACCGCCGGACCGAGCACGAGATGGCCGGGACCGAACCCGGGCTCGAGCCGCTTCGCGATCTCCGTGAAGGGGAGCTCGCCGATCGCCTCCTCACCGCCCCCGGGGGGAACCTCGGCGCGGCCGATCACGAGCACGAGCCGCGACCCCTGCACCCCGATCAGCACGTCCGCGCCGAGCTTGCGCGCCGTGCGGCGGAGCTGGTCGACGTCGAGCTGCTGCGGCGTCGTGCCCACGAGCACCGCGACTTCGCCGTGTCCGTGCCAGCCGAGCGCCGCGATGCGGCTCGGCAGCTCCTCGTCGGCCTCGCCGGTCAGGATGGAGTCCACGACGAGCGCCTCGAGCCGGGCATCCCAGAGCCCGCGTGCCTCGGCCGCCCGCGCGTACACGTCGGCCGCCGCGAATGCGACCTCGCGTGAGTAGAGCAGGATCGCCTCGCGCAGGTGCTCGCCCCGGCCCGCGACCCGCTCCTCGGTCACCTCGACGGTCACCCGGATGAGCTGCAGCGTCTGGGTCAGGCTGACGCTGCGGAGCAGCTCACGCGGGGCGACCGCGAAGATGTCGGACGCGATCCAGGGCGTGGAGCCCGGGTCGTCGTACCACTGGATGAACGACGTGATGCCGGCCTGCGCGACGAGGCCGACGGCCGACCGCCGCGCCGGCGGCATCTCCGCGTACCAGGGCAGCGTGTCCTCGAGACGCTTGATCGTGGCCGTCGCCAGATCGCCCGTGATCCGCCGCAGCCACGCGAGGGTCTCGGCTTTGTCGAGGCCGACCGCGCTGTCCGTCATCCGTTCAGTTCTCACCGCCGGCGTTCCCGCTCGTGCCGGCGCTCACGTCGTGCAGCGCGTACTTCTCGATCGCCTGCCCCGCGAGCGACCGGTCGACGGCGCCCTCCGCGGCGAGCGCCTGCAGCGCCCGCACGACGATCGACGGCCCGTCGATCGTGAAGAAGCGCCGGGCGGCGGGGCGCGTGTCCGAGAAGCCGAAGCCGTCCGCCCCCAGGGTGAAGAAGTTGTGCTGCACCCAGGGCCGGATCTGGTCCTGCACCGCGTGCATGTAGTCGCTCACCGCGACGACCGGACCCGGGGCGCCGGCGAGCTTCTGCGTGACGTACGCCGTGCGCGGCTCGTCGTCGGGGTGCAGGAAGTTGTGCTGGTCGACGGCGAGCCCGTCGCGGCGTAGCTCGGTCCACGACGTCACCGACCACACGTCGGCCGCCACGCCCCAGTCGTCCTTCAGCAGCTGCTGGGCCTCGAGCGCCCACGGCAGGCCGACGCCGGAGGCGAGCAGCTGCGCGCGGGGCCCGTCACCCTCGCCGACCGAGACGCGGTGGATGCCGCGGACGATCCCGTCGACGTCCACGTCCTCGGGCTCGGCCGGCTGCACGAGGGGCTCGTTGTACACCGTGAGGTAGTACATGACGTTCGGGTCCGGGTGCTGGCCGCCGTACATCCGGTCGAGTCCGGAGCGCACGATGTGCGCGATCTCGTAGCCGTAGGCCGGGTCGTACGACACCGTCGCCGGGTTCGTCGACGCGAGCAGGTGCGAGTGCCCGTCGGCGTGCTGCAGCCCCTCGCCGGTCAGCGTCGTCCGGCCCGCGGTGGCGCCGATGATGAAGCCGCGCGCCATCTGGTCGCCGGCCGCCCACTGGGCATCGCCCGTACGCTGGAAGCCGAACATCGAGTAGAAGACGTAGACCGGGATGAGCGGCTCGCCGTGCGTCGAGTACGACGTGCCGGTCGCCGTGAAGGCGGCCATCGCGCCGGCCTCGTTGATGCCGACGTGGATGATCTGGCCCTGCGGGCTCTCCTTGTAGGCGAGCAGCAGATCGCGGTCGACCGACGTGTAGTGCTGGCCGTGCGGGTTGTAGATCTTCGCCGTGGGGAAGTACGCGTCCATGCCGAATGTGCGCGCCTCGTCCGGGATGATCGGCACGATCCGGTGACCGAAGTCCTTCGCCCGGAGGAGGTCCTTCAGGAGGCGCACGAACGCCATGGTCGTGGCGACCTCCTGCGTGCCCGACCCCTTCTTCGGCAGGGCGTACGCCGCGTCGTCGGGGAGGGGGAGCGGGGCGTAGTTCACGCGGCGCTCCGGGAGGAAGCCGCCGAGCGACGACCGCCGCTCGAGCAGGTACTGGATCGTCTCGTCCTGGGCGCCGGGGTTGTAATAAGGCGGGAGGTACGGGTTCTCCTCGAGCTGGGCATCCGACACCGGGATCTGCATCGCGTTGCGGAACTGCTTGAGGTCGTCGAGGGTCATCTTCTTCATCTGGTGCGTCGCGTTGCGCCCCTCGAAGTGCGGTCCGAGACCGTAGCCCTTGATCGTCTTGGCGAGGATCACGGTGGGCTGGCCCTTGTGCTCGATCGCCGCCTTGTACGCCGCGTAGACCTTGCGGTAGTCGTGGCCACCGCGCTTGAGGCCCCAGACCTGGTCGTCCGTGTAGTCCTTCACGAGCGCGGCCGCGCGCTCGTCGCGACCGAAGAAGTGCTCGCGGACGAACGCGCCGTTCTCGGTCTTGTACGTCTGGAAGTCGCCGTCGGGCGTGACGTTCATGAGGTTCAGGAGCGCGCCGTCGGTGTCGCGGGCGAGCAGCTCGTCCCACTCGCGACCCCAGATGACCTTGATGACGTTCCAGCCCGCGCCGCGGAAGAAGCTCTCCAGCTCCTGGATGATCTTGCCGTTGCCGCGGACCGGGCCGTCGAGGCGCTGCAGGTTGCAGTTCACGACGAACGTGAGGTTGTCGAGGCCCTCGTTCGCCGCGACCTGCAGCTGACCGCGGCTCTCGACCTCGTCCATCTCGCCGTCGCCGAGGAACGCCCACACGTGCCCGTCGGAGACATCCTTGATCCCGCGGTTCGTGAGGTACTTGTTCGTCATCGCCTGGTAGATGGCGTTGATCGGACCGAGACCCATCGACACGGTCGGGAACTGCCAGTAGTCGGGCAGCAGGCGGGGGTGCGGGTACGACGGGAGGCCGTTCGCCGCCTGCGACTTCTCCTGGCGGAAGCCGTCGAGCTGGGCCTCGCTCAGCCGCCCCTCGAGGAACGAACGCGCGTAGATGCCGGGGGAGGCATGTCCCTGGATGAAGATCTGGTCGCCGCCGGACGGGTGGTCGTGCCCGCGGAAGAAGTGGTTGAAGCCGACCTCGTAGAGGGCCGCCGACGAGGCGTACGTCGAGATGTGGCCGCCGACCCCGATGCCGGGGCGCTGCGCGCGGTGCACGGTGATCGCGGCGTTCCAGCGGATCCACCGGCGGTAGCGGCGCTCGTGCTCCTCGTCGCCGGGGAACGACGGCTCGTTCTCCGGCGCGATCGTGTTGATGTAGTCCGTCGTCGGCACCATCGGCACGTTCAGCTGCAGCTCGTGCGACTTCTGCAGGAGGCTCAGCATGACCTCGCGGCCGCGGCCGTGGCCCTTCGCCTGAACGAGCTGCTGCAGGGATTCCTGCCACTCGCTGGTCTCTTCGGGATCGCTGTCGAGGGGTTCCTGCGAGTAGGGATCCTGGTCGTGAACGGTCACAGAGTGCCTTTCGTCGGCTGGCAGGTCGTGCCAGTGCATCACTCACGGTCGGCTCGACGTTGTCCGTCGGTCCGCGCCGCAGACCAGCCTAGCGATTCGCGCGGGGGCCACGCCCGTCCGGACGCCGCCCGTAGACTGACGGCGCGGGCCTTTAGCTCAGTCGGTAGAGCGCCACGTTTACACCGTGGATGTCGTCGGTTCGAACCCGGCAGGGCCCACCGGATCCGTCAGTAGCGCGGCGGCAGCGGGGGAGCCGCGGGCGGCGCGTCCTTCGCCACCACGGCCCCGATCGCACGGAAGACGCGGTCCGCGGCGTTGGGGTACGTGCCGTCCGAGTTGAACGCGCCGGGCGCGTACGTCGTGGCGACCCCGATCGCGATCTTCTCCGCGGGCAGATAAGCCATGACGGCGCTGTAACCGCTCAGCTGCGGGTTCTGCAGGATCCAGTCGCCGGAGCGGACGATGCCGAGGCCGTAGTTGTACGCGGGGATCTGGGTGAAGCAGGAGGGGATGCAGTTCGCCTGCTTCGATCCGAACCCGAGCAGGTTCGGATCGGTCATCGCGTGAAAGCTCGCGTCGGTCAGGAGCGCGCCGGTGCCGATCGCGATCGCGGTCGTGACGAGGTCGTGCACGGTCGTCGTCTCGGCGCCTCCGGGCGGGGTGCCCCACGCCGGGTTCCAGTACGTGGCCTCCTCCGAGAACGCCGTGCCCGAGGGGATACCGAGGGCTACGCGTCGCTCGGAGCTGAACGCGTGCAGGGCCGGCTCCGGGATCGTCGCGGTGTCGGACGCGACGGTGTCGTCGAGGCCGAGCGGCCGGAGCACCTTCGTCTCGAGCAGCTGGTCGAGCGGCGCCCCGCCGATCTTCGCGAGGATCTGGCCGAGGATCATGAAGTTCGTGTGCGAGTAGCTCCAGTTCGTCCCGGGCGCGAACTGCGGCGGCTTCGAGAAGGCGTAGGCGATCCGCTCGTCGTACGTGAACTCGTGGAACGGGTCGGCGTTGTAGGCCGCGGTCCAGGCCGCGTCCACCTCGTAGTCCGGGTAGCCGCTCGTCTGGTTCGCGAGCATCTTGAGCGTGACCTGGTGGGCCTCCGGAAGGTCCGGCATCCAGCGGTCGATCGGGTCGTCGAGCGACACGAGGCCGGCATCCACGTCCTGGAGCAGCAGGTTGCCGATGTACGCGAACGCGACCGCGCCGTTGCGGAAGCGCATGTCAGTCGTCGCGGGCACCCCCGTCATCGAGTCGCCCCACGCCCGGTCGATCACGACGTCGTCGCCGATCTGCACCTTCACGAGGACCGCACCGAGGCTCATCGCGTCGATCTGCTGCTGCACGGCAGCGGCGATGGCATCCGCCTGCGCTCCGTTCGTGGGCGCCGTCGTCGGCACGGGAGTCGGGGGCGGCGCCGAGCAGCCGGACACGACGAGGGCGGCGGCCGCGAGAACAGCCGCGGCGAGTCCGAGACGGATGCGGTGCGCCGGGCGGTGAGCGGTCGTGTCCGGACGATCAGAAATCATGTCGGTACCACCCGTTCGGCGCTCGAGGAGGACTGCCGCCTCAGCGTACTGCAGGCCTCACCGAGGCCCCGGGTAGGTTGGGGGGATGAACGCAGCGCCCGCCGACCAGCGACGGCTCCTGGAGATCGCCGACCTCGACGCCCGCATCCGGAGGGCCGAGCACGAGCGGGCACATCCGCCGCAGGCAGCACGGATCCAGGAGCTCGCGACGCACCGGCAGGAGCTGTCGCGCGAGCTCGCCGAGAAGGCCGGCGCGCGCGACGACCTGAAGGCGGAGCTCAAGCGCGTCGAGTCGGACGTGGAGGTCGTCGACGCCCGGCGCGTCCGCGACGAGTCCCGACTCCAGGCCGTGACGAACCCGAAGGACGCGCAGGGGCTGGAGAGCGAGCTGGCCTCGCTCGCGCGTCGCAAGAGCGACCTCGAGGACGCCGAGCTCGAGCTCATGGAGCGCCTCGACGCAATCGAGGCCGCCGTCGGGGAGCAGGAGGGCCTGATCGCGGACACCAACGCCGAGGGCGCCCGGCTGACGCAGGAGGCGAAAGATGTCGTGGCGGGCGCGGATGCGGCGCTCGATGCCGCGCGCCGCGACCGCGCCGCGGTCGCCGGCACGATCCCGGCCGAGCTCGTCGCGCTCTACGAGCGGCTGACCGCGCGTTCGGCGGGGGCGGCGCCGCTGGTCCGGCAGACCTGCGAGGGCTGCCGGATGGTCCTGTCCGGCACCGACCTGCACACGCTCCGCCAGACGGCGGACGACGTCGTGGCCAACTGCCCGGAGTGCGGCTGCATCCTCGTCCGCACCGAGGAGTCGGGCCTGTGAGCGCGCTCGTCGTCGAGGCCGATGGCGGGTCCCGCGGCAACCCCGGCGTCGCGGCAGGCGGCGCGGTCGTCATCGATCCGACATCCGGTCGAGTGGTGAGCGAGATCGGCGTGTACGTCGGCATCGCCACGAACAACGTCGCGGAGTACAACGGGATGATCGCGGGGCTCCGCGCCGCGATCGAGCGCGATGCCGAGGCGGACGTGCACGTGCGCATGGACTCGAAGCTCGTCGTCGAGCAGATGTCCGGCCGCTGGAAGGTCAAGCATCCCGACATGCAGACGCTGTACCGCACGGCGCAGGAGCTCGTCGCGTCGCGGCGTGTGACGTTCGAGTGGGTGCCCCGCGCGTCGAACGCCCGCGCGGATGCCGCGGCGAACGAGTCGATGGATCTCCGCGAGAGCTTCCGCCGCGACCTCTGACCGCGGGGGTCGCGCGCCGGTAGGATCGAGCTCGCGAATGGGTCGGCCGGACGATCGCGTCGCGGTATCCCCGCGCCGAGGAACGTCCGGGCTCCACAGGGCAGGGCGGTGGGCAACACCCACCCGGAGTGATCCGCGAGACAGTGCCACAGAGAGCAGACCGCCGCAGCCGAGAGGCCGTGGTAAGGGTGAAAGGGTGGTGTAAGAGACCACCGGGCTCGTGGTGACACGAGCCGCACGGCAAACCTCGCCCGGAGCAAGGTCAGACAGAGGACGTTGACGCGGCCCGCCGAGTCCTCGGGTAGACCGCTGGAGCGGCACGGCAACGTGTCGCCGAGAGAGATGATCGTCGAAGGGACCCCGGTCCCGGAACAGAACCCGGCGTACAGGCCGGCCCATTCGCGCCCCCTCCACGTGAGAACGCGCTTGTGTCACGAAATCGGGTCGATTTCGTGACACAAGCGCGTTCTCAGGGGGTGGGGGTCAGCCCCGGGTCAGGCTGGCGGCGCCGATGATGCCCGCGTTGTTGCGGTGCACGGCCGGCACGATCCTCGTCTTGAGGTTCAGGAGCGGCATGAAGTCGTCGGCGTTCTTGGACACGCCGCCGCCCACCACGAACAGGTCGGGGCTGAAGAGGAACTCGAGGTACGTGTAGTACCACTGCAGGCGCTTGGTCCACTTCTCCCAGGAGAGGTCGTCGCGCTCCTTCGCCGAGTACGCCGCGTACGACTCCGCGTCGCCGTCCTTGCCGGCGCGCTGCACGTGGCCGAGCTCCGCGTTCGGGATGAGCACGCCGTTGTAGATGAGGGCCGTACCGATGCCGGTGCCGAGCGTCGTCAGCATCACGAGCCCGTCCTGGCCCTTGGCGGCGCCGTAGCGCACCTCCGCGATGCCCGCGACGTCCGCGTCGTTCGCGAAGCGGATGCCGCGACCGAGGCCGTCCTCGAAGAACGACTCGGCCTGGAAGCCGATCCACTTCTTCGAGACGTTCGCCGCCGAGAGGGTCTGGCCGTTCTTCACGATCGCGGGGAACGCGACGCCCAGCGGGATGTCGCTGTCGGCCACGTCGAGACGGGTCAGGACCTCCTTGACCGCGGTCAGGACGTCCGCGGGCTCCGCGCCCGCCGGCGTCGGGACCTTGATCCGATCACTGAGCAGGACGCCCTCGTCGAGGTCGACGATGCCCCCCTTGATGCCCGTGCCACCGATGTCCACGCCCACGGCGCGATTCGAGTCCGTTGCCATGACACTCACCATATCCAGCGGAGGCCCGGCGATCAGTAGGATCGTGGGAGGGTCCGGATCTGAGGGAGTGTCACGGTGAGCGGCGACAACGAGAAGTACTGGTACAACTTCGCCACGGGCAAGGTCGAGAAGGGTTTCGAGTCCCCGGCGATCGACCGCTCCGGGCCGTTCGACACCGCCGAGGAGGCGGCCCGCGCCCCCGAGATCGCCCGTGAGCGCTCGCGCGCCTGGGCGGAGGAAGACGCGGCGGACGACTGATGGACAAGCAGCGCGACTTCGTCCTGCGCACGATCGAGGAGCGGGGCGTCAAGTTCGTCCGCCTCTGGTTCACGGACGTCATCGGAACCCTCAAGTCCGTCGCGATCGCCCCGGCCGAGGTCGAGGGCGCCTTCACCGAGGGCCTCGGCTTCGACGGCTCCGCGATCGAGGGCCTCAGCCGCTCCTACGAGTCGGACCTCCTCGCGTATCCCGACCCGACGACGTTCCAGATCCTGCCGTGGCGGGGCGAGGTCGACCCGACGGCGCGGATGTACTGCGACATCACGACGCCGGATGGCCAGCCCGCCGTCGCCGATCCGCGTCACGTCCTCAAGCGCACGCTCGCCAAGGCAGCGGACGCGGGCTTCAGCTTCTACACGCACCCCGAGATCGAGTTCTACCTCCTCAAGTCGTCGACGTTCGGCCCCGAGGGGCCTGAGCCGGTCGACTCGGCGGGCTACTTCGACAACGTCCCGGGCGGCACCGCCCACGACTTCCGCCGCCGCTCGGTGCGGATGCTGGAAGACCTCGGTATCTCGGTCGAGTTCAGCCACCACGAGGCGGGCCCCGGTCAGAACGAGATCGACCTCCGCTACGCCGACGCGCTGACGATGGCGGACAACATCATGACGTTCCGCACCGTCATCAAGGAGGTCGCGATCGAGCAGGGCGTCTACGCGACGTTCATGCCGAAGCCCCTCAGCGGCCAGCCCGGCAGCGGCATGCACACGCACCTGTCCCTGTTCGAGGGCGACGTCAACGCCTTCTACGAGGAGGGCGCGCAGTATCAGCTCTCGAAGGTCGGACGCCAGTTCATCGCGGGCCTCCTGCGCCACGCGAACGAGATCTCGGCGGTCACCAACCAGTTCGTCAACTCGTACAAGCGGCTCTGGAGCGGCGGCGAGGCGCCGAGCTTCATCTGCTGGGGCCACAACAACCGCTCCGCGCTGGTGCGCGTCCCGCTGTACAAGCCGAACAAGGGACAGTCGTCGCGGATCGAATACCGCGCGCTCGACTCGGCCGCGAACCCGTACCTCGCGTACGCGCTCATGCTCGCGGCGGGCTTGAAGGGCATCGAGGAAGGCTACGAGCTGCCGCCGGAGGCGGAGGACAACGTCTGGTCGCTGACGGATGCCGAGCGCCGCGCACTCGGCTACGACCCGCTCCCGGCCAGCCTCGACCTCGCGCTGTCGTACATGGAGGAGTCCGAGCTCGTCGCCGAAACGCTGGGGGAGCAGGTCTTCAACTACGTGCTCCTCAACAAGCGCCAGGAGTGGCAGGACTACCGCTCGCAGGTCACGCCGTTCGAGCTGAAGAGCAACCTCGAGATGCTCTGAGCGGCCGGCTGTGAGCCTGGATCGCCCGTCGCCGCTGACGGAGCTCGCACGGCAGGGCTTCGGCCGTATCGAGGCCGCCGAGACGGCGCTCGCCGAGGTGGAGGTCGAGACCGGCCTGTCGCGGGAGGTCCTCCTCGACGGCGTGGACGTCGCCGGGGACCCGGACGGCGCGCTCGCCGCGATCGTGCGCGTGGTGCGGCGCGATGCCGCCGCCGTGCGCGAGGTTCTGGCCGACGAGGCGCGTCGCCCCGTGCTCTGGGCGCTCGTCGGGGCGTCGCACGGCTTCGGCGACTTCTACCTCCGGCATCCGGGCGAGCTCGCGCACCTGTCCGCACGGGATGCCGCGCTCCCGTCCGGCGCGGAGCTCCGTGCCGAGTTGAGCGAGGCCGTGGGGGTCGAGGACGGTTTCGCGGCCGCCGGCGACGAGAGCGCATGGGCGGCGCTGCGCGTCCGCTACCGCCGGCTCCTCGCGCGCATCGCCGCGTTCGACCTGCTGAGCCCCGATCCGGTCGCCGTCGTCGGTGAGGTGGCCGCCGCTCTCGCCGACGCGGCGGGTGCGGCGCTCGACGCCTCGCTCGCCGTGGCGCGCACGCGGATCTCCACCGGCGGCGGTGCAGGCGCCGGCGCGGGACTGTTCCCGCACGATCAAGTCGCCGCGACCCGTCTCGCGATCATCGGCATGGGCAAGACCGGGGCGCGCGAGCTCAACTACGTCAGCGACGTCGACGTCATCTTCGTCGCCGGCGCCGCCGAGTCGGCGCCCGAGGAGCTCACCGAGGGCCGGGTCATCGACATCGCCACACGGCTCGCCGTGCAGACGATGCGCGGCGTCTCCGGGGTCGAGGTCGAGCCGCCCCTGTGGGAGGTCGACGCGAACCTCCGCCCCGAGGGGAAGCAGGGAGCCCTCGTGCGCACGCTCGACTCGCACCTCGCCTACTACGACCGCTGGGCCAAGAGCTGGGAGTTCCAGGCGCTGCTGAAGGCCCGCGCGATCGCGGGCGACGCCGCGCTGGGCGAGGCGTACGTGGCAGCCGTCCAGCCGAAGGTGTGGACGAGCGCGGCGCGCGAGAACTTCGTGGACAGCGTGCAGCGGATGCGCGAGCGCGTGACGGACCACATCCCCGCCGCGGAGGTGCCGTTCCAGCTCAAGCTCGGGCCCGGCGGCATCCGCGACATCGAGTTCACGGTGCAGCTGCTCCAGCTCGTGCACGGCCTGGACGACGACCGCATCCGCCAGCGCGGGACCCTCCGCGCCCTCGACGCGCTCGTCCGCGAGGGCTACATCGGCCGCGCCGAGTTCTCGACGTTCTCCCGCGACTACCGCGTGCTGCGGCTCCTCGAGCACCGGCTCCAGCTGCGGAACCTGCGGCGCACGCATCTCATGCCGGCCGACGCGGAGGAGCGGCGCGTGCTGGCGCGCACGACCCGGCTCGCCGACAGCGGCCAGGGGGTGTGGGACCTGTGGGAGTCCGTTCGGCGCGAGGTGCGGGAGATCCACGTCCGGCTCTTCTACCGCCCCCTGCTCTCCGCCGTCGCCGCGCTGCCCGCAGAGGAGCGGATGCTGTCGCCCGAGCAGGCGCGGGACCGCCTCGCGGCGATCGGGTTCCAGGACGCGGCCGGAGCGCTCCGGCACATCGCGGCCCTGACGGCCGGGCTGAGCCGCACGGCGCAGATCCAGCGGCATCTGATGCCGGTCATGCTGCGGTGGTTCGCCGACGGCGCCGATCCCGACTACGGGCTGCTCGCCTTCCGTCGGCTGAGCGAACGGCTCGGCCGCACTCCCTGGTTCCTGCGGATGCTGCGCGACTCCGGCGGCGCCGCCGAGCGCCTCACCCGCATCCTCTCCGGCTCGCGGTACATCGGCGAGCTCATGGAGCGGATCCCCGAGGCGGCCGCGTGGCTCGACACCGACGAGCAGCTCCGGCCCCGGAGCGGGACGGCGCTCCGGGAGGAGGCGCGCGCGTTCCAGGAACGTCACGACACGGTCGAGGATGTCTCCCGCGCCGTGCGCGCGCTTCGCCGTCGCGAGATGCTGCGGACGGCGATCGCCGGGGTCCTCGGCCTCATCACGATCGAGGAGCTCGCCGCGGCGCTCACCACGATCACCGAAGTGACGATCCAGGCGACGCTCCGGGCCGTGCGCCGCGAGGTCGTGCCGGCCGAGGACGATCGCCTCGACTTCTCCGTGATCGCGATGGGTCGCTTCGGCGGCGGCGAGCTCGGGTTCGGTTCGGACGCCGACGTCATGTACGTCTATCGCGGAAACGGGCTCGACCCGCAGCGCGCGAACGCGCTCGCGCTGAAGCTCGTCGCCGGGCTGCGCGAGCACTCGGAGGACCATCGGCTGCCGCTCGACCTCGACGCGGACCTGCGGCCCGAGGGACGCAACGGCCCGCTCGTGCGGTCGATCGAGTCCTACGCCGAGTACTACCAGCGCTGGTCCCTGTCGTGGGAGGCGCAGGCGCTGCTGCGCGCGCGGGGGATCGCCGGCAGCATGAAGCTCATCGGGGCGTTCACGGAGCTCGCGGACACCGTGCGGTACCCGGCATCCCTCGATCTCGCGAGCGTCCGCGAGATCAAGCGCATCAAGGCCCGCGTCGAGAGCGAGCGCCTGCCGCAGGGAGCGGACCGGCGGCGGCACCTGAAGCTCGGACCCGGCGGGCTCAGCGACGTCGAGTGGCTCGTGCAGCTCGTCCAGCTCGAGCACGCACGCGCGGACCCGGAGCTGCGGACCACGTCCACGCTCCACGCGCTCGATGTCGCCGTCGCCTCGGGGCTCGTGCCGGAGGAGGGCGGCGCTCGCCTCCGCGAGGCCTGGCGTCTCGCGAGCCGCCTGCGGTCCGCGAACACGCTCCTGTCCGCCCAGACGAGCGACATCCTGCCGGTGGACCGCCACCGCCTCGACGGCATCGGCCGCCTCCTGGAGTACGGCCCCGGCGCCGCGACCCGCGTGGACGAGGAGTGGCTCGCGGTCTCCCGCCGCGCCCGCCGCGTCTTCGAGCAGCTCTTCTACGGCTGACCCCCGCTACCGAACGCGAGTGGCGAGGGAGACGTCGACGAGAGGCAGGTCTTCGCGGGGGATCACGACCGTCGCCACCAGGTCTGCGCGCAACTCGACGCCGACCGCATAGACGAACGGGTCCGTGTCGACCTCGGCCGCCGCCAGCCGCACGCCGTCGACCTCGAGCGACGCTGCCGCGTTGACGTGCGCCTCCCGCACCCACCGGGCGCGCCCGCCCTCTCCGGTGCCGGGGGAGAGCCCCACCTCTTCGCGGAAGCGGTTCATGAGGACGTAGTTCGCGTGTTGGGCCAGCTGAGACGGCAGCGTGGTGGCGTCGGAGGCATCGCGGTGCCACGCCGTCCGCACAGCCTCCCAGAGGAAGGGATAGCGGGACCGCTCCGCCTGCTCGACCAGCCACGGCGGCCGCGGCCACGGGGGCGGTTCGTCCAGCGCTCTGCGGGTGGTCTCGTCGAGCTCCGCGAGGTTCATCGGATCGCTCTTGTCCGCCGGGTTCCGCCACAGCGTGTATGTCACGCTCACCACGCAGCGCGAGATACCGAGCCGGTCCGTGGCCTGCTGGAGCCCCACGGATCCGTGATCCTCGACGGACGGCTGCGGCACGAAACCCATGACTGGAAAGCCGAGCCTCGCGAGCTGCGCCTCGTTCTCGACCCGCGGGTCCGGGGCATCGGGCGGGAGGACGCCGGCGACATGCATATCCGAAGTCTCGCGGACCGAAACCCGCTCCGGCAAGGACGGACGAGGCTACCGAGCCGGGGAACGACAGAGCCCCAGCGGAACCAGCTCCTCCGTGAGGAACCGGTAGCCGCTGGGGCTCTGTGAGTCTGGGATCAGACGCCGAAGTACAGCTCGTACTCGAACGGGTGCGGGCGCTGGGCCAGCGGCTGGATCTCGTTCTCGATCTTGTAGTCGATCCAGGTCTCGATGAGCTCCTCGGTGAACACGCCGCCCTTGGTCAGGAACTCGTGGTCGTTGCGGAGCGCCTCGAGCGAGTCGAGCAGCGAGTTCGGCACCTGGGGGATGTTGCGGGCCTCCTCGGGCGGCAGCTCGTAGAGGTCCTTGTCGATCGGCTCGTGCGGCTCGATGCGGTTCTGGATGCCGTCGAGGCCGGCCATGAGCTGCGCGGCGAACGCCAGGTAGGGGTTGCCCGACGAGTCGGGGGCACGGAACTCGATGCGCTTCGCCTTCGGGTTCGTGCCCGTGATCGGGATGCGGATCGCAGCCGAGCGGTTGCCCGACGAGTAGACCAGGTTGACCGGCGCCTCGAAGCCCTTCACGAGGCGGTGGTAGCTGTTCAGCGTCGGGTTCGTGAAGGCGAGCACTGCAGCGGCGTGCTTCAGGATGCCGCCGATGTACCAGCGCGCGATGTCGCTGAGCCCGCCGTAGCCGGCCTCGTCGTAGAAGAGCGGCTGTCCGCCGTTCCACAGCGACTGGTGCGTGTGCATCCCCGAGCCGTTGTCGCCGAACAGCGGCTTCGGCATGAAGGTCGCGACCTTGCCCCACTCGAGCGCCGTGTTCTTGACGATGTACTTGAACTTCAGGATGTCGTCCGCCGCGTGGACCATCGTGTCGAAGCGGTAGTTGATCTCCGCCTGGCCACCGGTGCCGACCTCGTGGTGAGCGCGCTCGAGGATGAGGCCCGCGTCGATCAGCTTGAGGCTGATGTCGTCGCGGAGGTCGGCCTGCTTGTCGACCGGGGAGACCGGGAAGTAGCCGCCCTTGTAGGGGGTCTTGTTGGCGAGGTTCCCGCCCTCCTCGGCGCGGCCCGTGTTCCAGGCGCCTTCCTCGGAGTCGACGTGGTAGAAGCTTGTGTTCTGCTTCACCTCGTAGCGCACGTCGTCGAAGATGTAGAACTCGGCCTCGGGGGCGAAGAACGCGGTGTCGGCGATGCCGGTCGACGCGAGGTACTTCTCCGCCTTCTTCGCGACCTGACGCGGGTCCTTCGCGTAGATCTCACCGTTGCGCGGGTTGTAGATGTCGAAGAGCATCACGAGGGTCTTGGCCTCGCGGAACGGGTCGACGTAGGCCGTCGACACATCCGGGATCAGCTGCATGTCCGACTCGTGGATGTTGGCGAAGCCGCGGATGGAGGAGCCGTCGAACAGCTGCCCGACGGTGAAGAACTCCTCGTCGACGGTGCTGGCCGGGATGTTGAAGTGCTGCTGGACACCGGGGAGATCCGTGAACCGGATGTCGAGGAACTTGACGTCCTCGTCCTTGATGAAACGCAGCACCTCGGATGAATCACTGAACATGGAGACTCCAGAGGTAGGGCATTCGGGAATTCCGTCTGACACGCAGACTGGCTCGACCATACCGGGACGGCGTTGCCCCCCAGTATCCCGAATGTTTCGGGCATGTTACGCATCGGGGGATAGTGTGGTCGCCGTGTCCGACTCCGTCCGCCAGAACTTCCCGGGCGAGCGACTCGGCCTCCCGCAGACCGGACGCGGCAGCATCGGCCGGGTCGGCCGCCGACTCGGCGGCCTCGCGATCGACTGGGCCTGCGCCGTCGTCATCTCGATCGCGTTCTTCGGCTACGACTCGTTCGCGACGCTCCTCGTCTTCGCGGTCGTGCAGATCGTCTTCCTGCCGACGATCGGCGGCAGCCCGGGCCACCGGCTCGTGGGCCTGCGCGTCGTCCGAGTGGATGGCGGATGGATCGGCCTGTGGCGTCCGTTCCTGCGGACGCTGCTCCTGATCCTCGTCATCCCCGCCGTCATCTGGGACCCCGACCAGCGAGGGCTGCATGACAAGGCCGCCGGGACGATGGTCGTCCGCGGCTGAGAGCCGGGTCAGCGGGGCTTCGGCGCCCGCGCCTTCGTCGGGTCGATGCCCTTCGGGATCGGCAGCGACGCGAGCGACTGCGACACCGAGTCGATGCGCTTGACGACCGCGGCCTGCGTCGTCCGGTCGATCGCCTTCGGCAGCTTCTTGACGGTCGAGGCGAGCTTGGAGATCGGCACCTCGTCCTCGCCGTGGCCCACGTAGAGGATCGTAACGGGCACGCCGCTCGCGACGCGCTGCGCCTTCTGGCGCTCCTCGCCCACGAGGCGCGTGAGCCGCCCGCGCGCACCCTCGCCGACGATCACGACGCCGCCCCGGCCCACGGCACGGTAGACGGCCTCCTGCGTACGGGGGTTGACGCCGACGGGCGTGTCGGAGGCCTGCCAGTTGCGACCGAGCCCGGTGGACAGCACGTGACCCGAGGCACCCGGCATCCCGTCGATCTTCCGGTACATCGCCGTGTTCGACAGGCGCGTCGTGGCGACGAGCGATAGGAGGATGCCGAGGAGGAGACCCGTGACGCCCCAGAGGATCACGCTCCACACCGCGAACGGCGGGATGAGGAACCCGACCATGACACCGAGCGCCGCCGCGACGATGATGATCCCGCCGATCATGAACGGCAGCCAGGTGAACTCCTCCTGCGTGAAGCGGTAGAGGGTCGTGATCTGGCGGAAGAACCCGGGGCGCTTCTCGGGTGCGGAACGGCGAGCCATGGTTTCCAGACTACCGGCGGACGGATCGCCGCCCCTCCACAGCCGCGCTCGGGGGCCGGCTCTTCCCGAGTGTCGCCTCCCGCGGACGCGCCGGGCCCGCCGGCGGCGCAGACTCGCGGAATGGCGGAGACGGACGGCATGGCTTCGGGCTTGCGGGTGCTGCGGCGGGTCGCGCCGCCCGAGACACCGTGGGAGGGCGATGTCGCCCGTGACGAGTCGGGCCGGCTGGTCGTGCTGGTGGATGCCGACACCGTGCCGCTCGGCGCGCTCTGGGACGCCGATCCGTCCGGGCACCTCGTCGCGCCGCTCGATGCGGAGCGACGGCCCGCGGGGCAGGACCTCGTGCTGCCGTACTGCACGACGCCGCTCGCCGCGTACCTCGACGGGCGCGGCGCTGCCGATCCGCTCGCTCCGGGCGAGGCCGTGACGCTGCTCGTGAGCGTCACGCGCGGCCTGCGCGAGCGCGCCGCGCGCGGCGGCACCGGCGGGACGTGGTGGCTGACCGATGACGGGATGCCACTCCTCGTGCCGGACGTCGGCCGGGACACGGGTGACCCGGCCGACACCGAGCGCGTGCTGACGGCCCTGGCGGATGCGGCGCCGCAGCTGAGGGACGAGATATCCGCCGCGAGCGAGCGGATCGCGCGCGGACTTCCGCCCGAGGACCGCGAGCGGGAGGTGTTCGCGGTGGCCGCGCCCGCGCCGCTCGCGCCGCCCTCGCGACGGGGGACGGCTCTCGGGTCGACGTCCGACGCGCGCGCTGCGCACCGAGACGCGCTGCCGAAGCCGGAGGGAGAGGTGGAGAGACCGGCGCGACCGCGCTGGCTGGACGGCATCGTCGACGCGGGGATCGCGGACCTCTGGGCCGAGGTGGTCACCGGGCTCATCCGACGGATCCAGGGCATCCGCTCGAGTCGGGTGAGCCCGCGACGCGTCCGAAGCCGCAGACGCTGGCCGTTGCTCGTGGTGGGCGGCGTGTGCGCGGCGGCCGTGCTCGGCATCGGGCTGGCGTGGCCGTCGTCGAGTCCAGCCCCGGATCCGCGCGGGACCACGAGTCCCGCGCTCACCCCTCCGGCCGATCGTGACGCACCCGCTCGGGACGCGCCCGCGCTGGAGGCCGCGACATCCCTGCTGCGTGCGTCCGCCCGATGCGCGGCATCCGCGTGCCCGGAGCTCCTGGAGGATCCCGGTCGCGCCCTCGCCGCGAAGATCCCGCCGGGGGAGCCGACGACCTCGCTCGTCGAGGACTTCGGCGACGTGGCCGTCGTGCGGGCGGATTACGTCGGGGCCGCGCTCCTCGTCGTCATCGCGCAGACCGGAAACGGATGGCGAGTCCGCGACGTGTATGCCGCGGACCCGCCATCGTGAGCGTCAGACGCCGACGACTCAGATGCCGAGGACGGCCCCGAAGTCGGCCGCCTCGAGGCGCGCCTTGACCGCGCTGAGGAAGCGGGCGGCGTCGGCACCGTCGATGATGCGGTGGTCGTAGGACAGCGCCAGGTAGACGACGGAGCGGATGCTGATCGCGTCGCGACCGTCGACGGTGACGACGCCGGGGCGCTTCACGACGATGCCGGTGCCGAGGATCGCGGACTGCGGCAGGAACACGACCGGAGTGTCGAACAGCGCGCCGCGCGAGCCCGTGTTCGTGACCGTGAACGTGCCGCCGGCCAGCTCGTCGGGCTTCAGCTTGTTCTCGCGCGTGCGGGCCGCGAGGTCGGCGATCTCGTGTGCGATCTGCGCGATCGACTTGTCCGCCGCATCGCGGAGAACGGGCGTCAGGAGGCCGCGCTCGGTGTCGACCGCGATCGCGACGTTCTCCGTGGCGGGGTACACGATGTCGGTGCCGTCCACGGTCGCGTTGATGACCGGGTACGCCTGCAGCGCCTCGGCGGCGGCGAGCGTGAAGAACGGCAGGAACGACAGCTTGTCGCCCGTCTTCGCCGCGAAATCGGCCTTCACCTGGTCGCGGTATCCCGCGAGCCTCGTGACGTCGACCTCAACCACCGTCGTGAGCTGCGCCGTGGACTGCATCGAGGCGACCGCGCGCTCGGAAAGCACCTTGCGCAGGCGCGACATCGGCTGCGTCGTGCCGCGCAGCGGCGACACCTCGAGCTTCGGGGCCGGGGCAGCCGCGGCCGGGGCAGCCGCGGCCGGGGCAGCGGCGGGAGCGGCCGCGGCGGCGAGCACGTCCTCCTTGCGGATGCGGCCGCCGACGCCCGTGCCGCGCACCGTGGCGAGGTCGATGCCACGCTCCTGCGCGAGCTTGCGTACGAGCGGAGTGACATACGTCAGCGCCTCGCCCGCGGGCGCCGCAGCAGGTGCCGGCGCGGGAGCCGCCGGAGCAGCGACCGGCGCCGCCGGAGCGGGAGCAGGTGCCGCAGCCGCCGGAGCCGGCGCGGGCACGGGTGCCGTAACCGGCGCCGGTGCGGGTGCCGGAGCAGGGGCTGCTGCAGGAGCCGGCGCTGCGGCGGCTGCCGCGGGGGCCGGGGCCGCCTGCGCGGGCGCACCGCTCCCGACGCGGGCCAGGACCGCACCCACCTCGACCGTGTCGTCCTCGTTCACGAGGATCTCCTGCACGACGCCGGCGACGGGGGAGGGGATCTCGGTGTCGACCTTGTCGGTGGAGATCTCCACGAGCCCCTCGTCGACCGCGACGGTGTCGCCGACCTGCTTGAGCCAGCGCGTGACGGTGCCCTCCGTGACGCTCTCCCCGAGCGCCGGGAGCACGACATCCGTCGCGTCCCCACCCGCGGCGGGCGCCGCCGAGACCGGGGCCGGAGCAGCGGGTGCCGGGGCCTCCGCGACGGGCGCCGGGGCAGCGACGGGCGCAGCCTCAGCGACAGGCGCGGGCTCCGCGGCAGCGACGGGCGCAGCCTCAGCGGGCTCAGCCACCGGCGCGGCCTCGGCGGGCTGCGCCGCCTGCGCCGGGGCCGCCGCAGCAGGGGCGCCGGATCCGTCGCCGATCTTGGCGAGCACGGCACCGACCTCGACCGTCTCGTCCTCCTGGACGAGGATCTCCTCGATCACGCCCGAGATGGGCGAGGGGATCTCCGTGTCGACCTTGTCGGTGGAGATTTCGAGCAGGCCCTCATCGGCCTGGATGGTGTCACCGACTTGCTTGAGCCAACGGGTCACGGTTCCTTCGGTCA
The DNA here is from genome assembly GCF_039615055.1 of Microbacterium sp. X-17. Classification (NCBI taxonomy): domain Bacteria; kingdom Bacillati; phylum Actinomycetota; class Actinomycetes; order Micrococcales; family Microbacteriaceae; genus Microbacterium; species Microbacterium sp. X-17. The sequence continues at coordinate 279,824 of NZ_JBDHNI010000005.1, forward strand.
CGCTCTCACCGAGGGCGGGGAGGACGACGGAAGTGCTCATGAGCAAGTCTCCTTTGGCAGTGGCTGCTGCGGCGCGACACGCGCGCCTGTCTAGCTTAGTGATCCCGAGCGCGCTCAGAGCTGGTGGAGGGGCTTGCCGGCGAGGGCGAGGAACGCCTCGCCGAGCGCCTCGCTCTGAGTCGGATGGGCATGGACGAATGGTGCGATGTCCTCCGGGTGGGCCTCCCAGCCGATGGCCAGCTGGCCCTCGGTGATGAGCTCGCCGACCCGATCGCCGATGAGATGCACGCCCACGACGGGGCCGTCGACCCGCCGCACGACCTTGACGGTTCCGGACGTGCCGAGGATCTCGCTCCGCGCATTGCCGGCGAGGTTGTACTCGACCGCGCGCACCGCGTCCGCGCCGTACTCCGCCCGCGCGCGCTCCTCGGTGAGCCCCACCGAGGCGACCTCCGGGTGCGAGTAGGCGATGCGGGGGACCAGCGTGTCCGGCACCGGCACCGGGTCGAGCCCGGCGATCTGCTCCGCGATCTGGATGCCGTGCTGGAACCCGCGGTGCGCGAGCTGCGGCCCGCGCACGATGTCGCCCGCGGCCCACACGCCCCGGACGTTCGTCCGCAGGCGGTCGTCGGTGACGACGAACCCGTCCTCCACCGCGACGCCGACCTCCTCGAGGCCCAGGCCTGCCGTCGCCGGACCGCGACCGACCGCGACGAGCACGGTGTCGCCCTCGAGCTCGGCGCCGTCCTCGAGCGTGACACGAACGCTCTCGCCCGTCTCCGTGACCGAGGCGACGCGCGCACCCAGGCGCAGCTCGATCCCGCGCTTGCGGAACGCGCGCTCCAGCCCCTTCGAGAGCACGATGTCCTCGGCCGGGACCAGGTGGTCGAGTGCCTCGACGATCGTGACCTCGGCGCCGAGCGAGCGCCACATGCTCGCGAACTCGACGCCGATCACGCCGCCGCCGAGCACCACGACACGCTCCGGAATCCGGTCGAGCGCGAGCGCCGACTCGCTCCCGAGGATCCGCCCGCCGAGCGGCACGCCAGGGAGCGTCCGGGTCACGGCGCCCGTCGCGAGCACGACGGCGTCCGCGACGTAGAGGTCGTCGCCGACGCGGATCGCGGGCCCCGCCTCCAGGCGTCCCTCGCCGGACACGGTCGTGATGGCGCGCGCCTTCAAGAGGCTCTGCAGGCCGGTGTGCTTGCGCGCCACAATCCGGTCGCGATAGCTCGCGAGGGCTGCGGCATCCACACCGTCGAAGGACAGCCGGATGCCGGCATCCGCGGCGTCTCGACCGGCATCGGCGAGCTCGGCGGCGTGCAGCATCGCCTTCGTGGGCACGCAGCCGCGGTGCAGGCAGGTGCCGCCGACCTTGTCACGCTCGACGAGCACGACCGACTTCCCGAGCTCCGCCGCCCGGAGGGCCGCCGCATAGCCGGCGCTCCCGCCGCCCAGGATCGCGACATCCACGCGCTGTTCGGTCATCGTCCCGCCTCCGTGATCAGCTCGATGAGGCTGCGGACGGTCGCGCCCGTCGGCCCCTTGTCCGTGAAACCGTATGGCGCGGCCTTGTTCCAGCCGACGCCCGCGATGTCGAGGTGCACCCACGGCAGACGCGGCGCATCCTTCTCCTCCGAGACCCGCCCGACGAACCTCCGGAGGAAGAGCCCCGCGAACAGCGAGCCGCCGGCGGGATCGCCGATCTTCGCGTTCACGAGGTCGGCGATGGGGGAGTCGAGGTCCTCTTCCATGTGCGGGGGCAGGGGCAGCTGCCAGGCGTCCTCGCCCGCGCGCGACGCCGCCGCGAGGTAATCCGCGACCGCGGCGTCGTCGCCGAGCACGCCCGCGTGCCGCGTGCCGAGCGCGACCGAGATGGCGCCCGTGAGGGTCGCGATGTCGACGAGGAGGTCGGGATGCTCGCGACTCGCGGCGACGAGGCCGTCCGCGAGCACGAGCCGGCCCTCGGCGTCGGTGTTCAGGACCTCGACGGTCGTGCCGTCGAGCATCCGCAGCACGTCGCCGGGGCGCGTCGCCCGGCCGGAGGGCATGTTGTCTGCGATGACCAGCCACGCGCTCACGCGGACCGGGAGCGCGAGCTCCGCCGCGGCACGCAGCACGGCGAGCGCGACCGCGGCACCCGTCATGTCGTACTTCATCCCGACCATGCTGGCTGCGGGCTTCAGCGACAGGCCGCCCGTGTCGAACGTGATCCCCTTGCCGACGAGGGCCACGTGCCGCGCGGCGCCCTCGGGCGCGTAGTCGAGGTGCACGAGGCGCGGTGGCCGATCCGACCCGCGGCCCACGCCGAGGATGCCGCCGTACCCGCCCTCCGCGAGAGCGACCTCGTCCAGGACCGTCACCCGCACCGGGAGGTCGGCAACGACGTCCGCCGCGCGCTGCGCGAGCTCGGCAGGGCCGAGCCACTCCGCGGGCGTGGCCGCGAGGTCCTTCACGAGCGCGACCGCCCCCGCCGCCGCGGACGCCCGGCGGATGGCGGCGTCGTCCACGGATGCCGCGTGTACGACGACGCGACGCGCCCGCGCCGGCTTCGGTTCGGACTTGTAGCCCTCGAAGCGGTAGCCGCCGAGGGCCGCGCCCTCCGCGACAGCGGCTCCGGCGTCGGAGGCGGCCGGGGCCGCCACGGCGACCGTCTCGAACCCGGTCAGCGTGCGCAGCGCCGCGCCGACGGCCGTGCGCACCGTCGCGGCATCCGGCGCCTTGCCGGTGCCGACGACGGCGATCGGACGCCGCGTGCTCGCGGGGGCATAGACACGCGCATACGCATTCGCCGCTCCGGTGAAGCCCACCGCCGCGAGCGCGTCCGCGAGCCCGGGCCAGGCCCTGAGCACCGAAGCGGCTTCCTCGAGCGGGGGAAGGGCCAGGACGATGGCGTCGGCGTCGGTCTCGGTCACGGGCGCATCGCTGCGCGACAGCTCGGGAAACGGCATGGGCTCCATCCTAGGAAGCGACACATACGTGCCCTCCCATAAACCGCCAGCGCGCCCCTCCCCGTGACTGTTCGCCCACAGCGGTATCCGGAGCGTCGCCGGAGGCCGCCGCCTAGAGTGGTGCCATGCCTGCCGCAGCGCCCCTTTTCGAGCGTGTCCAACCGGCGCCTCTCGTGCCGCCCGGACTCCCGCTCGTGATCGCGCTGACCGGTTTCACGGATGCCGGTTCCGCGGTGACGCAGCTCGTCGACTATGCCCGTGCGGAATTGAACCCCGAGCCGATCGCCCTCTACGCGAACGATGTGCTGCTCGACTACCGCGCGCGGCGCCCGATCGTGACGTTCGAGGCTGACCATCTCACGGACTACGCGCCGCAGCGACTCGAGCTCTCGCTCGCGCACGATGCCCTCGGGAGCGAGTTCCTTCTCCTGGCGGGCTACGAGCCCGACTTCGCGTGGGATGCCTTCAGCCGATCGGTGCTCGAGTTCGCGGACGAGTTCCAGGTGTCGACCGTCACCTGGGTACACGCGATCCCGATGCCCGTGCCGCACACGCGCCCGATCGGAACGACGGTATCCGGGAACCGGGGGGACCTCACCGAGGCCCACTCGATCTGGAAGCCGCACACGCAGGTACCGGCCACGGTCGGTCATCTCCTCGAATACCGCTTCGCGGAAGAGGGCATGAGCATCGCCGGGTTCGTCCTGCTCGTCCCGCACTACCTGGGCGACACCGAGTACCCCGGCTCGACCCTCGCGGCGCTCGACAGCATCAGCCTCGCCACCGGCCGGGTGTTCTCGATCGACGACCTGCGCGAGGCGAACACGGAGTACCTCGAGCGGGTCGCGGAACAGGTGACCGGCAGCGAGGAGCTGACCCAGATGCTCGCGAACCTGGAGGAGCGCTACGACGCCTACATGGCGGGCGCGACGCAGGCCACGCCGATCCTCCACGCCGGCGACCTGCCGACCGCGGACGAGCTCGCCGCCGAGCTGGAGCGATTCCTCGCGACCCGCCCGCCGAGCGACGACGACCGGCGCGGCGGCCCCCTCGGCTGACTCGCGACCGACTCGTCGCCGATTCCCGTGTAGACCCTTTGTCCGAACCGCCGAGGGAATACCACGGGCCCGTCGGGAGTTGTGTGGAGAGTGGACATCGGCCGTACGGGGCGCGCGGGTCCGTGTGAGACAATGAGAGTTCTGACCCGTTGTCAACCTTCGATCGGCGTCGCGCCACGCGAGGGACTTGACAAGGGTCATATCTCGTGTACGAAAGCGACCGGTGTCGGCCAGATGTGCGATACCCGGTGAAAGGCGAACTGTGACGACAGCCACGAAGACCACGACGCGTTCTCGTACGAAGAAGACGGTCGATTCTGAGACGGACGAGGCAGACACGACGACCACGGCCAAGACGGCGACCGCGACGAAGCGGACCACCACCAAGAAGGCCGAGACCGCGGCCAAGTCGGCGAAGAAGCCGTCGGACGAGGTCGATGAGGACGAAGACGCCGACCTCGACGAGGTCGACGTCGAGGACGCCGACGGCGAGGACACGGACGACTCCGCGGACTCGGAGGACGGCGACGACACCGACTCGGACACCGATTCCGACGACTCCGACTCCGACGACTCCGGGAGCGCCGACGGGGAGGACGGGCCCGCCGCCGAGAAGAAGACCGCGGCCGCGGCATCCGACGACGACTCCGATGAGGAGGAGTCGGGGAAGCGTCCGTTCACCGAGCCGCTGCCGTCCGGCGCGATCGTCATCTCGTCGAGTGACGAGGACGACGTCCCCGTGTACTCGACGCAGATCACGGGCGCCACGGCCGACCCGGTCAAGGACTACCTGAAGCAGATCGGCAAGGTCCCGCTGCTGAACGCGGCCGAAGAGGTCGAGCTCGCGATGCGGATCGAGGCGGGCCTGTTCGCCGAGGAGAAGCTTTCGCACATGTCGGCTGCGGAGAAGTCGGGCCAGCTCGGCCTCGACCTGCAGTGGGTCGCGCGCGACGGCCAGCGCGCCAAGAGCCACCTGCTCGGCGCGAACCTACGCCTCGTCGTGTCGCTCGCGAAGCGTTACACGGGCCGCGGGATGCAGTTCCTCGATCTCATCCAGGAGGGGAACCTGGGCCTCATCCGTGCCGTCGAGAAGTTCGACTACACGAAGGGCTTCAAGTTCTCGACCTACGCCACGTGGTGGATCCGTCAGGCGATCACGCGCGCGATGGCCGACCAGGCGCGGACGATCCGTATCCCGGTCCACATGGTCGAGGTCATCAACAAGCTCGCCCGCGTGCAGCGGCAGATGCTGCAGGACCTGGGTCGCGAACCCACGCCCGAGGAGCTCAGCCGCGAGCTCGACATGACCCCCGAGAAGGTCATCGAGGTGCAGAAGTACGGCCGGGAGCCGATCTCGCTGCACACGCCCCTCGGCGAGGACGGCGACAGCGAGTTCGGCGACCTCATCGAGGACACCGAGGCGGTCGTGCCGGCCGACGCGGTGGGCTTCACGATGCTGCAGCGCCAGCTCGAGTCGCTCCTCGACTCCCTGTCCGAGCGCGAGGCGGGCGTGATCCGCATGCGCTTCGGGCTCGGCGACGGGCAGCCGAAGACGCTCGACCAGATCGGCGACACGTTCGGGGTCACGCGCGAGCGGATCCGCCAGATCGAGTCGAAGACGATGGCGAAGCTCCGCCACCCCTCGCGGTCGCAGTCGCTGCGCGACTACCTCGAGTGAGCTCCGCTCGATGACACCGGAGGCGAACGCCGGCAAGACGCTCGTCGTCGCCGTCGATGGCACGTCGTACGCGCGCATCCCGATCCGCACCCGGGTCGTGATGCCCGGCGACGTCCTCGACGACGTCGTGCGCGAGTACGCGACGGATGCCGTGGAGCCGGGCGATCTGCTGTTCGTGACCGAGAAGATCGTCGCGATCACGCAGGGCCGCTCGTACCTCGTGGAGGACATCCGGCCCCGCCGGCTCGCGCGGTTCCTCTCCCGGTTCGTCGTGCGCACGCCGTACGGCATCGGGCTCGGCATGCCGGAGACGATGGAGATGGCGCTCCGCGAATGCGGGACGCTGCGCATCCTCTTCGCCGCCGCGGTCTCCGCCGTGACGAAGCTGTTCGGCCGCCGCGGCGACTTCTACCGTGTCGCGGGGGAGAAGGCGCGCGCGATCGACGGCCCGACCACGGGCACGATCCCCCCGTACGACCGGTCGGTCGTGCTGGGTCCTGCGCGCCCGCGCGAGGTGGCCGCGCATCTGCGGCAGCTGCTCGGCGGGCGGGTCGATGTCGCGGTGGTCGACATCAACGACCTCGGCGGCAACATCCTCGGCTCGACCCTCGACCGGGCCGGCGAGCAGCGGCTGGTGCGCATCCTCGCCGACAACCCCCTCGGCCAGGGCACGGAGTCCACGCCCCTGGGCGTCGTCCGCCCCGCCTGACCTCAGAAGCCGATGGCGTCGCGGTAGCGGGCCTTGTGGCCGGTGCGGATGCCGGTGACGCTCGGCTTGTTCTCGTACACGCCGGCGGCCCAGTTTCCCTCCACGAGGACCGGGCCGTCGGGCGAGACCACGACATCCCATCCGACGTACTGCACGCGGGGGACGACGCGCGCGACCTCGTCGACGAACGCGAGGACCTCGTCGATCATGGGCAGCTGGAAGTCCGCGATCCGCACGCCGGAGTCCGGGTGGAACTCGTGCACGTGCCCGTGCGAGTCGTAGCCGGGTCCGACCGCGTGCCCACGGTCGTCGAGCATCGTGTAGAAGCCGCCGAACGACATCTGGTCGCTCACCTCGCCGCGACCGAACTTCTGCGCGATCGCGAGCACGTGCGTCTCGGTCCCGTCGAAGAACGCGGTGACACGTGTGGTGTTGACCGTGCCGGGGCACACCGCGGCGAGGTCGGCGTGCTGCACGATGACCTCCTCGACGAGCAGCTCGCCGCGCTCGCGGAGGCCGCGATGGAAAGCGGTCCAGTCCTCGATGTCCGCCGCCCGGTACCGGTGCACGCCGAGCCCGGCCTGGCTCACCGGCACCTTGGTCACGATCGTGCCCAGGCGCTCGGCGAACGCGCGAAGCCCGTCGGCGTTGTCCGGCTCCACGGTCATCCATTCGCGCCGGAGGTAACGGTCGAAGACGCGGTCGAACTCGATCTTGTCGTGGAACAGGTGCCGGTCGTCGGGATGCGCGTACTTCTGCGCGATCTGGTTCGAGACCGGATGCGTCATGTACGTCGCGCGCTCGGTGCGGCCGAGGATCGCGAAGTCGTAGTCGACGTAGTCCTGGAACCCGACGTTGCGGACGCCGGCCTGCCACAGCATGTCGACGACGACCGCCGGCATCCACTTGTCGTGCAGCTGCGACGTCTCCCGCGCGCGCTCGACGACCGAGCCGACGTCGATCCGGCGCGCCCGCTCGAGGAGGTACGAGACGCGGGTGGACAGGTCGAGTCTGCGCGGCGGCATGCGGTCTCCGGAGGGTCGGCGGGTGGGACCCGGATAGTCTAGAGGGCGTGGTGGGTAGCATCCCGGGGCCCGTCGCGCAGATCTCGCACACCGCGTTGCGAGCGAACGCGGCACCCTGGTCCGGCGGCGACGCGGCCGCGGACCTCCGAGCGGACGCGTGGGGCCACGGCGCCGTCGAGGTCGCGGCGACCCTGCTCGAGACGGGCATCGCCCGGGTCGTGGTGGAGCCCGCCCAGCGCGACGACCTGGCCGAGCGATTCGGTTCCGACCGCGTGCTGGAGCACCTCCCCGGCGGCCGCTGCGTCGACCTCGTGACCCTGTTCGGGCTGTCCGGCGACGGCGGACACGCCGTCATGCGACTCTCCGGCAGCGTGCTCTCGGTGAAGGAGCTGCGCGCCGGCGAGGGCGTCTCGTACGGCTATACGCACCGCGCCGCCGGCGACACGCGGATCGCGCTCGTCACCGGCGGCTACGCGCAGGGGATCGTCCGCGCGCTCGGCAATCGCGTCACCGTGACGGCAGCGGGGGAGAGGCATCCGATCATCGGTCGCGTCGCGATGGACGTCTGCGTCATCGAGATCGGCGCCGCGGACCTCGCGCGCGGCGACGACGTCGTCTTCTTCGGCGAGCCGGATGCCGGTGAGCCCCCTGTCCGGGACTGGAGCGAGGCCACGGGACTGCACGCCGCCGAGATCATCACGGTCGTCGGCCTCCGCGCGGGGCGGGAGCACCTCCGGTGACGCTCGCGCTCCACGTCGACCTCGACGTGTTCTCCCGGAACCTCGCGCGCATCCGCGGGATCCTGGGCGACACCGAGCACCTGCTCGTCGTGAAGGACGACGCGTACGGCCACGGCCTCGGTCCCATCGTGCGCCGCGCGTGGATGGAGGGCGTGCGCTGGTTCGGCGCGTTCGACCTCGCCACGGGGCTGGCCGTCCGCCACGCTCTCCCCGACGGCGGTTCCGCGTTCGCGCGCGTGTTCGTGTGGATGCTCGGGTCCCGGGCCGAGGCGAAAGCGGCCGCCAAGGCGGCGCTCGACATCGGCGTGGGCGACCCGGAGCTGCTCGAGGACGTCGCCGCGGTCGGCCACGGCGTACGCGTACACCTCAAGATCGACACCGGCCTCCACCGTAACGGCGTCCGCCCCGAGCACTGGGCCGCGTTCGTCGAGCGCGCGGTCGCCCATGAGCGGGCCGGGTCGATCCGCATCGAGGGCGTCTGGAGCCACCTCGCCGAGGCCTCCGACGAGGAGGACGACACGGCGCGCGCCGCCTTCGAGGCGGCGGCCGACGAGCTCGACGCGGTCCTCGGCAGGCATGCCCTCCGGCACCTCTCCGCCAGCGCCGCGAGCTTCGCCCGCCCGGAGTTCCGCTTCGACCTCGCCCGCGTCGGCGCCTTCGCGTACGGCATCCGGCCGGCCGGCGGTCCGGACCAGTCGCAGCTCCGCATCCGTCCGATCGGACGCCTCGAGGCGGACGTCGTCGAGCGACGCGGCGACGCGGTCGTCGTCCCCGTCGGGTCGCTGCACGGTCTGCCGTCGACCCTCGGGGCGTTCGAGGTGGCGACCGAGCGCGGCCCGCACGTGCTGGGCCCGCTCGGCGAGACCGAGTCGCTCATCCGCTCCGACGTGCTGCGGATCGGCGACCATGTCGTGATCTACGGGACCGCCGATGCCGGCGGAGCGTCCGCCACCGACCTCGCCGAGCGGATCGGCACGGTCGGCGAGGAGATCGCCGTGCGGATCTCCCCGCTCGTGCCGCGGGTCTACTCGGGCGTCAGACCGCTTCGCTGAGTCGCGCGGTCTCGTCGTGCCACGACGTCGCGATGCTGCGCAGCTTCTCCTCGTACCGGCGACCGTGGTGGGCGCAGAAGAGGAGTTCGCTGCCGTTGACCTCCGCGGCGATGTAGGCCTGGGCGCCACACGAGTCGCACCGGTCCATCGCGGTGAGGCGGTACACGACGGTGGGCTCCGATGTTGAAAGTGTGCTCATTTCGCTGCCTCCTCTGTCGTGCGAGTCGTTACATGAAACCACGCGTACCCCGGGGGTATGCCCGGAGCGCCGGACATTTCGCTGTCCGCGTACCACACTGGCCGGGTTCCGCGCGTTGACGCGGCGGTCGCACGAGTCCGGCTTAGGCTGGACGACCGTGACGTCCGAGTATTCCGCCCATCACCTTCAGGTCCTCGAAGGCCTCGAGGCGGTCCGGAAACGTCCGGGGATGTACATCGGCTCGACCGATTCCCGCGGCCTCATGCACTGCCTGTGGGAGATCATCGACAACTCGGTCGACGAGGCCCTTGCCGGCAACGGGTCGCGGATCGACATCGTCCTCCACGCGGACGGCAGCGTCGAGGTGCGCGACCAGGGGCGCGGCATCCCCGTCGATGTCGAACCGCGGACCGGGCTCACCGGTGTCGAGGTCGTCTTCACGAAGCTGCACGCGGGCGGCAAGTTCGGCGGCGGGTCCTACGCGGCCTCCGGAGGTCTGCACGGCGTCGGCGCCTCCGTGGTCAACGCGCTGTCGGAACGTCTCGACGTCGAGGTCGACCGGGACGGCGCCACGTGGGCCATGTCCTTCCATCGCGGCGAGCCCGGGATGTTCGGGGCCTCGGGTCCGGATGCCGGCTTCGCGGCGTTCGAACGGTCGAGCGAGCTCCGGAAGGCCGGGAAGGTCGGCAAGTCCGTCACGGGCACCCGCATCCGCTATTGGGCCGACCGCCAGATCTTCACGCGCGACGCGACGTTCCACCTGGACGAGCTTGAGCAGCGCGCGCGCCAGACCGCGTTCCTCGTACCGGGGCTGGAGATCGTCATCCGGGACGAGCGCGATGCCGACGCGGCTCCGTCCGAGACCGCGTACCGCTTCGACGGCGGCATCTCCGAGTTCGCCGACTTCGTTGCGCCCGACCCGGGGGTGACGGACACCTGGCGTCTCGAAGGCACGGGGACCTTCCGCGAGACCGTGCCCGTGCTGCAGGCATCCGGCGCCATGATGCCGACCGAGCTCGAGCGCGAGTGCCAGGTCGACATCGCCCTCCGCTGGGGGAACGGCTACGAAACGACGACGCGGTCGTTCGTCAACATCATCGCGACGCCGAAGGGCGGAACCCACCAGCAGGGCTTCGAGCAGGGGCTGATGAAGGTCCTCCGCACGCAGGTCGAGCAGAACGCCCGCCGGCTGAAGGTCGGAAGCGACAAGCTCGAGAAGGACGACATCCTCGCCGGGCTCACCGCGGTGCTGACCGTCCGGCTGCCGGAGCCGCAGTTCGAGGGCCAGACGAAGGAGGTGCTCGGCACGCCCGCCGTGCGCCAGATCGTCGCGAACGTCGTCACGTCCGAGCTCACCGCCCGATTCGCATCGACGAAGCGGGACGACAAGGCGCAGACGTCCCTCCTCCTCGAGAAGATCGTCGCCGAGATGAAGGCGCGGATCTCCGCCCGCGCGCACAAGGAGACGCAGCGCCGAAAGAACGCGCTCGAGTCCTCGTCCCTGCCCGCGAAGCTCGTGGACTGCCGCTCCAACGACGTGGGCGACTCGGAGCTGTTCATCGTCGAGGGCGACTCCGCGCTCGGGACGGCGAAGCTCGCGCGCGATAGCGAATTCCAGGCGCTCCTGCCCATCCGCGGCAAGATCCTCAACGTGCAGAAGGCCTCCATCGGCGACATGCTCGGCAACGCCGAATGCGCGTCCATCCTCCAGGTGATCGGTGCGGGCTCCGGCCGTTCGTTCGATCTCGAGGCCGCCCGCTACGGGAAGGTCATCCTGATGAGCGACGCCGACGTCGACGGCGCGCACATCCGCACGCTCCTGCTGACGCTCTTCTTCCGGTACATGCGGCCGCTCATCGAGGCCGGCCGCGTGTACGCGGCCGTGCCGCCGCTGCATCGCGTCGTCGTGATCCATCCCGGCAGCAAGCCGAACGAGACGATCTACACCTACAGCGAGCAGCAGCTGCACGAGCTCCTCGCGCGGCTGAGGTCGGCCGGGCGCCGCTGGCAGGAGCCGATCCAGCGCTACAAGGGCCTGGGCGAGATGGATGCCGAGCAGCTCGCGACGACCACCATGGATCGCGCCGGCCGCACGCTCCGCCGCGTCCGGGTGCCGGACGCCGAGTCCGCCGCGACCGTGTTCGAGCTCCTCATGGGCAACGAGGTCGCCCCCCGTCGCGAGTTCATCGTCGAGTCGAGCGACCGCCTCGCCCGCGAGCGCATCGACGCCTGACCCCGTTCGGAGCCCCTTTCGCGCTCGCCTCCCCACCCCTGCCGCGCGACGAGCGGAGGAGATGGGACGAGCGGAGGACGGATCCGCCGCATCTGGTCCTCCCTTCCTCACATCTCCTCCGCTCATGACGCGGGCGGCGGGCTCTGCGCGGGCGGCGGGCTCTGCGCGGGCGGCGGGCTCTGCGCGGGCGGCGGGCTCTGCGCGGGCGGCGGGCTCTGCGCGGGCGGGGCGGCTGCGGGGAGACCGGGTCGGGGTCAGCGGATGGCGGTGCCGACCGCGGCGATGACCGCGTCCAGGGGCGCGCCGCTCGCGTCGCGCTTCGCTCCCGGCGCCGGCAGCGGACGCACGGCGCCGTCGGCGCCGACGGCGCGCGGCTGCTCGCCGACCCACGCGACGACGAGCGCGTCCTCGCCCTTCAGGAACCGCTGCGCCCGGACGCCGCCGGTCGCGCGGCCCTTGGCCGGGAACTCGGCCCAGTCCGACACCTTCGCGGTGCCGGCATCCGTCCCGAGAAGGGCCTCGGATGCCGACGCGATCGTCACGACGACGACCTCCGCCGCGCCCGCCGCAACCGCACCGAAGAAGAGCGCCTGAGCGCCGGCGGAGAGGCGGATGCCGGCCATCCCGCCGGCGGCGCGACCCTGCGGTCGCACGGAGCCGGCGTCGAAGCGGAGGAGCTGCGCGTCGGAGGTCACGAACACGAGCTCCGTGTCGTCGGGCGCGACGACCGCCCCCACGACGGTGTCTCCGGGCTTGAGCGCGATCAGCTCGATCTCGGGGCGCGCGGCGATCTCCGCGGCGGAGACGCGCTTGACGACGCCCTGTGCCGTCCCGATCGCGATCGGCACCGCATCCGTCAGCGGCACGACCGCGAGCACGGTCTCGCCCTTTGCGAGCGTCAGATAGTGGTCGACGCGCGTGCCGGCCCCGAGCTGTACGGAGTTGCCCGGAACCGAGGGGAGGTCGACGGGGGAGAAGCGCACCAGACGCCCGGCGCTCGTGACCGCGCCCAGCTCGCCGTGCGTCGTCGTGTCGGCCGTCGAGCGGATGGCGTCGTGCTTCGAACGCCGTGCGGGGGGCACGATGCCCGTGGGGCCGGCCCCGGGCTCGTCGGCCTCGCCGTTCCCGGACAGCTCGGCCCGCACCATCCGCCCCGTCGCGGACAGAAAGACCCGGCACGGGGTGTCCGCGAGGCGCAGATCGGCGTTCGCCGCCGCCTTGGCGGACCGAGGCGCGACGGGGTGGCTCCCGAGGAGGAGGGTGCGCCGCGGTGTCCCGTGCTGGTCGGCGACGGCCTGCAGCTCACGCGCGACCTGGGACCGCACCAGCGCGGGGTCGGCCAGAAGGCGCTCGAGCTCCGCGATCTCCTGCTGCAGCGCGTCGCGCTCCGACTCCAGCTCGATGCGCGAGAACCGCGTGAGGCGGCGCAGACGGAGCTCGAGGATGTACTCGGCCTGGGCCTCGGAGAGGTCGAACACCTCACGGAGCCTTCCCCGCGCCTGTTCGCCGTCGTCCGAGCCCCGGATGACCTGGATGACCTCGTCGATGTCGAGGATCGCGATGAGGAGGCCCTCGACGAGGTGCAGCCGCTCGCGCCGCCGCGCCAGGCGGAACGTGCTGCGGCGTCGCACCACGCTGATGCGGTGGTCGAGGTAGACGCGCAGGAGCGGGACGAGTCCGAGCGTCTGGGGCTGGCCCTCGACGAGCGCGACGTTGTTGATGCCGAACGAGTCCTCGAGAGGCGTCAGACGGTACAGCTGCTCGAGCACCGCGTTCGGATCAAAACCGGTCTTGATGCCGATCACGAGCCGCAGCCCGTTCTTGCGGTCGGTGAGGTCGGTGACGTCCGCGATGCCCTGCAGCTTCTTCGAGCCGACGGCATCCTTGATCTTCTCGATCACCCGCTCGGGCCCGACGAGGTACGGCAGCTCCGTCACGACCAGGCCCGTGCGCCGCGGACCCAGCTGCTCGACCGCCACCTGGGCCCGCGTGCGGAACGTGCCGCGGCCCGTGGCGTAGGCATCCTTCACGCCGTCCAGGCCGACGATGACGCCCCCCGAGGGGAGGTCGGGCCCGGGGACGTGCTCCATGAGGTCGTCGAGCGTCGCGTCCGGATGCTCGAGCAGGTGCACGGCGGCGCTCACGACCTCGCCGAGGTTGTGCGGAGCCATGTTCGTCGCCATGCCGACGGCGATGCCGGTCGCGCCGTTGACCAGCAAGTTCGGGAAGGCCGCCGGGAGTACCTCGGGTTGCTGGAACTGCCCGTCGTAGTTGGGGATGAAGTCGACCGCGTCCTCGTCGAGGTCGGCGGTCAGCGCGAGAGAGGCGGCGGCCAGGCGCGCCTCCGTGTAGCGGGGCGCGGCCGGGCCGTCGTCGAGCGAGCCGAAGTTGCCGTGGCCGTCCACCAGCGGAACGCGCAGGGAAAACGGCTGCGCGAGCCGCACGAGCGCGTCGTAGATCGGCGCATCGCCGTGCGGGTGGAGCTTTCCCATGACCTCGCCGACGACGCGGGAGCTCTTGACGTGCCCGCGGTCGGGCCGCAGGCCCATGTCGGCCATCTGGTACACGATGCGGCGCTGCACGGGCTTCAGCCCATCGCGTGCGTCCGGGAGCGCACGCGAGTAGATGACGGAGTACGCGTACTCCAGGAAGGAGCCCTGCATCTCCGTGGAGACGTCGACGTCCTCGACACGGGACGTGTCGTGGAGGGCGGGATCGGGAGGGGTCATGCGGCGTGCCTCGGGTCGGGGAGGGCCGCGTGCAGGGGTTCACGTCACCGGTCGAGGGACGTGCGAGACTGGCCCGATGTCCGTCAGCCTACCGGCGGCGTCCCCCCGGGCACGGAGCCTCACCGGCGTGCTCCCGGAGATGCTCGCCAGCCTCGACGCCGCGTCCGGGTGGCTGCCGCCGGTGCGCAGCGCGATCCTGCTCGTGATCGACGGGCTCGGCGCGCGGATGATCGCCGAGCGCGCCGGCCACGCCCGGTTCCTCGCGGCGGCGGGCGGGAAGCGCGACGTCGCCACGACGGTCTTCCCCAGCACGACGGCGAGCGCGCTGACGAGCCTGTTCACCGGGGTCGAGCCGGGGGAGCACGGGATCGTGGGCTACCGCGTCCGCGTCGCCCCGGGCGACGTGCGCAACCAGCTGACCGGATGGCGTGAGCCCGACATGGCGCCGGGCCTCTGGCAGCGGACCGAGCCGCTCCTCGCCGCCCGGGCACGAGCCGGCAGGCCGGGCTTCGTCGTCTCGAAGCCCGAGTTCGCAGGATCCGGTTTCAGCCTCGCGACGACACGGGGAGCCGAGTTCCACGGCGTCCTCGACCTGCGGGAGCGCGTGCGCCGCGCTCGCGCCCTCGCCGACGGGAACGACGGCGCTCTCGTCTACCTCTACGTCTCCGAGCTGGACAGCGCCGGGCACCGCCACGGCGTCGACTCCGGCGAGTGGCTCGCGGCGCTGGAGGAGACGGATGCCGCCGTCCGTGAGCTCACGCGTGCCCTCCCGCCCGACGTCGGCCTGCTGGTGACGGCCGATCACGGCATGATCGACGTCCCGCGACACCGTCAGATCCTCCTCGGCGAGGGCGATCCGCTCCTCGACGGCGTCGCGGAGGTCGGCGGAGAGCCGCGGATGCTGCACCTGTACGCGGAAGACGGCCGGGCCGACGCCGTGCTCGACCGCTGGCGCGAGACCGAGTCCTCGCGCTCGTGGGTGCTCTCCCGCGAGGAGGCGATCGCCGCGGGCCTGTTCGGGCCCCGCGTGGATCCGGCGGTGCGGGACCGGATCGGCGATGTCCTGGTGGCCGCGCGCGCGAGCGTCGTGTACTACGACGATCGGGTCGCGGACAAGACGCCGCAGCGCATGGTGGGTCAGCACGGCTCCCTGACCGATGCGGAGCGGATCGTCCCGCTACACCGTCTGGGCGCGTACGCCGCGGGCTGAACCCGAGCGCTCAGCTCTCGTCGGTGCGGGCGCCGAAGACGATCTCGTCCCACGACGGCATCGCGGGGCGCCCGCGACGACGGCCGTTGTCGGTCGTGTGCTCGGCCACGACGACCGTGTCGTCGACGAACGCGAGCGGGTCGTCGTGCTCCGCGAGCTCGCCGAGGACGGCGTCTCCGCCCGGCGCGTCGTCGTAGCCGGGCTCGAGGGCGTCGAACAGGGCCACGGGAGCCGCAGCGGTCGCGCGCTCCGGCTCGCCGTTCGGCATGGGCTCGCGCTGACCGCGGCGGCGGCGCAGCGCCTCCAGCAGATCGGCGGTGTCGGTCGAAGCGACGGGCGTCTCCGGCGCGCGCTTGATCGCGGCATCCTGCGCCGCGGGGCTGGACGTGGGGGCCGTGATCGGCTCGACCTCGGCCGTGCGCCGCATCCCGAACGCGCCGCTGTCGAAGCGCGAATCGTCCTTCGTGCCGCTCACCTCGAGGGCGCGGAGACGCGGGATGAGCCCTTCCGGCAGGGTGCCCGGCCGCGACAGCTGGGTCGCGTCGGGGTTGAGGGGCGCGAGCGAGCTGTGCCGGGGATCGAACGACCAGCGGGCGTCGTGGTCCACGTCCGCGGAGGTGAACTCGAGCTTGACGACCCAGCCCGACTCCTCCTTCCAGCTCGTCCACCGCTCGCCGATCGCGCCGGCGTCGGCGAGCTTCGCGCGCACCGCGGCGCCGAAGGTCGAGGAGAGGTCGTGGTCGATCTCGGTGCCGAGGAGGACCGGCACGGCGAGCGCCTGCCCGACGACGTACTCGCGCTCGGCGAGGACGGGCGCCTCGAAACGGACGACGTCCTCGACGCTGATGCCGAGCAGCTGCGCGGCTTCGGCGGCGGAGAGTCCAGCGCGGATCTGCGCCTGGATCTCCCGCGGGCTCGGACGTGCCGCACGCTCCTGCGGCTCACGCCGCTGGGTGCGCCGGAGCTCAGCGCGGAGCACCTCGTCGACGGGGAGCGAGAACCGCTGGCCCGACTCGGTGGCGAGGACGAGGGCACCGTCCTCGGTGCCGATCACTCTCAGCTTCTCCATGCGAAACACGCCTCCGATCTGCCGTGTGCGCCCATGCTGACACAGGCCGATGGCATCCTCCGGAATATCCGACGCGCGCCGCGAGTTTCACGCCTGCGACCGCATCCACTTAAGCGCGCACCGGGCATTTGCAAAAGGGGAGGAGGTCGTGCAAACTATCGCCGCCCGCTGACGGCGCACAGCTTCTGGAGAGACAACCGCGAATGGCAACCGACTACGACGCCCCCCGCAAGACCGAGGACGACAGCGAATCGATCGAGGCGCTCAAGGAGCGCGTCCCCGACAAGCTGTCCGGCTCTGTGGACGTGGAGGACGCCGACAACCCTTCGGGCTTCGAGCTCCCGGGCGCCGACCTCTCGGACCTCGAGCTCGACGTCGTCGTGCTCCCGCCGCAGGAGGACGAGTTCACCTGCGTCAGCTGCTTCCTCGTGAAGCACCGCTCGCAGCTCGACCACGAGGACCGGCTGGGCCCGATCTGCGTGGAGTGCGCCGCGTAGCCACCCGCGCGCCCGCGTGCGCGGGTGGCTGACTAGCCGCGCGCGCGGCGGACGACCGCCGCGAGGCGGTCCGGCGTCCGCGTGGAGATGACCCAGGCCGGCGTCGGGTCGTCCGGATCCTGGACGGGCACGACGACGACGCCGTCGATGCCGCCGCGGATGAGGTGCCAGTCGCGCGGATCGAGCTCGATCCCGCGCGCCTGACGCGCCTGTTCGCCCGTCAGGGCCACGGGCTCGCCGAGGAGCTCGACCGGGATCCGGGCGCGACCGGCGCGCAGCATCCCGTCCTCCACGGAGACGACCGGGGAGGCGAACACGGCCGCGGCGACGAGCACGACGGCGGTCAGCGCGCCGAGCACGAGCGCCAGCGCGGAGTTGAGCGGGGTGAACGTGAGCGCGACCATCGGAGCGCAGACCGCGAGCGCGATCAGCGTCCACAGCGAGGGCGAAAGACGCTCGCGATAGCGGTCCTGCGGCAGTCGGATGCCGGGAGTGGGCTTCTGCATTACCCTCGTTGCGTGGCCGAAACGGTTGACGTCCCCATTATCGCTCCCGAGCTCCCGGCCTTCGCCCACCCCGGCGACGCGGGGGCCGATCTCGTCGCCGCCGAGGCGGTGCGGCTCGAGCCCGGCCAGCGCGCCCTCGTCGGCACCGGCGTGCGCATCGCACTGCCAGACGGATACGCCGCGTTCGTGGTGCCCCGCAGCGGCCTCGCCGCGAAGCACGGCATCACGATCGTCAACGCGCCGGGCACGGTGGATGCCGGCTACCGGGGCGAGGTGAAGGTTTCGCTGCTGAACACCGACGCGACCGAGGCGTACGACGTCAACGTCGGCGATCGCATCGCGCAGCTCATCGTGATGCCGGTGCCGCGCGTCCGATTCCTCCCGGTGTCGGAGCTCCCCGAGAGCGCCCGCGGCGAGGGCGGCTTCGGCTCGACCGGCTACCAGGCAGAGCGCACGGAGGGAGCACGCGCATGAGCGACGCCCAGACCCCCGACCCCACCGACGAGAACGCCGCGGGCGAGAACACCACGGACGACAACGCCGCAGACACCGGCGACGAGGCGCGCGAGGCGATCGAGGCCGCGGACCAGCCCGCACGCAAGAGCGCGCCGGCGGACCGCGAGACGGAGGGCCCGTTCGACGAGTCCGAGGTCAACCCCGTCCGGCCGTACATCGACCTCGGCGGCGTGAAGGTCCTCCCGCGCGAGGGCCTGAACCTCCGGCTCGAGGTCGAGGAGCAGACGAAACGCATCGTCGCCGTCGGCCTCGACTACGCCGACTCCACGCTCCAGGTGCAGCCGTTCGCCGCGCCGCGCAGCGCCGGCCTGTGGGACGAGACCCGCGAGCAGATCCGCGCGCAGGTGCGGCAGCAGGGCGGCCGGGTCGAGGAGCGGGAGGGTCCGCTCGGGCCGGAGCTCCTCGCCGAGGTGCCGGCAGCGGTCGGCAGTTCCGAGATGCGCCTCGCGCGCTTCGTCGGTGTGGACGGTCCCCGCTGGTTCCTCCGCGGGGTCATCGGGGGAGCCGCGACCGGCGACATCGAGGCGGCCGCGAAGGTGGAGGACCTCTTCCGCTCGCTCGTCGTCGTGCGCGGGGGCTCCCCGATGCCGCCGCGCGACCTCATCCCGCTGAAGATGCCGGCGACGCCCGGCACCGCATGAGCACGCCGCCCGGATCCGAGAAGCCGTCCGAGCAGGACGGCACCGGCGCGGCGGCCACGTGGAGCGCCGCGCTCGGCCAGGCGGCCCGTCGCGCAGGCCTCGACCCGTCGAGCGGCGGATCGACCGGGCACGCCGTCTGGCGGGCCATGGGCGGATGGCGCGGCATCCTCGAATCGGTGCTGCCCTCGCTCGCGTTCCTCGTCATCTACACGATCTGGCAGGACCTCCTGTGGTCCCTCGTGATCTCCGTCGGCATCGCGGCCGTCTTCACGATCGTCCGCCTCGCGATGCGCCAGCCGGCGACCGCCGCGATCGGCGGCCTCGTCGCCGCCGTCGGCGCCGCGGTGCTGTCCCTGCTCACCGGCCGCGCGCAGGACAACTTCGTGTGGGGCTTCGTGACGAACGCCGCGTACGGCACGGCCTTCCTCGTCTCGGCGCTCATCGGCTGGTCCCTCATCGGGCTCGCCGTCGGCTTCCTCATGAACGAGGGCCTCGCATGGCGCCGCAGCAAGCGGAAGCGCCGCGTGTTCTTCTGGCTCGCGATCGCGTGGGCGATCCTGTTCTACGCGCGCCTCGCGGTGCAGCTCCCGCTCTACTTCGCGGGCGACGTCACGGCGCTCGGCAGCACGAAGCTGATCATGGGGATCCCGCTGTTCGCGCCCCTCGTCGCCGTGTCTTGGCTCGCGGTGCGCACGCTGTACCAGCGCCCCGCCGCGAAGCCTCAGGCGGACGCCGCGGAGTGATACGTTTATCTCGACGTCAAGATAAAATCCGGTGAAGGAGAAGACCGTGTCCACAGTCGACAGCTTCGGTGCGAAGAGCACCCTCACGGTGGGCGGCACCGACTACGAGATCTTCCGCATCGACGCGGTAGACGGTCACGCCAAGCTCCCCTTCAGCCTCAAGGTGCTGCTGGAGAACCTCCTGCGCACCGAGGACGGCGCGAACGTCACACAGGCCCAGATCGAGGCGCTCGGCTCCTGGGACCCGGCCGCAGAGCCCGACACGGAGATCCAGTTCACCCCGGCGCGCGTCGTCATGCAGGACTTCACCGGCGTCCCCTGCATCGTCGACCTCGCCACGATGCGCGAGGCCGTCACCTCGCTCGGCGGCGACCCGGAGCGGATCAACCCGCTCTCTCCGGCTGAGCTCGTCATCGACCACTCGGTCATCGCCGACCTCTTCGGCACCGAGAACGCCCTCGAGCGCAACGTCGAGATCGAATACGAGCGCAACGGCGAGCGCTACCAGTTCCTCCGCTGGGGCCAGACGGCGTTCGACGACTTCAAGGTCGTCCCGCCGGGAACCGGCATCGTCCACCAGGTGAACATCGAGCACCTCGCGAAGGTCGTCTACGACCGCACCGTGAACGGCGTGCTCCGCGCGTACCCCGACACCGTCGTCGGCACCGACTCCCACACGACGATGGTCAACGGCCTCGGCGTGCTCGGCTGGGGCGTCGGCGGCATCGAGGCCGAGGCCGCGATGCTCGGCCAGCCCGTCTCCATGCTCATCCCGCGCGTCGTCGGCTTCAAGCTCACCGGGGCGATCCCGTCGGGCGTCACCGCGACCGACGTCGTGCTCACGATCACCGACATGCTGCGCAAGCACGGCGTGGTCGGCAAGTTCGTCGAGTTCTACGGCGAGGGCGTCGCCTCCGTGCCGCTGGCCAACCGCGCCACGATCGGCAACATGAGCCCTGAGTTCGGCTCGACCGCGGCGATCTTCCCGATCGACGACGTCACGCTCGACTACCTCCGCCTCACCGGTCGGAGCGAGCAGGCCGTCGCGCTCGTCGAGGCGTACGCGAAGGAGCAGAAGCTCTGGCACGACGCCGCTCACGAGCCGGTCTTCAGCGAGTACCTCGAGCTCGACCTCGCGACGGTCGTCCCCTCGATCGCCGGCCCGAAGCGCCCCCAGGACCGTATCCTCCTGTCCGAGGCGAAGGCGCAGTTCGAGAAGGACATCGTCAACTACGCGACGCCGTCCACGAGCGACTCGATCATCGACCTCGACTCGCAGAGCTCGTTCCCGGCCTCCGACCCGGGCGTGTTCCCGGGGGAGCAGGCGACCTCCACGAGCGAGGTGCTCATCTCCTCGGGGCACCCGAACGGCGCGTCCAAGCCGATCCGGGTGACGACGCCCGAGGGGCAGTCGTACATCCTCGACAACGGTGCGGTCACGCTCGCGGCCATCACCTCGTGCACCAACACGTCGAACCCGTCGGTCATGATCGCGGCCGGCCTCCTCGCGCAGAACGCCGTGAACAAGGGTCTGAAGCGCAAGCCGTGGGTCAAGACGACGCTCGGCCCCGGCTCGAAGGTCGTCACCGACTACTACGAGAAGTCGGGCCTCGACAAGGCGCTCGAGGCGATCGGCTTCTACACCGTCGGCTACGGCTGCACGATCTGCATCGGCAACTCCGGCCCTCTCATCGAGGAGGTCTCGGCGGCCGTCAACGAGAACGACCTCGCCGTCTCGGCCGTCCTCTCGGGCAACCGCAACTTCGAGGGCCGCATCAGCCCCGACGTGAAGATGAACTACCTCGCGTCGCCGCCGCTCGTGGTGGCGTACGCGCTCGCCGGCTCGATGAACTTCGACTTCGAGACCGACCCGCTCGGGACGGATGCCGACGGCAACGACGTGTTCCTCAAGGACATCTGGCCCTCGCCGGACGACGTGCAGACGACGATCGACTCGTCCATCTCGCGCGAGCAGTTCATCAAGCAGTACGCCACGGTCTTCGACGGCGACGAGCGCTGGCAGAGCCTGCCGACGCCGGATGCCGCGAAGTTCGAGTGGGACCCGGCCTCCACGTACGTGCGGAAGGCCCCGTACTTCGACGGCATGTCGATGGAGCTGACCCCGGTCGCCGACATCCACGGCGCGCGCGTCCTCGCGACGCTGGGCGACTCGGTCACGACCGACCACATCAGCCCCGCGGGCAACATCAAGGCCGGCACGCCGGCGGCGCAGTACCTCACGGAGCACGGCGTCGCGCAGAAGGACTTCAACTCCTACGGCTCGCGCCGCGGCAACCACGAGGTCATGATCCGCGGCACGTTCGCGAACATCCGCCTGAAGAACGAGCTCGTCGCGGCCGTCAACGACGGCCAGATCGTGGAGGGCGGCTACACCCGCGACTTCACGCAGGCCGGTGGCCCGCAGTCGTACATCTACGACGCGAGCGTGAACTACCAGGACGCCGGCGTTCCGCTCGTCGTCCTCGGCGGCAAGGAGTACGGCTCCGGCTCGTCCCGCGACTGGGCGGCGAAGGGCACCAACCTCCTCGGCGTCAAGGCCGTCATCACGGAGAGCTTCGAGCGCATCCACCGCTCGAACCTCATCGGGATGGGCGTCGTGCCGCTGCAGTTCCCCGCGGGCGAGACCTGGAAGTCGCTGGGCCTCGACGGCACCGAGATCGTCTCGATCGAGGGCCTCGAGCAGCTCAACGAGGGCGTCACCCCCAAGACGGTGCGCGTCACGGCGGCGCCGAGCGAGTTCTCGCCGGCGGGCAAGCAGCCGGTGACCTTCGACGCGGTCGTGCGGATCGACACCCCCGGCGAGGCGGACTACTACCGCAACGGCGGCATCCTCCAGTACGTACTGCGCTCGCTCGTCTAAGGGGCTCCCCAGGGTCCCGGCCGTAAACTGGGGAGGTTCACTGTCGACGTGAGGGGAACGGATGCGGATACTGCCGACGATCTCGAACCCTCGGGATCTGGACGCGCTCGATCTCGAGCAGCTCGCACAGCTGGCCGATGAGGTCCGTGCGTTCCTGATCGAGAACGTCGCCCAGACGGGCGGGCATCTGGGGCCGAACCTCGGTGTCGTGGAGCTCACGATCGCACTTCACCGCGTGTTCGACTCGCCGAGCGATCCGATCATCTTCGACACGGGCCACCAGTCGTACGTGCACAAGCTCCTCACGGGGCGGCAGGACTTCTCGCGGCTGCGTTCGCGCGGGGGCCTCGCCGGCTACCCGCAGCGGGCGGAGAGCGTGCACGACGTCGTCGAGTCGTCGCACGCGTCGAGCTCGCTGAGCTGGGCGGACGGCGTCTCCCGCGCGTTCGCGCGCACCGGTCGCCGCGACCGCCACGTCGTGGCGGTCGTCGGCGACGGTGCGCTCACGGGCGGGATGACGTGGGAGGCGCTGAACAACATCAGCGACGACAACGACCGCAACCTCGTCATCATCGTGAACGACAACGGTCGTTCCTACGCCCCGACGATCGGCGGGATGGCGCGGTACCTCAACCGCGTCCGGACGGCGGACTCGTACCGCACGCTGCGCCAGGGCTCCGACACGCTCTCGCGCCGTCTCGGCCCGATCGCGCGCGCCGTGTACCGCGGCGTCCGCGGGGGAGCGCACGGCTTCCTGTCGCGCTTCATCAACAACGAGGCGCTGTACTCGAACCTCGACATCAAGTACCTCGGGCCGGTGGACGGTCACGACATCCCCGCCCTGATCGAGACGCTCGAGCTGGCGAAGGACTTCGGCGCGCCGGTCATCGTCCACGCCATCACGGAGAAGGGCCGGGGGTACGAGCCGGCGCTGAACGACGAGGCCGACCAGTTCCATTCCGTCGGACGCATCGACGCGGCATCCGGGGCTCCGCTGTCCGCCGCCCGCGAGCAGACGTGGACCGACGTGTTCGCGGAGTCGCTCGTCGATCTGGCGGAGGATCGCCCGGACATCATCGCGCTCACGGCCGCCATGCTGCGCCCGGTGGGTCTCCTCCCGTTCGCCCAGCGCTTCCCTGAGCGCGTCCTCGACGTCGGCATCGCGGAGCAGCACGCCGTGACGTCGGCGGCCGGCCTCGCGTTCGGCGGGCTGCATCCGGTCGTGGCGATCTACGCCACGTTCATGAACCGGGCGATGGACCAGGTGCTGATGGATGTCGCGCTGCACAAGGCCGGCGTCACGTTCGTGCTCGATCGCGCGGGCGTCACCGGGCCCGACGGCCCCAGCCACCACGGCGTGTGGGACCTCGCGATGCTGCAGATCGTGCCCGGCATCCGGCTCGCCGCGCCGCGTGACGCCGCCCGGCTCCGGGAGGAGCTCGAGGAGTCGCTGGAGGTCTCGGATGCTCCGACCGTCATCCGCTTCCCCCGCGGCGCTGTCGCCGCCGACCTGCCGGCGCTCGAGCGGCTTCCGGACGGCGTCGACGTGCTGGTGCGCGACGGAGCCGAGGACGTTCTGCTCGTCGGCATCGGGCCCATGGCACAGATCGCGATCGAGGTCGCGGAGCGGCTGCGCGCGCAGGGGATCGGCGCCACCGTGGTCGACCCGCGCTGGGTCGTGCCGGTGCCCGAGTCGCTCGTGACGCTCGCCGCGGCACACCGCCTCGTCATCACGATCGAGGACGGCATCCGCGTCGGCGGCATCGGCACGCGCGTACGTCAGGTGCTGCGCGAGGCGGGCGTCGACACGGCCGTCGACGAGCTCGGCGTCCCCGACGCGTTCCTCGAGCACGCCTCCCGCGCGGAGATCCTCCGGGATGCCGGACTGACGCCGGCCAAGATCGCACAGGACGTCGTGTCGCAGGTGCTCGGCACCCGCATCCCGATCGCACGTCCGACGCCCGCAGACGCTGCGCTGCGCGGCCTGCCGCACCCCGCGGAGCGCTGACGCCCTCACTTCCGATATGGTAAGGCTACCCTTACCAATCCGAGGAGTGTCGCATGAGCAACATCACGATCACCCACGCGCCGTCGGGGCTGGTGCGCACCTCGGTCGTGCGGAGCGAACGGATCTCCCCGCACGTCGTGCGCGTCACGTTCGGCGGCGGCGACCTCGCGGCGTTCGAGTACCAGGGCTTCGACCAGCGGTTCCGTCTCGCGGTGCCCGCGCACGACCAGGCCCGGCTCGACAACCTCCCGGAGAAGTTCGGCGTCGGCGGCTACCTGCGCTACCTCACGCTGCCGCGCGGCACGCGGCCGGTCATCCGGAACTACACGGTCCGCGCCTTCCGGCCGGACCCCGTCGAGCTCGACGTCGACTTCGTCGTGCACGGCACCGAGGGCGTCGCGGGGCCGTGGGCCGCATCCGTCGACCCCGGCGTCGAGGTCGCCTTCATCGACCAGGGCCGGGGCTGGAAGCCGGTCCCCGCCGACTGGCTGCTGCTCGTGGCCGACGAGAGCGGTCTGCCCGCGGTCGCCGGCATCCTCCGCGATCTCCCGGGGGACGCGACCGGCCATGCGTTCATCGAGCTGTTCGACGCCGCCGACCGGCAGGACCTCGAACGCCCCGCAGGTGTCGAACTGCACTGGCTCGAGCGGTCTCCGGCCGAGGCTCCGGGGTCGGCGGCGCTCCCCGCCCTGCGGGCGCTGGAGTTCCCGTCGACCTCCGTCTACGCGTTCGCCGTGGGGGAGTCCGCCCTCGCGACCGGCGCGCGCCGGCACCTCGTCAACGACCGCGGCGTCGCCAAGGCGAACGTCACGTTCTGCGGGTACTGGCGCGCGGGCCGCGCGTCCTAGCCGGCTGCGCCCGCCGCCACGCCCGCGCCCACCCCGCGGATGACCGGGTGGTGGAATGTGTCGCCGAACACGCGGTCGGACGCGCCCTCACGGTCGAGGTAGGCCGAGGCGCCGCCGTCGATGAAGGGCCAGCCCGCGCCGAGGATGAGGCCGAGGTCGATGTCCTCGACCTCGGGGACCACGCCCTCGTCGAGCATGATCCGGATCTCCTGCGCGAGTCCGTCCTGCACGCGGCGCAGGATCTCCGCCTCGCTTGACGGCGTCGAGCCGACGGCGCCCTTCAGCACCTTCTCGGCATCCTTGGTCCAGCCCGTGACGTGGCCGCTCTTGTCCTTCTCGACGACCTTCGGCAGCTCGGCCAGCTCGTGGAGGTTCGCCGAGGTGAAGAAGCGGTCGGGGAACGCGTGCGTCATCGTGTCCTGCACGTGGGCTGCGACCTTCCAGCCGACGAGGTCGATGAGCTGGAACGGCGTCATCGGCAGCCCGAGCGGAGCGAACGCCTTCTCGACCGTGAGGAGGGGCGTGCCCTCGTAGACGCCGCGGGCCGCCTCGCCCATGACCTTCGCGAGGAGCCGGTTCACGACGAAGCCGGGGGCGTCGGCCGTGAGGATCGCGTTCTTGCCGAGGTCCTTCGCCACGACGAACGCCGTCGACAGGGCGGCATCCGTCGTCGAGGGCGTCTTCACGATCTCGATGAGCGGCATGACGGCCACCGGGTTGAAGAAGTGGAAGCCGACGAGCCGCTCCGGGTGGGCGAGCTTCTCGCCGATCTCCTCGACCGACAGCGAGGAGGTGTTGGTCGCGAGGATCGCGTCCTCCGCGATGATCTTCTCGATCTCGCCGAACACCTGCTGCTTGACGCCGACCTCCTCGAAGACGGCCTCGATCACGAAGTCGCAGTCCGCGTACTCGCTCTTGTCGGTCGTCCCGTGGATGAGGGCGCGCAGGCGGTTGGCGGTGTCGGCGTCGATCCGGCCCTTGTCGGCCAGCTTGCCGATCTCGTCGCGGATGTAGGCGAGGCCCTTGTCGACGCGGGCCTGGTCGAGGTCCGTGATGAGGACGGGCACCTGCAGCCGGCGGACGAACAGCAGCGCGAACTGGCTCGCCATGAGTCCCGCGCCGATGATCCCGACCTTGGCGACCTTCTTCGCGAGCGCCTTGTCGGGGGCGCCGACGGGCCGCTTCGCGCGCTTCTGCACGAGGTCGAACGCGTACATGGATGCCGCGAACTGGTCGCCGGCGACGAGCTCGGCGAGAGCGTCATCCTCGCGGGCGAAGCCCTCCTCCTTCGTGCCGCCCTTCGCCTTGTCGAGAAGGTCGAGCGCGACGTAGGGGGAGCGGGGCACCGTGCCGATCCGGCTCTCGAGCGTGGCGCGGGCCGCGCGGATCGCGAGCGGCCACTTCGTGAGCCGCTCGACGCGACCCGGCTCGTTCTTCCGCTCGACGGTGACCGTGCCGCCGAGGACGCCGTCGGCCCAGCGCAGCGAGTCCTCGAGGAAGTTCGCGGCGCCGAACATCGCGTCGACGATGCCGAGGTCGGCGGCCTGCTCGGGCTTGAGCATCCGGTTCTGACGCAGCGGGTTGGAGATGACGACCTCGAGCGCGTTCTCGATGCCGATCAGGTTCGGCAGCAGGTACGCGCCACCCCAGCCCGGGATGAGGCCGAGGAACACCTCGGGCAGGGCGATCGCCGCGGCCGAGGAGTCGAGCGTCCGGTACGTCGCGTTCAACGCGATCTCCAGGCCGCCGCCGAGCGCGAGCCCGTTCACAAACGCGAACGAGGGGACGCCGAGCTCGGACAGCCGGCCGAGCACCTGGTGCCCGCGCTGCGCGACGAGGCGCGCGGCCTCGATGCTCGGCACCGCCGAGACCTCGCTGAGGTCGGCGCCGGCGGCCAGGACGTACTGCTTGCCGGTGATCGCGACCGCGTCGATCTCCCTCGCCGCCGCGCGGGCGGCGAGAGCGTCCAGCGTGGCGCCGAGCTCGGTGAGCGTGCCCGGACCCAGCGTGTTGGGGCGCTTGTAGTCGCGGCCGTTGTCGAGCGTGATGAGCGCGAGCGTGCGCCCCGAGGGGAGACGCACGTCACGGGTGTGCGAGTGCGTGACGACCTCGTCGTCGCTGAGGTTGTCGAGGGGGGAGAAGTCGATGGCGTCGTAGTTCGTCATGGCGTCTCTTTCCCTTACCGCTTGTTCTTGCCGTCGTAGAACGGGTTCTCCCAGATGACCGAGCCACCCTGGCCGAGCCCGACGCACATCGCCGTCAGGCCGTACTGCACGTCGGGGCGCTCCGCGAACTGCGCCGCGAGCTGGATCATGAGACGCACGCCGGATGCCGCGAGCGGGTGACCGACCGCGATCGCGCCGCCCCACGGGTTGACCCGGGGGTCGTCGTCCTCGATGCCGAAGTGGTCGAGGAGCGAGATCACCTGGATCGCGAAGGCCTCGTTGAGCTCGAACAGCCCGATGTCGTCGATCGTCAGGCCCGCCTTGCGCAGCGCCTTCTCGGTCGAGGGGATCGGACCGATCCCCATGACCTCCGGCTCGACGCCGGCGAACGCGAACGAGACGAGCTTCATCTTCGGCTGCAGGCCGAACTCCTTCACGGCGTCCCCGCCGGCGAGCAGGCTCATCGTCGCGCCGTCGGTGAGCGGCGACGAGGTGCCCGCGGTGACGCGGCCGTGCGGGCGGAACGGCGTCTTGAGGGTCGCGAGACCCTCCATCGTCGTCTGCGGGCGACGCCCCTCGTCCTCGGTCGCGAGGCCCCACGCACCGCTCGCGTCCTTGATGGCGACGGACACGAGGTCGGGCTGGATCTTGCCCGCCTGATAGGCCGCCTCGACCTTGTGCTGGCTCAGCATCCCGTACCGGTCGCTGCGCTCCTTCGTCAGGTGCGGGAAGCGGTCGAAGATGCGCTCGGCGGTCACGCCCATGTTGAGCGCGCCGGGGTCGACGAGCTTCTCCGCGACGAAGCGGGGGTTCGGATCCCAGTCGGAGCCGATCGGGTGGTGTCCCATGTGCTCGACGCCGCCCGCGAGAGCGAGGTCGTACATCCCGACGCCGATCGAGGCGCCCAGGGTGGTCACGCTCGTCATGGCGCCCGCGCACATGCGGTCGATGGCGAAGCCCGGCACCGTCAGCGGCAGACCCGCGAGGATCGCGGCCGACCGGCCGAGCGTCAGGCCCTGGTCACCCGTCTGCGTGGTCGCCGCGATCGCGACGTCGTCGATCCGGTCCGTCGGAACCTGCGGATTCCGCTCCAGCACTCCGATGATCGCCTTCACGGCGAGGTCGTCGGCACGGGTGTTCCAGTACATGCCCTTCTCGCCGGCGCGACCGAACGGGGTGCGCATTCCATCGATGAAGTAGACGTCCGAAGCCACGGCGCTCTGCCTCCAAAAGTCGGGTATGGGTCCAGGCTAGACAATCGATCCGGGCACCCCGAATCGGTGCGCCCTTTCCTACGACGCCGTTTCCGGAGCTGCCTCGGGTTCCTGTGCGGATTCGACAAAAGCCGTGGCGATGATGTGTGCAGTGTACTCAATCTGCCAGGCCCGTGCGCCGCCCTCGGCGAGGCTCACGGCGATCGACTCGGGCGTCGTCGGCTCCGGCGGAGCCCACGCGACGCGGCGGAGGAGCTCGGGCGTCAGGAGGTTCTCGGTCGGCATCGTGAGCTCGGTCGCCCGTTCCTCGACCCGCGGACGGGCGAGCTTGAGCCGCGCGTCGGCCGCCGGGTTGCGGTCCGGCCACGCCCGCACGGGCGGCAGGGACTCGCCCGGACCCCGCGGCGAGGGGAGATCCGTCGCCGCGCGCCCGCGCTCGATCGCGGCCCACCACCGGTCGAGCTCCGACCGGCTGGCACGGCCGGTGAAGGCGCTCACCGCCGCGAGCTGCCCCTTGGAGCGAGGATCGGCCTGGATCGCCGCGACCAGCGAGCGATCGGGGACCAGTCGCCCGGGCGCGATGTCCTGCTCGCGGGCGAACTCCTCGCGCGCGGTCCACAGCTCGCGGGCGACCGCCAGCGCGGTCCGGCCACGAAGCGCATGGAGCCCGCTCAGGCGGCGCCACGGCTCCTCACGGGACGGCTTGGGGACGCGCACGCGCACCGCGTCGAACTCCTGTGCGGCGATCTCGGTCTTCCCCTGCGCGACGAGCTCGTCGGCGAGCGCGTCCCGCACGTCCAGCAGATGCGCGACGTCGAGAGCCGCGTACTCCAGCCAGGCCTGCGGCAGCGGCCGGGTCGACCAGTCGGCTGCGGAGTGCGCCTTCGCGAGGGTCACGCCCAGCGTCCGCTCGACGACGGCGCCGAGGCCGACACGCTCGTGGCCGAGGAGGCGCGCGGCGAGCTCGGTGTCGAACACGCGGGCCGGCTCGAGGCCGAGCTCGCGGAGGGACGGCAGGTCCTGGCTGGCGGCGTGGAAGACCCACTCGGCATCCGCGATCGCGGCCTGGATCGCCGAGAAGTCCCCGATCGCCGGCGGGTCGAGCAGGAAGAGCCCGCCGTCGCGCCGGTACAGCTGCACGAGGTAGGCGCGCTGGGAGTAGCGGAAGCCGGAGGCGCGCTCGACGTCGACGGCGACCGGTCCGGTGCCCGCCGCCAGCGACTCGGCCGCTGCGATCGCCTCGGCAAGCGAGGCGAGGACTGTGTATTCGGCGGCCGCGCCGGATGCCTCCGGGACCGCGCCGGATGCTCCCTCAGCCACCGGATGCTCCGTTCCTATGCAGGACGGGCGCGCCGTCGGACCCCGGCGGGAGACCCGCGAACATGCAGACGAGCTCAGCCCAGGCCTCGACGTGGGCGCCCAGGCGTCCGGTCGGGGACCAGGAGGCGCGGAGCTCGACCTGGGCGCCGTCGCCCTCGTCGGCGAGGCCCCCGAAGCCCTTCGAGAGGGTCGTCGTCGCGGTGCCCGACGCGGAGTGGTAGACCGCGCCGCGGGAGTCGAGGGCGTCGATCAGCCACGACCACGCGACATCCGCCACCAGGGGATCCGAGCCGATCTCGCGCTCCAGGGGCGCCTGCGCGAACGAGATGACCCGCCACGGGCCGTTCCAGGGGGTCGGCTCCTCGGGGTCGTAGAGGAGCACGAAGCGGCCGGTGCCGTAGCGGGACTCCTCGTCGTCGCCGTCGGGACGCACGTCCGCCGCGAGGGCGAGCGCCTGCGGGGCGAGGCCGGTCGGCGCGGGGATCTCGCGCACCCGCAGATCGGCCCGGAAGTCGGTGGCGCGCACGTCCGCCTCCGCGTGATCGAAGGGCGACGCGGCGGCGAAGGGGGTACCGTCCACGCCGACAGACTAAAGTGATCGGTCGATGATGGCATCCAGGCGCGCCGCGGCCATCGGCGGCCCTCGAAGCACGCTGGCCGGCGGCATCCGTCTGCTGTTGTTCGTCATCACCGCGGTGTTCGCGGCGGTCATGACGGCGCTGGGCTTCGCGGCGCTGCGCACGGCGAAGGTCGTCGTCACGCCCGCCTCGCGGCGTGCCGACACGCGGATCGCCGCCCTCGACACCGCGTCGCAGACGATCACCCTGACGCGGACGCCGGACAGCGAACTGCCGGGCCGGTACGGCCTGTTCACCGCCGGAAGCGAGTCGTACGTCAAGCTCGGCGCGGTGCTCGGCGAGACGTCCGACACCGTCACCCGGAAGCTCCTCACGCACGTCGGCTCGGGCGCCCGGATCGCCGCGGACAGCGCGTTCAGCGGCTGGTACTACGACCGGCCCGAGCAGCTGCACCTGCCGTACACGTCGGAGCTCATCGGCTCGCCCGTGGGTCCGTGCCCCGGCTGGCTCTTCCCCGCCGAGGCCGCGGGCGACGACGCGAACGACCTCTGGTGCATCCAGGTACATGGTCGCGGCGCGGCGCGTGCGGAATGCCTGCGCGCGGTGCCCGTGTTCCATGGCCTCGGGATCACGACGCTCGTCGTCTCCTACCGCAACGACGGCGAGGCCCCGCGCAGCCGCACGGGCACGTACGGCCTCGGCGCGACCGAATGGCGCGACGTGGACGCGGCGATCGCGTTCGCGCGGCGTCGCGGAGCGCGCCGCATCCTCCTCATGGGCTGGTCGATGGGCGGCGCGATCGCGCTGCAGGTCGCGCTGAACTCGGCGCATCGCGACCACGTCGTCGGCGTGATCCTGGACTCGCCGGTCGTCGACTGGCGCGTGGTCCTCGACTACCAGGCCCAGCTCTCGCACATCCCCGGCACGGTCCGCGACCTCGCGATCGACATGCTGGGCTCGGGATGGGGGAGCGCCCTGGTCGGGAGCGGCGCGCCGATCCCGTTCGACCGGCTCGACGTCGTGGCCCGCGCGGACGAGCTCCAAGCGCCCATGCTGATCCTCCACAGCGACGACGACGGGTTCGTGCCGTCGACGGCATCCCACGCCCTCGCCGAGGCGCGGCCGGATCTCGTCGAGCTGGACGTGTTCGAGGTCGCCCGCCACACGAAGCTGTGGAACTACGACGAGGAGCGCTGGAGCACGCGGATCCGCACCTGGGTCGGCGACCACGGCTTCATCGCGCAGGCCGTAGACGCAGATAGGTGAAGCCGGCGTCGTCGGTGAGCTGGCCGACGACGCGCGTGCGCGGGACGTGCGCGGCATCCACGTCGACGAACGGCCGGGCGATCGGGCCGATGACCGGGGCCACCGTGACGCAGTACTCGTCGATCGCGCCCGCCGCCACGAACTGCGACGCGAGACCGGGTCCGCCCTCGCAGACGATGCGGGGGAGGCCCTCGGCACGGAGCGCCTGAACGAGGGCGGCCGGTGTCGGGCGGCCCTCGCTCGCCCCAGGGTTCGGCACAGGCACCGGCACGGGTACGACCCGGAGGCCGAGGGGCGCCACCGCATCGCGCACCGCGTCGGCACGATCGGCGGGCGAGAGGATCAGCACGCGGGCGCGATCCGCGGGGGCGTCCAGCGTGAGCCGGTGGCCGTCGAGCACGCCGGTCGCGGTCACGATCGCGAGCCGGGCCGTCCGCGGGACGACGTAGCCCTCGGCGCGGACCGTCTGCGCGCCGACCAGCACGACGTCGGCCTGGGCGCGGATGACGCCGAGGATCGCGCGGTCGTCGGCGCTCGTCAGGGTCTCGCTGGTCCCGTCGGAGCCCGCCGCGGATCCCGTGAGGCTCGTGATCATGTTGAGCCGCACGTACTCCGGGTCAGGGAGCGCGTACGCCTCGTGGAGCCAGGCACGGCCGTCCTCGGTCCGCGGGTCGAACGCGCCGGCCGTCCCCGGGACGCGGAGCACGTCAGCTCTGCTTCGCGCGGATCTGCCGCTTGGCGCGCAGCAGCATCCCCGTCATCCCGGCGATCCGCAGGGGGGAGACGACGCGCGTGAGCCCGATCGACTGGGGGTAGTCGTCGGGCACGGCCAGGGCATCCGCCGCGGAGAGGCCGGAGAGGCCCTGGGCGAGGATGCTCGCGAATCCGCGCGTCGTGGGCGCCTCCTGGGGCGCCGTCGCGTGCATGTGCACGACGCTGTCGGCATCCACGTCGACGAAGATATACACCGGCGACTGGCACTCCGTGACGCGCTCGCAGAGCTCCTCGTGCCCCTCGAGCTCGGGCGGCATCGGCGGCAGTTCGCGCGAGTACTCCAGCAAGAGCTGCAGCCGGTCGGCTTCCGGGAGCTCCAGGAACTCGTCGCGCGTCTCCGCGAGCGCGGTGGGAAGGCCGGTGGACGTCATCCCGTCATTCTCCCACCCGGCGAGGGGTGCCGTCGCGGTCAGGCCGGGACCGCGCCCGGCTCGGCGCCCGTCACGATCGGGACGCGCACGGAGCTGCCCCACTCGGTCCACGAGCCGTCGTAGTTGCGGACGTTCTCGAAGCCGAGAAGGTGTGCGAGCACGAACCACGTGTGGCTCGAGCGCTCGCCGATCCGGCAGTACGCGACGACCCGGTCGCCGGGCTTCAGCCCGGCCTCGCCGAGGTAGATGGCCTCGAGCTCCGGGCGCGGCTTGAACGTGCCGTCCTCCGCCACGGCCCGCGCCCACGGGACGCTCTGCGCGCTGGGGATGTGGCCGGCGCGGAGCGCGCCCTCCTCCGGGTACGCGGGGGCCGAGGTGCGCTCGCCGGTGTACTCCTCGGGGGAGCGCACGTCGATGAGGGGGTTGCCGAGGTGCGCGAGCACGTCGTCGCGGTAGGCGCGCAGCGTCGAGTCGTCCCGCTCGACGACGGGGTAGTCCGTCGCCGCGCGCGTCGGGAGGTCGGTGGTGATCGGACGACCGTCGGCGATCCAGCGGTCGCGTCCGCCGTCGAGGAGGCGGACGTCCTCGTGGCCGAAGAGCGAGAACACCCACAGGGCGTAGGCGGCCCACCAGTTGTTCTTGTCGCCGTAGATCACGATCGTGTCGTCGCGCGAGATGCCCTTGCGGCTGAGGAGCGCGGCGAAGCCCTCGCCGTCGACGTAGTCGCGCACGACCGGGTCGTTGAGCTCGGTGTGCCAGTCGACCTTGACGGCGCCGGGGATGTGGCCCGTCTCGTACAGCAGCACGTCCTCATCGGACTCCACGACGACGAGCCCGGGCTGCCCGAGGCGCTCCTGCAGCCAGTCGGCGGTGACGAGGCGGCCGGGGTGGGCGTATGCGCCGAACTTCGGCGATCCGTTGTCGAACTCGACGGTCATGAGGACTCCTTCGGAACTCTCGTCGTGCAGGGGAATTCTCGTCGTGCGGGACGGCGTAGGGTGGACTGCGCCCGTCTTCGACCCTAGTTCCGGTGGGGGCGCCGCGTCCCGTCGCCGTCACGAATTGACACAGGAACCCATCTTGTCTTCGCTGCCCTCCACCACTCAGCTTCATCTCGTCGACCGGACGCCTCAGATGAGCGGGGCGGAGATGGTGGCCTCCCTCGTTCCACCGCCGCAGTTCGCGGATGCCACGTTCGACTCGTACCGCGCGGATGCCGCCTACCCGTCGCAACAGGAGGCGAAGCAGACCCTGCAGACCTTCGCCGGGGGCCCGGCGCCCGTGGAGCGGCGCGGCCTGTTCCGCCGTGCGCCCCGGATCGAGCCCATGAAGCCGGGCGTATACCTCGACGGTGGATTCGGCGTCGGCAAGACCCACCTCCTCGCGGCGACGTATCACGTGATGCCGGCTCGCCGGAAGTACTTCGGGTCCTTCATCGAGTACACCGCCGTGGTCGGCGCGCTGGGCTATCGCGGCGCGGTCGACCTCTTCCGGGGCGCGGACCTGCTGTGCATCGACGAGTTCGAGCTCGACGATCCGGGCGACACGATGGTGATGACGCGGCTGCTCGGCGAACTCGTGACCTCGGGGACGCGGCTCGCCGCCACCTCGAACACCCCGCCGAACGCGCTGGGGGAGGGCCGGTTCGCCGCGCAGGACTTCCTGCGGGAGATCCACGCGATGGCCGACAGCTTCACGACCCTTCGGATCGACGGCACGGACTATCGTCAGCGCGCGATCGACGGCCGCGCCCGGGTGCTCGATGCCGAGGACTATGCCGCCGCGATCGCGGCCGGCGGCGCCGGGGCATCCGATGACGCGTTCACCGGGCTCGTCGATCACCTCGCCGCGGTGCATCCGTCGCGCTACATCCGACTCATCGACGGCATTTCGACCATCGGGCTGCGCGACGTCGTCCCCTTCACGGACCAGTCCGCCGCGCTCCGCTTCGTCGCGTTCGTCGACCGCGCCTACGACGCGCAGGTGCCCATCCGCGCGACGGGTCAGCCGCTCGACGGCGTGTTCCCCGAGGACATGCTCTCCGGCGGATACCGGAAGAAGTACCTCCGGGCCATCTCACGCCTTGTGGCGCTGACGCACTCCTGACACACTCCCCACCCCTCAGACCCGACCCCTCAGAACGGGGGCGGGTCGGCGTCGGGTACGAAGACGACGGGTGCGGGTGGGTCGTCGCGGTAGCTGCGGCCCGTGGGGCTGGTCCATTCCAGGGTGCCGTCGCCGAGTCGGCGGACGGTCCAGTCGGTCGCGTGTTTCAGGGTGTGATGGCGTTTGCAGAAGCAGGCCAGGTTGCACAGCGCGGTCGCCCCGCCGTGGGCGTGGTCGTGGGTGTGGTCGAGGTCGCACCGTCGGGCGGGGATCCGGCATCCGGGGAACCGGCAGTGCCGGTCCCGGGCGCGGAGGCTGCGTTTCAGGTCTTCGCTGGGCCGGTACCGGTCCACGGCCAACACCACCCCGGACACCGGGTGGACCATGACCCGATCCCAGCCGCCGCACCCGCCCGCGAACCGGCGTGCCGTGTCCGGATCGATCGGCGCCCGCCCCTCCACCATCGCCCCCGACCCGGTCGTCCCCGCCAGGGTCGTGACCGGGACGGTGACCTGCACCTGGGCGCGGATCGCCCCCAACCCGCCCGGCTCGACATCCCCGGTCGGATCGATCGCCGGCGCACCGGTCAGCAGCATGTCGGCGAACACGTCCGCCCGAACCTGATCCAACGACCGCACATCCCGCACAACCCCGTCTGAGCCACCCGCCTCCGGGTCACGCCCTTCCGTATTCACGTCTGCGGTGGTGGTGCGGGCGACCAGGCGGATCCGTTTCGCCTGCCGGGTGAGACGGTCGTGGATCCCGAACGCGACCGCGGCGGGCAACAACGCGACCAGCTCCGCCATCCCGTCCTCCACCTCCCGCACCGTCACCACCCGTGAGACAACAGCGTCCGCGTGACGCTCGGTCATCGGACGAGGGTCCACCCGCTCCGCCAACTCCCGCGCGAACACCCGCACCCGCGCGGCGGTCTGCGTCACCGCCCGGTCCAACACCACCCGCTCGAACGCGGCCCGCGCCTCACCCGGGAGCCGGTACCCGGCATCCACGATCGCATCCACATGCCGACGAGAAATCCGCCCCGCCTCCAACGCCGCCAGGGTCGCGGGGAACGAGCCGGTCAGCACCGCCGCGGCGTTCATCGCCGCCTGCATGGCCCGGTCGTTCACCCGCACCGCCACCGCCAGCTCCGCCGCCACACACCGGCGCGGCATCTCCCGCTCCCGCGCACCCACCGACCCCAACCGCGCCGTCTGGGCCTCCGCGATCTGCTCAGCCTCCGCGAGGATCCGCGCCTCCCGCGCCGCCAGCACCGCCCCCGCGCGACGCACCTCGACCAGCTCCGCCACCAGCACGGACAAACGCGCGCGTTCCGACGGCACCCCACCGAACACGCCACGAACCTGCGCGTCGCTCACACTGCCCCCTCGAACCGGTCTCCACCCCCCACGCACACCACGCGAAGGACCCAGACCACCGATCGGAAGAGGGCACCCGATGGCCGATACGACAACCCTGCCACCGACCACCGACACGACCCCTACACGCGTCCTCAGTGCAGGGTTTCGCCCCGCTTGAGCATCTCGACGTACTCCGCGACGCGCGCCACCCGCGACGTCGGCCGCTTCAGATTGGCCACGCGAAAGGCCATCGCGAACCGGTTCTGTGCGGACTGCGCCGCGAAGGCCGCAGCGATCGCGGGGTCGGCGTCCAGCGCCTCCTGCAGCTCGACAGGGAGGTCACCGTCGCGTTGCCGGTACGCGCTGTCCCAGCGTCCGTCCGCCTGGGCGCGGTCGATCTCGCGCTGGCCTTCGGGCCGCATCCGTCCTGCCTCGATCAGCCGTGTCACGTGACCGATGTTGACCTTCGACCACATGCTTCGCGGTCGCCGTGGCGTGAACGTCTGCAGGAAGTAGTCGGCATCCACGGATTTCGACTGCCCGTCGATCCATCCGAAGCACAGCGCGACGTCGAGCGCCTCGGCGTACGTGATCCCGGGACGGGCCGACGCCTTCTTGCGCAGACGCAGCAGGACTCCGCCCTGGTCGGGGTCGGCGCTCAGCCAGGCCTCCCAGTCCGCGACCGTGTCGACGTGCAACTCGGGCTTGTTCGGACGGTCGGCCATGACGGGAGGATAGCCCCGCGGCTCTAGCTCGCCGCGTCCCAGACGCCCCGCGCTGCCGCGTCCCGCGCGTAGTCCGCGAAGTCGCGCGGCGGGCGGCCGAGGGCCCGCGTGACGCCGCCAGCCGGAGCCTCGTCGACGTCGGGCATCTCCATCGACGCGAGCATGTCGGCCTCCTCGGCGGATGCTCCGGCGGCAAGGGCGCGATCCCGATACTCCGCCCCGGTCACGGGCGTGTAGACGACGGGGCGCCCGAGGGCTGCGGTGAGGTCGGCCGCGATGTCGGCCATCCCCAGGAGGCGCGGTCCGGTGAGGTCGTAGGCCTGGCCGGCGTGACCGTCGTCGAGGAGCGCGGCGACCACGACATCCGCGATATCGCCCGTGTCGATGAACCAGTACCGGGCCTGGCCGAACGGAATCGCCAGCTCACCCTGCCGGATCGCGTCGCGGAAACCCATGAAGAAGCTCGGGTCCTCGAAGTTCTGGTCGAACCAGCTCGGCCGGACGATGGTCCACGTGGCACCGGACTCCCGGACGCCCGTCTCGGCCACCGTCGCGGCATCCTCCCACCCATGCGCACTCAGGAGGACGAGCCGGTCGACGCCGTGCGCGACCGCGGCGCGGGCGAACGCCGCCACCTGCGCGCCGGGCTCGTCACCGGCGGGGAAGGGATGCACGATGTACACGCGCTCGATGCCGTCGAGCAGCGCATCCCAGCCCTGCGGGTCCTCCCACGAGAACGGGGGAGTGCCGCGGCGGGATCCGACGCGGACGTCGTGCCCGCGCGCCTGCAGGCGTTCGACGACCGCCGATCCCGTCTTGCCGGTGCCCCCGAGGACGAGGATGTTCTTTCGTTCGCCGTTGCTCATGCCGTTCCCCTCCGCATCACTGACACACGCCACGCTACGGGGTGTCATGTCGCGACCGGCGCGCACGCGGTACGCGGAGCGGACCCGCAGAACGGGGAGAGGCCCGGAATCCGCTGTCTCAGCGTGATTCCGGGCCTCTGTGGTGGGCGATGCCGGACTCGAACCGACGACCTCTTCCGTGTGAAGGAAGCGCGCTACCAACTGCGCCAATCGCCCTCAGGCCCGCGAGGGCCGAACACCGATGTTACCCGATACGGCCTGGCCGCACGGAATCGCGGCGGCGCGACACGCACGGCCGTCACTGGTTTGGAGGGGGCCGGGGGATGGGCTAAAGTCGTTCAAGCGCCCGGAACGCCGGGAGCACGCGGATGTAGCGCAGTTGGTAGCGCATCACCTTGCCAAGGTGAGGGTCGCGAGTTCGAGTCTCGTCATCCGCTCGAGTGCGGGGATGCTCGCTTCCGGGAAACCGGAGCGAGCATCACGTCACGTGGGTCGAACCACACGCGGTGGCGTGGCCGAGCGGCTAGGCACCGGCCTGCAAAGCCGTTTACACGGGTTCGAATCCCGTCGCCACCTCCACTCCCGGGTCCTGCACCGGAAAACGCATGGGCGATTGGCGCAGCGGTAGCGCGCTTCCCTGACACGGAAGAGGTCACTGGTTCGATCCCAGTATCGCCCACCACCAAACCCCCGGAATTCCGGGGGTTTTCTGCTGTCTGCCAGGGACATCTCGGCATAGTCTCGGGGCATGGCCGGCAACGAACACCACACCCCGGAACACATCCCGCTGCCGGGGGAGCCGAGCGTTCCTGAGCTCGAAGAGGACGAGACGATCGCCCCGCGGCCGGAGGAGGCGATCGCCGACGCCCTCCGGGCCACGCCCGACACCGAGCCCCACGTTCGCCTCTCCGTAACCTCGCCCCCGCACACTGGCGGGATGAGCGAGACGCAGGGGTCGGGGCACTGGTTCCACCGCACCTCGGAGAAGATCCAGCGTTGGCTGTCCGAGGAGCCGAAGGCGGCGCTCGATGCCGAAGCGCTCGACTCGGTCGTCGGTGCCGGAGGCATCCCGGTCCGGGACGACACGACGGGCGACTTCCGCCTCGGCCCGGAGGACCAGGAGTACATCCGCGAGCTCCGGCAGTCCCGGCACGACGAGGACGAGATCCGCTAGGTCCGGCGCCGCGAGGGGCGTCGGCGGCCCCCGATAGACTCGGCGGGTGGTTTCCTCCCCGGTTGACGGCTTCGCCTTGTTCCCCGATCGGTCCGTCGTCGCCCTGCGGGTGAACGGCGAACTGCGCGACCTCGCGACGGTCGTCACGGAGACGGATGCCGTCGAGCCGGTCACGATCGACAGCCCCGAGGGCCTCAGCATCCTGCGTCACTCCGCGGCGCACGTGCTCGCGCAGGCCGTGCAGCGCATCAACCCGCAGGCGAACCTCGGCATCGGCCCGCCCATCACCGACGGCTTCTACTACGACTTCGGGGTGACCGAGCCGTTCACGCCGGAGGACCTGAAGGCGATCGACAAGGAGATGCAACGCATCGTCCGCGAGGGTCAGCGGTTCGTCCGCCGCGTCGTCGCGGAGGACGAGGCGCGCGCCGAGCTCGCGCACGAGCCGTTCAAGCTCGAGCTCATCGGCCTCAAGGGCGGCGGGGCCGAGGGCGCGGACGTTGAGGTCGGCGGCACCGAGCTGACGATCTACGACAACGTCGACCCCAAGTCCGGCGAGACGGTCTGGAAAGACCTCTGCCGCGGTCCGCACGTCCCCTCGACCCGAATGCTCGGAAACGGCTGGTCCCTCTCGCGCGTCGCCGGCGCCTACTGGCGGGGGAGCGAGAAGAACCCGCAGCTCCAACGCATCTACGGCACCGCGTGGCCCACGAAGGACGAGCTGCGCGCGTACCAGCAGCGCCTCGAGGAGGCCGCCAAGCGCGACCACCGCAAGCTCGGCAAGGAACTCGACCTCTTCTCCTTCCCGGACGAGATCGGCTCGGGTCTGTCGGTGTGGCATCCGAAGGGCGGCATCATCCGCCAGGAGATGGAGCAGCACGCACTGCGCCGTCACCGTGAGGGCGGCTACACGTACGTCTACACGCCGCACATCACCAAGCGCGACCTCTTCATCGAGTCGAACCACCTCGTCACGTACAAGGAGGGGATGTTCCCGCCGATCCGCCTCGACGAGGAGCGCGACGCGAACGGTGAGATCACGAAGGCCGGCATCGACTACTACCTGAAGCCGATGAACTGCCCGATGCACATCCTCATCTACCGGGAGCGCGGGCGCAGCTACCGCGACCTGCCGATGCGGCTGTACGAGAACGGGACGGTCTACCGGTACGAGCTGTCCGGCGCGCTGCACGGCCTCACTCGCGTGCGCGGCTTCACGCAGGACGACTCGCACCTGTTCGTGACCCCCGAGCAGCTCGAGGACGAGGCCTCGAAGGTGCTCGACTTCGTGCTCACGATGCTCCGCGACTTCGGGCTGACCGAGTTCGAACTCGAGCTCTCGATGCGCGACGACGAGAAATCGAAGTGGATCGGCGACGAGGCCCACTGGGCGACGGCGACCGACGCCCTCCGTCGTGTGGCCCAGGCATCCGGCCTGAGGCTCACCGAGGTCGCCGGCGAGGCAGCTTTCTACGGGCCCAAGATCGACCTCAAGACGAAGGACGCGCTCGGCCGTACGTGGCAGCTGTCCACCGTGCAGCTCGACTTCAACCTGCCCGAACGCTTCGACCTCACCTATACCGGGGCTGATGGCGAGAAGCACCGGCCCGTCATGATCCACCGGGCCCTGTTCGGCTCGGCCGAGCGCTTCTTCGCGATCCTCCTGGAGCATTACGCGGGCGCGTTCCCGGTCTGGCTCTCGCCCGTGCAGGTCGTCGGCATCCCGGTCGCCGACGAGTACGCCGACTACCTCGACGAGGTCGTCGGCCGGCTGCGCGCGCAGGGCGTGCGCGCCGAGGTCGACCACAGCGACGACCGGATGCAGAAGAAGATCCGCACGCACACCACCCAGAAGGTGCCGCTGCTGCTGATCGCGGGGGAGCAGGACCGCTCTGCAGGCACGGTGTCCTTCCGGTTCCGCGACGGCACCCAGCTCAACGGCATCCCCGTCGACGAGGCGATCGCCCGCGTCGGCGCGGCCATCGAGGGCAAGGCGCTCGTGGACACGGCGGAGCAGTTCGCATGAGCGTCGAGGAGGACCGCGAGCTCCTCGACGCCGCCGAGCTCCCCGGGGTCCCGGACGAGTTCCAGCGCCTGTGGACGCCGCATCGCATGGCGTACATCCAGGCGGGGCCGGAGCCCCTGCGTGAGGACTGCCCGTTCTGCGCCGCGCCGCACAAGAGCGACGAGGACGGGCTGATCGTTGCGCGCGGGCGCACGGCATACGTTCTGCTGAACCTGTTCCCGTACAACTCGGGCCACCTGCTCGTGTGCCCGTACCGCCACATCCCGACGTACGACCTCGCCACGCCCGAGGAGGTCGCAGAGATCGGCCAGCTGACGCAGCAGGCGATGCGCGTGCTCCGTCACGTCTCGCGCTGCAACGGCTTCAACCTCGGGATGAACCAGGGCGCCGTGGCCGGAGCCGGTGTCGACGAGCACCTGCACCAGCACATCGTGCCGCGGTGGTCCGCCGACGCGAACTTCTTCCCGATCATCGCGAAGACCAAGGCGCTGCCGCAGCTGCTCGGCGAGGTGCGGCACGCGGTCGCGGATGCCTGGCCCCACCACGCCTGACCCGGGGGCGAAACCTGGCGGCAGCCTCGATAAGCTAGTCCTTCGTGACCGATAGCTCCTCTTCTTCCCCTGCGCCCACTCAACACGGTTCGGACCGCGTCAAGCGCGGACTGGCCGAGATGCTGAAGGGCGGCGTCATCATGGACGTCGTCACTGCCGAGCAGGCCCGCATCGCCGAGGACGCCGGCGCCGTCGCCGTCATGGCCCTCGAGCGCGTCCCGGCCGACATCCGCGCCCAGGGCGGCGTCGCCCGCATGAGCGACCCGGACCTCATCGACGAGATCATCGCCTCGGTGTCCATCCCCGTCATGGCGAAGGCCCGCATCGGCCACTTCGTCGAGGCGCAGGTGCTGCAGGAGCTCGGCGTCGACTACATCGACGAGTCCGAGGTGCTCTCCCCGGCGGACTACGTGAACCACATCGACAAGTGGCGCTTCACCGTGCCCTTCGTCTGCGGTGCGACCAACCTCGGCGAGGCGCTGCGCCGCATCAACGAGGGCGCCGCCATGATCCGCTCCAAGGGCGAGGCGGGCACCGGCGATGTGTCCGAGGCCACGAAGCACATCCGCAAGATCACCGGCGAGATCAACGCCCTCCGCTCCATGACGAAGGACGAGCTCTACGTCGCCGCCAAGGAGCTGCAGGCGCCCTACGAGCTCGTCGCCGAGATCGCTGAGACCGGCACGCTCCCCGTCGTGCTGTTCACGGCGGGCGGCGTCGCGACCCCCGCGGATGCCGCGATGATGATGCAGCTCGGCGCCGACGGCGTGTTCGTCGGATCGGGCATCTTCAAGTCCGGCAACCCGGCCCAGCGCGCCGCCGCGATCGTGAAGGCGACCACGTTCTTCGACGACCCGCGCGTGCTCGCCGACGTCTCCCGCGGCCTCGGCGAGGCCATGGTCGGCATCAACGTCGGCGACCTGGCGGCGCCGCACCGCCTCGCCGAGCGCGGCTGGTAACCGCGTGGCGGCACGGCCCCGGGTCGGCGTGCTCGCCCTCCAGGGCGATGTCCGCGAGCACGTCCGCGTCCTGACGGGCCTCGGCGCGGACGTCACACTCGTGCGGCGTCCCAAGGAGCTCGCGGCGGTCGACGGGTTAGTACTCCCCGGTGGGGAGTCGAGCGTGATCGACAAGCTCGCGCGCGCCTTCGGGATGCAGGAGCCCATCCGCGCCGCGATCCGATCCGGGATGCCGGCCTACGGCACGTGCGCCGGGCTCATCCTCCTCGCCGACGAGATCACCGGCGCGATCGCGGGCCAGGAGACATTCGGCGGCCTCGACGTCGTCGTCGCCCGCAACGCGTTCGGCGGTCAGACCGAGTCGTTCGAGACCGAACTCGAGGTCGCCGGCTTCGACGGCGCCCCCGTGCACGCGGCCTTCATCCGCGCCCCCGTGGTGACGCGCGTCGGCGATCGGGCGACCGCGCTCGCCGCGCTGCCCGACGGCAGGGTCGTCGCGGTCGAGCAGGGCCCCCTCCTCGGCACATCGTTCCACCCGGAGGTCTCCGGCGAGACACGCTTCCACGAGCGGTTCCTCGCCCACGTCCGCGGGGCGGCCGCGTAGCCAATCGAGCCGCTCCAGTGTCGCGTGCGCATAGCCCGCGCTGATAAGAGTGTGCGCGGGTGACACCGGAGCAGCTCGGGGCACGCGTAGCCTGGCCTCGTGACGGAATGGGTGGCGCTCCTGCGGGGCGTGAACGTCAACGGCATCACGATCCGGAGCGTGGACCTGGCCGCACTGCTGCGCGACCTCGGCCTGAGCGAGGTCAAGACCGTGCTCGCCAGCGGGAACGCGACGTTCCGGTCCGATGACGAGCTCAGCGCCCGGTCGGACCTGAAGGACCGGATCGAGAAGGGCCTGCGCGACCGCTTCGGCTACGACGCGTGGATCCTCCTCGTCGCCCATCACGAGCTCGCCGCGGCGATCGACGCCTTCCCGTTCGACGATGCGGATGCCGACCGCCAGCCCTACGTCGTGTTCTGCGTCGACGAGCACACGCGCGCCGAGCTGGCGGATGCCGCGGCATCCCTCGACGCCTCCGTCGATCCCGTGGCCTCCGGCGCCGGCGTCGTCTACTGGAATCCGCCGAAGGGCCAGAGCACGGACACGCCGTTCGCGAAGATCGCGGCCCGCACGACCTACAAGGCCCGCACCACGACC
This sequence comes from Microbacterium sp. X-17, assembly GCF_039615055.1. NCBI lineage: Bacteria > Bacillati > Actinomycetota > Actinomycetes > Micrococcales > Microbacteriaceae > Microbacterium > Microbacterium sp. X-17. The sequence goes on from NZ_JBDHNI010000005.1 coordinate 323,774, forward strand.
CGGAACCTCCGCACGCTGCGGAAGATCCTCGGCTGACGAGCGCCCCGCACTCCCGCGCGGCATCCGTTTCGTAGACTGGAGTGCATGTCCGGTCACTCCAAGTGGGCGACGACGAAGCACAAGAAGGCCGTCATCGACGCGCGTCGTGCCAAGTCGTTCGCCAAGCTCATCAAGAACATCGAGGTCGCCGCCAAGATGGGCGGCGCCGACCTCTCGGGGAACCCGACGCTGTACGACGCCGTGCAGAAGGCGAAGAAGACGTCGGTCCCGAACGACAACATCGATCGCGCCATCAAACGCGGCGCCGGCATCGGCGGCGAGGCGGTCGAGTACACCTCGATCATGTACGAGGGCTACGGGCCGAACGGCGTCGCCCTCATGATCGAGTGCCTCACCGACAACAAGAACCGCGCCGCGGCGGAGGTCCGCACGGCGCTGAGCCGTAACGGCGGCACGCTCGCCGACCCCGGCAGCGTCGCCTACAACTTCACCCGCAAGGGCGTCATCGTCGTTGGAAGCGAGGGGACGAGCGAGGAGGATGTCATGCTCGCGGTCCTCGAGGCCGGCGCGGACGACGTCGAGCCCCACGCGCAGGGCTTCGAGGTCATCACCGAGGCGACCGACCTCGTGAAGGTGCGCTCCGCCCTGCAGGACGCCGGGATCGACTACGAGTCGGCGGACGTCGAGTTCGTGCCGAACCTCAAGGTCGAGGTCGACGCGGAGACCGCTCGCAAGGTGTTCCGCATCATCGACGCGCTCGAGGACAGCGACGACGTGCAGAACGTCTTCAGCAACTTCGACCTGACCCCCGAGGTCCAGGCCGAGCTCGAGCAGGACGACTGAGCGCTTCCGGTGTCGACCGCGCACAGCCTGCCGGGCGGGGACCTGTGCGCGACTGACACCGGAGCTGCCCGTGGGCGCGGCGACGGGGCGACCCAGGGGGTGGGCGCGTAGCGTGGGGGAGTGGCATCCGCTCTTCGCGTCCTCGGGGTCGACCCGGGCCTGACCCGCTGCGGCGTGGGCGTCGTCGACGTCCTGCCGGACCGGCGGGCGACGCTCGTGCACGTCGGGGTGGTGCGGTCGGCGCCGGATGAGCCGATCGCCCTCCGGCTCGCGACGATCGCGGCCGGCATCCGGGAGGTCCTCCGCGAACACCGACCGGACGTCCTCGCGGTCGAGCGCGTGTTCGCACAGCACAACCGCCAGAGCGTCATGGGAACGGCGCAGGCGAGCGGCATCGCGCTGCTCATCGCCGCGGAGCACGGCGTCCCGGCGGCGACGCACACCCCCAGCGAGGTCAAGGCCGCCATCACCGGCTATGGCGCCGCCGACAAGCGCCAGGTGCAGGCCATGGTCGCCCGGGTGCTGCGGCTCGACCGCGCGCCGGAGCCGGCGGATGCCGCGGACGCCCTCGCGCTCGCCCTGTGCCACGCCTGGCGGCGCGGTCACACGGCGGCGACCCCCGAGGAGGGGGCGCTCACGCCGGCGCAGCGCGCCTGGCGGGATGCCGAGCGCCTCGCGCGCCGCTGAGCGCGTGTCGCTCGAACACAGCTTCGAATACCGCACCTAGGCTGAGCGCATGATCTCCTCCCTGCGCGGCACGGTCCTGCACGTCGAGGCGGACTCCGTCGTGGTCGAGGTCGGCGGCGTCGGCTACGCCGTGGGCGTGACGCCCCAGCTCGCGCGTTCCGCGCGGCTCGGCGACGAGCTCCGTCTGCACACGAGCCTCATCGTGCGGGAGGACTCGCTCTCGCTCGTCGGCTTCGAGACGCGCGAGGAGCTCGCGACGTTCGGGCTGCTGCTCGGGGTCGCGGGGGTCGGCCCCAAGTCCGCGATCGGGGTCCTCGCGTCGCTGACGGTCGCGCAGATCGCGCAGGCGGTCGCCGACGAGGACGACGCGCCGTTCCGCCGGGTCTCCGGCATCGGGCCCAAGACCGCGAAGCTCATCGTCGTGCAGCTGGCCGGCAAGCTCGCGCCGGTGGCGGAGCCGACGACCGCGGCACCGGCCCGCGCCGGGACGATCGTCGCGCAGGTCGTGCAGGCGCTCGTCGGCCTCGGCTGGTCCGAACGCGTCGCCGCGGAGACCGCCGAGTCGGTGGCCGGGGATGCGGCGGACGCCTCGGTCCCGGTCCTCCTGCGGCTCGCTCTCGCGCAGCTCGGCCCCGCGCGGAAGGAGCCCGCCGGTGGCTGACCTGACCGACCCGGCGCCGGACGAGAGCGAGCTCGCGATCGAGGGCGCCCTCCGGCCCGCGTCGCTCGCGGAGTTCGTGGGGCAGCAGAAGGTGCGGGGGCAGCTCCAGCTCCTGCTCGACGCCGCCCGCATCCAGCAGCGCCCGGCCGACCACATCCTCCTCGCCGGCCCACCCGGGCTCGGCAAGACGACGCTCGCGATGATCGTCGCTCACGAGAGCGGCCGGCCGCTGCGCCTGTCCAGCGGCCCCGCGATCCAGCACGCCGGCGACCTCGCCGCGCTCCTGTCGAGCCTCACGCCCGGCGAGGTGCTGTTCATCGACGAGATCCACCGGATGGCGCGGTCCGCGGAGGAAATGCTCTACCTCGCGATGGAGGATTTTCGCATCGACATCATGGTCGGGAAGGGCGCCGGAGCCACCAGCATCCCGCTGGATCTCGCGCCGTTCACGCTCGTCGGCGCCACGACGCGGTCGGGCCTGCTGCCCAACCCCCTGCGCGATCGGTTCGGCTTCACGGCGCACCTCGAGTTCTACGAGCCGGAGGAGCTCGAGCAGGTGCTGGCGCGTTCGGCGGCGATGCTCGGAGTCGAGCTGCCCCGCCCCGCGCGCGCGGAGATCGCCCGCCGGTCGCGCGGGACGCCGCGCATCGCGAACCGGCTCCTGCGTCGCGTCCGCGACTACGTCATCGTGCACGGACCCGGAGACGCGGGCGGCGGGGTGGCGCCGGACGTCGTCGACGCCGCGCTCGACCTCTACGACGTCGACCCGATCGGCCTCGACCGTCTCGACCGCGCGGTCCTCGATGTGATCGTCCGGCGGTACCGCGGCGGTCCGGTCGGCCTGAACACGCTCGCGGTCGCCGTGGGGGAGGAAGCCGACACGATCGAGTCGGTCGTCGAGCCCTATCTCGTGCGCATCGGATTCATGGGCCGGACACCGCGCGGACGCGTTGCGACCCCCGCCGCATGGTCCCATCTGGGTGTCAGCCACCCCGATGGGGCGCTCAGGCTGGATGACCTATAATTTCCGAGGGCTACGTGGCCCCTCGGGGGCGGTATGCCCCCTCGCCCTCTTCGGCAGCGTCATGACGACGTGCCTCACCTGAAAGGCTTCACGCCCCATGGATTTCGGCAGTTTCATCGGCAACTACGGACTGATCATCGTCATGGTGATCCTCCTCATCTTCCTGGTGTGGAGTTCGCGTCGCCGCTCCCAGCGCGCGAAGGCGGAGCAGGAGAAGAAGGGGCGCGAGACGGTGCCGGGCGCCGAGGTCCTGCTGCAGGGCGGTCTCTACGGCACGATCATCGCGTTCGACGCCAACGACCTCGACAAGCCCGCCGAGGTGCAGCTCGCGCCCGGCGTCGTCATCAAGGTGCACAGCCAGGCGATCCTGCGGGTCGTCGAGCCCGCGCGCGGCTTCGTCACGGAGGATGACTTCATCCAGTCCGAGGCCTCGGAGGAGAAGTACGTCGACGGCGTCGCAGACGGCGAGATCAGCTCGATCAGCGACGACCAGCGCCGCGCCGCGGCGAAGCAGGAGAACGAGACGGACCCCGAGAAGAAGGACAAGCCCGAGGCATAACCGCCGCGGTCCCTCCCACCCGAGAAAGCTGAGCCCCCGTGGCCCCACCGTCTCCCGTCCGGCGTGCCTGGCGCGCGCTGACCGGACTCATCGTCATCACCGCGGTGCTCTTCGGCATCAACGCGCTCGGCGTCTACGTCTTCCAGCAGAGCACCTGGACTCCGCAGCTCGCGCTCGACCTCCAGGGCGGGACGCAGATCATCCTGCAGGCGCAGACGGCGAACGGGTCGGATCCCACGACCGACCAGATGAACCAGGCGGTCACGATCATCCGCCAGCGCGTCGACGCCTCGGGCGTCGGCGAGGCCGAGGTGACCACCGAGGGCGGCAAGAACATCGTCGTCCAGATCCCCGGTCAGGCGGACGAGGAAACGCGGCAGCGCATCGAGGCGGCCGCGCAGCTCCAGCTCCGCGCCGTGCTCGCGACATCCGCCGGCACGAACACGTTCGTGGGCTCCGACGGCAAATCCACGCCGTACCCGACGCCCGACCCGAGCCTGCAGGCGACGCCGACGATCGCGCCGACGAACGGCTCGGACACGAACTGGATCACGCCCGCGCTGCAGGCCCAGTACCTCGCCTACGACTGCGCGAACCCGGCGAACAACCCCTCGCAGGCGCCGGCCGACCAGCCGCTCATCACGTGTGACGCGAACGGGACCGTCAAGTACATCCTCGGTCCGGTCGAGCTCGACGGCACATCGATCAGCGACGCGAGCTCGGGGCTGAATCAGCAGAACGGCCAGTGGGTCGTCAACCTCGTGTTCGACGCAGACGGCACCACGACGTTCGGCAAGATCAGCCAGCGACTCTACGGCCAGCAGTCGCCGCTCAACCAGTTCGCCTTCGTCCTCGACGGCAAGGTGCTCTCGGCGCCGGCGATGCAGGGCGTGATCCTCGACGGCCGTCCGTCGATCTCCGGCTCGTTCACGCAGGAGTCCGCCAAGACCCTCGCCGACCAGCTGAAGTACGGTGCGCTGCCGCTGAGCTTCTCGGTCGTCAGCTCCGACACGATCTCCGCGACCCTCGGCTCGCAGCAGCTCATGATCGGCCTCATCACGGGCCTCATCGGTCTCGCGCTCGTGGCCGTGTACTCCTTGATCGTCTATCGCGCGCTCGGCTTCGTCATCATCGCGTCGCTCGCCGTCATGGCGGTGCTGACGTACCTGACGCTGTGCATCCTGTCGTGGCGCATGGGCTTCCGCCTCTCCCTCGCGGGTGTTGCGGGCCTCATCGTGTCGATCGGGTTCACCGCCGACTCGTTCATCGTGTACTTCGAGCGAATACGAGACGAGCTGCGCGACGGGAAGTCGATCACGTCGGCCGTCGAGGACGGCTGGGGCCGTGCGCGCCGCACGATCTACATCTCGAAGTCGATCAACATCCTGGCCGCGGTCGTGCTGTACATCCTGGCCGACGCGACCGTGAAGGGCTTCGCGTTCACGCTGGGTCTCACGACGGCGATCGACGTCCTGATCTTCCTGATCTTCACGCACCCCGTGCTGCAGCTGCTCGCCCGCACACGGTTCTTCGGGTCCGGGCATCCGCTGTCCGGCCTCGATCCGGACGCGCTGGGCGCCGTCTACCGAGGACGGGCGCAGTTCCGCGCGCCGGTCGCCGCGACGAAGGGCCGCACGGCCCGCTCGCGCGGGGAGGCGGAGCGCCGGCAGACGATCGCGGAGCGCAAGCGCGCCGCCGAAATCGGGGCGGAGGACACCACCGAAAAGGTGGATGCCACGACGAAGGGAGGCGGGCGGTAATGGCCTCTATGAACCGGCTCGGCAACGACCTCTACACCGGCAAGGTCTCGTTCCCGTTCATCGGCCGCCGGCGGCTGTGGTTCCTGATCGCGGCGATCCTCGTGGTCGGGTCGGCGCTCGTGCCGCTGTTCCGACCGATCCAGTTCTCGATCGAGTTCACCGGCGGATCGCAGTTCACGGTGACCGGGCTCAGCAATCCGGACCAGTCGATCGCCTCGGGCGCGGTGCACTCCGTGGTCCCGGACGCGACGGCGAAGGTGACGACGGTCGGCACGGACGCGGTGCGCGTCCAGACCGACCAGATGACGTCCGAGCAGACCCAGCAGGTCAGCGCCGCGCTCGCCCAGGCGTACAACGTGCCGACGAGCGAGGTCACGAACTCCTTCATCGGCCCGAGCTGGGGCAACGACGTCACCCGGCAGTCGCTGTGGGGCCTCGCGATCTTCCTCGCGCTCACGTTCGTGATCCTCGGGCTCTACTTCCGCACGTGGAAGATGTCCGCGGCCGCGATCGTCGGCGTCCTCGACGTGCTCATCGTCACGATCGGCGTGTACGCCGCGTGCGGCTTCGCGATCTCGCCGGCGGCCGTGATCGGCTTTCTGACGGTCCTCGCCTATTCGCTGTACGACACCACGGTCGTCTTCGACAAGATCCGAGAGAATACGACCGAGGACGGCGAGGGATCCGCGCGAACGTTCGGGGAATCGGTGAACCTCGCCGTCAACCAGACGCTCGTGCGCTCGATCAACACGACCGTCGTCGCGATCCTCCCGACCGGCGCCATCCTCTTCATCGGTGCGTTCTGGCTGGGCGCGCAGACGCTGACCGACATCTCGCTGTCGATCTTCGTCGGCACGATCGTGGCCGCATACTCGACGCTGTTCGTCGCCGCCCCGCTCTATTCGCTCTTCCGCGAGGGCGAGAAGAAGATCACGGAGCGCGACAAGCGCGTGCGCCTCTCGCGCGAAAAGGCCGTCGCCCCCGCCCCCGCCTGATCCCCGTCCACCTCCCCGTGAGAACGCGCCTGTGTCACGTTCGTACGGCGTGTTTATGACATAAGGGCGTTCTCGCGAGGGGGAGGCGTGGGGGGCGTAGGATGGTCGGATCCCGGGAGGTGAGCGCATGACAGAGACGGTCCCACCGGGGTCCCAGACCTCGTCGCTCCGCCGCCTCGTCCCGCGCATCTTCTCGCGTTCGGTGCGACGCGACGGCGTCGACCAGCTCATCCGCACGGTGCGCTCGCACCACCCGAAGGGCGACCTGTCGGTCATCGAGCAGGCGTACGACGTCGCGGCCCACGCGCACGAGGGGCAGACCCGCCAGAGCGGCGAGCCGTACATCACCCACCCGCTCGCGGTCGCGCAGATCCTCGCCGACCTCGGCCTCGGGCCCAAGGCGATCGCCGCCGCGCTCCTGCACGACACCGTGGAGGACACCGGATACCCGCTCGACGAGCTGCGCGGGCGCTTCGGCGACGAGGTCGCCATGCTCGTCGACGGGGTCACGAAGCTCGACAAGGTCAAGTACGGCGACAGCGCCCAGGCCGAGACCGTCCGCAAAATGATCGTGGCGATGTCCCGCGACATCCGCGTGCTCATCATCAAGCTCGCCGACCGCCTCCACAACGCGCGCACCTGGGGCTTCGTGCCCCCGGAGAAGGCCGCGAAGAAGGCCACCGAGACGCTCGAGATCTACGCGCCGCTCGCGCACCGGCTCGGCATCCAGGCGATCAAGTCCGAGCTCGAGGACCTGTCGTTCGCGGTGCTCCACCCGAAGATCTACGCCGAGATCGACAGCCTCGTGAAGCAGCGCACGCCGAAGCGCGAGCAGTACGTGCAGTCCGTCATCGATGCCGTCGAGGAGGACCTGCGCGAGCTCCGCATCCGCGGCCGCGTCGCCGGCCGGGGCAAGCAGCTCTACTCCGTGTACCAGAAGATGGTCGTGCGGGGCCGCGAGTTCGACGACATCTACGACCTCATCGGCATCCGCGTGATCGTCTCTACCGTGCGCGACTGCTACGCGGTGCTCGGAGCGATCCACGCGCGGTGGACGCCGCTGCCGGGCCGGTTCAAGGACTACATCGCGACGCCGAAGTTCAACCTGTACCAGTCGCTGCACACGACCGTGATCGGCCCCGGCGGACGCACGGTCGAGATCCAGATCCGCACGAACGAGATGCACCAGCAGGCCGAGTACGGCGTCGCCGCGCACTGGAAGTACAAGGAACGGGTCAACGGCGGCAAGCCCGGCGATCGCGCCGACGCGGACATGGCGTGGCTCGCGCACATCTCGGACTGGCAGGCGGAGACCGCCGACCCGGGGGAGTTCCTCGACTCCCTGCGGTTCGAGATCGGCGCGAAGGAGGTCTACGTCTTCACCCCGAAGGGGCGCGTCGTAGGCCTGCCCGCGGGTGCCACGCCGGTCGACTTTGCGTACGCCGTGCACACCGAGATCGGGCACCGCACGATGGGCGCGAAGGTCAACGGCCGGCTCGTTCCGCTGGAGTCGGTGCTGTCGAGCGGCGACGTCGTCGAGATCTTCACGTCGAAGAACCCGGATGCCGGCCCCAGCCAGGACTGGCTGACCTTCGTGAAGAGCACTCGCGCGCGCAACAAGATCCGCGGCTGGTTCACGAAGGAACGCCGCGAGGAGGCGATCGAGCAGGGCAAAGAGGCGATCGCCCGCGCGATGCGGCGCCAGAACCTGCCGCTGCAGCGCCTCATGAACCAGGACACGCTGACGACCGTCGCGCATCAGGTCGGGTACGAGGACGTCTCCGCCCTCTACGCGGCGGTCGGCGAGGGCCACGTCTCGACCCAGTCGGTGATCGAGAAGGTCACGGCACTCGTCAAGACCGACGACACGTCGACCGGTCCGATCGACATCCCGCACGTCGGCCGGAGCCGGGCGCCTCGCGAGGGCGACTCGGGGGTCCTCGTCCGCGGCGCGGGCGACATCCTCGTCAAGCTCGCGAAGTGCTGCACGCCGGTGCCGGGCGACGAGATCATCGGCTTCGTGACGCGCGGCAGCGGGGTCTCGATCCACCGCACGGACTGCACGAACGTCACGGCCCTCATGGCCGACCCCGAGCGCCTCATCGAGGTCGAATGGGCGCCGACCAGCAAGAGCGTCTTCCTCGTGCAGATCCAGGTCGAGGCGCTCGACCGCTCCGGACTCCTCAGCGACGTCACACGCGTGCTCAGCGAGCACCACGTCAACATCCTCTCCGCGACGGTGTCGACGACGAACGACCGGCTGGCGCTCAGCCGCTTCGTCTTCGAAATGGGCGACACCGTGCACCTCGACCACGTGCTCAACGCCGTGCGGCGGATCGACGCCGTCTACGACGTCTACCGCGTCACCTCCTCGTAGTCCCGCCCGTCGGGCCGGACCGTCCACGCGAGCAGGCGGGCGCGGGCCGCGCGCATCCCCGCGTGCGGCAGGTTCCGCTCCGTCCAGCGCAGGGCGGCGGGCAGGACCTCCGGATGCAGCCCGGCGAGCGATCGCGCGGCATCCTGGTCGCCCGGCGCCCCACGACGGAGGAGGTCGACGACCGTCCGCTCCCGCGAGGCGATCGCGATGCCGCCCAGCTCCCGCACGTCGTCCGCGGGCAGCAGCGCGTCGCGGTACACGAACCGGCGGTCCCACAGGTGGTGCGGCCGCCACGGCACCGCGCGCTGCAGCGTGTGCCGCGCCGGAGCCTCCGGGATCGCCCCGTGCACCCAGGCGGCGCTGGCGTGCGTGATCGCGACCGCCGGGGTCAGGAGGGGAGCGAGCGACTGCGCACGCAGGGCCGCGGACTCGACGGCATCCGCCGGCAGGAACGCCTCGCCCAGCTCGACGACATCGCCGTCGAGCCGCGCCGCGCACAGCTCGGCGAGGGTGAGCCGGTCACCGGCATAGAGCAGAAGCGAGGGCGACCGCATGCACAGCAGTCTCGCCCGCGGATCTCCCCGCACCGGGGCTGGATGCCGGATTGTGGAGAATCCGCCGTCAGCCGCCGATGGCGCGGAGCCACCCCTTGCGGGCCTCGAGGGCCTCGCTCGCCTCCGCGATCGCGCGCTTGTCTCCGGTCGCCTTCGCGGCCGCGAGCTCCGCCTCGAGCTTCTCGATCGCGTCGGTCAGCTGGCGCGTCATGTCGTTCGCGCGCGCCTTCTGCTCGGGGTCGTTGCGCTTCCAGTCGACGTCCTCGCGGCCGCGGACCTCCTGCTCGATCGCGCGCAGCTGGTCGTCGAGGCCCCGCTCGGTGTCGCGGGGGTAGACCCGGCCGATCTCGTCCCACCGGCGCTGGATGCCGGTGAGCAGTCGCCGCGCGGAGGCGAGGTCGCGCTCGGCGGGAACGGCCTTCGCCTCGTCGAGGAGCGCGCGCTTGGCGTCGATCTTCTCGCGGGAGGCCTCGACCTCGGCGGTCTCCCGAGCGGAGCGGGCGCCGTAGAGGGCGTCTCCCGCGGCCTTGAAACGGATCCAGAGGCTGTCGTCGGCCTTCTTGCCGGCACGGCCGGCGGCCTTCCACTGGTCGAGGAGGTTGCGGTAGTCGGCGATGCCGTCCTCGCCGCGCGAGGCGAGGGCCTCCGCGCGCTCCACGAGCTGCACCTTGCGGTCGCGCGCGGCCTTGTGGACCTCGTCGAGCTCGGCGTAGAACTCGCGCCGGTGGCGGTCGACCGCCGCACGCGCGTCGCGGAAACGCTTCCAGAGGTCCTGCGACACGCCCTTGGGCAGGCGCGGGCCGTTCTGCTGCTGGGACTGCCAGCTGTCGAACAGCTCCTGCAGCTGGGTCGTGGCCTGCTTCCACTGCACGGTGCGCGGATCGCGCGCGGCGATCGCCTCGGCCGCGACGACGAGCGTCGTCCGCTCCGCGATGGCGGCCTCGACGGCCTCACGCGCCTCCTGCGCCTGCGCTTCACTCGCCTGCTGGAGGTCGCCGACGAGCGCGGCGACGCGCACGTCGAGGCTGGCGAGGTCGCCCACGGCCGCGGCATCCGCGATCCGCGCGCGGAGGGCCGTGGCCGGACCGCGCAGATCGGACGCGCTCACGCCGGCGCGACGGAGCCGCGCCTCGAGCAGCCCGACCTCGCCGGCGAGATCGGCGTACTTGCGCTGGTAGTAGCCGAGCGCCTCCTGCGGATCGCCGTCCGGGTACTGCCCGACGACGCGCCAGGTCTCGCCCTCGCGGACGGAGACGGTGCCGTCGGAAGCCACACGGCCCCAGTCGGTCTCGAGCACGACGTCCGTGCTCTCGGGAGCGGCGATGTCGGTGGTTTCGGGAGAGTCTGCGTCAGCAGTCACGGTGACCTCGTAGCGGCGATGCCGTAGGGCGGGAAGGACGCGAAACAGCCTAGTACGAGGCGCCCTCCGTCACCGAGCGCTACTGGTTGCCGAGCAACGAGCCGATATCCGGCGACGTCGAGGTGGGGGTGGGCGACGCGGCCGGCCCCGGAGCGCCCGGACCCGACACGTAGAAGGCGACCTGACCGGCCACGATCGCGAGGAGCAGGATGCCTCCGCCGATGCCGGCGATGAGGTTGTCGCGCGTGCGGCGGCGCTTCTGATCCGCATAGAGCGACTGGCGCGCCTGATACTTGCGCGTCCGCTCGCGCGCGGTGCGCGCCTCGCGCTGCTTGGAACTGCTCGCCACGGCGCGTCTCCTCCCCGCCCGCGGCGCGGGCGGGTCGATCATACGACAGCCGTCGTGTCGGAGCCCGGCGGTAGCCTTCAAGGATGGAGTCCGCGTCCGGTCTGTTCCCTGGCCGAGCGCCGCTCGCGGTGCGGATGCGCCCGACCTCGCTCGACGAGATCGCGGGCCAGCGGCACCTCCTGGGGAAGGGCTCGCCACTCGTCGCGCTAGCGTCGCCCGACCGGACGACGGCCGGCTCGGTGTCCGTCATCCTCTGGGGTCCGCCGGGGACGGGGAAGACGACGCTCGCGCACGCGGTCGCGCGCTCCAGCGGCCGCCGCTTCGTGGAGCTGTCGGCGGTCACGGCGGGCGTGCGCGACGTGCGCGAGGTCATGCAGGAGGCGCTGACCCAGCGCGATCTGTACGACCAGTCGACGATCCTGTTCCTCGACGAGATCCACCGGTTCACGAAGTCGCAGCAGGACGCGCTGCTGCCGGGCGTCGAGAACGGCTGGGTCGTGCTGATCGCGGCGACGACCGAGAACCCGTCGTTCTCGGTCGTCTCGCCGCTCCTGTCCCGCTCGCTCCTGCTCACGCTCAACCCGCTGGACGAGGCGGACATCGGCGCGCTGCTCGAGCGCGCCGTCGCCGACCCGCGGGGGCTGGACGGCCGCATCCGTCTCGACGACGCCGCGCGGGATGCGCTCGTGCGTCTCGCCTCCGGCGACGCGCGGCGGGCGCTCACGGCGCTCGAGGCGGCCGCGACCCTCGCCGTCGCCGAGTCCGACGGGGAGACCCCGGCCGTCACGGCCGACGACGTCGCCGCGGCGGCCGACCGGGCACTGCTGCGGTACGACCGCCAGGGCGACGAGCACTACGACGTGATCAGCGCGTTCATCAAGTCGATCCGCGGGTCCGACGTCGACGCGGCGGTCCACTACCTCGCGCGCATGATCGAGGCGGGGGAGGACCCGCGGTTCATCGCCCGCCGGCTCGTGATCTCGGCGGCCGAGGACATCGGCCTCGCCGACCCACAGGCGCTTTCGATCGCCATCGCCGCCGCCGACGCCGTGCAGCTCATCGGGATGCCGGAGGGCCGCATCCCGCTCGCCGAGGCGACCGTGTACCTCGCGACGACGGCGAAGTCGAACGCCGCCTACAACGCGCTCAACCAGGCGATCGCCGACGTCAAGGCGGGCGGCTTCGGCCGCGTGCCGAAGCACCTGCGCGACGCGCACTACCCGGGCGCCGCGCGCCTCGGTCACGGCAAGGGCTACGTGTATCCGCACGACACCGAGATCGGGATCGCGCCGCAGCAGTACCTGCCCGACGAACTGCGCGGGCGGCGCTACTACGAGCCGACCACGCACGGCCAGGAGCGCGAGGTCGCGGCGCGGCTGGAGAAGATCCGGCGCGTGCTGGGGGAGTGATCCTCGGCGGGAGCCGTGCTCTGGTAGGCTAGGCCGGTTCGAAACCTCGTTTTCGGGCATCCCCTCGTTCGTCCCCCACCTCCGCAGCGCCCCGACGTGCGCACGGAGGCAGGACGGGGAGATACGTCCGTGAGCCGCGAAAGACGCGGCCATGTCGTGAAAGGACACCTTCGTGCCCACGAAGTCCCAGGACCGCCGCAAGGTCCGCCTCTCGCGCGCGCTCGGCGTCGCGCTGACCCCGAAGGCCGCGCGCTACCTCGAGAAGCGTCCGTACGCTCCGGGTGAGCACGGCCGCACCAAGCGCAAGGCCGACAGCGACTACGCGGTGCGTCTGCGCGAGAAGCAGCGTCTGCGCGAGCAGTACGGCATCCGCGAGAAGCAGATGCGCAACACGTTCAACGAGGCCCGTCGCAAGGACGGCCTGACGGGTGAGAACCTCGTCGAGCTCCTCGAGATGCGCCTCGACGCCCTCGTGCTCCGCGCCGGCCTCGCCCGCACGACCGCGCAGGCCCGCCAGCTCGTGGTGCACCGCCACATCCTCGTCGACGGCCAGACCGTCGACCGTCCGTCCTTCCGCGTGAAGCCGGGCCAGCTCATCCACGTGAAGCCGAAGAGCGAGGGCACCGAGCCCTTCCAGGTCGCCGCGCTCGGCGGTCACGCCGAGGTGCTGCCGCCCGTCCCCGCCTACCTCGACGTCGACCTCTCCACGCTGCACGCGCGGCTGGTCCGCCGCCCGAAGCGCGCCGAGGTGCCCGTCACGTGTGACGTCCAGCTCGTCGTCGAGTACTACGCCGCTCGCTAACACCGCGAATCGAAGGGCGTCGGGATCGTTCCCGGCGCCCTTCGTCGTTCCTCCCCGGGGCCTAGCATGGAGTGATGAAGAAGTTCGTGTGGTTCGTGCTGGGGATCGGGGCCGGCTTCGTGCTGGCTCACTTCGTCGACAAGGACCCGCGCGGGCACGAGCTGCTCGCGCAGGCCGACGCGCGCATCACGGAGTTCACCGACCGCATCGCGGACGCCTACCGCGAGCAGCAGAGCCGGCTCGGTCAGGCGGCCGCGGGGCTCGCGGACGACCTCGTCGAGACGGTGAACGTCGCCGCGGAGACGACCACCGACGCGGTGACCTCCGCGAAGGACAAGCTGACCGACTGAGCTCGCGCACGGCGCGCACCCGCGGCCGCGGGTCGCTCGTGCACGCCCACCCCGAGGAATCCCCATGAAGACCGCCGAGATCGCGCAGCGCTACCTCGACTACTTCGAGAAGAACGGTCACACGATCGTGCCGTCGGCATCGCTCGTGAGCGATGACCCGTCGATCCTGTTCACGATCGCCGGCATGGTGCCGTTCATCCCGTACCTCACCGGCGTCGTGCCCCCGCCGTACCCGCGCGCCGCGGACGTGCAGAAGTGCATCCGCACGAACGACATCGAGGAAGTCGGGAAGACCGCCCGCCACGGCACGTTCTTCCAGATGCTCGGCAACTGGTCGTTCGGCGACTACTTCAAGGAGGGGGCGATCACGTACGCGTGGGAGCTCCTGACGAATGTCGAGCGCGATGGCGGCCTCGGGTTCGCGGAGCGCGACCTGTGGGTCACCGTGTACGACGACGATGACGAGGCGGCGGCGCTGTGGAAGCGCATCGCAGGCCTGCCCGACGAGCGCATCCAGCGGATGGGCAAGGACGACAACTACTGGTCGACCGGCCAGCCCGGCCCGGCGGGCCCGTGCTCGGAGATCTACTTCGACCGTGGACCCGCCTACGGGCAGGACGGCGGCCCCGCCGTGGACGACAACCGCTTCACGGAGATCTGGAACCTCGTGTTCATGCAGGATCTCATCGCGGATGTCGCGAGCAAGACGGACTTCCGGATCGTCGGGGAGCTGCCGCAGAAGAACATCGACACCGGCATGGGCCTGGAGCGCGTCGCGTTCATCACGCAGGGCGTGGAGAACATGTACGAGACGGACCAGGTACGCCCGGTCCTGGACCGCGCCGTCGAGCTGAGCGGCCGCCGCTACGGCGCCGTGCACGAGGACGACGTCCGCTTCCGCGTCATCGCGGACCACGTGCGCTCGTCGCTCATGCTCCTGTCCGACGGCGTCACGCCGTCGAACGAGGGCCGCGGCTACATCCTGCGCCGCCTGATGCGCCGCTCGATCCGGTCGATGCGTCTCCTGGGCGTCGACGGACCGACGTTCCCCGAGCTGTTCACGGCATCGCGCGACGCGATGTCGGCCGCATACCCCGTCGTGGAGACGGACTGGGCGCGCATCTCGCAGTACGCGTACGCCGAGGAGGAGACGTTCCTGCGCACGCTTGCGGCGGGATCCACGATCCTCGACGTCGCGGTCGCGCAGGCGAAGGATGCCGGCACCCCGACGATCTCGGGCCCCGACGCGTTCCTCCTGCACGACACGTACGGCTTCCCCGTGGACCTCACGCTCGAGGTCGCAGAAGAGGCCGGGCTCACGGTCGACCGCGCCGCGTTCGACACGCTGATGCAGGAGCAGAAGGCGCGCGCGAAGGCGGACGCGAAGTCACGCCGCCGGACGATCGCCGACCTCTCCGTCTACCGCGAGTTCCGCGCGGCGGGGGAGACGGTCTTCACCGGCTACAGCGACCTCGAGACGGAGTCGCGCATCCTCGGCATCCTCGTGGACGGCGTTCCCACCGAGCGTGCGACCCAGGGGCAGATCGCCGAGGTCATCCTCGCCGAGACCGCGCTGTACGCGGAGTCCGGCGGCCAGGTCGCGGACCGGGGCACGATCGTCGGTCCCGGCTTCGAGCTCGAGGTGCTCGACGTGCAGCGGCCCGTCCCGGGGCTCGTCAGCCACACGGTCGAGGTCTCCCAGGGCGAGGTCGGCACCGGCCAGGCCGCGACCACGGTCGTAGACGCGGTGAACCGTCGGGCGGCACAGCAGGCGCACTCGGCGACGCACCTCGTGCACGCGGCCCTGCGCGACACGCTCGGGCGGACCGCAACGCAGGCCGGCTCGCTCAACCGCGCCGGATACCTCCGCTTCGACTTCTCCTGGGGCTCGGCGCTCTCGCCCGAGACCCGGACCGAGATCGAGGAGATCGCCAACAACGCCGTACGCGACAACCTCGCAGTGGCGACGCGGCTCCTCCCGCTCACCGAGGCGCGCGAGCTCGGCGCCATGGCGATGTTCGGCGAGAAGTACCCCGAGCTCGTCCGGATGGTCGACATCGGCGGCCCGTGGTCGCGCGAGCTCTGCGGCGGGACGCACGTGGGCACGAGCGCGGAGATCGGCGTCATCAGCATCGTGGGCGAGTCGTCCGTGAGCGCCGGCGCACGCCGCGTCGAGGCCCTCGTCGGCGCGGACGCCTTCCGCGAGCTCGCGGCCGAGCGCGCGATCGTATCCGAGCTCAGCGCGTCGCTGAAGACCCCGCGCGACCAGCTGACCGCCCGCGTCGCGGACCTCGCCGCGAGCCTCAAGGCGGCCGAGCGCCGGATCGCGGCGTTCGAGGCGCGGGCGCTCGAGGAGCGCGTCCCGACGCTCGCCGCGTCGGCGGTGCGCGCGGGCGCGTTCACCGTTGTCGCGGACGAGCTGGCGGGCGCCTCCTCGGCCGACGACGTGCGCACGATCGCGTTGCGCGTACGAGACCGGCTCGGCGACGAACCGGGCGTGGTCGCGCTCGGCGCGGTCGCTGGCGAGCGTCCCGTCGTGGTGGTCGTCACGAACGAAGCCGCGCGGGAGCGAGGCGCCCGGGCGGGCGCCCTCGCCAAGGTCGCGGCATCCGTTCTCGGCGGTGGCGGCGGCGGACGCGACGATGTCGCGCAGGGCGGCGGCACGGATGCCGCGTCCCTGCCGGCTGCGCTGACGGCCATCCGGACGGCACTGGAGACGGCGGCGTCGTGACCGGCTTCCGCCGCGGGGTCCGGATCGGCGTCGACGTCGGACGGGCCCGCGTCGGTGTCGCGCGGTGCGATCCGGACGGGCTGCTCGCGACTCCGGTGGAGACCGTGCCGCGGGACGACCTCTCGATCGGGCGCGTGCAGCGGATCGCCGCGGACGAGGGCGCGGTCGAGTTCGTCGTCGGGCTTCCGCTCGGGATGTCCGGTCACGAGACCCCGTCGACGGCGGATGCGCGGGCGTTTGCGGTCGAGCTCGCGCGGGGTCCCCTTCCCGTTCGGCTCTTCGACGAGCGGCTCAGCACCGTGAGCGCACACGACGCTCTGCGCGCGTCCGGCCGCAGCACAAGAACGTCTCGTAGCATTGTTGACCAAGTCGCAGCCGTCGTTCTGCTTCAGCACGCGATCGACGTCGAGAAGCGGACAGGAACGCCCCCCGGCACGCCTGTCCCCCCGGAGGAGTCTCCCTGATGCCCGATCCGACGCCGCCGCCGTCCGAGGATCCGTTCGCGGACCTCTACGGCCGGCTCCCGGATGCGCGGTCGCGCGCGGACGCCGACGGAGACACCGTCCCGAAGTCCCGCCGCGAGGCCCGGGAGGCCGCGGCGCGCGCGTCGCACGAACCCCCCGCGCAGCCGCCCACCGTGGCGATACCCGTGCCGGAACCCGCTCCCGAACCGGCTCCCGCGCTCGACGACCTCTTCGCGACCGCGGGCCGCATCCCTCCGACGACGAAGAAGAAGGCGATGAAGACGAAGAAGCGGCGGCGGCGCGGACTGTGGATCGCGCTGGTCATCGTCGTGGTCCTCGTCGGCGGGGCCGCGGGCGGCGGCCTCTGGGCCTGGAACGCGTACGGCGGGCAGATCCGCTCCGCGCTCGGCTGGGGGGAGTCGAAGGACTACGCCGAGGGCATGGCCCAGGGGCAGGCGACAGTCACGATCCGCACCGGCGACGGCGGACAGCAGATCTCGCAGTCCCTCTACAACGCAGGCGTCACCAAGACCGCGGACGCGTTCTACGACATGCTCGTGAAACTTCCGTCGTCGCCGACGTTCTACCCCGGTGTCTACAAGCTCCAGCAGCAGATGAGCGCGACCGCCGCGCTTCAGGCGCTGCAGGATCCCGCGAACAAGATGGACTACACGGCGCAGATCCCCGAGGGACTGACCGTCAGCGACACGATCTCCCGGCTCTCCGACTCGCTCGGCATCCCGCTGTCCGATTTCCAGGCCGCCGTCGCCAACCCGGCCACGTATCAGGTGTCCGCCGGCAGCCTCGAGGGCTGGCTGTTCCCCGCGACGTACACGTTCGACCCGGGCGTCACCGCGCAGGAGGTCATCCAGACGATGGTGAATCGCGCCGTGCAGTCGCTCGACGCGGCCGGCGTCACACCCGACCAACGCCAGCGGATTCTCACGATCGCCTCCATCATCCAGCGCGAGGCGCGCCAGCGGGACGACTTCTACAAGGTCTCGCGCGTCATCCAGAACCGTCTCGCCGCCGACATGCTCCTGCAGATGGACTCCACGGCGCAGTACGGCTACAACGAGCTGCACAACGGGACCGTCAGCTCGTCCGAGGCCGCGCTCACGGACGACAACCCCTGGAACACGTACGTCAACAAGGGCCTGCCGAAGGGCCCCATCTCGAACCCGGGCGATGTCGCGATCGACGCCGCGATGCATCCGGTCGATGGGCCGTGGCTGTACTTCGTGACCGTGAACCTCGACACCGGCGAGACCGTGTTCTCCGTCACCGTGCAGGACCACGACGCCGCCGTCGCGCAGTGGCGACAGTGGTGCGTGCAGAACCCGAACTCCGGATGCTGACACCCGTGCGGCTCGAGGTGTGGGGCGATCCGATCGCCCACAGCCTCTCGCCCGTGTTGCACACGGCGGCGTACCGCGCGCTCGGTCTCGACTGGGAGTACGACCGCCGGCAGGTGTCCGCGGAGGCGTTCGCGGCGACCCTCGACGGACCTGGCTCCCACCTGCGCGGACTGTCGCTCACGATGCCGCTGAAGGACGTCGCCTTCCGCGCGGCAGACGTCCTCGACCGGCGGGCGACGCTCACAGGCGCCGTCAACACGTTCGTCCCGGAGGGCCGCCGCGGCTACAACACCGACGTCGGTGGGATCGTCCGCTCGGTCCGCCAGGCCGGGATCGACGGCGTCGAGACGGCGCGCATCGTCGGCGCCGGGGCGACGGCCCGCTCGGCGCTCGTCGCGCTCGCCGAGCTCGGCGCGCGCGACGTCGACGTGGCCTCGCGGCGCCCCGGCCCGGTCGTGCAGCTCGCCGAGCTCGGGGCATCGCTCGACGTGCGCGTCACGGCGACGCCGCTCGACGCGGCGACCTTTGCGCCGGTGCCCCTCACGCTCGCGACGCTCCCCGGCGGGGTCGCCCTCGATCCCGCGGTCGCCGGGCGGCTGGCGGCGGCCGGAGGCTTCTTGTCCGATGCGGTCTACGGGCATTGGCCGACCGAGCTCGCCCGCGCGTGGGAGGCGCTCGGCGCGCCGGCACAGGACGGACTCGGGATGCTGCTGCACCAGGCGCTCCTGCAGGTGCGCGTCTTCGTAGCGGGCGATCCGGACCGGCCGCTCCCCGGCGAGGACGACGTCCTCGCCGCGATGCGCCACGCGCTGGCGTGACGGGGAACCCGCGCGTGAAAGACTAGGGGGATGCTCCGCGTCCTCACTGCCGGCGAGTCCCACGGTCCCGAGCTCGTCGCGATCATCGAGGGTCTGCCGTCGGGCATCCCGGTCGCGATCGCCGACATCCGCGCCGATCTCGCCCGCCGCAAGCTCGGCTACGGCCGCGGGTCGCGCATGAAGTTCGAGGAGGACGAGCTCACACTCTCGTCCGGCGTCGTCCACGGCCGGACCCTGGGCAGCCCGATCGCGGTGCGCATCGGCAACACGGAGTGGCCGAAGTGGGTCGAGGTCATGAGCCCGGAGCCCGTCGAGCTCACCGACCGCTCCCGCGGCCGCGGCTCCGCCCTCACGCGCCCGCGTCCGGGTCACGCCGACCTCGTCGGCATGCAGAAGTACGCCTTCGACGAGGCGCGGCCGATCCTGGAGCGCGCGAGCGCGCGCGAGACCGCCGCCCGCGTCGCCCTCGGGGCGATCGCCCGCGCGTTCCTGTCCGAGCTCGGCATCCGTCTCGTGAGCCACACGGTCGCGATCGGCGCGGTCGCGGCGCCGGAGGACGCTGCCCTCCCCACCGCCGACGACGTGGCGGTGCTCGACGCCGACCCGGTCCGCTGCTTCGACGCCGACACCTCCGCGCGGATGGTCGCCGAGATCGATGACGCGAAGAAGGACGGCGACACGCTCGGCGGCGTCGTCGAGGTGCTTGCGTACGGGCTGCCCCCGGGGCTCGGCTCGCACGTCCAGTGGGATCGTCGCCTCGACGGGAAGCTCGCACAGGCGCTCATGAGCATCCAGGCGATCAAGGGCGTCGAGGTGGGCGACGGCTTCCTCACGGCGCGCCGGCGCGGGTCGGCAGCGCACGACGAGCTCTTCGCGACCGCCGACGGCCTGACCCGCGGCAGCGACCGCGCGGGCGGCACGGAGGGCGGGATGTCGACCGGTACGGTCCTGCGCGTGCGCGCCGGCATGAAGCCGATCGCGACGGTCCCGCACGCCCTCCGCACGATCGACGTCGCGACGGGGGACACCGCGGCCGCCCACCACCAGCGCTCCGACGTGTGCGCCGTGCCGGCGGCCGGCGTCGTCGCCGAGGCCATGGTCGCGATCACGCTCGCCGACGCCGTTCTGGAGAAGTTCGGCGGCGACAGCATCGGCGAGACCCGGCGGAACCTCGAGTCCTACCTCGCCGCGATCCCGGAGACCCTGCGCACGACCGCGGCGAGCGACGCGAACCTGCTCGAGGGCACCGACGATGATGACGACCCCGACGACGCCGTCGACTGACGCGATCGTCCTCGTCGGGCCGATGGGGGCCGGCAAGACGAGCATCGGCCGCCGCGTCGCGAAGCGGCTCGCGGTCGGGTTCTACGACAGCGACGTGGCGGTCGTCCGCGCGCACGGCCCGATCGAGGACATCTTCGCGACCGCCGGCGAGGAGCGCTTCCGAGAGCTCGAGCGCGAGGCGGTCCGCGTGGGGCTCGAGACCGGCGGCGTCGTCGCGCTCGGCGGAGGAGCGGTCATGGATGCCGCGACCCGCGCCGATCTCGCGCACCACCGCGTCGTGCTCCTCACAGTGACGCCCGAGGTCGTCGCCTCGCGTCTGGCGGACACGACGCGCCCCCTGCTGCAGACCGAGGACGCGCTGGCGCGCTGGAGCGAGATCATGGAACAGCGCCGACCGCTGTACGAGGCGGTCGCCGACGTCGTCTTCGACACGTCGACCGGACCGCTGTCCGACGTCGTCGACGCGATCGTGGCGTGGGCGCGGAAGAACGAGAGCACGGGCATGAGCGGAGCGACGGAGTCATGAGCGACAGCACGACGATCACGGTCGGCGGCGAACAGCCGTACGACGTCACGATCGGACGCGGGATCCTCGCGGGACTCGGCGACGCGCTTCCGCCGGCCGCGCGCAAGGTCCTCGTCATCCACCCGCCGTCGCTCGCGGCTCGTGCGGAAGAGCTCCGCGCCGAGCTGCAAGGCGATCGCGAGGTGCTGCTCGCGGAGATCCCCGACGCCGAGCAGGGCAAGCGGGTCGAGGTCGCCGCCTTCTGCTGGCAGATCCTCGGACAGGCCGACTTCACCCGGACGGACGCGATCATCGGCTTCGGCGGGGGAGCGGTGACCGACCTCGCCGGGTTCGTCGCCGCGACCTGGCTCCGGGGCGTGGCGATCGTGCAGGTGCCGACGACCGTGCTCGCGATGGTCGACGCGGCGATCGGCGGGAAGACCGGCGTCAACACGGCCGAGGGGAAGAACCTCGTCGGCGTGTTCTGGCCGCCGCGGGCCGTGCTCTGCGACCTCGACCTCCTGGGGTCTCTGCCGCGCAACGAGGCGGTCGCGGGCTTCGCCGAGGTCGTGAAGGCCGGTTTCATCTGGCATCCGGAGATCCTCGATCTCATCGAGGCGGATCCCGAGGCGGTCGTCGACCCCTCGACGTCCGCGTTCCGGCGCTCGCTGGAGCTCGCGATCGACATGAAGGCGCGCGTCGTCGGCGAGGACCTCCGCGAGGCGGGGCTCCGCGAGATCCTGAACTACGGCCATACGCTCGGCCACGCCATCGAGCACGCCGAGCGCTACCGCTGGCGGCACGGCGCCGCGATCTCGATCGGCATGGTGTTCGCGGCCGAGCTGTCGCGCCTCGCGGGGCGCCTGCCCGACGCGGTCGCCCAGCGGCACCGCGACATCCTCACGTCGCTCGGGCTGCCGACGGCGTACCGCGCCGGCGCGTGGCCGCAGCTGCTCGCGACGATGCAGCGCGACAAGAAGTCCCGCGGCGGGATGCTGCGCTTCATCGTGCTCGACGACCTCGCCCGCCCGACCGTGCTGCAGGCGCCCGACGAGTCGCTCCTCTTCGCGGCGTACCAGGAGGTCGCGGAGTGAGCGGGCCGCGCCGGCTCCTGCTCGTGAACGGGCCGAACCTCAACCTGCTCGGCGTGCGGGAGCCGGACGTCTACGGACACCAGACGCTCGCCGACGTCGAGGAGCTCGTACGCGAGGCGGCGGCCGAGCGCGGCTACGAGGTGCGGGCGGTCCAGAGCAACCACGAGGGCGTGCTGATCGACGCCATCCACGAGGCCCGCACCGACTGCGCCGGGATCGTCATCAACCCCGGCGGTCTCACGCACACGTCGGTCGTGCTCCGCGACGCCCTGTCGGGTGTGAGCCTGCCGGTGGCCGAGGTCCATATCTCCGACGTCGCGCAGCGCGAGGAGTTCCGCCACTTCTCCTATGTCGCGGATGTCGCGGTCGTCCACGTGGTGGGGGAGGGCGTCCCCGGCTACGCGACCGCCGTCCACCGCCTCTGCGACCTGCTCTGACCTGGCCCCCTCCTCCGCGAGAACGCGCGTATGTCACGAAAACACGCCAGTTCTGTGACACACGCGCGTTCTCACGTGGGCGGGGGCAGGGGCCGCGACGCATAGAATCGTCAGTCGGGCCGTTGCGCCCGGAAAGCTTCCCCACACGAAACGGACCCAGGCCCATGGCATCGACCGCAGACATCAGGAACGGCGTCGTCCTCTCCATCGACGGACAGCTCTGGAACGTCGTGGACTTCCAGCACGTGAAGCCCGGCAAGGGCGGCGCGTTCGTGCGGACCAAGCTGAAGAACGTCATGACCGGCAAGGTCGTCGACCGCACGTTCAACGCGGGCGCCAAGGTCGAGATCGAGAACGTCGACCGCCGCGACTTCCAGTACCTGTACAACGACGGCGAGAGCTTCGTGTTCATGGACGTCGATGACTACGACCAGATCAACATCCCGGCCGCCACCGTCGGCGACGCGGCGAACTTCCTGCTCGAGAACCAGCAGGTGCAGATCGCCCTCAACAACGGCAACCCGCTCTACGTGGAGCTCCCGGCCTCCGTCGTGCTGGAGATCACGTACACCGAGCCGGGCCTGCAGGGCGACCGCTCCTCCGCGGGCACCAAGCCGGCGACCGTCGAGACCGGCTACGAGATCCAGGTGCCGCTGTTTCTCGAGACCGGCACGAAGGTCAAGGTCGACACGCGCACGGGCGACTACCTCGGCCGCGTGAACTGAGCGCGTGAGCGCACGCAGCAAGGCGCGCAAGCGCGCCCTCGACATCCTCTTCCAGGCCGATGTCCGCGGCGAGGACGAGGGCGCGATCCTCGCCGCCGAAGCCCGCCGCGCGGCGAGCGAGCCGAGCCGCGAGTCGTCGTGGCTCTACGCCCGCGAGATCGTGGACGGCGTCATCGACCACCGCGACGAGATCGACGAGCAGATCACGACCTTCGCGAAGGACTGGCCGCTGACCCGGATGCCGGCGGTCGACCGCGCCGTCCTCCGCATCGGCGTGTGGGAGATCCTCTTCAACGACGGCGTGCCCTCCGCCGTCGCGATCGACGAGGCCGTCGAGCTCGCGAAGGAGTACTCGACGGACGACTCCGGCTCGTTCGTCCACGGCATCCTCGGCCGCATCGCTCGCTCCTCCTGAGCGGCGGTGCTCGGGGGTCTCCCGGGCGCCGCTGCCTACACTCGAACAGGACGAAGGGAGATCCATGCGGATCACGGGGCTCGGTCACGCCGGCATGTTCATCGAGACCAGAGGCGGCAGCATCCTCTGCGACCCGGTGATCGGGCCGACCTTCTTCGGATCCTGGTTCCCGTTCCCAGACAACCGCGCCCTCGACTGGGAGCGCTTCGGGCGCGCCGACTTCCTGTACGTCTCCCACCGGCACCGCGACCACTTCGACCCGCGGCTCCTGCGGCGCTACGTCCCCACAGACATCCGCGTGCTCCTGCCCGAGTACCCGACCGACGACCTCGAACGCGACCTCCGAGGGCTCGGCTACGAGAACATCGTTTACACGCGGGCCGGCGTGCCGCTGGAGTACGGCGACCTCAAACTCATGGTGACGCCCTTGCGCGCCCCGAGCGACGGGCCGATCGGCGACTCGTCGCTGAGCGTCGACGACGGCACGGCGAGCATCCTCAACCAGAACGACTCGCACCCGCTGGACCTCGAGAAGCTCCTGGCCTTCTCGAAGCCCGAGGCGTACTTCACGCAGGTGTCCGGCGCCATCTGGTGGCCTATGGTCTACGACCTCCCGCAGGATGCCAAGCAGAACTTCGCGCGCCTCAAGCGCGAGGCGCAGAACAAGCGGGCCATGTACTACGTCGAGAAGGTCGGCGCGGAGCACGTCTTCCCGATGGCGGGGCCGCCCATGTTCCTGCGCGAGGACCTGTTCCGGTACAACGGGACGGGACTCGACGACGACTCGATCTTCACGGACCAGCGCGAATTCCTCGCCCACATGCGGGAGCAGCGACCCGCGCAGAAGGGCTACGAGTTCCTCCCGGGCACGCTCGTGGAGCTGAACGACGGGGAGATCTCCGTCACGCAGACGCTCTACACGGATGCCGAGATCGACCGCATCTTCGACGACAAGTGGGCCTACCTCGCCGAGCAGCGCGACAGCCGCCAGGACGAGGTGGCCGCCGAGGAGGCATCGCGCGCCCCGATCCTGCCGCCAGCCGAGATGCTCGCCGCCCTCCAGGAGTGGTGGGAGCCGCTCCTGCGCCGCGGCCGCATCTTCCGCGACGGCGTCGGCGGCCCGGTCCGCATGACGATCGGCGAGCTCGATCTCGTCGTCGACTTCCCCAAGGCGCGGGTGCGGGAGTATGCGGGGGAGGAGACGAGCTACTGGTTCACGATCCCCGCCGACCTCGTCTCGACCAACATCGCCGACCACGAGATCGACTGGTCGAACTCGATCTTCCTCTCGCTGCAGTTCACGGCCGGCCGGGTCGGCAAGTTCAACGAGTTCATCTACACGTTCTTCAAGTGCCTGTCCCGGGACCGGATCGAGTACGTGGAGAACTGGTACTCCGAGCAGTCCGACGTGTCGGAGGACGTCGAGCTCGGCGACTGGGTCCTCCAGCGTCGCTGCCCGCACCTGCGGGCCGACCTCGCCAAGACCGGCAAGATCGAGGACGGCGTCCTCACCTGCTCCCTGCACGACTGGAGCTGGGATCTGGCCAGCGGACGCTGCCTGACCTCGCAGGGGCACCCCATCCGTGCCCGCGCCGTCGAGAACACCCCGACGCCCGCCTGACCTCCTCCCCGCGAGAACGCGCCCGTGTCATGTTCTGAGCCCAATTCCGTGACATAGGCGCGTTCTCGCGGAGGGGTGGACCTGCTCCGCGGAGGGGTGGACCTGCGCCGCGGAGGGGTGGACCGGGGTCGGGGAGGGGTGGAACGGGTCTCGGGGGAGGTCGGATAGGATCGACGAGCAGGCCCAGCAACCTTTAACACCGTCCGAGAGGCGGAGAAGGGAGCGGCGCATGAGCACGCGAACCGTGCTTCAAGAGGCGGACATCGCCCGCGCGCTGACGAGGATCTCGCACGAGATCCTCGAGTCCAACCGAGGACCGGACGATCTGGTGATCCTCGGCATCCCGACTCGCGGCGCGACCCTCGCGACCCGCGTCGCTGCGCTCCTGACGGAGTTCAGCGGCACGCCGGTCCCCGTCGGCGCGCTCGACATCACGATGTACCGCGACGACCTGTCGCGCAATCCCACGCGGGCGCCTCAGCCGACCTCCATCCCGCCAGAGGGGATCGACGGGAAGACCGTCGTGCTGGTCGACGACGTGCTCTTTTCCGGCCGCACGATCCGCGCAGCTCTCGACGCGCTCGGCGACATCGGGCGCCCCGCCGCCGTGCGGCTCGCGATCCTCGTCGACCGCGGCCACCGCGAACTGCCGATCCGGCCCGACTTCGTCGGCAAGAACCTGCCGAGCGCACGTGACGAACGCGTCTTCGTCCGGCTTGCCGACGTCGACCGGATCGAGGAGGTGACGATCGAGTCATGAGGAACCTCCTCGACACCACGAGCCTGACGCTCGAGGAGGCGCTCCGGATCCTCGACGTCGCCGAGGACATGGCCGACACGCAGCGGCGCGAGGTCAAGAAGCTCCCGACGCTCCGCGGCAAGACCATCGTCAACCTCTTCTTCGAGGACTCGACGCGCACGCGCATCTCCTTCGAGGCGGCCGCCAAGCGCCTGTCCGCCGACGTCATCAACTTCTCCGCGAAGGGGTCGAGCGTCTCCAAGGGCGAGTCCCTGCAGGACACCGCGCAGACGCTGCAGGCGATGGGAGCGGATGCCGTCGTGATCCGCCACGGCGCGTCGGGTGCGCCGCGGACCCTCGCGACGAGCGGCTGGATCACCGCCGGCGTCGTCAACGCGGGCGACGGCACGCACGAGCATCCGACGCAGGCCCTCCTCGACGCGTTCACGATCCGCAAGCGGCGCTTCGGCGACGCGAGCCGCGGCAAGACGCTCGACGGCGTCCGCGTCGCGATCGTCGGCGACATCCTGCACTCCCGCGTCGCGCGGTCGAACCTGTGGCTCCTGCACACGCTCGGCGCCGAGGTGACGCTCGTCGCCCCGCCGACGCTCGTGCCGCAGGACGTGTCGGCCTGGCCGGCGCGCATCCTCTACGACCTCGACGAGGCGATCGCCTCGGGCCCCGACGCGCTCATGATGCTGCGCATCCAGAGCGAGCGGATGAACGCCGCGTACTTCCCGACGGAGCGCGAGTACGCGCGGCGCTGGGGGCTGGACGCGGCACGGCTCGCGGCACTGCCAGCCGATAGCATTGTCATGCATCCGGGACCGATGAACCGCGGGCTCGAGATCTCCGCCGAAGCGGCGGACTCGCCGCGCGCCACCATGCTCGAACAGGTCGCCAACGGCGTCTCGGTGCGGATGGCGGTGCTGTACCTGCTGCTCGCGGGCGACCGCGCGGAGCACGCCGGGGCGGGCGAAGGATGAACCAGGAAGGAACGCGAATGACGGAGACGTTCCTCATCCGGGGAGCACGCCTCGAGGGCGGCGACGCGACGGATCTGGTCCTGCACGACGGGCGGATCGCCGAGGTCGGCACCGGCCTCAGCCGCGCCGGCGCGACGATCGTCGACGCCGACGGACTCCTGGCGCTGCCCGGTCTCGTCGACCTCCACACGCACCTCCGCGAGCCCGGGTACGAGGCATCCGAGACGATCCTCACGGGCTCGCGCGCCGCCGCGGCCGGCGGCTACACCGCCGTCTTCGCGATGCCGAACACGTCGCCGGTCGCCGACACCGCCGGGGTCGTCGAGCAGGAGCTCGCGCTCGGCGAGGCCGCCGGCTACGTGACCGTGCAGCCGATCGGCGCCGTCACGGTCGGGCAGAAGGGCGAGCGGCTCGCGGAGCTCGGCGCCATGGCCTCCTCCCGGGCTCGGGTGCGCGTGTTCAGCGACGACGGCTTCTGCGTGCACGATCCGCTCATCATGCGCCGCGCGCTGGAGTACGTGAAGGCGTTCGACGGTGTCGTGGCGCAGCACGCGCAGGACCCGCGCCTGACCCCGAACGCGCAGATGAACGAGGGCTCCGTCTCCGCCGAGCTCGGCCTCGCCGGCTGGCCGGCGGTCGCGGAGGAGTCGATCATCGCGCGCGACGTGCTCCTCGCCGAGCACGTCGGCTCGCGCCTCCACGTCTGCCACCTCTCCACCGCCGGCTCCGTCGAGATCATCCGCTGGGCCAAGCAGCGCGGCATCGACGTGACCGCCGAGGTCACCCCGCACCACCTGCTCCTCACCGAGGAGCTCGTGCGCGGGTACGACGCGCGCTTCAAGGTCAACCCGCCGCTGCGGCGCGAGGAGGACGTCCTCGCCGTCCGCCAGGGCCTCGCCGACGGCACGATCGACATCGTCGCGACCGACCACGCCCCGCACCCCGCGGAGGCCAAGGCGACCGAGTGGTCCGCCGCGGCCAACGGCATGGTGGGGCTCGAGAGCGCGCTGCGCGTCGTGCACGCCGCGATGGTGCAGACCGGGCTCCTCGACTGGGCCGACGTCGCCCGCGTGATGTCGCGCACGCCCGCCCGCATCGGACGGCTCGACGGACAGGGCGGGACGCTGGAGGCCGGCGCGGCCGCCGAGGTCACGCTGTACGACCCGAACGCCGGCGGCGTCTTCGGCGCCGACGACCTGCACGGGCGCAGCGGCAACTCGCCGTACCTCGACCGCGAGCTGCCGGGCCGCGTCGTGTGGACGTTCCACCGCGGTCGCCCGACCGTCGCCGACGGCCTGCTCACCGAGACCGCGGGGGTGGGCGCGTGAGCCAGCAGGGCGCTCTGATCCTCATGATCGGGATCGCCGTCGTCCTCCTCGGACTCATGCTCTGGGGGTGGATCCGCCGGATCCGGCGCGACCGCGGAGCGAAGGCCCCCTTCGGCTCCGCGCCGGCCGAGGCGGCGGTGCGCGGCACGTTCCCGGGCCTCTATGTCGCCACGACCGCGCACGGCGCCGCACTGGAGCGCCTCGCGATCGGCGGCCTGGCGTACCGCGCGCAGGCGCTCGTCACGGTGACGGATGCCGGCATCCTGCTAGAGCTGCAGGGCCAGGGCCCGATCTTCATCGACGCCGCCCGCGTCGAGTCTGCCGCGCAGGCGACGGTCGCCATCGACCGCGTCGTGGAGCGCGACGGTCTGGCGCGCGTCTCGTGGCGTCTCGACGACGGGACGACCGTCGACTCCTACGTCCGCCCGCAGGAGGCATCGGCGCGCGAGCTCGCCGCCGCCGTCTCCGGCATCCTCCCGGCGCACGACGCCATGGAAGGTGACTCATGACCCGCTTCACGCGGAACCCCGCCGTGCTCGTCCTCGAGGACGGGACCCGGCACGCCGGCCACGCGTACGGCGCGACCGGCACGACCCTCGGCGAGGTGGTCTTCGCCACCGGGATGACCGGCTACCAGGAGACTCTCACCGACCCGTCGTACGCCGGGCAGATCGTGCTGCAGACCGCGCCGCACATCGGGAACACCGGCATGAACGGCGAGGACCCCGAGTCGCGGCGCATCTGGGTCGCCGGCTACATCGTGCGCGACCCCTCCCGGGTCGTGTCGAACTGGCGCGCCGACGAGTCCCTCGACGACGCGCTCGTGAACGACGGCATCGTCGGGATCAGCGGCATCGACACGCGCGCCGTGACCCGCCACATCCGCTCCGCCGGCAGCATGCGCGGCGGCATCTTCTCCGGCGACGCCGCGGGCCTGAACCCCGAGGAGCAGCTGCGGCTCGTGCGGGAGGCCCCCGCGATGGCCGGGCAGAACCTGTCCGCCGCGGTCTCCGTGTCCGTCGCCGAGGTGACCCCGGCGTCCGGGGAGCGGCTCGGCGCCCTCGCTGTGCTCGACCTCGGCGTCAAGCAGTCCACGATCGACAACCTCGCCGCCCGCGGGTTCGAGGTGCACGTCCTGCCGCAGACGGCGACCCTCGCCGACATCCGCGCGATCGACCCGGTCGCGGTGTTCTACTCGAACGGCCCCGGCGACCCGGCCGCCTCCGACGCCCACGTCGAGGTCCTCCGCGGCGTGCTCGACGCGGGGCTCCCGTTCTTCGGGATCTGCTTCGGCAACCAGCTCCTCGGCCGCGCCCTGGGGCTCGGCACGTACAAGCTCCCGTTCGGGCATCGCGGCATCAACCAGCCCGTGCTCGACAAGACGACGGGCCGCGTCGAGATCACGGCGCACAACCACGGCTTCGCCGTGGACGCCCCGCTCGACGGGGAGTTCGACAGCCCGCACGGCTACGGCCGGGTCGAGGTGAGCCACATCGGCCTCAACGACCGCGTCGTCGAGGGTCTGCGCGCGCTCGACATCCCCGCGTTCAGCGTGCAGTACCACCCCGAGGCCGCGGCCGGCCCGCACGACGCGAACTACCTTTTCGACCGTTTCCGCGACCTCGTCGTCGCGACCCGGACCGCCAGCCCGCGCACCACAGGAGACAGCACGAATGCCTAAGCGCGACGACATCCGCTCCGTCCTGGTCATCGGCTCCGGCCCGATCGTCATCGGTCAGGCCTGCGAGTTCGACTACTCCGGCACGCAGGCCTGCCGCGTGCTGCGGGAGGAGGGCGTCCGCGTCATCCTCGTCAACTCGAACCCGGCGACGATCATGACCGACCCCGACTTCGCCGACGCGACGTACATCGAGCCGATCACGCCCGCGGTCATCGAGACGATCATCGCGAAGGAGAAGCCGGATGCCATCCTCCCGACGCTCGGCGGCCAGACGGCCCTGAACGCCGCGATGGCCCTCCACGACCTCGGCATCCTCGAGAAGTACGACGTCGAGCTGATCGGCGCGAAGGTCGACGCCATCCGCAAGGGCGAGGACCGGCAGATCTTCAAGGAGCTCGTGATCGAGGCCGGCGCGGACGTCGCCGACTCGGTCATCTGCCACTCCGTGGACGACCTCCTCGCGGGAGCTGCGAAGCTCGGCTACCCGCTCGTCGTCCGGCCGTCGTTCACGATGGGCGGCCTCGGCTCGGGCTTCGCGTACGACGAGGCCGACCTCCGCCGCATCGGTGGAGCAGGCCTGCACGACTCGCCGACGCACGAGGTGCTCCTCGAGGAGTCGATCCTCGGGTGGAAGGAGTACGAGCTCGAGCTCATGCGCGACACCGCCGACAACACGGTCGTCGTCTGCTCGATCGAGAACGTCGACCCGGTCGGCGTGCACACCGGCGACTCCATCACGGTCGCGCCCGCCCTCACCCTCACCGACCGCGAGTACCAGCGGCTCCGCGACATCGGGATCGACATCATCCGGGCCGTGGGCGTCGACACGGGCGGCTGCAACATCCAGTTCGCGGTGGATCCCGCGACCGGCCGCATCATCGTGATCGAGATGAACCCGCGTGTGTCGCGGTCGTCGGCCCTGGCCTCGAAGGCGACCGGCTTCCCGATCGCGAAGATCGCCGCGAAGCTCGCGATCGGCTACCGCCTGGACGAGATCCCGAACGACATCACGAAGGTCACGCCGGCGAGCTTCGAGCCGACGCTCGACTACATCGTCGTCAAGGTGCCCCGGTTCAACTTCGAGAAGTTCCCCGCCGCCGACACGACGCTCACGACCACCATGAAGTCGGTCGGCGAGGCGATGGCGATCGGGCGCAACTACACGACGGCGCTGCAGAAGGCGCTCCGCTCGCTGGAGAAGCGCGGATCGAGCTTCCACTGGGGTGACGAGGACCGCTCGGTGGACGAGCTCCTGGAGGTCGCGAAGACCCCGACCGACGGTCGCATCGTGGTCGTCCAGCAGGCCCTGCGCAAGGGCGCGACGATCGCGCAGGCGTTCGAGGCGACCGGCATCGACCCGTGGTTCCTCGACCAGATCGTGCTCATCAACGAGGTCGCTCAGTTCGTCCGGGATGCCGGCGAACTGGATGCCGAGACCCTCCGCGTCGCGAAGGAGCACGGCTTCAGCGACGCGCAGATCGCGCAGCTGCGCCGCGGGACGGAGAGCGAGGTCCGCGGCATCCGGCACGCGCTCGGCATCCGCCCGGTGTTCAAGACCGTCGACACGTGCGCGGGGGAGTTCCCGGCGCTCACGCCATACCACTACTCGAGCTACGACCTGGAGACCGAGGTAGCCCCGTCGGATCGGCGGAAGGTCGTGATCATCGGATCCGGGCCGAACCGCATCGGCCAGGGCGTCGAGT
The DNA here is from genome assembly GCF_039615055.1 of Microbacterium sp. X-17. Lineage (NCBI taxonomy): Bacteria > Bacillati > Actinomycetota > Actinomycetes > Micrococcales > Microbacteriaceae > Microbacterium > Microbacterium sp. X-17. The sequence continues at coordinate 355,393 of NZ_JBDHNI010000005.1, forward strand.
TCGACTACTCGTGCGTGCACGCGAGCTTCGCACTGTCCGCCGCCGGCTTCGAGACCGTCATGGTCAACTGCAACCCCGAGACCGTGTCGACCGACTACGACACGAGCGACCGGCTGTACTTCGAGCCCCTGACGCTCGAGGACGTGCTCGAGGTGCTCCACGCGGAGTCGGCCTCGGGAGAGATCCTCGGGGTCGTGTGCCAGCTCGGCGGCCAGACGCCGCTCGGACTCGCGAAGGGCATCGAGGCCGCCGGGTACCGGATCCTCGGGACGAGCCCGACCGCGATCGACCTCGCCGAGGAGCGCGGCCTGTTCTCCGGCATCCTCGACGCCGCCGGCCTCGTGGCGCCGCGCCACGGCACGGCGATCGACGTCGACGGCGCCGTCGCGGTGGCGGAGGACATCGGCTATCCGGTGCTCGTGCGGCCGAGCTTCGTCCTCGGCGGACGCGGCATGGAGATCGTCTACGACACCCCGAGCCTGCGCGACTACTTCGTCCGGGTCGCCGACCAGGCGATCATCGGCGAAGGGATGCCGCTCCTCGTCGACCGGTTCCTCGACGACGCGATCGAGATCGACGTCGACGCGCTGTACGACGGCGACGAGCTCTACATTGGCGGCGTCATGGAGCACCTCGAGGAAGCCGGCATCCACTCCGGCGACTCCAGCTGCACGCTCCCGCCGGTCTCGCTCGGCCGCACCGACATCGATCGGGTGCGCGAGGCGACGCTCGCGATCGCCCAGGGCGTCGGGGTCCGGGGACTGCTGAACGTGCAGTTCGCGATCAGCGCGAACGTGCTCTACGTCATCGAGGCGAACCCCCGCGCGAGCCGCACGGTGCCGTTCGTGTCGAAGGCCCTCGGCATCCCGCTCGCGAAGGCCGCGTCCCGCATCATGGCCGGCAGCTCCCTCGCGGAGCTCAAGGCCGAGGGGCTGCTCCCCGCGGAGGACGGCTCGCGCGTCCCGCTCGACGCGCCGGTCGCCGTGAAGGAGGCCGTGCTGCCGTTCAAGCGCTTCCGCACGCGCGACGGACAGACCGTGGACTCGATCCTCGGGCCGGAGATGCGCTCGACCGGTGAGGTCATGGGCATCGACCGCGACTTCCCCCGCGCCTTCGCGAAGAGCCAGGATGCCGCGTACGGCGGCATCCCGCTCGCCGGGACCGTGTTCATCTCGGTCGCCGACGGCGACAAGCGCGCGGTCATCCTTCCCGCGCACCGGCTGCAGCAGCTCGGCTTCTCGATCGTGGCGACGGAGGGGACGGCGGAGATCCTCGGGCGCAACGGCATCCGCGTCGAGGTCGTCCGCAAGTACGGCGAGACGCAGGCGACGGGGGAGTCGAACATCGTCGACCTCATCAACGCCGGCGAGATCGACATCGTCGTGAACACGCCGAGCGGGATGTCGGCGCGAGCGGACGGCTACGAGATCCGCGCCGCCGCGGTCGCGGCCGACAAGGCGCTGTTCACCACGATCTCGACCCTCGGTGCGGCCGTCTCGGCGATGGACGCGATGGGCGAGGGCTTCGCGGTGCGGAGCCTCCAGGAGTACGCGGAGGACCGGAAGGTCCGGGCATGACCTCGTTCGGCGAGCGGGTCGCGGGCGCCCTCGCGGCGCATGGGCCGCTGTGCGTCGGGATCGACCCGCACGAGCACCTGCTCGCGCAGTGGGGGCTCGACGTATCGGCGGAAGGAGCTCGGGAGCTCGGCCTCCGTTTGGTCGAGGCCGCGGCAGGGCGCGTCGGGATCGTGAAGCCGCAGGTGGCGTTCTTCGAGCGCTACGGCGCCGTCGGGTTCGCGGCGCTGGAGGACGTGCTGTCGGCCGCGCGTGCGGCCGGGCTGCTCGTGATCGCGGACGCGAAGCGCGGCGACATCGGCACGACGATGGATGCCTACGCTCGGGCGTGGCTCACGCCCGGCTCCCCGCTGGAGGCGGATGCCCTCACGGTCGCGCCGTATCTCGGCGTCGGCGCCCTGCACGAGACGTTCGCCCTCGCCCGGGACAACGGCAAGGGCGTGTTCGTGCTCGCCGCGACCAGCAATGCCGAGGGCGCGGCCGTGCAGCTCGCGCGCGCCGGCACGGGCACCCTCGCCGGCGAGATCGTGCGCGAGGTGTCGGAGTGGAACGCGGCCCACGCCACGGCCGCTCCGCTGGCCAGCGTCGGCTTCGTCATCGGCGCGACGGTCGACCGCACGCGCTATGGGCTCCCGGACGGGTTTGCCCCGGCGGCGCCGGTCCTCGCGCCGGGCTTCGGCGCGCAGGGAGCCGAGCCGGCCGACCTGGCGCGCCTGTTCGGCGCACTCGCGCCGTCCGTCATCGCGAACGAGAGCCGCAGCATCCTCAGCGCCGGCCCGAACGGGCTCGAGGCCCGCATCGCGGAGCGCGCTGCTCTCTATGGGAGCATGGATGGCTGAGCGCCCGTCCCCGCCCGAGGTGGACCGTGCCGCCGCGTCCCGCCGCGCCGTCGCCGCACGGCAGGCACGCGCGAGCCTGAAGCGCGACCTGACGACCCGGGTGGTCCATCCGCTCGACGTGCTGCGGCGTGCCGCGACCGAGGATGCCGCGTCGCCCGCCGCCTCGATGCGCGTGACCGAGTTCCTCACGGCGCTCCCCGCGATCGGAGAGGGCAAGCGGGACCGGATCCTCGACGAGCTCGGGATCTCGCCGGTCAAGCGCCTCGGCGGCCTGGGGGTGCGGCAGCGCGTGGCGCTGGAGGAGTGGCTGGCGGGGCGGTTCCCGCTCCCCGCCCCTCGCGCCGGCCGGAGCGCCCTGCTCGTCCTCGCCGGCCCCACCGCGGTCGGGAAGGGCACGGTCGCGGCCGTCATCCGGCGCGAGTACCCCGAGATCCTCCTGTCGGTGTCCGCGACGACGCGCCCGCCGCGGCCCGGCGAGGTGGAGGGCGAGCACTACTACTTCGTCGACGACGACGCATTCGACCGGCTCATCGCCGACGACGCCCTCCTGGAGCAGGCGACCGTCCACAACCGGTACCGCTACGGAACGCCCCGGCAGCCGATCGAGGAAGCCCTGGCAGCCGGCCGCACGGTGCTGCTCGAGATCGACCTGCAGGGAGCACGCCAGGTACGCGCGGCCGAGCCGAGCGCGTCGCTCGTGTTCCTCCTGCCCCCGTCCTGGGACGAGCTCGTGGAGCGCCTCGTCGGCCGCGGGACCGAGGGCGCCGAGGAGCGCGCGCGCCGCCTGCGCACCGCCCGCGTCGAGCTCGCCGCGCAGAACGAGTTCGACTACCGCGTGGTGAACGACGACGTCGAGACCGCCGCCCGCGAGGTCGTCGCGCTCGCCGCCCGGCACTGACCGGGCGGTCGCCCAGCCCCCGCTACGGTGGTGGCGGGGTCGTGGCGCGCCATTGGCGGGGCCGTGACGTGGTGATGGCGGAGGGGGAGCGCGAAGCATGAGGGGCATGAACAGGACACCGCATCGTCGAGCTCCGCCACGACCTCGGCTGGACGCAGGAGCGTCTCGCCGCGGAGAGCGGGGTCGGCATCCGCACCATCCAGCGGCTCGAAGCAGGGCAAGACGCGAGCCTCGAGACGCTGTCGCTCGTCGCGGAAGCGCTGAGCGTCCCGGTCCGCGACCTCTTCACCGAGATCGAGGACGCCGATCTCAGCGACCGCGTCGAGTCGCTGCAGGCCCGGACCGAGGCCCAGCAGGCGGCGCGCGATCGGATCAGCGGCGGGTGGCGCTCGCTGTTCATCGGGATCGGCGTCGTCGTGACCCTCGTGAGCTTCTTCTTCGGCCAAGTCGGGTGGGTGGTGATGGCGTGCTACTGGTCCGGCGGGTTCATCATCCTCACCGCGCTCCGCCGACTCGTCCTCGATCCGTGGCTGGACGGCCGCTACCCGCTGTCGCGGCATCGGCGTCGACGCATTCGTACACAGGTACGGGCTGAGAGCACGGACGCCGGGTAGAATAGGCGGATGCGCCGCGCCAGTCGCGGCATCCAGACTTCCCCCCAACCAGGAGGCACGCCATGGCCACGCGCAACCAGGGCATCATCGACCCGCCCATCGACAGCCTGCTCGAGAAGGTCGACTCGAAGTACCAGCTCGTGATCTACGCGTCGAAGCGCGCCCGCCAGATCAACGACTACTACTCCGACCTGCACGAGGGGAACCTCTTCGACAACGTCGGACCGCTCGTCGACTCGACCGTCGAGGACAAGCCTCTGACGATCGCACTGCACGAGATCCACGAGGACAAGCTCCGACTCCGTCGCCCGGAGTGACCGGAGGCGTGAGCGAGCTGCGCCTCTTCACCTCCGAGTCGGTCACGGAGGGGCATCCGGACAAGATCTGCGACCAGATCTCCGACAGCATCCTCGACGCGATCCTCGCCGAAGACCCCGCGGGCCGTGTCGCGGTCGAGACCCTCGTCACCACGGGCCTCGTACATGTCGCCGGCGAAGTGTCGACGAGCGCGTACGTGGAGATCCCCGCGATCGTGCGCGAGGTCGTGAACCGCATCGGCTACACATCGAGCGAGACCGGCTTCGACGGTGGCTCCTGCGGCGTGAGCGTGTCGATCGGCGCGCAGTCCTCCGACATCGCCGCCGGGGTCAACAAGGCCTTCGAGCAGCGCGAGCAGCGCTCCGCCGACCCACGCGACGAGCAGGGCGCCGGCGACCAGGGCATCATGTTCGGCTACGCCACGGACGAGACGCCCCAGCTCATGCCGATGGCGATGTGGACCGCGCACCGGATGGCGGAGCGTCTCGCCGATGCGCGTCGCACGGAGTTCCTGCCGTTCCTCAGGCCGGACGGCAAGACCCAGGTCACGCTCGGGTTCGACGGCGCCGTCCCGAAGACGGTGGAGTCGGTCGTGCTCTCGACCCAGCACCACCCGGACATCACGCAGGACGACCTGCGCGAGCGCATCCGGGCGGAGATCATCGACCCGGTGTTGGAGACGACGGGCCTCGACCTGCCCGATGTGAAGTACTACATCAACCCGGCCGGTCCGTTCGTCACCGGCGGGCCCAAGGGCGACGCCGGCCTCACCGGGCGCAAGATCATCATCGACACGTACGGGGGAGCGGCCCGCCACGGCGGCGGCGCGTTCTCCGGCAAGGACCCGTCGAAGGTCGACCGCTCCGGCGCCTACGCCATGCGCTGGGTCGCGAAGAACGCGGTCGCCGCGGGCCTCGCGTCCCGGCTCGAGGTGCAGGTCGCGTACGCGATCGGCAAGGCGAGCCCCGTCGGCCTGTACGTCGAGACGTTCGGCACCGGCCTCGTGCCGGACGACGTGATCACCCGCGCGATCCTCGACGTGTTCGACCTTCGCCCGGCCGCGATCATCGAGCAGCTGGAGCTTCTCCGCCCCATCTACGCGCAGACCGCGGCATACGGCCACTTCGGTCGCGAGCTGCCCGACTTCACGTGGGAGCGACGCGACCGCGTCGAGGAGCTGCGCGCCGCCGCGGGCCTCTGACATGACGGGTCCGCGTGTCGCGCGCGTGCTGCTCGACTCGCCGCTTCCGCAGCTCGACCGCCTGTTCGACTACGCGATCCCCGCGGAGCTCGGAGCGGATGCCGTCCCCGGCGTCCGCGTGCGCGTCCCGCTGCGGAGCGCGGGGCGCACGGTCGACGGCTACCTGGTCGAGCTCGCCGAGGCCGAAGACCCGGACCGCCCGCTGTCCGAGCTCGAATCGGTGGTGTCCCCGGTCCGCGTCCTGCCGGATGCGCTCTATCGCCTCGCCCGCCGCGCAGCAGACCGCGCGGCGGGGTCGGCGAGCGACATCCTGCGCCTCGCGATCCCGAAGCGCATGGTGCGCGCGGAGAAGGCCTGGGCGACCCGCGGACCGGCCCCGGCCACCCAGCCGGACCCCGACGTCGCCTCGTGGGCGCGCAGCGTGCTCGACGCGTATCCCGGCCTCGCGGACGCGGTCGCCGAGGGCGGGCGCATCGCGCTCGACGCGCCGCCGCGCCCGGCCCACGGCTCGCCGCCGGTCGGCGCGTGGGCGATCCTCCTTGGCGCGCTCGCCGTGGAGACCTGGGCGCGCGGACGCAGCGCGATCCTCGTCGTGCCCGATCACCGCGATCTCGCGCAGCTCGAGGCCGTGCTCGCGGCGCGCCTGCCGACGTCCGCGCTCGTCCGTGACGACGCGGGCCGCAGCGGCCCGGAGCGCTACGCCGCGTACCTGCGCCTCCTCGACCCCGTGCCCGCGGTCGTGATCGGGAACCGCTCGGCGGTGTACGCGCCGGCGCACGACGTCGGGCTCGTCGCGATCTGGGACGACGGCGATCCGCTCCTCGGCGAGCCCCTCAGCCCCGGCGTGCACGCGCGCGAGGCAGCGCTCGTGCGGCAGGAGCTGGAGGGCTCCGCGCTCGTCGTGGCGGGGCACACCCGCACGACGGACGTCGCGCGCCTCGTCGAGCGCGGCTGGATGCGGGAGGTCCCGCCCGCGCGCCGCCTGACCCCCCGCGTGATCCTCAGCCCGCCCGCCCCGGACGAGGTGCGCGCGGCGCGCCTGCCGTCCGCCGCGTTCGCCGCGGCCCGCGAGGCCCTTCGCACCGGCCCCGTCCTCGTGCAGGTCGCGCGCCCGGGGTACGCGCCCACGCTCGTGTGTGCGGACTGCCGCACCCCCGCCCGGTGCCCGCACTGCGGCGGACCGCTGCGGCGGACGCGTGGCGGCGGCGCGCCGGAGTGCGCGTGGTGCGGGCGCCAGACGCGCGACTGGCGCTGCACGCACTGCGAGGGCGAGCGGCTGCGCATGGCCTCCGTCGGCAGCGAGCGCACCGCCGACGAGCTCGGCCGCGCGTTCCCCGGGGTGCGGGTGATCGTGTCCGACGGCAGCCACCCGGTGACCGAGGTGGCCGAGACCCCCGCGCTCGTCGTCGCGACCCGCGGGGCCGAGCCGCTCGCGGTGGGCGGCTATCGCGCGATCCTCCTCCTCGACGGCGACCGGATGCTGCTGGCGGAGGACCTGCGGATCGCCGAGTCCGCGCTGCGCTGGTGGTCGAACGCCGCCGCCCTCGCCGCGGCGGGAGCGCCCGTGCACCTCGTGGGGGTGACCGGCCCCGCCGCCCGCGCCCTCGCGACGTGGACGCAGCCGGTCTACGCCCGCGGCGAGCTCGCGACCCGGGTCGACGCCCGGATGCCGCCCGCCGTGCGGTTCGCCCGCATCGAAGGACCCCGACCCGCCGTCGACGCCTGCCTGGCGGCGCTACGGACGGACGTGCCCGCGATCGCCGACGCGGACGTGCTCGGCCCCGTTGTGCGCCGCACCGAGCCGGATGCCCCGGAGGGCCTGCGTGCCCTCGTGCGATTCGACTACGCGCACGGCGCGGCCGTCGCGCGGTCGCTGCGGGCCAGCGTCGTCTCGGCCGCGGTGCGGGCGCGCGGGCGCGGCCGGGATCGCGCGGCGGCCGCCCGCAATACACTCAGAGTTCGGGTCGATCCGCCCGACGTGGAGCTGTGAGGAGAGCGATGCGCCTCGTGTTCGCGGGCACCCCGGAAGCCGCCGTCCCTTCGCTCGCCGCTCTCGCGGCATCCGTCCACGACGTCGCGCTCGTCGTGACCCGGCACGACGCGCCGCTGGGCCGGAAGCGCATGCTGACTCCGTCGCCCGTGGCCGCCGCGGCGCAGGCGACGGGGCTCGAGGTCCTGAAGACGGACCGGCTCGACGCGGCCGCGACCGAGCGGATCGCGGCCGCGCAGCCGGACCTCGGCGTGATCGTCGCGTACGGCGGCATCCTGCGCGAGCCGCTCCTGTCACACCCGCCCCTGGGCTGGATCAACCTGCACTTCTCCCTCCTGCCGCGGTGGCGCGGCGCCGCCCCTGTGCAGCGCGCGGTCATCGCCGGCGACCGTGCGACGGGGGCGGGCGTCTTCCGCCTCGTGGCCGAGCTCGACGCGGGGGAGATCCTCGCCGAGCTCGAACTGCCGATCCCGCCCCTGGCGACGGCGGGGGAGCTGCTGACCACGCTCGCCGATCAGGGGGCGAGGCTCCTCGCCGACACGGTCGACGCCCTCGCGAACGGGACCGCGCGGAGCCGCCCGCAGGTCGGCGAGCCGACGTACGCGCACAAGCTCGGCCTCGAGGACGGCCGCATCCGCTGGAACGAGCCGGCCACGGCGGTGCTCGATCGGGTTCGCGGCACGACTCCGGAACCCGGCGCCTTCACGACGATCGAGGACACCCGGCTGAAGGTGCTGGAGGCCCGCCGCGCCGAGCACGCCCTCGCCCTGCGGCCCGGGCAGATCACGACCGCCGGCCGCGAGGTCGTCGTCGGCACGGCGACGGAGCCCGTGGCGCTGGTGCACGTGCAGCCGGCCGGCCGCGGCGCCATGCCCGCGGCGGACTGGTGGCGGGGCCTCCGCCGCGAGGAAGCGCAGGCCGACGCGTGACCCCCGCCGCCCCCCAGGACCCCGGGCCCCCTCCCCGTGAGCCCGGGCACCCTCCCCGCGAGAACGCGCCTGTGTCACGAAATCGGGCCCGAAACGAGACACACGGGCGTTCTCGGGGCGAGGGGACGGCCCGCCGCGTCGCGTACGAGACCCTCCGTAGCGTCAACGACTCCGACGCGTACGCCAACCTCCTGCTCCCCGTCGCAATCGCGCGCGCGGGGCTCGACGCGAAGGATGCCGCGCTCGCCACCGAGCTCACGTATGGCACGCTCCGCCGGCAGGGCACCTACGACGCCATCATCGCCGCGGCATCCGATCGCCCCGTGGAGCGGATCGACCCGGAGGTTCGCGATGCGCTACGGCTCGGCTGCCACCAGCTCCTCTCCACGCGGATCGCCTCGCACGCCGCCGTCAACGAGTCGGTCGCGCTCGTCCGGGCCGCGGCGGGGGCCGGCGCCGCCGGATTCGCGAACGCCGTCCTGCGCCGGATCGCCCGCGAGACTCCCGGCGCGTGGTACGAGCGCATCGAGCGCCGTGCGAGATCCGAGGACGAGCGGCTGGGGCTCGCGTTCTCGCATCCGGTGTGGATCCTCCGCGCGCTGCGGCGGGCGCTGACGGCCGAGGGCCGCGGCGACGAGCTCGAGGACCTGCTGCGTGCGGACAACGCCGCGCCTCGGGTCACGATGGCGGCGCTCCCCGGCCTCGGGGAGCCGCCCGCGGCGGCGACGCCCGGGCACTACGCGCCGACCGCGTTCCGGGTGGGCGGCGGCGATCCGGAGGTCCTGATCCGGGCGTCGGACGGGCGTCTGCGCGTGCAAGACGAGGGATCCCAGCTCGTGGCGCTCGCCCTCTCGCGCTTCGCGCCGGTGTCCGCGGGGGAGCGGTGGCTCGACCTGTGCGCCGGTCCTGGAGGGAAGACGGCCCTGCTCGCGGCGGAGGCCCGGCGCGTCGGGGCGACGCTCGAGGCGAACGAGATCGCGCCGGCGCGGGCGGGCCTCGTGCGGAACGCGGTGGCGGGCGTGCCCGGCGGTGTCGAGGTCTCCGAGGAGGACGGGCGCGAGCGCGCCATCCGCGCCCCGGGCGCGTACGACCGCATCCTCGTGGACGCTCCCTGCACGGGCCTCGGCGCCCTCCGCCGCCGCCCCGAGGCGCGCTGGCGCAAACAGCCGTCGGATGTCGCGACCCTCGTCGACCTGCAGCGCGAGCTCCTGTCCGCGGCGATCACCGCGCTGAAGCCCGGCGGAGTCGTCGCGTACGTGACGTGCTCCCCGCACATCGCCGAGACGACCGGCGTGGTGGCCGAGGTGCTGCGCGAGCGCGGCGAGGAGGTCGAGGAGCTGGATGCCGCGACAGCGCTCCAGTCGGTCGCCGCGCATCCGCTCGACCTGGCCCGCCCCGAGGGCGCCCGGCACGCCCAGCTCTGGCCCCACCGCCACGACACGGACGCGATGTTCCTCGCCCTCCTCCGCCGCCGCTGATCCCGCCCTGCCCCGCCCTGCCCCGCGCCCGGCCCGTCTCCCCGGCCCCCGCGCCCCGGCCCCCGCGCCCCAGCCCCGCGCCACCTCCCCGCGAGAACGCGCTTGTGTCACAGACACGCCGTGCATTCGTGACATACGCGCGTTCTCGGCAAGAAGGGGGCCAGGCCCGGGGAAGGGGCGGGGAGCGGGATGCCGGGATAATGAGAGAGTGCGCATCAACCCCAGCATCCTGTCCGCCGACTTCGTGAACATGGAGCGGGATCTCGCACGCATTGACCGCGCCGACTTCGTCCACGTCGACGTGATGGACAACCACTTCGTGCCGAACCTCACATTCGGTCCGCAGATGGTCCAGCGCGTACAGGCGACGAGCCCCGTGCCCCTCGACGTGCACCTCATGATCGACGACCCGGAGCGCTGGGCGCCGGGCTACGCCGAGCTCGGCGCGGCATCCGTCACGTTCCACGCCGAGGCGTCGAGCGCCCCGGTGGCCCTCGCGCGGCGCCTGCGCGAGATCGGCGCGCGCGCCGGGGTCGCGGTGAAGCCCGGAACGCCCGTCGAGTGGCTGTTCGACGAGCTCGACGCGTTCGACCAGATCCTCGTGATGACCGTCGAGCCGGGCTTCGGCGGCCAGTCCTTCCTGCCCGAGACGATGCCGAAGCTCCGCGCCCTGTCGGCCGAGGCGCGTCGACGGGGGAGCTCCGTGTGGCTCCAGGTCGACGGCGGCATCTCGGAATCCACGATCGCGCAGGCCGCCGAGGCGGGCGCCGACACGTTCGTCGCCGGCTCCGCGGTGTTCGGCGCGGACGATCCGGATGCCGCGATCGCGGCCCTCCGCGAGCTCGCCCACCGCCACCGCCACTGACCCTGGCGGCTCGGAGCCACCCCGAGCCGGGCCGAGCCCGCGGGCCGGTAGCCTGTCAGGGTGAAGACTTTCGAGGGGCTGTTCGACGAGCTGCGTGAGAAGGCCCTCGCGCGCCCCGAGGGGTCGCGCACGGTCGAGCTCCTCGACGGCGGCGTCCACACGATCGGCAAGAAGATCGTCGAGGAGGCCGCCGAGGTCTGGATGGCCGCCGAGTACGAGACCGACGACGCGACCGCGGAGGAGATCTCGCAGCTGCTGTACCACCTTCAGGTGCTCATGCTCGCGAAGGGCCTGACGCTCGAGGACGTGGGCCGACATCTCTGAGGCCCGTCCCTCAGCCGTCCGTCTTCGACCATCGAAAGCACACACATGCTCAGAATCGCCGTGCCGAACAAGGGCTCGCTCGCCGAGACCGCGACCGAGATGCTCGCCGAGGCCGGATACACCGGTCGCCGCGATCCCAAGGACCTCCACGTCATCGACCCGCTGAACGACGTCGAGTTCTTCTACCTCCGCCCGAAGGACATCGCGACGTACGTCGGCTCCGGGGCGCTCGACGTCGGCATCACCGGCCGCGACCTCCTGCTCGACGCCCGGATGCCGGGGGCGCGCGAGATCGAGTCTCTCGGCTTCGGGGCCTCGACGTTCCGCTTCGCGGGCCCTCCCGGCCGTTTCCAGGACGTCGCCGACCTCGAGGGCCTCCGTGTCGCGACCGCGTACCCCGGCCTCGTCGACGGCTACCTCGACGAGCACGGCGTCGCGGTCGACCTCGTCCCGCTCGACGGCGCGGTGGAGTCCGCGGTCGAGCTGGGCGTGGCGGATGCCGTCGCCGACGTCGTCTCCACCGGTACGACCCTGCGGCAGGCCGGGCTCGAGATCTTCGGTCCGAAGCTCCTCGAGTCTGAGGCCGTGCTCATCAGCGGCCCGAGCACCGCGGACGGGCTCGACACGCTGCTCCGGCGCCTGCGCGGCGTGCTGGTCGCGCGGCGCTACGTGCTGATCGACTACGACCTTCCCGCCGACCTCGTCGACGCCGCGGTCGCGATCACCCCGGGCATCGAGTCGCCGACGATCTCGCCGCTCCGCGACCCGGCATGGGTGGCGGTGCGCGTCCTGATCCCGCGCACGGGCGTGAACCAGGTGATGGACGAGCTGTACGGCATCGGCGCCCGCGCGATCCTCGTGACCGCGATCCACGCCGCGAGGCTCTGATGAGCCTCGTCTGCCGGGTCATCCCGTGCCTCGACGTGGCCGCGGGCCGCGTCGTGAAGGGCGTGAACTTCGAGAACCTCCGCGACATGGGCGATCCCGTCGAGCTCGCGGAGCGCTACTTCCAGCAAGGCGCGGACGAGATCACGTTCCTCGACGTCACCGCCACGGTCGACGACCGGGCGACGACATACGACGTCGTGCAGCGGACGGCCGAGAACGTCTTCATCCCGCTCACCGTCGGCGGGGGAGTCCGCACGGCGGACGACGTCGCGCGCCTCCTCGCGGTCGGCGCCGACAAGGTCGGCGTGAACTCGGCCGCGATCGCCCGTCCGGCGCTCGTCGACGAGATCGCGGACCGCTTCGGCGCGCAGGTGCTGGTGCTGTCGCTCGACGTCAAGCGGTCCGCGGAGACGACGTCGGGCTTCGTGGTCACGACGCATGGCGGCCGCACCGAGACCGGCATCGACGCCCGCGACTGGGCGCGCGAGGCGATCGAGCGCGGTGCGGGCGAGCTGCTCGTCAACTCGATCGACGCGGACGGCACGAAGGACGGGTTCGACCTGGAGCTCGTCCGCCTGATGCGCGAGATCGCGAGCGTCCCGGTCATCGCCTCCGGCGGCGCGGGAGCGGCGGCCGACTTCGCGCCGGCGCTCGAAGCGGGGGCGGATGCCGTCCTCGCGGCGAGCGTGTTCCACTCCGGCCAGCTGACGGTCGGCGACGTCAAGGCCGCGATCCGCGGCGCAGGAATCGAGGTGAGGGCGTGACCGACGACCTCGAGGCGCGCATCGGCCGCGTCGCGTTCAACGCGGACGGGCTCGTTCCCGCCGTCGTGCAGCAGTGGGACACCGGCGAGGTGCTCATGCTCGGATGGATGGATGCCGAGGCCCTGCGCCGCACCCTGACCACCGGTCGTGCGACGTACTGGTCGCGCTCGCGGCAGGAGTACTGGCGCAAGGGCGACACGTCCGGCAACATCCAGGTGGTCCGCGGAGCGCGCCTCGACTGCGACGGCGACACGGTGCTCCTGTCCGTCGACCAGACCGGGCCCGCCTGCCACACGGGCACGCGCACGTGCTTCGACGCCGACGATCTCGAGCCCGTCGACGGCGCGGCGGCCTCATGACGCGCCGCGCGCGTCTGATCGCCGTCCTCACCGCGCTCCTCGCGGGCGTGATCGGGATCATCTCGTCCACCCAGACGTGGCTCGATGTCACCGTCACGGGCGGGGCGAGCGACAGCCTCACGGTGTCCGGCGCGGCGGCGATCCCGGTCCTCGCCCCGCTGAGCCTCGCGACGATGGCCCTCGGCGCCGCCCTGTCGATCGTCGGCCGGGTGGTCCGCTACGTCTTCGGCGGGCTCATGCTCGCGATCGGCGTGACGATGCTCATCCTCACGGCGCGCGTCGCGTTCGGGCACCCCGTGGATGCCGTCGCAGCCGCCGTGACGACCGCGACGGGCATCTCCGGCGACGCGGTCTCCGGCCTCGTCGTCTCGATCGCCTCGACCCCGTGGCCCGTCCTGACGGTGCTCGCGTGGCTCCTGCTCCTGGCATCCGGCGTCTTCACGCTGGCGACTGCGCACCGCTGGCGCGGGACCGGACGCCGCTACCGCACCGCCGGAGCGCACCGCGCCGCGCGGGAGGGTGAGCCGCTGGACGCCGTCGACTCGTGGGACGACCTCACGCGAGGCGACGATCCCACCGCCCCGGCGGACCCCCGCTAGAATCGACACGGCGCTCGCGCGCCCGGAGCGAAGGAGACGCATGAGCGACCACATCGGAGACCCCGGACACGGCCACTCCCCGGCCGCCTGGACGGCCGTCGTGATCATGCTCGCGGCCATCACGCTCGGCACCGTGTTCTTCTGGTTCGACCTCCCGTGGCTCGTCTGGACCTGCGCGGGGCTCGTCGTCGTCGGCGCCATCGTCGGCTGGATCATGAAGAGGGCCGGTTACGGCGTCGGCGGGGCCAAGGTCGCCTCGCGCGAGCATTGACCCTTCTCGCCGACCTCGTCGCCGGAGCCGTCGAAGACGCGCGGATCCGCGAGGAGTCCGTCAGTCTCGGCGAAGTCGAGTGGAAGGCGCTCGCCCAGCCGCCGGCGCGTGACGCGCTGGCCGCGCTCGCCCCGGGCGAGCGCGTCAAGATCATCGCGGAGATCAAGCGCGCGAGTCCTTCGCGCGGCGACCTCGCCGCGATCCCGGATCCGGCGAAGCAGGCGCGGCTCTACGAGGAGGGCGGCGCCTCGGTGGTGTCGGTCCTGACGGAGGGCCGCCGCTTCAAGGGGAGCCTCGCCGACCTGACCGCGGTGCGCGAGGCGGTGACGCTGCCCGTGCTCCGCAAGGACTTCATCGCGAACGCGTACCAGGTGTTCGAGGCCCGGGCCGCCGGCGCCGACCTCGTCCTCCTGATCGCGGCGGCCCTCGATCAGCAGCAGCTGACGACCCTGCACACGCTCGTCCGCGAGCTGGGGATGACGCCGCTCGTCGAGACCCACTCGTCCTACGAGGTGGCCCGCGCCGTCGACGTTGGCGCGGAGCTCATCGGCGTCAACGCCCGCGACCTGCGCACGTTCGAACTCGACCGCGACCTCTTCGGCCGGCTCGTGGACGGGATCCCGAAATCCTCCGTGGCCGTCGCGGAGTCCGCCGTCCAGACGCCCGCCGACGTCGCGCATTATCGCGCCGCGGGCGCGGATGCGGTCCTCGTCGGCGAGGCCCTCGTCACGGGCGATCCGGTCGCGACGCTGCGCGCGTTCCTCGGCGAGGACGCGCGGTGAGCCTCCGCAGCGCGTCCGGTCCGTTCTTCGGCGAGTTCGGCGGCCGGTTCATGCCGGAGTCCCTCATCGCCGCGATCGACGAGCTGACGGGCGTGTACGAGGAGGCGATGGCGGATCCGGCGTTCGACGCCGAGTATCGCGGCCTGCTGCGCTCGTATGCCGGCCGCCCGTCCCCGCTCACCGAGGTGCCGCGGTTCGCGGAGCGCGCCGGCGGCGCCCGCGTCTTCCTCAAGCGCGAGGACCTCAACCACACCGGCTCGCACAAGATCAACAACGTCATCGGCCAGGCCCTGCTCACGAAGCGCCTCGGGAAGACCCGCGTCATCGCGGAGACCGGCGCCGGCCAGCACGGGGTCGCGACCGCGACCGCGGCGGCGCTGTTCGGGTTCGACTGCACGATCTACATGGGCGAGGTCGACACGCAGCGCCAAGCGCTCAACGTCGCGCGGATGCGGCTGCTCGGCGCCGAGGTCGTCTCGGTGACGACCGGCTCCCGCACGCTCAAGGACGCGATCAACGAGGCCTACCGCGATTGGGTGGCCTCGGTCGAGACGACGAACTACATCTTCGGCACCGCCGCCGGTCCGCACCCGTTCCCCGCGATGGTGCGCGACTTCCAGAAGATCATCGGCGAGGAGGCGCGCGCGCAGATCCTCGACGAGGTCGGCCGACTGCCGGACGCCGTTCTGGCGTGCGTCGGCGGCGGCTCGAACGCGATCGGCATGTTCGACGCCTTCCTCGACGACGAGGGCGTCCGGCTGTACGGCGTGGAGGCGGCCGGCGACGGCGTCGACACCCACCGGCACGCGGCATCCATCGAGCGCGGCCGCCCCGGCGTCCTCCACGGCGCGAGGACATACGTCCTGCAGGACGAGGACGGCCAGACGATCGAGTCCCACTCGATCTCCGCCGGCCTCGACTACCCCGGGGTGGGCCCGGAGCACGCCTGGCTCGCGGACATCGGCCGCGCGGCGTACATCCCCGCGACCGACGACGAGGCCATGCAGGCGCTCCGGCTGCTGTCGCGGACGGAGGGGATCATCCCCGCGATCGAGTCCGCCCATGCCCTCGCCGGCGCGCTCCGGATCGGGCAGGAGCTCGGTCCCGAGGCGGTGCTCGTCGTGTCCCTCTCGGGACGCGGCGACAAGGACATGGACACCGCCGCCCGCTACTTCGGCCTCTACGACGACGACGCCCCTGCCGCGCCTACCGGCGCCGACGGCGCCAACGGCGAGGGGACCGAGCTGTGAGCTCGCGCGTCTCGGCGGCGATCGACGCCGCCCGCGCCGAGGGGCGCGGCGTGTTCGTCGGCTACCTCCCGATCGGCTTCCCCGACCTCGCCACGAGTATCGAGGCCGCCGTCACACTCGCGGAGAACGGCGCCGACATTCTCGAGCTCGGCCCGCCGTACTCGGATCCCGTCATGGACGGACCGATCATCCAGGAGGCCACCGAGACGGCGCTCGCCGCGGGGTTCCGCCTGCGCGACCTGTTCCCGGCCATCCGCGAGATCGCGAGCCGCGTCGACATCCCGATCCTCGTCATGACGTACTGGAACCCCGTGCTCCAGTACGGCGTGGACCGCTACGCCGACGATCTCCTCGCCGCGGGCGGGGCGGGCCTCATCACCCCCGACGTCACTCCGGAGGCGGCGCCCGAGTGGATCGCCGCGAGCGAGCGCACCGGCCTCGACCGGGTGTTCCTCGCGGCCCCGACGTCGACGGACGAACGGCTCGAGCTCATCGTGCGGAACTCGACGGGCTTCGTCTACACCGTCTCGACGATGGGCATCACGGGGGAGCGGGCGCAGCTCGATGCCGCGGCCCGCGGGCTCGTGGAGCGCCTGCGCGCCCACGGGGCCGAGCACGCCTGCGTCGGCATCGGCATCTCCACCGCGGCCCAGGTCGAGGGCGTGCTCGACTACGCCGACGGCGCGATCGTCGGCACGGCTCTCGTCCGAGCTCTCCGCGACGGCGGCCTCGACGGCCTCGCCGAGACCGCGCGCGCCCTCGCCGCCGGCACCCGCCGTTGAGCGCGGCGAAGGGGGACGCGAGCCGGGAAGTAGACTCGCCGTCGTGACTTTCTCGGCACTCTCCGTCGTGGCCAGCATCCCGAGCCCGAGCATCAGCTACATCGATATCGGCCCGGTTCGCGTCCACTTCTACGCCCTGTGCATCATCGCCGGCATCATCGTCGCGGTTCTCCTCACGAACTGGCGGATGACGCGACGCGGGGCGGAGCCCTGGATCGTCATCGACATCGCGCTCATCGCGGTCCCGCTCGCGATCGTCTGCGCCCGCATCTTCCACGTGCTGACGCACCCGGGCTTCTACTTCGGCCCGGGGAAGAACCTCTGGGAGGTCTTCGCGATCTGGAACGGGGGCATCGCCATCTACGGGGCCCTCATCGGCGGCGCCGTGGGCGCGTGGCTCGGATGCCGCTGGACGGGCGTCCGGTTCTGGACGTTCGCGGACGCGCTCGCGCCCGGCCTCATCTTCGCACAGGCCCTGGGCCGCTTCGGGAACTACTTCAACCAGGAGCTCTTCGGCCTCCCGACGACCCTGCCGTGGGGCCTGCAGATCGACCCGTCGAACTCCGCGTTCCCGGCCGGCCTCGCCCCCGACACCCTGTTCCACCCCACGTTCCTCTACGAGGTCATCTGGAACACGCTCGGCGGCATCGTCCTGCTGCTCGCGAGCCGTTCCCTGCGGATGCAGTGGGGCCGCCTGTTCGGCCTCTACCTCGTCTGGTACTCCGCCGGCCGCATCGTGTGGGAGTCGATCCGCATCGATCCGAGCGAGATCTACCTCGGCATCCGCACGAACGTGTGGGCGGCGATCATCGGCGTCATCCTGGGCCTCGCCATCATCATCGTGCAGGGAATCCGGCACACGGGCCTCGAGCCGTCCCCCTATCAGCCCGGTCGAGAGCGGCGTCCGAAGGGGGCTGTAGAATCAGCTGACACCGAGGACTTCGTCGACGTGAGCGAGCCGCCCGCGTCCGAGATCGAGACGGCTGGGGCCACAAGCCCAGCACAAACCCACTAGCTCCCTCCGGGCCGACGACGTCCCGCCCCCGAGACATCCCTGAGGACGGTACGTATGGCTTCGAGCCCCCCTCATGGCGCTGGCCACCTGGCCACGCTGCCCGCCCGGCAGGGCATGTACGACCCTGCCTTCGAGAAGGACGCGTGCGGCCTTGCGATGGTCGCCACCCTTCGCGGCGAGCCGGGGCACGACATCATCGACCTCGCGCTCACCGCGCTGCGCAACCTCGAGCACCGCGGGGCGATCGGCTCCGACGCCGGCACCGGCGACGGCGCGGGCATCCTGACCCAGATTCCGGATGCGTTCCTGCGGGCGGTCACCGACTTCGAGCTGCCGCCGGTGGGCGAATACGCCGTCGGTCTTGCGTTCCTCCCGCGCGACGAAGAGGCCCGTGCCGAGCAGAAGGCCGGGATCGAGCGGCTCGCCGCGAGCGAGAACCTCGTTGTCCTCGGGTGGCGCGAGGTGCCCACCGAGGAGGAGCACCTCGGCAAGCTCGCGTTCGAGGCCCGCCCGTCCTTCGAGCAGCTCTTCGTGAGCCGTCCCGCGGTCGGCGACGCGCCTGCGCTCTCCGGCATCGCCCTCGACCGCCGGGTCTACCGCCTGCGCAAGCGCGCGGGCCACGAGCTCGGCGCGTACTTCGTGTCGCTGTCGTCGCGCACGCTCGGCTACAAGGGCATGGTCACGACCCTGCAGCTCGAGCCGTTCTACCCCGACCTGCAGGACGAGCGGTTCGCGAGCGAGCTGGCCGTCGTGCACTCGCGCTACTCGACGAACACGTTCCCGTCGTGGCCGCTGGCGCAGCCGTTGCGGATGCTGGCGCACAACGGCGAGATCAACACGGTCAACGGCAACCGGAACTGGATGCGGGCACGCCAGTCGCAGCTCGAGTCCGAATTGCTCGGCGACATCCGTCCGCTGCTGCCCATCTGCACGGCGGGCGCGAGCGACTCGGCGTCGTTCGACGAGGTGCTCGAGCTCCTGACGCTCACCGGCCGGAGCCTGCCGCACGCCATCATGATGATGGTGCCGGAGGCGTACGAGAAGCAGACCGACATCGACCCCGACCTCCGCGCGTTCTACGAGTACCACTCGATGCAGATGGAGCCGTGGGACGGTCCGGCGGCGCTCATCTTCACCGACGGCACGCTCGTCGGCGCCACACTCGACCGCAACGGCCTGCGCCCCGGTCGCTGGACGGAGACGACCGACGGCCTCGTCGTCATCGGCAGCGAGACGGGCGTGCTCGACTTCGCCCCGGAGCGGATCAAGCGCCGCGGCCGCCTGCGCCCCGGACGGATGTTCCTCGTCGACACGGCCGCGGGCCGCCTCATCGAGGACCAGGAGGTCAAGCGCGACCTCGCGACGCTCGCGCCGTGGCAGCAGTGGCTCGACGAGGGCCGGGTCCGCCTCGCCGATCTCCCCGAGCGCGAGCACATCGTGCACCCGGTCGCGTCGATCACGCGCCGGCAGCGCACGTTCGGCTACACGGAGGAGGAGGTCCGCATCCTCCTCACGCCCATGGGCCAGACCGGCGCCGAGCCGCTCGGCGCGATGGGCAGCGACACCCCTGTCGCGGTCCTGAGCGAGCGCCCCCGCCTCCTCTTCGACTACTTCACGCAGCAGTTCGCGCAGGTGACGAACCCGCCGCTCGACTCGATCCGCGAAGAGGTCGTGACGAGCCTCAGCCTTGGTCTCGGCCCCGAGCCGAACCTGCTGAGCTGGGGGGCCGACCACGCCCGCAACGTGACGCTCGACTTCCCCGTCATCGACAACGACGAGCTCGCGAAGATCCAGCACATCGACGCGGCGCTGCACGGGCGCTCGTCCGTCACGATCCGCGGCCTCTACCGCGTCGAGGCCGGTGCCGCCGGCATGGAGAAGCGCATCGCGCAGATGTGCGCCGAGGCCGATCGCGCCATCGAGGACGGGGCGGAGTTCCTCGTCCTCAGCGACCGAGACTCGACCTCCGACCTTGCGCCGATCCCGTCGCTGCTCATGCTCGCCGCGGTCCACCACCACCTCATCCGCAACGAAACGCGGATGAAGGTGGGGCTCGTCGTCGAGGCGGGCGACGTCCGCGAGGTGCACCACGTCGCGACGCTCATGGGCTACGGCGCGTCGGCGGTCAACCCGTACCTCGCGATGGAGACGGTGGAATACCTCGTCCGCGCGGGCTTCATCTCCAATGTCACGCCGCAGAAGGCGGTCAAGAACCTCATCTACGCGCTCGGCAAGGGCGTCCTCAAGATCATGTCCAAGATGGGCATCTCGACCGTGTCGTCGTACGCGGGCGCGCAGGTCTTCGAGGCGATCGGGCTCTCGCAGGAGTTCGTCGACGCGTACTTCACGGGCACCGAGACGAAGCTCGGCGGCGTCGGCCTCGATGTCGTCGCGGTGGAGAACGCCGCGCGGCACGCGTTCGCCTACCCGGAGGATGCCGCAGCGCGCGCGCACGAGCGGCTCTGGACGGGCGGCGAGTACCAGTGGCGCCGTGACGGCTCCCCGCACGTGTTCACCCCGGAGACGGTCTTCCGTCTCCAGCACGCGACGCGCAACCGTCGCTACGACATCTTCCGCGAGTACACGAAGCTGGTCGACGATCAGGCCGCGGAGCTGAAGACGCTGCGCGGGCTGTTCGGCCTGCGCACCGGCCTCCGTCCGCGCGTGCCGATCGACGAGGTCGAGCCGGTGTCGGCGATCGTCAAGCGCTTCTCGACGGGGGCGATGAGCTACGGCTCGATCTCGCGCGAGGCGCACGAGACGCTCGCGATCGCGATGAACAGCATCGGCGCCAAGTCGAACACGGGCGAGGGCGGCGAAGACGTCGACCGCCTGCTCGACCCGTCGCGCCGCAGCGCGATCAAGCAGGTCGCCTCCGGGCGATTCGGGGTCACGAGCCTCTACCTCACCGAGGCGGACGACATCCAGATCAAGCTCGCCCAGGGCGCCAAGCCGGGGGAGGGTGGCCAGCTTCCGCCCACGAAGGTGTACCCCTGGGTGGCGCGCACGCGGCACGCGACGGCCGGCGTCGGCCTCATCTCGCCGCCGCCGCACCACGACATCTACTCGATCGAAGACCTCAAGCAGCTGATCTTCGACCTGAAGCGGGCGAACCCGTCGGCGCGCATCCACGTGAAGCTCGTGAGCCAGTCCGGGATCGGCGCGGTCGCGGCGGGCACGGCGAAGGCCCTGGCCGACGTCATCCTCGTCTCCGGCCACGACGGCGGCACCGGCGCGAGCCCGCTGAACTCGCTCAAGCACGCGGGCACGCCGTGGGAGCTCGGCCTCGCCGAGACGCAGCAGACGCTCATGCTCAACGGCATGCGCGACCGCGTGGTGGTCCAGGTCGACGGCCAGCTCAAGACCGGCCGCGACGTCATCATCGGCGCGCTGCTCGGCGCGGAGGAGTTCGGCTTCGCGACCGCCCCGCTCGTCGTGTCCGGCTGCATCATGATGCGCGTCTGCCACTTGGACACGTGCCCGGTCGGCGTCGCGACGCAGAACCCCGTGCTGCGCGCCCGCTTCGGCGGCAAGCCGGAGTTCGTCGTGAACTTCATGGAGTTCATCGCCCAGGAGGTGCGCGAGTACCTGTCGGAGCTCGGGTTCCGCTCGCTCGACGAGGTGATCGGCCACCAGGAGCTGCTCGACGTGAACGGCGCGATCGAGCATGGGAAGGCGAGCGGCCTCGACCTCACACCGGTCCTGGAGGGCCCGCGGTTCGCGGACGGTGAGCCGCGTCGTCACGGACGCGGGCAGGACCACGAGCTCGACGACCACTTCGACGTGCCGCTCATCGAGCGCGCACAGGACGTGATCGCCCACGGCGGCCACCTCGAGATCGACCTGCCGGTGCGCAACACGGCGCGCGCGGTCGGAACGCTGCTCGGGCACCACGTGACCGCCGCGCACGGCGAGAACGGCCTGCCGTCGAATTCGATCGTCATCAACCTCACGGGCTCCGCGGGTCAGTCGTTCGGCGCGTTCCTACCGGCCGGCATCACGCTGCGCCTCGAGGGCGACTCGAACGACTATGTCGGCAAGGGCCTCTCCGGCGGACAGATCGTCGTGCGCCCGCCGCGCGGCGCCGTGTTCGACGCGTCGCAGAACGTCATCGCGGGCAACGTGATCGGCTACGGCGCGACGCAGGGCACGATGTTCCTCCGCGGCGTCGTGGGGGAGCGGTTCTTCGTCCGCAACTCCGGCGCGACGGCCGTCGTCGAAGGCGTGGGCGACCACGCGCTGGAGTACATGACCGGCGGTCTCGCCGTCATCCTCGGCGACACCGGCCGCAACCTCGGCGCGGGCATGTCCGGCGGAACGGCGTACGTCCACCGCCTCGACGAGTCCCGTGTCAACCGCGAGGCGCTGAGCTCGGGCGAGCTCGTGCTCGACGTGCTCGGTTCGGGCGACGCGGAGATCCTCCGCGATCTCCTCGAGCAGCACGTCGCGGAGACCGACTCGACCCTGGCCGCCGCGATGCTCGCGAACTTCGACGACGAGGTGCTGAACTTCGTCCGTGTTGTCCCGCGCGACTACGCCGCCGTCCTGCAGACCCGGCAGGACGCGGTCGCAGAGGGCCTCGACCCCGACGGCGACGTCGTCTGGAGCCGCATCCTGGAGGTGACGGGTGGCTGATCCCAAGGGCTTCCTCAAGGTCACGGAGCGCGAGCTCCCCGCACGGCGTCCGGTCCCGGTCCGCATCCAGGACTGGCGTGAGGTGTACGAGCCGGGCGACTCGGCCGTGCTCCGCCGTCAGGCCGGGCGCTGCATGGACTGCGGCATCCCGTTCTGCCACCAGGGCTGCCCGCTCGGGAACATCATCCCGGAGTGGAACGACCTCGTGTGGCGGGGCGAGTTCCATACCGCGATCGAGCGCTTGCATGCGACCAACAACTTCCCGGAGTTCACCGGACGCCTCTGTCCGGCGCCCTGCGAGAGCGCCTGCGTGCTCGGCATCAATCAGCCGGCCGTGACGATCAAGCAGGTCGAGGTCTCGATCATCGACGAGGCCTTCTCCCACGGCTGGGTCACGCCGGAGCCCCCGGGGCGCCTCACCGGCAAGACCGTCGCGGTCGTCGGCTCGGGACCCGCCGGCCTGGCCGCCGCGCAGCAACTCACGCGGGCCGGCCACACGGTGGCCGTGTTCGAGCGCGACGACCGCATCGGCGGTCTGCTGCGCTACGGCATCCCGGACTTCAAGATGGAGAAGCGGCACCTCGAGGCGCGTCTGCGCCAGATGCAGGACGAGGGCACGCGCTTCCGCGCGGGCGTCGAGATCGGCACTGACATCCCGTGGGACGAGCTGCGGGCCCGCTACGACGCGGTCATCGTCGCGACCGGGTCCACGATCCCGCGCGATCTGTCGATCCCGGGTCGCGACCTCGCGGGCGTGCACTTCGCGATGGAGTACCTCGTCGAGTCGAACAAGGCCACCGCCGGCGACCAGGTGCCCCACCAGATCTCGGCGGAGGGCAAGCACGTCGTCGTGATCGGCGGCGGCGACACCGGCGCCGACTGCATCGGCACCGCGCACCGTCAGGGCGCGCTGAGCGTGACGAACCTCGCGATCGGCAAGCAGCCGCCCGCGTCGCGTCCCGACTCGCAGCCGTGGCCGATGACGCCGGCGGTCTTCGAGGTGCAGTCCGCCCACGAGGAGGGCGGCGAGCGCATGTTCCTGGCCTCCACGGTCGAGTTCCTCGGCAACGGCGCGGGCGAGGTGCGCGCGCTGCGCGTGGCCGAGACCGAGTACGTCGACGGGCGCCGCGTCCCCAAGAGCGGCACCGAGCGGGAGATCCCCGCCGACCTCGTGCTGATCGCGATGGGCTTCACCGGACCGGATCGCGTCGAGCTCGAGGAGCAGATCGCCGCGCAGTTCACGGACCGGGGCAATCTCGATCGTGATGACGACTTCCAGACCACTGTGCCCGGCGTTTTCGTCGCCGGTGATGCGGGTCGCGGGCAGTCGCTCATCGTCTGGGCCATCGCGGAAGGCAGAGCCGCCGCCGCGCACGTCGATCGCTACCTGATGGGGGAGACGGCGCTGCCAGCACCGGTCAGCCCACGAGACGTGGCTATCGGCCTCCAGCCTGCATAGGCTGGCGGCGCCCCCACATCCCCAGAGCAGCCGGAGCATTCACGAATGAGACGTGCGAAGATCGTCGCAACCCTCGGCCCGGCAACATCCACCTATGAGATGGTCCGCGCGATCATCGACGCCGGGGTGGACGTTGCCCGTTTGAACCTCAGCCACGGCGACTACTCCGTTCATGAGAGCAATCTCGCGAACGTGCGGAAGGCGGCGGAAGACGCGAACCGTCCCGTCGCCGTCCTCGTGGACCTGCAAGGCCCCAAGATCCGCCTCGGCACGTTCGCGGACGGCCCGCACGAACTCGCGGTGGGGGACATCTTCCGGATCACGACGGAGGACGTGCCCGGCACGAAGGACCTCGTCTCCACGACGTTCAAGGGCCTGCCGGACGACGTCAAGCCGGGCGACTTCCTGCTGATCGACGACGGCAAGGTCCGCGTCAAGGTGCTGGACACGAGCGCCACGGTCGTCACGACCGAGGTCGTCGTCGCCGGCACGGTCTCGAACAACAAGGGCATCAACCTGCCCGGAGTCGCCGTGAACGTGCCCGCGCTGAGCGAGAAGGACGAGGCCGACCTGCGCTGGGGCCTTCGCGTCGGCGCGGACCTCATCGCCCTGTCTTTCGTGCGCGACGCGAAGGACGTGCAGCGTGTTCACGTCATCATGGCCGAGGAGGGGCGCCACATCCCGGTCATCGCGAAGATCGAGAAGCCGCAGGCGGTCGACCACCTCGAGGAGATCATCGACGCGTTCGACGGCATCATGGTCGCCCGCGGCGACCTCGGCGTCGAGCTCCCGCTCGAGGCGGTCCCGATCGTGCAGAAGCGCGCGGTCGAGCTCTGCCGCCGGATGGCGAAGCCCGTCATCGTGGCGACCCAGATGCTCGAGTCGATGATCACCAACCCGGTCCCCACGCGCGCCGAGACGAGCGACGTCGCCAATGCGGTGCTCGACGGCGCGGATGCCGTCATGCTGTCCGGCGAGACGAGCGTCGGCGCCTACCCGGTCGTCGTCGTCGAGACGATGGCGCGGATCGTGGAGTCGACCGAGGACCACGGCCTGGAGCGGATCGCGCCGATCAACACGCGACCGCGCACGCAGGGCGGCATCATCACGCTCGCCGCCAACGAGGTCGCCGACTTCGTCGACGCGAAGTACCTCTGCGTGTTCACCGAGTCGGGCAACTCGGCGCGGCGCCTGTCGCGTCTGCGCCCGAAGATCCCGATGCTCGTGTTCGCGCCCGACCCCGCGATCCAGCGCCGCCTGGCCGTCACGTGGGGCATCCGTTCCACCCTCGTGGAGCACGTGCCGCACACCGACCGGATGTTCATCCAGGTCGACGACTACCTGCTGGCCAACGACCTCGCGAAGGTCGGCGACAAGGTCGTCGTCATCTCCGGATCCCCTCCCGGGATCCAGGGGACCACGA
Source organism: Microbacterium sp. X-17 (assembly GCF_039615055.1). NCBI lineage: Bacteria > Bacillati > Actinomycetota > Actinomycetes > Micrococcales > Microbacteriaceae > Microbacterium > Microbacterium sp. X-17. The sequence continues at coordinate 380,650 of NZ_JBDHNI010000005.1, forward strand.
ACGACGTCCGCGTCCACAAGGTCGGCGACGCGGTGCACGGTGCCGCGCCCATTTATCAGAGCGGGCAATAGCAAGATCCTCGTTCCCCCGGTGTGGCCGCGCTCGCTAAGCTGAGCGCGGCCACACCGCTTTGGGCTCTGGGGAAAGGGACCGTCATGGGCATGGGAATCTGGGACGTCTTCTGGACGATCATCTGGGCGTTCTTCTTCTTCGCCTACCTGTTCGTCCTGGTGTTGATCGTCATCGACGTGTTCCGCGATCACAAGCTCAACGGCTGGTGGAAGGCCGTGTGGCTGCTCTTCCTGATCTTCGTGCCGTTCCTGACGGCCCTCGTCTACGTCATCGCCCGCGGTCGCGGCATGGCGGAGCGCTCCCGCGGCAGCCGCCCGACGACGAGCCCGGCCACCGGCACGTCGGCGACGACGGAGATCGAGCGCGCGAACGCGCTGCTCCAGTCGGGCGCCATCACGCAGGACGAGTTCAACGCCCTGAAGAGCCGCGCCCTCGGCACGCAGTACTTCGGCACATACTGAGCGCGCTCAGTACCGATCCTGGAACCGCGGGTCCGACTGCCACCAGAGGCCGTCTCCCGGCTCCTCCGCGTCGAGCTCAGCATCGATCACGCGCGTCGTGGCAGCGTCCGCCCGCACCCACTGGACCAGCGTCGCGGCGATCATCGGGATCCCGATGACCTCGGCGGTCGCCAGCAGCGCGCCTCCGGTCTTCATGTTCACCAGCAGCATCACGACGATCCCCGGGATCGCGTCGAAGATCCCGTCGAGGAACGCGATGAGCGTCTTCACCCCGGGGGTGGCCCACACCGGCAGCAGATCCTCCCCGAACAGCGGAAGGTTCACGAGCATCCCGGTGACGAACGCGCCGAGCAGCAGGAGCAGCCAGGCGAGCTCGGGGGTCTGCCCGTGCGGCGAGTACCACCGCGACGTCATCGCGATCGTGAGGAACAGCGCGCTGAGGGCGGACGACACGCCCGGATACATGAAGGCGCGGGCGATTCGTCCCCGCAGGAACCGCACCGGCCGACCCCGCACCGTCTCGGCCAGACGGACGGGATCGGCGAGCGCGGCGCCGAGCGGCAGCACCGCAGCGGCCATGCCCACCGCGAGGCCGTCCATCCAGTCGCTCTCGGTCCGCAGCGCCCAAGGTGCCCCGCAGAGCGTCCAGACGGCGAGCAGGCAGGCGAGGAGCCACCACAGCGAACGCCACCGCGACCAGCGGATGCCGCGGCGGCGGAGACGCAGGACGGCGACGAGATAGGCGGCGGCGCAGAGCGCCGGGAGACCGATGCCCCATGGGGTCGGTGCCCACGCGGTGAAGAGATCGGCGAAGGTCACGCATCGAGTATCGCCCCGGCGGCCCTGCTCCGAGGACCGTGCCGGTGGTGGGATTCGAACCCACACGCCCTTTCGGACAGAGCATTTTGAGTGCCCCGCGTCTGCCATTCCGCCACACCGGCCCGAGCGACACTGCGTCCGACCGCCTCCGAACACTACCGCACGCCGCGGACCGGGCACCTCGGTGCCGAGAGGCCATCCTCTAGGATTGACGAGTGACTGAGCAGGAACAGGGTTCGGGGAGCGCTCCGCGACGCGTCGTCGTCGCTGAAGACGAGTCGCTCATCCGGCTGGACATCGTCGAGATCCTCCGCGACAACGGCTTCGATGTCGTCGGCGAGGCGGGCGACGGCGAGACCGCGGTGCAACTGGCGACGGATCTTCGCCCCGACCTCGTCATCATGGACGTGAAGATGCCGCAGCTCGACGGCATCTCCGCCGCCGAGCGGCTCAGCAAGAACCATGTCGCGCCGGTCGTGCTCCTCACCGCGTTCAGCCAGAAGGAGCTCGTCGAGCGGGCGAGCGAGGCGGGCGCTCTCGCGTACGTCGTGAAGCCGTTCACGCCGAACGATCTGCTGCCGGCGATCGAGATCGCGCTGGCGCGCTACGAGCAGATCATCACGCTCGAGGCCGAGGTCGCCGACATGGTCGAGCGGTTCGAGACGCGCAAGCTCGTGGACCGCGCGAAGGGCCTGCTCAACGAGAAGATGGGCCTGAGCGAGCCCGAGGCGTTCCGCTGGATCCAGAAGGCCTCGATGGACCGCCGCCTCACGATGCAGGACGTGGCGAAGGCCATCATCGAGCAGCTGGCGCCGAAGAAGTAACGCGCCCCGGACTACTGCGGCGACAGGTCGCGGATCATGTTGGTGATCCGCACCGTCGAGCACCGTCGGCCCTCGTCGTCGGTCACGATGATCTCGTGCACCGTCAGCGACCGCCCGAGGTGCACGGCCGTGCAGACGCCCGTCACCCAGCCGGAGGTGGCGGAGCGGGTGTGCGTCGCGTTGATGTCGACGCCGACCGCGAGACGCCCGCGCCCCGCGTGGAGGTTCGCCATCATGGAACCCAGCGACTCGCCGAGGACGACGTAGGCCCCGCCGTGTAGGAGGCCGACCGGCTGCGTATTGCCCTCCACCGGCATCCGCGCGACGCTGCGCTCAACGGTGAACTCGACCAGCTCGATGCCCATCTTGTCGGCGAGGGCACCGAGGCCGCGCTGACGGGCCCAGTCGATCCCGCGGATGTCCTCGGTCATGCTGACACCTCGCTCGTTCCGGGCCGGAAAATTCATGACCGACCCCCTCGTTAGGCTGACAGGGTGACGGACTCCGCAAAGCCTACCCTTCTGGTCGTCGACGGCCATTCGCTCGCGTTCCGCGCGTTCTACGCGCTTCCGGTGGAGAACTTCACGACGAAGGACGGGCAGCACACGAACGGGATCTACGGGTTCCTGTCGATGCTCGTGAACCTCATCAAGGCGGAGAAGCCGACGCACCTGGCCGTCGCGTTCGACACGTCGCGGCAGTCGTTCCGCACGCGCGAGTACGCGGAGTACAAGGCGAACCGGTCGGAGACCCCCAAGGAGTTCGTGGGCCAGATCCCGCTCCTGCAGGAGTGCCTCGCGGCGATGAGCATCCAGGTCCTGCAGCAGGAGGACATCGAGGCCGACGACATCCTCGCCACGCTCGCGACGCAGGGAGCCGAGGCCGGTTTCGACGTGCTGGTCTGCTCCGGCGACCGCGACACGATCCAGCTCGTCGACGACCGGGTCACGCTCCTCTACCCGAACGTGCAGGGGGTGTCGCAGCTCAAGCGCTACGACGCGGCCGCCGTGCGGGAGCGGTATGGCGTGGAGCCCGAGCAGTATCCCGACATCGCGGCGCTCGTGGGGGAGACGAGCGACAACCTCCCGGGCGTCCCCAAGGTGGGCGAGAAGACCGCCGTGAAGTGGCTCACCCAGTTCGGCTCGCTCGACGCGCTTCTCGAGAACGCCGACAAAGTCACGGGCGTCGTCGGCAACAACCTCCGCGAGCACCTCGACGACGTGCGGCGCAACCGCGCGCTCAACCGCCTGCTCCGCGATGTCGAACTGCCCCTGAGCCCCGCCGAGCTCGCGGTCGAGCCGATCGACGCGCAGGCGGTCCGCGATATCTTCGCCCGGCTGGAGTTCCGCACACTGCTGCCGCGCGTGTTCGAGGCGGCCGGCGCGATCGACAGCGACGCGGTCACGGCGCCCGCCGTCTCCGCGCCGACGCCCACCGAGCCGGATGCCGCGGCGCTCGCCGCCTGGCTGGCGACGGCTGCCGGCGAGGTCGGCGTCACGCTCGTAGTGCACGGCGGCGTCCCCGCCCGCATCGGACTCGCGACGGCCGAGTCCGCCGTGGAGGCGAACTGGGATGCGGCGTCGGCGGCCGTGCTCGGCCCCTGGCTCGCGGGGGAGTCCCCGAAGATCCTGGCCGACGCGAAGCCCCAGGTGAAGGCGCTGCGCCGCGCGGGCGCCGACCTCGGAGGCCTCGCCTTCGACGCGATCCTGGCGGGCTGGCTCCTGCGTCCGAGCTTCCCCGACAAGAGCCTCGCCGACCTCGTCGACCGCTACCTCGGCGAGAAGCTGCCAGAGGCCGACCCGAACCAGCTCGTGCCCGAGACCGAGGGGGCGACCCCCGGCCAGCTCGCCTGGTACACGCTGCGGGTCAGCGCCGCGTTGCGCGACGAGCTTCCCCCCGAGCTCGGCCGGGTGCTCGACGAGATCGAGCTGCCCACGCTCACGACGCTCGCGGACATGGAGCTCGCGGGTGTCGCGGTCTCGCACGAGAAGCTCTCCGGGTTCTCGGCCGAGCTCGGCATCCGGGCCGACGCCATCGCCGCCGACGCCTACACGGCGATCGGGCGCGAGGTGAACCTGGGGTCGCCGAAGCAGCTGCAGGAGGTGCTGTTCGACGAGCTCCAGCTGCCGAAGACGCGGAAGACGAAGACGGGGTACTCGACGGATGCCGCGGTCCTCGTCGACCTGCAGGAGACCAACCCGCACCCGTTCCTCGACCTGCTGCTGCAGCACCGCGAGGCCACGAAGCTGCGGCAGATCATCGAGTCGCTGGACACGGCGATCCAGCCGGACGGGCGCGTCCACACGACGTACCTGCAGACCGGCAGTCAGACCGGCCGTCTCTCCAGCACCGACCCGAACCTGCAGAACATCCCGGTCCGCACGGAGGAGAGCCGCCGCATCCGGTCCGGCTTCGAGGTGGGCGAAGGCTACGAGACGCTCCTCACGGCGGACTACTCGCAGATCGAGATGCGGATCATGGCGCACCTGTCCGCCGATCCGGGGCTCGTCGAGGCGTTCCGCAGCGGAGAAGACCTGCACCGTTTCGTCGGCGCGCGCGTCTTCTCGGTCGACCAGGCCGCCGTCACGAGCGAGATGCGCACGAAGGTGAAGGCGATGTCGTACGGCCTCGTATACGGCCTGTCCGCGTTCGGCCTGTCGAAGCAGCTGCGTATCGAGCAGGCCGAGGCGCGGGAGCTGATGACGGAGTACTTCGCGCGGTTCGGCGCGGTTCGCGACTACCTGCGGTCCTCCGTCGAGCGCGCCCGGGTCGACGGCTACACCGAGACGATCTTCGGCCGGCGCCGTCCGTTCCCCGACCTCACGAGCCCCAACCGGGTGCTGCGCGAGAACGCCGAGCGCGCGGCCCTCAACGCCCCGATCCAGGGAAGCGCGGCCGACATCATGAAGATCGCGCTGTTCCGCATCCACGACGAGTTCGCCCGTCGCGAGCTGCGCTCCCGCGTGCTCCTGCAGATCCACGACGAGCTCGTGGTCGAGGTCGCGCCGGGGGAGTGGGACGTCGCGGAGGAGGTCGTCCGGGGCCGCATGGGCGACGCCGCCGAGCTGACCGTTCCTCTCGACGTGCAGATCGGCCGAGGGGACGACTGGAACGCCGCCGCCCACTGACGCCCTCGAATTTGCGAGGATGGGGCGCATGAGCGCATCACCCCGTTCGTCGACGCCCATCGATCGGATCGCGGACGCGTGGGTCGACACGGTCGCCCGCCTGTCGCCGACGCTCGCGACGTACATCGGCCGGTCCGAGTACGACGACCGCTTCGGCGACTACTCGCCGACCGGAACCGCCGAGCTCGCCGACGAGGCTCGCGCGACGCTGACCGCCCTGGCGGGCGCGGCGCCGGTCGACGCGGTCGACGAGGTCACGAAGCTCGACCTCGCACGCGAGCTGCGACTCGAGCTCGAGCTGATCGACGCGCGGGCACCGCTGCGCGACCTGAACGTGATCGCGTCCCCGTCGCAGGACATCCGCTCCGTGTTCGACCTCATGCCGACCGTGACGACGGACGACTGGGCGGTCGTCGCCCGCCGCCTCGCCGCCATTCCGGCCGCGATCGACGGGTACGTGGCGACGCTCCGCCAGGGGATCGCGGAGGGCGTGACACCCGCACGACGGCAGGTGACCGAGGTCGCGACGCAGATCGCACGGTACACGGCATCCGACGGCTTCTTCGAGACGTTCGTGACGGGCGCGGCGCCCGAGGACGGCGCACTGCCGGAGAGCCTCGCCCGTGATCTGGCATCCGGCTCCTCCGCCGCGCGGGAGGCCTACGACCAGCTCGCGACGTTCCTCACCGAGGAGCTCGCGGCGCGCGCGACCGAGCGGGACGCGGTCGGCCGCGAGCTCTACGCCTTGCATTCCCGCCGCTTCCTCGGCGCGACGGTCGATCTCGACGAGACGTACGAGTGGGGGCTCGAGGAGCTCGCGCGCATGGTCGCGGAACAGGAAAGCATCGCGGGCGAGATCCTCCCCGGCGCGACCGTGGAGGCGGCCGTCGCGCACCTGGAGGCGGATCCCGCGCGGAGGCTGCACGGCACCGATGCGCTGCAGCGGTGGATGCAGGAGACGAGCGACCGCGCCATCGCGGAGCTCGGCCGCACCCACTTCGACATCCCGGAACCGGTGCGGCGGCTGGAGTGCATGATCGCACCCACGAACGAGGGCGGCATCTACTACACGGGTCCGACCGACGACTTCTCCCGGCCCGGTCGCATGTGGTGGTCGGTGCCCGACGGCGTCGAGGAGTTCGACACGTGGCGGGAGCTCACGACGGTCTATCACGAGGGCGTGCCCGGCCATCATCTGCAGATCGGGCAGGCCGTCTACAACCGCGCCGAGCTCAACACGTGGCGGCGCCTGCTCGGAGGCACGTCGGGGCATGCCGAGGGCTGGGCGCTGTATGCCGAACGGCTCATGCAGGAGCTCGGCTACCTCGACGACCCCGCGGACCGGCTCGGGATGCTGGACGGTCAGCGCATGCGGGCCGCACGCGTCGTCCTCGACATCGGCGTGCACCTGGAGAAGCCCCGCCCCGACGACGGAGGGGCGTGGGATGCCGACTACGCGCTGGCATTCCTCCGCCACAACGTGAACATGCCCGACGAGTTCGTGCGGTTCGAGGTGAACCGCTACCTGGGCTGGCCGGGCCAAGCGCCGTCGTACAAGATCGGGCAGCGCATCTGGGAGCAGCTCCGCGACGACTACCGCGAGGCTCGGGGCGCCGACTTCTCGATGAAGGACTTTCACCGCCGTGCACTCGACCTCGGCGGTGTCGGCCTCGACACCCTCCGCATCGCACTGGCCCGCTGAGCGTGGGAGAGGTTCGGTACGTCGCGATCGGCGACTCGTTCACGGAGGGCGTCGGCGACGAACTGCCCAATGGCACGGTCCGCGGCTGGGCGGACCTCGCCGCCCAGGGCTGGGCGAACGCTCGGGGCGACAGCATCCAGTACGCGAATCTCGCGATCCGCGGCAAGCTCGTCTGGCCGATCGTCGACGAGCAGCTGGAGCCGGCGCTCGCGCTGAAGCCGACGCACCTGTCGTTCAACGGCGGCGGGAACGACATGCTCCGGCCGAGGGCCGACATCGAGCACATCGCCGACGCGTTCGCCCATGCCCTCCGTCGCTGCGACGAGGAGGGCGTGCGGCTCCTGCTGCTCTCCGGCGCGAATCCGTCCGGGCAGCTGCCCCTCCGCCGGCTCATCCAGCGCCGCGGCGACGAGCTCGCGGCCGCCGCCGACCGCCGGATCGCCGCGCGGCCCGACGTCATCCGGTCCTACAACTGGCCCGATCGCACGCTGTCCACCCCCTCGTTCTGGTCGGCGGACCGCCTGCACATGAACGCCCGGGGTCATCACCGCGTCGCCGCCCGACTGCTGGAGGCTCTGGGGCAGACCGCGCCCGCGGAGTGGTGGTCGCTCCCGGACGACGGCGCCGCCACCCACCTCCGCGGAGCCTCCTACTACCGGGAGCACGTGCTGCCCTGGGTGCGGCGACGGCTGACGGGGCGCTCGTCGGGCGACGGCCGGGTCGCGAAGTTCGCGGACTGGGTGACCATCACACCCGCGACCGAGGTATGATCTGACGCCTCGAGTGCCACGCGTACCATGACCTCGGCATCGACAGGCGGACACCTCGCTCGTTCATTCGCACGTGTCACAGCCAGCGCCGGAGGGCCGCGGGGACCGAACGGCGTCGCAGGGCCACGCTCGTGACGGAGTAGCGGGACGCGGCGGGGGCGAAGGTCGCCACGACGGCCGACAGAGCGAGCATGATCGGGTATTCGGCGATGAGCTGATCCGCCAGCCAATAGCTGCAGAGCAACGCCACCGACGCCAGCGCCGCCGGCAGAGTGAAGACGCCGAGGACGAGGGCAATGCCGAGGCAGAGCTCCACGAGGGGCACACCGACGCCGAACACGGCGGGAGCCTGGCCGAGCACGGCGCCGCTGAACAGCTTGTAGAAGTCCGGCACCCTCGGGTTCTGCGCCGCGCTCTGGGAGACGAGCAGGATGTCCGCTGCACCGAAGCCGGCATGGTACTTGAGGAGGCCCTCGTTGATCCATAGCGCCCCGAGGGCGACCCGGAGGAGGGCGGTGAGGATGGCCGCCGTCCTCCTCCCGGCCTGGGGCCGCAGGGTGGTCATCGTCACCGTGACAGCGGTGCCGCGCCGAAGACGGCCTTCGCTTTGTCACAGTGCTCGACGAGATCGGTGTACTTCGACGCGTCCACGCCACCGGGGAGCGTGAAGGTCTGCGAGGCGGTGTTGTAGGAGACCGAGCTGATCTCGACGCCGGCGGTCACGTCCGCCTCGGTCGTCCCATTGGTGAGGTAGAGGTGGAGGTCGGGGCCCTGGTCGGAGGAGAAGCCGGAGAGTGCCAGCGTGTTGCCCGTAATCGTGACGGTGCCGACCGCGTTCTTGCCGTTCTCGCCCTGGAACGTGCCGACGAGCTTCACGGTCGACGTCGGCGCGGCCGCCGTGGCCTGCGCGGTGCCCGCGGCGTTCGCGCCTCCGGACGCGGAGGCGCAGCCGGTGAGGGCGATCGCCAGAGCCGCTGCTGCGGTGCCACCGGAGAGAAGTGCCTTCATGCGCATGATGTGTGTCCTGTTCCTGGTCGATCCGAGACGGCCGCCTCGTGCGGCCTTCGGCCAGTGAAGCAATTGGGCGGTCCCGATCCGGCGAAGGTTTCAACCCCGTAAGCGCATCTTGCAGAGCCGTAAGAAGCGGCGGCGGCACGGGCCGGGTGCGGCGGCTTACCCTCGAAGACATGCAGACAGGAGCCCGGATCACGGTCGTCGAGGATGACCCCGCCGTGCGCACGGTGGTCGCCGATCACCTGCGCGCTGCCGGATGCGAGATCCAGCAGTTCTCCGACGGCGCGGCCGCATGGGAGGGTGTCCAGGCGCGGATGCCGGATCTGCTGATCCTGGACCGGATGCTTCCCGGCATCGACGGCGATGAGCTGTGTCGGCGCATCCGCGAGAGGTCTCGGGTACCGATCATCATGCTCACGGCCCTCGACAGCCTCGAGCATCGCATCGAGGGCCTGGAACACGGCGCCGACGACTATCTCGGCAAGCCCTTCTCCCTGCGTGAGCTGCAGCTACGCGTGAACGCGCAGTTGCGTCGCAGCAGCGCAGCCGTGCCCCTCACATTCACTGCCGGGCGCTTCCGCATCGATCCCGCGCATCGACGTGTGTGGGCGGGGGAGAAGGAGGTCGCTCTCACCGCCCGCGAATACGAACTGTTCCTCTACCTGGTCCGCAATCCCGACCGGGTCGTCAGCCGTGAGGAGATCCTGCGCGAGGTGTGGCAGTGGGCCTTCGGTGACGCCTCCACGGTGACCGTGCACGTGCGGCGTCTTCGCGAGAAGATCGAGCCCGACCCCCGAATCCCGTCCTTCCTGCACACCGAGTGGGGTGCCGGCTACCGCTTCACCGTCCAGGACGGCGCCCGATGCTAGCCGCGCCCCAGTTGCTGCTCATCGCCCTCACCACTCTCGCCGCAACGGCCGTCGTGACGGCGCTGACGCTGCTCGTGCTGCACCTCGCGCGACACGGCGGCACCGGCGTCCGCGTCGCGATCGTCGTGGGCGGAGCGCTCCTGTCGGTGATCGCGTCTTCCATCGCCGTGGCACAGCAGATGTACCTCGAAGACCACGACGTCATCGTCCTCACCTGGGTCATCGCCATCTCCGCTGCAATGAGCATGTCCTCGACCTGGATCGTCACCGGCCGCAGCGTCCGCGCATCCGTCGCCGCGCTCGTCGGCGACGCCCGGCGCCTGGGCGATGGCGACCTCGTCACTCCGGCGGACACGGGATGGCGTGAGCTCGACGAGGTCTCCGCCGAGCTCTCCGACGCCTCGCGGCGCCTCGCCGAAGCGCGTGCACAGATCACCGAGCTCGATACGGCACGCCGCCAGTTCTTCGCGTGGATCTCGCACGACCTGCGTACTCCGCTGGCCGGCATGGCAGCCATGGCGGAAGCCCTGGAGGAGGGGACCGCGCCGGATCCGGTCGCCTATGCGCGCGTCATCCGCACGAAGGTCGACACCGTGAACCAGATGGTCGGCGACCTCTTCGAGCTGTCCAAGCTGCAGACCGGAACGCTCGAACTGCATCCCCAGCCCGTAGTCCTCCTGGACCTGGTGAGCGACGCCGTGGCCGATATCCAGGCGCTCGCCACCGCCCGGAACATCGCCATCGACCAGGACGGCGTCGACGGTCACCTAATCTGGGCCGACCCGCGGGAGCTCACCCGCGCGATCGGCAATCTGCTGGCGAACAGCCTGCGACACGCCCCGGACGACAGCACCGTCCTGGTCCGCGGGGACACGGTCGGTGGTACGCAACTCGTCCTCAGCATCATCGACCAGGGGCCGGGTGTCGCTGCCGAGAACTTCGGTCACATGTTCGACATCGGCTGGCGCGCCGATACGGCACGTACCAGCGACCACCGCGGCGGGACGACGGGGGGCGCAGGGCTCGGCCTCGCCATCGTCCGCGGCATCGTCGAGGCCCACGGTGGCACGGTCGAGGCCCGGCAGTCGGACGCCGGCTTCCAGCTCGACCTTCGGCTCCCCATCGGTCCCGCCTCCTAACCGCGCGACGGATCGGCGACCGGCGCGACCGCGAAGCGGAGCTCCGCGAAGGACCCGGCCCGCTCGGCCGAGACGAGCGAGAGCCGGTCGGCGAGCAGCGTCCGGGGGAGGAGCGGCTGGCCGGCGCCCAGGGTCACCGGCGCGATCGACACGCGGATCTCGTCGAGCAGGCCCGCGTCCGCGAACTGGCCCACCAGATCGCCCCCGCCGACCACCCACACATCACGATCGCCCGCGCTCGCGGCGATCTCCGGCCAGGCGTCGGCCACGGCGCCTCGCCGCAGCTGGATCGTCGGGCGCGCGATCGGCAGATCCCGCGTCGTGAACACCCACGTCGAGCGATCGCCGTAGTAGGTATTCCAGGTCTCCGGGTGCGCGCCCAGATCCTGCTCGCGGTAGACCCAGTCGTACGTCGAGGAGCCCAGGACGAGCGCCCCGATGCCGTCGAGGAAGGCAGGGAAGGCGGACTCGGCGTCCTCTGCGCCGGGGACGTCGAAGAGCCACTGCAGGGAATGGTCGGTCGTCGCGATGAAGCCGTCGAGGCTCGTGGCGGTGTTGTAGATCACGCGGGGCATGCGCCCGACGCTAGCGCGCCCCTCCGACACGGGCGTCGCTGTCAGTCCTTGCCGTTGCCCTTGTCGCGGTTGCCATTGCTGGAACCGGGTCCCTTGTTCCCCTTGGTGACGTTCCCGTTGTCCTCGCCCTGGTTCCCGCCCGTGACGGGCACGGACACGACCGCGGTCGGCGACGGTGCGGGCGTCGACGCGGACACGAGAGGTGCGGGCGTCCCCGCCGGCATCGCCGCCAGGGACACGGTCACGACGGCCGCCGCGAGCACGACGGCCGCGGCTCCGCCGAGGAGCGGCACCCAGATCCGTGCCCGGATGCCACGGCGACCGGCATCCACCGGACTCGCCGCGACCGAGCCCGCCACCATGCCCGCGGTCATCGGGCGCGTCGGCGCGGTGGCTCCGCCCGCGACCGCCTCGGTCGGGAGCCGGGCGGCCCGCTCCGCCACCTCGCGCGCGGTCGGCCGCGCCTCGGGGCGCGGCGCAGTCATCGCCGCCAGGAGCGACGCCCACTCGTCGCCGAGCGACGCGGGGATGTCGGGCTGCCGCACGAGCCGCGCGGCCAGGGTCTCCGGCACCGAGGCCTCGCCGAACGCCGGCCGGCGGGTGTGCGCCTCCAGCAGAACCAGCCCAAGGGCGTAGACGTCCGAGCCGGGTCCGGGACGCTCGCCGCGCACCTGCTCGGGCGAGAGATAGGCGGCTGTCCCGAGGACCGTGCCGGTCGCGGTCACGCGGGCGGAGTCCACGAGGTGGGCGATGCCGAAGTCCGTGAGCGTCGCGCGGAACGTGCGATCCCTCGACCGGATGCTGCGGAGGATCACGTTCGACGGCTTGATGTCCCGGTGCACGATGCCGGCCGCATGCACGACGCTCAGCGCGTCGGCGAGCTCGACCGCCATCCCCGCGAGGTCCCGGCCGCCGATCGGCCCGCGCGCGATCCGCTCGCGGAGGGTCGGGCCGTCGAGGTACTCCATCACGAGGTATGCGTCGCCGGGATCGGCGAGATGCGCGTCGAAGAGGGTGACGAGCGACGGGTGGCTGAGCGATGCGAGCAGGCGCGTCTCCGACAGGTTCCGGAGCCGATCGGCGGAGGCGCTCCCGGGGTGGAAGACCTTCACCGCGACATCCCGGCCGAGGAGCTCGTCCCGCGCCCGATAGACCCGCGCCATCCCGCCTTCGCCGGCGAGCTCTTCGATGAGGTACCGGCCGTGCAGGCGATGGCCGGCACGGTGCCCGGAGGCCTCGAACACACTCGTCATGGTTCCAGTCAACTACGGAAGGAAGGCGAGCAGGATCCCCCCGGCGGCTCCGACGATGACCACGAGCCACGGCGGGAGCTTCCACGACATGAGCAGGACGAAGCACAGGAGCCCGAGGCAGAACGGCCCGGGACCGGTGATCGCGGTCGTGAACACCGGGTTGTAGAGCGCTGCCGCCAGGATGCCGACCACCGCCGCATTGGCGCCGCGCATGACGGCCTGTGCCCAGATGCGCCGCCGGAAGCCGTTCCAGAACGGCAGAACGCCGGTCAGCAGCAGAAAGCCCGGCAGGAAGACCCCGACGAGCGCGATTGCGGCGCCCGCGACACCGCCGGGGCCCACGGAGGACAGGGCACCGAGATACGCCGAGAACGTGAACAGGGGTCCGGGCACCGCCTGCGCCGCACCGTATCCCGCGAGGAACTGAGCGGGCGTGACCCAGCCCGGCTGGACGACGCTCGCCTGCAGGAGCGGCAGCACGACGTGGCCGCCGCCGAAGACGAACGATCCGGCGCTGTAGAACGCGTCGAACAGGGCGATGCCGCCGACCCCCGTGACGGCTGCGAGGATCGGCGTGACCACGAGGATGCCCGCGAACAACGCGAGGCAGATGACCCCGGCGACGCGCGAGACGGGGAAACGGATCATCGCGGACGGGTCGTTCGCCGCCTCGCGGCACAGGAGCAGGCCGGCGACGGCGCCGACCACGATCGCGCCGAGCTGGCCGACCGAGCCGGCGAACGCGATCGCGACGACCGCCGCGACGACGGCGATCCCGGCCCGCCGCCGGTCGGGGGTCAGCGTGCGCGCCATGCCCCAGACCGCCTGCGCGACGATGGCTACCGCGACGATCTGGAGTCCGTCCAGGATGCCGCGGCCCACCACGCTGTCGAACAGGCTCGCGCCGTATGCGAACGCGACCATGAGGATCGCGGAGGGCAGCGTGAACGCGAGGAAGGCCGCGAGCGCACCACGCCATCCCGCGCGGAAGAGCCCGATCCCGAACCCGACCTGACTCGACGCGGGGCCGGGCAGGAACTGGCCGAGCGCGACGAGGTCCCCGAACTCCTTGTCGTCGAGCCAACGCCGCCGCGTCACGACCTCGGCGCGGAAGTAGCCGAGGTGGGCGATCGGGCCGCCGAACGACGTCACACCGAGCTTCAAGAAGACGCGGAACACTTCCCATGCTGAGCCCTGACCTTCCTGCACCGCGGGCTGCACCTCTGTCGTCATGCGTCGCGCTCCTCTCGCACGAAGATGCGTACGCGCTCCCGGGCGAGCGCGAGTCCCTGTCGCCCCTTCTCGGTCGCGGCGTACAGCTTGCGCGTCGTCCGCCCGTCGCGCTCCGACCGCACGGTGAGGTATCCGTCCTCCACCATCTTGTGCAGCATCGGGTAGAGCGTGCCGGGGGAGAGGCGGTAGCCGTGGCTCGCCAGCTCCTCGATCATCCAGAGCCCGTAGATCTCCTCCTGCGACGCGTGGAACAGGATGTGCATCCGTACGAACCCCGCGAGCAGGTCGCGATGCTCCCACTCGTCGGGCGTTGCTTCCTCTGTCACACCCTCAGTATCGAGTGTCGATAACGAAATCCGGCTGCTGAAGATCGCCTGTTCCCGAAGTGTTCATCGCTCCTCGCCCGACCGGTAGGCTGCTCGATGATCGTGTTCCGCCGAGAGGAGGTCAGACCCATGTCCGCACATCCGCAGTGGGTGCTCCCTCGCTCACGATCGCGCGACCGAGGTAGTCGCGTCAGGGAGCGTCCGCACGCATTCGCGAAAGACGACTCCCATGAACACCACATCTTCTTCCACTCCGCACCTCCACCCGACGTCCGGTGAGCGGGCCCTCGTCCTCGCCGGCGGGGGAGCGGCGGGCAACGCCTGGGTGCTCGGCGTCATCGCCGGCCTCTCCGATGCCGGAGTCGACGTCGTCGACGCCGACGTCGTCATCGGGACCTCGTCGGGATCGACGGTAGCCGCGCAGATCACCGGTGACACTCCACCGGCCGCGCTCTACACCTCGATCCTCGCCGAGGCCCCCACGGCCGCCGATCGGGGATCCGCGGGCGCACGCGCCCCCATCCTGTCCGGGCAGAGCTACCTGGACTGGTCGAACGCGATCATCGCGTCCTCGGCCGATCCTTCCGACATGCGTCGCCGGATCGGCGCGGCCGCCCTGGAGCGGGATGCCGCGGACGGCTCGCCGACGCGCTGGCGCGAGATCGTCGCCGCCCGGCTGCCGAACGCGCACTGGCCGCAGCAGCGCGTGCTCATCACGGCCGTCGACGCCCGCAGCGGGGAGCCGGTCGTGTTCGACCGCGACAGCGGCGTCGAGCTCGTCGACGCCGTCGCGGCCAGCACCTCGGCGATGACGCCCTACCGGATCGGCGAGAACCGCTACCTCAACGGCAGCTACCGGCGCGGTGAGAACGCCGACCTGGCCCTCGGCTACCGTCGCGTCCTCGTGCTCGTGCCCTTCGGCGGCAGGTCACGGATGCCTGCCACGTGGGGCATGGACCTCGCGACGCAGGTCGCCGAGCTCCGCGCGGCGGGGAGCCGCGTGGAGACGATCGTTCCGGACGCAACGACGGCCGACCTGTTCGACGCCAACGCGCTGGATCCGGCGACACGGCAGCGCGCGGCCCGGGGAGGCTACGACCAAGGCCGCACGCTCGCCGCGTCGCTCGCCGGTTTCTGGCGCTGAGGACGGCGGGCGAGCCGCGCGGTCACCAGGTGCTGGCGACGGTGCGGCTCGCGATCCATCCGTCCGGAGTCCGCGTGTAGTCGATCCGGAGCCGGAGGGGCCAGTTCCCCTCCGCGCCCCAGATCGTGGCGTGCGTGTGCGAGCGCGCCGTCAGACTGACCCGCTCCGCCGTGACATCGGTCGTGATGTCGACGTTGCGGATGGAGTGGTAGGTCATCTCGCCGCTCTCGACGTCGCCCAGCCACTCTCTCCGCGACTGGACGTACCCGGTCATGTGCGTGAGCGTGAAGTCCGGGGCCAGCAGGTCGCCGAGCCCGTCCGCGTCCGCGCCGGTCATCGCCTCGCACTGCGCGAGATAGTTCGCCGTGACCTGCGCGGCGACGTCCTGGTCGGTCTCGTCGGTCATGCCCGGATCACGCCTCCGGAATCGACCAGCTGAAGAACTCTTCCCGGGCCTGGTCGGGGTCGGGCCCGCCACGGACACCGGTGTCGAGCGCGTCGATACGGGCGAGTTCCTCGCCGCTCAGCTCGAAGTCGAACACGTCGAAGTTCTCGGCGATCCGGGTCGGGTTGGTCGACTTGGGGATGACCGACCGGCCCTCCTGGATGCCCCAGCGCAGCATGACCTGCGCCGGGCTCTTGCCGTGCTCGCGCGCGATCTCCGCGATCGTCGGGTCCTGCATGACGTTGCGGCGCTCGTCGCCCCACGGGCCCGGGTAGAACGTGATCCCGCCGATGGGCGACCACGCCTGGGTGAGGATGCCGTGTGCGGCATCGGCGCGCTGCACGTCGGGCTGGGTGAAGTAGGGGTGCAGCTCGATCTGGTTCACGGCCGGGACCACGTTCGTCTCCTGCAGCAGGCGCTCCAGGTGGTGCGGCATGAAGTTGCTCACGCCGATCGCGCGGACCTTGCCCTCCGCGAGCAGGGTCTCGAGGCCCTTGTACGCGGCGATCGTCGTCTCGAAGCGAGCGGGGACGGGCTGGTGCAGGATGAACAGGTCGAGCGTGTCGACGCCGAGCTTGCCCGCCGACTTGTCGAAGGCGTGGATCGTCTCGTCGTAGCCGAAGTCGGTGACCCAGACCTTCGTCTCGATGAAGACGTCGCTGCGGTCGACCCCGGAGTTGCGGAGGCCCTCGCCGACCTCGCGCTCGTTGCCGTAGGCCGCGGCCGTGTCGATGTGCCGGTATCCGACGCGCAGCGCCGCCTCGACGGCCGCGGCCGTCTCAGCCGGCGGGCTCTGGAAGACGCCGAGCCCGATCGCGGGGAGGGTGACGCCGTTGTTGAGAGTGAGGTCGAGCATGATGCCTTCTTTCAGTCGGTCAGTCGGTCGAGGCGGGGAAGACGTTCTTGGCGACGAGGAGGGCGCTGAGCGCCCGCGGCCAGCCCGCGTAGAACGCGAGATGGATCATCGCCTCCTTGAGCTCCTCCGGGGTGAGCCCGTTCTGCTGGGCTACTCCGAGGTGGCCGACCAGCTGGTCGGTGGATCCGTTCGCGATCAGGGTAGCGACCGTGATCAAGCTGCGGTCGCGCGGCGTGAGGCCGGGACGTTGCCAGATGTCGCCGAAGAGCAGGTCGTCGGTGAGCTCCACGAACGCCGGGGAGAAGTCGCCGAGCATGCGCTGCACAGGGGTCGCCTCGGTGTCAGACATGAGCGTTCTCCTTCCGGACGGCGACCGGAGCCGGGTCCGCGGGGCGCCGCCGGCGGGCGATCGACGCGGGGACGACCAGCGCGAGGACGATCACGAGGCTGGCGAGGAGGAACAGGCTTCCGCCCGTCAGGGCGGCGGTGGCCTCCGCCGTGATGGTGACCGCCGTGCCTCCCGTCGTGCCGGCTGCCGCGGCGCCCGCGATGGCGACGAGGATGCCGAGGCCTAGGGAGGAGCCGATCTGGTGGAACGTGTTGACCACGCCCGATGCCGCACCGGCGTCGGCAGCGGTCGCGCCGCTGATGCCGAACGTCGTCATCGGCGCGAACGCGAGACCCTGGCCGGCACCGATGAAGAGCATCGGAAGGGCGACGCCGGTGAGGTAGTCGCTGGACGGCGTGATGTGGCTGAGCCAGAACATTCCGCCGAGCGTGAGGACGACTCCGGCGATGAGCGGCAGCGTGTTGCCGAGCCACGCGGTGAGCCGCGGGATCGCCAGCGCGAACGCGAAGTTCACGAACGTCATCGGCAGGAACGCGAGCCCCGCCTGGAGCGGTGTGAACCCGAGGACCTCCTGCAGGTACTGGCTGGTGAAGAAGAAGAACCCGATCATCGCGCCGAGGTACAGCAGACGGGTCAGGTAGGCGCCCGTGCGCAGGCGGCTGGCGAACAGACGCAGCGGCATGATCGGCTGAACGGCGCGGGCCTCGGCGATGATGAAGAGGGTCAGCACGACGGCGGCCACAGCGAACCCGACGAGCGTCGGGACGGTGGTCCAGCCGAACTCCGCCGCGTAGAGGATGGCGAACACGAGGGATCCGACCCCGACGGTCGAGGTGATCGCGCCGACGATGTCGAACCGGCCGGGGAGCGCGGGCGTACGGGGGAGGAACCGGGGCGCGAGGATCAGCATCGCGAGCCCGATCGGGACGTTGATGAAGAAGCCGGCCCGCCAGGAGAACCACGAGGCCATGGCGCCGCCGACGACGAGACCCAGGCTCGCGCCGATGCCGGCGGTGGCCGAGTACCACGCGACGGCGCGGGAGCGTTCCTCGCCCTCGAAGGTGGCGGTGATGAGCGACAGGGCGGACGGAGCGACGATCGCGGCGCCGATGCCCTGGATGGCCCGGGTCGCGATGATCCACCAGGCGGCGGGGGAGAGGGCGATCAGCAGCGACGCGACGGCGAACACGATGAGCCCGAAGATGAAGACCGGCTTGCGGCCGAGGATGTCGCCGGCACGCGCGCCCAGCAGCAGCAGCCCGCCGAACACGAGCGTGTAGGCGTCCTGCACCCAGGCGAGCTCGGTCCCGGTCAAGTGCAGATCCGCCTGCAGGCTCGGCAGCGCGGTGAAGATCACCGAGTTGTCGAGCAGGATCATGAAGTAGCTGACGAGGACGATCGTGAGGATCGCGCCCTTGTGCAGCCGGGTGGTGCTGTGCAGGGTCGTGGTGCGGATGGCACCGGATGTCGCGGTCATGGAGTTCCTTCCCGCATCTATGGCATCACCGCACCCGGGGCGATGGCAGTGTCAGGTGTCCCAGGTACTGCCGCAACCCCCCTCCCGTCACTCGAGGAGTTCGGGCTGGCTCAGCCGCAGCTCCTCCCGGTCCAGGCGGGTCTGCATGATCCGCAGGGCGGTGTCGCTGATGACGCCCTCGTCGCGAAGCCGGATCATGACGTCGCGCTTGCGCTTCAGCAGCGCCAGTCGCAGGGTCGTGTACTCCTCGTCGCGGGCGAGGAGGAGTCGGTCGTCCTCGTTCCCGCTGGCATCCATCACCTCGAGGTGATCCCGGTACTCCTCGAACACGCGGTCGCGGACGGCGTCGGAGAGGCCCAGATGCGCGGACAGGTCGCCGATGTCGGCCAGCGCCTCCGCGGTGGCGGCGTGCTGCGCCTTGGCGAGCTCGTCGTCCACGGAGGTGTCCGGCTGGAACCTCGCCCACCGGACGACCGGCGGCAGAAGAATGCCCTGTACGACGAGCGTGAGGATGACGACGCCGGTGGCGACGAAGATGATCTCCGCGCGCCCGCTGAGGGTCGCGGGCACCGCGAGCGCGACCGCGAGCGAGATCGCGCCGCGGAAGCCGGCGATCGCGGAGACCACCCGGGCCCGGTAGGTCATGCGGCGTCCGCGCTGCGAGGGACGCCGGTCGAGGAGGCGGATCAGCCACACCGTAACCATCTGGAACACGAATCGGATGACGATGATCGCCAGCCACGCCAGCACGGTCAGGGCGATCAGCACGGGGATCTCCGACCCGGCGACGGCACGGATCGCGGACTGCGCCTCGATGCCGATGAGCACGAAGAGGGCCCCGTTGAGGATGCTGGTCGTCAGCGACCAGAACGCCGCCGTCTGCTGACGGGACTGCGGGGTGCTCGCGCGGGGACCGGTCTGGCTGAGCATGAGGCCCGCGACGACGACCGCGATCACTCCCGACGCGTGGATCAGCTCCGCGCCGAGGAACGCGACGAACGGCACGACCACGAGCGCGGTGTTGTTCACGATCGGCTCGCCGAGCCGCCGCAACAGGAGAGTGCCCAGCCATCCCGCGAGGAGGCCCACCGCGCCACCGCCGACGTAGGCGAGGACGACCAGGCCGGTGATCTCCCAGCCCGTGTAGGCGACATGGCTGACGGCCGCGCCGACGGCGATCGAGTAGATCACAAGGGCGCTACCGTCGTTGATGAGGCTCTCCGCGCGGAGGATCGTCATGTTCCGGTGCGGGAGCGAGCGGGCCATCGCGCCGACCGCGGTGGCATCCGTCGGGGCGAGCGCCGCGCCGAGGATCAGCGCCGCGCCCCATCCGAGCCCGAGGGCGACTCCGATCCCGGCGATGCCGAAGGCGCTCGCGGCGACGAGCAGCGTGCTGAGGATGAGGATGCCGCGCAGGTCCCGCCGGATCTCGCGCAGCGACGTCGTCAGAGACTCCCAGAACAGCAGCGCCGGGAGGAACAGCACCAACACCGCCTCGGACGGGAGGTGGATCTCCCGGACCAGCGGCACGAAGCCGGCGAGGAGCCCGAGCACGAGCTGCAGCAGCGGAGCGGGTACCCTCAGCCACGGGGCGAGCCAGGACCCCAGCAGGACGAGAACGCCGATGAGGACGATGATCTCCAGCGGGTTCATGCCTCCGCTCCTTTCGACATCCCCCTCAGGGTACGGGCATCCCTGGTACTGACAGACCCTCCCGCCGGTGTCGCGCGCCGCGTACCGTCGATGTCATGGATCACCGCAAAGAAGTGCGCGAGTTCCTCTCCACGCGCAGAGATCGCATCACGCCGGACCAGGCCGGACTGCCTGCCTACGGCGGCAACCGTCGCGTGCCCGGGCTGCGCCGCGAAGAAGTGGCTCTGCTGTCCGGCGTCAGCGTCGACTACTACACGCGCCTGGAGCGCGGTGACCTCTCGGGCGCGTCCGACAGCGTGCTGGACTCCCTCGCCCGCGCCCTGCAGCTGGACGACGCGGAGACCGCGCACCTGTTCGACCTCGCCCGCACGGCGAACGCGTCGCCCGGGGCGAGAAAGCCGCGCAAACGCGCGGACGACGGCATCCGACCGAGCATCCTGCGTCTGCTGGACGCGATCACCGATGCCCCGGCGATGATCCGCAACAACTACTTCGACTACGTCGCCGCGAACCAGCTCGGCCGCGCGCTGTACTCGCCGGTGTTCGCGGAGCCCGCGCCCAACAGCGCCCGGTTCGCCTTCCTCAACCCGGACGCGCCGGAGTTCTACGTCGACTGGGACAAGAACACGCAGGAGCTCGTCGCGACGATGCGCGGCGAGGCCGGGCGCAACCCGTACGACAAGCGGCTCACGGACCTCGTGGGGGAGCTGTCGACCCGCTCCGAGCGGTTCCGCACCCTGTGGGCGGCGCACAACGTCCGCTACCACCGCTCGGGCGTCAAGCGGCTCCACCACCCGGTCGTCGGCGACCTCGAGCTCACCTACGAGGCGTTCGAGCTCCCGGCCGACCCGGGGCTGACCCTCTCCACGTACACCGCCGAGCCGGGTTCGCCCTCCGCCGACGCGCTTCGGATGCTCGCCAGCTGGGCCGCCACGACCGCCCCACCGGCGCCCGCGCCGCGGACGGAGTCCGCCGACCTGTAGGACTCCGCTATCCTTCTCGGCGTGCCTACCGATCGCCTGCCCGCGGATCGAACGAGGCTCCGCCGCGCCGGGATCGGGCTGGAGGCGATCACCCTCGGGTGGAACGTCGTCGGCGTGGTCCTGCTGGCCTACCTCGCCTATCGATCGGGCTCGGTCGCGCTGCTGGGCTTCGGCCTCGACAGCCTGATCGAGATCGGGGCCTCGGCGGTCGTGATCTGGGAGCTGACGGGTGCGAGCGAGGAGCGCCAGCGCGTCGCGCTCCGGCTGATCGGGATCGCGTTCCTGCTGCTCGCGCTGTACCTGCTGGTCCAGGCGGCGATCGCGCTGCTGTCGGGCCATCGGGCGGAGCCGACCGCCGGGGGGATCTGGTGGACCGCGGCGACCGCCGTGGCGATGTTCGCCCTTGCCGCGGGGAAGCACCGTATCGGCCGCCGGCTGGGGAACCCCGTGCTCATCACGGAGGGGAAGGTGACCCTCGTCGACGGGATCCTGGCAACGGCTGTGCTGGTGGGCATCCTGCTCAACGCGCTGCTGGGCTGGTGGTGGGCCGATCCGCTCGCCGGGCTCGTGATCGTCTTCTACGCGGTGCGGGAAGCGATCCACGCCCTCCGCGGCTGAGGGTACCCGCTCAGCGCTTGTCGAGGGCGAACTGGGGGAGGCTCGCCATGAGCTCCTTCTCGTCAGCGGCCTGGAAGTCGTGGCGCGGCGTGTAGTCCCGCTGCAGCTCGGCGATCTCGTCGGCATCCAGCCGCACGTCGATCGACGCGATCGCGTCGTCGAGCTGCGAGACGCGGCTCACGCCCACGACGGGCGCCGTCACCACGGGCTGCGCGTGCAGCCAGGCGAGCGCCACCTGCGCGCGGGGGAGTCCCCGCCGCTCGGCGACGCGTCCTACCGCGTCGATGATCGCCCGATCGGACTCCTCCGTGAGGGATCCGTAGAGAATGTCGGCGTACTCGTCCCGCTGCCCGCGTGCGGTGGCCTTGCTCTCGTCCCATGCCCGCGCGAGGCGACCGCGGGCGAGGGGACTCCAGACGAGGGTCCCCACACCCTCGTCGAGGCAGAGGGGGACCATCTCGCGCTCCTCCTCGCGCTGCAGCAGGTTGTAGTGGTCCTGCATCGACACGAACCGTGCCCACCCGTTCTCGCGCTGCAGGCGCAGTGCCTTGGCGAACTCCCATGCCCGCATCGAGGAGGCGCCGAGATAGCGGACCTTGCCCGCCTTGACGAGGTCGTGCAACGCCTCGAGCGTCTCCTCCCACGGCACGGAGCGATCGATGCGGTGGACCTGGTAGAGGTCGATGTAGTCGGTGCCGAGCCGCCGGAGCGAGTGCTCGACCTCGGTCATGATCGTCTTGCGCGAGAGGCCGTCGGCGTTCGGACCGGACCGCATCTCGTGACGGATCTTGCTCGCGATCACGAGCGCGTCGCGGTCGCCGTAGTCGCGCAGCGCCCGGCCGAGGATCTCCTCGCTCGATCCGTTCGAGTACATGTTCGCCGTGTCGAAGAAGTTGACGCCGGCCTCGATCGCGTGCCGGATCAGCGGGCGAGAGGCGTCCTCGTCGAGCGACCAGGTGGGATGGCCCCGATCCGGTTCACCGAACGTGAGGCAACCGACCGCGATCGGCGACACCTCCAGGCCGCTGCTGCCGAGCTTCACGTACTCCATGGGCGGTCTCCGATCTCCGTGTCCAGGAGCCTATGAATACACGCGGGGGAGAAGCGGACGCCGATCTCGGTGGCCGGACCGAGCGGGGGAGGAGCGGTCACCGGGTGACGTACTGTCCGAGCTTCTCCAGGATGCCGCGGCTGCCGGCCTCCCGGTTCGGTCCGTCCGCCCAGAACCGGTCGAGGAAGACCCCGTGCTCCGCCTGCGTCAATCGTGTGCCGCCGTCGATCGGTTCGAACTCGAACGACGCGACCGAGGTCGACATGTGGACCCCGTCGAGCCACATGTCGTACGTGTTCACGATCCGGACGCGCTCGACGATGTCGGTGTAGGTCCCCTCGAACCGGGACACCGGGCCGGCGTGGAACGCCCCCTCAGCGATGTCGCGCCCGCCGACGCGGAAGTCGAAGACCCAGGCGCCGGGCTCGAACGCGTCGTCGACGGCGAACCAGGCGTACTTCTCCTCCTCCCGCGCGAACGCGTCCCAGACGCGTTCGAGGGGGACGGGGTAGTCGCGGTGCAGGGTGAATCCGGAATGCGCGAGGCGTCTTTCGGTCATGGCGATCTCCTAGCGGGCGAAGGTGACGTGGATGACGCCGCTCTCGGCGACCTCGGTCGTCACGGTGTAGCCGTCCTCCAGACCACGCAGGTCGTCCCAGAGGAGCGTCCCGCGGCCGAGGATGACCGGCGCGATCATGACGTGCAGCCGATCGACGAGGCCCGCGAGCAGGAACTGCCGCGCGGTGCTGATCCCGCCGCCGACCCGCACGTCCTTCCCGCCCGCAGCCTCGCTCGCCTCCGCGAGCACCGTGGCGATGGCGTCGTCACGGAAGTGGAAGGTCGTCCCGCCGGCCATCTCGATCGGCGGCCGGGGCGCTGTGTGCGTGAGCACGTAGACGGGCGTGTGGAACGGGGGCTCGTCGCCCCACCAGCCCTTCCAGTCCGGATCGTCGGGGAAGGAGTGGAGGCCGAACATCCCGGCGCCCATGATCTCGGCGCCGATGCCCTCGGTGAATGCGGCGGCGTACTGGTCGTCGACGCCGGTCGTGCCGGCACCGCTCGTGTCGCCGAACAACGTGCGACGGAAGGTACGGGTCGCGACATAGGCGGCGGTGAGGCGATCCCAGTCCAGGCCCATCGGGCTCTCGGGCGTCGGCTCGGCGGTCGCGGCGTAGCCGTCGAGCGAGAGGAACAGGTCCATGCGAACACGTGTCATGTCAGGTCTCCTTCGGGGGTCGTGCGGGTCAAGTGGACGCCGAGCCGGTCGGCTCGTCGCTCTGCCGGTGTCCGTTGCTCGCCGAGCCACAGGTGCAGCACGTCGAGGGCGCCCGGCCGCAGGCTGACCGTGCGGACGCGGCCGACCTTCTCCGACGTCACCACGCCCGCCTTCTCGAGGATCCCCAGATGCTGCATCAAGGAGGGGAGTGCCATCGAGAACGGCGCCGCGAGCTCCGACACCACGGCCGGCGATTTCGCCAACCGCTCCACGACGGCCCGACGCGTCGGATCCGCAAGCGCGCGGAGGACGGCGTCGAGTTCGTCGATATACTTAGGCATTTGCCTAAATATTAGCAGCAGGGGAGAGCGTGTCAAGGGACGCCGACGCATCGTGAGCCCCCACGGATTGAGGGGAGGACCCCAACAGCTCCCTATGACGCCGATTCGAAGTTCCGACGAGTGATGTAGTTGTGGCCGCTGACGATGCAGTTGGCCGGCACGTCTTTCGCCACGACGGCACCAGCCGCGACGACGGCGCCGGCTCCGATGGTCACCCCCGGGGCCACGGTCGCGTTGGCTCCAATCCACACGTTCGCTTCGATGACGATCGGGGCGACCGTGATGCCGTCGAATCGCTTGGCGGGGTCAACCGGGTGGCCTGCGGTCGCCAGCGTCACCCCGGGGCCGATCAGAGTTCTGTCTCCGATCGAAATGCCCCCCATGTCGTAGAACGCGCAGTTCTGATTCACGAAGACATAGTCCCCGAACTCCAGGTTGAGACCGAAGTCGCAGAAGAACGGGGGGAAGAGCCTCAGCGTCTCGGGAACGGGACGACCGAAGATTTCGCAGAGAAGCTCGGTACGCCCGACGACATCGCTGTGGCGCAGCATGTTGAGGCGCGACGTCAGGTCCATGACAACCTGCGTTCGGTCGGTCACAGCTTTCGATTCGGGAGTGTGTCTGAGAATGAGACGTTCGTTTCGCATAGGTCGTAATCGTCCCGCGCAGCGGGGCGCCCGCTGCGCGGGACGACGCGTGTCGAGTCGACCGACAAACACCGTCAGATCGCGGACTGGAACACGAGG
The DNA here is from genome assembly GCF_039615055.1 of Microbacterium sp. X-17. NCBI lineage: Bacteria > Bacillati > Actinomycetota > Actinomycetes > Micrococcales > Microbacteriaceae > Microbacterium > Microbacterium sp. X-17. The sequence goes on from NZ_JBDHNI010000005.1 coordinate 405,714, forward strand.
GCTGAGATCACATACGCGATCACGGTGAGCGAGATTCCCAGCGCGGGCACCCACGTCAGGGATCCATCGTCGTATTCGGTTCGTCGACGTGCCAGCGTGAACAGCAACGCCATCGTGCCGGCGAGCAGGAGCGCCGCCACGACGAAGAACACATCGCCAGCAGCCCACATCAGTCCCGTGTCGCACGTCACGGACGCGCTCGCGCACGAGTCCAAACTCAATCGCTGCAGCCACGCAAGAAGGCTCGTTCCGGCAGCGACGACCACCTGCACCGCAACAAGAGTGGGTGCCAGGTATCGGTGGGTAGGAACCTCTCGGTCAGCCACGATCACGAGCGTAGTGAGACGCCAGAAGGGAACCGTCAACTGACATAATGTGCATTATCGGTGATATGGCGAAAGCCTCGTCGTGCTCGCCTGTAGCGTGGCTGCATGACTGACATCGCACCTACCGTTGCCCTGAACGACGGATACAGCATTCCGACGATCGGGTTCGGCACCTACCCGATGCGCGGCGAGGATGGCGCGGAGGCCGTGGTCTCGGCGATCCGCACCGGATACCGGCTGCTGGACACCGCGTTCAACTACGACAACGAGGGCGCCGTCGGCGAAGGCATCCGTCGCAGCGGCATCGCCCGCGACGAGCTGTTCGTCACCTCGAAGCTGCCGGGCCGCTACCAGGGCGAGTTCACGATCAACGCGCTTCAGGAGTCGCTGTGGCGGCTCGGGCTCGACTACCTCGACCTGTACCTCATCCACTGGCCGAACCCGAGCGTCGGTCGCTATGTCGAGTCGTGGGCGAACCTCGTGGAGGCGCGCGAGCGGGGTCTGGTGCGCTCGATCGGCGTGAGCAACTTCACCCCCAAGCACCTCGACGAGGTGATCAGCGCCACCGGTGTGACGCCGGCGCTCAACCAGATCGAGCTGCACCCGTACTTCCCGCAGGCCGACCAACGCGAGGTGCACGCCCGGCTGGGCATCGTCACCGAGGCATGGAGCCCGATCGGCAAGGGCCGCGGCATCTACGAGGAGCCGGCGATCGCGTCGGCCGCGGCGGCGCACGGGGTGACGCCCGCTCAGGCGATCCTTCGCTGGCACGTCCAGCTCGGCAGCATCCCAGTGCCCAAGAGCGCGACCCCGTCCCGGCAGGCGGAGAACCTCGACGTTTTCGGCTTCGAGCTCAGCGAGGCCGAGATGGACGCCATCACCGCCCTCGGCCGTCCCGACGGCCGCCTCTTCAACGGCGACCCCGACACCCACGAGGAGCAGTAGCCCCACTCGAGATCAGGTGATCTTGCGGAGTCAGGACGTTTGTCGAGCCGATCGTCCTGACTACGCGAAATCACCTGATCTCGCGCGGTGGCTGTCAGGTCTCGGCGATCCCGGAATTGCGGAACTCGGATCGCTTCAACGCGTGCATATCTACCGGCTCGAGCGAGAGCCGACTCGGGAGCTCCCCCGGGCCCATCACCAGCAGCGTGGCATCCGGCGCCTCGACAGACACCATCCATCCCTCGGCAGTGGCGGCGATCAATGTCCCGCTTCCTGTCGACTTGGACACCCGAACCGGGACCGGTTCCGCGGAACGCGAGGGTTCCGGAATGACGCTGCGGAAGTTTCGGAGCCAGAGGAGCGGTGCTCCACTGTCGACTGCTCCCCGTTCTAGCGTGTGCACCTCGAGGCGGGGCCTGCTGAGGCTCTCTTCTCCGGTGAAGACAAATGTGGTCTTCACCGGAGAAGAGGAGCCGAAGTTCCCATGCAGCACGCTCTCGGGGTCCATTGCGGCGACCCTGTAGAGCGGCGGAAAGCTCTTCCTCGTCCACAGTTCGGCGCCGAGAGCCTTCCGTCGCGCCACCTCGTCGTCTGAGGCAGGTGTGAACCGCATGGCCTCAGTATCCTCTGACGGCCTACTTGCAACGACCGTCGGAGGCCCCTGGTGGGTGCCTAACCTCACGCGAGATCAGGTGATCTTGCGGAGTCAGGACGTTTGTCGCGCCGATCGTCCTGACTACGCGAAATCACCTGATCTCGCGGTGACGGCGGCGCGGGACGGTGGGGTCAGGCGCCGACGTAGTCGGCGAGGTGCTGGCCGGTGAGGGTCGCGCGAGCGGCCACCAGAGCCGCAGGGGTGCCCTCGAAGACCACCGTCCCGCCGTCGTGGCCGGCGCCGGGGCCGAGGTCGACGATCCAGTCGGCGTGCGCCATGACGGCCTGGTGATGCTCGATCACGATCACCGACTTGCCGGCGTCGACAAGGCGATCCAGAAGCCCCAGGAGCTGCTCGACGTCCGCGAGATGCAGCCCGGTCGTGGGCTCGTCGAGGACGTAGACGTCGGCGTCCTCCCCCATGCTCACGGCGAGCTTGAGACGCTGCCGCTCTCCCCCGGACAGCGTCGTGAGCGGTTGCCCGACACTCACGTACCCGAGCCCGACGTCGACGAGCCGCTTCAGGATGCGATGCGCGGCCGGCACCTTCGCGTCGCCCGAGCCGAAGAACTCCTCGGCCTCGGCGATCGGCATCGACAGCACCTCGCTGATGTCGCGCCCGCCGAGCGTGTACTCGAGGACGGATGCCTGGAAGCGTTTGCCCTCGCAGACCTCGCACGGCGTCGCGACGCTCGCCATCACGCCGAGATCCGTGTAGATCACGCCCGCCCCGTTGCAGACCGGGCACGCGCCCTCGGAGTTGGCGCTGAACAGCGCGGGCTTGACCCCGTTCGCCTTCGCGAACGCGGACCGGATCGGGTCGAGCATCCCCGAATAGGTCGCGGGATTGCTGCGCCGCGACCCCCGGATCGCGCCCTGGTCGATCGCGACCACGCCCTCCCCGCCGGCGACGGAGCCGTGGATGAGCGAGCTCTTCCCGGAGCCAGCGACGCCTGTCACCGCGACGAGGACTCCGAGCGGAATGTTGACGTCGACATCCCTCAGGTTGTGCGACGTCGCGCCGCGGATCTCGATCGCACCCGAAGGCGTGCGCACGGCATCCTTCACCCGCGCCCGGTCGTCGAGATGCCGCCCGGTGAGCGTGCCGCTTGCGCGCAGCCCGGAGAGCGGCCCTTCGTAGGTGATCGCTCCCCCGGCAGAGCCCGCACCCGGGCCGAGATCCACGACGTGGTCGGCGATCGCGATCATCTCCGGCTTGTGCTCGACGACGAGCACGGTGTTCCCCTTGTCGCGCAGCTGCCGCAGCAGCCCGTTCATCCGCTGAATATCGTGCGGGTGCAGCCCGGTCGTGGGCTCGTCGAAGACGTAGGTGACGTCGGTCAGCGACGAGCCGAGGTGCCGGATCATCTTCGTGCGCTGCGCCTCTCCCCCGGACAGCGTCCCCGAAGGGCGGTCGAGCGAGAGATAGCCGAGCCCGATCTCGACGAACGAGTCGAGCAGATGCTGGAGGTTCCGCAGCAGCGGCCCGACGGACGGCGCGTCGAGACCGCGGACCCACTCGGCGAGGTCGCTGATCTGCATCGCGCACGCGTCGGCGATGCCGATCCCGCCGACCTTCGACGACCGAGCGAGCGAGCTCAGGCGGGTGCCGTCGCACTCCGGGCACGCGGTGAACGTCACCGCCCGCTCGACGAACGCACGGATGTGCGGCTGCATCGCGTCGACGTCCTTCGACAGCATCGACTTCTGGATACGCAGCACGAGACCTTCGTAGGTCAGGTTCATGCCGCTGACCTTGACCTTCGTGGGCTCTTTGTAGAGGAAGTCCGCCAGCTCCTGCTCGGTGAACTCGCGGATCGGCTTCCCGCCGTCGACGAAGCCCGATTCGGAGTACATCCGCACGGCCCAGCCGTCGGCCGTGAAGCCCGGGATCGTGATCGCGCCCTCGGCGAGGGACTTCGTCTCGTCGTACAGCTGTGCGAGATCGAGCTCGGACACGGACCCCATGCCCTCGCAGCGCGGACACATCCCGCCCGTGATCGAGAAGCTGCGCCGCTCGACCGACTTCGCACCGTTCTTCTCCGTCGTCAGCGCGCCCTTCCCGGTGACGGATGCCACGTTGAAGGAAAAGGCCTGCGGCGCCCCGACGTGCGGCTCCCCCAGCCGGCTCCACACGATCCGCAGCATGGCGTTCGCATCGGTGGCGGTGCCGACCGTCGAGCGGGCATTCGCCCCCATCCGCTCCTGATCGACGATGATCGCGGTCGTGAGACCCTCGAGCACGTCCACGTCCGGACGCGCCTGCGACGGCATGAACCCCTGCACGAACGCGCTGTAGGTCTCGTTGATCATGCGCTGCGACTCCGCCGCGATGGTCCCGAACACGAGCGAGCTCTTCCCCGAGCCGGAGACGCCCGTGAAGACGGTCAGCCGCCGCTTGGGCAGCTCGATCGTCACATCCTTCAGGTTGTTCTCGCGGGCTCCCTGCACGCGGATGGTGTCGTGGCTGTCGGCAGGCAGTCGGGTCTCCATGCCGGCAACGATATCGAGGCCCTCCGACCCCCGCTCTAGGCTGGAAGGATGCTGAACGCGGTGACTGGATTCGTCGTGGTCGGCTTCATGATCGGCATCGGCTACCTCCTCGCCCGCATCGATCTCCTCGGGGATCAGGCCCGCGTCGTGCTGGGGCGGCTGACGTTCTTCGTCCTCTCCCCCATCCTCATGTTCAGCGTGCTCGCGCACGCCAACATCCACACGCTGTTCTCCGCCCTCCTGCCCGTCTCCGCGATCGCGGCCGCCGCGATGGTCGCGGGATACGTGCTCGTTGCGCGTCTGGCCTGGCGACGTCCGCTCGCCGACACGGTGATCGGCGCGCTCGGCTCCGGTCAGGTGAACTCGAACAACATCGGCATCCCGCTGTCGCTCTACCTCCTCGGCAGCGCCGCGTATCCCGCGCCCGTCATCCTCCTGCAGCTCATCGCGATGACCCCGGTGGCGCTGACGCTCCTCGACACCGCGGCGACGACGCATCGGCGGCTCGGACCCCTGCTGCGCCGGGTCGCGCTCAACCCGCTCATCATCGGCTCCCTGCTCGGCGTGGTCGTCTCCCTCACCGGGCTCCCGCTCCCGCAGATCGTGTCGGCGCCGATCGACACGGTCGCCGCCGCCTGCGTCCCCCTGCTGCTGATCGGATACGGGATGTCGCTCCGCGGGCAGCGGGTGCTCGGCGCCCGCGAACATCGGCGCGACATTCTCGTCGCCAGCGCGCTCAAGCTCGTCGCGATGCCGCTCGTGGCCTGGGCGGTCGCGCAATTCGTGTTCGGGCTCAGCCGCCATGACGTGCTGATCGTCGTGGTGCTCGCCGCCCTCCCTACCGCGCAGAACGTCTTCAACTACGCGCAGCACTACCGCGTCGGCGAGATCATCGCCCGCGACACGGTCCTGATCACGACCATCGGATGCGTCCCGGTCCTGTTCGCCGTGATGTGGCTTCTCGGCTGACGGCCAGGTCAGGCGCCGGAATCGGCCCCGAGCGCTACTCTGGAGACACGCATTCAGGGAACTCTCAGAAAGGACCCACAATGACTACCGCATCTGCGACCGAGAAGTCCGCGGTCAACGGCATCCGCGCTGCCTTCGGCATCGGCGGAATCATCGCCATCATCGTCGGCATCCTCATCCTCGTGTGGCCCGGGAAGACCGCCATGGTCGTGACCGCGATCATCGCGGCCTACGCGATCGCCGCGGGCCTCGTGTATGCCGGTCTCGGCATCTTCTCGAGGTCGATGGGCGGCTGGGCGCGCGTCGGACACATCGTCCTCGGCGTCCTGTTCGTCATCGCCGGCGTCATCGCCTTCTCGAACCTCAGCGCGACCACCGCCTGGCTCGCGCTGTTCCTCGGAATCCTCGTCGGGATCCTGTGGATCGTGGAGGGCATCATCTCGCTGACCACCCTCGCGGGCCGGTCCTCGAAGGCATGGACGATCTTCTTCGCGATCCTGAGCATCGTCGCCGGGGTCATCCTGCTGTTCTCGCCGCTCTGGGGCATCGCGGTGCTCTGGTGGCTGCTGGGGATCTCGCTCATCGTCCTGGGCATCATCCAGGTCGTGCGCGCCTTCACCTTCAAGGCCTGAGCCCGAACGCGAAGAGGCGGGATCCCGAGCGTGGGGATCCCGCCTCTTTCGCGTTTCCGGCGCTACTCCGCGACGAAGGAGGAGACGTCGCCGATGAGGCGGGTGTGGTCGTCGGGCACCGGATCCACCGCGGCCCGCGCGACCTCGGCCGCGAACTCCGCCACGTTGTAGAGGCGGCCGGCGGACTCGCGCCGGGACGAGATCGCGCCCGGGTTCGCCCGCTCCAGCAACGTCGCGGTGATGGTGCCCTCGATCATGTCGCCGGACACGACGACGAACGAGGCGTCGCGCTCGTCGAGCTCGGGGATGCGCGCGCGGAGCGCGTCCTCCCCCGCCCGCTTCGACAGCGCGACCGGCTCGTACTCCGGCATCGTCGGAGTAGTCCGGATGAAGTGGGCCTGGTGGCTCGTGACGAACACGATGCGGCCCCCCTCGCGCAGGAGCGGAAGAGCGGCATCGAGGACGCGCAGCTGCGCGTCGCGATTGAGCTGCAGCGCATAGTCCGCCGCCATCCCCGCCTCCATGCCGCCGGACGCGTTGAGCACGAGGATGTCGAGGCCGCCGAACTCCTCGCCCACGAGCCGGAACATCTCGGTCACGGACGCGTCGTCGGTGAGGTCCGCGCCGACAACGAGCGCCTCGACGCCGAGGCCGCGCAGCTCGGTGGCGAGCTTCTCCGCACGGGGCGCCTTGTTGCGGTAGTTGATGACGACGTTCGCGCCGGCCTGCGCGAGATAGCGCGCCGTGTCGGCCCCAATCCCGCGGGAGGACCCCGTGACGAGGGCGACCTTTCCGCTCAGCGATCCGGGAGCGAGGGCAGCGTCGAGGTCTGGCACGTCAAAGACCCTACCGGGTAGGTTCGAGGGAGGAGGAGTCATGGACACGGGGACGGCGGTCGTGCAGTTCGCCTGGATCGGCTGGGTGGTCCTGATCGTCCTCTTCCTCGTGATCGAGATCCTGACACTGGACCTCATCTTCCTCATGCTCGCGGTGGGTAGCGCGGCAGCCCTCGTCCTGGATCTGTTCGGCGCGCCGGTCTGGCTGCAGGTGGTCGCCGCCGCCGCGGTCTCGATCCTGTTGCTGCTGTTCCTGCGACCCCCGCTCCTGCACCGGCTGCGGCGTGGCGAGGACACGACGCCGAGCAACATCGACGCCCTCCTCGGGATGTCCGGCGCAGTCGTGTCGACCGTCGACGCGGCCTCGGGGCAGGTCAAGCTCGCGAACGGCGACGTCTGGACCGCGCGTTCCGATGATCCCGCGTCCCTGCCACCGGGCACGACCGTGCGCGTCGTGCGGATCGAGGGCGCGACCGCGATCGTCCGCCGAGAGGAGAGCTCATCATGAACCCCGCAGACGTCGTCCCCTCGGTCGTGGGCTGGGTGATCGCGCTCGCCGCGTTCATCCTCGTCGTGGTCGTCCTGGCCCGCTCGATCCGCATCATCCCCCAGGCCAAGGCCGGCATCGTGGAGCGGCTCGGGCGGTATCACAAGACCCTCCTGCCGGGCCTGAACCTCCTCGTGCCGTTCATCGACCGCGTGCGTCCGCTCATCGACATGCGCGAGCAGGTGGTGTCGTTCCCGCCGCAGCCGGTCATCACGGAGGACAACCTCGTCGTCTCGATCGACACGGTCGTCTACTTCCAGGTGACGGATGCCCGGGCCGCGACCTACGAGATCGCGAACTACCTCGGCGCCGTGGAGCAGCTCACCACCACGACCCTCCGCAACGTGGTCGGCGGCCTCAACCTCGAAGAGGCTCTGACCAGCCGCGACGAGATCAACGGGCAGCTGCGCATCGTGCTCGACGAGGCGACCGGGAAGTGGGGCATCCGCGTCTCCCGGGTCGAGCTCAAGGCGATCGATCCGCCCGTCTCCATCCAGGACTCGATGGAGAAGCAGATGCGCGCCGAGCGCGACCGCCGCGCCGCGATCCTCACCGCGGAGGGCTCGAAGCAGTCCCAGATCCTCGAGGCGGAGGGACGCCGGCAGGCGGAGATCCTGAAGGCCGAAGGCGACAAGCAGGCGGCGGTCCTGCGCGCCGAGGGCGAGGCTCAGGCGATCCAGGCCGTGTTCGCCGCGATCCACGCCGGCAACCCCGACGACAAGCTGCTCGCCTACCAGTACCTGCAGACGCTGCCGAAGATCAGCCAGAGCCCGTCGAGCAAGCTCTGGATCATCCCGAGCGAGTTCACCGAGGCGCTCAAGGGCGTCGGTGGTGCCTTCGCGAGCGGCCTCCGCGCGTCCGCCGAGCCGGCGCCGCCCGCGGATCCGAAGGCATGACGCATCCGTACCTGACGGGGCTCCCCGTCCCGCGCGTGCTCGCGCACCGCGGTCTCGTGACGGCGGATGCGGCGTCCTCCGGGATCGTGGAGAACTCCTTCGCCGCCGTCGCCGCCGCACATGCCGCCGGCGCCGACTACGTGGAGTCCGACTGCCACCTCACCGCCGACGGGACGGTCGTACTCTTCCACGACCCGGACCTCTCGCGCGTCACGGGAGACCCGCGGAAGCTCGCGGATGTCCCGCTCGCGGAGCTCGAGGACCTCATGGCCGAGCGCGGCGGCCTCATCACGTTGGAGCAGGCGCTCGACGCCTTCCCCGAGACGCGCTTCAACATCGACGTGAAAGCTGCTGCCGCCGCCGCGCAGGCCGGAGCGATCGTCGCGCCGTACGCGGAGCGGGTGCTCCTCACGAGCTTCTCCGACGAACGCCGCCGAGAAGCGCTCACGTCCGCCAGGGAGGTGAGGGCCGACCTCCTGCCCGCGACCTCGGCCGGGAGCGGCACGATCCTGCGCCTCCTGGCGATGCTCGTGGTGCGCTCGGCCCGCGGAGTCGCGCGACAGCTCGCCGGCATCGACGCCCTGCAGGTGCCGGAGCGTCAGCGCGGCATCCATGTCGTGACGCCCCGGTTCATCGAGGCTGCCCACCGCAACGGCGTGGAGGTCCACGTCTGGACCGTGAACGATCCCGACGACATGCGACGCCTCGTCGCGATGGGCGTCGACGGCATCGTGACCGACCGCGCCGACGTCGCCCTCGCGGCGCTGTCCTGACCCTCGCCCGAGGCCGCTCGTGTCCGCTGGGCATCGGCTGTGAATCCGTTATCGGCAGCCTTGGTTCGGATGCTCCGCACAGGCTGCGACGTTATACCTGACACGCGACCAGCGGATGAGAGGACCACATATGGCAGATCGCAGTCTCCGCGGCGTTCGTCTCGGCGCTCCGAGCCTTCAGAGCGAAGAGGGCGTCGTGTTCCACCAGCGGATGCAGACCACCTACGTCTGCAGCTCCTGCGGACACGAGACCACCCTCACATTCGCGATCGACGCAGATGTTCCCGACACCTGGGAGTGCCGCTCGTGCGGCGCCGAGGCAGTTTTGCGCACCGAAGAGGGCACGACCGTGACGGTCGACCACAGTGAGGACAAGACCCCCCGGACGCACTGGGACATGCTCCTGGAGCGTCGTTCGATCGCTGAGCTCGAGCAGCTCCTCGAGGAGCGTCTCACGCTTCTCCGCGCGCGTCGCGGAGCCGGTGAGGACGTCTCGAACGAGAAGCTCTCAGCCTAAGACGAAGCCATCACCGCGGCGTCGGAGTCTCCTGACTCCGGCGCCGTTCTCGTGCGCTCGGCGGACGACCGCGCACGGCGGCGCCCGACGAACACGACGACCCCGAGCACCACGATGGCGGCGATGCTCCCCCACGCGAGGAACGCCTGGATCCATGGCCCCAGCACCACGGCCGGCGTGAGACCGGTCCGCAGCGGCAGGGTCGTCAGCATCGCGCCCGCCTCGCTCTCGGGCAGGCCGTCGATCTCGGTTCCGTCCGGGGCGATCACCTGGCTCGTGCCGACCGTCGAGAGGTTCACGACGGACCGGCCGGTCTCGATCGCGCGCATCCGGGCGAACGCCAGCTGCTGCAGGTTCTCGTCCGTCCCACGGAAGTCCGCGTTGTTCGTCTGGAACATGTAGACCTCCGCGCCGTCGCGCGCGCCGGTCCAGATGACGTCGTCGTAGACCACGTCGAAGCAGATCGCGAGACCGACGCCGACGCCGTTGACGTCCATGTACGGCGGCTGCGTCCCCGGCGTGTAGTCGCGCTGCAGCAGGCCGATCAGGTCCGGCACGAGCGCGCTGTAGAGCCAGCGGTCCGGGACGTACTCGCCGAAGACCACCGGATGCTGCTTGTCGTACGTCTGGGTGAGCCCGCTCCCTTGCTCCCACAGGAAACTGGTGTTGAAGAACTCGTTGCTCCGCTGCGTCGCGGCGTTCGCGAGCAGCGGCGCGCCGACCTTCCGGACGACGGTGTCGAGCGCCGCGGCCGTAGACGGATCGTGGGTCGGATCGCTGTCCATGCTCCCCTCGGGCCACAGCAGGACGTCCATGTGCTTCCCGTACAGCGGGGCGGTGGCTGCCAGCTGCGCGTTCAGCACCGCGTTGCGGGTGCGGACGTCGAAGTACCCTGTGGGCCCGTTCCCCTGCACGGCGCCCACCGTGTAGGGCCCGGCGTCCGTCGTGGGGAACAGCGGCGTCGCCAGCAGCAGGACGGCAAGGCCCACCGACGGTATCGCCGTGACGGCGGCCCGACGGGCGTCGCGCCAGCGCACCGCGCGCAGCCATTCGATGACGGCGGCGCAGAACACCACCATGAGGAAGGTCAGGCCCGTCACACCGGTCCATGACACGACATGCGACAGGGGGCTCTCGGACTGGCTCATCCCGATCCGGCCCCACGGGAACCCTCCGTACGGGAACGACCCCATGACGAGCTCGCGCATCGCCCAGAGGCCCCCGACAAGGAGCGGCAGGAGCGTGAGCTGCACCCAGCGGGACGGCAGGACGCGCGGCATCCAGCGATACGCCAGCGCGATCAGGATCGAGCCGAGCCCCATGTAGAGGGTCTGCAGCGCGGAGAGCGCGAACCACGGGATGACGCCGAGGTAGCGCGTGATCCACTCGATGTGCGTGAGGTAGAAGGATGCGCCGAACACGCACCCGACGAGGAACGCGCCCCACGCCGACCGGCCGATGAGCGACACGAGGGCGAAGGCGATCCCGACGAACGCGAGCGGCCACCAGCCGACGCCCGGGAACGCGAGGGCGAGGACGGGCCCGGCGACGGCGGAGGCGATGACCGCTGCCCACAGCGGCAGAGGTCGTTCGGGCACGAGTTACACCCTAGGTCCCCCCTCCGTGAGAACGCCCTTGTGTCATCAAATGGGGCCCATTTGATGACACAAGGGCGTTCTCAGCGGGGTGGGGCGGGTCAGAGGGTGCTGTACGCAACGATGCCGCGGCGGACCGCGTCCAGCGCGGTGCGCGCCGTCCGGGCGATGTCGGCGTCGGCGACGAGGCTCAGCTGATCGAGGAGGTCGATCGTCTGCTTCGCCCACCGCACGAAGTCGCCCGCGGCCATGTCGGCGTCGCCGAGCACCCGGTCGAGCGGAAGGCCACGCGCCCATCCGAACATCGCCTGGGCCAGGCCGGTCGCGGGCGGCTCGGAGCCGGGCAGCCGGTGATCGCGCTCCAGGTCGTCGAGCTCCTGCCACAGCGCCTGCGTGGCGTCGAGCGCCGTCCGGAACGCGCCGCGGGGCAGGCCCCGCTCCCCCGGCCCGCGCTCGTCCCGACGCGGCTCGTACACGAGGCTGCACACGAGCGCCGCGAGCGACGGGGCATCGAGCTTCGCCCAGATCCCCCGGCGCAGGGATTCCGCCACGAGGAGGTCCCGCTCGCCGTAGATGCGGCGCATCGTGCGTCCGGCATCCGTCAGCGCCGTGCGCTCGTCATCGACGCGGACATAGTCCAGCGCGGACAAGACGTCGACGACCCGGTCGAAGATCCGCGCCACGGTCCCCGTGCGGGAGGCGATCTGCCGCCGCAGCGCGTCCGTCGAGCGATCGAGCTTCGCGAATCGCTCCGCCCAGCGCGCGTGCTGCTCGCGCTCCGGGCACTGGTGGCAGGGATGCCGCTGCATCCGCCGGCGGAGGGACTGCAGCTCGCGCTGGCGGGCGTCCCGCGTCGCGCGCGACGCCGTGGCATCCTTCCGGTTCAGCTTCTCGAGGTCGCTGAGCTCGCGGCGGATGCCCGCGTACTCGGCGAAGTCGCCGCGGTCGCACGCCATCGCCTCGGCGTAGCCGGCGAGGGATGCCTCAGCCTCCTTCACCTGCCGCGCGAGCCCGACGACGGCGCGATCGGCCTGGAACTGCGCGAACGAGGACTCGAGGATCTCCCGCGACCGCGCCCGGCCGAACCGGTCGATGAGGTTGACCGCCATGTTGTACGTCGGCCGGAAGCTGGAGGTCAGCGGATACGTGCGGCGCGACGCGAGCGAGGCCACCTGCTGCGGATCGAGCCCCTCCGTCCACTGCACGACGGCGTGTCCCTCGACGTCGATCCCGCGGCGGCCGGCACGGCCGGTGATCTGCGTGTACTCCCCCGACGTGATGGCGACCCGCGCCTCGCCGTTGAACTTCTCCAGCTTCTCGAGGACGACCGTCCGCGCTGGCATGTTGATGCCGAGCGCGAGCGTCTCGGTCGCGAAGACGGCCTTGAGGAGCTTCCGCTGGAAGAGCTCCTCGACCACCTCCTTGAACGCCGGCAGGAGCCCGGCGTGGTGCGCGGCGACCCCCCGCTCCAGATTGTCGAGCCATTCCCCGTAGCCGAGCACGGCGAGGTCCTCGTCGAGCAGTGTCTGCGTGCGATCCTCGACGATCGCCCGGATCTCCGCCCGCTCCTCCGGGGTCGTGAGGCGCACCCCGGCGCTCCGCACCTGCTGGACGGCCTGATCGCATCCGACCCGGCTGAAGATGAAGAAGATCGCGGGCAGGAGGTTGGCCCGCCCCAGCAGCTCCACGACCTCCGGGCGATCGATCCGCCCGATGCGCTGCGCGTCGGCGCGCAAGGGGCGGTTGCCTCGGGCGGGCTTCCTCCCTCCGCGCGGACCGCCGGACCGGTACGGGTGGGCGCGCCGGTTCGACTCGTAGCGCGCGCCGCCCGCCGACCGGATGCGCAGGAGCTCCTGGTTCACCTGCGCCACCGCGACCCCGGCGCGATCGTCGAAGAGCGGTAGGAGGTCGCCGCGGACCAGCACGTGCTGCTCGAGCGGCACCGGCCGCACCTCCGAGACGATGAGCTCCGTCTCGCCGCGCACGGTGTCGAGCCACGCGCCGAACTCCTCCGCGTTCGACACGGTCGCCGACAGCGACACGAGCCGCACGGACCGCGGGAGGTGGATGATGACCTCCTCCCACACCGCACCGCGGAAGCGGTCGGCGAGGTAGTGCACCTCGTCCATCACGACGAAGCGCAGGTCACGCAGGCCCGGCGAGTCGGCGTACAGCATGTTGCGGAGCACCTCGGTGGTCATGACGACCACCCGGGCGTTGCCGTTGACGCTCGTGTCCCCCGTCAGCAGGCCGACGTTCTCCGCGCCGTATACCTCCTGGAGTTCACGGAACTTCTGGTTGGAGAGCGCCTTCATCGGCGTCGTGTAGAACGCCTTGGCCGCCGGATCCTGCATCGCGAGATGGATCGCGAACTCCCCGACGATCGTCTTGCCCGCGCCCGTCGGCGCCGCGACCAGCACGCTGCGCCCGTCCTCCAGCGCCTGGCATCCGGCGATCTGGAACGGATCCAGCTCGAACCGCTGCGACGCCGCGAAGTCCGCCGTCACCGGATGCTGCCGCACCTCGCGCGCGGCGGCGTAGCGCTCCGCGGGACTCGGGCCGCTCATAGGCCGCCCTCGGTCGCGAGCACCGCCCGTTCGCGCCGCGCCTTGCGCCAGTCGAACAGGAGGGAGACGCCCGCTGCGCCGAGGTACAGCACGACGAGGATGCCGCCGAGCAGCAACATCGAGACGATGTCCGCCGCCGGGGTGGCGATCGCAGCGAAGAGGCAGATCACGAGGACCGCGATGCGCCAGCCCTTCAGGATCCCCTTCCCGGAGAGGATCCCCGCGACGTTGAGGGCCACGAGAAAGACCGGGAGGACGAAGGCGACGCCGACGACGAGGAGGAGCTTGAGGATGAAGTCGTAGTAGTAGCTGTAGTCGTAGAACAACGCCGCCTGATCGGGCACGAACTGCGCCATCAGCTCCACGATGTGCGGCATGATGAGCCACCCGACGAAGAGACCGCCGAAGAAGAGCGGGACCGCCGCGCCCACGAAGCCGACCGTGTAGCGGATCTCCTTCCGGGTCAGCCCCGGCATCAAGAACGCCCAGATCTGCCAGATCCAGATCGGCGCGGAGATCAGGATGCCGATCGAGAACGCGATCCGCATCCGGAGGTCGAAGCCGCTCGTGACGGTGGTGAACATGAGCTGCACGTCACCGACGTTTCCGCGCTGCTCGGCGATCTGCTGGATCGGCACCGTCAGCAGCCGGATGACCGGATCAGCGACGATGAACGCGATCACCATGCCGACGATGAGCGCCAGCACCGCGATCAGCAGGCGCCGGCGCAATTCAACGAGATGCCGGCTGAGCGACATCCGCTTGTCGCGCTTCGGCCGGCCGGGCCCTTCCACGCGCGACGACTCCGTCGTGGCCACGCGGGCCTAGGACTTGGTGTCGGGCGAGGTGCCGGTCGTGCTTCCGTTCGCCGCCTCGTTCGTGACGGTGCCCTCGACGGGCTTGGCGGCGGTCGAATCCGCCGGCGTCCCGTCGTCCTTCTTGTCCTCGTCCTTCATGGCCTTCATCTCGCCGCGGAACGCGCGAGCCGACTGACCGATGCTACGAGCGAGGGCGGGAAGGCGGGCGGCGCCGAACAGCAGGAGGATGACCGCGAGGATGATGAGCAGGTGCGGCCACCCGAATGCGTTGCCAAAGATGCCCAATGTACGCTCCCTCCGAGCGATCGTGAGGCAAGTCTAACCCGGCCCCTCTGATCGGGACCTCATTGCGCGCGGCGCAGCCGCTACACTCCGTACTGCGCGAGTCCGGCGCGAGCCCACTGCGCCGCCGCGACCCGGGCACCCGCCGGCTCGAGGATCTCCACCGCGCCCCCGTGCCGAGCGGCGAGGCGACGCAGGCTGTGCTCGTCCGCGACCCGCATCGTCGCGGTCGCCGTGTCGCCATCCACGACGACCTCCGCGCGATCGAGGTAGTCGCCGAGCAGCTGAGTGATCGACGCGGGGAAGCGGATCCGGGCGACGAGGTCCTCGGCGCCCGGCTCGAACAGGGCGGGGACCGGCTCCTGCCCGTGCTCGATCGGAAGATCGGTGAGCTCGAGCGCGGACACGCGGTCGAGGTGGAACGTGCGCATGGCCTCGCGGAGGTGGCACCATCCCTGCAGGTACCACTGCCCGTTCGCGAGATGCACCTTGACCGGGTCGACCGTGCGCGTCGTGGGCGGAGCATCCGGCGCCTTGTACGTGAAGGAGACCGCGACGCCGCGGCGCAGGGCCTGGTCGACGGTCTCGCGTACGGAGTCCACGGGCGCCGGGGCCACGATGACGTCGGCCGGTGCCGCCGAGGCGCCGCGGGCGAGCTTCGCGAGGAGACCGCGCAGGACCTCGCTGTCGCCGACGCCGGGCAGCGACATCGCGACGCGGAGTCCGGCCAGGAGCGCCGCGGCCTCCCCCGCGGTCAGCCGCGGGGAGCGCTCGAGGCCGACCGTGTTGGTGATCGAGATGACATCGCGCTCGTCGAGGAGGTCCCAGTCGATGTCGAACAGCTCGTGCGGCAGCCCCCAGTACCCGTCGTCGCCCGGCAGGCCGATCATCGTCAGCCGCTGCACCATCTCGCGCATGCGCGCCGGCGGGACGTCGAACTCGGCCGCGGCCTCCCTCACCGAGACCTCGCCCTGGGCGATGAGATACGGCACGAGCTGCATCATGAGCGCGGCGCGGTCGGCCGCGGGCGTCGTCCTACGCTCGGGCATCCGCGTTCCGTTCCGCGGTCGCGCGCAGCCGCGCGATCACCTCGTCGCGGAGCGCAGCGGGCGCCACGACCCGCACCTCGGGGCCGTACGAGGCGAGCTCGTCGGCCAGCACGTGCGCGTCGACGTACGGCACGAGGAGCTGCCGCCCGTCCTGCCTGCCGCGGCGGCCGAGGCGCAGCTCGGCCTCCGTCGCGGGATCGACCTGGAGCTCCGCGGACTGGCGCGCGGCGACCGCACGGAGGCCGGCCAGCGCGCGCTCACCCGCGCCGTCGCGGCGCTCGGGATCGAATCGCGTGCGCGTCACGTCGACGTCGCCCGTGATCCGCGAGAGGAGGAAGGTGCGCTCCGCGCCGGCATCCAGGTCGTCGCCGAAGACGTGCCAGCGGGCCTCGTACTCGACCAGCGCGAGCGGCCGCAGGCGACGGATCCGGGCCGCGGGGTCCCCCGGCTTGAGATACGCGAAGCGAACGAGGCGCGATTCCTCGATCGCCGTCTGCAACGGGCGGAACGCGGGATCGCGCAGGCTCACGCGCGGCGAGTAGCCGACGATCGGCGCGTCGACCGAGATGCCCAGCGCGCGGATCTTGCGCAGGCCGCTGCGCGCGTCCGCGGACATCGAGCTCTGGCTCCAGACCCCGCCGGCGAGATTCAGCAGCGTCACCTCCGCCGGCGAGAAGACGATGTCCTCCGGCAGGGCGTATTCCGTCCGCGGCACGCGATAGCGGGCCTCACGGAGATCGTCCGGATCGGTGAAATCCCCGATCGTCTCGATGGGGATGCCGAGGCCGCGGAGGCTCTCCTTGTCGCGCTCGAACATCTTCTCCAGCGCGTCCTTCGACGCTCCGGCATCCCGCTGCTCGCGGTATCCGGCCACCGAGCCGAGGATCGTGTCCTTCGTCAGCCCCTGCTCGGTCGCCATCAGAGCAACGACGAGATTGACGAGGCGTTCCTCCGGAGCACCGCGCTCGCCTGCCCTGCCGACCGCCATGGCCCCCATCCTAGGCGGGCGGTGCGTCAGGGAGTCGGCTGAGGGCTGGCCGGCACGTCGATGCCGACGATGTCGAACACGGTGACCGTGGCCGAGTCCGCGCCGCCGCCGGCCGGCGTGACGAGGAGGATCTGCGAGCCCACCGTCTGGCCGACCAGCGCGTCCGAGAAGCCGGGCGGCAGGGACGTCGAGCTCAGGTCGACCGACTGCGCCGTGCTGTCCCAGGTCGTGTTCGTGACCTTCCGGGTGTTCCAGTTCACCTGGGTCACCTGGACACGCACCGAATCGCCGGACTGCACGGTCTGACCGTCGCCCTTCTTCAGCACCTGTACGACCTGCTGGGTCGGCGCGTCGCCGTCCGGGATGATGATGCCGGGCCGCCCGTCCGCGGCGCGGACGACGGTCGGCAGGCCGTGCGCGTCGTTGTACTGGAGAGCACCGTCCGCGGCGGGCAGGTACACCTTGCGCAGATCGATCACGAGCACCGCCGACTGGCCGGGTGAGATGCCGATGTTGCCGGCGTTGGCCAGATCGACCGCGTCCGGCGGCAGCGTCACGACGACCCGGGAACCCTCCGTCGCGCACTGCAGCGCCGTGCCCAGCGTCGGGAACAGGGCCTCCCACTGCGAGAGCGGGGCGGGGCGCGACAGGTCGCCGTCGTAGTTGGTGGAGACCGTGCGCTGGCCGGTCTGCCCGTTCACGAGCGTGACGTCGAGGACGACGAGCTGGTTCGGCTGCGTCACCGTGGTGCCGCCGCCGGTCGTCAGGTCCTGCCACTGGGTCTGGTCGACGTTCAGCGGAGCGTTGACGTCGACGGTCGGCGCGACATCCGTCGAACCGCTCACATGGACGAGATCGATCGCTGCGCTCGAGCTCGGCATCGGACGAGGGCAGCCCGCCGCGGTCGACGCGGACGCGGAGCAGCCGACGAGACCGAGAGCGACGATGCCGAGAGCGGCGAGGGCTGCGGGGAGTCTGCGCACCGGATCAGTCTAGGTGCTCGTCTTCCGCGTCCTCCCACGCGTCGCGGGCGGCGCCGGCGGCCCGCTGGGCCTCGCGGACTCGCTTGCGGAGGTTCTTGTCCGTGATCTCGCGATCGCCCACGGCGCCCGGCGTCCACAGCTCGACGTCCTCGTCCCCGTAGCTGGTCTTCGAGGCCCGCCGCTTGCGCTCCGGGGGTACCGCGCCGGGCGCGAGCCGGCGAGCGGAAAGAAGGAAGCCCGTGTGAGCGATCATGCGGTGATCGGGCCGGACGGCGAGCCCCTCGACGTGCCAGCCGCGCACCATCGTCTCGTTCGCCTCGGGCTCCGTGAACAGCCCCGTGCCGCGGATGTACTCGGCGACGCGGCTGAGCTGCGTGGCGGTCGCGATGTAGCAGATCACGACGCCGCCGGGCGTGAGGGCGTCGGCGACGACGTCGATGCACTCCCATGGCGCGAGCATGTCGAGGACGACGCGATCGACCGAGCCCGGCGCCACCGTGTCCGGGAGCGTCTCGGCGAGGTCTCCCCCGACGACCTCCCAGTTCGCAGGCGTGGCGCCGAAGAACGTCGACACGTTGGCGACGGCGACCTCGGCGAACTCCGGACGGCGCTCGAACGAGACGAGCCGCCCCTCCGCGCCGACGGCGCGCAGGAGCCACAGCGACAGCGCGCCCGAGCCGACCCCCGCCTCCACGACCGTCGCGCCCGGGAAGATGTCGGCCTGCGCCAGGATCTGGACCGCGTCCTTCGGATAGACGATCGCCGCGCCCCGCGGCATCGACATGACGAAGTCGCGGAGGAGCGGCCGGAGCGCGAGGTACTCGTGCCCTGCGCTGTTCACGACGACGGATCCGTCCGGTTGACCGACCAGCTCGGAGTGGCGGAGGACGCCGTGGTGGGTGTGCAGCTCGCCGCCGTCGCGAAGGGTGATCGTGGAGAGGCGCCCCTTCGGGCCCGTGAGCTGGACCCGGTCGCCGTACCGGAACGGCCCGCTCGGCCGGATGCCGCCGCTCACGCTGCGGACCCCGTCCGCGCGCGGTGGGCGGCATGGAAGTCCGCGACATCCATAGTCGTCCGGCCGGCGAGCGACTCCCAGAGGACGTCTGCGCCGGCACCCTCGAGCGACACCATGTGCGGGACGCCGATCACCGGCACCCCCGCGGCGACCGCGGCACGCAGCCCGTTAGGCGAGTCCTCGATCGCGACGCAATCCTCCGGCGCCACCTCCAACTCGGCGCACGCCTGAAGATACGGGTCCGGGAACGGCTTCGGCCGGGTCGCGTCGTCGCCCGCGACGATGACGTCGAACGCGTCGAACTCGATGAGGTCCGCGATGACCGTCGCCATCCGCCGCAGCGACATCGTGACGAGCGCGGTGCGGACGCCGGCGCTCCGCAGCCCGTGCAACAGGTCGCGCGCACCGGGACGGAACGGCACGCCGTCCACCGCGAGCCGAGTCATGACATCCGCCGTGAGGTGATCGACGATCGCGTGCTCCGGCATCCGGACCCCCGCACCCTGGAGAAGACGGGCGGCATCGTCCAGACCGAGCCCGACCATCGCGAGCGCCTGCTCCTTCGACCACTGCCCGCCGTGCCGCGCGACGAGCGGCGTCTCGGCGGCGATCCAGTACGGCTCCGTGTCGACGAGCGTGCCGTCCATGTCCCACAGGACGGCGGCGGGCGTGCGCGAAGTCATCACGCCATCGTATCGGCGGTCGCCGCGCCGCGACCGTCCGCGGCCCCGGTCCCGCGCGGGTGCGCCTATCCTGGAGAGAACTTCCGAGCCGAGGAGGTCCCGTGGAAGGACTCGGTCGCCGCGTGCTGGTCGCAGCGTTCGACGGATGGAACGACGCGGGCGAAGCCGCCTCCGCGGCGATCTCGATGCTGCGCGAGCACGGCGAGTACGAGCCGATCTTCTCCGTCGACCCCGAACTGTACTTCGACTACCAGTACACGCGCCCGACCGTCGTGGTCGATCCGCAGGGGCACAACACCATTAAGTGGCCCGAGACGACGATCTTCCGGCCGGTGCACCCGACGCGGGGCACGCAGCTGTGGCTCCTGACCGGGGTCGAGCCCGCCCGCGCCTGGCAGGCGTTCGCCTCGGAGATCATCGACGTCGCCCTCCGCGAGGACATCACGGGGCTGGTCGGCCTCGGCT
Source organism: Microbacterium sp. X-17 (assembly GCF_039615055.1). Classification (NCBI taxonomy): domain Bacteria; kingdom Bacillati; phylum Actinomycetota; class Actinomycetes; order Micrococcales; family Microbacteriaceae; genus Microbacterium; species Microbacterium sp. X-17. The sequence continues at coordinate 425,747 of NZ_JBDHNI010000005.1, forward strand.
CGATGATGTCCGACGTGCCGCACACGCGGCCGATCTCGGTCTTCGCCGGCAGCGACAACGAGCAGATCCGCGTCGCGCTCGGGCTCGAGAAGAGCACGTACGAGGGTCCGGTCGGGATCCTGAGCGTGCTGCAGGATGCCGCGGACCGCGCCGGGATCGCGACCGCAGGCCTGTGGGCGAGCGTGCCACACTACGTCGCCGGCCACAGCCCCTCGCCGAAGGCGACGCTCGCCCTCCTCGACCGCCTCGAGGATGTCACGGGAGCCCGCATCCCGCGCGGCACGCTCGCGACGGATGCCGCGGCCTGGGAGGCCTCGATCGACGCGGCCGCGGCCGACGACGAGGAGATGACGGAGTACATCCACCAGCTCGAGCGCACGCGCGACACCTGGGACTCGCCCGAGGCATCCGGCGACGCGATCGCCCGCGAGTTCGAGCAGTACCTCCGCCACCGCGGCGGCGGCGACGGCAAGCCCGGCCGCGACGACCCCCGCCGCTGAGGCTCGGTCCGGCTCCGCCGGCCCGGCGGCGCTCCCCGCGCGCTTCCGAGTCAGGCCCCCTCCCCGCGAGAACGCGCGTGTGTCACCTTTTTGGGTCATCTTCGTGACACAAGTGCGTTCTCACGTGGGTGGGTGCCGGGGGTCGGGGTGCCGTGGGTGGGCGCCCGCCCGAGGCGCCCAGAGAGCAGGGTCAGCGGAGGGCGCGGTAGCGCGCGCGGTCCTCGGGTGAGAGGTGCTCGGTCGCGTAGCTCAGGGCCGTGCGAGGCATCCGTGCCGCATGGGCGTCAAGGAAGCCGAGAAGGAGCGCCCGATCCACGCGCTTGCCGACCTCGCGCAGCATCCAGCCCACCGCTTTGTGCATGAGGTCCTCGCGATCGTCGAGGAGGAGCGAGGCGATCCGCAGCGCCGGACCGCCATCGCCGGCCTTCGTCCACGCGAAGGTCGCGAGCATCGCGACCCGCCGTTCCCACAGCGCGGGGCTCGCCGCGAGTGCGTCGAGCTCGGCATCCGCGTCCCCGCCGCCGCCGCGCAGGAACTCGCCGACGAGGTATTCGGCGGAGGCGTCGACGAGATCCCAGTTGTTGACGCACCCCTCGCGCACGGCGTCGAGGTAGCCGTCGTGCAACGCGGAGCGAAGGGCGTCGTCCCGCTGCCGGGCCGAGCTCGCAACCGCGAACTGCCGCACCATCACGAGCAGCGCCGCGAGACGATGCTCGTGCACGGGGCTCCGGAGCGTCCGCAGTGCCTCGGACAGCGGCATCCGCTCGAAGCGCTTCACGATCGCACGGGTAGCCGGCACCCGCACGCCGACGAAGACGTCGCCCTCGCCGTACTCCCCCGGACCCGTCTTGAAGAAGCGCTGGAGGAACAGCGCATCCTCCGGGTCGCCGGCCGCGTCGATCGCGGCCTGGAGGGCGGCGGCCGTCAGCTCGGGGACGAGATCGGTGGTCATGGGCCTAGTACGGGTGGATGACGCCGAGGCTCAGGAGCACGAGCACGAGCGTTCCGAGCGCGACGCGGTAGACGACGAAGGGCAGGAAGCTGTGACGCGAGATCCACCGCATGAAGAACGCGATCACGCCGAGGGCTACGACGAACGCGACGACCGTCGCGACGGCGGTCTCCCCGAGGCTGTACACGCCCGGCGCGTTCCAGCTCTTCGCGAGCTGGTAGAAACCGCTGCCGAACACGGCGGGGATCGCGAGGAGGAACGAGTATCGGGCGGCCGCGGCGCGCTCGAACCCCATGAACAGACCGGCGGTCACCGTGCCGCCGGAGCGCGAGACGCCGGGGAGCAGGGCGAGCGCCTGCGCGAGACCGTAGACGATGCCCTGTCCGTACGTCATCTGCTCGAGCTTGCGGCGCTTGGATCCGACGTGGTCGGCGATGCCGAGGAGCACGCCGAAGAAGATGAGTGTCGCCGCGATGATGTACAGCGAGCGGAAGACGGTCTCGATCTGGTTCTGGAACAGGATGCCGAGGGCGACGATCGGGATGCTGCCCACGATGATGAGCCAGCCCATCCGGGCATCGGGGTCGTTGCGCGGGATGCGGCCGAAGAGGGCCTGGAACCAGCGTGCGACGATGCGGACGATGTCGCGCCAGAAGAACACGACGACGGCGGCTTCGGTGCCGATCTGGGTGATCGCGGTGAACGCCGCGCCCGGATCCTGCGCGTTCGGGAGGAAGGCGCCGAGGATGCGCAGATGCGCGCTCGAGGAGACCGGAAGGAACTCGGTGAGGCCCTGGACGAGCCCCAAGAGGAACGCCTCGAACAGGTTCTGCATGCGTGCCTTTCGAGCGGGACCGAGCGGTGCGGGATCGGCCGGGGTCGGCGCGAGGTCAGTACGTGCGGAGGAGATCGGCGAGGACGCGCTGGCCGAAGACGAGGGCGTCGAGCGGAACGCGCTCGTCGACCCCGTGGAACATCCCCGTGAAGTCGAGGCCTTCCGGCAGCCGCAGCGGCGCGAAGCCGTACCCTCGGATGCCGAGACGGGACAGCGCCTTGTTGTCCGTGCCGCCGCTCAGGAGGTAGGGCAGGACCGGAACCCCCGGATCGTGCCGGCCGAGGGTCGCGACCATCGCGTCGACGAGCTCGCCCGCGAACGGCGCCTCGAGGCCGATGTCGCGATGCACGACCTCGATCTCGACGCCCTCCCCGACGATCCCCCGCAGGGCCGCGAGCACGTCATCCTCCGTGCCGGGAAGCACGCGGACGTCGATGAGCGCCTCGGCGCGGTCCGGGATGACGTTGTGCTTGTAGCCCGCCGTGAGTCCCGTCGGGTTGGCAGTCGTCCGCAGCGTGGAGCGGATGAAGCGCGACGCCGCGCCCGCCTCCAGGGCCACGGCGTCGGGGTCACCGGCATCCGTCCCCGCGAGCTGCCGGATCGCGTCGAGCAGCTGGGTCGTAGTGGCGGTGAGGTGCACCGGCCAGGTCGTGCGACCGATGGCCGCGACCGCTTCCGCGACCCGCGTGACCGCGTTGTCGGCATGGAAGGCGCTGCCGTGCATCGCGGTGCCGCGGGCGACGAGCCGGAGCCACAGGAGCCCCTTCTCCCCCACCTGCAGGAGATAGGCGCGGTGTCCGGCGACCTGGACCGAGTAGCCGCCGACCTCGCTGATGGCCTCGGTGGCGCCGGCGAACCACTCGGGGCGATCCGCGACGACGCGGTGCGATCCCTGGACGCCGCCGTCCTCCTCGTCGGCGAAGAACGCGACGACGAGGTCGCGCGCGGGCGCGTCCCCGGAGCGGACGATATCGGCAACCGAGGTCAGGATCATGGCATCCATGTCCTTCATGTCGACGGCGCCGCGACCCCAGAGGAGCCCGTCGCGGATCTCCCCGGCGAACGGATCGACCGACCAGTCCTCCGCGAGCGCCGGCACGACATCGAGGTGTCCGTGCACGACGAGCGCGGGCTTCGCGCGATCGCGACCCGGGACCCGCACGGCGAGGCTCGTGCGCCGCTCCACCGGCTCGTAGACCTCGGGCGCGAAGCCCAGGTCCTCCAGGTACGCCACGACGTACTCCGCCGCCTCCCGCTCCCCCCGCGCCCGACCACCGCCGTGGTTGGTGGTGTCGAAGCGGATGAGGTCTCGCGCGATGCGGACGACCTCGGGCAGGTCGGACGGTGCGCTCGCGGGCATGGCGTCCAGGCTACCGGCCCGCGGTGTCCCCCCTGCGCCGCGGCGATGCGGGCCCGCGGACCGGACGTGGTAGAGTCGATCCTCGGTGCTGTGACCGGCACACACTCTGCGCGGGTGGCGGAATAGGTAGACGCGCTAGCTTGAGGTGCTAGTGCCCGTATAGGGCGTGGGGGTTCAAGTCCCCCCTCGCGCACAGAGCAAAAAGCGGCTCCTCTCAGAACTTCAGTTTCGAGAGGAGCCGCTTTCGTTCCCGTCATCTAATGACGGCGGAACGCAGGAAGAGCCACGTCCCCAGCGAGGCGAGCACGACCGCCGCGCCCGCCGCGACAGCGAGCCACCACAGTTGGAACGCCGCCACGATCTCGGCGAAGTCGGGGACGATGAGAGCGACGCCGAGTCCAACGGCGACAAGCACGCCGACTCCGAGCAATTGAGGTCCACGCACTCCGAAACGTACCCATGCCGCCGCGAAGACACCCCCTGCGGCAAGGAAGACGAGCACGCCGAGGAAGACGATGGCGAGGAGCCTTCCCGGATCGCCCGCCCCGAGCGCATAGATGTCGAAAACGTAGAAGCCGACGAACCAGTGGTTGGTGGCCACCTCGACGAGGCTCAGGACGAGGAACACGACCGCGACATATGCGGCAACGAGCGCCTGCCAGATCAGAGTTCCGGCCACGAATGCCCGCCGCGTGGAACCGAGCGTGAGGGCGAACGGGTATGTCGTCGCCACCGAGGCGACACCGAAATACACGAGAAAGCTGCCGAAAGCGTAAATGACGCCCGGGTTGCTCCGGCTGCCCTGGATCCATTCGAGCGATCCAGGCTGACTGCCACCACGCCAGAAGATCAGCGCAATGAGCACGGAGATGAGACCGACCAGGGCCGCGATCCACAGCGGAGCAAGAAACGTGCGGCGACGCTGATTGAGATGCAGCCGGACGGCGAAGATGACTGCGCTCATGAGACGGTACCTTCCGGGAGAATCCGCGGTTCGACGGTGCCCGCGCCGAGCGCCGCGACGAGTTCTTGAAGCGAAACGGGCGAGACATGGACTCCGCTCCGCGCCGCCTCATGCCGCAGATCCGTATCGACCGAGCCTCCCACGGTCACGGACTTGAGGCCAGGAGCCGAGTGAGAATTCAAGATCATGCGCTCGGCAGCAAGCCGGTCGACAGCATCACTCGGACCGTTGAGCACGAACGCCTGGTCAGGAACGCTCTCGCTCGGCCCATCCATGCGGACCTTTCCACGGTCCAGGATGACGACCCGGTCGAAAAGCGCCTCGGATTCCTCGATCAGGTGCGTCGACAAGACGATCGTGCGTGGATGCGCCAGATAGTCGCGCAGCAGCATGTCATGGAAAGACGCGCGCGCGGTGACGTCGAGACCGAGGTACGGCTCGTCGAGGAGCGTGACGGCCGAACGCGAGGCGATGCCGAGGACGATGGCGACCGCCGAGAGTTGGCCGCGGGAGAACTTCTTGATGGGAGTCTTCGAGGGTATGCGCAGACCGTCGACCAGTTCCTCAGCCACATCCGCGTTCCAGTTCGGCGCATAGGTCGGCGCAATGCGAAGCACCTGATGGAGCCGGTATCCGTCGGGATAGCGCTGGTTGTCCCGAACGAAGATGACGTTCGAAAGCACGGACTCGTTCTCATACGGACGCCTGCCCAGCACCGTGACATGGCCCAACGAGGGCCGGTCCTGCCCCGCAATGAGAGACATCAACGTGGTCTTCCCCGCCCCGTTGCGCCCGAGCAAGCCCACGATGGATCCCTCGGGCACGGTCAGACTCACATCGTCTAGCGCTTTCGAGCCGCTATATGAGCGAGTGACAGAGTGGATCTCGATTGCGCTCGTCACTGTTGGCCTCTCTCTTCTTCACTAATCAGGTGGTGCAGCTCGTCGCTGTCGATGCCCAGCACTCGCGCCTCCTCGAGAAGTGGGCGGAGATATCGCGTGCGGAAGTCATCCCGGCGCGTCCTCCTCAAGAGCTCTCGAGCTCCGGTCGCGACGAACATTCCGATCCCCCGCTGCTTGTAGAGCGCGCCCAGCTCGACGAGCAGGTTGACGCCCTTGCTGGCCGTCGCGGGATTCATTCGATGGAACGCCGCAAAATCGGTCGCCGATGGGACAGCCGTCTCCTCCGGATAGACGCCCGCGACGATGTCGTCCGCGATCTTGTCGGCGAGCTGCTGGAAGATCGGGGCCTCTCCGGAGAACACACCATCACACTAGTCCATTACTCTACTAATTGACTAATGCCCATTCAGCCAGCTGGGCGGTCCGCCTGTTCAACCGTGCAACGACATGACGCGCGCCCGGTCGACTGTCGGGACGACCGCGTACCATGAGGGCATGGTGAACCCGGCGCTCATGGAGCAGGTCGACCAGCTCAGTCCGTCCGAGTTGGTCGAGCTTCGCGACGCGATCCAGACCAAGCTCGGCGACGATGTGCCGGCCGGTCAGTGGGCGATCCTGGAGCAGCGCGTCGCCGAGGCAGATGGAAAGCCGGACGACTACGTCACCCTCGATGAGTGGAAGGCGCAGCGAGCGGCGCGGCGCACCGCGTGAGCTACACCGTCCGACTCCTCGCCAACGCACAGCGAGACCTCGCTGACATCGAGGCGTACTACGACGAGCACGTCCCGCAGGAGACGGACCGCTGCCTCGACTCCATCGAGGCGGCCCTGGATTGGATCGCGGAATACGCGCACCAACCAACGGCCAGCCGCTTCGGGCTGCGCCATGTCAGCACCGAGACATTCCGCTACTACCTCTGGTATCGGCTCTTCGAGGTCGAGCGGTTCGTGCAGGTCGTTGCCGTGCTGCACCACCGGAGTGGGGATGACGCTCTCACCGAGCGCGTTCCCTGACGCCTGGATAGGCGACTGAAGTATTGATCTGGATAGGCGACTGAAGTATTGATCGCCGATGACTATTCATGCTTGAGTAATAGTTATGGGCGATCCGGTGGGTGGTCACGACTCGCAGCTCCTGCGTGGCGTGCTCCCGCTGCTCATCCTGACGCTGCTCGATGAGCGCGAGTCCTACGGATACGAACTCGTCGAGCGGCTCCGCGAGCTTGGGCTGGCCGGACTGGCAACGGGAGTGGTCTATCCGGTTCTCGGCCGATTCGAGCGAGACCACCTCGTGACGAGCCGTCTCGTGGCGTCGTCGTCGGGACCGGCCAGAAGGTACTACGCGATCACCGAACACGGTCGAAGCGCCCAGATGGACGCGGCCGCCAAGTGGACCGCCATCGCGCGAATCGCCGAGCGAGGACTGGACCGAAAGGAGAAACACGCATGACATCGAGGACAGCGCCGGTCGCCGAAGCGCGACGATCCTCGCGAGTAGTCGATCGGCTGCGACGCGAGTGGTTCCTGACCCGCGTCGACTGGCATCTGGACGGCCTCGTGCCGAGCAGCGATCGCAAGCGGATCATGAACGCGCTCCGCAGCGACATCGTGGCTGAGTCTTCGCGACACGGAATCCACGACACGTCGGCCGGGTTGGGAGAGCCGCGAACTCTCGCCCGTGGCTACATCGATGACACAGCTCGGCCGCGTCCGCAGTGGGTCGCAGGAACCATCTTCAGCGGCGTTGCGCTGCTGCTGTATTGGATCGTGTTCTTCGCATACACGCTCGGCATGCTGGCGGTCGTAGAGCAGGCGGCGCTGGGCCACGCCGAATCCCGCTTCCTGTTCATCGATGTGACGGCGTTTGCGGACAAGTCCGGAGTCGGTATCGGTTGGAGCGGCGGACTCGCCTGGCTGATCGTGCCGCTGATCATCGTGGCCATCACGTTCCTCCTGACGAGCCGCGCCTGGCGACTCCTCCCCCGCTCCGCTCACTGAGCTCGCATTTCAGCGTCTGCCAGGAGGAGCCCATGGATGTCAGGCAGGCACAGGCCGAGGTTCGGGACCTCTATCGAGGGGGATTCACGGGTCCTCTCGTCGCCGCGTTCGTCTGGTTCGCCGCGACTGCGGCCTACCAGTGGGCATCACCCGGCGCGGCCATGGCCGTGCTGTTTCTCGGCGGCATCCTGATCTTTCCGCTCTCGACGCTGCTCCTGAAACTCATGGGTGGGCCGGCCGCTCTGCCCAAGGGACACCCGTCGATCTCACTCGCAATGCAGAGCGCCTTCACCGTTCCTCTCGGATTGCTGGTCGCGATTGCCCTGGGCACCTTCGACCCGACGCTGTTCTTGCCTGCCTCGCTCATCATCGTCGGGGCGCACTACCTGACCTTCATCTCGCTTTACGGGATGCGGGCATACGGTGCACTCGCGGGGGTGCTTGTCGCTCTCGGCGCGGCGTCACTGTTCTGGATACCCGCCCTTCGGGAGTTGAGCGGATGTATCGGCGGCGCCATCCTCCTGCTCTCCGCTATCCCGCTGTACCTCATCTATCGAACGTCCTCGATGCGTGTGCCCGGGTGAGTGACCCTCGTCCGGCGCTGGATACGCTGATCGCATGACTCCACGCACCCGACCGGTCGGTACAGGACGACTTCGAGCGGCCGGGGTGCTTCAGCTCATCCAGGGCGGTCTCATGGAGGGGTTGCCGTTCCTCGGACTCCTCGTGATCCTCGCGTTCGGGGTCGATGCCGCAGCGATCACCGCACACGCCCAGGTGTTCGCCCTCCCCTACCTCAAGGACGATCTCGCGCTCATGATGGTGATGAGCGGCATCTTCGGCGCGCTGCGAATCGTCGGAGCGATCGGCCTGCTCCGGGACCGCATGTGGGGGCTCGCGCTCTCGGTCATCAACTGCACCGTCACCCTCGCGCTCATGGTCTTCCTGCTGCCCGCGGGCATCCTCGACGGGCTGCTCTCCGGCACCGCGCTCATCCTCATCCTGACCGCCTGGTTCGGGTCGGCGCGGATAACGCGACCGGATGCCGGTACTCAGACCGCCGACTGACCCGCCGCCCGATCGTGGTGCCGCACTACCGAGACGCGCTGCGCCCGGGGATCTGGAGGTAGGTCAGCACGGCCTTGACCCTGCGATTCTCCTCGACCGGTCCGTGTCCGAGCTTGGCGAAGATACTGCCGATGTGCTTGCTGACGGCGGCATCGGAGAGGGTGAGCGTGCTGGCGATCTCGGCGTTGGACTGACCATCGGCCATGAGATCGAGCACTTCGCGCTCTCGCGCGGTGAGCCGGTCGAGCGGCCCCGGTCGAGACGCGCTCAGAAGGTGCTGCACCACGTCGGGGTCGATCACGGTGCCCCCGGATGCGACGGTTTCGAGCGCCGATGCAAAATCGCGGATCCGGTTCACCCTGTCCTTGAGCAGATAGCCGATCGCGCCTTGGGGAAGCGTGAGCAGTTCACGCGCGTAGGTGTCCGCGATGTACTGCGAGAGCACCATCACCGGCTGGCTCGGTCGCGCGGCCCGAATCTCCAGCGCGGCGCGAAGCCCGTCATCGGCGTTCCCGGGCGGCATGCGGACGTCGGTGAGCACGAGGTCGGGCGGCTCGCCGGCGTCCACGAGCCGCCCGAACGTCAGGAGAAGCTCAGGGGCCGTCTCCGCGGTCGCGACGATGGAGTGACCGAGCCGTTCCAGAAGAGCGATGAGCGCTTCGCGGAGCAACGCGGAGTCCTCAGCGAACAGCAGGCGCATCCAGGATGGTCCCTTCCGTGAGGATCGGCAGTGTCATGTGCAGTGTGGTGGGTCCACCATCGGGGCTCACGAGGACGAACTCCCCGCCGAGGGTCTCCGCGCGCTCACGCAGCCCCCGCAGGCCGGTTCCGACGCGTTCGTCCGCTCCCCCGTTCCCGTCATCGGTGACCGTCACGGCGAGTGCGTCGTCCTCGAGACGGGCGCGGACAGTCAGCCGGGTTGCCGCGGTGTGCTTCGCCGCGTTGCTGATCGCTTCCGTCACAAGGTAGTAGCCGGCGGTCTCGACCGCCGTGGGCAGACGACCGAAATCGTCGAGGTCGAATGTGATCGGGATGGGCGCGCGGTCAGCCAGTTCGCCCAGCGCTGCGCTCAGCCCATGGTCGTTGAGCACGCCGGGATGAATGCCTCTCACCGTGTTCCGCAACGTCGCCATCGCGTGCTCCGCCTGACCCTGGGCCGTGTCGAGCGCATCCCGGATGGGTCCGATCTCGGTTCCACGCGCGCCGAGCTCGTCGAGTTCGAGACGGACGATGCCGAGCCGCGCGGCGAGGATCACGAGTTCCTGCTGAACACCGTCGTGGAGGTCCCGTTCGATGCGTCGCCGCTCGGTCTCGAACGCCTCCACGAGCACCGCACGCGACTGGATCAGCCGTTCGACATTGCGCGAGAGCTCGCGTTGCCTGGGACCGCAGAGCATTCGCAGCAGCGAGACCTGCCCCGCGGCGAGCAGCGCGTTGACGTACGCGAACAGACACACCGCGATCAGCGCGATCGGAATGACCGCCCACCAGGTGTCCGGGCCCACCAGTATCCGAACGTCAGCCGCGAGATTGATCCACGCGGGACCGCGCGCCCCCGAGACTCCAATGAAGGCGAACACCACCAGGCAGAGCCCCTGGGTGAACAGAACGGTCACGACCACCCAACCGACCACGAGGTCGAGCACGAGCGCCGCGGTCTCCCGCCATGTCGCCCCCTCATTCATCCGCACGGACAGCCAGATGTGCCGCTGCTCGCGCGTCAGGGGAACGTGCCCGGACCTCTGACGCGGAAAGCCGAGAAGGGTCGTTCGCCGCCGCTCGATGGCACCGATGAGAAGGCCCCACAGGGGCAGGAGCAAGAATGTCACGACCGTCACGGGAAGCAGGACGATCCCGGCCGCTGCGCTCGCCAGCAGATAGACGAGCGCCCGCCAGGGCCATCCGCCGGCAAGGAACCTCCACGGCCTGCGCGTCAACGCGTGCCACAGGCCTGCCGATCCCATAGGACCACCCTAGGGAGAGGCCGGTGACCCCGACGTGGCGACCGGCGAAGAGTAGAGCCAGCACTACCCCGACTCTCGACCGTGCCTCCTCGCGCTCGCCAGCGCCGTCGCCTCGAATTGGAGGTGTGACCGAACCCCTCATCCGCGCCGAGAACCTGCACAAGACCTTCGCCTCAGCGGGAACCAGGAAGACCCGAGTGCCCGTGCTGCGTGGCATCTCCCTCGATGTTCATCCGGGCGAGATGGTGAGCGTCGTCGGCCCCTCCGGCTCCGGGAAGTCCACGCTGCTCTATTGCCTGTCCGGACTCGAGTCGAGCGACTCGGGTTCGGTCCGCCTCGCAGGTCACGAACTCGGCACGCTCGGTCGCGGTGCGCTCGCCGCGGTCCGCCGCAAGCATGTCGGCTTCATGTTCCAGTCCTACAACCTCATCCCGTCCCTGACTGCCAGAGAGAACATCGCGCTACCCGCTCGTCTTGCGCGACGTCCTACGAGTCGAACGGCCATCGACCGCGCCCTCGCCGACGTCGGACTGGTCGATCGCGGCGGGCATCGACCCGGACAGCTCTCGGGTGGGGAACAACAACGCGTTGCGATCGCCCGCGTGCTCGCGATGCAGCCCGACATCGTGTTCGCCGACGAGCCCACCGGTGCGCTCGACACAGCAGCTGGCTCCGAGGTGCTCCGGCTCCTGCGCGCATCGGCCGGCGCTGGTCGATCGGTGGTCGTCGTCACCCACGACCTCGAGGCCGCCGCGCTGGCCGACCGGGTCCTCGTGCTGCGGGATGGGCTCCTTCACCAAGAGCTCCGACGAGCCACACCAGAGCAAGTGCTCGAAGCGATCACTCTCGCCGGGGCCGTCGCATGATCCGGCTCGTCCTGTCCGACCTGACGGCGCACGCCCGTGTGTGGTTCGGTGTCCTCGCCGTGACCACCGCCACGGGATTCGTCGGCGCGGTCGCGGCTGGCCTCATCGAGACGGGTATCGCCTACGGCGGCCGCGTGCTGTCGGGCCTCGGGAGCACCAGCAGCGCGGTCATCATGTTCACCGCGGTGACTGCGGTGATCGTCCTCGGTTCCACCACGAACCTCACTGTCGCTCTGCAGCGGCGCGACTACGCCCTCTGGCAGCTCGTCGGCGTCCGGCCTGCGCTCGTCGCCCTGGCGGTACTCGCCCAGCTCGGGGTCGTCGGTGCTGTCGGCGCGTTTGCGGGCTGCCTCGCCGCGATGCCGATCTTCCCTCCGCTCTTCACCTGGGCGTTCCGAACCTGGCCCGACATGCAGGGCATCACCCTCCAGATCGGCAGCATCAGTGCGCTCGCCGTGACGGCCGCTGTCACGGGTGTCGTGCTGCTCAGCGGTGTAAGGGGCGCGCGCAACGCCAGTCGGACACCCCCGGTCGAGGCGCTGCGCGATCCGGAGCCCCGGCGAATCCGGATGGGATGGCTCCGCATCGTGTTGACCGTTCTCCTGCTCGGCGGCGCCATCGCGGTCGCTCAGAGCCTCGACGGCCGCGACACGATCGGCGCGTTCTCGGGCCGAGCGATCCTCCTCACCCCCCTCATTGCGGCCGCCCTCGCCACGGCAGGACCAGCGCTCTTCCCGCTGGCACTCCGCGCCTGGACGGCGCTGCTGCCCGCGAGAGCATCGGCATCCTGGTTCCTCGCGCGCAACTCCGCCCGCTACCGTCTCAGCCAGTCCAGCGCCGCCATCAGTCCGCTCATGATCGCCATCGCCCTCGCCGGCGGCCTCTACACCACCAGCGCCACTCTTGCGGCCCGCGCCGCGCAAACCGGCGCAAGCGGCCGATTCGACCTCGCCCCCGAGGGCGTCGTCATCCTGCTCGGTGGCCCACTCCTCCTGTCCGCCGTCGCCTCCGCTGCCACCGTGTTCATGACCGGCCACGCTCGCGAACGCGAGTTCGCGCTCATCCAGGCCGCCGGGTCCACGCGTGGCGCGATCATCCTGGCCGCGAGCTGGGAGGCGGTCATCTATGTCATCACGGCAACGATCCTCGGTACGGCCGCTATTGCGATCGGCGGGGTGATCGTGGCTGCCGCACTCTCGCTGCCGCTCGTCGCGTCCTTCCCCACCATTGGACTGATCGCCGGGGCGGGTTTCGTGCTCATCCTCGCCGCGACCGCGGCGCCCACGGTCGCGGCACTTCGGCACGAGATACCGCGAACCCTCGCTGTCGAGTAGTGGCACCACCGTCGAGATCCACGGCGTCTAGTACGACGGACAGGACTACGAAGCCCTGATCGCAGCCGAGCGCGACTGACCCGGGCACATTTACAAACGTCGGCGGCGCCAGCGCCGGATGACGATCGCACCGGCCGTTGCGGCGACGACGGCCAGCCAGAGCGGCGACTCGAAGGCGATCGCGGCTGCGGCGCCCGCCGACGCGGCGAGCAGGACGCCGTCCAGCGCCCACACCAGTCGCACCGCAGCGCTCGGGTCGCCCATCGGTGTCGGCATCGGCGCGAGGAGAGCCGGCGGCAACATGCCCTTCACCGCGCCGCCGATGCGGATGACGAGCCCCAGCAGCCCGACCGCGAGGGCCCCGACGATCGAGGCCACGGCCGGGATGCCCACGACGATCGCGGCGACAGTGGCGGCGGCAAGCAACACAACGACAACCACCCCCAGAGGGAACAGCGCGTGCTGTACCAGCAGATGTCCGTCGGAGATCCCGTAGAGAGGGAGGTCGGATGCAATGCTCACGGCGTGCCGGATCCCGTCCGTGAGCGGACCGAGCCCGGCGAACACGAACAACCCTGCGACCCCGCCCAGGAGCCAGCCCGGCACGGTCGGCACCGATGCAAGAGCGATGAGCGCTCCGGCGGCGGCGAGGGTGAGGATGCCTGCGGCGAGTCGCCCCGGAGTCCGAGCGGCACCGATGGCGTCGCGGCGCAGGAACATGAGCGACATGTGGCCCGTTGAGCGAACGGCTCGGATGCGACGGCCGACATGAGGTCGCGTGCGGTACAGCTCGGTCGCCCCACTGAAGTCCATGCCTCTGGCACGGGTCGTCGCGGCGTCCCAGCGCAGGGCCTGCGTGACGAGCCCCACGATGCCGAGACGACTCATCAGCGTGGGTACGGCAGCGACGAGCGCGACGCACAGGGCAGTGAAGAGGACCAGGACGTGCGGCGAACCAGCGGTGGGATAGAGGAGGCCCACCCAGCCCCAGGGGGCGAAGGCATAGGTGACCGGCACCACTGCCGTCGCCGCCCCGAGCACGAGGAGACCCAGAGCGATCGGCAACGCCGCGCGCGGGAGCGCCTGACCGGCGAGCCATGCGACCGTCGCGACGATGCCGGTGAGACCGCCGGCCACGACGAAGAGCGCGGCCTCGAACGGATCCGCGAGCCCTCCGTTGACGAGGCTGCCAGCGACCAATGCGGCGATGATCATGGTCGCGCCGGTCACCTGCGCGCCAGCGCGCAGGAGCGGTCCGCGAAACGTCGCCGATCGGGGCTGGTCGCTCACGGCCAGCGCATGCGTGAGGAACGGTGCGCGTACGACCGGCCCTCGCTCTCGTCCGAGCAGCAGGGCACCGGCCCAGAGCGCCGAGACGAGGAGTGCCGTGACGCCCGGTGCGGCCGACGATGCCAAGAAGGCGACGCCCGCCGGGCTCGCGGCGCTCAACCAGATGGCCCGCGCCATCGGCATGACGGCGACGATCAAGACCATCAGCACGGCATAGACGAGATACGCACGATCCCCGGTGGTCCGGGGGCTGCGGTCACGCCAGATCTGGACTGCCGCCCGCGCCCGAGGAGTCATGCCGCAGCGTCCAAGCGGAGGGTTCGATCGCCCAGGCGATCGGCCAGCACCGCACTGTGTGTGGCGATGACGAGCGCCGCACCGGCTGCGCGGCGCGCCTGGAGGACGCGGATGACGGACTCCACGTGCTCCGGATCCAGTCGTTGCTCGGGCTCGTCGAGGATCAGCACCTCGAACGGCCGCGCCAAGACGAGAGCGAGACCGAACAGCTGCATCTGACCGGACGACAGCTCATGCGGGAACCGCTCGTGCAGCGCCCCCAGTCCGAGCTCGCTGAGCACCGCCGGCGCGAGTCGTTCGGCCTCGTGTGAATCGTCGAGCCAGGTCCTCGCGACCAGCGTGACGTGATCGACCACGGTGAGATCCACGGCCACCGGCGGGAGGCCGATCATGGCGGCGACCCGGCGACGGAACCGGGGATCCCGCTCGCAAACGTCTTCGCCGCCGATCCGGACCGTGCCGCTCGACGGCGCACGGAGGCCGGCGAGAACACGCAACAGCGTCGATTTCCCGGTCCCGTTCCGGCCACGCACGATCAAAGCCTCGCCGAATTCGGCGGATACCGAGACGGGGGCCAGCAGCGTCACACCGTCGGCGACGACCCCGACCTCATCGACCTCGATCACAGGCTCATGCTTTCATGCCCATGGAGCAAGGAGGTCGGCCGACGCCGAGCTGGCGTCAGCCGACGACCAGCACCTGCACACCGACCGCCTCGTAGGTCGGGCGGGCGCGCGCATCACGCGTGGCGAGCGCGGCGCCATGGTCGCGCGCAGCCAACGCGACCAGCCCGTCATAGGTCGCGCCCCCGGATATCCCGGCGCGGGCCAGATCCCGATGCACCTCGCCGGACCGGTGCGGCGCCAGCACGACTCGCTCAGTGAAGCGGTCCTCGATGAGCAGCACCGCATCCTCGGGTGCCACGCGCGCATCTCCGGGCAGACGGGTCAGCACCGCGTACGTCTCAGCAAGGGCGTGACCGCTGAGCGCGAGTGTGCGCCCCACCGCCCACTCGCGGACGACCACGTGTGCCTCGTGCGCGGCGACGAGGAGCGGCACCGCGACGCTCGTGTCGACGGCCAGGACCGCCGAAGCCGTCACCGGCGCCCCGCGTCGATCAGCGCGAACGTGGTGTCGTCGGTCACGACGGTCTCGGAACGCGCGACCAGATGACCGTCCGCCCCCCGCTCGATCCGTGCCGTGCGACCACTCACGATGATCTGCAGGCCCGCGCCGTAGGGCGAGATGTCGACCGTCGAGCCGGCCACCAGCCCCAAGGCGTCACGAAGCTTCTTCGGGAGCAGCAGTCGTCCGCCGGAGTCGATCGTGGCTTGCATGGGATCAATCTACCATCGCAATCCCATCCGCGGACGGGAGGGATCAGGCCTCGAGCTGGTGGACCGGCGGCTCGACGTCGGCGCGCGAGCGGAAGCGTCCCACGAGGGCCAGCAGCACGCCACCGACCGTCCACGCCGTGAGCGTGAGCCAGGGCGCGAGGGTCGAGGCATCCGGGAAGTAGGAGATCGAACGCAGCAGCGTCGCGGAGGCACCGGGCACGAATCCCTGGCCGATCGCGCCCCACGGCGTGGGGAGGAACTGCCACGGGATCGCCGCGGCCGAGAGCGGGTTCCCGATCAGCATCGTGATCACGGCACCGACGCCGATCCCGGCGGGACCCATGACCGCATTGAACCCGATGATGACGGCGCCGGTCGCCGCGACCCCGAGACCGGCGGCGAGCGCGTTCAGGATCCACGGTCCCTGCAGGACTCCGAACCAGGTCTGCAGCACGAGCACGATCCCGGCTCCCGCCACGACCGCGAAGACGGCGAGACCGAGCAGGCGACGCACGACGCCGGAGACGAGGAGCACCAGGAGCACACCGGCGAGGAGGCCGCCGAGGACGAGCGGGAACGCCGCGGCGCCGAGTCCCGCGCCGGTCGCATCGTCGGCGGACAGAGGGACGACATCCGTTACGACGACGGTCGGGATCTGCGGTGCCGCCGAGGGGAGCTGCGGGACGGCGCCGGCCGCCAACGCCTGCCCGAGGGCGGCGAACTGCTGCGTCAGCCGCTGTTGCGCGGCCGCCCAGATCTCCGTTTGAAGCCGCACCGCCACGCCACGCAGGGCCTGCGCGGCGACGGGGCTGGCCGCCGAGCCGACGAGCACCTCGGGAGTCTGCCCGAGCAGGATCGCTCCGTAGACCTGGCGGTCCTCGATCATCGTGACGGCCTCGTCGCGACCGGTGACCTCGTGGAGATCGAACGGACTCGGATCCTGCTCGGCGAGGGCGCCCTCCAGCGTCGTGACCTGATCGGCGGGGCCGGCGATCGCGACGGGCAGGTTCTGGGGCTGCGCCGTGGCGGCGGGCCAGATGAACCCGAGGACGAGGATGCTGACGATCGCCGCACCGACCACGCCGTACAGGGCCGCGAAGCCCCACTTCGTCTTGTGCACCACGGTCTCCATGATCTGCTCCTAAAAAGAACGTCCGTTTTCTTTTGGACTGTAGCAGAACGGGTATTCTCTTTCCATGCCCCGAGTGACCGACGCCTATCGCGAGGCCCGACGCGAGGAGATCGCCCTCGCCGCGCTGCGCTGCATCGAACGTTCCGGACTCAACGAGACGACGGTCGCCGACATCGTTCGCGAGTCGGGACTCTCCGCCGGCGCGATCTACTCCCACTTCACGAACAAGGCCGAGCTCGCGCGCTACATCGTGGGCCACTTCCTTGGCATGCGCCGCGAGGAGATCGAGGCGGCCGGGCGCCGCGGCGAACTGCTCGCGCCGCGGGAGATCTTGCGGACGATGCTGGCCGGATTCGTCGACGCCGAGGGCTTCGTCCGACCGATGGTCCCCCTCCAGTTCTGGGCGGCATCCACCGTCGACCCGGGCCTTCGCGAGGAGCTCGATCGCACGGTGGCCGAGATCGCGACGTCCATCTCCATCGCTGTGCGCCCGTGGTCCGAAGCCCGGGGACGCACGCTCGACGACGTCGTCCGCGGCATGATGTCGCTCGCGCAGGGCTACATCACCCACGTCGCGATCTTCGGTCCCCGCACCGTCGACGAGTACCTCGACGCCGCCGCCGGCGTGCTCTTGGAAGAGCGGTCGTGACCGTCAGCCGCCGAGGGTGACGTTGAAGAGCAGGCCGAGAAGGTAGGTCACAGCGGCAGCCGAGAAGCCGATCACGAGCTGGCGCAGGCCGCGTTTCAGGGGCGGACCGCCGGAGAGCAGACCCACCATCGCCCCGGTCCCCAGCAGCGCGATGCCGACCAACACGAGCGCGAGCACGACGGCGGTGAGGCCGGACAGGCCGAACAGCCACGGGAGGACGGGGATGACGGCACCGGACGCGAAGAAGAGGAAGCTCGAGGTCGCCGCGCTGAGGGCGCTGCCCACGACCTCGTGCCCGTCCTTCGCCTCGCGAGGGCGGCGGTAGGGCAGGGAGCGATCCGCCGCCTGCGCGGCCGCGACGGCCTGATGCGCGCGGCGCATCGCCTCGTCCGCGTCGACGCCGCGCGTGCGGTAGACGAGGGCGAGCTCGTTCGCGTTCAGGTCGAGGTCGGGCAGGAACGCGTCGCTGTCGTTGTTCGGCTCGGTCGCCTCCAGGAGCTCACGCTGCGAACGCACCGAAACGAACTCCCCCGCGCCCATCGACAGGGCGCCGGCGAGAAGCCCCGCGATGCCGCTGAACAGGACGAACTGGGGGGCGACGCCGGTGGCGCCGATGCCCATCACGAGGGCGAGGTTGGAGACGAGGCCGTCGTTCGCGCCGAACACCGCGGCGCGGAACGTCCCGGACAGACGGCGGCGGCCGCGCGCGGCCAGCCCGCGCACGACCTCGCGGTGGATCTTCTCGTCTGCCGCCATCGCGGGCGTCGCGTGGGGGTCGTCGTCGTACGGCGACCGGTCCTCCGCGTTCTGGGCGAGCGCGAGGACGAAGATCGCGCCGAATCGCTTCGCCATCCATCCGAGCAGGACGGTCCGAAACGACGCTCGCGGCAGCCGCGCCTGCTCGCCGTCGAGGAGCGCGAGCCAGTGCGCCTCGTGGCGCCCCTCCGCCGCCGCGAGCGCGAGCAGGATCTCCCGCTCCTCCCCGGTACGGCGCTCGGCGAGCTGCCGGTAGACCTCGGCCTCGGCCCGCTCGTTGACGAGATACTGCGCCCAGCGCCTGCGATCCCGTGCGGTGGGCGTCCGCGATGCCGGGTCCTCGGTCATGGGCCGCCTCTCGCTCGTGCCGCCCTCGACAGTATCGGCGCGTCCGGCGCGGCATCCGTCATTCCGCGGGATTGCCAGCATTTCGCCGTCCCGAACCGCCGGGGGGTCAGGAGCGGACGCGCGAGCGCAGCACGTCGATGCGCGCCTGAAGCTGCGCGACGGTGGCCTGGGCGACGGCGGGGCCGCCGCAGACCCGCCGCAGCTCCGCGTGCACCTGCCCGTGCGCCTCGCCCGTCTGCCGCGCGTACAGCCCGACGAGGCTGTTGAGCAGCTGCCGCTGCTCACGCAGCGTGCGATGCAGCGGCGCCGGGATGCTCGGCGCCGGCTCCGCCGATACCGTTTCCGCCTCCCGCGCCTCCCGTGTGCGCCGATGCCGCGCCTGCCGCGCCTGGCGCTGCATGAGCAGCTCGTGCACGTGCTCCGGCTCGAGGAGGCCGGGCAGGCCCAGGAACTCCTCCTCCTCCGGCGTCCCCGGCACGGCGAGCTCGCCGAACTCCTTGCCATCGAACAAGACCCGGTCGAAGTGCGCGACCGAGCCGAGCGCCTGATACGTGAACTCCGCGGTCAGCGCGTCGCTCGCCGCATCCTCCCGCTCCGCCGCCGCGAGCAGGTCGTCCTCGAGCGCCCATTCGTCGGCGTTCGCGTCGTCCCGGTCGAGCGCGTGGTCGCGCTGCCGCTCCAGCTCGTTCGCAAGCGCGAGCAGCTGCGGCACGTTCGGCAGGAAGATGCTGGCGGTCTCGCCGCGGCGCCGGGCCCGGACGAACCGGCCCACGGCCTGCGCGAAGAACAGCGGCGTCGAGGCCGAGGTGGCGTACACGCCGACCGCGAGCCGCGGCACGTCCACGCCCTCCGACACCATGCGGACCGCGACCATCCACCGGCTGTCCGACGACGCGAACGTCTCGATCCGCGCCGAGGCCTCCGCCTCGTCCGACAGGACGACCGTCGGCTCCTCCCCCGAGACGTCGCGGAGGATCTCCGCGTACGCGCGCGCCGCCGTCTGATCGGTCGCGATCACGAGCCCTCCGGCGTCGGGCAGATGCTGACGCACCTCGCTCAGCCGGCGGTCCGCTGAGCGCAGGACCGCGGGGATCCAGTCCCCCGCCGGATCCAGCGCCGTGCGCCACGCCTGTGCGGTGACGTCCTTCGTGTTGTCCTGCCCGAGCCGGGCCTCCATCTCGTCCCCCGCGCGCGTGCGCCACCGCATCTGCCCGGCGTAGACGAGGAACACGACCGGCCGGACCACGCCGTCCTCCAGGGCCCGCCGGTAGCCGTAGGCGTAGTCGGTGCGCGAGATCCGGATGCCGCTGTCGTCCGGGTGATATTCCACGAACGGAATAGGTGCCGTGTCGCTGCGGAACGGCGTACCCGAGAGCAGGAGCCGCCGCGTCGCCCGCCCGTACGCATCGCGGAGCGCGTCGCCCCAGCTGAGGGCGTCGCCGCCGTGGTGCACCTCGTCGAGGATCACGAGCGTACGGCGATCGAGGATCAGGCTCTCGTGGACGGATGCCTTCACGGCGACCTGCGCGTACGTGACGGCGACGCCGTGGTACTGCCGCGACGGGACGGCGTGGCGGTTGCTGAACGCGGGATCGATCCGGAGCGAGGCGCGGGCCGCGGCATCCGCCCACTGCGTCTTCAGGTGCTCGGTGGGCGCCACGACGACGATCCGGTCGATCACCCCGCGGCGCAGAAGCTCGGACGCGAGCCGCAGCGCGAACGTGGTCTTGCCGGCGCCCGGGGTCGCGGCGGCGAAGAAGTCGCGCGGGCCCTTGCCCACCCCGTCCGGCCCGTCGAGCGAGAAGTACAGGTCGAGCGCCTCCGCCTGCCAGGCACGCAGACTCTGGGCGGTGCCCCACGGCGCGCGCTGCGGGTACGACGGCGACAGCTGCTCGGCCGCGAAGCTGCCGAAATGCGGGTTCGCCGTGGCGGCATCGGTGTTCATGTCGCCGGCCTCCGTCCGCATCGCCCGGACTACGATAACGACGATCACCGACAGGAGGTCGCATGTCCGCCGATGACGAGGCATCCGTCCGCTCCCCGTTCGTCGCGAACGCGGGGCCGCATCCCTGGCGCCGGTTCGTCGCGATCGGCGATTCGTTCACGGAGGGCGTCGGCGATCCCGAGCCGAATGCTCCGGGCGGGCTCCGCGGCTGGGCGGACCGCGTCGCCGAGACGCTCTCGGAGCAGGTCGACGACTTCGCCTACGCGAACCTCGCGATCCGCGGCAAGCTCATCACGCAGATCGTCGCCGAGCAGGTGGAGCCGGCCCTCGCGCTGAAGCCCGACCTGATCACGTTCTGCGCCGGCGGCAACGACGTCATCCGGCCCGGGACCGACCCGGACGAGATCGCGCAGCAGTTCGAGGACGCCGTCGTGCGGTTGAGCTCGGGCGGCGCCAGCGTCGTCGTCTTCACCGGGATCGACACGAACTTCGCGCCCGTCTTCCGGCAGTTCCGGGGCAAGATCGCGATCTACAACGAGAACGTGCGGGCGATCGCCGAGCGTTACGACTGCATCGTGGCCGACCAGTGGGCGCTCAAGGAGATCCAGGATCCGCGTTTCTTCAGCGACGACCGCCTGCACCTGAACGCCCTCGGACACCACGAGGTCGCCCGCATGGTGCTGCGCGCGCTCAACGTGCCGAACGAGCTGCGGCCGATGCAGCCCGACCCGTTCCCGATCACGACCTGGCGCGCCGCCCGCGCCAGCGACCTGGTGTGGGCGCGCACGCACCTCATGCCGTGGGTGCTGCGGCGGCTGCGCCACCAGTCCTCCGGCGACCACATGACCGCGAAGCGCCCCGAGCCCCTGCCGGTGATCACGATCCTCCCCGGCCCGAATCCGCGCCCGGCGGAGGAGCTCTAGCCGGTCCGGAGCGCCCAGAGGGCGACGGCGGATGCCGCGGCCACGTTCAGCGAGTCCACCCCGCCGGTCATCGGGATCGTGACGACCGTGTCGGCGGCGGCGAGCGCGCGCCGGCTGAGCCCGTCGCCCTCCGCACCGAGGACGAGCGCGATCCGCTCCGGCGGATCCGCCGCGAACTCGTCGAGCGGGACGGCGTCGGGTGCCAGCGCCAGGGCCGCGATCCGGAACCCCTCGGCGTGCAGGAGCCCCCGCGCCTCGTCCCAGGCCGGCAGCCGGGTCCACGGCACCTGGAACACGGTCCCCATGGACACGCGCACGCTCCGCCGGTAGAGCGGGTCTGCGCAGCGCGGGCCCACGAGCACGGCGTCCGCTCCGAGCCCCGCGGCGGCACGGAACGCGGCCCCGACGTTCGTGTGATCCACGAGGTCGTCCAGCACGAGCACGCGTCGGGCGCCGGCGACGACCGAGGCCACCGAGGCCAGCTCGGGCCGGTGCATGGCGGCCAACGCTCCGCGGTGCACGGCATACCCGGTGACACCCTCCGCGATCTCCGCGTCCACGAGGTAGACGGGCACGTCCGCCCCGCCCGCGGGCACGTCCGCCGCACCCGCCCCACCCGAGGCCGCCGCCGCGCCCAGCAGCTCCGCGACCTCGTCGAGCCAGCGCTCCTGCACGAGCACGGAGCGCGGCGCGTGCCCGGCCGCGAGGGCCCGCGCGATCACCTTCGCCGATTCCGCGATGTACAGGCCGCCCGCGGGCTCGAGCGCGCGGCGTAGGGCGGTGTCGGTGAGGTCGCGGTAGTCCCGGAGCCGCGGGTCGTCCGCCCGCTCGATCCGCTCGATCCGCATCGTCTGTTCCTCGCCCGCCGCCCCGGCCATTCCGCCCGCCGTAACATACCCGAAAACCGCGGGGCGTAGAGTCCCCCCACCGAGGGTTATGCGATGACGGCACCAGACACGCTTGCAGCGGGCCTCGACGAGAAGTCGATCGCCCTGGTCGAGCGTGCCGTGGACGTCCTCGCCGGCCGCCGCATCGCGATCCTCACCGGCGCGGGCGTGTCGACCGACTCCGGCATCCCGGACTACCGCGGCCAGGGCGCCCCGGCCCGCACGCCGATGACCGTGCAGCAGTTCTTCGGCAGCGAACTCTCCCGTCGGCGGTACTGGGTCGGCAGCCACCTCGGCTGGCGCACGTTCTCAGCCGCCGACCCGAACCGGGGGCACGGCGCGATCGCGCGGCTCGAGTCCGCCGGCGTGGCATCCGGGGTCGTGACCCAGAACGTCGACGGCCTGCACACCCGCGCCGGCAGCCATCGCGTCGTCGAGCTGCACGGGGCGATGAGCCGCGTCTTCTGCGTCCGCTGCGGGCAGATGTTCGACCGCCGCGACCTGGTCGCGCGCATCGAGGCGGAGAACCCCTGGCTGCGACGCGACACGGAGCTCCCCCTCGGCCCCGACGGCGACGTCGCCCCCGAGACCGTCGAGGGCTTCAGCATCCCGGACTGCACGGTCTGCGGCGGGATGCTGAAGCCCGACGTGGTCTTCTTCGGCGAGTTCATCCCCGCGGAGAAGTTCCGCGAGGCCGAGCAGCTGGTGCGCACCAGTGAGGCGCTCCTGATCGCGGGCTCGTCGCTCGTCGTGAACTCGGGGGTCCGGCTCCTCGAGCGCGCGCGGCGGCGGCGCATCCCGATCGTGATCGTCAACCGTGGTGAGACCCGGGGCGACCCTCGGGCGACCGTCAAGATCGACGCGGGCACGAGCGAGGTCCTCTCGGCGCTCGCCGACGCGCTTCCCTCCGCCGCCTGACGGTTAGGCTCGGGGGATGACCTCGCTGACGCTCATCCGCCACGGCGAGACGGACTGGAACCGGGACGGCCGCATCCAGGGCGCATCCGACATCCCGCTCAACGACACCGGACGCGCGCAGGCCCGCACCGCCGGCGAGACGCTCGCGCGCCTGCTGCCGCGCGACCGGTCCGTGGTCATCGTCGCGAGCGACCTCTCCCGGGCGCGCGAGACGGCCGAGATCATCGCCGACACGCTCGGACTCGACGAGCCCCGCCTGTACCCGGAGCTGCGCGAACGCGCGTACGGCCAGGGCGAGGGGCTCAACGCCGAGCAGCTCGAAGAGCGCTGGGGCGATCGGCACGCCTCCGCCGTCCCCGGTGCGGAGCACGTGGACGTCGTGCGCGAGCGCGCGCTCGCGGGTGTCCGTCGCGCGGTGGCGGACGCACGTGCCCAGGCCGCACCCGGTCCGGTCGAGGTCGTCGGCGTGTCGCACGGCGCCCTCATCCGGGCGCTCGTCCGGCACGCGACGGGCGGCGACCGCCCGGGCTCCGGGGAGCGGCTCGCGAACGGCTCCGGCTACACGTTCCTCGTCGAACGCGACCGCCTCAGCCTGGTCGGCTTCGACGTGCTGGCCGAGACCGACGCACCGCACTCCAACGACGGCATCGTCATCGAGCAGGACGCGTAGCGGATCCCTCCGCGAGGAACCGCGTGATCGCCGCGGCCGCCGGCATGGGGGTCTCGTAGTGGATCAGGTGCCCCACCTCGGGGATCTCGACCAGCTCGGCGCGCGGGAACAGCGTCTGCAGATGGCGCTCGGCCTCGATCGGGGTAATGTCGTCACGGTCGGCCGCCACGAGGAGTACGGGCTGCGGGATGCGCGGCGCGAACTCGCGCACGTCGTGCGAGACCGAGGTCCGGAAGGCCTCGAGGAGCGCATCGCGGTCGGCGAAGCGGGAGAAGTACTGGTCGTGCTGCGCGTGCACGAAGCGGCGCAGCGCAGGATCCCGCGTCTTGGCCATCGAGACGCTCATGACCCGCACGATCGCGCGATTGCGCAGGAGCGCCTCCCCCGCCCGGTGCGGGAGGCGGGCGCCCACCCAGTAGTAGAAGACGGCGAGCCGCGTGAGGAGCCCGCGGGGGCCCGCCAGGGCCGGAGCGCCGATGGGGTTCACGAGGATGACGCGCGGCGTCGCGAGCCCCCCGGCGACGGCCGCGGCGACGACGATCGAGCCGAAGGAGTGGCCGAGCAGGACCGCGCCGGGGGCGGTCGCACCCACGAACTCGGCGAGCCAGTCGGCGAAACCGGCGAGGTCGTGCGCGCGCCCCTGGAGGGGCGGCGTCTCACCGAACCCGGGGAGGTCCGGCGAGAGCACGCGGACGTCCTCGAGATACGCGACGATCGGCTCGAGCCCGTGGTGCTCGCCCCGGAAGCCGTGCACCGCGACGATCGTGGTCGCGGCATCCTCGGGTCCGTACGCCCAGTAGGCGGTGACGCCGCCGGCGAGCGCGACCTCGCGTCGCTCGACCGGCACCGCGTCGAGCGCGTCGCGGTACGGGTGGCTCGCGCTCATCCGTCGATTCTAGGTCCGCGAGACATCAGCGACGCTCCGAGACTGCAGGCGTATCCCGCGGTCTCGGAGCCCAGATGCAGTCTCGCGGGAGGACGGCCCGGAGACGCGGAAGGCCCCGCCGAAGCGGGGCCTTCCGGAAGAGCGAGAGCGGGCGGGGCTTACTTCGCGCCGCCGAAGCCCTTGAAGCGCTTGTTGAACTTCTCGACGCGACCGGCCGAGTCCATGATGCGCTGCTTGCCCGTGTAGAACGGGTGCGACGCGGACGAGATCTCGACGTCGATGACCGGGTACTCGACGCCGTCGAGCTCGATCGTCTTGTCGCTCGAGACCGTCGAGCGCGTGAGGAAGGTGTCGCCCGAGGCGAGGTCGCGGAACACGACCGCCTGGTACTCAGGGTGAATGTCAGTCTTCATGGGAGTCCTTGCCGATGCGGAGAAAGTCTCGGGTGCGCGAAGCACCAAGGAGACAGCCTATCAGGCGGAACCCGCCACCGCGTCCCGAAGAGGGGACGCGACTCGTCAGGAAGACGCGCGAGCGGCGTACCGGCCGCCGTCTTCCGTGAGGGCGACGGGGAGTCCGAACGTACGCGTGAGGTTGTCGGCCGTCAGCGTCTCGGCAAGAGGACCCGCGGCGACCGCCGCGCCGTCGCGGAGCAGCAGCGCGTGCGTGAAGCCCACCGGGATCTCCTCCACGTGGTGGGTGACCATGATCATGGCCGGCGTCGTCGGCGCCTGCGCATACCCGCCGAGCAGGCTCAGGAGCTCCTCGCGGGCCCCCAGGTCGAGGCTCGCGCTCGGCTCGTCGAGGAGCAGGAGCTCGGGATCCGTCATGACCGCGCGGGCGATCTGCACGCGCTTCTGCTCGCCGTCGGAGAGCGTGTCGAACGTCCGGTCGGCGAGCTCGTCGAGCTTCCATTCGGTGAGCACCCGGAACGCGCGGCGCTCGTCGATGTCGTCGTAGTCCTCGCGCCAACGGCCGAGGACCGCGTACGCCGCGGTCATCACGACATCGATCACGCGCTCGGTCGGCGGGACGCGCTTGGCCATCGCGGTCGAGGCGAAGCCGATCCGCGGACGCAGCTCGAACACGTCCGTGCGGCCGAGCCGCTCCCCCAGGATCGTCACGGTGCCGGAGGTCGGGTGCTCGATCGTGTCGGCGAGCTGGAGGACGGTCGTCTTCCCGGCGCCGTTGGGGCCGAGGATGACCCAGCGCTCGTCGTCGTTCACCGTCCAGTTCAGGTGCGAGACGATGTCCCGCGCGTTGCGCCGGACGACCACATCTGCGAACTCGAGGACGCGCACCATGGCCGAAAGCCTACCGGCCCGACCCCACCACCTCGGTGTACAGCGCGGCCGTCTGATCCGCGATCCGGGCCCAGCTGAACTCGGCCACGGCGCGCTCCCGACCGGCCTGCCCGTAGGCCGCCGCGAGGCCGGGATCCGACACGACCTCGGTCAGCGTGCTGGCCAGATCCGCGACGAATCGCTCGGGATCCAGCGGGGTCCCGGTGCCGTCACCGACCTGGTCGATCGGGACGAGGCGGCCCGTCACGCCGTCGTCGACGACCTCCGGGATGCCGCCGGTCGCGGTGCCGACCACGGCGGCTCCGCACGCCATCGCCTCGAGGTTCACGATGCCCAGCGGCTCGTAGACGGACGGGCAGACGAACGTCGTCGCCTCGGTGAGGATCGCCCGCAGGCTGTCGCGCGGCAGGAGCCTCTCGATCCACACCACGCCGGACCGCGTCTCCTGCAACCCGCGCACGAGGCCGGAGACCTCGTCCAGGATCTGCGGCGTGTCCGGTGCGCCGGCGCAGAGGATCAGCTGCACCTCGGGCGGCAGCAGCTCGGCCGCACGGAGCAGGTACGGCAGGCCCTTCTGGCGCGTGATGCGCCCCACGAAGACGACCGAGGGACGTCCCGGATCCACTCCCAGCTCGTGGAGCAGCTCGGGATCCTCCCGCGGACCCCACGCCGCCGTGTCGATGCCGTTGTAGATGACGCGCACCTTCTGCGGGTCGAGCGCGGGATAGCTGCGGAGGATGTCCGCCCGCATCCCCTCGCTCACCGCCACGATCGCCGCGGCCGACTCGTACGCCGCCTTCTCCAAGTAGCTCGACACGGCGTAACCGCCGCCGAGCTGCTCGGCCTTCCACGGCCGCAGGGGCTCGAGGGAGTGCGCCGTCAGGACGTGCGGGATGCCGTAGAGCAGCGACGCGAGGTGCCCGGCGAAGTTCGCGTACCAGGTGTGGGAGTGGACGAGGTCGGCGCCCGCGACATCCGCCACGATCGACAGATCGGTGCCGAGGGTCTGGATCGCCGGGTTCGCCGCGAGCAGCTCGGCGGGCACCGGGTACGACGCGACACCCGGCTCGTCGCAGGGCTCGCCGAACGCTCGCACGCGGACGTCGAGCGGCTCCCCCGAATCGCGCGCGCGCAGGGCGCGGACGAGCTCGGTCACGTGGACCCCGGCGCCGCCGTAGATCGCCGGCGGATACTCCTTCGTGACGAGGTCAACACGCATGTCTCGACGCTAGTACGGCCGCGCGGGCGCGGCATAGTCTGGTGCCATGCCCGCTGCCCCGAAGGTCTTCGGAATCATCCTCGCCGGAGGGGAGGGCAAGCGCCTGATGCCGTTGACCGCGGATCGCGCCAAGCCCGCCGTCCCGTTCGGTGGCCAGTACCGGCTCATCGACTTCGCGATCTCCAATCTCATCAACTCGCATCTGCGGCAGATCGTGGTGCTCACGCAGTACAAGTCGCACAGTCTCGACCGGCACCTCTCGCAGACCTGGCGGATGTCGGCGCTCCTGGACGCGTACGTCACGTCGGTCCCGGCACAGCAGCGCCTCGGAAAGCGCTGGTTCTCCGGGTCGGCGGACGCGATCCTGCAGAGCCTCAACCTCATCAACGACGAGCAGCCCGACATCGTGGTCGTGATCGGCGCCGACCACGTGTACCGGATGGACTTCCAGCAGATGCTCGACGCACACATCACCTCGGGTGCGCGCGCGACGGTGGCCGGCATCCGCCAGCCGATCTCGCTCGCGAACCAGTTCGGGGTCATCGACGTCGACCCGGCGGACCCCGCGCGCATCCGCGACTTCCTGGAGAAGCCGCAGAAGCCCACCGGGCTCGCGGACAGCCCCGGCGAGGTACTGGCCTCGATGGGCAACTACATCTTCGATGCCGAGGCCCTGATCGAGGCCGTGGAGGTGGACGGCGAGCTGCCCACCTCCAACCACGACATGGGCGGTGACATCGTGCCCTACTTCGTCGGTCGCGGCGAGGCGGGCGTCTACGACATGAAGCGCAACGACGTGCCCGGGTCGACGGACCGCGACCGCGCCTACTGGCGCGACGTCGGCACGATCGACTCGTTCTTCGACGCGCACATGGATCTGACCTCCACGCTGCCGATCTTCAACCTGTACAACCGGCATTGGCCGATCCACTCGCAGCTGGTGAACTCGCCGCCGGCGAAGTTCGCGCGCGACGCGGCGGGCAACCTCGGACAGACGATCGACTCGATCGTGTCGCTCGGCTCGGTGCTCTCGGGCACGCACCTCGAGCGGAGCGTGGTCGGCCCGTGGGGTCTCACGGAGGCGGGCACCCACATCTCCGACTCGGTGCTCTTCGACCGGGTCCACGTGGGCGCGGGCGCGCGTCTGCACCGCGCGATCATCGACAAGAACGTGGTCATCGCCGACGGCGCGACCGTAGGCATCGACACGGAGCGCGACCTGGCGCGGGGCTTCACCGTGACCGAGTCCGGGATCACCGTCGTCGGCAAGGGCGTCCACATCGAGCGGTGACGCGAGGCCTCACTTCCGCTTCGCTAGCGTGGGGGGATGACCGCGCGCCTTCTCCTCGTCCTCGACGCCGACTCGACCCTCCTCCGTGACGAGGTCATCGAGCTGCTCGCGGACGAGGCCGGCCGCGGCCTCGAGGTGGCCGCGGCGACCGAGGCCGCGATGCGCGGCGAGGTCGACTTCGCGACGAGCCTGCGCGGTCGCGTCGCGGCGCTGCGGGGGGTTCCGGTGTCGGCCTTCCCGCGGGTCCGCGCGCGGATCACGCCGACACCCGGCGTCCACGAGCTCGTCGCCGCGGTGCACGAGCGCGGCGGGATCGTCGCCGTCGTCTCCGGCGGGTTCCACGAGATCCTCGACGACCTGGCGCCCGCGCTCGCCGTCGACGTGTGGCGCGCGAACCGGCTCGCGACGAGCGACGGCGTGCTCACGGGTGAGGTCGACGGCCCCATCGTGGATGCCGCGGGCAAGGCCGACGCCCTCCGGGAATGGGCCGCGGACCATGGCGTCCCCCTGTCGTCGACGATCGCGATCGGCGACGGCGCGAACGACCTTCAGATGCTCGCCGCCGCGGGCCTGGGCCTGGCCTTCAACGCCAAGCCCGCCGTACGTGCCCAGGCCGACCTCGTGATCGGCCCGGTCGACCTCCGCGAGGTCATCCCCCTCCTCCCCTGAGCCGCTCGAGTGTCACTCGCGCACGCTCTACCCGCGCCGGAACCGTGCGCGGGTGACACTGGAGCGGGGGTCAGTGGCCCATGCCGAGGCCGCCGTCGACCGGGATCACGGCGCCGCTGATGTACGAGGCGGCGTCGGAGGCGATCCAGGCCACGACGCCGGCGACCTCATCGGGGGTCGCGAAGCGGCCCGCGGGGATGCTCTTCTTGTAGTCGGCCTGGAGGTCCTCGGGGAGCTCCGCGGTCATGTCGGTCTCGATGAAGCCGGGAGCGACGACGTTCGCCGTGATCCCGCGGCTGCCCAGCTCCCGCGTGAGCGAGCGGGCGAAGCCGACGAGCGCGCTCTTCGAGCTCGCGTAGTTGATCTGACCGGCCGAACCCAGCAGCCCGACGACGCTCGAAATGAGGATGACGCGACCCCACCGCGCCTTCAGCATGCCCTTCGCGGCGCGCTTGACGACGCGGAACGAGCCGCCGAGGTTCGTCGTGACGACCGAGTCGAAGTCGTCGTCGCTCATCCGCAGGAGGAGCGTGTCCTTCGTGATGCCGGCGTTCGCGACGACGATCGCGACGGGTCCGAGCGTCGCCTCGACCTCGGCGAACGCGGTGTCGAGGGACGCGGCATCCGTCACGTCCGCGCGCACCGTCAGCGCACCCTCCGGGCCCTCGCCCGAGCGCGCCGTGACCGCCACGCGGTAGCCGTCGGCGACGAAGCGCTCGGCGATCGCGCGGCCGATACCGCGGTTCCCACCGGTCACCAGGACGACGCGCTCTTCTGCCATGCGGATGCTCCTTACCTCGGCGTGCGGCCGGGTCCCACTGTACAGACGCCCCGTTGACAGCCCGCGCACCGGGCTGCGAGCCTGGAGCCACCGGACGACGAAAGGCCGCACCATGAGCGATCCCACCCCCGAGGACCCGACCCAGCCGCCCGCTCCCCCCACCCCTCCCGCGGCCCCCGAGCCGCCGGCCGCGCAGCCCGCCCCTCCCGCACAACCCGCCGCTCCCGCGCAGCCGCCGCAGTACGCCCAGCCCCCGCAGCAGCCGTACGGGCAGCCGCAGTACGGCCAGCCGGTGCCCCCGTCACCGCAGTACCCCGGGGCCTACCCCCCGCCGGTCTACACCCCCTACCCGACCGGACCGCGGACGAACCCGCTCGCGATCGTGTCCCTCATCTCCTCGCTCGTCGGGCTGTTCATCATCCCGATCATCGCCTCGATCGTCGGGGTCATCACCGGACACATCTCGCTCAGCCAGATCAAGAAGACCGGCGAGAACGGCCACGGGATGGCGCTGGCCGGCGTGATCATCGGCTGGGTCAGCCTCGGCCTCTGGGTGATCGGCATCATCGTGCTCATCTGGTTCTTCGCGGCCCTCGCGTCCAGCGGCGTGCTCACCTACCGGGACTACTACTACAACAGCTGACTCCGGGTGCCGGTGCGCGGCGTAGGCTGGAAGCACCGTGAAGAGCATCGCAAGGCTGCAGTCCGCGACGTCGTTGCCACGCGCCCCGCGCGACGACGCCGGCAAACGCACGACCACGTATCTGGTCATGATGAGCGTGCGCATC
Source organism: Microbacterium sp. X-17 (assembly GCF_039615055.1). Taxonomy (NCBI): domain Bacteria; kingdom Bacillati; phylum Actinomycetota; class Actinomycetes; order Micrococcales; family Microbacteriaceae; genus Microbacterium; species Microbacterium sp. X-17. The sequence continues at coordinate 456,579 of NZ_JBDHNI010000005.1, forward strand.
GTCTGCTTCGCGCTCATGGTGCTCGTGATGCCGTACGGCTGGTACACGTGGATCTTCGGCGCGGGAGCGATCTTCCTTCCGTACATCGCGGTGGTCCTCGCGAACGTCGGCCAGGACACGAAGGTGGCTCCCGCCGTCGATCCCGAGCGGTCGCTCGGCGACGCGCCCGAGGCCGAGAAGCCGAAGACGGAGCAGCCGCCCGTCATCCGGATCAGCGAGACCCCCAGCACGTCCGACGGGCCCACCCCGTGACATCCGCGCCGTGCTCCCGCGCGGGATGCGGCGCTGCGGCGCGCTGGCGGATCGACTGGCGGAACCCGCGCATCCATGACGGCGACCGACGTAAGACGTGGGTCGCGTGCGACGAGCACCGCGAGGAGCTGCGCGCCTTCCTGGACGCCCGACGCTTCCCCCTCGAAGTCTCACCCCTGACGGATGCCGCGACCGCGGGAGCGCCGGCATGAAGCGCCTGCCCGCGCTCGGCCGCTGGGGGATCTACGTCGGGATCGCGATCGTGTTCGCGATCGCGTGCGCGTTCCTGTCGCAGTGGCAGTTCGGCCGCAACGCGGATCGCTCCGCGGAGCTGGCCCTGGTCAGCGAGAACTACGACGCACCGCCCGTCCCGATCGCGACGCTGGTGCCCACGCCGGGCGCGTTCGACGAGTCCACGGCCAAGTGGCATCCGGTCATCCTCACCGGGCACTATCTGCCGGATCAGCAGCTGCTCGCCCGCAACCGCCCGCACGGCGGGACCGTGGCGTTCGAGGTGCTCGTGCCGTTCCAGCTCGACGACGGGCGCGTGCTCCTCATCGACCGCGGGTGGGTGCCGCCGGGCGCGGGCGACGGCCCCGACTCGGTGCCAACTCCACCCACGGGCGCGGCGACCGTGATCGGGCGGCTGCTCCCGGGCGAGTCGCTGCCCGTCTCCGGGCGCGAGACCGCGCCGGACGGCCAGGTGCCGACGATCAACCTCCCCCTCATCGCGGAGCGCCTGGGCACCGAGGGCTCGCAGCTCGACCAGAGCACGTACATCGTCATGATGTCGGAGGATCCGGCGCCGGCGACGGCCCCGAGTTCGCTCGAGGCGCCGACGAACGACCCGGGTCCGTTCCTGTCCTACGCGATCCAGTGGATCCTGTTCGCGGTGATGGGCTTCGTCTTCATCGGCTACGTCATCCGCACCGAGGTGCACAAGCGCCGGGAGGATGCCGCCGAGGCCGCCGCGCGCGCGGCGAACCCCGAGCTCTTCGAGGGGGACGCCGCACCCGTTCGGGTCGCCCGGCGACGCTCGCTCTTCGGCCGGCGTCCCGATCGCGACGCCTCCGACGAGGACGCGCTGCTCGATCGCGCCGGCCGCTGAGTCCGCGCGGCTCAGCCCCGGGCTCGGGACGACGCGGGGCGGAGGGCCATCAGGCCGCCGACGAGCAGACCCACGCCGAAGAGGAACTCGCGCTGGGAGTCGCCGTCGTCGACGGCGTCCGGGCTGCTATCGTCGGGGCGCACGCCGAGGCTCTCGTACTGCATCCGCTGCTGCTCGTGGGAGACGTGTCCGAGGACGAAGTGGGTGAGCGCGGTCGCCGCTCCCCGCGCGGTGCCGGGGTCGAACCCGGCCTCCGCGATCGCGCGCACCAGGCGGTCCTGCGGGCGGACCGATCCCAGACCCAGCGCGAGCGTGCTGGCCACGACGTCGGCGCCGTCGCGGTACGCGAGCAGCGCGTCGCGCAGCGCAAGAGCCTCGGCGCGCAGCCTCGCCGGGCCGTCCGCGGCGGCGTCCGCCGGCCGTGCTCGGCCCAGGATCCGGTCCGACAACTCGGCGATGATGGTCTGCTTGTTGGCGAAGTGCCAGTAGAGGGCGCTCGGCTGCACGTCGAGCGCGGCAGCCAGCCGTCGCATCGTCAGGTCGGCGAGACCGTAGTCGTCGAGGATCCGCAACGCCGCGTGGACGACGTCCTCTCGGGAAAGCCTCCGGCGGGGTGTGACGTCTTCCACGTTCTCACTATACTTACGGCGTTCACGACCCGGTGAACACCGTTCAGGTCGTCACGCGACCCGCCGCACCCAGGAGAATCTCCCTATGACCGATCTCGCCGTCCCCCGTCGCCGGCTCGATGCGGCCGATCTCGCCCGCATCGCGATCTTCGCCGGCATCATCGCCGTGCTGGGTCTTCCGGGCGCGTTCACGATCCTGGGAGCGGTGCCGATCACCGCGCAGACCCTCGGCGTGATGCTCGCCGGCGCGATCCTCGGCCCCTGGCTCGGCGGCCTGTCGGTGACGGTCCTCCTCGCCCTCGTGGCGGTCGGCCTGCCGCTGCTCGCCGGCGGCCGCGGCGGGATCGGCGTGTTCCTCGGCCCGTCGGCCGGCTACCTGATCGGCTGGATCGTCGGCGCCATCGTGATCGGGCTCATCGTGCACGCCCGCGGCCGCAAGCCGGTCGTCTGGCGGACCTTCGTCGGCGTCGTCACCGGCGGCATCCTCGTCGTGTACGCGTTCGGCATCCCGGTGCAGAGCCTCGTCACGCGACTGCCGATCGGCCAGACCGCGCTGACCAGCCTCGTTTTCCTGCCCGGCGACCTCCTGAAGGCCGTGCTCGCCACCGCGATCGTCGCGACGCTCGTGCGGGCCTACCCGCGGGCGTTCCGTCGCGTGTGGCCCGCGCCGGCCGAGCGCACCCCGGTGCCGATGCCGTGATCGTCCCGCTCCCGAGCGACACCCCGGCGCTCCTCGACCGGCTGCGCGAGATCCGCGCCGCCGGTCGGGTCCCGCTGGTGGGCGACGCGCGCTGGCCCGCGGCCCCGTGGGATTCCCTCGTGGCGGCCGCCCAGGCCACTCCGCCGGAGGATGTCGCGTGGGCCACGCTCACCTCGGGGTCGAGCGGCCCCGCCCGCATCGTCCTGCGCAGCGCGTCGTCGTGGGAGGAGTCGTTCCCGATCGTCAGCCGGCTGCTCGACGCCGGCCCGGACGACGCTGTCGCCCTCCCCGCGCCGGCCTCCGCCTCGCTCACGCTGTTCTCCCTGGCGCACGCGCTCAGCGGAGGACCGCGCCCGCTGATCGGGCCCGCCGCGGGATCCGGCGCGACGTGCTTCCACGGGACGCCGCAGGCACTGCGCGCCCTGCTCGAGCACGACGCCCCCTCATCCGTGCGGACCGCGCTCGTCGGCGGCTCGCACATGGATCCGGACCTCCGCGACCGCGCACACGACGCCGGCATCCGGGTGGTCGCCTACTACGGAGCCGCGGAGCTCTCGTTCGTCGCCATCGACGAGGGCGACGGGCTGCGGCCGTTCCCCGGCGTGGAGATCAATATCCGCTGCGGCGAGCTGTGGGTGCGGTCGCCGTTCGTCGCCCGAGGGTATCTCGGCGGCTCGGGTCCGCTCCGTCACGACGGGGACTGGGCCACGGTCGGCGACCGCGCCGAGCTCGTGGACGGGTGCCTGCGGCTGCTCGGCCGCGCCGACGACGCGATCCTCACGGCATCGGCGACGATCGTGCCCGAGGAGGTCGAGGCCGTCCTCCGCTCGGTGCCCGGGGTCCGTGACGCCATCGTGTTCGGCTGGCCACGCGAGCCCGTCGGGGCCCTCGTCGCGGCGTTCGTGGACGCGAGCGACGCGTGCATCGACGCCCTCCGCCACGCGAGTCGGACTCACCTCGCTCCGGCCCATCGGCCGCGACGCTGGTTCGCGGGCGAGCTGCCGCGGACCGCGTCGGGAAAGCCCGCCCGCGCGGAGGCCGTTCGCCGCGCGCTGGCCGGGGAGGTGACGCGCCTTGACGTCTGAGCAGGATCCCGTCATCATCGCCGCCCGGCGCACCCCGATCGGCACACGCGGTCGCGCCCTCGCCCACCTCGACGCCGCGGAGCTCGCAGCCCGCGCCATCCGAGCGGCGCTGGCGGATGCCGCCGCGGCCTCGGGCGCGGCGCCCACGGTGGCCGACGTGCTGCTCGGCAACTGCATGGGCCCCGGTGGCAACCTGGGGCGCGTCGCCGCCCTCGCCGCCGGCCTGGATCCCTCCGTCCCCGGCGGGACGGTGGACCGGCAGTGCGGCAGCGGCCTGGCGGCCGTGCTGGATGCCGCGACCGCGATCCGCGCGGGAGACCCCGGGATGCGCGTGGCGGGCGGCACGGAGAGCGCGTCGACCGCCCCGGTGCGCTCCGTCGACGGGATCCCCTACGCGCGCGCGCCCTTTGCGCCCGAGGGCTTCCCGGACCCTGACATGGTGCACGCGGCCGAGTACCTCGCCGCGCACGACGGCATCTCGCGCGCCCGGCAGGACGCCCATGCCGCGCGCAGTCACGCCCGGGCGCGGGCCGCCCGCGACGCCGGCCGCTTCGAGGCCGAGCTCGTGCCGCTGGCCGAACTCGCGCACGACGACGCGGTCGGCGCTGCGGAGGGGCTCCTGCCGCGGCTCCCCCCGCTGTTCCCCGGCGGCACGCTCACGGCCGGCACCGCGACCCGTATCGGCGACGGCGCCGCGGTCGTGGTCGTCGCGCCGGCGGGCAGCGCCCGCGGGCTCGCGGTGCGGGCGGGCGTCGTCGTCGGCTGCGACCCGGCCCTGCCGGGCCTCGGCGCCGCGGTCGCCGTCGATGCCGCGCTGCACCGCGCGGGCCTGCGCCAGACCGATATCGCCGCGTTCGAGATCGTGGAGGCCTTCGCCGCGCAGAGCCTCGCGGTGCTCGACCGGCTCGGGATCGCCGAGGACGACCTCCGGGTCAGCGCCGGCGGCGGCGCGCTCGCCCTCGGGCATCCCTGGGGTGCGAGCGGGGCCGTGGCCGTCGTGCGGCTGTTCAGCCGGCTCGTGCGCGGGGGCGCCGCCCCCGGCACGCGCGGCGTCGCCGCCGCGTCCGTCGGCGGCGGGCTCGGGATCGCCGCGGTGTTCGAGGTGGTCCGATGACGATCCGGCTCGAGGACGTCTCCGTCCGGCTCGACGACGTCGACGTACTCCGCGAGGTCACGCTCGAGATCGACGCCACCACCATCGCGGTCATCGGCGAGAACGGATCCGGCAAGTCCACGTTCGCGCGCCTGCTCGGCGGGCTCGTGCCCCGGCGATCGGGGCGGCTCGGCATCCTGGGACTCGATCCGGCCACGCAGGCATCCGAGCTCCGCCGCCGGACGGCTCTCGTCTTCAGCAACCCGGACGCGCAGATCATCATGCCCACCGTGGCCGAGGACGTCGCCTTCTCCCTTCGCAGCTCCGGGCTCGGACGCGCGGAGCGTCAGGAGCGCGTCGAGGCCGCCCTGGAGCGGTTCGGGCTGACGGAGCTGGCCGGCCGCTCCTCCCACGCCCTCTCCGGTGGTCAGAAGCAGCTGCTCGCCGTGTGTGGCGCGCTCGTACGTGATCCCGCGCTCGTGATCGCCGACGAGCCGACTGCGTACCTCGACGCCCGCAACGCGGCCCGCGTCGCGGATCACCTCTTCGACGACAGCGGTCACCGGCTCGTCCTGGTGACCCACGACCTCGCGCTGGCCGGACGCTGCGAATGCGCCGTGCTCTTCGCCGACGGACGCGTCGAGGCGATCGGCGAGCCCGCGGACGTCATCGCCCGCTACGAGGCGAGCCTCCGATGCTGAGCCTGTACCGCCCGGGGAACGGCTGGCTGCATCGCACGCCCGCCGGCCCGAAGACCGTGCTCGTCCTCGCCCTCGTGCTCGCCGTCTCGCTCCTCCCCTCCACGTGGTGGGCGGCCGCGGTCGCGGCCGGCGCCGGCATCCTCGTCTACGCCGCCGCGGATCTGCGCGACGGCGCGCTCGGGATGCGCGAGCTCGCGCGGCAGGTGCACGCGCTGCGCTGGATCCTTCTGTTCACGATCGCGACGCAGCTGTTCTTCCTCGGCCCGGAGCTCGCCGTCGCGAACACCGTCCGGCTCACGGCGGCCGTCGCGCTCGCCGGGCTGCTCGTGCTCACGACGACGGTCACCGCCCTGCTCGACGCGCTCGAGCGCAGCCTCCGGCCGCTCGCGCGGATCCGGCTCTCCCCCGAACGCGCCGCGCTCCTCCTGACCGTCACGATCGGCACGATCCCCGTCCTCGGGCGTCTCGCCCGCGAGATCCGCGACGCACAACGGGCGCGCGGCGTCCGCTCCAGCCTGCGCACGTTCGTGGTCCCGTTCCTCGTGGTCGCCCTCAAGCACGCCGACGAGCTCGGCGACGCCCTCACCGCCCGGGGCGTGCGGTGACCGCGATCCGCCCGCGCGTGCTCGGGCACGTGGTCGACGGCGAGACGCGGTGCATCCACTACCGGACGCCGCTCGACATCGTCGCGATCCGGTTCGCCTGCTGCGGCGAGTTCTACCCCTGCCACCTCTGTCACGCGGAGAGCGCCGGGCACGAGGCCGCACCGTGGCCGCGCGACGCGTGCGATGAGCGGGCGATCCTCTGCGGCGCGTGCGGCACGGTGCTCACGATCGCGACCTACCTCGACGCGGACGCCTGCCCCGAGTGCCGGGCACCGTTCAACCCGCGCTGCGCGCTGCACGCGCACCTGTATTTCGAGCTCTGACCGGGCGCCGAGTCACGCGAGCGTGACGAGGTCGGCGTAGTCGCGACCCCAGATGTCCTCGACGCCGTCCGGCAGGATGAGCACGCGCTCCGGGTTCAGGGCCTCGACGGCGCCCTCGTCGTGCGAGACGAGCACGACCGCGCCCTCGTAGTGCGCGAGAGCGCCGAGGATCTCCTCGCGGGAGGCCGGGTCGAGGTTGTTGGTCGGCTCGTCCAGCAGCAGCATGTTGGCGCTCGACACCACGAGGGTCGCGAGCGAGAGTCGCGTCTTCTCCCCGCCCGAGAGGACACCGGCGGGCTTCAGCACGTCGTCCCCCGTGAACAGGAACGAGCCGAGCACCTTGCGGGCCTCGGTCGCCGTGATGTCCGGTGCCGCGGACATCATGTTGTCGAGGACCGAGCGCGACACGTCGAGGTTCTCGTGCTCCTGCGCGTAATAGCCGATCTTCAGACCGTGGCCGGGCTCGATCACGCCCGTATCGGCCTTGTCGACGCCCGCGAGGATCCGCAGGAGCGTCGTCTTGCCCGCACCGTTGAGCCCGAGGATGACGACGCGCGACCCGCGGTCGATCGCGAGGTCGACGTCCGTGAAGATCTCCAGCGACCCGTACCACTTCGACAGGCCCGAGGCCATGAGCGGGGTCTTCCCGCACGGGGCCGGCTTCGGGAACCGCAGCTTCGCGACGCGATCCTCCTGCCGCACCTCCTCCAGGCCGGACAGGAGCTTCTCCGCGCGCGCCATCATCTGATGCGCCGCGGCGGCCTTCGTCGCCTTCGCGCCGAACTTCGCGGCCTGCTGCTGCAGCGCGCTCGCCTTCTTCTCGGCGTTGGCGCGCTCCTTCTTGCGGCGCTCCTCGTCCGCGACGCGCTGGCGCTGGTAGTTCTTCCAGTTCATGTTGTAGATGTCGATGACCTGGCGATTGGCGTCGAGGTAGAAGACGCGGTTGACCGTCTCCCCCACGAGCTCGACGTCGTGGCTGATCACGATGAGGCCGCCGCGGTAGCCCTTGAGGAACTCGCGCAGCCACACGACGCTGTCCGCGTCGAGGTGGTTGGTCGGCTCGTCGAGGATCATCGTCTGCGCGTCGGAGAAGAGGATGCGGGCGAGCTCGATGCGCCGACGCTGACCGCCGGACAGGGTCTTCAGCGGCTGGTCGAGGATGCGATCGGGCAGCGCGAGGTTCTGCGCGATGACGGCCGCCTCCGCCTCCGCGGCATAGCCGCCGAGGGCCTCGAACCGCTCCATGAGCTGCCCGTAGCGCCGCATCGCCTTCGCCGCGACATCCGGATCGTCGTCCGCCATCGCGTGCGAGGCCTCGTTCATCCCGAGCGTCAGACTGCCGAGGCCGCGAGCGTCGAGGATGCGCGTGCGCGCGAGCTCCTCCGGGTCGCCGCTGCGGGGATCCTGCGGGAGGTAGCCCAGCTCGCCCGAGCGCTCCACGCCCCCGGCCGCCGGGAGCAGGTCGCCCGCAAGCACCTTCGTGAGGGTCGTCTTGCCGGCCCCGTTGCGGCCCACAAGCCCGACCTTCTCGCCCGCGCCGACGCGGAACGACACGTCAGACATGAGCACGCGCGCGCCGACGCGGATCTCGAGGTCGTGCACGGCGAGCACAGCGGATGTCCGTTCGTAGAGAGGGAAGCGGCCGACGGGCCAGCCCCCAAGTATAAGTCGCCCGCGGCGGGATCCCTTCCCTACCGGCTCGACCGGGCGAGCTCCCCAATCCGCGCGATCGCGTCCGTCAGCAGCTCCGGCGAGCAGCCGAAGTTGACGCGGACATGGCCGCGGCCCTCGTCCCCGAAGAGCGGTCCGCGGTGCAGCGCGACCTTCGCGTCGCGGAGGATGCGCGACGCGGGGTTGTCCCCCCAGCCGTACGCGCGGACATCGATCCAGCCGAGGTACCCCGCCTGCGGGATGCGATAACCGGCCGCGGGAAGGTGCTCAGCCAGTAGGTCCGCCAGCAGGCGGCGATTGCCGTCGAGCGTCAGCAGGAGACCGTCGAGCCAGTCGTCGCTCTCCGGTGCGAACGCCGCGATCGCGGCGAGCGCGCCGAACAGCCCGGTGCGCCACTCCACCTCCCACGGCAGGTCCGTCACGACCTTCGACGGGCCGTCGCTCGCCGTGATCATGAGCGCGCACTTCAGCCCGGCGAGGTTGAACGCCTTGCTCGCGCTCGTGACGGCGTAGCCGACGCGCGCCGCGGCATCCGAGACCGACAGGAACGGTACGAACTCGGCATCCGGATGCGTGAGCGGGGCGTGGATCTCGTCGCTGACGACGACGGCGCCGTGGCTCTCGGCGAGCCCCGCGAGCGCCCGGAGCGAAGCGCGCGAGTGCGCCGTCCCAGTCGGGTTGTGCGGGTTGCACAGGAGGATCGCCCGCGCACCCCCGCGCAGCGCGTCCGCGATGCCGTCGAGGTCGATCTCCCAGCCCTCGCCCGTGTCGCGCAGCGGCACCCGTTCGACGACGCCGCCCGCCTCCTCGACGCTGTCGAAGAACGGCGGGTAGACCGGCGGCATGACCACGACGCGGTCGCCGGGGCGCACCGTGGCGCGCAGCACCTCGACGACGCCCATCATGACGTCGCCCGTCCAGCGGATCCGTGCCGGATCGACCTCCCAGCCGTGCCGGCGACGCGCGAAGGCGGCGTACGACTCCGCGAGCGCGAGGCGCGGCGGCGTGTAGCCGGTGTCGCCGATCGCGATGGCCTGCTCCAGCCGCTCGGTGACGGCGGGGGCCAGCGGGAAGTCGGTCTCCGCGACGAACATCGGCAGGACATCGTCCGGATAGGTCCGCCACTTCGTGCTGGACCTCTGCCGCAGCACCTCCATCGGCAGGGCACGAAGCGGCGTGGTCATCCGCCGAGCCTATCGCGACGGCGTCCGCGGCTCCCCGGCGATGCCGACCCGACCCATCGGACGGAGGTCGCGCCGCGCGGGTCCTTCCCGGCGCACGCCGTCCGGACCGAATCGGGAGCCGTGCAGCGGGCAGTCCCACGTGCACTCGAGGTCGTTCCACTCCAGCACACCGCCGAGGTGGGAGCACACCGCCTCGACACCGCGCGTGACGCCATCGGTCGTCGAGATCCCGACCGGCCGCAGTCCGCGGCGCGCGACGACACCGCTCCCCTCCGGCGGACGGGACACCGGAACCGGCCGGCGCTCCGCGTCCGCCCAGCCGCCCACCGCCGCCCGCGCGACGGCGAGATTGGCCTCGGTCCCGCGCGACAGGTCAGCGGGAATCGTCACGCGGGTGCCGATCACGGTGATCCAGGACGGGCGCTCGCGACGAGGGACGCCGCGCAGTTCGGACACGATCCGCAGCGCCGCGGCCGGTCCGTTCGAGAGGCCCCACTTCGCGTAGCCCGTGGCGAAGCGGATGCGCCCGAGCGAACGCGGCATCGCGCCGACGAAAGGGATCAGGCCGTGCGGCGCGTAGTCCTGCGCGGACCAGCGATGCGTCTCCTCCCCCACCGGAAGCGTCCGCCGCGCCCAGTCGACGAGCTCGTCGAACAACGCCCGCTCCGACCCGGCGCGTCCGACCCTGTGCCCCGCTCCCCCGACGACGAGCTGCGCGACGTCGACGGGGCCGTCGCCGTCCGCCACGGGGCGGAGCGAGCGGGTCGGAGCGTCCGCCGACAGGAACATGCCCTCGGAGACGGGCCCCTCGAGCCGGAACGACACGCACGCCGACCGCAGAGCCTCCACCTTGGCGAAGTACAGCCCCCGGTCGGTGATCGGCGTCGCCGTCGCCAGGACGAGGCGATGGGCGAACAGCGGACCGGCGTCCGTCTCGACCCACGCCCGCGGAAGCACCCCGACGCGGCGAACCGGCGTCCGGAGATGGAGGCGTCCGCCCGCGGCGAGGAAGGAGCGCGCGAGCGCGGACGCGAACCGCACCGGATCGATCGCGAGGGCGTTGTCGAGGACCACGGCGGCGGCCGCCGGGAAACCGAACCCGGCGAGCTCCGTGGGCGAGGCCAGCCAGGTCGCGAGACCCGCCTCGCGCGCGGCGTCGTGCTCCGCCTGCACCGCACCGACGGCATCCGGCCGCTGCGCATACGTGTACGCGGGCCGCCGGACGTACGGGACCCCCAGCTCTTCGGCACGCCGCGCAACCCACTCCGCGCCGTCGGTGTTCGCCTCGACGTACGCGCGGACGAGCGCGGCGGGGTGGTGTCTCCGCAGGCGCGACAGCGCCGTCCCCTGCAGCAGCGAGACCTTGCCGGTGTTGCCGCCGGTCGCGAGCTCCGCGACCTCGCCCGCCTCGACGACGGCTACGTCGAAACCGGTCCGCTGCAGCTCGTAAGCCGTCGCAAGACCCGTGATCCCGGCGCCGACGACGATGACGTCATGACCCCGTCCCGGTTCGAACGGCGTGCCGGCGACGGGCACCGCGGCGTGCTTCCACAGCGAGGGCATGCCGCGAGTCAAGCCCCATCCGCCGCTGCCGGGAGGACCGTTGACAGTCGCGGGGAAGCGGGGTGACTAGATCGCGAAGCCGAGGGCGCGCATCATGTCGCGCCCGTCGTCCGTGATCCGCTCCGGACCCCACGGCGGCATCCACACCCAGTTGATGCGGAAGCGGTCGACGATGCCGTCGAGGGCCTGCGCCGTCTGCTCCTCGAGCACGTCCGTCAGCGGGCATCCCGCCGAGGTGAGGGTCATGTGGATGACGAGCGCGTCGTTCTCCGCGTCCCACGCGAGGTCGTAGATGAGGCCCAGGTCGACGACGTTGACCCCGAGCTCGGGGTCCATGACGTCCTTGAGGCCTTCGGTGACCTCGTCGAGCTTCTCAGGGCTGAGCGTCGCGGTCATGGCCGTCATTCTACGCTTCCGCCCCGGCGGCGGGCTCGAGGAAGCGGGCGTACCCCTCGCCCTCGAGACGCTCGGCGAGCTCCGGGCCCCCCTCTTCGGCGATGCGCCCCTTCACGAGCACGTGCACGAAGTCCGGCTGGATGTAGCGGAGGATGCGCGTGTAGTGCGTGATGAGGAGGATGCCGAGGTTCGTCTGCTCCTTGGCCCGGTTGACGCCCTCGGAGACGATCTTCAGCGCGTCGACGTCGAGCCCGGAGTCGGTCTCATCGAGGATCGCGAACGACGGCTTCAGGAGCTCGAGCTGAAGGATCTCGTTGCGCTTCTTCTCGCCGCCGGAGAAGCCCTCGTTGACGTTGCGCTGCGCGAAGACCGGGTCCATGCGGAGGTTCGTCATCGCGTTCTTGACGTCCTTCGTCCAGGTCCGGATCGAGGGCGCCTCGCCGTCGATCGCGGTCTTCGCGGTGCGGAGGAAGTTCGTGACGGTGACGCCCGGGATCTCCACGGGGTACTGCATCGCGAGGAACAGACCGGCACGGGCGCGCTCGTCGACCGTGAGTTCCAGCACGTCGGCGCCGTCGAGCGTGATCGAGCCGCTGGTGACGGTGTACTTCGGGTGGCCCGCGATCGTGTAGGCGAGCGTCGACTTGCCGGAGCCGTTGGGGCCCATGATCGCGTGCGTCTCACCGGTGCGGACCGTGAGGTTCAGGCCGTTGAGGATCGGCGTGGTGCCGGCATCCGTCTCGACCGTCACGTGCAGGTCGCGGATCTCCAGGACGGACATGTTCAGACTTCCTTTGTGATGGGCATCATGATGATGATCTTGACCAGGCGATGCCTACGGCAGCGCCTTCGTAACGGTCGGATCGATGACAACGTCGTCGCCGTCGATCTGGACGACGTAGACCGGGACGGGCTCGAACGCGGGCAGGTTGAGCGGCTTGCCGCTGATCAACGAGAACGCCGATCCGTGCGCCCAGCACTCGAGGGTCTCGCCGTCCACGAACCCGTCGGCGAGCGAGATGTCGCCGTGCGTGCAGGTGTCGCCGATCGCGTGGACCTCGCCGTTCGAGTCGAGCACGACGGCGATCGGGATGCCGTCCACCTCGACGCGACGCGGAGTGTCCTGTTCGAGCTCGCTGAGGGCACAGACGCGGTGCGCGGTCACTCGGCGTTCCTTTCTTCGAGCTCGCGTTCGATGAGGGCGAGCAGTTCGTCCTGGAGGGGGGCCACGCTGATCTTCTGGACGATCTCGGCGAGGAAGCCGAGCACGACCATCCGCCGCGCCTCGTCCTCCGGGATCCCGCGGGCCTGCAGGTAGAAGAGCTGCTCCTCGTCGAAGCGACCGGTCGCGCTCGCGTGCCCGGCGCCGCGGATGTCGCCCGTCTCGATCTCCAGGTTCGGGATCGAGTCGGCGCGCGCGCCCTCGGTCAGCACGAGGTTGCGGTTGGCCTCGTACGAGTCGGTGCCCACGGCCTTCGGCCCGATGAGCACGTCGCCGACCCACACGCTGCGGGCGTTCGTGCCCTGGAGCGCGCCCTTGTAGAGGACGTCGCCGAGGGTTTCCGCGCCCTTGTGGTGCAGGTACACCTGGCTCTCGATGTGCTGACCCGCGTCGCTGAAGCTCAGTCCGTACAGGTGGCCGCTCGCGCCGGTTCCGGCGAGCTCGACGGAGGGGTTGACGCGCACGAGCGCTCCCCCGAAGCTCGCGATCGTGTGGCGGAGCGTCGCGTCCCGGCCCACCCGTGCCTGGTGCGCGGCGAGGTGGACGGCGTCATCGTCCCACGTCTGCACCGTGACGAGCTCGAGCTGGGCGCCGTCGCGGACGAGGATCTCGACGTTCTGCGCGAACCGAGCGGACCCCACGTGCCGGAGCACGACGGTGGCACGGGAGTTCGTCCCGGCTTCAACCACGATGTGCGCGTGCGCCCGCAGCCCGGCGCCGCCGCCGGCGAAGACGATCTCGACGGGAGCCTCCGGCTCCGCGTCCGCGGGGATGCTGAGGTACAGGGCCTCGGCGGCGCGCGTCCACGCGATCGCGCTCGGCAGATCCTCCGGCTCGAACGCCTCACCGCGCGGAGCGGTGCCGACGGGGAGACCGGCGGCGGCGAACGGGCCGTTCACGGTCACGCTCACGGCACCCTCGTCGCCCGCGGCATCCTCGAACAGCGGCGCCGCGACGGCGACCGGCGTGTGCTTCCAGGCGATCTCGCGACCCGTCGGCGTCTCGAACAGCGCCGGGTCGTATGACCGGAACCGCTCCGACCGGGTCTGGACCGGAGCCTTGCCCCACTGGCCGTCCGTGTGCGCGCTCGAACCGGGCGCCTCTCGGGGCGCCTGCGTCGTGGCCGTCATCTAGCCGACAGTCCTTTCACTGAGGGCGGCACTCATCCGACCGACCCCTCCATGCCCATCTCGATGAGCTTGTTGAGCTCCAGCGCGTACTCCATGGGGAGCTCGCGCGCGATCGGCTCGATGAAGCCGCGCACGATCATCGCCATGGCCTCGTCCTCCGGGAGGCCGCGCGACTGGAGGTAGAACAGCTGCTCCTCGCTGACCTTCGAGACCGTGGCCTCGTGGCCGAGCTGCACGTCGTCGACGCGGATGTCGATCGACGGGTACGTGTCGGAGCGGGAGATCGTGTCCACGAGCAGCGCGTCGCAGCGCACGGTGTTGGCGGAGTGGTGCGCGTTGGGCTCGACGCGGACCTCGCCGCGGTAGCCTGCGCGGCCGCCGCCGCGGGCGATCGACTTCGAGACGATCGACGACTGCGTGTACGGCGCCATGTGGATCATCTTCGCGCCGGCATCCTGGTGCTGGCCCGGGCCCGCGAACGCGACCGAGAGGGTCTCGCCCTTGGCGCGCTCGCCCATCAGGAAGATCGACGGGTACTTCATCGTGACCTTCGAGCCGATGTTGCCGTCGATCCACTCCATGGTCGCGCCCTCGTGCGCGACGGCGCGCTTGGTCACGAGGTTGTAGACGTTGTTCGACCAGTTCTGGATCGTCGTGTAGCGCACGCGGGCGTTCTTCTTCACGATGATCTCAACGACGGCCGAGTGCAGCGAGTCGCTCTTGTAGATCGGCGCCGTGCAGCCCTCGATGTAGTGGACGTAGGAGTCCTCGTCGGCGATGATCAGCGTCCGCTCGAACTGGCCCATGTTCTCGGTGTTGATGCGGAAGTAGGCCTGCAGCGGGATCTCGACGTGGACGCCCTTCGGGACGTAGACGAACGAGCCGCCGGACCACACCGCGGTGTTGAGCGCCGCGAACTTGTTGTCACCGGCCGGGATGACCGTGCCGAAGTACTCCTCGAAGAACTCGGGGTGCTCGCGCAGCGCCGTGTCCGTGTCCATGAAGATGACGCCCTGCGCCTCGAGGTCCTCGCGGATCTGGTGGTACACGACCTCGGACTCGTACTGCGCCGCGACGCCGGCGACGAGCCGCTGGCGCTCCGCCTCCGGGATGCCGAGCTTCTCGTACGTGTTGCGGATGTCGTCCGGGAGGTCCTCCCAGGACTGCGCCTGCTTCTCGGTGGAGCGGACGAAGTACTTGATGTTGTCGAAGTCGATCTCCGACAGGTCGGCGCCCCACGTGGGCATGGGCTTGCGGCCGAAGAGCTGGAGCCCCTTCAGGCGGCGCTGCAGCATCCATTCGGGCTCGTTCTTGAGACCCGAGATGTCGCGCACGACCGCTTCCGAGAGCCCGCGCTTCGCGCTGGCACCCGCGGAATCGGGGTCGTGCCAGCCGAACTCGTACACTCCCAGGCCATCGAGCTCGGGCCGGTCGATCAGCACATCCGACATGACGTCACTCTCCTCTTTGGGCCACAACGGTGTCATCCGTCCCGGCTCACCGTGTCCTCCGTGGAGTTGCGGAGGTGGGTCGCCGCTTCCGGGCCCGCTCAGGGCGCTTGCTGTCCGCGCCTACACTTGTCGAGAATGTGCGCGCACGCGCGCCGTATTCCCCGAACACCTCGATTCTACAGGCAACGCTCTGCCGGGAGGTCCGCACGCCCATGTCCTCGGATCCCGTCTCACCCTCACGGCCCGGTCTCCTCCGTCGAGCCTGGGATTGGCTGCCCGCCAACGTGGACCGACGGGTCGTCTGGGCGGCCTGGACGACGCTCGTCGTGCAGATCGGGATCGTCGGGACCGGCGGCCTCGTCCGCCTCACCGGGTCCGGGCTCGGCTGCCCGACATGGCCGTCGTGCACGACCGACTCGCTCGTGCCCACGCCGGAGTACGCGCAGCACGGGCTCATCGAGTTCGGCAACCGGCTGCTCACCTTCGTGCTCGCGATCGTCGCGATCGTCACGTTCCTGCTCGTGCTCCGGATGCGCCGCCACCGCGGCGACCTGTTCTGGCTCGCGTTCGGCATCGGCATGTACATCCCGCTGCAGGCGGTCCTCGGCGGGATCACGGTCCTGACGAACCTCAACCCCTACGTCGTGAGCCTCCACTTCCTCGCCTCGGCGGTGCTCGTCGCGCTCTCGGCCGCGTTCGTCGTGCGGGTCTACGCCGTTCCCGGCCCCCGCGCCCGGGCCGTCCCCCTCTGGTACGCGATCGTCACGCACGTGACGAGCCTCGCGGTCGCGGTGACGGTGATCGTGGGAAGCCTCGTCACCGGCGCCGGCCCGCACGCCGGCGACAACGCAGCGGCGCGAAACGGGCTCGATCCCGAGCTCATGCAGCACATCCACTCCTGGCCCGCGTACGCGACGTTCGGCCTCACGGTGGTGCTCGTGATCGGCGCGTGGCGCACGGCTCCCGCCCTCCGACTCCGGCTCTGGACCGGGCTGCTGCTCGCGGTCGAGATCCTGCAGATCGCGGTCGGGCTCTGGCAGGCGAACACCGGTCTCCCGATCGCGCTCGTGAACATCCACATGGTGCTGGCGATGATGCTCGTGGCAGCCATGACCGCGGTCGTCATGCACCTGAAGGCGCCCGTCCGGGCGGCCGCTGCCGACGAGGCCCTGGTCTCACGCACAGTGCACGCATAGGATTCGCATGGGCGGTGCACTGACGGCATCGACAGGATGAAGCCGCCACGGCCGGCACTCGGCCGATCCATGCACACGACCGCAGATCCAAGGAGTGCGATCACATGAACACCCGTCCCCGTCTCGTCCGAAGCGTCTCGTTCTGGGCGCTCCTGGTCGTGTCTCTCGCGAGCCTGGGCTACGGCCTCTGGATCGTGCTGGACAAGATCGGAGTCATGACGTCGACCCTGCAGGACCAGTCCGCGACCGGCGTCGAGGTGTACGCGGGCCAGTCGTGGATCGTCTTCGGTGCAGCGTTCGTCGGCGCCGGCGTCATCGGCCTCATCGTGACCCTCGCCCTCCTGGCGCTGCGGTCGCTTCTCCCCGCCCCCGAGGTCGCCGTCGTCGAGACGATCGACTGGACCACGGAGGACGCCGACGTCGAGACCTCGGCGACCGACCCCGCACCGACCGCCGCCGCAGAGCCGGCCGTCGTGACCGAGGCCGAGCCGGCCTCCCCCGCGTCCTCGACGGACGAGCCCCCGGCGACGCCCGCTCGCTGAGCTCCACGAAGAAGCGCCCCCGATCCGTCGGGGGCGCTTTCTCGTGGGACGGACGGGCTACCGGGACGGCGTCGCGGCAGCGAGGACCTCGAGCGCATCGATGGCGGCATCGAGCACGGCGCGCTGCTGCTCGTCGAGGGAGTCGAGCAGCGCCTGCATCCGCATCGTGCGCTCCTCGCGGGCGTGCAGGAGCATGTCCTCCCCCGCGGGGGTGCCGCTGACGAGCCAGGAGCGGCCGTCTGCGGGGTCGGATTCCCGCATCACGAGACCGCGCGACTCGAGCTCCGCGACGAGCCGGGTCGAGGTGGGCGCCGCGATCATCTCGACGCGGGCGATCTCCGAGGGCCGCAGCGGTCCGAGATGGATGATCGTCGACAGCGCCGAGAGCTGCCCGTACGACAGCCCCTCGCCGAACGCGCGCAGCTGACGGTTGATGCGGCCCACCGCCAGGGCCAGCCGGGTCGCCGACGTGACGGTGCGATCCTGCGCCATGAATGCCTCCTCGATTCGCGACAGGATACCGGGCTGGAAGACTGGGCGGATGCCGCCCACGCGATCCCTCACCGACCACGGCCGTGTCTTCACCGCCGACCGGCACCTGGCCACCTTGTCGACGATCGGACGGGACGACGCGCTCCACGTCGTCGCGGTCGGCTTCACATTCGTCGACGGCGTCGTCCGCATCATCACGAACGACCGCAGCCAGAAGGTCCGCAACGTCGAACGGGATGCCCGGGCGACGGTCGCTCAGGTCGCCGGGCCGCAGTGGCTGAGCATCGCCGGGGAGGCGAGCGTCGCCCGCGACCCGGACGAGATCGCGCTCGCCGTCGCCCTCTACGCCGAGCGGTACCGGCAGCCGAAGCCGAACCCGAACCGCGTCGTCATCCGGATCCTGCCGAGCACCCTCCTGGGCTCGGCGGACCTCCTCGCCTGACGCCCGTCAGAACGGAAGGAGGGGGTCGATCGCGATCGCGACGAACAGGAGCGTGAGGTACGTGATCGAGGCGTGGAAGACACGCATCGGGCGTGCCTCGGCTCCCGCGACCGCGCGGTTGTAGAGGCGGTGCGACTCGTAGATGAACCAGCCGCCGAAGACCACGGCGGCGACGCTGTAGACGAGGCCCATCGGCGCGACCGGGATGAGGAGCAGCGAGCACGCCACGGTCGCCCACGCGTAGAGGATGACCTGGAGGCCGACCTGCCGGCCGTTGCGCGTCGCGCCGAGCATCGGGACGTCGACCTCGTCGTACTGGTCCTTGTACTTCATCGACAGCGGCCAGTAGTGCGGCGGCGTCCACAGGAAGATCAGGACGAAGAGGATGACGGCCGACCACGACAGCGAGCCGGTCACGGCCGACCACCCGATCAGAACCGGGAAGCAGCCCGCGATCCCGCCCCACACGATGTTCTGCTCCGTGCGGCGCTTGAGCAGGATCGTATAGATCACGACGTAGAAGAAGATCGCGGTGACGGACAGCGCCGCGGCGAGCCAGTTCGTCGTGAGCCACAGCCACACGGTCGAGACGACCGCGAGCGTCCACGCGAAGACGAGCGCCCCGCGCGGCGACACGACACCCGTCACGAGCGGACGGTCGTGCGTGCGCTCCATGTGCGCGTCGATGTCGCGGTCGAGGTACATGTTGAACGCCGCCGCGGAACCGGCGCTCAACGAGCCACCGACGACCGTCGCGAGCACGAGCCAGGGGTTCGGCAGACCGTTCTGGGCGAGGATCATGACCGGCACCGTGGTGACGAGCAGCAGCTCGAGGACGCGCGGCTTGGTCAGCGCGATGTACGCGCGGACGGTGCGCCCGAACGACGGTCGCGAGGTCGGCGCCTCGACTGGTGTCGTCGTGATGTCCATCTCCCCGCAATCCGCTCGAGCCCCGCACAGTCTATGTCATGTGCGGTTTCCGAACTCCGTCGGAACCGTCGGCGAACCCGCCGGAAACGGGGTCCGATCAGGCCGCCGTCCCGACAGGCGGCTTCGCTATGCTGGGACCCGAAAGCGCGCTCCGGCGCCGGCTGCTCCTCCCGTGGTGACGCGGTCGGCGGATCGGCCCGCGCGGGCGCCTCACACCCCACCCTCGAAAGGCGGTCCCGTGTCGGATCTGCGTTGGGATGAGATCGATCGGCGCGCCGTGGACACCGTCCGCGTGCTGGCCGCGGATGCCGTGGAGAAGGTCGGCAACGGCCACCCGGGCACCGCCATGAGCCTCGCGCCGGCGGCTTACCTGCTCTATCAGAAGGTCATGCACGTCGATCCGGCGGATCCGCACTGGCTCGGACGCGACCGGTTCATCCTCTCGGCGGGCCACTCCTCCTTGACGCAGTACATCCAGCTCTACCTCGGCGGCTTCGGCCTCGAGCTCGAAGACCTGGAGGCCCTGCGCACGTGGGGCTCGAAGACCCCGGGCCACCCGGAGTACGGCCACACCGCGGGCGTCGAGATCACGACCGGCCCGCTCGGCCAGGGCCTCTCCTCCGCCGTCGGCTTCGCCTACGCGTCCCGCTACGAGCGCGGGCTCTTCGACCCGGATGCCCCGGCCGGCGCGTCGCCGTTCGACCACTTCATCTACGTCATCGCGTCCGACGGCGACCTGGAGGAGGGCGTCACGAGCGAGGCCTCCTCGCTCGCCGGCCACCAGGAGCTCGGCAACCTCGTCGTCATCTACGACTCGAACCAGATCTCGATCGAGGACGACACGAACGTCGCCTTCACCGAGGAGGTCGCCGACCGCTACGCCGCGTACGGCTGGCACGTGCAGACGGTCGATTGGAAGAAGACCGGGCAGTACCACGAGGACGTCGAGGAGCTCCACGGCGCCCTCGAGGCGGCGAAGGGCGTCACGGACAAGCCCTCGATCATCATCCTGAAGACGATCATCGGCTGGCCCTCCCCCGGCAAGCAGAACTCCGGCAAGATCCACGGCTCGGCCCTCGGCGCCGACGAGCTCGCGGCGGTCAAGCGCGTGCTCGGCTGGGACCCGGAGAAGACGTTCCAGGTGCCGGACGAGGTCATCGCCCACACGCGCGAGCTCGTGCAGCGCGGCGAGCTCGCGAAGGACGCCTGGCAGACCCGGTTCGACGCGTGGGCGGCGGCGAACCCCGAGCGCAAGGCGCTCCTCGACCGCCTGCAGGCCCGCGAGCTGCCCGCCGACATCGCCTCGGCGCTGCCGGTCTTCGCGCCCGGCAAGGACGTCTCGACCCGTGCGGCCTCCGGCCAGGTCATCAACGCGCTCGCGGCGCAGCTCCCGGAGCTGTGGGGCGGCTCCGCCGACCTCGCCGAGTCGAACCTCACGACGATCAAGGACGCGCTGTCCTTCATCCCCGAGGAGTGGTCGACGCACGAGTGGAAGGGCGGCCCCTACGGCCGTGTGCTCCACTTCGGCATCCGCGAGCACGCGATGGGCGCGATCCTCAACGGCATCGTGCTGCACGGCCCGACCCGGCCGTTCGGCGGCACGTTCCTCATTTTCAGCGACTACATGCGCCCCCCGGTGCGCCTGGCCGCGCTGATGAACATCCCCACGATCTTCGTGTGGACGCACGACTCGATCGCCCTCGGCGAGGACGGCCCGACGCACCAGCCGATCGAGATGCTCGCGACGCTCCGTGCGATCCCGAACTTCGCGCTCGTCCGCCCGGCGGACGCCAACGAGACGTCGGTCGTGTGGCTCGAGATGCTGCGCCGGCACGCCGGCCCCGCCGGCATCGCGCTGTCGCGGCAGAACCTGCCGGTCTTCGAGCGCGGAGAGGGTGACGCGTCGGGCGACGTGTTCGCCGCCGCCTCGCACGCGGCCAAGGGCGCGTACGTCCTGGCCGAGGCGCCGAACGGCACGCCGGACGTCATCCTCATCGCCACCGGCTCCGAGGTGCAGATCGCGGTCGCCGCGCGCGAGCAGCTGAAGGCCGAGGGTGTGAACGCCCGGGTCGTGTCGGCCCCTTCGCTCGAGTGGTTTGCGGAGCAGGATGCCGCGTACCGCGAGAGCGTGCTGCCGAAGGCGATCAAGGCCCGCGTCTCGATCGAGGCCGCGGTCGCGCTCACGTGGCGCGGGATCGTCGGCGACACCGGCCGCTCGATCTCGATCGAGCACTTCGGCGCCTCCGCCGACTACAAGACCCTCTACCGGGAGTTCGGCTTCACCGCCGAGGCCGTCGTCGCGGCGGCCCACGAGACCATCGAGGAGAACGCATGAGCACCCCCACCGGACAGCTCTCCGCCGCCGGCGTCAGCATCTGGCTGGACGACCTGTCGCGGAGCCGCATCGAGACCGGCAACCTCGCCGACCTCATCGCAACGCGCAACGTCGTCGGGGTCACGACGAACCCGACGATCTTCGCGGGCGCCCTGTCGAAGGGCGATGGATACCAGGGTCAGGTCGCGGAGCTCGCCGCCGCGGGAACCTCGGTCGACGACGCGATCTTCCGGATCACGACCGACGACGTCCGCAACGCGAGCGACATCTTCCGCCCCGTCTACGACGCGACCGGTGGCGTGGACGGCCGGGTCTCCATCGAGGTCTCCCCCGACCTCGCCCACGACACCGAGGCCACGATCGCGCAGGCGAAGGCGCTCGCCGCGACGGTCGACCGCCCGAACGTGCTCATCAAGATCCCCGCGACCAAGGCCGGCCTGCCGGCCATCACCGAGGTCATCGGTGCGGGCATCTCCGTCAACGTGACGCTCATCTTCAGCCTCGAGCGCTACGCCGAGGTCATCGAGGCATACCTCGCGGGCCTCGAGAAGGCGATCGCCGCCGGCATCGACCCGACCGGCATCCGCTCGGTGGCGTCGTTCTTCGTGTCCCGCGTGGACACCGAGGTCGACAAGCGTCTGACGTCGATCGGCACGGATGCCGCGGCCGCGCTGGCCTCGAAGGCGGGCGTCGCCAACGCGCGCCTGGCCTACGAGCTGTACGAGCAGGCGTTCGCGACGGAGCGGGCCCGGGGCCTCCTGGCGGCTGGGGCGAACCTGCAGCGTCCGCTGTGGGCGTCGACGGGCGTCAAGGACCCGTCGCTCCCCGACACGCTCTACGTCGTCGAGCTCGTCGCGCCGGGGGTCGTGAACACGATGCCGGAGAAGACGCTCCAGGCGACGTTCGACCACGGCGTCGTCGACGGCGACACGGTGACCGGCAACTACGCGGACGCGCACGCCGTGATCGACGGCCTCGCGGCGGTGGGCGTGGACTTCGCCGACGTCACCCAGGTGCTGGAGGACGAGGGCGTCGAGAAGTTCATCGTCTCCTGGCACGAGCTGAAGGACACGGTGCAGACCGCGCTCGCAGCGAGCAAGCAATGAGCATCGACATCCACCTCTCCGGCCGCGTCGCCGACGTCGTCAAGGAGACGCTGCCGGGCCTCGTCGCGGACCTGGTCGCCTCGGGCATCACCGCCGGCGACCCCGCGCTCTGGGGTCCCGACGCAGAGCAGGAGGCGTCGAACCGGCTCGGATGGGTCCAGGCGGTGTCCGTCTCGCGCCCGCTCGTGCCCGAGATCGACGCTCTCCGCGCGCAGTTCCTGGAGAAGGGCCTGACGCGGTTCGTGCTCGCGGGCATGGGCGGCTCGTCGCTCGCGCCCGAGGTCATTGCGCAGACGGACGGTGTGCCGCTCGTGATCGTCGACTCGACCGCGCCGGGCCAGGTGCTCGCGGCGATCGACGGCGACGCGGAAGCCGGCGGGCTCGACAAGACCGTGCTCATCGTCTCGTCGAAATCCGGCTCCACGGTCGAGACCGACTCCGCCAAGCGCGCGTTCGAGGCTGCCTACCGCGACCTCGGCATCGACCCCGCGGAACGGATCGTGGTCGTGACCGATCCGGGCTCGCCGCTCGAGGAGGGCGCGCGCGCCGACGGCTACCGCGTCTTCACGGCCGACCCGACGGTCGGCGGTCGCTACTCCGCCCTCACCGCGTTCGGTCTCGTGCCCGCGGGCCTCGCCGGCGTCGACCTGGCCGAGCTCCTCGATGAGGCGGAGGCCACGCTCCTCGAGGTGGCGATCGACAGCCCGGAGAACCCGGCGCTCGTACTCGCCGCGGCGATCGCGGGCGGCAGCCCCCGCCGCGACAAGCTCGCGCTGATCTCCGACGGCACCCACATCGTGGGCCTCCCGGACTGGATCGAGCAGCTCGTCGCGGAGTCGACCGGCAAGCAGGGCACCGGCATCCTCCCCGTCGTCATGCTGCCTGTCTCGCCCGAGCTGGAGGAGAATCCCGAGGACCTGCAGGTCGTCCGCTTCGTCGGGGACGCCGGCTCCCGCCACCTCTTCGAGCACCACCGCGGCGAGATCCTCGTCAGCGGCACGCTCGGCGCGCAGTTCCTCGTGTGGGAGTACGCCGTCGCGATCGCGGGACGGATGCTGGGCATCGACCCGTTCGACCAGCCCGACGTCGAGTCGGCCAAGGTCGCCGCGCGCGGCCTGCTGGAGAGCCGGCCGCAGCCGGCGGCGCCGGCGTTCGAGGAGGACGGCGTCGAGGTGCGCGTGTCCGACCCCGAGCTGGCCGCCTCCGGCACGATCGCGGGCGTCCTCGACGCGCTCTGGGCGCGGCTGTCGCCGACCGGCTACGTGTCGATCCAGGCCTACGTCGACCGGCACGAGCTCGCCCCGCTCCAGGGCCTGCGCGAGCTCGTCGCGGCCGACGCGCACCGGCCGACCACGTTCGGCTGGGGCCCGCGCTTCCTCCACTCGACCGGCCAGTACCACAAGGGCGGTCCGGCGAACGGCGTGTTCCTGCAGATCACCGAGCGCACCGACGTCGACGTGGAGATCCCCGGCCGGCCGTTCACGTTCGGGGAGCTCATCGCCGCACAGGCGCAGGGCGACGCGAGCGTGCTCGCGGACGGCCACGGCCGGCCGGTCGTGACGCTCACCCTGACCGACCCCCAGACCGACGTCCTCGAACTGTTCCAAGCCGCAGAGTAGGGATACGACAACCGGATGACTGTGGAGATCTCGCGAGGGCACAACCCGCTGCGCGACCCCGACGACCGCCGCCTCAACCGGATCGCGGGACCCAGTGCCCTCGTGATCTTCGGGGTGACCGGCGACCTGTCGCGCAAGAAGCTCATGCCGGCCGTCTATGACCTGGCCAACCGCGGGCTCCTGCCGCCGGGCTTCGCGCTCGTCGGCTTCGCCCGGCGCGACTGGGAGGACCAGGACTTCGCGCAGGTCGTGAAGGAGGCGGTGCAGCAGAACGCGCGGACGGAGTTCCGCGAGGAGACCTGGCACCACCTCATGAACGGGATCCGATTCGTCTCCGGCGAGTTCGACGACCCGGACGCCTTCCGGCGCCTGCGCGAGACGGTCGAGAAGCTCGACGTCGAGCGCGGCACGATGGGCAACCACGCCTACTACCTGTCGATCCCGCCGAAGGCGTTCCCGGTCGTCGCGCAGCAGCTGAAGGAGTCCGGACTCGTCGGCCACCAGACCTCCGACGGCAACGGCTGGCGGCGCGTCGTGATCGAAAAGCCGTTCGGGCACGACCTCGCCTCCGCCCGCGAGCTCAACGCCGCGCTGGAGAGCGCGTTCCCGGCCGACTCGATCTTCCGGATCGACCACTACCTCGGCAAGGAGACGGTCCAGAACATCCTGGCGCTGCGCTTCGCGAACGAGCTCTACGAGCCGATCTGGAACCGCAACTACGTCGACCACGTGCAGATCACGATGGCCGAGGACATCGGCGTCGGGGGCCGCGCGGGCTACTACGACGGCATCGGCGCAGCGCGCGACGTGATCCAGAACCACCTGCTGCAGCTCCTCGCCCTCACCGCGATGGAGGAGCCCATCTCGTTCGACGCGACGCACCTGCGCGCCGAGAAGGAGAAGGTGCTGGCTGCGGTCTCGCTCCCCGACGACCTCGCCTCCGCCACGGCCCGCGGCCAGTACGCCGGCGGCTGGCAGGGCGGCGAGGAGGTGCACGGCTTCCTCGACGAGGACGGGATGGACCCGAAGTCGACCACCGAGACGTACGCCGCGCTCAAGCTCGAGATCAACACCCGGCGGTGGGCGGACGTGCCGTTCTACCTCCGCACGGGCAAGCGCCTCGGCCGGCGCGTGACCGAGATCGCGGTCGTGTTCAAGCGCGCGCCGGAGCACCTGTTCACGCGCAACCAGACCTCGGGCCTCGGGCAGAACGCACTCGTCATCCGGGTGCAGCCGGACGAGGGCGTCACGATCCGCTTCGGCTCGAAGATCCCGGGCGCCGGCACGCAGGTGCGCGACGTGACGATGGACTTCGGCTACGGCCACGCCTTCACCGAGGCGAGCCCGGAAGCCTACGAGCGGCTCATCCTCGACGTGCTGCTCGGCGATCCGCCCCTGTTCCCGCGGCACGAGGAGGTCGAGCTCAGTTGGCGCATCCTCGACCCCGTGGAGCGGTATTGGGCGGAGCAGGGCGGGCCGCTCGAGCAGTACTCCCCCGGCTCGTGGGGGCCGGGATCGGCCGACGAGCTCCTCGCCCGCGATGGCCGCACCTGGAGGCGTCCGTGATCATCGAGCTCCCCGACACCACCGTCAGCCAGATCTCCCGTGCTCTGGTCAACGTCCGCGAGGAGGGCGGCGCGGTCGCCCTCGGCCGCGTCCTCACGCTCGTCATCGTGACGCAGCACGGCGAGGAGGAAGCGGCGATCGAGGCCGCGAACGATGCCTCCCGCGAGCATCCGATGCGCGTCATCGCGCTGATGTTCGGCCATGACCCGACGCCACGCCTCGACGCCCAGATCCGTGTCGGCGGCGACGCCGGCGCGAGCGAGGTCGTCCTGCTCACGGCGCACGGCGCCGCCGGGTCCAACCCGGAGAGCCTCGTCACCGGACTCCTCCTCCCCGACGCGCCCGTCGTCGCGTGGTGGCCGGCACGGACGCCCGCGTTCACGTCGCGCTCCGAGATCGGGAAGATCGCGCAGCGGCGGATCACGGATGCCGCGACACAGCCGAACCCCGGCGAGTGGGTGGGCGCGCTCGGCGAGCACTACGCCCCCGGCAACACCGACTTCTCCTGGACGCGGCTGACCCGCTGGCGCGAGCAGCTCGCGGCGGTCCTCGACCAGCCCCCGTTCGAGCCGGTGACGGCGGTGGAGGTGCGCGGTGCCGAGTCCTCGCCGTCGACGCCGCTCCTGGCCGCCTGGCTCGCGCTCGCGCTCGACATCCCGGTCAGCTGGAGCTATCTCTCCGAGGAGGAGTGGTCGCACGGCATCAAGTCCGTCCGGCTCACGCGCCCCAGCGGCGACATCGTCCTCGAACGGAACACGCACGACACCGCCGTCCTGACGCAGCCGGGACAGCCGAGCCACGAGCTCGCGTTCCCGCGACGCAGCCTCCGCGAATGCCTCGCCGAGGAGCTCCGTCGCCTGGATCCCGACCTCCTGTATGGTCGAGTCGTCACGGACGGATGCGCCCGGATCGGCGCGGTGTCGGAGGGAACGCATGCCTGAATCGCACCCCGAGAAGCGGGTCGCCGTCAGTCCGGACAAGGAGACGCTCGCCGCTGTCGTGGGGGCGCGGTTCCTCGAGGTGCTGACGGCGGCACAGGCCGCGGGGCGCGTCGCGCACATCTCGTTGACCGGCGGATCGATGGGCGGCGCGGTCCTCACCGCGGCGCTGGCCCACCCCGGGATTGAGGGGATCGACTGGTCGCGCGTGCACTTCTGGTGGAGCGACGAGCGGTTCGTGCCGTCGGGCGACGCCGAGCGGAACGAGAGCGAGTCGCGGGCGGCTCTGCTCGACCGCATCCGCATCCCCGCCGAGAACATCCATGCGATGGCCGCGAGCGATGCCGGGGTCACGGTCGAGGAGGGCGCCCGCGCCTACGAGAGCGAGCTGGCGCGCTTCGCCGATCCGGATGCCGCGGGGGCCTGGCCCTCGTTCGACGTGTGCTTCCTCGGTGTAGGGCCGGACGCGCACATCGCGTCGCTGTTCCCCGACCGCGACGAGATCAAGGTGACCGACCGCGCGGCGCTGGCGGTGCTCGACTCCCCCAAGCCGCCGCCCGTGCGCATCACGCTCACGCGTCCGGTCATCAACGGATCGCAGCGCATCTGGATGGTCATGGCCGGCCCGGACAAGGCCGCGGCGCTCGGGCTCGCGGTCGCGGGTGCGAGCTACGCCCGCGTGCCGGCCGCCGGGGCGAAGGGCCGCCTGGAGACGACCTTCTACGTCGACGAGGCCGCCGCCGCCCAGCTCCCCCCGAGCACCGACGACGACTGACGCGAGGTCAGGCCGTCCCTTCATCCGCCGAGATCAGGTGATTTCGCGGAGACAGGACGATTCCCGCCCGTTTCCTCCTGATTGCGCGAGATCACCTGATCTCACGCGGGTGGGGTGAGGCACGCCCAGAGGGTCAGCGCCCGCGGGGTCAGACCTCGCCGCGGCGCTCCCGGAGCTTCTGGAGCGCCTCGTCGAGCAGGGCTTCCGCCTCCTCGTCGGTGCGGCGCTCCTTCACGTAGGCGAGATGCGTCTTGTAGGGCTCGGTCTTGGCGAGCGCCGGCGGGTTCTCCCGGTCGCGACCGGCGGGAAGGCCGGAGTGCGGGGAGTCGATCGTGTCGGGGATCTCCTCGTCGGGGATGCCTGCCGCGAAGTAGCGCACCGTCTCGTTGCCGAGCGCGTCCCAGTAGGAGATCGAGATCCGCTCCGCGTGGTAGCCGTGGTCCTGCTCGCCCATCGGGCCCGCGCCCACGCGCGTGCCCCGGATCGCGTTGCCGCCGGTCGCCATCAGAGACCCTGCAGCTTCGTGATGAGGCCGAGACCGACGATCGAGACGAACCAGGCGAGCGCCAGGATGATCGTGAAGCGGTTGAGGTTCCGCTCCGCGAGCCCGGACGACCCCATCGCCGACGACATCCCGCCGCCGAACATGTCGGACAGGCCGCCGCCGCGTCCCTTGTGGAGCAGGATCAGAAGTGTCAGCAGCAGACTCGTGATGCCGAGCAGCACCTGCAGGACGAACTCGAGGATGGGCACCGATCGAGTATACCGGGGCGCGTGCGGCGCGTCAGACTCCGACGTGCTTCTGATAGCGGACGATCGCCGCGAACTCGTCCGCGACGAGGCTCGCCCCGCCGACCAGCGCGCCGTCGACGTCGGGCTCCCGCATGAAGCTGGCGATGTTGGCGGACTTCACGGAGCCGCCGTAGAGGATGCGCGTCTTCTCGGCCGCCTCGGCGCCGAGCTTGGCCGCGACGACCGCCCGGAGCTTCGCGCAGACCTCCTGCGCCTGCTCGGGGGTGGCCGCCTGACCGGACCCGATCGCCCAGACCGGCTCGTACGCCACGACGATGTCCGAGCCCGCCGGGAGCCCCTCCAGGGCGACCTCC
The DNA here is from genome assembly GCF_039615055.1 of Microbacterium sp. X-17. Classification (NCBI taxonomy): domain Bacteria; kingdom Bacillati; phylum Actinomycetota; class Actinomycetes; order Micrococcales; family Microbacteriaceae; genus Microbacterium; species Microbacterium sp. X-17. Next base: position 484,739 of record NZ_JBDHNI010000005.1, read on the forward strand.
AGCTGGCCCACGGGCACCGCGCTGGCGCCGAACGTCTCCAGGTCCTCCGCGGTCTCGCCGACGCAGATCACGGGCACGAGGCCGTGGCGGATGGCCGCGTGCGCCTTGGCGCCGATGGTCTCGTCGCTCTCGTGGTGGTACTGGCGGCGCTCGGAGTGCCCGATGATCACGTACGTGCAGTCGAGCTTCGCGAGGAACGCCCCGGACACTTCACCCGTGTAGGCGCCGGACTCGTGCACGGAGAGGTCCTGCGCGCCGAGGGCGAACGCGATCTTGTCCGCGTCGATGAGCGTCTGCACGGTGCGGAGGTCGGTGAACGGGGGGAAGACCCCGACCTCGACCGAGCCCGCCTCGTGTCCGGCATCCTTCAGCGTCCAGTTCAGCTTCTGGACGAGCGCGACCGCCCGCAGGTGGTCGAGGTTCATCTTCCAGTTGCCGGCGATGAACGGCGTGCGCGCCGCTACTGCCATCCGAGGACCTCCAGTCCGGGGAGCTTCTTGCCCTCGAGGAACTCCAGGCTCGCGCCGCCGCCGGTCGAGATGTGACCGAACTGGTCGTCCTGGAAGCCGAGCTGACGCACGGCTGCGGCGGAGTCGCCGCCGCCGACGACGCTCAGGCCGTCGACCTCGGTGAGCGCCTGAGCCACCACCCGTGTGCCGTTCGCGAAGCTCGGCATCTCGAACACGCCCATCGGCCCGTTCCAGAACACGGTCTTGCTGTCGCGGATCGCGTCCGCGAAGAGCGTCGCGGTGCGCGGACCGATGTCGAGGCCCAGGCCGGACGCCCCGAACGGGGTGTCCTCCAGGGCGTCGGCATCCGCGACGACGTGCTCCGCGTCCGCGGCGAACGAAGCGGCGACGACGGCGTCGACGGGGAGGATCAGCTCGACGCCGCGCTCCTTCGCCTGCGCGATGTAGCCGAGGACGGTGTCGAGCTGGTCCTCCTCGAGGAGGCTCTTGCCGACCTCGTGGCCTTCGGCCTTGAGGAACGTGAACATCATGCCGCCGCCGACGAGGAGACGGTCGACGCGCGGCAGCAGGTGCTGGATGACGCCCAGCTTGTCGCTGACCTTCGAGCCGCCGAGCACGACCGTGTACGGACGCTCGGGGCTCTCGGTGAGGCGGTCGAGGATGTCGAGCTCGGCCGCGATGAGGAGACCGGCCGCGGACGGCAGGAGCTCGGCGAGCTCGTACACGCTCGCCTGCTTCCGGTGCACGACGCCGAAGCCGTCGGAGACGAGGACGTCGCCGAGCGCGGCGAGCTCGCCCGCGAAGGCCGCCCGCTCGCCGGCGTCTTTCGAGGTCTCGCCCGGGTTGAAGCGGAGGTTCTCGATGACCGCCACGTCGCCGTCGGCGAGGGCCGCGACGGTCTGGCGCGCCGACTCCCCCACGGTGTCGCCGGCGAAGGCGACGGGCTTGCCGAGCAGCTCGGACAGACGCTGCGCGACCGGCGCAAGGCTGTACTTCGGGTCCGGCGCCCCGTCGGGACGACCGAGGTGCGAGCAGACGATGACACGGGCGCCCTGGGCGATGAGCGTGGTGAGGGTCGGAAGCGTGGCCCGCACACGGCCGTCGTCCGTGATGACCGCGTCCTTCAGGGGGACGTTGAGGTCAGCACGGACGATGACGCGCTTGCCGGCCAGCGGACCCAGGGAGTCGAGGGTGCGCAGAGCCATGGCGATGCTTAGAGGCGCTCGGCGACGTACTCGGTCAGGTCGACGAGGCGGTTCGAGTAACCCCACTCGTTGTCGTACCAGGAGGACACCTTCACGAGGTTCCCGCTGACGTTGGTGAGCCCGGAGTCGAAGATCGACGAGTGCGGGTTCAGCTGGATGTCGCTGGAGACGATCGGGTCCGCCGTGTACTCGAGGATGCCCTCGAGCCGGCCCGCTCCGGCTGCGGCCGCATACGCGGCGTTGACGGCGTCGACGGTCAGCCCCTCGGTGGGCGTGATGATCGTGAGGTCGACGATCGAGCCGGTCGGCACCGGAACCCGGTAGGACGAGCCGCTCAGCCGGCCGTTCAGCTCGGGCAGCACGAGGCCGATCGCCTTGGCCGCGCCGGTCGAGGCCGGGACGATGTTGATCGCGGCGCCGCGCGCACGGCGCAGGTCGCTGTGCGGGCCGTCCTGCAGGTTCTGGTCGGCCGTGTAGGCGTGCGCGGTCATCATGAAGCCGCGCTCGATGCCGAAGGCGTCGTTGAAGACCTTCGCGAGCGGCGCGAGGCAGTTGGTGGTGCAGGAGGCGTTCGAGATGATGACGTCCGTCGCCGGGTCGTAGACCTCTTCGTTGACGCCCATCACGATCGTGGCGTCCTCGCCCGAGGCGGGCGCGGAAATCAGGACCTTCTTGGCGCCGCCCGCGATGTGCTTGCGCGCGTCGTCCGCCTTCGTGAACCGGCCGGTCGACTCGATGACGATGTCGACGCCCAGGTCGCCCCACGGAAGGGCGGCGGGGTCGCGCTCCTCGAAGACCTTGATGGCGCGGCCGCCGACGGTGATCGTGTCGCCGTCGTAGGAGACCGACTCGCTCAGGTTGCCGCCGACGGAGTCGTACTTGAGGAGGTGTGCGAGCGTCTTGTTGTCGGTGAGGTCGTTCACCGCCACGATCTCGAGGTCGGCACCCTGCGCGAGAGCCGCTCGAAGGTAGTTGCGTCCGATGCGGCCGAAGCCGTTGATGCCGATCTTGACAGACACCCAGTCTCCTGTTTCTCGTAGGCGCACGGACGCGCCTGACAGTCGTACTTGCGGATGCGGGGACCCCCGCGAGAAGGCGGGGGCCCCGAGGCATCCTCACCTGCTCACGACAGTACCAGCAGGCCCGCCGTCTTCTCGCGGGCGGTCGTGAAGCGACGCTGCACGTCGGCCCAGTTCGCGATGTTCCAGAACGCCTTGACGTAGTCCGCGCGCACGTTCTTGTAGTCGAGGTAATACGCGTGCTCCCACACGTCGAGGAGGAGGAGCGGCACGGAACCCGCGGCGAACTGCGACTGCTGGTCGAAGAACTGCTGGATGATCAGGTTCTGCCCGATCGAGTCCCAGAACAGGCCGGCCCAGCCGGAGCCCTGCACGCCGAGCGCCGCGGCCGTGAAGTGGGCCTGGAACTTGTCGAACGAGCCGAAGTGGTCGTCGATCGCGGACTCGAGGTCGCCGGTCGGCTTGTCGCCACCGTTCGGCGAGAGGTTGGTCCAGAAGATCGAGTGGTTGGTGTGTCCACCCAGGTTGAAGGCGAGGTCCTTCTCGAGCTTGTTGACGTTCGCGAGGTTGCCGCTGTCGCGCGCCTCGGCGAGCTGCTCGAGCGCCGTGTTGGCGCCGGTCACGTACGCCTGGTGGTGCTTGTCGTGGTGGAGCTGCATGATCGTCGCGCTGATGTGCGGCTCGAGCGCGGCGTAGTCGTACGGGAGTTCGGGCAGGCTGTACTGTGCCATCTTCTCTTCTTCCTGTCGGCGCCGCGCCGAAGGCCTCGACGCGGCGAGGGGAACAGTCTCGATCCTAGTCGTCGGCGCCGAGCGGCACGGCGGACTCCGTGCCCGGGATGCCGTCCTGCTCGGCCTTCTTGTCGGCCATCGCGAGGAGCCGGCGGATGCGGCCGGCCACGGCATCCTTCGTGAGCGGCGGATCGGCGTGATGGCCCAGCTCGTCGAGGCTCGCGTCGCGATGCGCGAGACGCAGGTCGCCCGCCTCGCGCAGGTGCCCCGGCACGCCGTCGCCGAGGATCTCCAGCGCCCGCTCGACGCGCGCGCACGCCGCGACCGCCGCCTGGGCGGATCGCCGCAGGTTCGCGTCGTCGAAGTTCACGAGCCGGTTGACGCCCGCGCGCACCTCGCGGCGCTGGCGCAGCTGATCCCACTCCTCCGCCGTGGTCGCCGCCCCCATCTCGAGGAGCGACTCGCGGATCGCCTCGCCCTCGCGCACGACGACGCGCGGCACGCCGCGTACCTCGCGGGCCTTCGACGCGATGCCGATGCGGTGCGCGGCGCCCACGAGCGCCATCGCCGCCTCGGACGACGGGCACGAGATCTCGAGTGCGGCGGACCGACCCGGATCGGTCAGGGAGCCGGCGGCGAGAAACGCGCCGCGCCAGATCGCGGCGAGGTCGGGGCGCGAGCCGGTCGTGAGGCGGTTCGGGAGCCCGCGGACCGGCCGGCGGCGCTGATCCAGGAGCCCGGTCTGGCGCGCGAGCGTCTCGCCGCCGTCGATCACGCGCACGACGTAGCCCGTGCCGCCGTTGCGGCCGCCCGAGCCCTGCACGACCGCGAGCTCGGGACGCACCCCGTACAGCTCGACGAGGTCGCGGGCGACGCGACGGGCGAGGGCCTCCGAGTCGAGCTCCGCCTCGACGGCCATGCGCCCCGCGATCGAGTGCAGCCCGCCCGCGAAGCGGAGGATCGTCGTCACCTCCGCGACACGCGCCGCCGGACGCGGATCCCGCATCCGCATGAGCTCGGCCTTCACGTCAGCGGTCAGCGCCACGGTGCTCCTCACGCTCGGTCGGACGACGAGGATCTACCCTACTCGGATCCCGCCCCATCCCGAGCCCTTCCGGTGTCGCCTCCGCACGGTCCGGAGGCTCGCGCGGCGTGCGCGAGTGACACGGGAGCGGCTCTACTCGCGGCCGAGGTCGCGGTGCTTCACGCGAACGGCCACACCCGGGACCGCGGCCAAGCGGGCGGCGAGCTCGCGGGCCATGACCACGGAGCGGTGCTTCCCGCCCGTGCAGCCGAGCGCGAGCACGGCGTGACGCTTGTTCTCCCGCTGATACCCCTCCAGCACCGGCACGAGCGCGGCGGAGTACCCCTCGAGGAACTCGGCGGCACCGGGGAGGCCCAGGACGTACTCGCGGACGAGGTCGTCCTGGCCGGTCAAGGGCCGCAGCTCGGGGTTCCAGTACGGGTTCGGAAGGAAGCGCATGTCGCCGACCATGTCCGCGTCCGGCGGCAGGCCGTACTTGAACCCGAAGCTCAGGATCGTGAGCATGTGCCGCGCGGCGCCCTCCTCGGAGAACAGCTCGTAGACGCGCGACGCCAGCTCGTGGATGTTCAGGTGCGACGTGTCGATCACGACATCGGCGTCGTCGCGGATCAGCGCGAGCTCCTCGCGCTCCTCGTGGATGCCGTCGAGGATCGTCCCGTCGCCCTGGAGCGGATGCGGACGCCGGACCGCCTCGAAGCGCCGCACCAGGACCGCGTCGGACGCGTCGAGGAACACGGTCCGGAGATTGCGGCCGTCGCGCAGCGCGGCGAGCGCCTGCGGGAGGTCCGCGAAGAGGTCACGCCCGCGGACATCGACGACCACCGCGACCCGGGGCAGCGCTCCCCCGGCCCGCTCCGTGACGTCGAGGAGCGGCGTGAGCATCTGCGGCGGCAGGTTGTCGACGACGTACCAGCCGAGGTCCTCGAGCGCGTTGGCGACGGTGGAGCGACCGGCTCCCGACATCCCGGTGACGACCATCACCTCGCCGGCCGCCCGGTTCGTCTCCGCCATGCCCTCTCCCGTCCCGCACCAGACTAGCGGGCGAGATGAGCGTGGATCGCCGCCGCGAGCTTGGGCCCGATGCCGGGCAGCTCGGCGATCTCCTCCGGGGTCGCGCGCTTGAGCGCGGACACGGATCCGAAGTGGCGGAGGAGCGCCTTGATCCGCGCCTCCCCGAGCCCCGGGACCTCGCTGAGGACGCTCGTGATGTCGCGCTTCCGGCGCTTGCGCTGGTGCGTGATCGCGAAGCGATGGGCCTCGTCGCGGAGCCGCTGCAGGAGGTAGAGCGCCTCGGAGGTGCGCGGGAGGATGACCGGGTAGTCCTCCCCCGGCAGCCAGACCTCCTCGAGGCGCTTGGCGATCCCCGCGAGGGCGACGTCCGCGTGGCCCGCCTCGCGCAGCGCGCGGGCGGCGGCCTCGACCTGCGGCTGGCCGCCGTCGACGACGAGCAGCTGCGGCCGGTAGGCGAAGCGCTGCCGCTTCGGGGCGGCGCCCGGGTCTTCCGGGTCAGTGTCGAGATACGCCGCGCGACGCGTGATGACCTGGAAGATCGAGTCGGTGTCGTCGGTCGTCTCGGGAATCGAGAACGAGCGGTACTGGTCCTTGCGGGGCAGCCCGTCCTCGAAGACGACCATCGAGGCGACCACGTTCGTCCCGGAAAGATGCGACACGTCGAAGCACTCGATCCGCAGCGGCGCCTCGGCGAGCGCGAGCGCCTCCTGCAGGTCGGTGAGCGCCTGCGTGCGGGCGACGTAGTCGCTCGACCGCCGCGTCTTGTGCAGCATCAGGGCCTGCTGCGCGTTGCGCTCGGCCGTCGCCATCAGGTCCGCCTTCGGGCCGCGCTGCGCGACCTGGATCGACACCTGCTTGCCGCGCGTCTCGCGCAGCCACTGCTCGAGCTCCGCGGCATCCTCCGGGAGCTCCGGCACGAGCACCTGGCGCGGGATGTCCGCGGCCGCGGCGTCGCCGTACGTGCGCTGCAGCACCTGGTCGACGAGCTCGGCGCCCGCGATGTCGAGCTCCTTCTCGATCGTCGTGGCCCGGACGCCACGGACGCGGCCGCCACGGATCACGAAGTGCTGCACGGTGGCGGCGAGCTCGTCCTCCGCGATGCCGAACAGGTCGGCATCCGTGTCGTCGGGCAGGACGAGGGCGGACTTGTTCAGGACCGCCTCGATCGCCTGCAGCCGGTCGCGGTACCGCGCGGCGGACTCGTAGTCCATCGCCGCGGACGCCTCGCGCATACGGGCCGTCAGCTCGTGCGTGAAACGCTCGTCGCCGCCGGCCATGAACGCGACGAAGTCGTCGACGATCGCGCGGTGCTCCTCGATCGTGACCCGGCCGGAGCACGGACCGCCGCACCGCCCGATTTGCCCGGGGAAGCACGGACGGCCCGAGGCCATCGCCTTCTTGTACGACGCGTCGGAGCACGTGCGGATCGGGAACACCTTGATCATGAGGTCGATCACGTCGTGCACGGCCCACACCTTCGGGTACGGACCGAAGTACTTGGCGCCGGCGATGCGCCGGTTGCGCGTCACGATGACCCGCGGCGCCTCGTCGGCGAGCGTGATCGCCATGAACGGATATGACTTGTCGTCCTTGTACCGGACGTTGAACGGCGGCGTGAACTCCTGGATCCACATGTACTCGAGCTGCAGGGACTCGACGTCGCTCGCGACCACCGTCCACTCGACGGATGCCGCGGTCGTCACCATGCGGCGCGTGCGCTCGTGCAGCGTGTGGAGCGGAGCGAAGTAGTTCGACAGGCGCGCGCGGAGGTTCTTCGCCTTGCCGACGTACAGGATGCGGCCCTCGGCGTCGCGGAACCGGTAGACGCCGGGCTCGGTCGGGATCTCCCCCGGTTTGGGCCGGTATGCCAGGGGCGACCCGATGGCGGGTCGAGCCATCCTCAGCCCGCCTTGCGGCGCGAGACCTGCGCGTCGGGGAGGACTTCGGCGAGGAACGCGCCGGTATGGCTGCCCTCCGCGCGGGCGACCTGCTCCGGCGTCCCGGTCGCGATGACCTGGCCGCCGCCCGCGCCCCCCTCGGGGCCGAGGTCGATGACCCAGTCGGCGGACTTGATGACGTCGAGGTTGTGCTCGATCACGATGACCGTGTTGCCCTTGTCGACGAGCCCGTTCAGCACCTCGAGCAGCCGGCGCACGTCCTCGAAGTGGAGGCCCGTGGTCGGCTCGTCGAGGACGTAGATCGAGCGGCCGTTGCTGCGGCGCTGGAGCTCGGTCGCGAGCTTGACGCGCTGCGCTTCGCCGCCGGACAGCGTCGTCGCGGACTGGCCGAGTCGCACGTAGCCGAGGCCCACGTCGACGAGCGTCTTCATATAGCGGTGGATCGCCTGGATCGGCTCGAAGAACTCCGCGGCCTCTGAGATCGGCATCTCGAGCACCTCGGCGATGTTCTTGCCCTTGTAGTGCACCGCGAGCGTGTCGCGGTTGTAGCGCTTGCCGTGGCACACCTCGCAGTCGACGTACACGTCCGGCAGGAAGTTCATCTCGATCTTGATCGTGCCGTCGCCCGCGCAGGTCTCGCAGCGGCCGCCCTTGACGTTGAAGCTGAACCGGCCCGGCTGGTAGCCGCGCGCCTTCGCCTCCGGCGTCTCGCTGAAAAGCGTGCGGATGCGGTCGAACACGCCCGTGTACGTCGCCGGGTTGGAGCGCGGCGTGCGGCCGATCGGCGCCTGGTCGACGTGGACGACCTTGTCGAGGTTGTCGAGACCCGTCACGCGCGTGTGCTTGCCGGGGACGGTGCGGGCACCGTTCAGGCGCGAGGCGAGCACCTCATAGAGGATGTCGTTGACGAGCGACGACTTCCCGGAGCCGCTCACGCCGGTCACGGCCGTGAGGACGCCGAGCGGGAAGTCGGCCGTGACGTTCTTCAGGTTGTTCTCGCGGGCGCCGACGACGCTGATCTGGCGCTTCCGGTCGATCTTGCGGCGCTTCGCCGGCGTCGGTATGGCGCGGCGCCCGGCGAGGTAGTCGCCGGTGAGCGAGTCGTCGGCCGCGAGCAGCGCGGCGAGCGGACCGGAATGGACGACCTGGCCGCCGTGGACGCCCGCGCGCGGGCCGATGTCCACGACCCAGTCGGAGGCGTGGATCGTCTCCTCGTCGTGCTCCACCACGATCAGGGTGTTGCCGAGGTCGCGCAGCGTCACGAGCGTCTCGATGAGCCGGCGGTTGTCGCGCTGATGGAGGCCGATCGACGGCTCGTCGAGCACGTACAGGACGCCGGTCAGGCCCGAGCCGATCTGGGTCGCGAGGCGGATGCGCTGCGCCTCGCCGCCGGACAGCGACCCCGCCGAGCGCCCGAGGCTGAGGTAGGCGAGCCCGACCTGGATGAGGAAGTCGAGCCGGGCGCGGATCTCGCGCAGCACCGCCGCGGCGATCGCGGCCTCCCGGTCGGTCAGGACCAGGTTCGCGAAGTACGCCTGCGCGTCGGCGAGGCTGAGCCGCGAGGCATCCGCAATGGAGTGCCCGTGGACCTTGACGGCGAGCACCTCGGGCTTGAGACGCGCGCCGTCGCAGATCGGGCACGGCACCTCGCGCAGGTACTCGGACCAGCGTTGCCGCTGCGTGTCGGACTCGGCCTGGAGGAACTGCCGCTCGATGTAGGGCACGACGCCCTCGAAGCCGGACGTGTACCGCATCTCGCGGCCGTACCGGTTCTTCCAGCGCACGTTGACCTTGAAGTTCTCGCCGTGGAGGACCGCCTCGCGGACGTCCTGCGGCAGCATCCGCCACGGGGTGTCGAGGGAGAAGCCCAGGTCGGCGGCCAGCCCTTCGAGGAGCCGCTCGTAGTACTGGAACAGGCCCTTGCCCTGCGTGGTCCACGGGATGAGGACGCCCTCGGCGATCGAGAGGTCTTCGTCGCCGAGCATGAGGTCGACGTCGACGGACATGCGCGTGCCGAGGCCCGAGCAGGCCGGGCACGCGCCGAACGGGGCGTTGAACGAGAACGTGCGCGGCTCGATCTCCGTGAGCTGCAGCGGATGCCCGTTGGGGCACGCGAGCTTCTCGGAGAAGGACTGCCACGCCGCATCCCCCTCCTCGTCGACGAAGTTGACCTGCATGACGCCGCCCGCGAGGCTCAGCGCGGTCTCGACGGAGTCGGTGACGCGGCTGAGGATGTCGGGGCCCGCCACGAGACGGTCGACGACGACCGCGATGTCGTGCTTGTAGCTCTTCTTCAACGCCGGCGGCTCGGCCAGCTGGATGAGGTCGCCGTCGACGACCGCGCGCGCATACCCCTTCGCGGACAGCTCCTTGAAGAGGTCGACGAACTCCCCCTTCTTCTGCGTCACGACGGGCGCGACGATCTGGTAGCGGGTGCGCTCGGGCAGCTCCATGAGCTGGTCGGCGATCTGCTGCACCGTCTGCCGCTGGATCACCGCATCGCAGTCGGGGCAGTGCGGCACGCCGATGCGCGCCCACAGGAGGCGCATATAGTCGTGCACCTCGGTGATCGTGCCGACCGTCGAGCGCGGGTTGCGGTTCGTCGACTTCTGGTCGATCGACACTGCGGGGCTGAGGCCCTCGATGAAGTCCACGTCCGGCCGATCGACCTGGCCGAGGAACTGGCGCGCGTACGCGCTCAGCGACTCGACGTAGCGGCGCTGGCCCTCCGCGAAGATCGTGTCGAACGCAAGGCTCGACTTCCCGGAGCCGGAGAGCCCTGTGAACACTACGAGCGCGTCGCGCGGAATATCGAGATCGACGTCCTTCAGATTGTGGACTCGGGCTCCGCGGACACTGAGCGTCGCAGCGCTGGCGACGGGGACGATGGGCACCCGTCAAGTGTAGAAGCGCCCTCCGACACGGGCGCCCGGGTTCGCCTCCGGCGCATCAGGCGCGGAGGGCTGTTACGCGCGGAGGGGGTGCTCGCGCAGCGCCGCGGCGATCTGCTCCTCGTCGTTGAAGTAGGTCCACCCCTCCGCGAGCAGTTGGTAGTGGTTGTTCCCCTTGCCGACGACCGCGAGCACGTCGCCGGGGCGGCACAGCGACACCGCGAGCCGGATCGCCCTAGCCCGGTCGCCCTCCTCGAGCACCTCTGCCTCGGTCGAGCGCGTGCCGTCGATCACGACGCGGCGGATCTCCGCGGGATCCTCGTGCTCGGGGTCGTCGTCCGTGACGACGAGGATGTCGGACGCCATGGCCGTGAGCCGGCCCATGAGCCGCCGCTTGTGCGCATCGCGGTTGCCGTTGGAGCCCATGACCGTGATCACGCGGCCGTCCGTCATCGGGCGCAGCGCGACGAGCAGCGCGTTGATGGCCTCGGGCTTGTGGCCGGCGTCCACCACGACCTTCAGCTCGGGGTCGAGGTCGAGGAACTGCATCCGTCCCTCGACGCCGGGGTATCCGGCGATCGCCTCGGCCAGCTCCGGCAGCGGATGCCCGGACTCCGCGAGGGCCGCCACGGCGGCGAGGATGTCGGTGGTGTGGAAGTCTCCGCGCAGCGGGGTGCGGAACTCCTGCCGCGCACCGTCCGGGCCGCGCACGGTGAACGTCGTGCCCGCGGCATCCTCCCGGATCGCCTCCGCGAACCAGTCCGCGCCGGAGTTCGCGATCGAGAAGCTCCGCGCGTCGAGCCCCGGATCCGCGGCGAGCCGGCGACCCACCGAGCTGTCGACGCACACCAGCCCGTGCGCGGAGTGGGCGGGCAGCAGGAGCTCGCGCTTGGCCTCCAGATAGCTCGCCTGGTCGCCGTGGAAGTCGAGGTGGTCGTGTCCGAGGTTGAGGAAGATCCCGACGTCGAACCGGAGCCCGTCCACGCGTCCCTGCACGAGCGAGTGGCTCGAGACCTCCGCCGCGACCGTGCGCACCCCGCGCTCGCGCATGAGCGCGAGGAGCGCGTGCAGCTGCGGAGCCTCCGGCGTCGTGAGGGACGACGGGATCGGCACCCCGTCGATGCGGGTGCCGATCGAGCCGATGACGCCCGTGTGCCGGTCGGCGAGCGCGGCCGCGACGAGGTAGGTCGTGGTGGTCTTGCCCTGGGTCCCGGTGATGCCCACCGTCGTCATCGCCTCGGCCGGGTGGTCGTAGAACCACGCCGACAACGGGCCGAGGACGGTGCGCGGCGAGGCGGGCATCACGACGTGCGGGGTACCCGGGTCGAGCAGGGCCGCGCCCTCCTCGTCGGTGAGCACCGCAACGGCTCCGGCCGCGAGCGCCTCGGGGGCGTGGCGGGCGCCGTGCGTCCGCGCACCGCGGGCCGCGACGAACAGGTCACCGGGAACGGTGGAGGAGCCGCTGATGCTGAGACCGGTGACGACCGCGTCGCCGTGGACGTGTCCCCCGGGGAGCTGCGACGCGACCTCCGCGATCGACCGCTGCGGCGGTCGTGCGGGTCGGTTGGCGTTCGACTGCTCAGCCAAAGTAGGCGACTCCGTGCTCTCTCGGGCACCTCCCCTGCGATCGACCGGAGGAGACCGCCCCGTGCCGTGGTGCGCTCACAGCGTACCGACAGTCCCTCCGAACGAACCGCATAGACACCGGGAGCGCTACTCCCGCGCCCGCCGGCGGGGGTCAGGCGTGGCCGGCCCGGTCACGAGCGGAGGAGATGGGACGAGCGGAGGACCGAATCCCGGTGCTGGGCCCTCCGCTGCTCACATCTCCTCCGCTCGTGCCGGCGCGGGAGTGCGGGACCAGGTGCAGGCGTGTGCGAGCCCCGCCCGTCGGCGGGGGTCAGGCGTGGCCGGCCCGCTCCATCGCCCGGAGCTCCTTCTTGAGGTCCTGCACCTCGTCGCGAAGCCGCGCGGCGAGCTCGAACTTCAGCTCGCCGGCCGCCGCGAGCATCTGGTCGTTGAGATCGGCGATCGTGTCCTCGAGCTGCTGAGCGCCCTCGGCGGCGATGCCCTCGCGACGCAGCTGCGGGGTCGGGGACTTGCCCTTCCCGCTCTTCGTCTTCCCGGCATCCTTCCGGGACAGCAGCGCGCGGGTGTCGGCGCCCTCGCGGGCGAGCGCGTCGGTGATGTCGGCGATCTTCTTCCGCAGCGGCTGCGGATCGATCCCGTTCGCGAGGTTGTAGGCGACCTGCTTCTCGCGACGGCGCTCGGTCTCCTCGATCGCCGAGCGCATCGAGTCCGTCATCGTGTCGGCGTACATGTGCACCTGACCGGAGACGTTGCGCGCCGCGCGGCCGATCGTCTGGATCAGCGAGGTCCCGCTGCGGAGGAACCCCTCCTTGTCGGCGTCGAGGATCGAGACCAGCGACACCTCCGGCAGGTCGAGGCCCTCGCGCAGAAGGTTGATGCCGACGAGCACGTCGTAGACGCCGGCGCGCAGCTCGGTCAGCAGCTCGACGCGACGCAGGGTGTCGACGTCGGAGTGCAGGTACCGCACCCGGACGCCGTGCTCGCCCAGAAAGTCGGTGAGCTCCTCCGCCATCTTCTTCGTCAGCGTCGTGACGAGCACGCGCTCGTCACGCTCCACCCGGAGGCGGATCTCCTCCAACAGATCGTCGATCTGCCCCTTCGACGGCTTCACGACGATCTCCGGGTCGATAAGACCCGTGGGGCGGATGATCTGCTCCACGACGCCGTCGGCGATGCCCATCTCGTACCGGCCGGGGGTCGCCGACAGGTACACGGTCTGGCCGATGCGGTTCTTGAACTCGTCCCACCGCAGGGGTCGGTTGTCCATCGCGCTGGGCAGCCGGAACCCGTGCTCCACCAGCGTGCGCTTGCGCGACGCATCCCCCTCGTACATCGCGCCGATCTGCGGGACCGTGGCGTGCGACTCGTCGATCACGAGCAGGAAGTCGTCGGGGAAGAAGTCGAGCAACGTGTGCGGCGGCTCCCCGGCCACGCGACCGTCGAGATGCCGCGAGTAGTTCTCGATGCCGGAGCAGAAGCCGAGCTGCTGCAGCATCTCCAGGTCGAACGACGTACGCATGCGCAGCCGCTGCGCCTCGAGGAGCTTGTTCTGCGACTCGAGGTCCTTCAGCCGCTCCTCCAGCTCCTGCTCGATCGTGCCGATCGCCCGCTGCACGACATCGGTGCCGGCGACGTAGTGCGACGCCGGGAAGATCGGCACGGCGTCGAGCTTCTGCACGATGTCGCCCGTGAGCGGATGCAGCATGTACAGCGCCTCGATCTCGTCGCCGAACAACTCGATCCGGATCGCGTACTCCTCGTACACGGGGATGATCTCGATCGTGTCGCCGCGCACGCGGAAGTTGCCGCGGGAGAAGTCGACGTCGTTGCGGTTGTACTGCATCGCGATGAAGCGCCGGATGAGGGCGTCACGGTCGTACCGCTCCCCCGTCTGTAGCGCGACCATCGCGCGCAGATACTCTTCCGGCGCGCCGAGGCCGTAGATGCACGAGACCGTCGAGACCACGACGACATCGCGCCGCGAGAGCAGCGAGTTCGTCGTCGAGTGCCGCAGGCGCTCGACCTCCGCGTTGATCGACGAGTCCTTCTCGATGAAGGTGTCCGTCTGCGGGACGTACGCCTCGGGCTGGTAGTAGTCGTAGTACGAGACGAAGTACTCGACGGCGTTGTGCGGCATGAGCTCGCGGAACTCGTTCGCGAGCTGGGCCGCCAGCGTCTTGTTGTGGGCGAGGACGAGCGTCGGCCGCTGCACCTGCTCGATGAGCCAGGCCGTCGTCGCGGACTTGCCCGTACCCGTCGCGCCGAGCAGGACGACGTCGGTCTCACCCGCGTTGATGCGGGCCGCCAGCTCGGCGATCGCCTGCGGCTGGTCGCCGCTCGGGGCATACTCGCTGACGACCTCGAACGGCCGTACGGAACGCGTGGTCTGCATGCCCTCCAGCGTAGGCGCGCCCTCCGACATCGGCCTCGGGCCCCTCTCCCATGCCTCCGCCTCTCCCGTGGCTTGGGCATTCGCCCCTGTGGCTCGGGCACTCGCCCCGTGAGAACGCGCGTATGTCACGAACACGCCGCAAGAACGTGACACAAGCGCGTTCTCAGGTGGAGGTGGTCAGGCGGGGGGTGGCGTGGGGAGGGCGGCCAGGCGCGGCCAGAGGGCGTCGACCTGGGCGTCGGTGTCCACCAGCGCGCCCGAGGTGTCGATCACGGCATCCGCGAGCTTGAGCCGCACCTCGTCGGCCACCTGGGCGTCGATCCGGGCCCGCGCCTCGTCGGCGGTCATGCCCCGCAGCTCGACGAGCCGCTCGATCCGCAGCGCCTCCGGCGCGTGCGTCACGATCACGAACGACCACGGGTCGGATGCCCGGGCTTCCGCCAGCAGGGGCACGTCGTAGACCACCACCGCGTGCGGGAAAGCGTCGAAGGCCGCCTCGAACCGGGCCTTCGACTCGGACGCGACGGCCGGGTGCACGATCCGGTTCAGACGGCGCAGCGCCTCGGGGTCGCCGAACACGACCGCGCCGAGCGCGGCCCGGTCGAGCGCCCCGTCAGGCCGCAGCATCCGGGTGCCGAACTCCCCCGCGATGCGCTCCAGCACCGGCGACCCGGGCGCCTGCACGTCGCGGACGATCTGATCGGCGTCCACCACGACGGCGCCGTGCTCGGCGAGCCGGCGGGCGACGGTGGACTTCCCCGAGGCGATGCCTCCGGTGAGGGCGACGAGCGGCATGGTTCGAGGATGCCACGGATGCCGTCAGGCGCCGGTCACGGCCTCCGGCTCGAGGCCGCTGAACAGCACGGACGAGTCCGCGCTCGTCGCGGCCTTGCGGGCCGTGCGCTGCGCGTTGGCGGTCAGGACGTCGGTGACGTGCCCGAACCGCTCGGTCAAGGCGATGCCCACGCCCACGACGGGGATGACCCCCGTCTCCAGTGCGTCGAGCTCGTCGAACAGGCCGCGGTAGATGACGGCCGCGTGGCGACGCGCCTCTGCGGCGTTCGACGGCATGAAGCTCACGAGGATGCCGCGCGGGCCGTCCTCGCCGACGAGCGCGTCGGACGGGGCGTAGCGGCGCACGCCGGCCCGCCACGCGACGGTGATGGCGTCGACGATGTCGCTACCGAAGGCGGTCGCGATCTGGCCGAGGTCGTCGACCCGCACCGACACCACCGCGACGAGCTCCTTCCGCCACGCCGCCCGCTCCAGGAGGTCGTCGAGCGCCTCCGTGAACACGTCGTTGAGGAGGATGCCGTCGGACGTGACGCGACGCGAGCCGACCCACGCGTAGGCGCGGGGATCGACGTCCGCCGACCGCAGCACCGAGGTCACGATCGCGCCCACGATCGTGACGGTCACGGTCACCATGCTCGCCACGATCGTGCTGAACCAGATCGAGAAGACCGGGCTGTCCGGACCCCAGACGAGGAACACGATCGCGCGCGCGGCGTAGAACGCAGACACGAACGCCAGGACGAACGCGAGCGCCCACGCCGTGCGGATGCGGCCCATCGGGGCGCGGAAGCACTCGATCGCGCCGAGCGCCGTCAACAGGGCGACGGAGACGTACATGAACGCGACGCCGGCCCACTCGCCGTCCGCGTCCCAGAACACGAACACCATGCCGGAGGAGAGCATCATGCCCACCGCGGTCACGAGCGTGCCGAGGATGAGCGGACGCTGGTTGAAGCGCCGCGCCCCCAGCCAGATGAAGCCTGCCGACGCGACGAAGAAGCCGTTGGCGATCGCGACCGAGGTGATGCCGCCCTGGCCGGACGCCCAGACGCCGTAGGCGAGCGTCGTCAGCATCCCGAACAGGTACGCGATCGACCAGACTCGGCCCGCGCGCTCGTCGCGACGGATGAGCGTCTCCGCGATGAAGACGACGCCGCAGACGTTGACGGCCAGAGCCGTCATGACCGAGACGGAGAACAGGTCGAGCATCAGTGGGCCTCCGCCGCGCGGCGGCGCGACTGCGCTCGCCGCTGATCGAGCATCTCGACGACCGTCTCGTGCGGGAGCACGTCGCCGTCGCCTTCCCCGTCGTCGGTCGCGGGGAGCCGGACGACGAACGTCGAGCCGATGCCCGGTGCGCTCCGCACGGTGATGTCGCCGCCGTGCGCGCGAGCGATGTCGCGGGCGATCGCGAGCCCGAGCCCGGTGCCGCCGACGTCCTCGCGGGCGCGGAAGAACCGCTCGAACAGGCGTGCCTGGTCGTCCTCCGACATCCCGATGCCGCTGTCGCGCACGAGGATCCACGTCGTGCGCCCGTCGGACATGCTCGCGAGCCCGACGACGCCGCCGTCGCGGTTGTACTTGATGGCGTTGCTAACGAGGTTGTCGATCACCTGCCGGAGGCGCAGCGGGTCCGCGAAGGCGGGCGCGCTCTCGAGTTCGGCGGTCTCGACGCGGATGGCGCGCTCCGCCGCCCACGCCTCGCACGCCTGGGCGGACTGGCGCACCAGCGGGGCGACGTCCACGATCTCCGGGGAGATCGTGAGGTCGACCGACGAGCGCGACGCGCTGGATGCCGCGAGGATGTCCGCGACGATCTCGAGCAGTCGCTCGCCGTTGCGCTGCGCCACCTCGATGTAGCCGTGCGTCGACTCCGGCACGCGGGTGTCCTCCGCCGCGAGGTCGAGGTAGCCGAGGATCGAGGTGAGCGGCGTGCGCAGCTCGTGCGAGACCGACGCGACGAGCCGGTCGCGCGCCCGGAGCGCGGTCAGCTCCGCCGTCACGTCGCGGGCCACGAGTACGGAGCCGGCCGGGTTCCCGAGCCCGTCGCGAAGCTGGCGGGTCGTCATGCTGATCGCCCAGCGGCGTCCGGCATCCGGTGCGCCGTACCAGACGATGGCGTTCTCGAACACCTCCCCGCGCAGGGCGCGGCGCAGGGGTCGCTCCTCCTCGGTGAGCGGCGTGATCCCGTCGTGATGGTAAATCTCCTGGAGCGGCTGGTCGACTTTCCCGAACTCCGGGATCGCCTGCTGGATACGGCTCACGGCCTCGTTCACGAACGACACGTCGCCGTCGAGCGAGATGCGGATGACCCCGAAGTCGACGGCGTCCATGACGTCGACGACGAGCTGCTCGTGCTGCTGCGCGCGCTTGAGCGCACCGGAGAGGAGTCCGGCCTGCTTGTCGAGGAGGATCCGCTGCGCGTTGAACCGACGGGTGCTGATGTAGGACGTGACCGAGATGGCGATCATGACGAGCGGCAGCAGGAAGCTCGAGTATCCGAGCGTCTGCAGCGGGAGCATCGCCAGGATGACCCAGTAGATCGTGGAGGTCACCACGATCGAGGCGACGAGTCCGAGCAGGCCGAGGGTAGCGAGCCAGAGGGCGGGGAACGCCCAGAGCAGCGCGAAGCCGGCCGAGGGCTCCGCGATCCGCAAGAGCGCGATCGCGACGATGTCGATCAGCGGGATGACCGAGACCCAGACCGGCGGGATCCGGTTCCATGGCACGATGAGCGCCGCCGCACCGCCCAGGAACACGAGCAGGACGCCGATCATGAACAGGTCGTAAGAGCCGCCGCCGTCGTCGAAGAGGACGACCATCGCGACGACCAGGACGATAACGCACAGCAGCAGCTGGTTCAGCGCCGCGATGCGTCCGCGCGCGTTGTCGAGGAACGAATTGTGGTTCCGCGCGAGAAACGCCCGCACCCCACGCGGTGCGGGCGTGTCACCGGCGATCGCGCGGTCGTCGTGCATACCCGCGACGTTAGCGTGTCGAAGGGTACGCAGCCCACACGTGACTCGGGAATCGCCGTCAGGCTCGTGCGCGAAGGCCCCCGTTCAGCGGATTCCGGGGCCGGTCAGAAGCCGAAGTCGCCGCCGAAGTCCCCGCCGCCGAAATCTCCCCCGTCGAACCCGCCGTCCCAGCCCGCGGCGTCGACCGAGCCGGCGTCGGTCCCACCGGCGTCGGCGGCACCCGCGTCGGAGCCCGCGGTACCCCCGGCATCCGTCCCGGAGTCGGCGCCCGCGGCATCCGTCCCGGTGTCGGCGCCGCCCTGGTCGGCGGCGACGGCCGGCGCGACGAACGCGCTCACGAGCGCGGAGCCCACGACGGAGCCGATGACCGCGCCGAGGATGGAGGTGCCGAGCATCGAGCCGAAGCTCGGACCGCCGCCCGCGCGAGCGTTGTTCCCGAGGGAGCGCTCCATGAAGCCGGGGTTCGTGTACTCCGCGCGGGTCGCGGCGCGGGCCAGGTCGTCGGGGCTGTCGGTGCGCGGGCGCTCCGCCGGCGGGAGCTGGGTGGAGAGGTCGGCGAGCACCTGCTGGCGCTGTGCGTCGGTGAGCCTCGCGAAGGCCTCGGCGTGGACCTGCTCGATCGTCTCGGGCGGGGCCGTGCGCAGCAGGTAGCGATAGCGCTGGATCGCGAGCTCGTCCTCGGTGAGAGGCTGCTGCGGCGCGGCGGGCTGCGGGGTCTGCGCGTAGGCGGGGGGCGTCTGCGCGGCGGTCGGGCGTTTGGGTCGCTGCTCGTCAGATCCGAACAGGCGGTCCAGGAATCCCATGGTCGTCCTCCAGGTCGCGGGGACTCCTCACCCTAGGCCGGCCGCCTGGGAGGGTGCCGGGATGGAGGCCGCGGCACCGTCCTTCGCCGCGTACCCGTCGACCAGCTCGCGCTCGCGCTTGTGTGCGGGAAGCAGGAACCCGACGACCGCGGCGCCGATGAGGATCGCGACGGCACCGACCGCGTACGCCGCGATCGCCCCGTTCACGAGGCTCTCGCGGGCGGCCTCGATGATCTGGCTCTGGTATTGCGGATACTGCTCGGCCACGTGCAGCGCCGACGCGTACGAGGCCTGCAGCGCCGCGGTCGTCTCTGAGCTGATCTGGGACGCCTGCGGGCTCGCGGCGATGAGCTTCCCGAACGCGACGGAGAAGCCCGACGCGAGGATCGCGCCGAGCAGGGCCTGCATGATCGAGCCGCCGAGGTCGCGCTGCAGGTCGGACGTCGCGGAGGCCATGCCCACGCGCCGCACGGGGGTGCTCTCGGTCAGCGCCCGAGAGGCGGGGGTCATGCCGAAACCCGCGCCGCAGCCGATGAGGAAGTAGGCGATGGACACATACCAGTACGGCGTCCACTCCCCCCAGAACAGCATCGTGACGAAGCCGGAGAACACGAAGGCGTAGCCGACGAGCATCGTGACCCGGGAGCCGAACCGCGTGACCATGCTCGCCGAGAACCGCGCGACCAGGAGCAGGCCGACCGCGGCGGGGACGATCGAGACCGCCGCCTGCAGCGGCGGGTAGCCCAGGACATTCTGCTGGAACTGCTGCCCCACGAACATCGCGCCCATGAGCGAGCCGAACACGATGAGGCCGCCGGTCGCGGGCACCCAGAACATGCGCCGACGGGCGACGCCGAGGTCGTACAGGGGGAAGCGCGCGCGGAGCTGGCGCCAGCCGAACAGGAGCAGCAGCACGACGGCCGAGGCCAGGAGGATGATCCCCATCAGCCCCGTGTCGGGCGCGAAGACCGTGCTCACCCCGAGGACGAGACACGCGATCAGGAGCGTTGACAACACGCCGCCCAGGTGATCGACGGGGTCGCTCGACTCCGCGACGTGCGAGGGCACGTAGAGGATCACGAGCACGATCGCGATGGCGGCGAGCGGCACCGCGATGAGCAGCGTCGAGCCCCACCAGAACCAGATCAGGAGGACGCCTGCGATCACGGAGCCGATCACGGACGACATCGCGCTGATGCTGGACCACAGGGCGATCGCGACGGTGCGCCGGGGTCCGCGTGCCCAGAGGGCCGTGATGAGCGACAGGGTCGTGGGATACGACATGCCCGCCGCGATGCCGGTGAAGATGCGCGCCCCGATCAGCATCCCGATCGAGACCGAGAACGCGGCGAGAAGGCTCGCGACGATCGTGAGCGAGAGGCCCAGCAGCAGGAGCTGCTTCCGTCCGTATCGGTCGGCGAGGGCGCCGAGGTACACGACCGACATCGCGAGGCCCAGCGAGCATCCGACCGCGACGAGGTTCAGCTGCGTCTGGTTCGCACCGAACGCGTCGCCGATGTCGGGCAGGGCGATGTTGGCGGTCGCGAGGTTGATGTTGCAGACGAGCGCGCTGAGGATCAGGGCCGTCAGCACGAGGGGCGCGCGACGCGGGGCATCCGCCGGGGCGGTCGAGGTGCTCACCCGCTCAAGGCTAGGGCTATGACAGGGACTCGTGCACGGGGGTGCCCTGGTGGAACACCATCCGCGGACCTCGGGCCGTCATCCGCCAGACGGACGCACGCCGCACCACCTCGGACGGCGTCGCGTACGAGTACAGGAGCAGGTAGAGCTGCGGTGCGAGGACGTCGACGAGGATGTCGTCCATCCGCCCCTCCGGAACACCGGGATCGGCGGCGAGGGCGGCGATGATCGCGTCGCGGTTCCACACCGTGCCGGAGCGGCCGATCTCGCGGAAGCTCGGCGCGAGCAGGCGGCTGAGCTCGACCACGTCCGAGCGGACGAGCGGGTCGAGCAGGCGGCGTTCCGCCTCGATGACGAGGCGCTCGGGGTCCGGGGGTGGAGCGGCCACGCCGCCACCGTACACGTGCCACGCGTCGAAATGCAGAACGGGCCGGGACCGAAGTCCCGACCCGTTCCGTGTCAGCTGGCGATCAGCGGTTGGCGAGCTTCTCGCGGAGAGCCGCGAGCGCCTCGTCGTCGGCGAGGGTGCCGACCGAGCCGCTGTCGCTCGAGTACGAGGACGACCCGGCGTCGAGGCCACCGGGGTTCTCCGCCTCGGCCTCGAGCGTCTTGGCGACCTGCGCCTTGTGAGCCTCCCAGCGCGCCTGAGCAGCGGCGTACTCCTGCTCCCACTTCTCGCGCTGCTCGTCGAAGCCGTCCTTCCAGGCGCCCGACTCGGGGTCGAAGCCCTCGGGGTACTTGTACTCCCCGTTCTCGTCGTACTCCGTGGTCATGCCGTAGAGGGCCGGGTCGAACTCGGCGCCGTACGGGTCGACCGACTCGTTCGCCTGCTTGAGCGAGAGCGAGATGCGGCGACGCTCGAGGTCGATGTCGATGACCTTGACGAAGACGTCCTCACCGACGGACACGACCTGCTCGGCGAGCTCGACGTGCTTGCCGCTCAGCTCGGAGATGTGGACGAGGCCCTCGATGCCGTCCGCGACGCGAACGAACGCGCCGAACGGGACGAGCTTCGTGACCTTGCCCGGCGTGATCTGCCCGATCGCGTGCGTGCGGGCGAACACCTGCCACGGGTCCTCCTGCGTCGCCTTGAGCGACAGGGAGACGCGCTCGCGGTCGAGGTCGACCTCGAGGATCTCGACGGTGACCTCCTGGCCCACCTCGACGACCTCGGACGCGTGCTCGATGTGCTTCCACGAGAGCTCCGACACGTGGACGAGGCCGTCCACGCCGCCGAGGTCGACGAACGCACCGAAGTTGACGATCGAGGAGACCGTGCCCTTGCGGACCTGACCCTTGTGCAGGTTGTTGAGGAACGTGGTGCGCGACTCGGACTGCGTCTGCTCGAGCAGGGCGCGGCGCGAGAGGACCACGTTGTTGCGGTTCTTGTCGAGCTCGAGGATCTTCGCCTCGATCTCCTGGCCGAGGTACGGCGTCAGGTCGCGGACGCGGCGGAGCTCGATGAGCGAGGCCGGCAGGAAGCCGCGGAGGCCGATGTCGACGATGAGGCCACCCTTGACGACCTCGATGACCGAGCCGGTGACGACGCCGTCGTTCTCCTTGATCTTCTCCACGTCGCCCCACGCGCGCTCGTACTGCGCACGCTTCTTGGACAGGATCAGACGGCCTTCCTTGTCCTCCTTCTGGAGAACGAGGGCCTCGACCGGGTCGCCGACCTTGACGACCTCGTTGGGGTCGACGTCGTGCTTGATGGAGAGCTCGCGGGAGGGGATGACACCCTCCGTCTTGTACCCGACGTCGAGGAGGACCTCGTCGCGGTCGATCTTCACGACGGTGCCCTCGATGAGGTCTCCATCGTTGAAGAACTTGAGGGTCTTCTCGACCGCGGCCAGGAAGTCTTCGGCAGATCCGATGTCGTTGATCGCGACCTGCTTGGTGGCCGGGGCGGTCGTTGCGGTAGTCATGTAGTGGGTTGTCCTATTGGGGTGGGAAGTCGGGGCCCGGTCGAACCCGGGCCGAATGGATTGTGGTCACGCGCTGTCACAGGCGTGCGGAACGAGCCATACGTGTGACACTCCAGGGTATCAGAGGAGCATCGCGGCGATGGTCGCGCCCAGCTCCTGCGCTCGGGACCGGCGCTCGGGCGTGAGCTCGCCGACGAAGACGAGCGGCTCGGCAGCGAGGCGCCAGCCGTAGCCGGTCGTGATCGAGCGCATCGCGCGCTCCGCTCCCGTCGTGTCGTGGCCGCCGTGGATCCAGAACGAGAACGGGCGCCCGGCCGTGAGCTCCCGCGTCTCGTCATAGGTCGTGTCGAAGAAGTGCTTGAGGGCGCCAGAGAGGTAACCGAAGTTCGCGGTGGTCCCGAGGAGGTAGCCGTCGGCAGCCAGGACGTCCTCGGACGTCGTCGTCAAGGCGGCCGACTCGACGATCTCGACGCCCTCCAGGCCGTCCGCTCGCGTGCCGGCGAGGACGAGCCCCGCGAGCTCCTGCGTTCGCGCCGTGGGCGAATGGTGGACGACCAGCAGCCGCGTCGAATGCGTCACCCTCCGATCCTGCCGCCTAGCCTGGTGCGCATGCCTCTTTCCCCCGCGAAGACCCGCCCGGGCGTCATCGTCCTCGCCCTGGTCGTCGACATCGTGCTCGTCGTCGCGTTCGCCGCGATCGGACGCGCGAGCCACGCGGAAGGCGTGCTCGGGCCCGGCGGCTCCGGCCTCGCGATCACCGCCTGGCCGTTCCTCGTTGGCCTGATCGTCGGCTGGGTCGTCACGCTCGGGTGGCGGCATCCGGTCGCCCCGCTCCGCACCGGCCTCGGCGTGTGGGCCGCGACCGTCGTGGTCGGGATGCTGCTGCGCGCGGTCTCGGGCCAGGGCGTCGCGGTCGCGTTCGTCATCGTCGCCGCGATCACCCTGCTCGTGTTCCTGGTCGGCTGGCGCGCGATCGTGCGCGGCATCCGCGCCCTCCGCGCGCGGCGCTGAGTCGGCGCCGGTCAGCGGCGCGGCACGTACCGCTGCGCGACCACGCCCGACGCATACTCCTCGCGGCCGACGAGCTCGAGGTCGAGCGGCTTCGACAGGCCTGCGAGGAGCGCCGGGCCGTGACCCGCCACGCGCGGATGCACGACGAACTCGTACTCGTCGATCAGGCCCCATTCGGCGAGCGCCGTCGGAAGGGTGACGCCACCCGTGGCCAGCCCGTCGCCGGGCATGCTCTTGAGCTCGCGCACGCCGGCCTCGACGTCACCGCGCACGAGCTCCGCGTTCCAGTCGACGCTCTCCAGGGTGTTCGACACGACGTACTTCTTCGCCCGATCGATCTCGCGGGCGAAGGGCTGGGTCCACTCGGGCATCGCATCCGACGCCGGCGGACGCCACGCGCTCTCCATCAGCTCGTACGTGACCCGGCCGAACAGCACCGCGTCAGCCCGTGCGATGTTCTCCATCGCGTGCCGATGCAGCTCCTCGTCCGCGATCCCCACACGGTGATCGACGCACCCGTCGAGCGTGACGTTGATCGAGTACCGAAGCGGTCGCACGGCGCCACCATACCCGCCGGCGACCGTGGCGGACACCCCGGGGGCGCGGTAGCAGCGATGGTGCTACCGGAGTAGCATCTCACCCGTGACCAAGATCAGCGTCAGCCTCGACGACAAAGACGTGGCGTATCTCGACTCCGAGGAGCTCGCGGGCCGCTACGCGAGCAGATCGGCCGCCGTGCAGGACGCGATCCGGCTCCTGCGCGAGAGTCGCCTGTCGGATGCCTACGCCGAGGCGTTCGCCGAGTGGAAGGATGACGTCGCCTGGGAGGCCGCGACGGGCGACGGCCTTGGCGTCGCATGAATCAGACACCGCTCGTCCGGCGCGGCAGCATCGTCCTGATCTCCGTCGACCCCACGGTCGGGTCGGAGGCCGCCAAGACGCGGCCCGCCGTCGTCGTCAGCAACAACACCGCCAACGCGGCCGCCGCGCGCTCCGGGACCGGAGTCCTCACGGTCGTGCCCCTGACGTCCCAGACGGCGCGGGTGTTCCCCTTCCAGGTCC
Source organism: Microbacterium sp. X-17 (assembly GCF_039615055.1). Taxonomy (NCBI): domain Bacteria; kingdom Bacillati; phylum Actinomycetota; class Actinomycetes; order Micrococcales; family Microbacteriaceae; genus Microbacterium; species Microbacterium sp. X-17. Next base: position 509,203 of record NZ_JBDHNI010000005.1, read on the forward strand.
TGCTGCCGGCCGCAGACACCGGACTCCCGCAGGATTCGAAGGCGCAGGCGGAGCAGGTGCGAGCCGTGTCGATCACCCGGGTCCAGCGCATCGTCGGATGGGTCTCCGCCGAGCTGATCGGAGCGATCGACGACGCGCTCCGCCTGCACCTCGTCCTCTGAGGCGACGGCGGATCAGTACCAGCCGGTGGACTGCGAGTGGCCCCAGGCCGCACAAGGGGTGCCGTAGGAGCCGGCGATGTAGCCGAGGCCCCAGGCGATCTGCGTCGCGGGGTTGGTCGCCCAATCAGCGCCGGCGCTGGCCATCTTGCTCGCCGGGAGGGCCTGCGGGATGCCGCCGGCCCCGCTGCCCGAGTTGTACGCCTGATAGTTCCAGCCCGACTCGCGGTTCCACAGGGACACGAGGCACGCGAACTGGTCGTCGCCCCACCCGTACTGGGATGCCATCATGGCTCGCGCGATCCCCTGCACGCTGCCCGGATCGACGGGGCCGACCGCGGGTGCCGAGGCCGAGCTGCTCGAGCTCGACGACCGCTGCGCCTGCGCGGCCCGCGCGGCGGCAGCCTGGGCATCCGCCTGGCGCTGGGCCTCGGCGGCAGCCGCCTCGGCCTGACGCTGCGCCTCGGCGGCAGCGGCCGCCGCTGCGGCGGCATCGGCTGCGGCCTTCGCGGCACGGGCGCCGTCGAGCGCGTTCTGCAGGCCCGCCACGCGGCTGGCCACAGCGTCGGTCTGCTCGGTCGCGGCATCCGTCACACCCGGCAGCAGCATGAGCGGAATCGTGTCGACGTTCGACAGGCGGTCGAGCGCGGACTCCAGGCCGGAGGTATCGATGGAGGTGTCGGCGCCCACGTCGAGGCCCGATCCGGCGATGTCGGTCGTGACGGATGCCGCGCCCGTGAGCGCGGCGTGGCCTCGGTCGATCGCGGCGCGGGCATCGGCCGTGATCGCGCTGAGCGGCTTGCTCGCGGTGGTGTTCGACGCGAACACCACCGCATGCGAGGCCGCGGCGGGCTGCGAGACCGGAAGGGATGCCGCGACGCCGGTCGTGGCGACGACGGTCAGCGCCGCCCCCGCACAGACGGTCGCGACGGCGACGAGACGGTTGCGGCGGCGGTGCACGGTGCGAGTGGTCGACATGTCAGTACCACCCCGTCGACTGCGAGTGACCCCAGGCGCCGCACGGGGTGCCGTAGGAGCCGGCGATGTAACGCAGGCCCCACTGGATCTGCGTGGTCGCGTTCGTCTCCCAGTCGGACCCGACGCTGGCCATCTTGCTGCCGGGGAGCGCCTGCGGGATGCCGGCGGCTCCGCTGCCCGCGTTGTACGCCTGGTAGTTCCAGCTGGACTCGCGGTTCCACAGCGACAGCAGGCACGAGAACTCGCCGTCGCCCCAGCCGTACTCGGACGAGGCCAGCTGGCGAGCGGTCGCCTGCGCGCCGGCCGGGGTGTTCGCGGCGGCGAGCGCCGCCGCTGCCGCGGCTTCGGCGGCGGCCTGCTCGGCCTGGCGCTGCGCCTCGGCTGCGGCGGCCTCCGCCGCGGCCTTCGCGGCGCGCGCGCCATCGAGAGCGGTGCGCAGCGTAGCGACGCGCTGCGTGACCGCACCGGTCTGCGTGCTGGCGGCATCCGTGGCTCCCGGCAGGAGCAGGAGCGGGATCAGGTCCGGGTTCGACAGGCGCCCCAGGGCGTCCTGGAGGTCGGACGTGTCGATCGTGGTGTCGACGCCGAGATCGAGGCCGGAGCCGGCGATGTCCGAGGACACCGACGCGGCGTCCGCGAGCGCGGCCTGGCCCCGGTCGAGGGTCCACCGCGCGTCGGTCGTGATGTCGCTCAGCGGCTTGTTGCCGGGGATGACGGTGGATGCCGCCGCCGGCAGCACCTGGAGGGCTGCGGACAGGGGGGTCGCCGCGGCGAAAGCAGGCAGGGGCACGGTGAGGCCGACGGCGCCGGCGAGACCCAGGGCGAGGCCCGCGGTGGTGATGACGACGAACGAGCGGCGGCGCCGGTTTCGGGTGGGAATGGACGGTTGATGAGACTGCATGGACGGTTTCGTTCCTCCGGTTTTCCTGCGCGCAGAAACAGCGCAGTGCGTCCTCGGGTGAGACACAAAGCCCTGACTTTGGGCCATGAGTCTGGGCGAACCGTCAACGAAACCTGTACGGTTCGTGGGAGCGTCCGGCCGCGAACCCCGCTCAACCCCTGGTGAGGCGGTGAAAAGCGAACACTCGCACGGAGTCGGAAGAAGATGCCTCGAATGTCAGGATGCAGCTGGAGCGGCGTCGTCCGCCACGGAGCCCTCGGGGGCTTCGAGCAGCGCCAGCCGCCGTGACGGATCCCAGGGTTCGGTCCACCCGAGGCGGTCGAAGAGCGCGCTCAGGATCGCTCCCGTGAAGCCCCACACGAGGTGGGCACCGGCCGGGTGATTCACGAGGAAAGCGGGCCCGCGATGCTCGAGCCCCTGGCGCCGGAGGACGACGGATCCGCGGTTCGCCGGGTCGAGCAGGTCCGCGAGCGGCGCGCGGAAGACGTCGACGGACTCCCCTGCGTCCACTGCCCGCACGGGTGAGGGCTGCCGCCACCATCCCAGCACCGGCGTCACGAGATAGCGCGACGGCAGCAGCGGGATCTGCGCCAGGGCTCCGAGCACCTCGACACCCGCCGGGTCGAGCCCGGTCTCCTCCCGCGCCTCGCGGAGCGCGGTCGAGACGGGACCGTCGTCGCCGGGGTCGGCGCGACCGCCCGGGAACGCGATCTGGCCGGGGTGAGCGCGCAGGGTCGTCGCGCGGGCCAGAAGCAGCACGTCGAGGTCGCGCGAGACCGCGCGCGCGGCGGCATCACGCTCGCTCGCCAGCCCGTCCAGGACGCCGAAGAGGACGAGCACGGCCGCAGGGCGCGCATCCGGGATCGCGGGCATGTCGACGAGCGGACTGCCGAGGTCACCGTCGGCCCACGCCGGGTCCTGAGCCAGCGCAGCGAGCTGCGCCCGCGCGGACATGTCACGGGGCCCGGCACTCACCCTCCCAGGCTACGTCCGGTCGCCCCGGCCGCGGTGTCGCGCCCGCCCCCGCCGCACAACTCCTGCAATCGCTCGGGCGCCCGTCAGCCGTTCCCCGGAATCCCGCGCGACCCGGCCGGGCGTGGCGCGGATTGCAGGAGTTGTGCGCGCGGGGGCGCCTCACGCCGGGGGGAACGGGACGCGCAGCGGGATGCGGCCGAACATGCCGTCCCACGGCGGCTCGGGCCCCGCGGCGAGCGCTCCCCCATCGACGTCGAACGTTCAGACGCGCTCGCCGCGCAGGGTCGCGACGACCAGCGTGCGGCCGGACGCGGCCGGTCCGCTCGGGCTCGCCTCGTTCGGACTCCACGTGACGATCGGGTCGAGGAACGCGGGACATCGTGCCGTCGGCGGTCCAAGCCAGGCCTTGCACGTTGCGATGCCCGAGCGAGGAGACGACGGTGCCGAACGGATTGCCCGGGGCCGGGGACCCTCCGGCGTGAGGCGCAGGATCTTGCCGCCGCGCGATCCCGGATCCTGCGCCGCGTCGCGTGGCGTCTCCCGTCGCGACGTAGAGGCAGCCGTCCGGGCCGAACGCGATGCGACCGAGCGGGATCAGCGGTCCGCGCGGAGACCGCCGGAACGCGTATGGTCCACACGGCGGCCTCCGCGATGCCAGCCGGGAGAACGGATTCCACCGCCCGTGAACACGGTCGACGTGGCCGTTCCTTCACGAGCGACCCCCTCCGCGATGCGGCGGAAACACCACCGAGCATCATCCGAACGGATGAAATCCGAGAATGAAAGCGCGGCACCCATGAACTTCCTCGACTCTCTGGCCGGCGGACTGCTCGGCGCCCTCCTCGGCGTGGGCATCGCCTACGCCATCCACGTGGTGCGGCAGCGCACCGCGCTCCGTCGCGCCGAGCACCAGGCCCTCGAGAACCTCGTCGACGACCTGCACTTCCGGCGCGCACTCACCCCCGACATCCCCGAGCTCGTCGACCCCTCGGCATCGGAGGTCGTCGACGACCTCGCCCTCGTGCTGCGATCGATACTGCGGGCGCGGGACGCCGTGCGCGACGCTCGCGAGAAGCTCGTGCCCAGGTCGCCCGCGACCCTCGCGCTGCGGAAGATGGTCGCCGCGCTCAGCGCCTACCTGGAGCGGCAGCAGCTCGCCCCCGAGCGGTACCGGTACTACCTGCAGGAGTGCCGGCAGCAGCTCAACGCCGAGGTGGAGGAGGTCGTCGCGATCATCAAGAGCGCGCCGCGGTACGTCGGAGAAGGCTCGTTCACCGTGTCCACCGCCATCGAGGAACCGCAGCCGCGCTGACGGTCAGGTGACGGGGTGGGCCGCGACGAAGACGTCTGCGGGATCGTATGACCGCTTCAGTTCAGCCAACCGATCGGCGGACGCGCCGAACCCCGGACGAGGATCCACTCCGCCACCGTCGAGGAACGTCAACGCGAGCGAGGGCGCGCGCCACGCCCCGAGCGCGCCGATCACCGCCGCGGTCGCCGTGCGCGCCGGCGCCAAGGCCTCGGGCGTCGGCACGACGCTGACGGACCCGAGCAGATAGTCCCCCTCGATCGAGGACACCGCACCGCCGCCGACGAGAGGCCGCGCGATCGCACCGCCGACGTGCCGAAGCTCCGAGACCATCGGACGCGCGCTCATCGCGGCCTCCACGAACGCGTCCGCCGCCTCAGCGGGCAGCGACGACAGCATCGCCGTCGCCGAGTACCCCGGAGTCGGCTGCGGCGGATCCATGTGCAGACCCAGCATCTCCGCGACGGGGATGCGGCCGAACGTGTCGAGCTCGGGCGCCAGCGCGCGCAGCGGAGCCAGCAGGTCGGATGCCTCGTCGTCCGCCTCCAGGATCGCGCCGTCGATCGCGACGACCGATCGCCCGCGCAGGAACGGCGGCAGCTCGGGGATCGGCGGGAAATGCATGATGCGCAGCGACGTCGTCGCGCTCTCGGGGGCGGTCGCCGTCCAGGCGGCCCACGCGCGCGCCACCTCGCCGGCATGCGACGCGTCCCACAGCAGCATCCCTGCGAACACGTCGGCGTACGGCAGCAGCGCAACATCGAGCGAGACCGCGATGCCGAACGCGCCCGCCCCGCCTCGGACGGCCCAGAACAGCTCGGGCTCCGACCCGGCATCGACGGTCACCTGACGCCCGTCGGCGGTCACGAGCGTGACCGCGCGGATCGCATTCGCCGCCAGGCCGTGCCGGCGCCCGTAGAACGACACGCCGCCGCTCAGGGCGTATCCGGCGACCGACACGTCGCCCGCACTGCCGTGCAGCGCCGTCAGACCGTGCGGCGCCGTCTCGGCGATGACCTCGCCCCACAGCGTGCCGCCGGCCACGCGGACGACGCCGGCCTCCGCATCGACGGTCACACCGCGCAGCCGGGCGAGCGAGACGAGCACGACGTCCGCCAGATCGGTGTCGGCGAGCGCCGCCGCGGCATGCCCGGCGGACTGCGGCGCGACCCGGAGCCCGGCGGCGACGGCGGCGCGCACGACGGCCGCCACCTCGTCCGCGGACGCGGGGCGCGCGACCGCGAACGGGCGCTGATCGACGGCAGTGTTCCAGGGCGAGCGGGCGACGTCGTACTCGGGGTCGCCCGGGAAGATCACGAGAGGGCCGAGGGAGGCGCGGAGCCGCTCTGCTGCGTCATCGGGAGAGAAGGAGGACATGCCGCGAACCTAGCGGAGGCCTCGGACATCCTCGCCGCGGCTACGCGACCGCCCGCTCGGGCTGGAGGATCGCGTCCAGCCAGCCGTACGCGCGGGCGAGGTACAGCTGCCGGGCGCCCATCTCGCAGTGCCCGCCCGCACCGTCGGCATCCCGGAACTCGATGAACTCCTTCGGGCACGTGAGCGCGTCGAAGGTGAGCGACGCGGTCTCGGAGACGTCGTCGGACTCGCCGCGGCAGATGAGCGTCGGGCACGCGATCTGCTCGGCAAACCCATTCAGGGTGTAGCCGCGCATGTCGCGGATGTAGTCGATCCCGGTCTCGACGCCGTGCACGTACAGCCCGCGCCGGAACGACCATCCCTCCGTCGGGCGGCGCATCGTCGTGTCGAGCATCGTCTGCACGGTCGCGATCGCAACCCGATTCCCGTCCGGGATCTCGCCGCGCACCGCCGCCGGCATCCGCGACACCGCGATGTCGAACATGTCGTAGAGGTTCGCGTCGGCGATGCAGGCCGCGAGACGCCGCTCCCCGCTCGCGCCGCGCGGCGCGAGGAACCCGCCGAGGCTCCACCCGATCACGGCGATCCGCTCCGGATCGGTCGTGGGCTGCGCGACGACCCAGTCGACCACGCTCGGTAGGACGTTCTCCCAATCCGGTCGCAGATGCACGCCCTGCTCGATCAGCACCGATCCCTGCCCGGGACCGTCGAACGCGAGCACATCGTAACCGCGGTCGAGCGCCGCCTGCGCGTTGCCGAAGTACAGCTCCTCGACCGTGCCGTCGTAGCCGTCGACGAGGATGACGGTCGGACGCTGCCGCCCGTCGTCGGCGACGCGGTAGTGGTAGCCCGGCAGCATGATGCCGTCGAACGGGATCTCGACCGGCACGATGACCGCCGACTGGTGCGGGATCGCGCGACGAAAGGCATCCCGTTGCCGTGCAAGACTCTCGGGCAGACGCGGATCGACCGGCTGCGCGAGGTAGACGATGCCCGCCGTGCGGAAGTACGTGCAGGCCCGGAGGAATGCGAGCCGCGCCGTCTCGCCCTGCCCCGCGGCCTCGGCCTCCTCGCCGAGCGCGAACGCCTTCTCCGCCGCGGCGAACCACTCCGTGTGCCAGCTGTCGAGGTCGCCGTTCCGCACCCGGCGGGCGATCGCGATGCACTCGCCGATGTCCGCCCCGCCGAACAGGGCCGCGGACGCCGCCCGCAGGGTCTGCCCGTCGAAGAACTCGTCCGAGACCGCGAACTCGTCGCCCATTTCCGTCCTCCCCGAGACCGGTGCTGAAGCCACTCTGGCGGCGGGCATCCCCCGCTCCCGAGAACTCACAGCCGGCTCCCAGGCTTCCGGGACCAAAAGCGGCCGGACGACCGTTCTCCTCTGATGACCCCGCTGCGCCCAGCGGGAAACCCGGGAGGGAAACCGTGACCACAAACGATTACCGCAAGACGCCTGAGGCGCTCGGCCGCCTCACCGACACCCAGTTCCAGGTCACCCAGAAGGACGCCACCGAACCGCCCTTCCGCAACCGCTACTGGGACCACCACGAGGACGGCATCTACGTCGATGTCGTCTCCGGCCAGCCGCTCTTCTCGTCGAGGGACAAGTACGACAGCGGAACCGGATGGCCGAGCTTCACGAAGCCGATCGATACGGATGCCGTCACCGAGAAGACCGACCGCTCGTTCTTCACGAAGCGCACCGAGGTGCGCTCCGCCGGCGCCGACAGCCACCTGGGCCACGTCTTCGACGACGGCCCCCGCGACGCCGGCGGCCTGCGCTACTGCATGAACTCCGCCGCCCTGCGCTTCGTGCCCGTGGCCGAGCTCGAGCAGCAGGGTTACGGTGCGTACAGAGAGCTTTTCCCCGAGAGCACGGAGGACGCCGAATGACCGACGACACCGGAACCATCACCCGCCGCCCCGGCACCGAGACGGCCGTCCTTGCGGGCGGCTGCTTCTGGGGCATGGAGGATCTCATCCGCCGGCAGCCGGGCGTGCTCGACACGCGCGTCGGCTACACGGGCGGCCAGAACGCCCACGCCACTTACCGCGACCACCCCGGGCACGCCGAGGCCGTGGAGATCGTGTTCGACCCCGGGAAGACGACCTACCGCGACATCCTCGCGTTCTTCTTCCAGATCCACGACCCGTCGACCCTGAACCGTCAGGGCAACGACATCGGCACCAGCTACCGCTCGGCCATCTTCCCGCTCAGCCCCGAGCAGGAGAAGGTTGCGCGGGAGACGATCGCCGACGTGGATGCCTCCGGCCTGTGGCCGGCGAAGGCCGTGACCACGATCGAGGCCGAGGGCCCGTTCTGGGAGGCCGAGCCGGAGCATCAGGACTATCTGGTGCGCTACCCCAACGGGTACACGTGCCACTTCCCGCGGGCCGGCTGGGTGCTGCCCCGCCACAAGGCGGCCGCGACCGCTTGACCGGGACCGGTCATTCTCCCGGCGTCAGACCCAGCGCCGGGAGAATGATCCCGTCGATGATCGACACCACGAACTCGCGTGTCACCGGCTTGCGCTCCATCAGCATCCGCTGCATGACCATCGCCGACGACACGGTCGAGACGAGGTCGATGTCGCGATCGGCCGCGACCTCCCCCCGATCCTTCGCGCGCTGCATGAGCACGCGGTTAGCGGTGCGACGGGGGGCGATGAGCGCCTCCTCGGCCGCGTCGGCGAGCTCGGGCGAGTGCGACAGGACCGACACGATCCCCGCCATGACCTGCATCTTCCGCGCGCTGTCCTCGAGGCGCGGCGCCTTGATCATCGCGATCAGATCGCCGCGGAGCGTGCCCGTGTCGGGCAGGCGGTCGAGATCGAACGCGCCCTTCTTCATGCACGCGACCGCGTCGAGCACGAGCTCGGCCTTCGACGGCCAGCGGCGGTAGAGCGTCGCCTTGCCCGCCCGCGCGCGGGCGGCCACCATGTCGACGGTCATCCGGTCGTAGCCGGTCTCCGCGAGCACGTCGATCGCGGCCTCGAGGATCTCCGGATCGCGGCTGTGGTCGCGCTTGCGCCCCAGCCGTTGCGTCTCCGCGGCCACGGCATCCTCGTCGTCGACAACGAGCTCGAGCGGCGTCATGAGGGCTGTCTCCTTCTGGGTCGTGGCCCGGATCCAGTCTAGCGTCTCATACGGTACCTGGGAGTTCAGGAACTCTTAATATCCGGAACTGCTTCGTTCCGTATAGAGTGGCGGACATGACCTCCACCTCGACAGCTTCCGCGACGGCCGCCTCCACGGCGTCCGCTCGCCGCTGGCTCACCCTCGTCACCGTGGGCCTCGCCCAGCTCATGGTCGTGCTGGACGCGACCGTCGTGAACATCGCACTGCCCTCGGCACAGGCCGACCTTGGCTTCTCCGACGGCGACCGGCAATGGGTCGTGACCGCCTATTCGCTCGCGTTCGGCTCGCTCCTGCTGCTGGGCGGCCGCCTCTCCGACCTCATCGGACGCAAGCGCACGTTCATCATCGGCCTCATCGGCTTCGCCCTGGCCTCCGCCCTCGGCGGCGCCGCACCCGACTTCGGCATCCTGGTCGCCGCGCGCGCCCTCCAGGGCGCCTTCGGCGCGCTGCTCGCACCGACCGCCCTCGCCGTGCTGACCACGACGTTCACGATCCCGAAGGAGCGCGCGCGCGCCTTCGGCGTGTTCGGCGCGATCGCCGGCGCAGGCGGGGCGCTCGGTCTGCTCCTCGGCGGGTTCCTCACCGAGGTTCTCGACTGGCGCTGGAACCTCTACATCAACATCTTCTTCGCCGCGATCGCGATCGTCGGAGCGTTGCTGTTCATCGGCCGCATGACCTCCAGCGGCCCGCGCCCGAAGCTCGACGTGCCCGGCACCATCCTCGTCTCGGGCGGCCTGTTCGGGATCGTGTACGGCTTCGCGAACGCCGAGACCGACGGCTGGGACTCGCCGCTCGCGTGGGGCGTGCTGACGCTCGCCGGCATCCTGCTCGTCGCGTTCGTGCTGTGGCAGCGCCGCGCCGCGCATCCGCTGCTCCCGCTGCCGATCATCCTCAACCGCAACCGCGGTGCGGCCTACCTCTCGATCCTCATCGCGGGGTCGGGGATGTTCGCGACCTTCCTGTTCGTCACGTACTACCTGCAGCTCACGCTCCGATTCAGCCCCATCCAGACCGGTCTTGCGTATCTGCCGATGATCGCGATGCTCGTGCTCGCCGCCCAGCTGTCCACGAACCTGCTGTTCCCGCGGCTGGGCGCGAAGCTCATGGTGCCGATCGGGATGCTGCTCGGCGCGACCGCGATGGTGCTTCTGACCCGGCTCGACGTCGGCAGCACCTACGCCGCCGACGTCCTGCCCGCGCTCATGATCCTCGGGACGGCCGTCGGCACGATCATGCCGGCGTCCATGCAGACGGCGACCTACGGCGTCGACCGGCACTTCGCCGGAGTCGCATCGGCCATGGTCAACACGAGCCAGCAGGTGGGCGGGGCGATCGGTACTGCCCTGCTCAACACGATCGCCGCCACCGCCACCACGGCGTACCTGACGGCGCACCTCGTGTCCGGGGCGAATCCCGCGGCGACGATCGCCTCGGGCGCGGTGGCCGGGTACTCGGCCGCCTACTGGTGGGCTGCGGGCTTCTTCGCGGTGGGCGCCATCGTCGCCGCGCTCCTGTTCCGTCGCCGTGTCCCCCACGTCGAGCCCGCGCCGGGCGCCGACGCCCCCGAACCGGTCGCCGCGCACTGACCTCGCCTCCCGCCGCGACCCGGCGGGAGGCGCCGCGCAACTCCTGCGGTTCGTGCAGCGCTGCCGCGCGGACAGCGGCAATCCGGCCCCGGCCCCGTCGGCCGGGGCCGGATTGCAGGAGTTGTGCGGGACGTCCGGCCGCCGCCACGCGGTCAGGCGCGGTGGGCGCGGTAGAACGCGAGGAGTGCGCCGGTCGAGGCGTCCTGCGCCTCGAGGGCTGAGGCATCTCCCTCGATCGCGGGCGCGATCTGCAGGGCGAGCTGCTTGCCGAGCTCGACGCCCCACTGGTCGAACGAGTTGATGCCCCAGATCGTGCCCTGCGTGAACACGATGTGCTCGTAGAGCGCGATCAGCTGCCCCAGCACGGACGGCGTCAGAGCCGGCGCGAAGATGGACGTGGTCGGGCGGTTGCCGGGGAACGTGCGTGCCGCCACGAGCGCGCCGGTCGTGCCCTCGGCCTCGACCTCCTCGGGCGTCTTGCCGAACGCGAGCGCCTTCGTCTGCGCCAGGAAGTTCGCGAGGTAGAGGCCGTGAACGTCGCGGCCGCCGTCCTCGAGCGGATACGCCGGGTTGGCGAACGCGATGAAGTCGGCCGGGATCAGGCGCGTCCCCTGGTGGATGAGCTGATAGAACGCATGCTGCCCGTTCGTGCCCGGCTCGCCCCAGAAGATCTCGCCGGTGTCGGTGACCACCGGTGAGCCGTCCCAGCGCACGGACTTGCCGTTCGACTCCATCGTGAGCTGCTGCAGGTAGGCGGGGAAACGGTGCAGCTGCTGCGCGTAGGGCAGCACGGCGTGCGACTGGGCGCCGAGGAAGTTCGTGTACCAGACGTTGAGCAGGCCCAGTAGCACCGGGGCGTTCCGCTCGAGGGGCGTCGTCGCGACGTGCACGTCCACGGCGTGGAAGCCGGCGAGCAGCTGGCGGAACGCGTCCGGCCCGAGCGCGATCGCGAGCGACAGCCCGATCGCGGAATCGACCGAGTAGCGGCCGCCCACCCAGTCCCAGAAGCCGAAGGCGTTCGCGGGGTCGATCCCGAACGCCGCGACCCGGTCCAGCGCCGTCGACACGGCCACGAAGTGGTGCGCGACAGCGTCGGCGCGGGACGCGTCGCTCCCGTCGATCGCGCCGGCATCCGTCAGCCGCGCCCACAACCACTCGCGCCCGAGCCGGGCGTTGGTGAGCGTCTCGAGCGTCGTGAAGGTCTTCGACGCCACGATGAAGAGCGTCGTCTCCGGGTCGAGGTCCGCGGTCTTCTGCGCGACGTCGGTCGGATCGATGTTGGAAACGAAGCGCGCCTCGATGCCGGCGTCCGCATACGGCTTCAGTGCCTCGTAGACCATGACCGGCCCGAGGTCGGATCCGCCGATGCCGATGTTGACCACGTGCGTGACCCGCTTGCCGGTGACGCCGCGCCACTCGCCCGAGCGGACCCGGTCCGCGAAGGCCGACATCCGGTCGAGCACCTCGTGGACGTCGTGGTCGACGTCCTGTCCGTCGACCACGAGCGCCGGGCTCTCGCCGCCGGGGCGGCGAAGGGCGGTGTGGAGGACGGCGCGGTCCTCGCTGGTGTTGAGGTGCGCGCCCTGCAGCATCCGCGCGAAGCGATCGGCGACGCCCGTCTCCTCGGCCAGCGTCAGGAGGGCGCTCAGGATCTCGTCCGTCACGAGGTTCTTGGAGAGGTCCACGTGGAGGTCGGCGACCGTGTGGGTCAGTCGCTCGACCCGGCCCGCGTCGGCGGCGAACCAGCCGCGGAGATCGGGGGCGAAGCCGTCGCGAATCGCGGACAGGCGGCTCCAGGCGGACGTGGTCGTGGGGTCGACGGGTGCGGTCACCCCTTCAACCTAGCGAGGCCCGGCCGACCCGGCCGCCGCGTTCGTCATCTGTTCACGGTCAGGCGCGGTCGGCGGCCGTCACCTCGAGGGCGAGCTTGCCGCCGGGATGCCCGGACGCGAGCAGACGCAGTGCGTCGCGCGCGTCGGCGAACGGGAAGGTGCGCACGGGCGGCATCCGCAGCTCCCCCGACCCCGCGAGGTCGAGGATCTGCTGCCGCACGGAGTCACGGAAGGCCGCGCTCTCCGGAGTGCCGCCGCCGACGGCGGGGAAGCCGTCCGCCTTCGCGCGCGCCTGGGCCGCGATCGTGACGATGCGCGACCGGTCCGCCACGAGCTCCTCGGAGACGTCGACGGCCTCGTCCGTGCCGACGCAGTCGATCGCCGCGTCGACCCGGTGCGTGACGGCCGCGATCCGCTCGCGCAGCCCGTCGCCGTACTCGACCGCGATCGCACCGCGAGCGTCCACCTCGTCGCGGTGGCGCGCCGAGGTCGTACCGATGACCTCCGCGCCCTCGCGGCGGGCGAGCTGGATCGCGAAGCCGCCGACCGAGCCGGACGCGCCGTGCACGAGCACGACGTCGCCCTCCTCCACGTCGACGACACGCAGCGTGTCGGCCGCCGTCGTCGCGGCGAGCAGCAGGTTGGCGGCCACGGCGAAGCTCAGCCCGGCCGGCTTGGGGAAGACGTTCGCGACGTCGGTCACGACGGCGGTCGCGTAGCCGTCGCTGATGCGGAAGGCGAGCACCTCGTCGCCGACGGCGAGACCGCTGCCCGCGGCATCCGCGCCGAGCCGCCGGACGACCCCGGACACCTCGTATCCGGGCCGGATCGGCAGCGCGGACGCGTTCCGGGCGTACGCGCCGGCGACGGCCTTCGCGTCGGCGGGGTTCATCCCCACCGCTCGCACCTCGATCTCGACCTCTGTCGGTGCGAGGTCGCCGACCTCGAACCGCTCGAGCTCCAACACGTCCGCGTCGCCGAAACTCGGCGCGATCCACCGCTTCTCCGTCATGTCCCCCACGCTATCCCCTGCAAATCGCGCGGTGCCGGCGAGGCGACGGATGCTACGCGACCAGGGCCCAGACGGCGACGACCGCGGAGAGCGCGGCGAGCACGAGGGCGGCGCCGATCAGGATCGCGTGCACCGTGAGGAACTTCGTGCGGCGGCCGTTCTCGTCGCGGGCGCGAGGATCCTTCGCGATCCGGCCGTAGAAGCGGGGCCAGACGAGCACGTTGAAGGCCGCGTTGACCAGGAGAAGGATCGCGAGGAAGGTTTCCACCCCCCGAGCCTAGGGCGGGGAACGCGATCGGGAGTGAGGAGAGACTGCTCACACCGGCAGGAGGTGGGCGAGCCATAGCGCGCCCACACCGGCGAGAGCCGTAGCCCAGCTGACGAGGCTGCCGATGAGGAAGTACTCCGCGCGGTTGCCGCCCTCGGCGTCCTTCGAGATCTCCGGGAAGCGCACGATCCCCTTCGCCGCGATGAGCGCGGCGATCACGGCCGCGGCGTTCGCCACGAACAGGCCGAGGATGAGGATCCGTTCGAGCGGGCCGATCAGGCGGCCGCCTTTCAGCCCGCCGACGACCGGGGTCGCGGACGACGTCGCCGCGCCGGGGCCGATCTCGTCCTGCAGTGCGATCCGCACGATCCGGTTGCCGGGCGAGACGAGGAACAGCGTCACGCCCGCGATCAGCAGGATGCCGTCGAGCGAGACGGCCGAGGCGAAGGACGTGGTCGCATAGGCGTCGCGCAGGACCGAGGGGCCGCCGGGCGCGGGCAGCGCGATCAGCAGCACGATCGCGACGGCGAGGAGGACCGGTAGCCCGAGCGCGAGCCTCGGGGAGCGCAGCGGCCGGTCCGGCAGCAGCGCCCACCACGCGGCGACCGCGACCAGCGGCGCGAGAGCGGCGAACGCCGAGTAGCCGAGGGACAGCGCGACGCTGGCCGCGGCCACGACGACGACCCCCGCGAGGAGCGCCGTGAGGATGCCCGAGCGCAGCCCCGTCCAGCGCGGCGGTCTCAGGTCGCGCGCGAGGTCGAGCAGGCCGATCGAGATCAGGACGAGGCCGGCGAGTGCCACGGCATCCCTCCTTCGCGCAGGGCGGTCCATCCCGCGACGAGGGCCGCCGCGGGTCCGCGCCGGAGCGCTTGCGACACGGCCGACTGGCTCACCCCGAGCTCGCGGGCGACGTCGACCTGGCGGTGCCCGGCGAGCCAGCCGTACACGCTGCGCCGGGCGCGCTCGGAGAGCTCGGCCACGAGCTGATCACGGGCCAGCAGGTAGGCGTTGACGAGCGGGGCCAGCCGCGGCAGCACGGGGTCCGCGTCGTCGGCGGCCGCGAGGAACCAGCTGCGGCTGCCGTCGGCCACACCGCTCTGCAACGCGTGCGCGGCCTCGATGGCGGCGCGGGCGGACCACCACGCCGAGCCGTCCTGCAGGTCGTCGCGATCGCCCGACGGGACCGGCGCGATCCACCCGCTGCCGAGACCGAACCGGCAGTCGAGCTCGGCGGGCAGTGCGAGCCGGACGAGCAGGACGCGGGCGAGCGCGTCGCCGAGGTCCGCGTAGACGGCCTGGAACTCGTCGCCGACCGTGGGACGGAAGGGCTGCACGGCCGCTCCGAGCGGCGCCGCCTGGCGCGTCTCCCCCGTCGCGCCCGCGACCAGGTCGCGCTCGACGCGCGCGAAGACCTCCTCCGCGACGCGCTGACCGCGACCGCGGTCGGGGAGCTCCCGCGAGCGGACGATGTCGGCGAGGACCGCGATAGGCACGTCGTAAGGGTATTGCTTATATTCGAGGAATAGAAGCTATTTGCTTATTTGATTACCACGGGGTGCCGAGCTCGGCCAGGATGTGCTCGGCGATCGCCATCGACGACGTCGCAGCGGGCGACGGCGCGTTGCGCACCGACATCGTACGGTCGGTGCGCACCAGCCGGAAGTCGTCGACCATCTCCCCCGTCGGCTCGAGCGCCTGCGCGCGCACCCCGCTCGCGACGCGCACGACGTCGGCGGGCCGCACGTCCGGCAGGAGCAGCCGGGCCTGGGCGACGAACGCCCGCCGGCTCGTGGATCGGCGGAGCTCGGCGACCCCGGTCCGCCAGTGCCGGCGCGCGAATCTCCGGAAGCCCCGGTACCGCAGCACGTCGAGGAGGTCCCCGGCGGAGACGTCGCCCCACCGGTATCCCTCCCGCGAGAGCGCGAGGAACGCGTTCGGGCCCAGCAGCACCTCGCCGTCGACCCGCGGGGTCGCGTGCACCCCGAGGAAGGGGTACCGCGGGTCCGGGACGGGGTAGACGAGCCCGTTCACGAGGTCGCGCCGCTCGGGGACGAGCGCGTAGTAGTCCCCGCGGAACGGGATGATCTTCGGCTCCGGACCGTCGCCGGCCATCTCCGCGACACGATCGCTCTGCAGCCCCGCGCAGCCGATCACGAAGTCGAACGCCTCCTCGTCGTCCGACGTGCGCACCACGACCTCCGCGCCCCGGCGGGTCATCCCCCGGACCTCCGTCGAGAGACGCACCTCGCCGCCGGATTCCTCGACATCGCGCGCGACGGCCCGCGTCACCGCGGTGAAGTCCGTGATTGCGGTGACCGGCGAGAGGAGGGCCTGGATGCCGCGAACGTGCGGCTCGCGTCGCCGCAGCTCCGCGGCGTCCAGCATCCGCACACCCTCGACGCCGTTCGCGACGGCCCGCTTCGCGATGCCCTCGAGCCGCACAGACTCGGCCGCGTCCTGCGCCACGACGACCTTGCCGCACTCCTCATACGGCAGATCCTTCTCGCGGCAGAACTCCCGCAGCAGCAGTCCGCCGCGTCGGCACAGCCGGGCCTTGAGCGACCCCGGCTCGTAGTAGAGGCCCGCGTGCACGACGCCGCTGTTGTGCCCGGTCTGGTGGGCGGCGACGGCCGGCTCCTTCTCGAAGACGGTGACGGCCACGCCCGGGTCGCGGCGCAGGATCGCGCGCGCGACGGTCGTGCCGATGATTCCACCGCCGACGACGGCGACGCGCTGGGTCATGGAGACGTCCTTTCTCGGGAGGTGCGGAAGGTGATCACAAGAAGCGCGGAAGGTGATCACAAGAGGAGCCGACGGCCCTGCGCACCCATGATGGCGGAGGCCGCCGACGCGCCGACGGCGGCCTCGAGCCGGCCCAGCCATGCCGGCAGAGCTTCGGCCGGCGTCGCGAACGAGGCGTGGCCGAGGTCGCCGCCGAACACCAGGAGCTCGCGCGGGTAGGTCGCGGTCAGCGCGAGACTGCCCGGCCCCTCCGGCGCCAGCAGGTCCGGGAGGATGCCGAGCTCGAGGTGCGCGTCGAGCGCGCGCAGGCCCGCCGCGATGTCGTCGTCCCACCCCATGAACGGCATCATCGGGTGGTTGACGAGCAGCCGCCGGACGCCGCGACGGTGCGCCTCGGCGAAGACGACGAGCGTCTCGGACGCGGCAAGGTGCCCGCTGACCAGGACGAGGTCGTGCGCCGCGACCGCGTCGAGCACGTCCCTCCACTCGGGGCGGAGCTCGCCGTCGGTGACGACGTCGACGGGACGCAGGCGGAATCCGGTGTGCACGTCGAGCTCGCCGCTGGACTGGTGCGCCTGATGGTTGCGCGACGAGACGGTCGGCATCCACACGACGCGGCCGCCGAGGCGCGCGGCGACATGGACGGCGTCGGGGTTCGCGCCGCCGACCGGGCTGTTGAGCACGACGCCGCCGTACACGCCCTCGCCCGCGAGCGCCGCCCGCTCCGCCGTGGATCCCTCGTGCGCCTTCAGCACGACGTGCGAGAACCCGAGCGCCCGCAGGGCGCCGACCGTGTCCCCGTCGTCGGAGTGGCGCGGAAGCACGCTCGGCGAGGAGTGCACGTGGAAGTCGACGAGGTCGACCGCCCAGTCGGGCATCGCGGCGGTCACAGCTCGACCCACTCGAGGACGTCCGCCCCGTCGAGCAGCCGCCGCTGGACCTTGCCGGCGGCGGCATCCCGCGGCATCCGCTCGATCCGCGCGACCGCGACCGGCCGCATGAACGCGGGAAGTTCCGCCGCGACGGCTCGGATCTCGTCGACGGGCAGCGCATCGCACACGGCGTACAACGTCACCTCGTCGTCGACGAGGTCGCCGCGGCGCCGCCAGATCGCGAGGTCGTCCAGCGCCGCGATCGACCCCAGGCGCTCTTCGACGAAGGGGATCGGCACGAACTCGCCCTTGACGCGGATCGACTCGGCGCGACGCTCCAGGAAGACGAGCCCGCCGTCCTCGTCGAGTCGCCCGAGGTCGCCGGTCTCGAACCAGCCGTCCTCGTCGAGCGCCGGCCGCACGGCGCCGTCCCGCCAGTACCCCGAGAACAGCACGCCGGGAGCCGTCCCCCGGACGAGGAGACCGCCGGACTCGTCGAGCCGCCACTCGACGTCGTCCCGTCCGCGACCGGCGCGCCGACTGGCGTCCCGCGGGAGCTCGTCCCCGGACGTCCACGTCCGCAGGTGCGAAAGCCCCGCCGACTCGGTCGAACCGTAGCCCGAGGTCGCCCGCCCGATGCCGAACGTCCGCATGAAGTCGCCGTCGGCGTAGAACATCGTCCGCACGCGGTGTCCCTCCGCGTCGGACGCCGTCGTCGCGCGCTTGAGGATCTCGACGGGCGGCGCGTGCAGGACGAGCGCCGTGATCCGTTCCCTCCGCACGAGCGGCCAGAAGCCGCTCGCGGAGAACGCCGCGACGCTGACGACGTCCGCTCGCGCCGCGAGGCCCCCGAAGAAGCCGTACCCCAGCGGGTTGATGTGGAACATCGGCAGCGGGGCGAGGACCCGGTCCGCCGCCGACAGCCCGAGTTCCTGGGCGAAGCGCGCACCGAGGCGCAGGAGGTACTCGTGGGACAGCGCGCAGAACTTCGGCTGGCCCGTCGTGCCGGAGGTGTGGAGGAAGAGGGCGGTGTCGAGGCGGCCCGCCGCCGCGCCGGGAAGCTCGCGCGGCGCGACCGAGCGGTCCGAGGATGCCCCGGAGTCCGCGAGTGCACCGGTCACGTCGCCCCAGCCCCGGCCGCCCGCGATCGCGGGATCCACGCCGGCCCCCACGACCACAGCGGCCGGGTCGATGTCATCGACCATCGACGCCAGGAGCTCGGTCGGGTAGGTCGGATTGACGAGCGCCGTGGGAAGACCGGCGAGGATGCCCGCAATGACGTGCACGAGATAGTCCGTCGACGACGGGGCGACGAGCGCCACGCGGTCCCCGGGCTGCAGCCCCCGGTCGAGGAGGACGGCGGCGCGGCGCTCGGCGGCCGCTAGCAGATCGGCCAGCGGCCGGAGGTCGCCGGAGACGCCGAGCGCCAGCTCCGGACGGTCTCGTGCCGCCTCGCGGAGCAGCCCGGTGAGGTGATCGGTCATGCCAGACCCTCGTGCCCGGGGTCTTTGAGGATCCGGCGGGCGAGGTAGTTGCGGAGGATCTCGGAGGAGCCACCGCCCACCTTGAGGACCTTGATGTCGCTGAGAATCGAGTGATACGGCTCGTCGGTGTAGAGGCCGTGACCGCCCGTCAGCGAGAACGACGTCTCGCTCGCCTTCTCGGCCGCGTCGATCGCCAGCCGCTTCGCGACCGAGGTCTCGAAGGCGATGTCGTGCCCGGCGTGGTGCCAGAGCGCCGCGTGATCCCGCGCGAGCGACGCGGCCTGCACGGCCTGCCAGGCGTCGGACACCATCCACTGGATCCCCTGGAAGTCGGTCACCATGCTGTCGCCCACCTCACGCGTGCGCGCGTACCGCAGACCCAGCTCCAGCGCGCGGCGGGCCAGCCCGATCAGCTCCGAGGCGTTGCCGAGCCGGCTGATGTTGAACGTCGACAGAAAGGTCTCCAGGCCGCCGCCGGGGACGCCCAGAATCGCGGATGCCGGGACGCGGACCGCGTCGAAGACCACGTCGCCGGTCGGGATGAGCCGCAGGCCGACCGGATCCGTCTGCTGCGTCGAGATGCCGGGCAGCGTCATGTCGACGAGGAAGCTCGTGAGCCCCTCCTCGGCGACGGCGTAGAACAGCGTGACGTCGCTCGCGGGCCCCAGGTTCACGTGCGTCTTCGACCCGGTGAGGACCCAGTCCGACCCGTCCCGCACCGCCGTCGCGGTGAGGTTCCGGAAGGACGAGCCGGCGTTCTTCTCGCTGATGCTCTCGGAGAAGACCGCCTCGCCCGACGACAGCGGCGCGAGCCAGCGGTCCTTCTGCTCCGGAGTGCCCCAGTCCAGCAGCCAGCGCTGCCCCTGCGAGGCGATCTGACCCGAGACGAGGCCGTGCCGACCCACCTCCTCGGAGATGACCGCGTACTCCGCGACCCCGCCGCCGAGACCGCCGTACTCGGCGGGGACCATCGGCGCGAGGTAGCCCCGCGCACCCAGCTCGCGATACAGCTCTCGCGGGAACCGGCAGGCCCGGTCGCAGGCGTCGAGCTCGGCCCGGTTCGCCTCCGCGAACCCCTCGAGTTCGCGAGCCGTGGCGGCGATCCACGCGGCGCGCGCGACGTCGAACGTGAGGGACGGATACATGCGGTTCCTTTCGTCAGCTCTCCACCGGCGCCGGGAACGCCACTCCATAGCGCTCCGCGAGCTCGGTCAGCACCACCACGGTCGACGCCGCCAGCGGGACCCCGTGATGGGACCTCGCCCGCGTCTCGGCGGCGCGGCGCTGACCCGGGGTACGCACGGGGTTCGTCGCGTCGGCGGCGGGCAGGGCGCGCAGCTCCGCGAGGAGCGCCGCGAGCCGCGCCTCGACCTCGGCGACGCCGCCGAGCCGCCCGGGCTCCAGCACGACCAGGACGTGGCTGACCGCCGGGGCGGCGACCGCCGCCTTGAAGCTGAGGTTCCCGACTGCGGGGCCCGTCGGACCGCCGGCGAGGACCGCGGTGAGCACCTCGACGAGCAGCCCGAGGCCGAAGCCCTTGTGCGCGCCGAGCTCGGGGAAGCTCCCGAGCGGGAGCAGCGATCCCCCCTCGCGGTACACGGCCGCGGGATCGGTCGCGTGCGCACCCCGGGCGTCCAGGCCCCACCCCAGCGGGACGCTGGCACCCTCGCGCAGCGCGATCTCGAACTTGCCGCCCGCGACCGCGGAGGTCGCCAGGTCCAGGACGAACGGGTCCTCCCCCGCGACGGGCGCACCGAACGCGAGCGGGTTCGTCCCGAGGTAGGGGTGGGTGGAGCCGGCCGCGGCGACCAGGCCGCCCGTGTTCGTCGCGGCGAGCGCGACGAAGCCGCGCCGCGCGGCCTCCCGCACGTAGTACCCGCACGCGCCGTGGTGGCTGCTCGATCGGACGTTGACCCACCCGACGCCATGCGTGCGCGCCAGCTCCTCCGCGTGCCGGAGAGCGAACGCGGATGCCACGGCGCCCAGCGTGTCGTGCGCGTCGACGAGGGCGACCGCCCCGTCGCTGCGGACGACCTCCGGGCGGACGTCGGCGCGCACGATCCCCTCCTCGAGGAGGCGCGCGTAGGCCGGCAGCCGCACGATGCCGTGCGAGTCGATGCCGCCGAGGTCGGCGTACGCGAGCACCTCGGCCGTGACGTCGGCGTCCGGTGCGGAGAGCCCGGCGCGCTCGAGCACCTGGGCGCTCCAGCGCTCCAGCGCGGCCGCGTCCCATCGCGCGGGCGGGGGCGCCGCGGGCGCGACCCGGCGCACCGGGCCTCGCACGAGCTCGACCACCCGATCCGTCACCTCGCTCGTGCCGGAGACCGGCTGACCCGCGGGTGCCAGATCGCGGGTCCACGGCCCCGACTCGGACACCTCCGTCAGCGCGTTCCGGACCCGCTCCGCCCACGGCGCCGTCTCGGGCCGGCTGCGCAGCAGACTGACGAGCCCGAGGAACCCGCCCAGCGGGCTCACCTGGTTCCGGCCCGCGCGGCGGGGCGCCGACCCGTGGGCGGGCTCATACAGGCCACGGCACCGCACAGCGGTCGGCCCCCCGGGATTGATGCTCGCCGACCCGCACAGCGCGGGCGAGCCCGCCCGGCCGGACAGCAGATCGCTCAGGATGTCGCCGAACAGGCCCTCCGCGAGCACGACGTCGGGAAACGCGTCCCTGCTCGCGAACTCGTAGGCCGCGCGATCCACGTACAGGTGCGTGACCTCGACGCCGCGTTCGGCGCACACCTGCCCGACCACGCGCCGCCACAGCCGGCTCGTCGCGAGCAGGTTCGCCTTGTCCACCGAGACGAGCAGGCCGCCGAGCGCCTCCGCGTGGTCGCACGCGAGGCCGGCGAGCTCCGCGATCTGCCCGGCCGTGAGCCGGAAGCGGTCGCTCGCCGCATCCCCCTCCTCGCGGTCCTCGGCCGTGCCGTATGCGCCGCCGAGCAGATTCCGCACCACCACGATCTCGCTGTCGCCCAGCCACACGTTCCGCACGGAGACCCGCAGGTCGTACCGCCGACGCAGCTCGATCAGCGCCAGCTCCGGTCGCGTGCCTTCGGGCAGCTCGAGACGCGGATCGTCTCCGACGGCGCCCAGGAGGATCGCGTCCGCCGCGTCGCACGCCGCCCGGGTCGCCACCGGCAGCAGCTCGCCCTCGTGCACGAGCGCCGTCGCACCGACCGGCCACGGACCGGTCACCTCGACGAGACCCTCGCCGGCGAGATGCTCCAGGATCCGGGCCGGACCCGCCGTCACCTCGCGGCCCACCCCGTCACCCGGAAGCCACGCGATCCTCAGCACCGGCGCATCCCTCGCTTTCCCGACCGAGCCGGGAAGATCGCGACTCTGCGGTGTTCTGCACGCTATTGCGAGGGGTCTCCCCGGTCGGCGGCCGGTTCGGAGAGCGGACCGGCTGCGCTCGGGGCCCCGCGGCGGCTGGATAGTCGGCCGTGTCTCGCACGCGCGAAGGATCGGAGCACAGATGAAGACGGCAATCGTGACGGGCGCAGGATCGGGGATCGGCCGCGCGACGGCGGAGCTGTTCGCGGAGCGTGGCTACGGCGTGGTCGCCGTCGACCTCAACGGCGACTCTCTCGCGTGGACGGACGACCACGACACGGTCGTCCCGCTCCAAGGCGACGTCCGCACGGTCGAGACCAACGCGGCGATGGTGGCGCTCGCGCGTGAGCGTTTCGGGCGACTGGATGCCGTCGCCCTGAACGCCGGCACCGCGGGCAGCCCCGGCATCGAAGAGGACGACGCCCTCGAACGGCTGGACGAGATCCTCGCGATCAACGTCCGCAGCGTGGTTCTCGGCATCCGGCACGCCGCTCCGGCGCTGCGCGAGTCGGGCGGCGGCGCGATCGTGGCGACCGCGTCCACGGCGGGCATCCGCGCCGACCCGGGATCCTGGGCGTACAACACCTCGAAGGCCGCCGTGATCAATCTCGTCCGGGCCGCGGCGCTCGACTATGCGCTGCAGAACATCCGTGTGAACGCCGTCGCCCCGGGGGCGACGGACACGGGCCTCGCCACCTCGCAGGCGAACGGGATGGAGGAGCTGCTGAAGGACATCGCCTCCCGCGTGCCGATGCAGCGCTTCGCCGTCCCGCGCGAGCAGGCGGAGGCGATCTACTTCCTCGCCTCGCCCGCGGCCTCCTACATCACGGGCACGACGCTCGTCGTCGACGGCGGCATCACGGCGCACACCGGACACCTCGCGCTCCCCCGCGCGACCGCGTCCTGACGCTCGCGGTTCGCTGAGCGGACCGCTCCCGACCGCGCGCCCGGTTCCGCGGTGTCCTGGGCACAGCGAGCAAGGATGTCGCCACATTCCGAGGGAGCGAAGACGATGATGTCAACGAACAGCGAGTACCAGGAGCTCGTGGACCGGGCCACCGCACTGATCCCGCAGCTCAAGGAGAACGCCGAGGAGACGGAGCGGGAGCGACGCGTGAGCGTCGAGACCATCGCCGCTCTGCGGGATGCCGGTCTGCTCAGACTCGCCGTGCCGAAGCGCTTCGGCGGCTACGAGGTCGACGTCCCCACCCTGCTCGCGGTGCACCGCGAGCTCGGCCGCGGCGACGGATCCGTGTCGTGGGCGACCGCCCTGTACGGCGCCGCCGCGTGGCTCGTCGGCCGGATGGGCGACGAGGCGCAGCAGGAGATCTGGGGCGCGTCTGCCGACACGCTGATCTGCGGCGCCACGGGCTCGGTCGGCACGGCCGTGAAGGTGGACGGGGGCTACCGCGTGAGCGGGTCGTTCGCGAACTCCTCCGGCGCCGTCCACGCGAAGTGGCTGGTCGCGGGAGCGATGACGACGACCGAGGACGGTGAGATCCTCGGCGGGCTGGTCGTCTTTCCCACGAGCGAGCTGACACTCAAGGACGTCTGGTTCGTCGCGGGAATGAGCGGAACCGGCAGCAACACGTGGGTCGGCGAGGACGTCTTCGTCCCGGACCACCGGATCGACTTCAACGCCGGATCGGGCCACGACCTGGCCCGCTGGCGGGCGACGCCACACCTCGAGGAAGAGCTCTACGCGACGGCGTTCGTGCCGACCGGGAGCGTGCTGGTCGCCGGGCCCATCCTCGGGATGGCGAAGGCGGCACTGGAGTACGTGATCGGGCGGGCGCCATCGAAGGGCATCTCGGACACCACCTACCGTTCGCACGTGGACGCGCCGACGGCGCAGATCGGGATCGCGCGGGCCGCGAACGCCATCCGGGCCGCGGAGCTCGTGGCCGAGGACTCCGCCGCCGCCGTGATGCACTATGCGGCCCTCGGCGACGAGATGCCGGAGCTCGAGCGCGCGGAGCGCCGGCTGGCCCTCGCCTGGGTCGGCAAGACGCTGCGCGAGGCGGTCGACGGCCTGATCTCGGTGTCCGGCGCCGGCGCGTTCGCCCTGGTCAGTCCGCTGCAGCGCATCTCGCGGAACATCTCGGTCGCCACGCGGCACTCCTACCTGAACCACGAGATCGCCGAGGAGATCTACGGGAAGAAGCTGCTCGGGAACGAGCAGCCCGTCGCGACCGTCGTCTGAGCCCCCGCGCTCGCGGCGCGCCTAGGCTGAGGGCGTGACCGACTTCAACGCGCTCATCATCGACGAGTTCCGACGCAACGGCGGACACGTCGAGACCGAAGGATTCGGCGACCGCCTGATCCTGCTGCACACGACCGGCGCCCGCACGGGCGCGGCCCGCGTCAATCCCCTCATGGGGATCCCCACCGACGACGGCTGGCTCGTCGCCGCGTCGAAGGGCGGCGCGCCCGAGGAGCCCGCGTGGGCGCACAACCTCCGCGCGCACCCCGCGATCCAGGTCGAGACGGGCACGGGCACCGTGCCGACGACGGCCGTCGAGCTCCGCGGCGCGGAGCGGGATGCGGCGTGGCAGCGCTTCACGGCGGCCTCATCCGGCTTCGCGTCCTACGAGAAGCGCACGAAGCGGACGATCGCCGTCTTCCACCTCGTGCGGGACACGACCGCCTGACTCCGACCGGCGGCTTGCGCTACAGCCCGGGGCTGGAGTGCATGAGACCGCCGTCGACGAACACGGTCGTCGCGTTGAGGTAGGCCCCGCCGTCGGAGGCGAGGAACGCGACGACGCTCGCGATCTCCTCCGGCTGCGCCATCCTGCCGAGCGGGATGGCGGCATCCAGCGTCTTCATCTTCGCGGGATCGGCCATCGTCGACGTGTTGATGGGGGTGGCGACCGCGCCCGGTCCGACGTTGACGATCCGGATGCCGTGCGGGCCAAGCTCCTGACCCGCGGTACGGGCGAGCATCCGCGCGCCGCCCTTGGAGAGGCAGTACGCGGTGTTGCCCGGCATGGGCCAGTCCTCGTGCACCGAGCTGATGGTGATGATGCAGCCGCCACCGCCCTGCGCGATCATCTGCTTCGCCGCGAGCTGCGTGCCGAAGAACGCGCTCTTGAGGTTGACGTCCATCACGAAGTCGTACTGCTCCTCGGTGGTCTCCAGGACGTCCGTCCGGGTCTCGACGCCCGCGTTGTTGACCATGATGTCGAGCCGGCCGAAGGCGGTGACGGCCGCGTCGACGAGACGCTGCAGGTCCCCCACCTTGCTGACGTCGGCGTCGACGGCGCTCACCCGGTCGTCGCCGAGCGCCGCGAGCTTCTGCTCGAGCTCCTCGGTCGCCTCCGGGTGGGACACGTAGTCGATGACGACGGAGGCCCCCTGCGCCGCGAGTTCGAGCACGATCGCCTTGCCGATGCCGCTGTTGCCGCCGGTGACGACCGCCACCTTGCCTTCGAGAGTCATTCCGGTGTCTCCGTTTCTTCCTGGTCGCGGGGGGAGGTCGCCGCCCCGGTGGTCATGATGAGGTGCGCCACGAGCGCGGTCCAGCCGGTCTGGTGGGCAGCGCCCAGCCCCATTCCGGTGTCGCCGTGGAAGTACTCGTGGAATGCGAGGTTGTCCTTCCAGCGCGGATCCACGGCGAGCCGGTCGTACCAGCCGTGCACCGGGCGGCGTCCGTCCTCGCCCGGGAGGAAGATCGAGACGAGCCGGCGCGAGATGTCGTCCGCCGAGGCGGCCAGGGACTGCGTCCGCCCGGACCCGGCCGGGAACTCCACGTCGAACTCGTCCGGCGAGAGCTCGTCGTAGTCGCGCAGGGCCTCCACGATCATGACGTTCAGCGGCATCCACACCGGCCCGCGCCAGTTCGAGTTGCCGCCGAACAGCGCGGTCGTCGACTCCGCGGGCTCGTAGTCGACGGTTGCGAGCTCGTCGCCCACCCACATCGAGAACGGGTGCTCGCGGTGCCAGGCCGAGATCGCGCGGACGCCGTACGGGCCGAGGAGCCCGTTCTCGTCGAAGAGGTTGCCGAGCAGCCGCACGAGGCGGTCCGGCGGGATGAGGGCGAGCAGGCGATGACGGACCCCGTCGATGTCGCGGATGTGGAACAGCGACTGCGCCTGCGGATGGTTCGCGAGCCACCACTGCCCCCGGTCCCGGAAGTCGGGCAGGGCGTCGCCGACGAAGTCGACGCCGTACGAGAGCGCCGCGCGCAGCGGCACGAGACCGACGAGCGACTTCACCTTGATCGGCACGTCGACACCGTCTGCGCGGTGGAACACGTCGTAGTAGAACGCGTCCTCCTCGTCCCACATGATGCCGTCGTTCGCCGCCATCGCGATCGCGGTGAAGTGCTCGAAGAACTTCGTCGCGATGTCCTCGTAGGAGGCGTCGTGCAGGGCCAGCCGCAGCGCGATGTCGAGGAGGTCGATCGCGTACATCGCCATCCACCCGGTCGAGTCCGCCTGCTCCAGGTATCCGATGTCGGCGGAGAGCTTCGACCGGTCGAGGGGCGAGATGTTGTCGAGGCCCATGAAGCCGCCCTCGAAGAGGTTGTCGCTCTCCTTGTCCTTGTTGTCGACCCACCACGTGAAGTTGATCAGCAGCTTGTGGAACACGCGGGCGAGGAACGAGAAGTCGGTGCGGCCGTCGATCTCGAAGACGCGGATCGCGGCCCAGGCGTGGACGGGCGGATTGACGTCGGAGAAGTTCCACTCGTACGCCGGGATCTGCCCGCCCGGATGCATGTACCACTCGCGCAGCAGCAGGATGAGCTGCGCCTTCGCGAACTCGGGGTCGATGTGCGCGAGCGTTACGCAGTGGAACGCGAGGTCCCACGCCGCGAACCAGGGGTACTCCCACGGATCGGGCATGAGGATGACGTCGTGACTGTCGAGGTGGCGCCAGCCGCCGTTGCGGATGAGGCCGCGGCCCGGCGGCGGGGCCGGGTGCCCGGGATCTCCCTCGAGCCAGCGCTCCACGTCGTAGTGGAAGAACTGCTTCCCCCACAGGAGGCCCGCGAACGCCTGCCGGGCGACCCGGTACTCCTCGGCGCCCGCCGACACCGGGAGCGTCGCGTCGTAGAACGCGTCGGCCTCCGCGCGCCGCTTGGCCAGCACGCGGTCGAACTTGTCGCCGGTCGGGATCTTCCGCGACCGGAGCTTCGCGGCCGAGATCCCGACGGAGGGATGCGGGGCCCCGACGAGGCGGGCGCGCACACGCGCGGAGCCGCCCGCGGGAACGGTGAGCGTGTACCGGAGGGCGGCCTTCGTGCCGCGCTGCGCGGGGTTCACCGTCGCGGCCCCATCGACGACGTAGTCGTTGATGCCGTCCTTCGGGTACGCCGGCCCGGGCTCCCCGTACAGGCGCTGCGTGTTGGTCTCGTTGTCGCAGAACAGCAGCTCCGGCTCCCCCTCACCGACGAGGACGAGCGGACCGGAGCGCGAGTGCTCGCCGACGATCCGGCCGTCCGCGGCGTAGAGCACGGGCTCCGGGGCATCCGGATAGCCCCACGACCAGTTGTTGCGGAACCACAGCGTCGGCAGGACCTCGATCGTCGCCTCGTCGGGGCCGGCGTTCTCCACGGTGATGTTCATGAGGAGGTCGCGCGGCCCGTCCTTCGCATAGTCGACCGTGACCACCCAGTACCGGTCCTCGTCGAAGACGCCCGTGTCGACGAGCTCGTACTCGGGGTCGTGCTTGCCGCGGCGCGCGTTCTCCTCCACGAGCTCCTCGTAGGGGAAGGCCCGCTGCGGGTAGTGGTAGCGCCACGTGTTCCACGAGTGGGTCGGCGTGCCGTCGAGGTACCACCAGTACTCTTTGACGTCCTCGCCGTGGTTGCCCTGCGGCCCGGTGAGGCCGAACATGCGCTCCTTGAGGATCGGATCGACGCCGTTCCACAGCGCGAGGGAGAGACACCACGTCTGGTTCTCGTCGCAGAAGCCGGCCATGCCGTCCTCGTTCCAGCGGTACACGCGCGAGCGCGCGTGCTCGTGCGGGAACGACGCCCAGGCCTCGCCGTCGGCGCTGTAGTCCTCGCGGACCGTCCCCCACGCGCGCTCCGCCAGGTACGGACCCCAGTCGCGCCAGGGCACGGTGGCCGCTTCGGCGAGTCGGATGCCCTCCGCGGTCTTCGCCGCGGCGCCGTGCGAGGCGGGGATGTCGGTCATCAGGACTCCTTCGTGCCGGTGGTGAGGAAGGGCGCGGCGCGCAGCGCGCGTCCGCGGGAGATCGTGAGAGCGGTCACAGCCAGCGCGAGGGCCGCGATGGCGCCGACGACGTAGACGGCGCCGAGCGGGAGCCCGGTCGCGGCGAGAAGCGGCGCCGCGCCGAACGCCGCGATGCCGTAGCCGACCTGATAGCCGGCGATGAGCTCGCCCGACGAGGTCGATCCCCAGCGCGCGAACTCGCGCTCGCCGAAGCTGACGGAGAGCGGCAGCATCGCCGAGCACGCGAGCCCGGCCGCCGCGTACGCCAGCACGGCCGCGACCGACGTGCTCGCCGACGCGACCGCGAGGCTGGCACCCGCGATCAGGAACGGGAGCACGACGTACACCGCGGGGACCGGGATGCGCGCGGGCAGGATCGCGACGATCACGCGACCGAGCGTGACGCACGCCCAGAACGCGGCGAGCGCCGCCGACGCGACCGCGGTCGGCAGCTGACGCTCGCCGGAGAGGTACAGGGTCGACCAGTTGCCGAACAGGGTCTCGCACACGCCGTAGAGGACGACCGCCGCGACGTACCACCAGAACCGGCGCGGAAGCCGCGGTCGCGGGGCGGCGGCGCCCGCGGCCGGCGCCGGCGCGCCCGGGTCGAGCCGGACCCGCGCGGTCGCCACCAGGAGGACGACGAGCCCGGCCGACACGAGGAGCGGGAGGATCCACCAGTCCGGCAGCAGCAGCGCGACGAGCACGGGCGCGAGCGCCGTGCCGAGGCCCAGCATGACGTTCAGCACGAGCACGTTGCGGTTCTCCGCGCCCGCCTTCAGCGCGGCGGCGAACTGGCTGAGCGAGGAGACGCACGTGCCGAAGCCGACGCCGAGGCATCCGGTCGCGGCAAGGAGGAGCACGTACGCGAGCGCCGACGGCGCCACCCCGAGACTCGCGACCATGAGGAGCATCGCGGCGAGGTTCGCGGCGAGACCGAGGCCGAGCACGCCCCGCAGCGACCAGCGCCGCGCGAGCACCGGGGTGAGGGCCGCGCCGGCGATCGCCAGCACGACCTGCGGCGCGAACATGAAGCCGTACTGCGTCGCGCTCAGCGCGTAGCCGGCGGGCGAGGTGAGGACCGATGCCGCCGCCGGGAAGCACACGAGCACGAGCCCCTGCGCCAGGCCCGCGCCGAACACGAGCGGCGCCCCGCGGCGCGCCCCCGGTCCCCCACCCGCGGCATCCGTCATCTCAGCGCAGCCGCTCTGCGAGGTGGTCGCCGACGCGGAGCGCGTTCGCCATCGCCGTGAGCGCGGGGTTCACCGCGCCGATCGACGGGAAGAAGCTCGTGTCGACGACGTACAGGTTGTCGACCTCGTGGGCGCGGCAGTCGGTGTTCAGGACGGAGGTCGCGGGATCGGCGCCGAACCGCGCCGTGCCCGCCTGGTGCGCGCACCCCGCGACGGGGATCTCGTTCTTCATGTAGGCGTTGCGCTCGGCGATGCGGCTCCGGTCGAAGCCGAGGTGGTTGAGCCGGTGCGCGATGCGGTGGAACAGCTCGTCGAGCGGCTTGCGGTTGTTGGGCGTGTAGCTGAGCACGACGTTCCCGTCGGGCGCGAGCGTCACGCGATTCTCCGCGAGCGGGAGATCCTCCGTGGAGAGCCAGAAGTCGACGGCGTGCGTCGCGACCTCGGTAAGCGCGAAGGTCGGGGCGAGCTTCGTCTCGATCGGCTTCTCGCCGCGGTACATCGGGGCCGAGCTCTTGCCGACCATCTGGATGTTGCCCATCGGGTAACGGAAGTCGTCGTCGCCGAAGTAGAAGTCGTTGACGGCGAGGGTCTTCTGGAAGCGCGTGTCGTTCTTCTCCGGGGAGACGGCGAGGAAGGCGAGGCTGTTGTGGAACATGTAGTTGCGTCCGACCTGATCGGAGCCGTTCGCAAGCCCGTTCGGATGCCGGTCGCTCGCGCTGCGCAGCAGAAGCTTGGCGGTGTTCGCCGCGCCGGCGGAGACGACCACGATCGCGCCGCGGAACCGCTCCGGCCGGCCGTCGACGGTCGCGACGACCTCCGTGACGGTGCGGCCGGTGGCATCCGTCTCCAGACGCGTCACCTCCGCGCCGCGGACGAGCGTCACGTTCGAATGCTCCAGGGCGGGGCGCACCGCCACGACCTCGGCGTCGGACTTCGCGTGCACCAGGCACGGGAAACCGTCGCACGATGCGCAGCGGATGCAGCGGCCGTGCGCCATGTCGGCCTCGTTCAGCATGACGCCCGCGGGGGCATGGAACGGCGTCAGGCCCGAACGCTGCAGGTCGTCGAAGAGCTTCTGGATGCGGGGCTCGTTCGTGACGGCGGGCCAGGGGTACGGCGCGCTGCTCGGGGGCTCGGTCGGGTCCTCGCCGCGGGCGCCGTGCACCTGGTAGAGCTCCTCGGCCTGCGTGTAATACGGCTCGAACACGTCGTACGGAACCGGCCACGCGGGCGAGACGCCGTCATAGTGCTGGAGCTCGCCGAAGTCCTCGGCCCGCAGCCGGTAGAGCGCGGCGCCGTAGAGCTTCGTCGCGCCGCCGACGTTGTAGTGCACCTGCGGCTGGAAGCTCTTCCCCTTCTCGTCGTACCACGTGTCCTTGGAGACGTAGCGGTTGTGGACGAACACCTCGGTGGCATCCCAGTTCTGCGTCTCGCGCGGCAGCCAGTCGCCGCGCTCGAGGATCAGGATGCGCGTGCCCGTGGGCGCGAGGCGATGGGCGAGCGTGCCGCCCCCCGCGCCGGAGCCGATGATGATGACGTCGTACTCGTGGTCCATGTCCGTGCCTTCAGTCGAGTGGGCGGGTGGATTCGGAGACGGGAGCGGCGACCCGGCGGCGGAAGACGACGTAGCTCCAGCCCTGGTAGAGCAGGATGATCGGCACCGCCACGAGCGCTACGACCGTCATCACCTGCAGCGAGTACGCGCTCGACGCGGAGTTCGCGACGGTGAGCGTCGCCGACGGATCGGTCGTGGAGACGAGCAGCGCGGGGTACAGGTGGGCGAACAGCGCCACGATCGTGCCGCCGATCGCGACCGCGGTCGCGACGAACGTCGTGCGCGGCGCGCGGCCACGGATGCCCGTCGCGATCGCGACGAGGATCCCGGCGACCGGGAACGCGACGGCCAGGATCCCCCACGGCCCCGTCGGCGCGAGAAGGGCCGTGGCGACCGCGACCGCCGCGACTAGGACGCCGACCGGGATCGCGAGCACCCCGACGAGCGCGCGCGAGCGGGCCAGAATCGTGCCCGTGGTGCGCAGCCCGAGGAACGCGGCCCCGTGCAGCAGGCACAGCCCGACGAGCGTCAGGCCGAGCAGCACGCCGTACGGGGTGAACAGGTCGAGGAACGTGCCGGTGAAGTCGCCGTTCGCGTCGAGCGGGAGACCCGCGAGCAGGTCGCCGAGCGCGATCCCGAGCAGGAGCGGCGCGACGAACGAGCCGATCGTGAGGCTCCAGCTCCAGACCGCGCGCCACGTGGCGCCGGAGAGCTTGCCCCGGAACTCGAACGACACGCCGCGCAGGATGAGGGCCGCCAGCAGCAGGAACACGGCGAGGTAGAGCGCCGAGAACCAGCTCGCGTACCAGCCCGGGAACGCGGCGAACGTCGCGGCGCCGGCGACGATGAGCCAGACCTCGTTGCCGTCCCACACCGGCCCGATCGTGTTGATCATGACGCGGCGCTCGACGTCGTCGCGCCCGATCATCGCGTGGAGCATGCCCACCCCGAAATCGAAGCCCTCCAGCACGAAGAAGCCCGTCCAGAAGAACGCGATGGCGATGAACCAGAACGTCGACAGCTCCATGCTCACGCTCCTCAGTACGTCAGCGACGGGGTCTGGTGGTCGGAGGGCCGGGCGTCGTCGGCATCCGTCGGGCCGGTGTCGTCCTCGGGGAGGCCGCGGCGGGCGTGCCGGATCATGAGCACGGTCGCGACGACGCCGATCGACACGTAGAGGACCCCGAGGATCACGAGGCTGACGATGATCTGCGCCGCGCTGCCGGAGCCGGACAGGCCGTCCTTCGTGAGCATGAGCCCCTGCACGATCCACGGCTGGCGTCCGCTCTCCGTCAGCAGCCATCCGGCGGTCGTCATGAAGAACGGCGTGACCATGATCCAGCTCGCGATCCACAGGAACAGGCGCGCTCGGGGAAGGCGCCGCCGCCACAGGAGGACGAGCCCCCACGCCGCGAAGATCGCGAGCGCCGCGCCGCCGTACGCCATGACGCGCATCGACCAGTACTGCACGGCGACGGGCGGGACGTAGTCGCCGGGGCCGTACTGCTGCGCGTACTGGTCCTGCAGCGGTGTGAGCCCCTGAACCTGCCCGTCCCACGTGCCGGTCGCGAGGATCGAGAGCAGGTGCGGGATCTCGATGATCTTGGTCGGCGGGTCGTCCGCGGTCCATCCGCCGATCTGCAGCACCGAGAACGAGCAGGGCTGGCACGTGTTCCAGTTGGCCTCGGCCGCGGCGATCTTCATCGGCTGGTAGGTGGTCTCGTTGATCCCGAGCTGGCCGCCGACCGGGAACTGCACGACCGCCGCGATGAACAGGACGACGAGGCTGAGCTTCGCCGTCGAGGCGAACTCGGCCACGTTGCGCTTCTTGCGCAGCTGCCACGCCGAGACCGCGAGCATGAGGCAGGAGCCCATGATGAGGGCCGCGACCACGACGTGGACGTATCCCCCGATGAAGATCCGGTTGGTGAACAGGTCGCCGATCGAGGTGAGCTCGGCGCGGTTCGTGTCCGGGTTGATCGTGTAGCCGACCGGGTTCTGCATCCAGGAGTTGGCCGCGATGATGAAGACCGCCGAAAGGAACGCCCCGAGCACGACGAGCCACGCCGTCAGGAGATGGAGGCCGCGCGGCAGCACACCGAAGCCGAAGAGCCAGAGGCCGAGGAACGTCGACTCCAGGAAAAAGGCCAGCAGGCCCTCCATCGCGAGTGGTGCACCGAACACGTCGCCGACGAACCGCGCGTACGCGGACCAGTTCGTGCCGAACTGGAACTCCTGGACGAGCCCGGTCACCACGCCGACCGCGATCGAGATGAGCATCAGCCCGCCGAAGAAGCGGAGCACGCGCTTCCGCTCCGGCGTCGGCTTCCGGTACCAGCGTGTGTGGAGGATCGCGACCAGCACGGCCGTGCCCATCGTCATCGGCACGAAGAAGAAGTGATAGATGCTCGTAAAAGCGAACTGGATGCGGCTGAGGTCCAGGTCGTCCAAGCTCCGCTCCCCTCCACGCCAAGAGCGCGAACAGCTTCACGCTAGACCCGGCGGGCCCTCCGCACGGTGAACTGCCGGTGAATCAGCGCGCCGCCGCGACGAGGCCTACGCTGAGAACCGACATGCTCGAACGCCCTCGCCGTCCCACCGCTGCTGACGTCGCACGGCTCTCCGGCGTGTCCACCGCGACGGTCAGCTACGTGCTCAACCGCACGCCCGGGCAGACGATCCCGGCCAGCACGTGCGATCGCGTCCTCGCCGCCGCGCAGTCCCTGGGCTACGTGCCGAGCGCGCACGCGCAGGCGCTCGCCCGCGGGCGCACCCGCATCGTGCTCGTGGACCTCAGCGACCTGCCGCACGGCGAGCGCATCTCCGCGCAGGCGCGGGAGTTCGCGGCCGCGATCGAGGAGGCGGGGTACATCGCCGTCGTCGCGCCGCCCGGCCGAGGCGGCACCGACCACACGCTCCTGCGCGGTCTCGCGTCGGTCGTGACGCCGTTCGCCGTGCTCACGACGTCGCCGCTCCCCGAGGAGCTCGCGGACGAGCTCCAGGGCCTCGGCGTCCACCGGCTCGTCAGCCTCTCCTCCCGGCCCGAGCTCGACCGGTGGATCGGGATGAGCGCGCGCGAGCAGATCCGTTTCCTGCAGCGCCGCGGCCACGAGCGGATCGGATACTGGAGCCCCGCCGACGCGCCGCTCGCGCATCTCGCGGAGCAGCGGCGCCTCTCAGCGGAGGACGAGTCGCGGCTGCTCGGCCTCCGGTTCACGGCGCTCGGCGCGGGTACCGATCCGGACGCGATCGTGACGGCGGTGCGGGATGCCGGGGTGACGGCGGTCGCGACGTACAACGACGAGGTCGCGTTCCCCGTGCTCGCGGCACTGCACGGCGCCGGCATCCGCGTTCCGGACGACGTCGCCGTCATCGGCATCGACGACCACCCGCTGGCGGCCTTCGCGATCCCCGCGCTCACGACCGTCACGTATCAGCTCGTGCGGCTCGGCGGCCCGGACGCGATCGTCGCGGCACTCGAGGACGGCGAGCCGCTGCCCGTGACCGAGGGACCGCAGCGCCTCGTGGTCGTCGAGCGCGCCTCCGCCTGACCGTCAGCGCGAGACGGCGACGAGCCCGTTCGCGTCTGCCGCGCGGACGACGTCCGGCTCCGCCATGATGGCCCGCACGGCCTCGCGGCCGGCACGGTTCGCACCGACCGTCGACTGCGAGGGCCCGTAGCCGATGAGGAACAGGCGCGGCTCGTCCGTCGCGCGCGCGTTCGCGACGCGGATGCCGCCCTGCGGCGTCCGGAGCCGGAGGGGCGCGAGGTGGTCGATCGCGGCACGGAACCCGGTCGCCCAGAGGATGACGTCCGCGGGGAGGAACGAGCCATCCGGCATCCGGACGCCGTCCTCCTCGATCCGCGTGAACATGGGATGCCGCACGAGGACTCCCCGGTCGTGGGCGGACTGCGCCCACCGGTTCCACCGGAGCCCCGTCACCGAGATGACGCTGCCGGGCGGGAGGCCCTGCCGCACGCGCTCCTCGACGCCCCGGATCGCCGCGATACGCGCGGGTTCGTCGAAGTCGTCGTGGATCCACTCGGGCTCGCGGCGGGTCATCCAGGTCGTCTCGGCGACGTGGGAGATCTCGTCGAGCAGCTGCAGCGCCGAGCCGCCGCCCCCGACGATCACGACCCGCTGCCCGGCGAACTCGTCGGCCGAGACATAGTCGGCGACGTGCAGCTGCCGCCCGCGGAACAGCTCCTGTCCGGGATAGTGCGGCCAGAACGGATGCGTCCAGGTGCCGGTCGCGTTGATGACGAACCGCGCCGACCACGTGCCCCGGTCGCTCTCGACGAGCAGTCGGCCGTGCGGGTCGTCGTCGGCCCGCCGTACGGCCCGCACCGCGACCGGTCGCTCGATCGCGAGCCTGAACCGCCGCTCGTACTCGGCGAAGTAGGCCGGGAGGACGTCGTGGCTCGCCGCCGCGGGATCGGCAGGCGGCACCGGGTACCCGGGCAGCTGGTGGATGCCGTTCACCGTCGCCATCCGCAGCGACGGCCACCGGTGCTGCCAGGCGCCGCCGGGCGCCGGATTCGCGTCGAGCACCACGTACGTGCCCCGCGCCTCGCGGGCGTCGGACGTCGCAGCCGCATACCCGCGGCGCTGCAGATGGTAGGCGGCGGACAGCCCGGCCTGCCCGGCGCCGATCACGAGCACGTCGACCGGCGAGATATCCACGACCGAGGGAAACCGCGACGCCGATCGTGTTATTCCGGGAAGAGCACGACGCGTTTCGACGTTCTCGATACCCTAGGGGGGTATCAGAGAGGGAGAGTGATGGCCGAGCACGAGATGGACATGACGCACGACGGACACGCCGAGCACACGCACCCGCACGACCACGAACACGCGGGGCACAGCGACCACGACCACGGGGGCCACGACCACGGCGGCCACGTGGGGCAGTTCCGGCGCCTCTTCTGGATCATGCTCGTGCTCGCGGTGCCGGTCGTCGCCCTCTCGCCGATGTTCGCGATGATCCTCGGCTACACCCTGCCCGCCATCCCCGGTCTGACCTGGGTGTCGCCGATCCTCGGCACAGTCATGTTCATCTGGGGCGGCCGGCCGTTCCTCACCGGCGGCTGGTCGGAGCTGCGCACCCGCCAGCCCGGGATGATGCTCCTCATCTCCCTCGCGATCACCGTCGCGTTCCTCGCCTCGTGGGGCGCCACGCTCGGCCTCCTCGACCACGAGCTGAACTTCTGGTGGGAGCTCGCGCTCCTCATCGTCGTGATGCTCCTCGGCCACTGGCTCGAGATGCGCTCCCTCGCGCAGGCGAGCTCGGCGCTCGACGCCCTCGCCGCCCTCCTGCCCGACACGGCCGAGCGCGTCGAGGACGGGCGCACGGTAACGGTCTCCCCCGCCGAGCTCCGCGTCGGCGACACCGTCGTCGTCCGTCCGGGCGCGACGATTCCCGCGGACGGACGGATCGTCGACGGCGCCGCCGCCGTCGACGAGTCGATGATCACGGGCGAGTCGCGTCCGGTCACGCGCGCCGTCGGCGACGCTGTCACCGCCGGCACGGTCGCGACCGACTCGGGGCTCCGCGTCGTGGTGACCGCGACCGGCGACGACACCGCGCTCGCCGGCATCCGGCGCCTCGTCGCGGACGCGCAGTCCTCCACGTCCCGCGCGCAGCGGCTCGCGGACCGGTTCGCCGCGCTGCTCTTCTGGTTCGCGCTGGGCGCGGCGATCCTCACTGCGGTCGTCTGGACGGCCCTCGGGATGCCGGACGAGGCGGTCGTCCGTACGATCACGGTCCTCGTCATCGCGTGCCCGCACGCCCTCGGCCTCGCGATCCCGCTCGTCGTCGCGATCGCGACGGGTCGCGCGGCGTCCGCCGGCATCCTCGTGAAGGACCGGCTCGCCCTCGAGCGCATGCGGCTCGTGGACGTCGTGCTCTTCGACAAGACCGGCACCCTCACGCGCGGCGAGCCGGCCGTCACGGCCGTGCGGCCGGCGGCCGGGGTCGACGCGGACGAGCTCCTCGCGCTCGCGGCGGCGGCGGAGTCGGACAGCGAGCACCCGCTCGCCCGCGCGATCCGGGATGCCGCGGCACACCTGCCGGTGCCGGTCGCATCCGGGTTCTCCGCCGCACCGGCCGTGGGCGTCAGCGCCACGGTCGGCGGCGAGGAGGTCCGCGTCGGCGGGCCGCACCTCCTCACCGAGCTCGGCCTGCCGCATCCCGCGTCCGACTCCCCCGGCACGGTCCTGTGGGTCGTCCGCGCGGGCGAGCCGCTCGGCACGATCGAGGTCGCCGACGACGTGCGCCCCGAGTCGCGCGCCGCCGTCGAGGCGCTCCGCGGGCTGGGCGTGGAGGTCGCGATGATCACCGGGGACGCCCCCGCCGTGGCCAGCGCCGTCGCGGCGGAGCTCGGGATCGAGCGCTTCTTCGCGGGCGTCCGACCCGAGGACAAGGCCGCGAAGGTCGCCGAGCTCCAGACCGGCGGACGCATCGTGGCGATGGTGGGCGACGGGGTCAATGACGCACCCGCGCTGGCGCGCGCCGACGTCGGCATCGCGATCGGCGCCGGCACCGACGTCGCGATCGCGTCGGCGGGCGTCATCCTCGCCAGTTCCGACCCGCGCTCCGTCGTGTCCGTCATCCGGCTGTCGCGCGCGACCTACCGGAAGATGGTGCAGAACCTCGCGTGGGCGGCCGGATACAACCTGATCTCTGTGCCGCTCGCGGCAGGCGTCCTCGCCCCGGTCGGCTTCGTGCTGCCACCGTCCGTCGGCGCCCTGCTGATGTCGCTCTCGACGATCGTCGTGGCCCTCAACGCGCAGACCCTCCGCCGGATCGACCTGTCGCCCGGCGCCTGAGCTCTCTCAGGTGATCCATAGCGATCACCGCATTCCGGCCCCCGTCGGGACGCCATCCGTTCACCGGGCTCGGATAGCGTCGACGAAAAGGAGGGCATCGATGCATCCACCGACGCCACAGCGCGCCGATCGCCTCGAGGTCCTGCGCGCGGACGTCGCCGCCCTGCGCGGGGAGGCGATCGCGGCGGAACGCGCCGCGGACGCGACGATCGCAGCGGTCCACACGTCGCACCGCGCCGGGGCCGCGAACCTCGCCCACTACCTCGCACTGCGCTCGCACGATCTGCGGGAGCTCCAGGGACGCCTCAGCGCGGAGGGCCTCTCCTCGCTCGGGCGCATGGAGCCCGACGTGCTCGGCAACCTCGACGCCGTCCTCGCGATGCTCGACGATGCGCTGCGCCCGGAGGCGGAGAACACGGAGGAGCCGGTCTCGCACGCGACGGCCCTGCGCGAGCTCGGCATCCACGCGGCGCAGCTGCTCGGCGGCACGCCCGACGACCGCAGCACGCGCATCATGGTCACCCTCCCCGGCCAGGCCGCCGACCACCCGGACCTGGTCTCGGCGTATGCGCGCGCCGGAATGGACGTCGCGCGGATCAACTGCGCGCACGACGGCCCCGAGGCGTGGGCGCGGATGGCGGCCCATGTCCGCGCGACGGATGCCGGCATCCCGGTCGCGATGGATCTGGCGGGACCCAAGCTCCGCACCGGTCCGATCGCGCCGGGCCCGCGGGTCGCCAAGGTGCGGCCGACGCGCGACGAGCTCGGGCGCGTCACGCAGCTCGCACGGCTCTGGCTGACGGCGCCGGATGCCGAGACCGGTCCGCTCGACGGGGTGATCGCACCGATCGACGACGCGGACTGGCTCGCCGGCCTGTCGTTCGGCGACGAGGTCCACCTCTTCGACACGCGCGATCGCGAACGGACGCTGCCGGTCGCCGAGATCCGTGACGGCGCGGTCCTCGTCACGGTCGACCGCACGTCCTACCTCGCGACCGGCACCGAGCTGGCCGCCCC
Source organism: Microbacterium sp. X-17 (assembly GCF_039615055.1). NCBI lineage: Bacteria > Bacillati > Actinomycetota > Actinomycetes > Micrococcales > Microbacteriaceae > Microbacterium > Microbacterium sp. X-17. Next base: position 547,951 of record NZ_JBDHNI010000005.1, read on the forward strand.
GCACGGGATCGCGCGGATCGGCGCATTGCCGCCGGTCGAACGCGCGCTCCGCATCCACGTCGGCGACACCGTCACGCTGACGACGGACCTGACGCCCGTCGCCGCCACCGACGCCGGCGACCACCGCATCGGCTGCACGCTCCCCGAGGCGCTCGAGTCCGTCCGCGAGGGCGACCGCGTCGCGTTCGACGACGGCGTGATCGAGGGCGTCGTCACCGCGACCGGCGAGGACGAGGCCTCCGTCGAGATCACGCTCGCCGCCCCCGGCGGCACGAAGCTGCGTGCCGAGAAGGGCATCAATCTCCCCGACACCGACCTGCCGGTCGGAGCGCTCACCGACGAGGACGACGAGGCTCTCGTCCACGTCATGCGGATCGCCGACATCGTGCAGCTGTCGTTCGTGCGCTCCGCGACCGACGTCCGCGCCCTGTTCGACCGACTGGAGGAGCACGAGTCCGCCCTCGGCGTGGTCGTGAAGATCGAGACGACGCGGGGGTTCGCCGCCCTCCCCGAGATCGTGTTCGAGCTCATGCGGCGCCCGCGCGTCGGGGTCATGATCGCTCGCGGCGACCTCGGCGTCGAAGCCGGGTTCGAGCGGCTTGCGGAGGTGCAGGAGGAGATCCTCTGGCTCTGCGAGGCCGCCCGCATCCCCGTCATCTGGGCGACGCAGGTGCTCGACAGCCTCGCCGGCTCCGGCGTGCCGACCCGCGCGGAGGTGACGGATGCCGCGGCGGGCGACCGCGCGGAGTGCGTCATGCTCAACAAGGGGCCGTACATCACCGACGCGATCGAGGCGCTCGACGACATCCTGCGCCGCATGCACGAGCACCTCGAGAAGAAGCGGCCGCTGCTGCGGCGCCTCGGCTCCTGGCAGCGCGACGGCTGAGCCCGCGGGCTAGGCTGGGCGATCGTGACCGATGTCCGTCCGCCCGTGTCGATCGTGTCCCCGCGCGGACGCCTCGTGATCCTCGCGGTCTTCTGCGCCGTAGTCGCCGCGATGGGCGTCGTCGTGATCGCCGTCGGACCGGATCAGGTGCTCAACATCGTCGTCGGGGTCGGCGCGATCGGCTTCTTCGGCATCGGCGGCGGCTTCTCGATCGCGCGGATGTGGGTCCGCAGCACGATCCTGCGCGCCACGGACGCCGGCATCCGCATCGCCGCGGTCGGCGTCGTGCCCTGGAGCGACATCGACCGGATCGGCAGCACCTCGCTCCTGCTCGGCATCCGCCTGCGTCGCTACGACGCGGTCGCGTCCGTGCCGCGCACCGAGCACACGGCCGAGGCGATGCGTGCCACGCGCGCCTCGTCGGGAGGCTGGGACCTCACCTGGCCGAAGAGCCAGCTCGACCGGACGCCCGCCCAGGCCGCGTCGGCGCTCAACGCCCGCCGTCCGTAGCGCGCGCCGTTAGCGTGGGCACGTGGATGCCACGCGGCGCATGATTCGATCGTTCCAGGCCCCCGAGCGCGGGCCCCTGCTCCAGGTCCTGAAGTCGGCGGTGTCGGTCGCGGCATCCTGGCTCGTGGCGCTCGTCGTGATCCCCGGCGGCCCGCCGCCCGTGTTCGCCGCGATCGCCGCGCTGCTCGTGGTGCAGCCGAGCGTGAACCAGTCCCTCACGAAGGGCCTCGAACGCACCGTCGGGGTCGTCGCGGGCGTCGGGGTCGCCTCGCTCCTCGGCCTCCTGTTCGGCGAGGGAACGTGGGTGGTGCTCACCGCCGCGACGGTCGGTCTCCTCCTCGCGTGGGTCTTCCGCATGACGCCGGGCAGCGCGAACCAGATCGCGATCAGCGCGGTCCTGGTGCTGGCGATGGCGCCGATCACGCCCGACTACGCGATCGACCGGCTCGTCGAGACGTTCGTCGGCGCGATCATCGGCTTCCTCGTGAACCTCGCGATCGTGCCGCCGGTGGCGCTCGCCCCCGCGCACGCGAAGCTCCAGGCCTTCACGGACGAGCTCGCCGCGGCCTTCGACCGCCTCGCCGACGCCCTGCAGACCCCGCTCACCGCGGACGAGCGCGTCCGGCTCCTCGCCCGCGCCCGGACGCTGCACGGGCTGGTGCAGGAGGCGGCGGACGCGATCGCGGCCGGCCGGGACTCGCTCGCGCTCAACCCCCGTGCCCGCCGCCACCGCGAGGAGCTCGCCGGGCTCACGCGGCTGTGCACCCTGTTGACCCCGATCGTGACGCAGCTCGTCGGGATGACGCGCGCGGTGACCGACCGCTACGACGACACGCTGCGCGCCGATCCCGCCGTCCGCGAGCTCGCCGAGCACCTGCGGCGCGCGGGCCACGACGTGCGGACCACCGGGGCGCGCGTCGAGGCGCCCGGATCGGCGGCTGCCATCGAGCCGGCGGCCCTCACGACGCCGCTCTCGATCGCAGATCCCCCGCGGCACTGGGTGCTCGTGGGCGCGCTCATGGAGGATCTGCGGCGCATCCACGAGAACCTCGCCACCGTCTGATCCCCCGCCCTCTAGCGTGGTCGCATGAGTGTCACCGCGCGCATGACGAAGGCCGTCCGAGCACCCCAGCGGGGGCCGTTCCTCCAGGTCGTGAAGTCGATCGTGGCGACCCTCGCGGCGTGGCTGATCGCGCCGCTGCTCATCCCGGGTCCGCCGCCGATCTTCGCCGCGATCGCCGCTCTTCTCGTGGTTCAGCCGAGCGTCAACCAGTCGTTCACGCGCGCGATCGAGTACACCGCCGGAGTGATCGCGGGCGTCGTGTTCGCGTCCGGGCTCAGCATCCTCTTCGGTCCCCAGCCGTGGGTGATCCTCGTCGCCGTCGCCGGCGGGCTGCTCCTCGCGTGGGCGCTGCGGATGACGCCGGTCGGCTCCAACCAAATCGCGATCAGCGCCCTCCTCGTACTGTCGATCGGCGTGTCCACCCCCGCCTACGCGCTCGACCGCGTCATCGAGACGCTGATCGGCGCGGTGCTCGGCTTCATCGTGAACCTGCTGATCGTCCCGCCGGTGCTCGCGCGGCCGGCGCAGGAGAAGATCGACGCGCTCGGGGCGGAGATGGCGGCGGCCTTCGACCGGCTCGCGGACGCGCTCGTCACGCCGCAGACGCCCGCGCAGCGCGAGGATCTGATGACGCGCGTGCGGCTCCTCCGGCCCCTGCTGGCGACGGCCAACGCCGCCGTCGCAGCGGCCGCGGAGTCGCTCACGTTCAACCCGCGCGGCCGACGGCACCGGGAGGAGCTCGCCGAGCTCGCGCACCTCCTGGAGAAGTTCACGCCGATCGTGACGCAACTGTCCGGGATGACCCGCGGGGTCTACGACCGCTACGACCCCGACCTCGGCGCGGATCCGATCGTGCGCGAGATCGCCGACCAGCTCCGCCGGGCGGGGCACGACACGCTGCTCCTGCTGCGGCGCGCGGAGCCGTCCGAGTCCACGATGACCGCCGAGCTGCCCGTGCTGACGACGCCGCTCGTGGTCGCCCAGGCGCCGCGGCACTGGATCCTCGTCGGCGCGCTCGTGGAGGACCTGCGGCGCGTCCACGAGAACCTCACGACGGACTGACGCCGCTCTCGCGCAGGGAACGGACCATGCTCTGGAGGATCCGGAACGCGCCGCGCTGCTCGGTCTCGGTCAGGCCCGCCAGCATCCGCATCTCCACGGAGCGGACCGCGCTGCTCGCCTTCTCCAGGCTCCGCCGGCCGCGCGGCGTGAGCCGGGTGGGAAGGACCTTCCCGACGGGCGCCTCCGAGGGCCGGGTCACCTGCCCCTCCCGCTCCAGCGCCTGGAGCAGCACGTTCATCGACTGCCGGGTCACGAACGCGCCGCGCGCGAGCTCGGAGTTCGACAACCCGGGTCGCTGCGCCAGCAGCTCGAGGCACGCGTAGTGGGTCACGGTCATCCCGAGCGGCCGCAGCACGTCCTCCATCGCGATGCGGAGGGCGCTCGACGCCTCCTTCAGGAGGTAGCCCAGGGAGGTCTCCAGGTCGACACCGGCGTCGTCTTGACTCATGTCAGTAGTCTGACATACAGTTCCTCGTGTCAGAAGACTGACACGATCTAAGGAGCACTCCATGCCCGCCACCGGCCCCGACTTCATCTCCCTGCAGGCGCGCGACCTCGACGCGTCGCAGGCGTTCTACGAGCAGTACCTCGGCCTCGTCCGCTCGCCCGCCGGACCGCCGCATGCCGTCGTCTTCGCCACGTCGCCGATCGCGTTCGCCCTCCGCGACATCGTTCCGGGCACCGACCTCGACGCCGGCCAGCCCGGCGTCGGCACGGCGATCTGGCTCCACGCCACCGACGTGCAGGCCATCCACGACGCCCTCGTCGCCGACGGACACACGATCGTGTCCGCGCCGATCGACGGCCCGTTCGGGCGAACCTTCACCTTCGCCGACCCCGACGGCTACCGCGTCACCCTCCACGACCGCGCCTGAGCGGCGCGCGGCGGGCTACTGCTTGGCGGACACGACGACCGTGAACTGCAACGGCTGGATGCCGCCGTTCGCGTTCGTCATGGTCACGGTCGTCGTTCCCGGAGCGATGCCGGTCACCCCGGGGTTGAAGGTCGCGCCGTCCTTCGTGTAGCCCGCCGTGAAGGCCGCGACGTGGATGTCGGCCACGGTGCCCGAGTAGCTGTCGGTCGCGAGCGAGCCGGTGTTGATGTTGAGCACCTGGCCGACGAGCAGCTTCACCGTCGCCCCCTGCAGATCGTTCGCGCTCATCGTGACGGGGGCGATCAAGTTGCCGCCGATTGCCGTGGGCGTGGGCGACGACGTGGAGCCGCCGCTCGACGATCCCGCGCACGCGGAGAGACCGACGGTTCCGACGGCGACGATCGTCGCGGTCGCGAGGAGCTTGGAGATCTGCACGCGCTTAGTATGCCTGTGGATAACCGCGGATGCCGTCCGGCACGCTCACTACGGTGGCTGCATGCTCCGTCGCGCGTCCGCCCTCGCCCTGGCGGCGCTCACCCTGGCGGCGGTCGCCCTGGCCGGCTGCACGCCCGTCCCCTCGCCCACCCCGACCCCCGCCCCGTCCTTCGCCTCCGACGCGGAGGCCTTCGCGGCCGCCGAGGCGACCTACCGCGCCTACGTCGACGCCCTGAACCGAGTGGACCTCGCCGACCCCCCCACCTTCGAGGACGTCTACTCCTGGACCACCGGCGACGCCAACGCCGAGGATCGCAGGTCCTTCTCTCGGATGCATGCTGATGGTCTCACCGTTCGTGGCGACTCAGCCGTCGATCTCTTCGAGAGGCGCCCGGATACCCCGTTGAGCGCCTCTGTCTGCCTCGACGTCAGTCGCGTGGAGTTGTTCGACTCGTCAGGCGCTTCGGCCGTCGATCCCGATCGAGGAGATGTGCAGCGCATGAAGGTCAGCTTCGAGAAGTCAGATATCTCCGACACTGGGCTGCGGATCTCATCCATCACCGGGCGCTCCGACGGAACACCGTGCGAATAGCAACTCTTCTCCCACTCGCCGTGGCGGCAGCTCTTCTCCCACTCGCCGTTCCTGTGGAAGCCGGCTCTCAATGCGGGTCCGGATGGTCCTCACACTGCGAAGCCACCACCGACGGCACGAGCGTCGACGTGTCGGGCTCCACTACTCGGCCAGGGTCGGGCAGCGGCTCCGACAACGCCGACTCCGACGCCGGGCCTGCCGCGCCGGCCCCGGCGCCGGCGCCGACGCGGGCGTGCGCGACGGCGCTGTGCCGGGGCGGCTACGAGGTCGCGAGCCTCCCCGACGTCACGCTCGCCGACCTCGCCTCCTTCGTCCCCGACGCCCCGAGCATCACGGGTGAGCCGACCGGCCTCGGCGTCGTGGGCATGCCGACGAACCTCGTGGCCGCGGCATCCGAGCAGCGGCTCACCGGCACGCTCCTCGGCTACGCCGTCACGGTCCGCTTCGTACCGGTCGGCTTCGCGTTCGACTACGGCGACGGCGGCACCCGCGCCGCGACGACGGGCGGCGCATCCTGGTCTCGCCTCGGGCAGGCCGACTTCACCCCCACCCCGACGAGCCACGTCTACGCCGCGCCCGGCACGTATTCCGCGCACGCGCGCGTCGACTACGCGGCATCCGTCGACTTCGGCGGGGGTTGGCGGCCGGTCGCCGGCGCGGTCCGCGCGACGAGCGCGGCCTACGACGTCCGCATCGTCGAGGTGCGCACCGCGCTCGTGCAGCGCACCTGCCTGGAGAATCCGCGCGGCCCCGGCTGCTGACCCCTGCCAGACTGGCCGGGTGACCCCGCGCCTCATGCTGCTCGACTCCGCATCCCTGTACTTCCGCGCGTTCTACGGTGTCCCCGACACGGTGCGGGCCGCCGACGGCACCCCGGTCAACGCGGTCCGGGGGCTGCTCGACAGCATCGCGAAGCTCGTCACTCTCTACTCCCCCACGCATCTCGTCGCCTGCTGGGACGACGACTGGCGTCCGCAGTGGCGCGTCGACCTCATCCCGAGCTACAAGACCCACCGCGTGGCCCTCGTCGTCGAGGATGCCCCCGATGTCGAGGTGGTCCCGGATCCCCTCGAGATCCAGGTGCCGGTCATCCGCGACGCGCTCGCGCTCCTCGGCATCCCGGTCGTGGGCGCGCCCGAGCACGAGGCCGACGACGTGATCGGCACGCTCGCGACGAACTCGGATCTCGCGGTCGATGTCGTCACCGGCGACCGCGATCTCTTCCAGCTCGTCGACGACGACCGCGACGTCCGGGTGGTCTACACCGCCCGCGGGATGAGCAATCTCGAGGTGGTGACGGATGCCGTCATCCTGGCGAAGTACGGCATCCACGGATATCAGTACGCCGACTACGCCACGCTCCGCGGCGACTCCTCGGACGGCCTGCCCGGTGTCGCCGGCATCGGCGAGAAGACCGCCGCGACCCTGATCGACGCGCACGGGAGCCTCGCCGGGATCATCGCCGCCGCCCGCGCCGGCGTCGGGATGTCGCCGGGCCAGGCCACGAAGGTCCTCGCCGGCCTCGACTACCTCGCCGTCGCGCCGCGCGTGGTCGAGGTCGCGCGCGACCTGCGCCTCGACGTCCCGGATGCCCGCATCCGCCCCGTCCCCGAAGCCGATCCCGCGCTGGAGGACTTCGCCGCGCGCTGGTCCCTCGCCTCCTCGGTGGCCCGCGTCCGCGACGCCTTCGCCACGGTCGCCTGACCCCCCACGCCCTTCACCCGGCGCGATCGACCCGCCGCGCCGCATCTCGCGACAGGTGAGCGACAAGCCATCCCGCTCACCTGTCCCCATCAGTCGCGCAAGCGGTCGGGAGCGACAGGTGAGCCCACTCGCCCGCGCGGCCCCACCCACACGCCCGCGACCGCACCCGTCACGAGCGGAGGAGATGGGACAGAGGGAGGATGCTCGGACCGATCCGGCCCTCCGCTCGTCCCATCTCCTCCGCTCGTCACGGCCCTCGGCACGGGCCCGGCGGCCGGGGCGGCAGGCTAGGACGCGGCGGCGAGGGCCTGGGTGGTCTCGGCCCACTCCTGCAGCTTCGCGGCGGCGGCGCCGCTGTCGATCGCGGCCTCGGCCACGTCCTTCGCCTCCGCGAGGCGCTCGACGATCGGCCGCTGCACCTCGCCCGCATCGACGGAGAGGCGGAACGCCACGATGCCGGCGGCCGCGTTGAGCAGCACGATGTCGCGCACGGCCCCGGTCTCGCCGCCGAAGACGCGGCGGACGACCTCGGCGTTGTGCTCCGGGCTGCCGCCGACGAGCTCGTCGATGTCCGAGAACGGGATGCCGATGTCGCGCGGGTCGAGGTCGTGCTCGTGCACGTCCCCGAGCGAGACCTCCCACACGCGGCTGTGGCCGGTCGTCGTCAGCTCGTCCAGCCCGTCGTCGCCGCGGAACACGAGCGCGGTCGCGCCGCGGGTCCGGAACACGCCCGTGATGAGCGGCACCCGGTCGAGATGCGCGACCCCGACGGCGTTGGCCTCGGCCCGCGCGGGGTTGCAGAGGGGGCCGAGGATGTTGAAGACGGTGGGCACGCCGAGCTCGGCGCGGGTCGCGCCCGCGTGCCGGAAGCCCGGGTGGAAGGCCGACGCGAAGGCGAAGGCGATGCCGGTCCGCGCGAGGGACTCGGCAACCGCCTCCGGGCTGAGCCCGAGGTCGATGCCCAGCGCGCGCAGCACGTCGGAGGAGCCCGACGACGAGCTCGCGGCGCGGTTGCCGTGCTTCACGACCGGGATCCCGGATGCCGCGGCCACGATCGCCGACATCGTGGAGATGTTGACCGTGCCGAAGCGGTCCCCGCCCGTGCCGACGATGTCGAGGACGTCCGCGGGCACCGGCAGCGGGAGCGCTGCCTCCAGAATGGCATCCCGGAAGCCGACGATCTCGTCGACGGTCTCGCCCTTGGCGCGCAGCGCGATCAGGAAACCGGCCAGCTGCGAAGGCGTCGCCTCGCCCGCCATGATGCGCCGCATCGCCCACGTCGACTCGGACACGCTGAGATCCCGCCCCTCGAGAAGCGTGGTGAGGGTCGTCGGCCACGTGTACAGGTCCGCCATAGGCACGATCCTAGTGAGGGACTCACGGCGACTTCGCCGCCGATTCTTAGGCGGTCCTAAGTGTCAGGACGGCCGCGTCACGGCGTCGTGGTGCGAAAATCGCCTCCCGGTTTCGGCCATAATGGAGTCCGTGACGACCCCAGCGACGTACTCCCAGGCTTTGCGTACCGTTAAGCGTCCGGATCCGGTCGCGGTCGGGACGATCGTCTGGCTTGGCAGCGAGGTCATGTTCTTCGCGGGGCTCTTCGCGATCTACTTCACGCTGCGCAGCACGTCGCCGCAGCTCTGGGCATCGCAGACCGAGCACCTCAACGTGCCGTACGCGACCGTGAACACGATCATCCTCGTGCTCTCGTCCGTCACCTGCCAGATGGGCGTCTTCGCCGCTGAGCGCTTCCAGCCCTACAAGACGGGCGGCAGCCCGTTGCGGTGGGGCATGACGGAATGGTTCTTCCTCTCCTTCGCTCTCGGCGCGATCTTCGTCTCCGGCCAGGTGTGGGAGTACGCCCAGCTCGTCACCGAGGGGATGCCGATCAGCGCGAACTCGTACGCGTCGGCCTTCTACCTCACCACCGGCTTCCACGCCCTCCACGTCACCGGCGGCCTCGTCGCCTTCCTGCTCGTGATCGGCCGGGCCTACGCCGTCAAGAACTTCGGGCGCAAGGAGATGACGACCTCGATCGTCGTGTCGTACTACTGGCACTTCGTCGACGTCGTGTGGATCGCCCTGTTCCTCGTCATTTACTTCCTGAAGTAGAAAGCGGAGCCGAAATCCTATGGCACGTCACCCGAAGCGCCGTCAGGCCGGTCGCCGCAGTCCCTTCGCCGCAGCCGCTCTGATCGGCATCGGCCTCCTGCTCACGGGCGGGATCTACGCCGGCGCATCCGCCGCGATGGCCGCGACCAGCGACAACACCGCACCGACCGCCTCGATGGGCAACGCCGACAACGGCAAGAAGCTCTTCCAGGCCAACTGCGCCACCTGCCACGGCCTCAACCTGCAGGGCACCGAGAACGGCCCGTCGCTCGTTGGCGTCGGCGAGCTCGCGGTCCACTTCCAGGTCTCGACCGGCCGGATGCCGCTGCAGGCTCAGGGCCCGCAGGCTCCGCAGAAGCCGGTGCAGTTCACCGAGGCGCAGATCGCCGACATCGGCGCGTTCGTCCAGTCCGTCGCCCCCGGCCCGTCGTACCCCGACAACCGGATCATCGACGGTCAGGGCGACGTCGCGCGCGGCGCGGAGCTGTTCCGCATCAACTGCGCCATGTGCCACAACGTCGCCGCCGCGGGCGGTGCGCTCACCGAAGGCAAGTACGCCCCGAACATCCACACGACGAGCGCGCTCAACATCTACGCGGCGATGGTCACCGGCCCGCAGAACATGCCGGTCTTCAACAACATGAACCTCACGCCCGAGGACAAGCGCGACATCATCTCGTCGCTGCTCTGGCTGCAGCAGAACGAGTCCCCGGGCGGCTACGGCCTCGGCGACCTGGGTCCTGTCTCGGAGGGCCTGTTCATCTGGATCTTCGGTATCGGCACGCTCATCGCGGTCACGGTGTGGATCACCGCGAAGTCCAACTGACCGACGATCGACCATACGGAACGTACGAGGAGCACCATGGCACACGAGGACGACGCAACAGACCTGGAGAGGGCGAACTGGCAGCCCTCCTCGGGGCTCGCTGTGGCGGTGCCCGACCCGGTGCAGACCCCTGACCTGCCGCCGCACCGCGAGCGGATGACCGACAAGGACCCCGCGGCGATGCGCCGCGCGGTCCGCACGGTCTACACGCTCTTCTACCTGTCGGTCGCGGGCAGCATCTGGGCGATCGCCGCTTACATGATCTTCCCCATCGAGGACGGCTCGATCGGGAGCATCCGCGACAACAACCTCTTCATCGGGCTCGGCATCGCGCTGGCCCTGCTCGCGATCGGCGTCGGTGCCCTGCACTGGTCGAAGGCGATCATGAGCGACAAGGAGTTCGTCGAGCACCGCCACCCGACGCGCGGCAAGGACTCGACCCGCGCTGCCGCGATCAAGGCGTTCGTCGACGCGAACGAGGAGTCCGGCTTCGGGCGCCGCACGATGATCCGCAACTCGCTGTTCATCGCGCTCGGTGCGTCGATCCTCCCCGGCCTCACGCTCTTCCGCGGCCTCGCGCCGATGAACGAGAACCCCGTCACGCTCCTCGAGGAGACGATGTGGGAGAAGGGCATGCGCCTGGCGCACGACCCGAGCGGCCGGCCCATCAAGGCCTCGGACGTCACGCTCGGCTCGGCGTTCCACGTCATCCCTGAGCCGCTCGCCGACCTCAAGGACGCGGACGAGAAGGCCTACCTCAACGCGAAGGCCAAGGCGATCGTGCTGATGGTGCGGATGCCGCAGGACCAGCTGACCGAGGCGCCGGACCGCAAGGGCTGGTCATACGACGGCATCGTCGCCTACTCGAAGGTCTGCACGCACGTCGGCTGCCCCGTCGGCCTGTACGAGCAGCAGACCCACCACCTGCTGTGCCCCTGCCACCAGTCGCAGTTCGACATCTCGGACGGCGCGAAGGTCATCTTCGGCCCGGCCGCCCGTCCGCTGCCGCAGCTGCCCATCACGGTCGACGACGAGGGATACCTCATCGCGCAGAGCGGCTTCAACGAACCCGTCGGTCCGAGCTTCTGGGAGCGCCACTGATGAGCACCGCCACCGCCACTGACGGGGCCGTCGACGCACCCGCGAAGTCCGAGGAAGAGGTCAAGCCGATCGGCGGCTTCGTCGGAGCAGCCGCGAGCTACATCGACGACCGCACGAGCCTCTCCGGCTTCGTGAAGGAGCTCGGTCGCAAGATCTTCCCCGACCACTGGTCGTTCATGCTCGGCGAGATCGCGCTGTGGAGCTTCGTCGTCATACTCCTCTCGGGAACGTTCCTGACGTTCTTCTTCCAGGCCTCGATGGTGCCGACGCACTACACGGGCGCGTTCCCCCCCATGCGCGGGGTCGAGATGTCGGCCGCGCTGGACTCGACGCTGCGCCTGTCGTTCGACATCCGCGGCGGTCTGCTCGTCCGCCAGATCCACCACTGGGCCGCCCTCACGTTCGTCGCCGGCATCGGCGTGCACATGCTCCGCATCTTCTTCACGGGTGCGTTCCGCAAGCCCCGTGAGCTGAACTGGGTCATCGGCTTCGTGCTGTTCGTCCTCGCCATGGGCGAGGGCTTCACGGGCTACTCCCTCCCCGACGACCTGCTGTCGGGCAACGGCCTCCGGATCATCGACGGCCTCATCAAGGGCCTCCCTCTGATCGGCACGTGGACCTCGTTCCTCCTCTTCGGCGGCGAGTTCCCGGGCGACCAGCTCGTCGGCCGCTTCTATACGCTCCACATCCTGCTGCTGCCGGCGATCCTCGTCGGGCTGCTCGCGGTTCACCTCATCCTCATGATCGTGAACAAGCACACGCAGTTCGCGGGCCCGGCACGGACGAACAACAACGTCGTGGGCTACCCGATGCTGCCGATCTACGCCTCGAAGATGGGCGGCTTCTTCTTCACGGTGTTCGGCGTGATCGTCCTGATCGCCTCGCTGTTCACGATCAACCCGGTGTGGGCGTACGGTCCGTACGACCCCTCCCCCGTCTCCGCCGGAACCCAGCCAGACTGGTACATCGGCTTCGCGGACGGCGCCCTGCGTCTCGTGCCGCCGCACCTGGAGAGCGTGTTCTGGGATCACACGTGGTCGTGGAACATCATCATCCCGGTCGTCGTGCTGGTCGTGTTCCTGGTCCTCGTCGCGATCTATCCGTTCATCGAGTCCTGGGTCACCGGGGACAAGCGCGAGCACCACATCGCCCAGCGCCCGCGCAACGCCGCGACGCGCACCGCGATCGGCGCCGCCGGTGTCGTGTTCTACGCGGTCCTGTGGGCCGCCGCCTCGTCGGACATCATCGCGACGCACTTCATGCTCACGATCGAGGGCGTCACGCACACCCTGCAGGTCTCGCTCATCGTCGCGCCGATCATCGCGTACTTCATCACGAAGCGCGTCGCGATCGGGCTGCAGAAGAAGGACCGCGAGGTCGCGCTGCACGGCTACGAGTCCGGCCGCATCGTCCGTCTCGCGGGCGGTGAGTACATCGAGGTGCACCAGCCGCTCGACGAGTACGAGCGCTGGAAGCTCGTCGACTACGAGACGTACGAGCCGCTCGTGGTGCGCCCGAACGCCCAGGGCCGGATCCCGTGGCACGAGCACCTGCGCTCGAGCTTCTCGCGCTGGTTCTTCGAGGACCGGCTGACGCCCGTCACCCACGCGCAGCTCGAGGAGGCCGTGGCGCACCAGCACCACGAGCTGACCCACCTCGACGAGGCGGAGGCCGAAGAGGTCGAGGCCGCGGCGCAGCGCGCGATCGAGGACGGTCACCCCGTCGTCGAGAAGTTCGCGAAGGCCGAGGGCGAGCTCCCCTCCCCCCGGGGCCTTACGGAACTGAACCAGACCAGCAACGAGCCGACGACGGAGATCGCGCCGCACGAGCCGGAGGACAAGCCCGAGCGCTGATCTGCTCCCCCGCCCCCTGACGAAGGCCCCCGGTTACCCGGGGGCCTTCGTCATCCCGGCCCCGCCCCGTCCCCGCCATCCGCGAGACTGCACGTGCGCTCCGAGACGTCAGGCGTACCCCGCAGCCTCGGAGCGCCGATGCAGTCTCGCGGATGGGTGGGCCGGCGTGGCAGCGGCGGGCGGAGGAGCGGGCGGGTCAGGCGCTCTCGAGCGCGTCGATCACGTCGAGGGGGGCGGCGGCGGAGCCGAAGAAGATCGGATGCGGATCGCTCGCGTCCCAGGCCTCTACGAGGTCGGCGACGACCGCGGTGACGTTGTCGCGGGAGCCGGCCTCCAGGGCGAGGCTCACGGCCGCTTCGGCGGCGCCGGAGGGCGACCGGATGCCGGCGAGGATCGCGGCGAGCTCGGTGTCCGGGAGGTAGTCGGAGAGGCCGTCGCTGCACAGCAGCCAGCGGTCTCCGGTCAGGGCGTCGCGCTCGCGCACCGACACGAGGTCGGCGTCACCTCCCCCGAGGGACGACGTGATGAGGTTGCGGCGCGGATGCTGGGCGGCATCCTCGGGCGTGAGCAACCCGCGCTCGACGAGCACCTGGACGTACGAGTCGTCACGCGTCTCCCGCGTGAGCGTGCCGCCCCGGAGGAGGTACGCGCGCGAGTCGCCGGTGTGTGCGAGCAGCACGGTGCCGTGCAGGCTCACGAACGCGCCCGTGAGCGTCGTCGCCATCCCTTGAAGGGATGGATCGCGTCGGACGTGGCCGCGAAGATCACCGTTCGCCGCGCGGATCCGCTCCAGCAGCCGGCGCTCGTCGGGGATCCCGACGGCACCGTCCGCGAATCGCCTCAGGAGCGCCGCTGACGCGAGATCTCCCGACGGACCGCCACCGACGCCGTCGGCGACGGCAGCGCCCCAGGGCGCCGTGAACGCGGCATCCTGATTCGACGTGCGGAAGGCTCCGACGTCCGACGCCGCGCCCGCCCGGAAGCGGATCGGCACGGATCAGCGCGCGAAGTAACCGCGGTAGTACTCGTACACCCAGCCGACGATCGCGACCGCGAACACGCCCAGCCCGATCGGGACCATCCAGGTGCCGACGGAAAGCCCGATCGCGCCGATCGCGGCGGAGGCGGCCAGGACGATCGGCCACCACGACCACGGGCTGAACTCGCCCATCTCGGGGTCGCCGTCGTCGATGTCGGCCGTCACGGTGTCCTCGGGCAGCTCCCCGCCCTGTGCGCGGTGCACGCGCGACGTGTAGAACGCGATCATGACCGACATGAGGGCGCCGAAGAGGAAGGCCACCGTGCCGACATACTCCGGAACGCCGTACGAGATGACGTGCCAGACGGTGTAGACGACCTCGACGAAGAGGAAGAAGCCGGCGAGAAGCCACCAGAGTCCGGTATTGGTGCGCATCGCTTACTTCACCTCTCCGGCAGCCACGTCCACGACCGGGGCATCCGGCGCATCCTTCGCCGGGCCCACCCCCACGGCCAGCGCGGCCTCGGGGTGGTTCAGGTCGAACGCGGGCCGCTCGCTGCGGATGCGCGGGATCGAGGTGAAGTTGTGACGCGGCGGCGGGCACGAGGTGGCCCACTCGAGCGACGCTCCGTAGCCCCACGGGTCGTTGACCGTGACCTTCGGCGCGCGGCGCGCGGTGATCCACACATTCAGGAGGAACGGGATCATCGAGCTCGCGAGGATCATCGCGCCGATCGTCGAGACCTGGTTCTGCCACGTCCAGCCGTCCTCCGCCGAGTAGTCGGCGTAGCGGCGCGGCATGCCGTCGACGCCCAGCCAGTGCTGGATGAGGAACGTCATGTGGAAGCCGATGAACAGCAGCCAGAAGTGGATGTAGCCGAGGCGCTCGTTGAGCATTCGCCCGGTCCATTTCGGCCACCAGAAGTAGAAGCCCGCGAACATCGCGAACACGACCGTGCCGAACACGACGTAGTGGAAGTGCGCGACCACGAAGTAGGAATCGGACAGCGCGAAGTCCAACGCGGGCGAGGCGAGGATGACGCCGGTCAGACCGCCGAAAACGAACGACACGAGGAAGCCGAGCGCGAACACCATCGGCGTCTCGAAGGTCACCGACCCTCGCCAGAGCGTGCCGATCCAGTTGAAGATCTTCACGCCCGTCGGCACCGCGATGAGCATCGTCATGAGCGCGAAGAACGGCAGCAGGACCGCACCGGTCACGTACATGTGGTGCGCCCACACCGCGACCGAGAGCGCCGCGATCGAGATCGTCGCGTACACGAGGGTCTTGTAGCCGAAGATCGGCTTGCGGCTGAAGACCGGGAAGATCTCCGACACGATGCCGAAGAATGGCAGCGCGATGATGTACACCTCGGGATGGCCGAAGAACCAGAAGAGGTGTTGCCAGAGCAGCACGCCGCCGTTCTGCGGATCGTAGATGTGCGCACCCAGCACGCGGTCGGCGGCGGCGGCGAGGATCGCGGCGGCGAGCACCGGGAACGCGATCAGGACGAGGATGCTCGTGATCAGCGTGTTCCACGAGAAGATCGGCATCCGCCACATGGTCATGCCCGGGGCACGCATCGTGATGATCGTCGTGATGAAGTTCACGGCGCCGAGGATCGTGCCGAAACCGCTGATGCCGAGGCCCAGCATCCAGAGGTTGCCGCCGACGCCCGGCGAGAAGGTCGCACTCGCGAGCGGCTGATAGGCGAACCAACCGAACGCGGCCGCACCCGTCGGGGTGAGGAAGCCGGAGACGGCGATCGTCGAGCCGAAGAGGAAGAGCCAGAACGCGAAGGCGTTCAGACGCGGGAAGGCGACGTCAGGGGCACCGATCTGCAGCGGCAGGATCGCGTTCGCGAAGCCCGCGAACAGCGGGGTCGCGAACATGAGCAGCATGATCGTGCCGTGCATCGTGAAGAGCTGGTTGTACTGCTCCTTCGTCGGCAGGATCTGCATCCCCGGCTCGAAGAGCTCGGCGCGGATGATGAGAGCCATCACGCCGCCCAGGAGGAAGAAGACGAACGCCGAGATCAGGTACATGTAGCCGATCGTCTTGTGATCGGTCGACGTGACCCACTTGACGACGATGTTGCCCTTCTGCTCGACGCGCGACGAGCTGAGCAGCGCCGCCTGCCGAGGGGGAAGGGTCGTCGTACGGCCCTCCTGAAGTGGGAGCGTGGTGGCCATCACTTACCGTCCTCGTTGGTCGTGGCACCCGTGCCGGGGAGGTTGTCGAGGCGATCGTACGCCTGCGTGATCGCGCCCGTCTGTCCGGCGTCGCGCAGCTCCGTGAGGTGCTGCTCGTACTCGGCGTCGCTCACGACCTTGACGTTGAAGAGCATCGCCGAGTGGTACTCGCCGCAGAGCTCGGCACACTTTCCGGCGTAGGTGCCCTCGCGGGTCGGCGTGAACGACCACGAGTTGTCCTGGCCGATGTACATGTCCTTCTTGTAGAGGAAGTCGATGATCCAGAAGGAGTGGATGACGTCGCGGGACTCGAGCTTGATCCGCACCGACTTGTCGACCGGCAGGTACAGCGTCGGCAGCGCGGCGGTGTCGACGTCGCCGTTCTTCGCCACCTGCGCCTGGACGCCCATCGACCACACCGCGTCGGACTGGTCGGCGGCCTTGCCGTTGTACTGGAAGTCCCACGCCCACTGCTTGCCGATCGCGATGATCGAGACGTCGGGGTTCTGGTTCTGCGTCTCGAGGACCGTCTGATCGCGGGCGGTGAAGGCGAAGAAGCCGACCACGAGGATGAGCGGCACGACCGTGTAGAAGATCTCGATCGGCATGTTGTAGCGCAGCTGGGTCGGAAGGCCCGTCTGACCGCGGCGACGGCGGTACGCGATCATCGCCCACAGCATCAGACCCCACGTGACGATGCCCACTGCGAGCAGCACGATCCAGGAGTTCACCCACAGACCCGCGACCATGTCGGTGCGGTTCGTCGCTGCCTGCCCGTCCTCCGTGAAGCCCGGAAGGAAGCCGTGCAGCTGCGTCGGGCTGCATCCGGCGAGGGCTACCGCGGCACCGATCCCTACGGGGAGGGCGACCCAGCGGAGGCGGCGTTTCACAGGCACAGGGGCACCCTTCGGTCACGAACGTAGCAACGTTCAGTCTAGGGCAAGCTCACACCCGATTCCGGCCACACACCCAGCCCTGGAACGCCGTCGGCGCGACCGGAGAGACTCCGATCGCGCCGACGTAAGGCAAGAAAGTGCTGATCAGCAGCGGCCCCGGCGAGAAGCCGAAGGCGTCGCCCCTTCACTCAATGAAAGGAGTCTCCACATGCGCAGCTGCCCGAGGCGTTGGGGTTGTCGATCGTGAAACCCTGCTCCGAGATGGTGTCCTTGAAGTCGATCGAAGCGCCGTCGAGGTACGGGACGCTCATTTCGTCGACGATGACCTCGACGCCGTCGAAGTCGGCCGTCACGTCACCGTCGAGGAAGCGCTCGTCGAAGTACAGCTGGTAGATGAGGCCCGAGCAGCCACCCGGCTGCACCGCGACCCGGAGTCGCAGGTCGTCGCGACCCTCCTGGTCGAGCAGGCTCTTCACCTTGGCGGCGGCCGCGTCCGTCAGGAGCACGCCGTGCGAGTGGACCGTCTCTTCGGTGGACAGTGCGGTGTCGGTCATGACACTCCTCCCTCACTCCGCGTGGTTCCCGCGGCTTCCCCGATCATACGCCGCCACGCACCGGGGTGGGCCGGCTGTCGAGCGCGTCGAGCAGCAGCGCCTCCGCGACGATCGCGCGGCGGAACGTGGCGATGTCGAGCGACTCGTCGGGGCTGTGGGCGCGGGTGTGGGGATCCTCCACACCGGTCACGAGGATCTGCGCCGCGGGGAACCGGTGCGCGAGATCCGCGATGAACGGGATGCTGCCCCCCACGCCGATGTCGACGGGGTCGACGCCGTAGCCGCGGGCGAGTGCGTCGCGCGCCAGCTCGACGGCCCATCCGTCGGTGTCGACGAGGAAGCCGTCGCCGAGGTCGACGTCCTCGAAGCTCAGGGCAGCGCCGAAGGGCGCGTGCGCGCGCAGGTGCGCCTCGATCGCGGCGTACGCCTCGCGCGCGGACTGGCCGGGGGCCACCCGCACGCTGACGACGACCGACACCTCGGGCGTCAGCGTGTTGGCGGCGTTCGCCACCGTCGGCGCGTCGATCCCCGTGACCGTGAGGGCCGGCTTGTTCCAGATGCGGCCCAGGATCGGGCCGGAGCCGATCGGCGAGACGCCCGCGGGAAGGCCCACCTCCGCGCGCAGCGTGCGCTCGGCGTAGGCGGGGGTCTCGGCCTCGCGGACGCGGAGTCCGTCGACGGCGACCGAGCCGTCGGCATCCCACAAGGTCGACAGCAGCCGGATCGTCGCCATCATGGCATCCGGGACGGCGCCGCCGAACATGCCGGAGTGCGACGCGTGGTCGAGCGTGCGCACGCGCAGCGTGAAGCGGGCGTTGCCGCGCAGCGAGACCGTCAGGCCCGGAGTCGTGGCATCCCAGTTTCCGGAGTCGGCCACGACGATGACGTCGCCCCCCAGCGCCTCGGCGTGATCGGTGAGGAACGAGGTGAACGAGCGCGAGCCGGCCTCCTCCTCCCCCTCGACGAAGAGCGTGATCCCCAGCGCCAGGTCGTCGCCGGCGATCTGGGCCAGCGCGCGGATGGCTGCGAGGTGGACCATGACCCCTGCCTTGTCGTCCGCGGCGCCGCGGCCGTAGAGCCGGCCGCCGCGCACGGTGGGCTCGAACGGCGACGACTGCCACCGCGCGGGATCGCCGGGCGGCTGGACGTCGTGATGGGCGTAGAGGACGACCGTGGGGCGGCCGTCGCGGGCGGCACGCGTGGCGAGCACGGCCGGCATGCCGAGATCAGCCGATCCCGCGACCTCCGCCGTCGCGATCTCGACGCGGTCGAACACGCCGAGGCCCTCCGCGAGGGCTGCGACCGCCTCGGCGCTGCGCCGGACCTCGTCAGCGTCGAAGCCGGGAAAGGCGATCGACGGGATGCGGACGAGCTGCCCGAGCTCTGCGAGGGCGTGCGGCGTGGCCGCGAGCGCGGCGGCACGCACGGCATCCTCTCGGGCGTTCTCGGGGAGCATGCGGGTAATCTTAGGCGTACGCCCATCCGCCGATTCGAGGCGGAACCCTGTCCGCCGTTCGAGGAACACCGTGCCGAAGCAGCCACCCGCCCCCGCTCCCCAGGACACCCCGCAGGATGCCGGCGGCAAGGGACGCCCGACGCCGAGCCGCGCGGAGCAGGAGGCCGCCCGAAAGCGCCCGCTCGTCGCGAACACGAAAGAGGCGAAGGAGCGCGCGCGCGTCGAGCTCGCGCAGCAGCGCGAGAAGGCACGCGCCGGCATGGCCGCCGGCGAGGACCGCTACCTCCCGCAGCGCGACAAGGGTCCGCAGCGGCGCTTCGTCCGCGACTGGATCGACGCCGGCTACCACATCGGCGAGGGCATCCTGCCGTTCATGGTGCTCGTGATCGTCGCGACGTTCCTGCCGGTGCCCGACATCCAGTACTGGGCGTTCATCCTCTTGTGGGTCTACGTCATCGCCGTCGTCATCGACATGGTGATCACGTCGTTCCGCATCCGGCGCGCCGCCCGCCGCAAGTTCGGGGACCGCCTCGAACGCGGCCTGAGCTGGTATGGGTCGATGCGCTCGATCCAGATGCGGTTCATGCGCCTGCCGAAGCCGCAGGTCGCTCGCCGCCACTACCCCTCCTGACCCGCCGGCCGAGCCTCGCCCCTCCCTTTCCCCGGGCCCGACCCGCGCCACCTCCTACGCGAGAACGCGCGTGTGTCCTTTTTCGACGGCGTGTCGAGGACATACGCGCGTTCTCAGCGAGAGGTGGCGGGGCGGAGGAGGGCACGGTTGAGGGTCCGCGCCCAGAGGGGGCCCTGGTAGAGGAAGGCTGTGTAGCCCTGGGTCAGGGTCGCGCCGGCATCGAGCCGCTCCCGTACGTCGGCGGCCGTCTCGATGCCGCCGACCGCGATCACGCAGAAGTCCGCGGGGACGTTCGCGCGCACGAGACGCAGCACCTCGAGCGCCCGCTCCTTCAGCGGAGCGCCGGACAGGCCGCCGGCGCCGGCCGCCTCGACGATGGCGGGATCGGTCCGGAGCCCCGCGCGCGAGATCGTCGTGTTGGTCGCGACGATGCCGGCGAGCCCGAGGTCGACCGCGAGCCGCGAGACCGCCTCGACCTCGGCATCGGCGAGGTCGGGCGCGATCTTGACGAGGAGCGGCGTCGTGCCCGCGGCATCCCGCACCGCGGCGAGCAGCGGACGCAGGAGCTCGATCTCCTGCAGCCCGCGCAGCCCAGGCGTATTGGGCGACGACACGTTGACGACGAGGTAGTCGGCCAGGGGTGCGAGCAGCCGCGCGCTGCGGACGTAGTCGGCGGTCGCGTCCTCGACCGCGACGACGCGGCTCTTCCCGATGTTGACGCCGATCACCGGCCGGCGACGGGCGAGGCGGAGCTTCGCGAGGCGAGCCGCTGCGCGGTCGGCGCCACCGTTGTTGAAGCCCATGCGGTTGATGACGGCTCGGTCCGGGATGAGACGGAACAGGCGTGGCCTCGGGTTCCCGTCCTGCGGGAGAGCCGTGACCGTGCCGACCTCTACGTGCCCGAAGCCGAGCGCGCCGAGCCCGCGCGCGCCGACCACGTTCTTGTCGAAGCCGGCCGCGACGCCGAACGGCGAGGGGAACGTGAGCCCCAGCGCCTCGACGCGCAGCGACGGATCGGGCCGCGTCATCCGTCGCGCGATCCACGAGAGCGGCGGAACCCCCAGCATCCGGATGACGAGCATCGCCGCATGGTGCGCCGTCTCCGGATCCAGACGTGAGAGGACGTGACGGAAGAGGAGGGGGTACATCCGCCCCAGGCTACCGGAGCGCGCTCCACGCCTCCGGCGTCAGCCGTGGACAGACACGGCGGCGATACATCCGCCCCAGGCTATCGGAGCGGTTCGTCGGGCTCCGGCGCGGCATGTCCGTGGTCGACGCGCAACTCGGCGATCGCACCCTCGAAGTCCTCGAGCGAGTCGAACGCCTGGTACACGCTCGCGAAGCGGAGGTAGGCGACCTCGTCGAGGTCGCGCAGCGGGCCGAGGATCGCGAGACCGATGTCGTTCGTATCCACCTGCGCTGCACCCGTCTGGCGCACCGTCTCCTCGACGGCCTGCGCGAGCACCGCCAGGTCAGCCTCCGTGACGGGGCGTCCCTGGCACGCTTTCCGGACGCCGGACATGACCTTCTCGCGACTGAACGGTTCGATCACGCCGGAGCGCTTGATGACGTTCAGACTCGCCGTCTCGATCGTCGAGAAGCGGCGTCCGCACTGGGGGCACTGCCGGCGCCGGCGGATGCTGAGGCCGTCGTCGCTGGTGCGCGAGTCGATGACGCGCGAGTCCGGATGGCGGCAGAACGGGCAGTGCACGCGAGACCTACGACTCGAACCGGGCTTCGACGGCCTCGCCGTGCGCGGGCAGGGCCTCCGCCTGCGCGAGCGCGACGATGCTCTCGCGGACCTCGCGGAGACCGTCGTGGTCGTACTCGATGAGCTGCTGCGGCCGCAGGAACGTGGATGCCGAGAGCCCCGCGTTGTAGCGCGCCTGGCCGCCCGTCGGCAGGACGTGGTTGCTGCCGGCGAGGTAGTCGCCGAGGCTCACCGGCGAGTCGGCGCCGACGAAGATCGCGCCGGCGTTGACGAACTCCTCCGGGCGCGGATCGCGCAGATGCAACTCGAGGTGCTCCGGCGCGTAGGCGTTGCTCACCTCGACCGCCGCCGCGCGGTCGTCGACGAGGATGACGGCCGACTGCGGACCCGTGAGGGCGGCCGCGATGCGCTCGGCGTGGCGTGTGCGCGGCGCACGGATCTGCAACTCGGCGGCGACCTCGTCCGCCAGATCCGCGGAGTCGGTCACGAGGACGGCCGCGGCCTGCTCATCGTGTTCGGCCTGGCTGATGAGGTCGGCCGCGATGAGCCGCGGGTCGGCGTGCTCGTCGGCGACCACGAGGATCTCGGTCGCGCCGGCCTCGGCATCCGTCCCCACGAGGCCGGCGACCGCCCGCTTTGCGGCGGCGACGAAATTGTTGCCGGGGCCGCTCACGACGTCGACCGGCTCCAGGCCGATCGAGGGGACGCCGTGGGCGAACGCCGCGATGGCGCCCGCGCCGCCGATCGCGTACACCTCCTCGACGCCGAGCAGGCGCGCGGCGGCGAGGATGACGGGATGCACCCGGCCGCCGTGGTCGCGCTGGGGCGGCGAGGCGAGAGCGACCTCGCGGACGCCGGCGACCTGCGCGGGCACGACGTTCATCACGACGCTCGAGGGATAGACCGCCTTGCCGCCGGGCACGTACACCCCCACGCGCCGGACGGGCTGCCAGCGCTGTACGACGCGCGCGCCACGTCCGAGGACGGTCTCGCGCGCCGGCGGGATCTGGGCCGCGGATGCCTCACGCACGCGCACGATCGCCTCGTCGAGCGCCGCACGGACCCTCGGGTCGAGCCCGGCGAGCGCGGCGTCGAGGTGCTCCGCGGGCACGCGGAGGTCATGGCCGACGACCCCGTCGAAGCGCTCCGCCTGCTCCCGGAGCGCGTCCTCGCCGCGGTCGGCGACGTCGACGACGATCCGGGCCGCGGTCGCGAGAGCCGCGTCACGGGCGACCTGGGCGCGCGGAACGGTCGCGAGCAGCTCGGCCGTGGACAGACGTCGGCCTCGGAGATCGATCGTGCGGAGCATCCGATCAGCCTACCGGCGCGGGTCGTGCGCGACTCAGCCGCGCACGACGTCGGACACGTCGTGGAGATAGCCGACGCGCCCGTCCTCATGCCGGACGACGAACACCGCACCGCGATCCTCGACCACGAGCGCCCACGCGGTCGGGCCGATGCGGAAGATCGGCGTGCCGTACTCGTCCACGACATCGCGCTCGACCGGCGCGAGGGCCCAGAAGGCCTCATGGGCGTGAATGGGCTCGGTCACCGGGG
The DNA here is from genome assembly GCF_039615055.1 of Microbacterium sp. X-17. NCBI lineage: Bacteria > Bacillati > Actinomycetota > Actinomycetes > Micrococcales > Microbacteriaceae > Microbacterium > Microbacterium sp. X-17. Next base: position 570,947 of record NZ_JBDHNI010000005.1, read on the forward strand.
TCCCGGAGTCGGGAAGCGGCGTGTAGGCGCCGGTCGCATAGGCCTCGGGTGCGTAACCCGAGTCGACCGGAGCCGCGTACGCGTGAGGCACGGGAGTCGCGTGGGGGTGGTGGACCACCGCGGGCCGTGGCTCGACGGGACGCACCGGGCGCGCGTTCGGGTGCGCGACCTGCTCGGGGCGACCGCGGAAGTCGTCGCGGAAGACGGGGATGAACGGTGCCAGCACGGTCAGCACGACGCCGGCCAGCATGAGGACGAGCTCGAGCCACATGACCCACGTCCGCACGACGATGCCGCTGGCGGCGGTGAACGACACCGCATCCCACGCCATCTGGATCCACACCACGGCCGACACCGAGAACGCGACCGAGGCGAACTGATCGACCCCGAGCGAGCCCACGCGCGGGATACCCTGCGGCGAGAACCGGCGGAGCAGGAGCAGGAAGACGGCCACCGTCGGGACACCGATCGTGAGGATCCACAGGAGGCCGGACGACCACAGCGACGCGAACGGGCCGGGCGTGATCGGGAAGAACGAGAAGAAGAACGCGACGAGCCACACGCAGCCGAGGACGAGCTCACGCACCGTCAGGGGGCCGACGCCGTAGAGGGGCGTCTCCGCCAGGGCGGCGGCCGGAGCGCTCGAGGATGCCGGAGCGGGCGCGGAGGCCGCCGCGGGCTGCTCCGCGATGATGTCGATGACCTCGATCGTGCCGTCCGCGTCCTGCGCGATGATCAGCGTCTCATCGATCGCCCCTCCACCGGCTCCGGATTCGCCGGCGGGGACGTTCTCGTCGGGGGTGTTCGCGGTCGAAGGGTCGCTCACGTCGATTCCTCTCGTGCGTGTGGGGGGGTAACGCTCCTCGATGGTACCCGCCGAGCCTCCGACTCAGCCCAGGCAGTGGGGCCCCAGGAGTCCCTTCAGCTCGCCGTAGAGGTCGGCCGTGATGCGCACCGGCACGGGCACCTCGAAGACCTTCGCGACCTCGCCCTTGTGGAGCCGGAGCGTGACCTCGGTCTCGCCCCGGTGCCGCGCCAGAACTTCGGCGAGCTCTTGGACGACCGTCTCGGTCGCCCGGTGCTCGGGCATCACGAGAACGAGCGGACCCGCCGCATCCACCGCACCGAGGTCGGGCGCGAACGCTGATACCGCGTGCAGATTGAGCCCGTCATCACGCCGGGAGATGCGACCGCGTACGACGAGGATCGCGTCGGGCTGAAGCACGGGCTGGAACTCCTGATAGGTCTTCCCCATGAACATGACCGTCACCTCCCCGTTGAAGTCCTCGATCGTGATCATGCCGTAGGGGTTCCCGCTCGACTTCGCCACGCGATGCTGCACGCTCGTCACGAGACCGGCCACCGTCACCTGATCACCGTCCTGCAGATCCTCGGACTCCAACAGGTCATTGATGGAGATCGAGGCGTGCTTCGCGAGCGGCACCTCGAGACCGGCGAGCGGGTGATCGGACACGTAGAGGCCCAGCATCTCCCGCTCGAACGCGAGCTTGTCCTTCTTCGTCCACTCCGGGCGATCGGGCACCTTCTGCACCTGCTGCGGCTCGTCCCACAGGCTGTCGAAGTCGAAGCCGACCTCGCCATTCGCCTCGCGGCGCTTGTCGAGCACGGCCTGCTCGGTCGCGCCCTCGTGGATCTCCAGGAGCGCCCGGCGCGTCGAGCCCATCGAGTCGAAGGCGCCCGCCTTGATGAGCGACTCGATCGTGCGCTTGTTCGCGACGTGCGGCGGCACCGTGTCGAGGAAGCCGTGGAAGGACGTGAACGGGGTATCCACACGCGACGCGACGATCCCCTCCACGACGTTCGTGCCGACGTTGCGCACCGCGCCGAGGCCGAACCGGATGTCCTCCCCGACCGCGGAGAAGTAGAGCGTCGACTCGTTCACGTCCGGCGGAAGCACCTTGATGCCCATCCGACGGCACTCGTTGAGGTACACCGCCATCTTGTCCTTCGAGTCGCCGACGCTCGTGAGGAGCGCAGCCATGTACTCGGCGGGATAGTGCGCCTTCAGGTACGCCGTCCAGTAGGAGACGAGCCCGTAGGCCGCGGAGTGCGCCTTGTTGAACGCGTAGTCCGAGAAGGGCAGCAGGATCTCCCACAGCTTCTGGACGGCGTCGTCGGAGTAGCCGTTCGCGTGCATCCCGGCCTGGAAGCCCGCGAACTGCTTGTCGAGCTCGGACTTCTTCTTCTTGCCCATCGCCCGTCGGAGGATGTCGGCCTGACCGAGGGTGAAGCCGGCGACGCGCTGGGCGATCGCCATGACCTGCTCCTGGTAGATGATCAGCCCGTAACTCGTGTCGAGGATGTCAGCGAGGGAGTCGCGGAACTCCTCGTGGATCGGGGTGATGTCCTGCTGCCCGGTCTTGCGCAGCGCGTAGTTGATGTGGGAGTTCGCCCCCATGGGCCCCGGGCGGTAGAGCGCGATGAGAGCCGAGATGTCCTCGAAGTTGTCGGGCCGCATGAGCCGCATGAGGCTGCGGAGCGGCCCGCCGTCGAGCTGGAAGACGCCGAGCGAGTCGCCCCGCGTGAGCAGCTCGTACGCGCTCCGGTCGTCGAGCGCGAGGTCTTCCAGGACGATCGGCGCCCCGCGGTTCGCGGTGATGTTGTCGAGTGCGTCGTTGATGATCGTGAGGTTCCGCAGGCCCAGGAAGTCCATCTTGATGAGGCCGAGGGACTCGCACGCCGGGTAGTCGAACTGCGTGACGATCTGGCCGTCCTGCTCGCGGCGCATGATCGGGATGATGTCCTCGAGCGGATCGCTCGACATGATCACGCCCGCCGCGTGCACGCCCCACTGGCGCTTGAGGTTCTCCAGCCCCACTGCGGTGTCGTAGACGGTCTTCGCCTCGGGATCCGTCTCGATGAGCGTCCGGAACTCCACCGCCTCCTTGTAGCGGGGGTGGTCCTTGTCGAACATGCCGTCGAGCGGCATGTCCTTGCCCATGACCGCGGGCGGCATCGCCTTCGTGAGCTTCTCCCCCATGCTGAAGGGGAAGCCGAGCACGCGGCCGGCGTCCTTCAACGCCTGCTTGGCCTTGATCGTGCCGTACGTGACGATCTGCGCGACGCGCTCGCTGCCGTACTTCTCGGTCACGTACTGGATGACCTCACCGCGACGGCGGTCGTCGAAGTCGACGTCGAAGTCGGGCATCGACACGCGGTCGGGGTTCAGGAAGCGCTCGAAGATGAGGCCGTGCTGGAGCGGGTCGAGGTCGGTGATGCGCATCGCGTACGCGGCCATGGACCCGGCCCCCGAGCCGCGGCCCGGCCCGACCCGGATGCCGTTGTCCTTTGCCCAGTTGATGAAGTCGGCGACCACGAGGAAGTAGCCCGGGAACCCCATCTGCACGATGACGCCGGTCTCGTACTCCGCCTGCTTCCGGACAGTGTCCGGAATCCCGGCCGGGTAGCGGAACTCGAGGCCCTTCTCGACCTCTTTGACGAACCATGACTCCTCGGTCTCGCCCTCCGGCACCGGGAAGCGCGGCATGTAGTTCGCCGACGTGTTGAACTCGACGTCGCAGCGCTCGGCGATCAGCAGCGTGGCATCGCACGCCTCAGGGTGGTCGCGGAAGACCTGACGCATCTCCGCCGCCGACTTCACGTAGTAGCCGTCGCCGTCGAACTTGAACCGCTTGGGGTCGTCGAGCGTCGAGCCGGACTGCACGCAGAGCAGGGCCGCATGGCTCGTCGCGTCGTGCTGGTGTGTGTAGTGCAGGTCGTTCGTGCCGACGAGCGGGATGTCGAGGTCTTTCGCGATCTTGAGGAGATCGCTCATGACCCGGCGCTCGATCGACAGCCCGTGATCCATGATCTCGGCGAAGTAGTTCTCCTTGCCGAAGATGTCCTGGAACTCGGCCGCCGCCGCGCGCGCCGCCTCGTACTGCCCCAGGCGCAGCCGGGTCTGCACCTCGCCGGACGGGCACCCGGTGGTTGCGATCAGGCCCGTCGAGTACTTCTGCAGCAACTCGCGGTCCATGCGCGGCTTGAAGTAGTAGCCCTCCATGCTCGCCTTCGACGACAGACGGAAGAGGTTGTGCATGCCCTCCGTCGTCTCCGACAGGAGCGTCATGTGCGTGTACGCCCCCGACCCCGACACGTCGTCGTCGTTCTGCTCGGGGGTGCCCCAGCGCACACGCGACTTGTCGGTGCGGTGCGTGCCCGGAGTGACGTAGGCCTCGATGCCGACGATCGGCTTGATCCCCGCATCCTTCGCGGTCTTGTAGAACTCGTAGGCGGCGAACGTGTTGCCGTGGTCGGTCACCGCGATCGCCGGCATCTCCTGCCGGACCGCCTCCTGGATCATCGGCCCGATGCGTGCAGCACCGTCGAGCATCGAATACTCGCTGTGCACGTGCAGGTGGACGAAGGAGTCGGATGCCATGCGACGAGGCTACCCGCGGCCCCGGACATCACGCGTCGCTCAGGACCTCCAGCGCGTGCGCGAGGTCCGCCGGGTATGGCGACTCGGTCGTCATCCACTCCCCCGTCGCCGGATGCGTGAACGACAGCTCCCGCGCGTGGAGCCATTGGCGCGTGAGACCTAGCCGCTCGGCGAGCACCGGGTCGGAGCCGTAGAGCGGGTCGCCGACGCATGGATGCCGGTGCGCGGCCATATGCACGCGGATCTGGTGCGTGCGACCGGTCTCCAGGTGGATCTCGAGCAGCGACGCCCGCGGGAACGCCTCGATCGTCTCGTAGTGCGTGATGGACGGCTTGCCGTCGGGCGTCACGGCGAACTTCCACGAGTGCGACGGATGCCGGCCGATCGGCGCGTCGATCGTGCCGGAGAGCGGGTCGGGGTGGCCCTGCACGACCGCGTGGTAGACCTTCTCCACCTCGCGCTCCTTGAACGCGCGCTTGAGCGCCGTGTACGCGCGCTCGGTCTTCGCGACGACCATGAGGCCGCTCGTGCCGACGTCGAGACGATGCACGATCCCCTGCCGCTCGGCCGCGCCCGTCGTGGCGACGCGGAAGCCCGCGGCCGACAACGCCCCGAGGACGGTGGGGCCCTCCCATCCAACCGAGGGGTGAGCCGCGACGCCGACGGGCTTGTCGACGACCACGAGGTCGTCGTCGTCGTACGCGATGCCGAGGTCGGGCACCGCGATCGGGATGACCTCGGGCTCCCGCCGCGGGGTCCACGACACCTCCAGGACGGCACCTCCGAGCAGTCGATCGGACTTCCCGACCGGACGCCCGTCGAGGAGCACACCCCCGGCGTCGGCGACGTCCGCCGCGAACGTGCGCGAGAAGCCGAGCATCTTCGCCATCCCGGCATCCACCCGGCTGCCGTCGAGCCCGTCGGGCACGGGAAGGGTCCGCGATTCCACGTCAGGACTCCGTGTCGTCGGGCCTGCGCTCCTCGTCGTCGTCCTCCGAGGGCCGGGCCCGGCGCTCGCGCGTGCCGTCGAGACGGAAGCCGAGCAGCACCAGCAGCGCGACGCCGATCATCATCGTCACGATGAAGATGTCGGAGACGTTATAGATCGCCGGCATCATCCACGGGGTGGAGATGAAGTCGACGACGTGGCCCACACCGAACCCCGGATCGCGGAAGAGCCGGTCGCTGAGATTCCCGAGGACGCCGCCGAGCAGGAGGCCGAGGACGACCGTCCATGCCCGGGACCGCACGCGTCCCAGCGCAAAGAGGACGATGATCGCGATCGCGACGACGACGAGCGCGATCGTGAAGAGCCACGTGACGCCCTCGCCGAGCGAGAACGCGGCGCCCGCATTCCGGACCAGATAGAACTGCAGGAGGTCGCCGAGGATCGGGACGTTCACCTGCAGCGGCAGGTTCTGGAGGGCGAGGTACTTCGCGAACTGGTCGGCGGCCAGCACCAGCAGCGCGAGGATCGCGAGCAGGATGCCGGCCGCCGACGCCCGCAGGGGGGCGCGATCTGCCAAAGAAGGACCTAGGAGGTCGCGACGGGCGAGTTGCTGGTCGTGTTGGTGTCGAGCTCGTTCAACTTCTTCTCGAAGTAGGAGCGCAGCTGCGAGCGGTAGTCGCGCTCGAACTGGCGGAGCTCGGTGAGCTTGTTCTCGAGCGACGCGCGCTCCTGCTCCAGGCGTGCGAGCTCGTCGCGGCTGCGGGCCTCGGCGTCCGCGATGATCGAGGCCGCCTGCGTCTGCGCCTCGGAGACGAGCTTGTCGCGCTGCGCGACACCCTCGGCGACGTGCTCGTCGTGCACGCGCTGGGCGAGCTCGATGATGCTCGCCATCGCAGCGGTCGACTCGCTCGGCGCGACAGCAGCCGGGGTCGGCGGCGTAACGGCGACGGTCTCGGCCGGAGCCTCCACCGCGGCCGACTCGGCCGGCGCCTCGGGGGCCCCGCCCGCCTCGTAGGCGGCGAGCTTGGCCTTCAGCTCCTCGTTCTCGGCGAGCGCCTTGCGCCACTCCACCACGACCTCGTCCAGGAAGTCGTCGACCTCGTCCGGGTCGAAACCCTCCTTGAACCGGACGTGCTGGAACTGCTTGGTGACGACGTCATCCGGGGTCAGGGGCATGGTGCTTCCTCTTTCGGGGCTTTGTCGGCTGTCCGAGGTCTGGGACCGGTTTCCTTGGGGAGATTCTCTGAAGAGCATAGTCTCCGCGTCATGAGCTTGCGAGAGAACGGGTCACGCTGAGGAGGATGAAGCAGACGAGCAGCGTGAGCGCGAACGCGAAGTCGATGGCGACGGGTCCGATGCGCAGCGGCGGGATGAAACGCCGCAGCAGCTTGATCGGAGGATCCGTCACCGTGTAGACGAGCTCGGTGGCGACGAGGCCCGCACCCCGCGGCCGCCATTGGCGGTTGAACATCTGGACGTAGTCCAGGATCAACCGCGCGAACAGGATGAAGATGTAGATCAGCAGCAGGATGTTGGCGATCGTCGCGACGACGCCGACGATCGACACGGTTACTGCTGCGCGAACGCGGGCTCGGCGTCGGCGTGCGCGAGCGCGCCGTCACCGGAGACCGCGATGTTCTCCGGGGAGAGCAGGAAGACCTTGCTCGTCACCCGCTCGATGCGCCCGTAGAGCCCGAGAGACAGACCGCTCGCGAAGTCGATCAGCCGACGCGCGTCGGCGTCACTCATCTGCGAGAGGTTGATGATGACCGGAACGCCCTCGCGGAAGCTCTCCGCGATCGTCTGCGCGTCGCGGTACTGCTTGGGGTGCACGGTGACGATCTCGCTCACTGCGCTCGGCGCCGGCTGGCGCACGACCGCCGGGCGGTGGATCGGAGTGACCGGTGCGGTCTTCTCCGGCTGGGTCTTGCGGCTCGTCAGGGGCGCCACTTCCGCCTCCGGGACGACCTCTTCCTCGTCGGCGAGGCCCAGGTAGACCATCGTCTTCTTGAGCGGGTTCGACATCGCATCCTCCGTTTGCTCGTCTGAGTTCGAGGTTAACCGCGCACGGGCCGCGGACCCGTGATTGCCGAGCCGATCCGCAGGTGTGTCGCGCCCGCCGCGATCGCCGCGGGGAAGTCGCCGGTCATCCCGGCGGAGATCCAGTCCGCGTCCGGGACGATCCCGCGCACGCGCTCGGCATACTCGCGCAGCCGCCAGAACGCCGGAGCGGGATCCTCGTCCAGCGGCGCCACGCCCATCACGCCACGGACGCGCAGCGTCCGGCATCCGGCGGCATGCTCGGCGAGGGCCTCCAGGTCCGTCGGCGCGACGCCGCCCCGGCCGGGCTCGTCGGTGAGGTTGACCTGCAGGAGGACGTCCAGCACGGGCGCGCCCTCGTCCGCCGCGCGGTCGAGCGCGTCCGCGAGCCGCTCGCGGTCGACGGAGTGGACGACGGATGCCGCCTGGCGGATCTGTCGCGCCTTGTTCGTCTGCGCCTGCCCGATGTAGTGCCAGCGGACGCCGGCGAGGTCGGTGAGCTCGGCCCGCTTGGCCGACAGCTCCTGCTGGCGGTTCTCGCCCACGTCGGTTACGCCGAGCGCGGCGAGCTCGCGGACGAGCGACGCGGGATGGAACTTGGTCACGACGATGCGCGTGATGTCCGCGGCATCCCGTCCGGCCGCCGTCGCGACATCCGCGATCCGGGCGTCGACGTCCGCGAGACGATCACGCAGCGTCGCGGCCACGCGTCACTTCAGGAAGTCGGGGACGTCGAGGTCGTCCTCGGCGAAGACCGAGTCGTACGACGCACCCTCGGACACTCCGGCGGTCACGGGGACGCTCTCGAGCGGCTGCTCGGCCGACGCGTCCGCCTCGGGCGTCGGAGCGGGCGGTGCCGCGGGAGCGGCCTGCCGCTCGCCGAGGATCTCGTGGCGCGGCTGGGGCTCGCCGCCGTCGAAGCCGGCCGCGATGACCGTGACGCGGACCTCGTCGCCGAGCGTGTCGTCGATCACGGTGCCGAAGATGATGTTCGCCTCGGGGTGCGCGGCCTCCTTGACGAGCTGCGCCGCATCGCTGATCTCGTAGATGCCGAGGTTCGAGCCGCCCTGGATCGACAGCAGCACGCCGTGTGCGCCCTCGATCGAGGCCTCGAGCAGCGGCGACTCCACCGCGAGTTCGGCCGCCTTGATCGCGCGGTCTGCGCCGCGGGCCGAGCCGATGCCCATGAGCGCGGAACCGGCGCCCTGCATGACCGACTTGACGTCGGCGAAGTCGAGGTTGATGAGGCCGGGCGTCGTGATGAGGTCCGTGATGCCCTGAACACCGGCGAGAAGCACCTGGTCGGCCGTGGCGAACGCCTCGATCATCGAGATCCCGCGGTCGCTGATCTCGAGGAGGCGGTCGTTGGGCACCACGATAAGGGTGTCGACCTCTTCCTTGAGCTTCGCGACACCGAGCTCCGCCTGGCTCTGCCGGCGACGGCCCTCGAACGAGAACGGCTTCGTGACGACGCCGATCGTGAGCGCGCCGATGGACTTCGCGATGCGCGCGACGACGGGCGCACCGCCCGTGCCTGTGCCGCCGCCCTCGCCGGCGGTGACGAAGACCATGTCGGCGCCGTTGAGCGCCTCCTCGATCTCCTCCGCGTGGTCCTCCGCGGCGCGGCGCCCGACCTCGGGGTCTGCGCCCGCGCCGAGACCCCGCGTGAGCTCGCGGCCGACGTCGAGCTTGACGTCGGCGTCGCTCATGAGCAGCGCCTGCGCGTCGGTGTTGACAGCGATGAACTCGACGCCGCGCAGGCCGAGCTCGATCATGCGGTTCACGGCATTGACGCCGCCGCCACCGACGCCGACCACCTTGATGACCGCGAGATAGTTCTGGTTCTGGCTCATCCCGGCTCCCGTCTCGTCCGAACCCGCACCGATCGTTCCCCAGCCTCGACTGTCAACCTTGAAGTTCACGTAGAGGTTTAAAGAATTGCCCGGTATGCATTTCCTGGATCGAACGTACGGTCCGACCGCGCCGAGTCCGGGACGCGAGAGGGCGTGTCGCGCGATGCGTGCGGATTCGGATTGCCGGCTCAGGCGAGGCGGGCCGCGCCGGCGACGATCACGGCGACGCCGCTGACCGCCAGGGCGACTGCGAGGACGGCGACGCCCGTCCACAGGAGCGCGATCGCGCGCCCAGGTCTGGTCACGTCACGCCCGAGAACCGACAGGAAGAAGCCGCCCGGGATCAGCAGGGCAGCGGCCAGGACGCCAACCCCAGACCACTGCCAGCCGCCGGAGACGCCCGCCGCGGACTCGATCAACAGGATGACGAGCCCGAGGATCACGAGGACACCGGCGTGGGCATGGCCCGCCCGGAAGAACGACTTCTGCAGCGGGGAGAACGGGAGACCGCCGGTCGTGACCCGCAGCAGGAACGTGCCACCGGACATGATGCCGATGACGGTGAGGATCGTCGCGCCGGCGACGATCGTGAGGACAGGATCCATCGCACCTCCAGAAGGGTGGAAAGCTCGGTGTGAACTAGATAGCTATAGTATCCAATGGGAGGGACGATGCGAATCTCCGAGCTTGCGGAGCGCACGGGGTGCTCGATCCCGACGATCAAGTTCTACATCCGCGAGGGAATGCTGCCCCGGGGCACGACCACGTCCGCGACGCGCGCGGAATACGGCCCGGAGCACGAGGGACGCCTGCGTCTCATCCATGCGCTCGCCGACGTGCGCCGTCTCCCCCTGTCTCGGGTGCGCGAGATCCTCGCACTCGTCGACGCCCCGGGCGACGACGTGGTCGAGACGCTGGGACGGGCGACCGGCGCACTCCCGCCGTACGTGGAGGACGACGGCGACCACGCCCGGGCGCGTGCCACGATCGAGGCGCTCGGTCTCGTCTACACCCCCCGTTTCACCGCGGTCGCACAGCTCGAGGCGGCCATCCGGGGCCTGGAAGAAGCGGGCCTCGCCTGGGACGCCGATACCGTGGCACGGTACGGGCGCGCAATGCAAGCGGTCGCGCGGGAGGAGGTCGCGCCGATCGCGGCGATGTCGCCCGCCGAGGCGATCCGCTATGCGGTGCTGGGCACCGCGCTGTACGAGCCGATCCTGCTCGCGCTCCGCCGGCTCGCGCATCAGCAGCTTCTCGTGAGCGGCGCGGTGCCCGCTCCGCACGCTCGTCGTGGAGGGTCACCCAGCCCGCCCCTTGCCCCCACCGGCGACCGCGAGCCCACTTCCTCCTCGCGAGACCACCCGTTCGACACGCCGTAAAGAGGGGTTCTCGCGACGAGGAGGTGGGCTCGAGGGAGAGGAGGGAGGGAGCGGAGGGATCAGCCGACGACGACGGCTTCGGGAGAAGACACGTCGTAGCTCATGCCGGGCGCGGGCGGGCGATCGGCCATCACCTTCTGCAGGACGAGCGACTTCCGCGCGGACTGGTCCGCGCTCCCCCACACGATCCGCGCGCCCGAGCCCGTGAGGGTGAACGCGACGTCGTCGGGAGAGGATGCCGTCACGTCGGCCACGCGAGAGCGCAGGTCGGCCGGCAGCGAGCGGAGCACCGTGCCCGCGGCGGCGAACGCATCCGACCCGACGCCCCCCGGGATCGACAGCGTCGGGTAGCCCGGCGGCGCGGTCGGAGTCGTCGAGAGCGCAACACCCGCGGCATCCACGAGCGTGTACCCGGACGGCGAGGCGATGACGCCGACGGGGGTGCGCTCCACGATCCGGACCACGAGCTCGTGCGGCGGGCGGGCCTCCAGCGTGTACGACTCGACGAGCGGGAAGGCGACGAGCGCCGCCTTCACCGCGCTCTCGTCCACGAGCGGGAGGGGGGTGCCGACGATCGACGACAGCGCGCCGGCGACGGTCCCGGCATCCAGCTGCTGCGTGCCCACGACCGACACCTCCTCCACGGCGAACAAGGGGCTGTAAGCGGCCGCGAAGCTCCCCGCCACGAGGAGGACGAGGGATCCGATCGCGCCGAGCCAGACCGCGCGGCGGCGCCGCTGGCGGACCGTGAACCGGCGCACCTCCGCGCGCATCGCGCGGCGGCGTGCGCGGGCCGCACGCCAGACCTCGCGCCATCCGACCGGGGCAGGCTCGGGCTCGGGCTCCGGCTCCGTCGAGGCCGGCTCGGCGGGCGGCGCGGGGTCGGTCTCTCGCGCAGGCCATGCATCCGGGGCATCGTCCGGAAGCGCGTCCCGCGCGAAGGCGAGCAACGGCGGGATGGGCGCGGTCGGCTGCTCGTCCGCAGGTGTCATCGGCGGGGCGGGCAGAGGAGCCGCGACGGACCCGGACGCCCCGGCGACGGGTGCGGACGGACGGGACGCGGGCTTCGCCGCGCCGTGGGGCGGGAGCCGCGGCTCGGATGCCGGGGCTCCCGCGGACGGACGGGACCCGGGCTTCGCGTCCGGCTCGGACGCACCCGGAGGAGGCGGGAGCGGCGTCGGCCGGCGCATCCGCTCAGTCCTCCGCGCGGGCGAGCGAGGCGAGCAGCTGCGGCACGATGCGGTACACGTCGCCGCAGCCCAGCGTGATGACGTAGTCGCCCGGGCGCGCGACGGTCGCGGCGTAGTCCGCGGCGTCCTGCCAATCGGGCACGTAGCGGACGCGATCCGGATCGCGGAAGGCCTCGCTCACGAGCGCGCCCGTGACTCCGGCGACCGGGTCCTCCCGGGCGCCGTAGACGTCGAGCACGACGGTGTGGTCGGCGTACTCCTCCAGCACGCGCGCGAACTCGCCCGACATCTGCAGCGTGCGGGAGTACGTGTGCGGCTGGTGGACGGCGATGAGCCGCCCCTCGCCCACGACCGACCGGGCGGCGGCCAGCGCCGCGGCGACCTCGGTCGGGTGGTGCGCGTAGTCGTCGTAGACGCTGACTCCGCGCGCGATGCCGTGCAGCTCGAAGCGGCGGACCGTGCCGGCGAACGTCTCGACCGCCCGCACCGCCGGCTCGAGCGGAAGGCCCAGGCTCAGCAGGACCGCGACCGCACCGGTCGCGTTGATCGCGTTGTGCCGGCCCGGGATCCCGAGCCGGGCCTCGACGCTCTCGCCGCCGGCGTGGACCGTGAACACGACGGGTCCGTCGGTGCGGATGCCGCTCACGCGCACGTCGGCGTCGGCATCCGTCCCGAACGTGACGACGCGCGGGTGCTCGAGACGTGCCCGCACCCGGCGGGCGCCGGCGTCGTCCGCGGAGATGACGACCGCCTCGCGCGCTTCGGCCGCGAAGCGCACGAACGCATCGTCGAAGGCCTCCGCGGTGCCGTAGTGGTCGAGGTGGTCGGCATCCACGTTCGTGATGAGCGCGATCGAGGTGTCGTAGAGCAGGAACGTCCCGTCCGACTCGTCGGCCTCCACGACGAACAGATCATCGACGCCCGGCCCGCTGGAGGAGCCGAGCTGCGCGATGACGCCGCCGCTGACGAAGCTCGGATCGATCCCGAGCTCGCGCAGGGCCGTCACGATCATGCCGGTCGACGTGGTCTTCCCGTGGGCGCCGGCGACCGAGACGAGGCGACGGCCGCCGATCAGCCAGTGCAGGGCCTGTGAGCGGTGGATCACCGGCATCCCGCGCTCCTTGGCGGTCACGTACTCGGGGTTCTCCGGCCAGATCGCGCCGGTGTGGATCACCGTGTCGGCATCGCCGAGGTGCGCCGCGTCGTGCCCGATCGCGACACGGGCGCCGAGCGCCGCGAGGTCGCGGAGGGCGGCCGAGTCGGAGCGGTCGGAGCCGGAGACCCGGATGCCGCGGGCGAGGAACATGCGCGCGAGCCCCGACATCCCGGATCCGCCGATGCCGATGAAGTGCGCGGCCTCGATGCGCTCGGGGATGGGCAGGCTCAGGTCGGGTCTGATCATGACCCGACAATCCTAGGTCGGGGCCCCTGGGCATCCGCCGTCGCCGTGCCGAGCGGAGGAGATGTGAGCGAGGGAGGAAGGATGCTGGCGATTCGGCCCTCCGCCCGTCCCATCTCCTCCGCTAGGGACGGAGGCAGGCCGGGGTCAGGGGCGGGCGCCGGGGTCAGGGGCGCGCCAGGGCCTCGTCGACGAGGGCGAGTAGGTTCTCGGTGCCGCGGCGGGTGCCGACGGATGCCGCGGCATCGCGCATCGCGGCCAGCGCCGCGGCGTCGTGCAGCAACGGCACGACCTCGGCGCGCACGCGGTCGGGCGTGAGGTCGCCGTCGGGGATGATGCGTGCGGCGCCCGCCGCGACCGCGGATGCCGCGTTGAGCCGCTGCTCACCGTTGCCCACCGCATACGGGACGTAGAGGGCGGGGATGCCGAGGGCGCTGATCTCGCTCACGGTCCCCGAGCCGGAACGGCAGAGGATCAGGTCCGCGAGCGCGAAGGCGAGATCCATCCGGTCGACGTAACGGAGCACGGCGTACCCCGGGACCTCCGGCGCCGCGTCGACCGCCCGCTCCCCCGTGATGTGCAGGAGCTGCCAGCCGGCGTCGAGGATGTCACGCCAGGAGCCCGCGATCGCCTCGTTGATCCGCTGCGCCCCGAGCGAGCCGCCGAACACGAGCAGCGTCGGACGGTCGGGATCGAGGCCGAAGTGCGCCGCCGCGTCCGCGCGGACGGCGGCCCGGTCGAGGTCGACGATCTCGCGGCGCAGCGGCATCCCCACGACCCGCGCCCCGCGCAGGCGGGTGCCGGGGAAGACCACGCCGACCTGGGCGGTCCATCGCGCGCCGAGGACGTTCGCGAGACCCGGCCGCGCGTTGGCCTCGTGCACGACGAGCGGCACGCCCGCGCGGCGGGCCGCGCGATACGCGGGGGCCGAGGCGTATCCCCCGAACCCCACGACGACGTCAACCCCACGCTCGGCGATGTAGCCGCGCACTCGGGCGACGGCACGGCGGAAGCGGCTCGGGAAGGCCATGGCCGCCCGGTCCGGGCGCCGCGGGAACGGCACCTTGTCGACGAACAGCAGCTCGTACCCGCGTTCCGGCACGAGCCGCGCCTCGAGCCCCTCCCGCGTGCCGAGCACGAGGATGCCCGCGTCGGGCTCGCGCTCGCGGATCGCGTCCGCGACGGCGAGCAGCGGGTTGACGTGGCCGGCGGTGCCCCCACCGGCCAGGAGGTACGTCGTCACCCGGTCGAGCCTAGGCGATCGGATCCGCGTCGTCGGGCGCAGCGGTCCTGCGCGCCGCCGGTTTCGGCGGGAGGTTCCGGGCGAACGACAGCAGCACGCCGGACGCGAGCAGGACCGAAATCAGCGACGTGCCACCCTGCGAGACGAACGGCAACGGAACCCCGAGCACGGGGAACAGCCGCAGCACCACGCCGATGTTCAGGAGCGCCTGTCCGATGACCCAGACCCCGATCGCGCCGGCCACGACGCGGACGAACATGTCGTTGGAGCGCCGGACGATGTGGAAGGCCCCGATCGCGAAGATCGTGAACAGTGCGAGGACCACGAGGCAGCCGACGAGCCCGAGCTCCTCCCCGATGATCGCGAAGATGTAGTCGTTCGCCGCCGCCGGCAGCCAGTCGTACTTCTCCTTCGAGTTCCCCAGGCCGAGCCCGAGGATGCCGCCGCCGGCCAGCCCCCAGATGCCGTGCAGCGACTGGTAGCACTCGTTGTAGTAGCACGCGGTCGTGTCCGGATTGAGGAAGCTCATGATCCGGGCCATCCGGTTGCTGCTGTTCAGGGCCAGGAAGCCGACCGCCGCCGCCGACAGCGTAAGCGGGACCAGGAGGATCCGCAGCTTCACGCCCGAGAAGAACAACCCGGCGAGCGCGACGACGAACAGGATCATCGCCGTGCCCAGGTCGCCGCCCGCGAGATCGGTCCCGATGACGAGGATGGTCACGGGCAACGCGGGGATGAGCGCATGCCGCCATTTGCCGAGGAGAGCCTGCTTCCGGAACAGCACCGTGCCGAGCCAGAGTGCGAGGGCGAGCTTGAGGAACTCGGCGGGCTGCGCCTGGAGTCCGCCGATCGAGATCCAGTTGCGGTTGCCGTCGTTCTCCACCCCGAGCGGCGTCAGCACGAGGAGCTGCAAGGCCGACGCCGCGATGAGCCCGGGCCAGGCCGCCTTCTTCCAGAACGACAGCGGCAGCCGGGACGCGATGAACATGAGCGGGATGCCGATGACCGCGAACACCGCCTGCTTGAGCACGGCGTCGTAGGGCTGCTGACCCGCCGCGGTCGCGGTCGCCGAGGTCGCGGACAGGATCATGACGAGCCCGAACCCGGTCAGCAGGAGCGCGGTCGACGCGATGAGGAGGAACTCGCTCGACACCGGCGCGAACACGGCCCCGAGCCGCACGCGCGCGGCGAGGCCGCGACGCTCCGGCGGGTCAGCCGACGGAGCCTGCGGAGGGGTCTCGGTGCTGGTCACCGGCATCCCTCCCGATTCGCCTGCGGACGGCCTCGGCGAACCGGCGACCTCGATCGGCATAGGACTCGAACTGGTCGAAGGACGCCGCGGCGGGGGCGAGAAGCACCACGTCCCCGTCACGTGCGATCCCGGCAGCCAGTTCGACGACCCGCGCCATGACGTCTTCAGTCTCATCGTGGACGACCTCGAAGACGGGCACCGCCGGCGCGTGTCGCGCGAACGCCTCCGCGATCTCCGCACGCTCCGCGCCGATCACGACGGCGGCCCGGATGCCGGGCCCGCGAGCGGCCACGAGCGCGCCGATGTCGACGCCCTTCAGCACACCGCCGACCACCCAGACGGCGCTCGGGTAGGCCGCGAGCGACGAGGCCGCGGCGTGCGGGTTCGTCGCCTTCGAGTCGTCGATCCACGTCACACCGTCGGCGATCGCGACGACCTCGATGCGGTGGGGGTCGAGCCGGAACTCGGTCAGCGCGTCGCGGATCGCGGCGGGCGGCACGTCGAGCGAGCGCGCCAGCGCGCTCGCGGCGAGGACGTTCGCGACGATGTGCGGCGCCCCGAGGCCGTGCTCGGCCAGGGCGCCGACGGTCGTGAGCTCGAGGGCGCTCGTCCGACGCTCGGCGAGGAACGCGCGATCGACGAGGATGCCGTCGACGACGCCCAGATCGCTCGGCCCGGGCACGCCCAGGTCGAACCCGATCGCCCGCGCGCCCTCGACGACGTCCGCCTCCTCCACCATCCGCCGGGTGGCCTCGTCCGACTTGTTGTACACGCACGCGACCCGGGTGTTGCGGTACACGACCGCCTTCGCGTCGCGGTAGGCCGCGAACGAGCCGTGCCACTGGAGGTGGTCCTCGGCGAGGTTGAGGCACACGCTCGCGTGCGGCGACAGCATCCCCGCGGGGGTGCTGAGGCCCAGGTACCAGAGCTGGTGGCTCGAGACCTCGACGACGAGCACGTCGAACCCGCCGGGGTCGCGGACGGCGTCGAGCACCGGCACCCCGATGTTCCCGCACGGCGCCGCCCGCAGGCCGCCCGCAGCGAGCATCGTCGCCGTCAGCCGCGTCGTCGTGGTCTTGCCGTTGGTCCCGGTGACGAGCACCCAGTCGGCCGGGGTGCCGTCCGGACGCAGGACCTTGTCGTGCACCCGCCACGCGAGCTCCAGGTCGCCCCAGAGCGGGATCCCGGCCGCCTGCGCCCACACGATGACCGGGTGTTCCGGCGAGAACCCGGGCGAAGCCACGACGAGCTCGGGCGCGAACGCGACGATCTCCTCCGGAACGGAGCGGAGCGCCCCCTCCCACAGCCGCGCGCCGATCACGGGGAGCAGGCGTGCGTACTCCTCGCCGGCGGCGTCCGTCGCGACGAGGACGTCCGCGCGGAGCTCGGCGAGCGTGTCGGCGACCGAGAAGCCGGTCACCCCGAGCCCCAGGACGAGGACGCGCAGCCCCGACCAGTCCGCGTGCCAGCTCGTCAGTGTGTCCGGGCGGGCGCTCACGTGCGCGAGAGCCATTCGACGTAGAAGAGCCCCACACCCGAGAAGGCCAGGAGGCCCGCGATGATCCACATCCGCACGACGATCGTGATCTCCGGCCAGCCGCGCATCTCGAGATGGTGATGCAGCGGACTCATGAGGAACAGGCGTCTGCCCCGGGTGAGCTTGAAGTAGCCGCGCTGGAGGATGACCGAGCCGGACGCGATCACGTACACGCCCGCGACGAGGATCAGCAGAAGTTCGACGTGCATGAGGATGCCCATCGCCGCGACGACGCCGCCGATGGCCATGGACCCGACGTCGCCCATGAACAGCTGCGCCTTCGGTGCGTTCCACCACAGGAACCCGATGAGGGCCCCGACGAACGCCGCCGAGACGATCGCGAGGTCGAACGGATCGCGCACCTCGTAGCAACCGGGCTGGTTGAGCGGATCGAGCGCGGCGCGCGCACAAAGCTGTTTGAACTGCCAGAACGACATGAGGCTGAGTGCGCCGATGACGAAGATGCCGGCACCCGCGGCGAGGCCGTCCAGACCGTCGGTCACGTTGACGCTGTTGGACGCCGCGACGCCGATCAGGGCGACCCAGACGATGTAGAGGAGCCAGCCGACGACCAAGCCCAGCGCCATGAAGTTCAGGACCGGGATGTCCCGGAAGAGGGAGATGTGCGCGCTCGCCGGCGTCGAACCCGCCGGGTTCGGGAAGTTCAGCCCGATGACCGCGAAGGGCACGATCACGATGACCTGCCCAAGGATCTTCCGCCACCCGGACAGCCCGAGGCTCTTCTGCTGGCGCACCTTCATGAAGTCGTCGATGAAGCCGACGGCGCCGAAGCCGATCATCATCCAGAGCACGAGGAGGCCGGAGATCGACGGCGGGTTGTTCCCGACGAAGCATCCGATGAGGTAGCCGACGACCGTACCCGCGATGAAGATGACCCCGCCCATCGTGGGCGTCCCGCGCTTCGCACCGTGCGAGGGATTGTGGATGTCCTCGGGCGTGCGGATCACCTGACCCCAACCCCACCGGCGGAACAGCCGCAGGAACACCGGCGTGAGGAACAGCGTGAAAGCCAGGGAGATCGCGGCTGCCGTCAGGAGGGATCTCACGCGAACGATTCTCCCAGACGATCGCCGAGGTGCCGGAGGCCGGCGGAGTTCGACGACTTCACGATGACGCGATCTCCGTCGCGCAGCTCGCCCAGGAGGTAGTCGTGCGCCTCGTCTGCGGTGAGGAAGAAGACGGCCTCGCCGTCCCACGAGCCCTCGCCGACCGCGGCGAGAAAGAGACGGCGGGCGTCCGCGCCCACCACGACGATGCGCTGGATGCCGAGGCGCACGGCGAGCAGGCCGATCCGGTCGTGCTCCTCGCCGGCGTACTCCCCCAGCTCGCTCATGGCGCCGAGGACGGCCACCATGCGCTCCTCGGGCGCAGTGATCTGCGCGAGGGTGCGGAGAGCGGCCGCCATCGAGTCGGGGCTCGCGTTGTACGCGTCGTTGATGATACGGACCCGGTCGTTGCCGAGGGGCTGCATCCGCCAGCGCTCGGCGAGCTCGACCGTCTCGAGGCGCGCGACGCAGTCCGCGGCCGCCACGCCGAGCGCGGTCGCGGCCGCGATGGCCGCCAGCGCGTTCATGACGTGGTGCGCGCCGAGGACGCGCAGCCGCAGCGGGAGGTCCACGCCGTCCACGGTCAGGGCCGAGCTCGTCCCGGCGGGGTCCACCTCGATCCGGCTCGCGCGAACGTCCGCACGGTCGCCCTGACCGAACCACCGCACGGAGCCCTCGCGCTCCGCCGCCACCGGAGCCATCGCCGCGACCCGCGGGTCGTCGACGTTCAGGATCGCGATGCCCCCGCGTCGCAGCGCGTGCACGAGCTCGGACTTCGCCTTCTGCGTGGTCTCGACGTCGCCGAACCCGCCGGCGTGCGCCATCCCGACCATCAGCACGACCGACACGTCGGGCTCGACGAGGCCCGCGAGCCGCGCGATCTCGCCCGGGGAGCTCGCGCCGAATTCGCTCACGAGGAACCGCGTCGTCTCGGTGACGCGCAGCATCGTGAGCGGCGCGCCGACCTCGTTGTTGAAGGACGCGCGCGCGGCGACGGTCTCCCCTTCGCCTTCCAGAATCCGGGCGAGCAGGTTCTTCGTCGTTGTCTTGCCGTTCGAGCCCGTGATGCCGACGACGCGCAGGGACCCGCGCGCGCGGACACGAGCCACGACGTCGCGGGCGAGGTCGGCGAGCGCGTCCACGGCATCCGCCACGACGATCTGCGTGACCGGGACGTCGACGGGATGCTCGACGATCGCGAGCACCGCCCCCTTCTCGACAGCAGCGGCGACGTACAGGTGTCCGTCCGTCTCCTCACCCCGCTTGGCGACGAAGATGCCGCCCGGGGCCATGAGGCGGGAGTCGGTGTCGACGACCCCGTCGACACGGGTCGCAGGGGTGTCGGTGCCGGCGAGGAGGAGGTCGCCACGCAGGACATCGGCGATGTGCGTGAGTGCGAGTGAGATCATTCGAGAGGCGGGCGACGCGGTCAGCCGAACTTCGGCAGCATGGTCGGCTGCGTCGTCGATGGCATGACCCGGAACGTCTTCAGGACCTGGGTCATGGCCTTCTGGAAGCCCGGCGCGTTCGCCGCAGAGGATGTTACCGCAGTGGGCTCGTCGAGCGTGATCGCGACGAGGTACTGCGGGTCGTCCATGGGCGCCATCCCGATCATCGTCGTGAAGTACAGGTCCGGCTTGTACCCGCCGGTCGCGGGGTCGTACTTCTCCGCGGTGCCGGTCTTGATCCCGATGCGGTAGCCGGGGATCTTGACGGCATCCGCGTTCGTGCCCTGCAGCGCGACGTTCTCCAGCATCTGCCGCACCTCGGTCGAGGTCTGGTCGCTGATCACGCGCGTCGGATCCGGCAGCTGCGGCGTCTCCACGGTGCCGTCCTCCTTCGTGCACGACTCGACGAGCGACAGCGGAATCTTCACGCCGTCGTTCGCGATGGTCTCGTACGCGCCCATGAGCTCCGGCACGGTCGTCGTCAGGCCCTGGCCGAACGAGGTGTTGTAGAAGGTCTGCGGGTCCCACTGGCTGACCGGGTGGATCTCGCCCTTCTGCTCGCCGACGAAGCCGACCGCGCTCCCCGAGCCGATCCCGAACTTCTTCAGGTAGTCGACGCGGATGTTGGGGTCGATCTGCTGCGCGAACTTCGAGATGCCGACGTTCGACGAGTCGATCAGGACGCCGGTCAGCGTGTACTGGTTGGTCGGGTGAGGCTCCGCGTCACGCACGCGCGCGCCGCCCGGGAAGGTCTCCAAGGATGCCGCGCTGACGGTCGACTCGGGGGTCGCGACGCCCGTGTCGATGAGGGCGGACGCGGTCAGCGCCTTGAACGTCGAGCCCGGCTCGAACGTCGAGGTGAAGATCCGGCTCGCGCGGTCCTGCGGGGCCGAGGCGCCGACGTTGTTGGGGTCGACCGAGGGGAACTCCGCGGCGGCGCGGATCTTGCCCGTCTTGACCTCGACGACCGTGATCGTGCCGCTCTTCGCCCCGAGGTTCTGCACCTGCTCGGCGATGAGCTGCTGCAGGTACCACTGCAGGTCGCGGTTGATCGTGAGCGTCAGCGTGCCGCCATTCACGGCGGGTGTCTCCTGCTCGGTGCCCGGGATGACGACGCCGTCCTTGCCCCTCTGGTAGGCGACCTGGCCGTCCGTCGAGGACAGGCAGGAGTTCTCCGACATCTCGAGCCCGCCGAGCGGGGTGCCGTCCGAGCCGACGAAGCCGACGAGGTTGCCCGCCACCGCGCCGTCCGGGTAGGTGCGCGCGGCCTGCGCCGTGAACGTGAGGAACGGCGCGCCGAGCGCGACGAGCGCGCGGTACTGCTCGGTCGACAGGCCGCGCTTCAGGTACGCGAACCGGCTCTGCGGGTTGTCCGCGAGCGCCTGCGACACGATCGCCTGGATGTCCTGCGCCGACTGGCCGGTGATCGCTCCCATCTCGCCGGAGAGCTGGTCCCAGCTGACCTGGGTGGTGCCGCCCTTCCCGTCGGACCGCGGGATCGGACCGACGTTCAGGGGGTCGAGCTGCGCGTCGTAGGTGAGCACACTCGACGCAAGGGGCTGTCCGTTCTCGTCGACGATCGAGCCGCGCGTGCCGGCGAGCGTCTGCGAGTCCGCGAGCCCGAGGCCGAGCGACTGCTTCACGTTGTCGCTGGCATTGACGACCTGGATGTCGACGAGCCGCGCGACGAAGCCGACGATGATCACCAAGACGATGGCCAGGGCGACGACGGTGCGGCGACGAGGGCTGCGGGTGCTGCGTGTCGTCATGGACTCTCGCGTCTCAGCGGGTGGTCGGGGTCGGGAGACCCTGGGTGAGGGTGGGCGGGATGACGACGGCGCCCGCGGCATTCGTCACGGGCTTCGTCGGGACGCCCTTGATCGTCGCGTCGGGCTGGGTCACGAGCGGGGTGTTCGTCACGAGCGCGTTGGCGACGGCCCCTCGGCCCAGCGCGTCGACCGAGGATGTCCCGGAGGACGGCTGCTGCGAACCGATCAGCGCGCCGTCGCTCAGGCGCAGGTAGCTCGGCGGCTGCCCGATGACCATGCCGAGCGCGGCCGCGTTCGCCGCGAGGTACTGCGGCGAGCTGAGGCCGGCGACCTTGTCGGAGAGGATCTGCTTCTGGTAGGTCAGCGTCTTCTGCTGCTGCTGGAGCGAGGAGAGCTGATACGACGTCTCGGTCGTCATGATGGACACGACCATCTGCGCGGCGGTGATGGCGAGCGCACCCATGAGCGCAACGATGCCGTAGACGAGCTTGGGGCGGCGTCGGCGCGCCGGTCGTGGGGCGATCCCTAGGCGACGCTCAGGAAGCGCCTCGATCGGAGACTGGGGTAGAGCCTGAATCACCGTGCTCATGAGACCTCTCCTCGGATCGCCCGCACACGTTCGGCAGCGCGCAGCCGGACGGGCGTCGCGCGGGGGTTGACGGCCATCTCCGCGTCGGACGCGCGCTCGGCGCCCTTCACGAGGAGACGGAAGCGGGGGGCGTGCTCCGGCAGCTCGACCGGGAGGCCCGCCGGCGCGGTCGATGCCGAGGCCTCCGCGAAGGCCTGCTTGACGAGGCGGTCCTCGAGCGACTGGTACGACATCACGACGATGCGGCCGCCGACCGGCAGGATCCCCATCGCGGCCGGGATCGCGCGCCCGAGAGCGGCGAGCTCCGCGTTGACCTCGATCCGCAGCGCCTGGAACACGCGCTTGGCCGGGTGTCCCGCGCGCTGGGCCGCGGCGGGGGTCGCGGCGACCAGGATCTCCACGAGCCGCCCGGACCGCTCGATCGCGGCATCCTCGCGCGCCGCGATGATCGCCCGCGCGTAGCGCCCCGCGAGCTTCTCCTCGCCGTAGCGCTCGAAGATCCGGCGCAGCTCGCCCTCGCTGTACGTCGCAACGACGTCCGCGGCGGTGACGCCCCGGGTCTGGTCCATGCGCATGTCGAGCGGCGCGTCCTTGGAGTAGGCGAAGCCGCGATCGGCCTCGTCCAGCTGGAGCGAGGAGACGCCGAGGTCGAAGAGGATGCCGTCGACCGCCGCGCGGCCGGTGGAGGCCACGGCGTCGGCGATCCCGTCGTAGACGGTGTGCACGAGCGTCACGCGGTCGCCGAAGCGCGCGAGCCGCGCGCCCGCGATGCCGAGCGCGTCGCGGTCGCGGTCGAGCCCGATCAGGTGGAGGTGGGGAAACCGCTCGAGGAACGCCTCGGAGTGACCGCCCATCCCGAGCGTCGCGTCGACGAGGACGGGCGCCGGGCCGGTGAGGGCGGGAGCCAGCAGCTCGACGCAGCGATCGAGCAGAACCGGGGTGTGGATCTCGTTCGCGTCCATGTGCGGAGCGGGGATCCGATCTCGGACCCTGATCCCCCGCCGCGCGACCTGGCGCCGGGGAAGTGCGTCAGGGCGGGCGGCGAGAGATCACGGCCCGAGGTCAGAACAGTCCCGGGATCACCTCCTGCTCCATCTCGGCGTAGGTCTCCTCGTTGCTCTCGGCGTAGGCGTTCCACGCCTCCGCGTCCCAGATCTCGGCGTGGGCGCCGACCCCGGTCACGACGAGGTCGCGCGTCAGCCCGGCATAGGTCCGGAGCGCGGGCGGGATCGTGATCCGGTTCTGCCCGTCGGGCTGCTCGGCGCTCGCGCCGGACAAGAACATGCGCAGGAAGTCCCGCGCCTGCTTGTTCGTGAGCGGCGCCTCGCGGATCCGCTCGTGCACCCGCTCGAACTCCTCCGTGGAGAAGACGTAGAGGCAGCGCTCCTGACCTCGGGTGACGACGATCCCGTCGCCGAGGTCGTCGCGGAACTTCGCCGGGAGGATGACGCGGCCCTTGTCGTCGAGCTTGGGAGTGTGCGTGCCCAGCAGCATGCGAGCTGCCACCCCCCTTCGTCCGGCCTGCGAAGTTCTCCTCCACCCTACTCCACTTCCCTCCACATCACCATCATTTCCTGCCCCCGGATGCCCCTCGGAGCGGCTCCGGGCAACGAAAAAGGCACCGACCCGGAGGTCGGCGCCTTTGGCGATGTAGGAGGGGCGGAGGGCTACTGGCCCTTGCGGCGGTCCCAACGGTCGTTCATCTTGTCCATGAAGCTCGATCGCGGCGCCTTCGCGGCGCGACCCTTGGGCTCGCGCGCGACGGTGGAGCGAAGTGGAGTGACGGCGAGAACGACGCCGCCGAGCATCACGACGAAGCCGATGACGCCGATGAAGATGAGTTGCGACGCGACACCCGCGATGATCCCGCCCAGGCCCGCGATGAACAGGAGCGCCCCGAACACGAGATGGCGGTAACTGAGGGACCTGCCCGATCGATCAGCGGTCACGACATCGGCGTCGTTGCCCATGAGATGACGCTCCATCTCATCGAGCAGACGCTGCTCCTGCTCGGACAGTGGCATTGATCCCCCTCGGGTGGCTGATAGCGCTGATTGTACGCGCGCCGTCGATCACTAGGCTAGGCCCGTGCCCCCTTCGACGGACGTGATCGCGGAGGTTTCCCAGCGACTCGACACGTTCTCTGCGGCCCGGCGGGCGGAGGCGGAGCCGGCGGGGCCGGAGGCCGAGGCCCTGGTCGCGATCGCCGCCGCCGCGGTGACCGGCGGCAAGCTGCTGCGGGCGCGGTTCTGCGTCGCCGGATGGCGCGCGGTCGCGGAGGCGGATGGGGCTCGCCGGGACGAGATCGCCCCCGAGGCGATCGGCGCGGCCGCAGCGCTCGAGGTCTTCCACGCCGCGGCGCTCGTCCACGACGACCTCATCGACAACTCCGACACCCGCCGCGGCCACCCCGCCGCGCATCGCGTGCTGGAGGCGGCCCATCGCGACGCGGGCTGGTTCGGCGACGCCGCCGCGCACGGCCGGGCCGCCGGCATCCTGCTCGGCGACCTCCTCGTGGCGTGGAGCGACGACCTGTTCGAGGAGAGCCTCGCCGACGCGATCCCGTCCGCCGCGCGGACGGCGCGCGCCGAGTACGCGCGGATGCGCCGCGACGTCACGATCGGCCAGTACCTCGACATCGCGGAGGAGTCGGCCTGGACGACCGCGCCCGACGCCCAGCACGCCGAGCGCGCGCTGCGAGTCGCCTCGCTCAAGTCGGCTCGGTACAGCGTGCAGCAGCCGCTCCTCATCGGCGCGACGCTCGCGGGTGCGGATGCCGCGCAGCGGCGGGCGCTCATCGACTTCGGGCATCCGATCGGGATGGCGTTCCAGCTGCGCGACGACGTACTCGGCGTGTTCGGCGACACGGCCCTGACCGGCAAGCCGTCCGGCGACGACCTGCGCGAGGGGAAGCGCACGGTCCTCGTCGCCTACACGCGCGACGCCCTCGGACCGGGCCCGCGCCGTGTGTTCGACGAGCTCCTCGGCGACCCGGCGCTCGAGCCCGCCCAGATCGAGTCGCTCCAGGCGACGATCACCGACAGTGGCGCGCGGGAGCGGGTCGAGGCGCTCATCGCCGAGTACACGCGCGACGCGGACCGGGCCCTCGCCGGCGCTCCGCTCGGCCACGCAGCCGTGTCCGAGCTCCGCGACCTCGCCCGTGCCGCCGCCTCGCGCGACTCCTGACCCGCCCGAGCCCGTCCCCCTCCTCCCCGAGCCCGTCCCCCTCCTCCGCGAGAACGCGCGTATGTCACGTTCTTGCGGCGTGTCTGTGACACAAGCGCGTTCTCACGACCGGCGGGGTCAGGCCCAGCGGGCGCGGCGGGCGCAGGGCCGGGCGCGGGTCAGGTCAGGCGAGCGCCTGCGCGACGCGGCGCACCTCGCTCTTGCGGCCGGCACGCAGAGCGTCGATCGGGGCGATGCCGATCGAGTCCTCGGGGCCGAGGAGCCACTCCACCGCCTCGTCGTCGGTGAAGCCGGCATCCCGCAGCACGATCACCGTGCCCCGGAGGGACGCGAGCGGATGCCCTTCGACGAGGAAGACGCTCGGCACCTTCAGGACGCCCTCACGCCGGACGCCGATGAGGTACGACTCGTCGAGAAGCTTCCGGACCCGCCCGAGAGGGAGGTCGAGCACCTCGACAAGATCCGGAAGGGTCAGCCAGTCGGTCTCCACCGCGGTCTCGCCGGTCACCCGGAGAGTATCTCACGTGTACGTAACGCCAGGACCGCACGCGGTGAGCCGCCAGGGTTCGTGCACCGCGTCTTCGTAGACTCTCCCCGTGAGCACGAGCCAACAAGCCGATCCCCTGATCGGCCGTCTCGTCGACGGCCGATACCGGGTGCGCGCGCGCATCGCGCGCGGCGGCATGGCGACCGTGTACGTCGCGACGGACCTCCGACTCGAGCGGCGGGTCGCGCTCAAGGTGATGCACGGCCATCTGAGCGACGACGCCGTGTTCCAGAGCCGCTTCATCCAGGAGGCGCGCGCCGCCGCCCGGCTCGCCGATCCGCACGTGGTGAACGTGTTCGATCAGGGCCAGGACGGCGACATGGCGTACCTCGTCATGGAGTATCTGCCGGGGATCACGCTGCGCGAGCTCCTGCGCGAGCAGCGCCGCCTCTCCGTGCCGCAGACCGTCGCGATCATGGACGCGATCCTGTCCGGGCTCGCCGCCGCCCACCGGGCCGGCATCGTCCACCGTGACGTCAAGCCGGAGAACGTGCTCCTCGCCGAGGACGGCCGCATCAAGATCGGCGACTTCGGGCTCGCCCGCGCCACGACCGCCAACACGGCGAGCGGGCAGATGCTGATGGGCACGATCGCCTACCTCGCCCCCGAGCTCGTGACCCGCGGCACCGCGGATGCTCGCAGCGACATCTACTCCCTCGGCATCCTCCTGTACGAGATGCTCGTCGGCGAGCAGCCGTACCGCGGCGAACAGCCGATGCAGATCGCCTACCAGCACGCGACCGAGTCCGTGCCGCGGCCGAGCGCGAAGAACCAGGGCGTGCCGGAGCAGCTCGACGAGCTCGTCCTGTGGGCGACAGCGAAGTCGCCGGACGCGCGCCCGACGGATGCCGACGAGATGCTGACGCGCCTGCGCGAGATCGAGCGCGAGCTCGGGATCGCGCCGCAGGTCGCGCGCACCGTCGCGGTCGGCACCGCCACGGGAAGCACCCGGACTCTCGATTCCGACGAGCTGACCCGCGCCCTGCCGGCGACCGTCACGACCCACCTCACCCCCGTCGACACGGTCGACAACGCGGCACGGCTCCGCCGACGCGCCAAGCGGCGCGCGGCGCGCGGCGGATGGCTCGTCGTGATCGTGATCGCGCTGACCGCGCTGGCCGCGGGAACGGGCTGGTGGTTCGGGAGCGGTCCGGGCTCGAAGGTCGGCGTGCCCGACCTCGCAGGCAGCACGTTCGCCGCGGCGCAGGCCACCCTCACGGAACAGACGCTCGTCGCGCAGCGGCGGGACGTGTACGACCTGACCGTCGCGTCGGGGACCGTCGTCGGCTCCGACCCGGGCCCCGGCACACCGCTGGACAAGGGCGCCACAGTGACGGTGCTCGTGTCCCTGGGCCCGCAGCCGCACGACCTCCCCGCACTCGGCGGGATGCCCGAGGCGCAGGCGCGGCAGGCGCTCTCCGGCGCTGGCGTCACGGTTGGCGACTCCACGTACGTCTTCACCGGCGCCCCGGCCGACTCCGTGATCTCCGCAGCCGTGCAGCAGCGCGGGGGCAATCCGATCGATTGCACGAAGGGCTGCACCGTCCACGAGGGCGATGCCGCGTTGCTGACGGTCTCGAAGGGGAACGTTCCGGACGTCTCCGGCATGCCCCCGACGCAGGCGACGAAGACCCTCACGGACGTCGGGCTCCAGGTATCCGGCGATACGACCGCCGACTACAGCGACTCGATCGCCGAGGGCCGGGTGATCGGGATCGGACCTCGCAGCGGCGGCGGCGACTGGCACGTCGGCGACACCGTCACGCTCGACCTCTCGAAGGGCCCGCAGCCGGTGCAGATCCCGTCGAACGTCGTCGGGAAGTCGATCCGCGACGCGGTCACCCAGCTGCAGGCGCTCGGCTTCCAGGTCAACGCCGGCATCGAGGATGGCACGCTGCCCCTCGGCTTCAAGTACTGGGACGTCTACAAGGTGAAGGCGACCAACCCCGCCGCCGGCACGTCCGCCCCGAAGGGCAGCACGGTCACCCTCACCCCCACGCTCTGACCCCCTCACCCGGACCTCGGGCTCGGGGATCCGCCACCTCCCCGCGAGAACGCGCTTGTGTCATGAAAATGACGTGCTTTTGAGACATACGGGCGTTCTCAGCGGAGGGATCGACGGATGCGGGCGACCAGCGCCGACCGGTTCCGCGGGAGCAGATCGGCGGCGCCGATCAGGATGACGCGGTAGCCGGCATCCTGGAACAGCTGGACTCGCGTGAGATCGTGCAACCACCGCTGCCGATCGACGCGATGCTCCTCGCCCTGGTACTCCAGCAGCACGCGGCGCGCGGGGTAGCCGAGATCGGGATGGAGGACGCCGGCGGCGGTCATGATTGCGGGGTGGATGAGCGGCTCGGGAAGACCGGCGTCTACGAGCGCCAGCCGTAGGCGGGTCTCCTGCGGTGAGTCGACATCCGTCCGGATGAGCGGGAGCGTCTCGCGGAGCACGCGCGCACCGCGCATCCCGCTCCGTGCGCCGACGACACCACTCAGCGACTCGAGCGGGGCGAGCGGCTCGGTCCGACGCCCGCCCTCGAGCCGGACCCCGCTCACGAGAAAGTCCCCCGCCGCCACGATCCACTCGCGGGTCAGACGCGGCGACGTCATCCCGCCGAGCTGCGCCCAGACGAGGGCGGGCGGGGGCACGAGCAGCTCGCCGATCCGGTGCGGAATCGCGTCATCGCGCCCGGTCTCCCACGATCGGATCCCCGCCCGACGAATCCGTCCGCGTTCGCCGGCCGCGAGGACGTGGATCTCCTCGTCGGGAGTCCACGGCCACGGCACGGGGATGCCCCACAGGCGGGCGGCGGTCACATGGCTGAAAACGTGCGGCGCTCCGAGGAGGCCGAGCGCCTCGACGCAGCGCGCGACCAGGGTGTCTCGACCCTCGGCCGCGGCGTAGACGCCGCGGAACGGATGCGCGAGGTCGTCCTTGCGGAGCCGCGAGCGCGGTACCCCGTTCTCGACGGCCTCGGAGAACGTGAACGCGCGCCCGTCGAGCGCGCCCGGGAGAGGTCTGGGGCGGAGCATCCCCCCACGCTCCGTCCCATCCGGCCGAGCTCACGCTCCCACATCCCGATCTGTGGAGGGATGCGCCCGCCGTTCGGCCTGGGGAGAACACGCGAGAACGCGCTTGTGTCCCGAAAACAGGCCGTTTTCGGGACACAAGCGCGTTCTCGCGGAGGGGTGGACCGGCGCCGGGCAGACGGGCCGGGGCCGGGGACCGGGCTAGCGGTGCTCGAGCTCCTCGGCCACGAGGAAGGCCAGCTCCAGGGACTGCATGTGGTTCAGGCGCGGGTCGCAGAGGCTCTCGTAGCGGGTCGCCAGGGCGGCCTCGTCGATCATCTCCGAGCCGCCGAGGCACTCGGTGACGTCGTCGCCGGTGAGCTCCACGTGGATGCCGCCCGGATGCGTGCCGACGGCGCGATGCGCGTCGAAGAAGCCCCGGACCTCGTTCACGACGTCGTCGAAACGACGCGTCTTGTACCCGGTCGGCGTCGTGATGCCGTTCCCGTGCATCGGGTCGGTGACCCAGAGCGGCATGGCGCCCGCGTCGCGGACCGCCTCGAGGAGCGGCGGCAGGGCATCGCGGATCGTGCCCGCGCCCATCCGCGTGATGAACGTCAGACGCCCGGGCTCGCGCTCGGGGTCGAGCTTGTCGATGAGGGCGAGCGCGTCATCCGGCGTCGTGGTCGGGCCGAGCTTGACGCCGATGGGGTTCCGGATGCGCGAGAAGTAGTCGACGTGCGCGCCGTCGAGGTCGCGCGTGCGCTCCCCGATCCACACGAAGTGCGCCGAGGTGTTGTACGGCGTGCCGGTGCGGGAGTCGATGCGGGTCATGGGGCGCTCGTAGTCCATGAGCAGGCCCTCGTGGCCGGTGTAGAACTCGACGCGACGCAGCTCGTCGAAGTCCGCTCCGGCCGCCTCCATGAACTTGATCGCCCGGTCGATCTCGGCTGCCAGGCCCTCGTACCGCTGGTTCGCCGGGTTCTGCGCGAAGCCGCGGTTCCAGCTGTGCACCTCGCGGAGGTCGGCGAAGCCGCCCTGGGTGAACGCGCGGATTAGGTTCAGCGTCGCGGCCGACGTGTGGTACGCCTTCAGGAGCCGCGACGGGTCCGCCCCGCGCGAGCCCTCCGTGAAGTCGTATCCGTTCACGATGTCGCCGCGGTACGCCGGCAGCGTCACGTCGCCGCGGGTCTCGGTGTCCTTCGACCGCGGCTTGGCGAACTGCCCCGCCATCCGGCCCATCTTGATGACCGGCATCGACGCACCGTACGTGAGGACGACGGCCATCTGCAGGAGCGTCTTGATGCGGTTGCGGATCTGGTCCGCCGTCGCACCGGCGAACGTCTCCGCGCAGTCGCCGCCCTGCAGGAGGAAGGACCGGCCGGCCGCCGCGGCGGCGAGCCGGTCGCGGAGGATGTCGACCTCGCCCGCGAAGACGAGCGGCGGCAGCGTCGCGATCTCCGCGGACACGCGCGCGACCTCGTCGGCATCGGGCCACTGCGGCTGCTGCTTGATCGGAAGGCTCCGCCACTGATCCAGAGGCTCGACGGGGGAAAGCATCCGCTCAGTCTACCGGGGCGAGATCCCCGGTAGACGCGGCCGGGGAGGCCAGGCGCTCCTTCGCGGCGGTGGCGTAGATGTCCTCGTACCGCTGCTCCCCCAGCCGCTGGAGCGCGACCATGATCTCGTCCGTCACGGAGCGCAGCACGTAGCGGTCGCTCTCCATGCCGTGGAAGCGGGAGAAGTTGAGCGGCTCGCCGATCACCATGCCGACGCGGCCGATCCGCGGGACCTGATGGCCGATCGGCATGATCGTGTCGGTGTCCACCATGACCACCGGGACGACGGGCACCCCGGCCTCGAGCGCCATCCGCGCGATGCCGGTGCGGCCTCGGTACAGCGTGCCGTCCGGGCTGCGCGTCCCCTCGGGATAGATCCCGAGGAGGTCGCCGCGGCCGAGCACCTGGAGGCCGGTGTTGAGGGATGCCTCGGAGGCCGCACCCCCGGAGCGGTCGATCGGGATCTGCCCGGTGCCGCGGAAGAAGACGCGCTGCGCCCAGCCCTTCAGGCCGCGACCCGTGAAGTAGTCGCTCTTCGCGAGGAACGTCATCGGCCGGTCGATCATGAGCGGCAAGAAGATGGAGTCCGAGAACGACAGATGGTTGCTCGCCAGGATCGCCGCACCCTCGCGCGGCACATTGCTGCGACCGACGATCCACGGCCGGAAGATCGCCTTCAGCAGGGGCCCCACGACCACGTACTTCAGGATCCAGTAGAACATCGCTCGCACTCTAGCCGACGCGGGATCGCCGCGGGATCCCTGGGATTCCGGCCGAGGCCCCGACTAGAATCGAGGTCCCCCGAGACGGCACCGCCGCCGGTATCGAAGGAGCTGCCGATATGAGCGACGTCACATTCGAGGCACCCGCGATCGTGCCCGCGGACCCCGGCGCGAACGTCACCGACCTGCTGGTTCAGCGGGTGGCGGAGACTCCGGATCTCGCGCTGTTCGCCGTCCCGGAAGGCGAGGGATGGCGCGACATCACCGCCGCCGAGTTCGAGCGCGAGGTCATCATCCTCGCAAAGGGCTTCGTGGCCGCCGGCATCCAGCCCGGCGACAAGGTCGGCTTCCTCGCCCGAACGACGTACGAGTGGACGCTCGTCGACTTCGCCCTCTTCTACGCGGGCGCCGTCATGGTGCCGATCTACGAGACCAGCTCGCCCGCCCAGATCCAGTGGATCCTCTCCGACTCCGAGGCGTCCGTCTGCATCGTGGAGTCGAAAGAGCACCTCGCGCGACTCGAGGAGGTACGCGCCGAGTTGCCGCTCGTAGGCGAGGTGTGGGTCATGCAGGGCGGCGACCTCGACGCGCTCGTCTCGAAGGGCGCGGCCGTGGCCGACGACGAGATCCAGCGTCGGCGCTCGCTCGCGCAGGGCTCCGACATCGCCACGCTCATCTACACGTCCGGCTCGACGGGCCGCCCCAAGGGCTGTGTGCTGACGCACTCCAACTTCGTGGAGCTGTCCCGCAACGCCGCGAAGGCGCTCCACGCGGTGGTGGAGGTCGAGGGCGCCTCGACGCTCCTGTTCATCACGACGGCGCACGTGTTCGCGCGGTTCATCTCGATCCTCGACGTCCACGCGGGCGTCAAGACCGGGCACCAGCCGGACACGAAGCAGCTGCTGCCGGCGCTCGGCAGCTTCCGGCCGACCTTCCTCCTCGCCGTGCCGCGCGTGTTCGAGAAGGTCTACAACTCCGCGGAGCAGAAGGCAGAGTCCGGCGGGCGCGGCAAGATCTTCCGGCGCGCCGCGGACGTCGCGGTCCGGCGGTCGACCCTGCAGCAGGAGGGCAAGCGGATCCCCTTCGGGCTCCGGGTGCAGTTCGCGCTGTTCGACCGGCTCGTCTACAGCAAGCTGCGCGAGGCGATGGGCGGCCGGGTGCAGTACGCGGTCTCCGGCTCCGCGCCGCTGGGGCCGCGTCTCGGCCACTTCTTCCACAGCCTCGGCGTCACGATCCTCGAGGGATACGGGCTCACCGAGACGACGGCTCCCGCCACGGTCAACCGCGCCGACGTCTCCAAGATCGGCACGGTCGGACCGGTGCTGCCCGGCGTCGGCATCCGTCTCGCGGACGACGGCGAGATCGAAGTGCGCGGCATCGACGTCTTCAAGGAGTACTGGCGGAACCCGGAGGCGACGGCTGCCGCGTTCGACGGCGACTGGTTCAAGACCGGCGACATCGGCTCCTTCGACGCGGACGGCTTCCTCACGATCACCGGGCGGAAGAAGGAGCTCCTCGTCACGGCCGGCGGGAAGAACGTCGCGCCCGCGGTGCTCGAGGACCCGATCCGCGCGAACCCGATCGTCGGTCAGATCATCGTCGTGGGCGACCAGCGTCCCTTCATCGCGGCGCTCGTGACCCTCGATCCCGAGATGCTGCCGACGTGGCTGAAGAACAACGGTCTGCCCGAGACGATGTCGCTCGCGGATGCCGCGACCAACGACGCCGTGCGCGCCGAGGTGCAGCGCGCCGTCGACCACGCCAACACGCAGGTCTCACGCGCCGAGTCGATCCGGAAGTTCGCGATCCTCCCGGTCGAGTGGACGGAGGCCAGCGGCCACCTCACGCCGAAGCTCAGCATCAAGCGCCAGGTCATCATCGACGACTTCGCCGACGAGGTCGAGCAGCTCTACGCCGTCCCGGTGAGCACGACGAACGTCTCCCTCACCTGACCCCCTCCCGCAGGTCCCCCTCCCGCCTGACCGCCTCCCGCCGAGAACGCGCTTGTGTCACGAAAACGGCCCGTTTTCGTGACACAAGGGCGTTCTCGCGGAGGGGTGGACGGGGTCCGGGGAGGGGGGACGGGGGTCAGAACCAGGGGGACTCGCGCACCTGGCGCATCGCCAGGCGGCGGGAGGCCGGGTCCAGGCGGTCGAGGTACAGCTTCCCATCGAGGTGATCGGTCTCGTGCTGCAGAGCCTGCGCCAGCACGCCCTCGCCCTCCAGGACGACCTCGCGGCCGTCGACGTCGATGCCCGTTACGCGCGCGTACGGCGACCGCACGACCTCGTGCCACAGGTTCGGCACGGAGAGGCATCCCTCGCCGAACGGCACCGGCTCCCCGGACGTCTCCACGAGCACGGGATTGAGGACGTAGCCGATCACGCCATCGACGTTGTAGCTGAACGCGCGGAGCGCGACGCCGATCTGCGGAGCGGCCACGCCGGCACGCCCCGGCTCCTCGACGGTGTCGAGGAGATCGCGCACGAGCGCGCGCACCCCCTCGTCGAGGCGCGTGATCTCGGCGCTCGGGCTGCGGAGCACCGGGTCGCCGAACAGGCGAATCGGTCGAACGGCCATCGGCGCGTCAGGCGGAGGCCCGCAGGCCCTCGACGACCGCGGCCGCGAGCGTCCGCGCGGCATCGCGCGTCACCGGCTGCAGCTCGCTGAAGGTGATCGTGCTGCCTGCTGCGATCGCGCCGTCGTACGGCATCCGAACGACCGTCGCCGCCCGCGAGCCGAAGTGGGCCTCCAGCTCGTCGACGCGCACGAGCGGCGCGCCCGGCCGCGACGTGTTGAGCACGACGATCGCGCTGCGCGCCTTGTCGCCGTACCCGTTCGTCTCGAGCCAGGTCAGCGTCTCGGATGCGAGGCGCGCCTCGTCGACGCTGAGGCCGGACACGATGACGAGGACGTCGGCGAGGGCGAGCGTCGCGTCCATGACGGAGTGGACGATGCCGGTCCCGGTGTCGGTGAGCACGATCGAGTAGTAGTGCGCGGCGAGCGCCGCGACATCCCGGTAGTCCGTGTCACTGAAGGCCTCCGACACCCGGGGGTCGGCGTCGGATGCCAGGACGTCGAGCCGCGTGTCGTCCCGGGCCACGATCGTGGACAGCTCGTTGAAACCGCCGATCTGGACGGTGCTGTGCGCGAGATCGCGCACGCTGCGGCCGCTCGGGCGCACGATCCGCTCGGCGAGCGTGCCGCGATCGGGGTTCGCGTCGACGGCGATGATCCGGTCGTCGCGCGCGTCCGCGAGCGCCATGCCGAGCAGCGTGGTCACCGTGGTCTTGCCGACGCCGCCCTTGCGGGACAGGATCGGGACGAACTTGGCGCCGCCGGCGAGGGATGCTCCGATGCGGGCGTCCAGCTCCCGGCGCTCGCGGGCTCGGCGGCTCTCGCCGAGGGTGAGGCGCCGGCCGCTCAGCGTGTAGAGGACGTGCTGCCACGCCCCCTCCGGCTCGGTGCGCACGCGCTTGCTCGGGTCGATGAGGCGCTCGGCCGTGAGGACGTCGGAGCCTTCGCGGGTCGCGGCGTCATCGACGCGCTTGGCCGAGAGCGGCACCGGCACGACGACCGGCAGCGGCTCGCTGACGCGCTCGGCGACCGGCTCGGGGCTCACCGGGGCGGGTGCCGCCGGCGTTGCGGTCCCGGACTCGGCACCCGGACGCGTGACCGCGGCGATCCCGAATCCGGACGGGCGCGGGGCGAACGCGAGCGACGGGACCTCGGCCGCGGGAACCTCCGCGGCGGGGGCCTGCGGCTCCTCCGCCGGCGCGGGCGGCTCCACGGCGGGAGCGGACGGCGTGCGCACCGACGAGGCCTGGCTCTCGAAGGCGCCCTGGCTCTCGAAGGAGGGGATCTCGACGCCGTCGTCCTCGAGGTCCAGATCGTCCTCGCTCTCGACCGGAAGCACGACGGCGACCTGCTCGGTCGCGACGCCGATGCCGACGGTGTGGACCGCCACGGGCTCCTCGAGGAGGCCGTTGTCGGCATCCTCGTCCGGGTGGTCTTCCGTTCGATCCGGGGTCACGACGTCTCTCTCCCATCGGCGCGCGGTGGCGTGCGCCATCCGGCTCGCCTGGCGGCTGCGCCGGACCCAGGCTAGTGGGAGGGCAGAACGACGAGCAAAAGATCGCCCGCCTCGACCTGCTGCGTCCCGGCGATCGCGAGGCGCTGGACGACCCCCGCGACGGGGCTCGTGATGCCGGCCTCCATCTTCATCGCCTCGATCGACGCGATCTGCTGTCCCGCCTCGATCGCATCGCCCTCGGCGACCTTCAGCGTGACCGCTCCGGAGAACGGAGCGGCGATCTGGCCGGGTCGCGACGTGTCCGCCTTCTCCACCTCGCGGGCCTCGACGGCGATGCTGCGATCGCGCACGAACACCGGCCGGAGCTGGCCGTTGAGCGTGGTCATGACGGTCCGCATGCCCTTCGAATCGGCATCCCCGATCGCCTCGAGCCCGACGAGCAGCTGCACGCCGCGCTCGATCTCGACAACGTGCTCGTGCCCGGGCACCAGGCCGTACAGGTAGTCGCTCGTGTCCAGCACGCTCAGGTCGCCGTAGGTATCGCGCGACTCGCGGAACGCACGCGTCGGCGCCGGGAACAGGAGCCGGTTGAGGGCGTCCCGGCGTGCGGCCGAATCGCCGTCGAGGGCGGCGGCGTCGGCGGGCGGCACGGGCCGCACGCCGATCCGCACGTCGCGGCCGGCGAGGACCTTCGTGCGGAACGGCTCCGGCCATCCGCCCGGCAGGTCGCCGAGCTCGCCCGCCATGAAGCCGACGACGGAATCCGGGATGTCGTACCGCTCCGGGTGGGCCTCGAAGTCGGCGGGGTCGGCCTTCACGGCCGCCAGGTGGAGCGCCAGGTCGCCGACGACCTTGGACGACGGCGTGACCTTCGGGATGCGACCGAGGATGCGGTTCGCGGCGGCGTACATGTCCTCGATGAGCTCGAAGTCGTCGGCGAGGCCGAGGGCGATCGCCTGCTGCCGGAGGTTCGAGAGCTGGCCGCCCGGGATCTCGTGGTGGTAGACGCGCCCCGTGGCCGCCGGCAGCCCCGACTCGAACGGCCCGTACTGGCGGCGGACCGCCTCCCAGTACGGCTCGAGGTCGGACACCGCCTGAAGGTCGAGGCCCGTGTCGCGCTCGGTGTGGGCGAGGGCCGCGACGAGCGCCGACAGCGACGGCTGGCTCGTGGTGCCGGACAGGGGCGCGGCCGCGGCGTCGACGGCATCCGCGCCCGCGGCGCTCGCCGCGAGGAGGGTGGCGAGCTGCCCGCCGGCGGTGTCATGCGTGTGCACGTGGACCGGGGCGTCGAATCGCTCGCGCAGGGCGGCGACGAGCTTCGCGGCGGCGGCGGGGCGCAGGAGACCCGCCATGTCCTTGATGGCGAGGACGTGGGCGCCGGCCACGATCATCTCGTCGGCGAGGCGCAGGTAGTAGTCGAGCGTGTAGAGGTCCTCCGCGGGATCGAGGAGGTCGCCCGTGTAGCAGAGCGCGGTCTCAGCGACCGCGGTCCCGGTCTCCAGCACCGCATCGATCGCCGGGCGCATCTGCGCGACGTCGTTGAGGGCGTCGAAGATGCGGAAGACGTCGACGCCGGATGCCGCCGCCTCGCGGACGAAGGCGTCGGTGACCTCGTTCGGGTACGGGGTGTAGCCGACCGTGTTGCGGCCGCGCAGCAGCATCTGGATCGCCACGTTCGGCAGCGCCTCCCGGAGCGCGTCCAGCCGTGCCCACGGGTCCTCACCGAGGAAGCGGAGCGCGACGTCGTACGTGGCCCCGCCCCAGGCCTCCACGGACAGCAGCTGCGGCGTCAGGCGTGCGACGTACGGGGCCACCGCGACGAGGTCCTTCGTCCGCACCCGGGTGGCGAGGAGCGATTGGTGCGCGTCGCGGAACGTCGTCTCCGTCACCGCGAGCGCGGTCTGCGCGCGCAGGTCCGCGGCGAAGCCGGCAGGACCCCGTTCGCGCAGGTGCTGCCGGGATCCGGCGGGCGCGGGAACCGCGAGGTCGAGGGGCGGGAGCTTGCGCGCCGGCGCGACCGTCAGGGGGTTCGCACCGTTCGGCCGGTTGACGGTGACATCCGTGAGCCAGCGGAGGATCTTCGTGCCGCGATCCCGGGACTCGCGCCCGCGGAGGAGCTCCGGGCGCTCCTCGATGAAGGCCGTGCTGATGTCGCCCGCCAGGAACTGCGGGTCTTCGAGGACCGCCTGCAGGAACGCGATGTTGGTCGCGACGCCGCGGATCCGGAACTCCGCGAGCGCGCGGCGCGCGCGCTGCACGGCAGCGGGGAAGTCGCGGCCGCGGCAGGTCAGCTTCGCAAGCATCGAGTCGAAGTGCGGGCTCACGACCGCCCCGGCCGCGGTCGTGCCGCCGTCGAGGCGGATGCCGCCACCGCCCGGCGAGCGGTAGGTCGTGATGATGCCGGTGTCCGGGCGGAAGCCCTGCGTCGGGTCCTCCGTCGTGATGCGGCACTGGAGCGCCGCACCGCGCAGGTGGATGTCCGCCTGCGCGAGACCGAGCGCGTCGAGGGTCTCCCCCGCGGCGATTCGCATCTGCGACTGCACGAGGTCGACATCCGTCACCTCTTCGGTGACGGTGTGCTCCACCTGGATGCGCGGGTTCATCTCGATGAAGACGACCTCGCCCGCGCGCGGGCCCGCCGTCTCGAGGAGGAACTCGACCGTGCCCGCGTTCTCGTAGCCGATCGACCGCGCGAACGCGATCGCGTGACGATGGAGGGCCGCGCGGACATCCTCCGCCAGATGCGGGGCTGGGGCGATCTCCACGACCTTCTGGTGGCGACGCTGCACGGAGCAGTCCCGCTCGAAGAGGTGGACCGTGTGGCCCGTCTTGTCCGCGAGGATCTGCACCTCGATGTGCCGGGGTCGGAGGACCGCCTGCTCGAGGAACATCCGCCCGTCGCCGAAGGCGCTGTCCGCCTCCCGCATCGCCGCGGCAAGCGCCGGCGCGAGTTCGGCCTTCGTCTCGACCCGTCGCATCCCGCGCCCGCCGCCGCCGGCGACCGCCTTCGCGAACAGGGGGAAGCCGATGTCGTCCGCCTGGGCGAGGAGCGCGTCGATGTCGTGGTCGGCGTCCGTCGAGCGGAGCACCGGGACCCCCGCCTCGATCGCGTGGTGCTTCGCGGTGACCTTGTTACCGGCCATCTCCAGCACGGGGGCGGACGGACCGATGAAGACGATGCCGTTCGCCGCGGCCTTCTCCGCGAGCTCCGGGTTCTCGGACAGGAAGCCGTATCCGGGATAGATCGCATCGCACTCCGCGAGCTTCGCGACCCGGATGATCTCGTCCACGTCGAGGTACGCCCGGACCGGATGCCCCTCCTCGCCGATCTGGTACGCCTCGTCCGCCTTCAGGCGGTGCAGCGAGGTGCGGTCCTCGTAGGGGTAGACCGCGACGGTCCGCGCCCCCAGTTCGAACGCCGCGCGGAAGGCGCGGATCGCGATCTCACCGCGGTTGGCGACCAGGATCTTGCGGAACATGGGGATCCCCTCGTTCAGGGAGAGAGGCCGCCGCGCACGAGCTGGGCAGTGTCCGCGCCACTCGCATCGGCGCCTGAGTGTGCTCACAGCCTAGGGGACGGTAACGTGGGGTCTCGTGCACGTACTGTCCGTCAGCTCTCTCAAGGGTGGCGTCGGCAAGACGACCGTGACCTTGGGACTCGCGTCGGCGGCATTCGCCCGCGGCATCCGCACGCTCGTCGTCGACCTCGACCCGCAGTCCGACGTGTCGACCGGCATGGACATCCAGGTCGCGGGGCGCCTCAACATCGCCGATGTGCTCGCCAACCCGAAGGAGAAGATCGTCCGCCAGGCGATCACCTCCAGCGGCTGGGCCAAGGTGCATCCCGGCACGATCGACGTCCTGATCGGGAGCC
Organism: Microbacterium sp. X-17; assembly: GCF_039615055.1. Classification (NCBI taxonomy): domain Bacteria; kingdom Bacillati; phylum Actinomycetota; class Actinomycetes; order Micrococcales; family Microbacteriaceae; genus Microbacterium; species Microbacterium sp. X-17. Next base: position 609,994 of record NZ_JBDHNI010000005.1, read on the forward strand.
CGTCCGCCATCAACTTCGACGGCCCGCACCCGAGCGTCCGCGACGTGTGGAAGCTCGAGGAGGCCCTCGCCACGGTCGAGGCCGACTACGACCTCGTGCTGATCGACTGCGCGCCCTCGCTCAACGCCCTCACCCGGACCGCGTGGGCGGCGAGCGACCGCGTCATCGTGGTCACCGAGCCGGGCCTGTTCTCCGTCGCCGCGGCCGACCGTGCCCTCCGGGCGATCGAGGAGATCCGTCGCGGCCTCTCACCGCGACTGCAGCCGCTCGGGATCGTCGTGAACCGCGTGCGCCCGCAGTCGATCGAGCACCAGTTCCGCATCAAGGAGCTCCGCGACATGTTCGGCCCGCTCGTGCTCACCCCGCAGCTGCCGGAGCGCACGTCCCTGCAGCAGGCGCAGGGCGCGGCGAAGCCGCTGCACATCTGGCCGGGCGACTCCGCCCAGGAGCTCGCGGCCGACTTCGACTCCCTGCTGGATCGCGTCATGCGCACGGGCCGCATCACGGTCCCCGACGCCGCCCGCTCCTGACCCGGGCGCGCTTCTCCCGGGCGCGTCGCCCGCCGCATCCAGCTCGCGCTACTGTTTCGCGCACGCGCTACGCGAATCTCAGTGGCGCGCGCGGGGAACAGTAGCGCGGACGGGATGCGGGCTCGCTTGCGAGCGCGGGCCGGGGCGCCGGCGGGGATGCCGGGGCGGCGGCGGCGCGGGCGGGGCGGCTAGGCGGAGCGGCGGGCGCGACGCACGGCGAGCTCGTCGAGTGCGTCCGGCGCCTGCGGGTCCTCGAACTCGACCAGGGTCGACTCCACCTCGCGCAGGACCTTGCCGACGGCGATGCCGAAGACGCCCTGACCGCGGCTGACGAGGTCGATCACCTCGTCGTTCGAGGTGCACAGGTACACCGAGGCGCCGTCGCTCATGAGGGTCGTGCCGGCGAGGTCGCGGATGCCGGCGGCGCGGAGCTGCTCGACGGCCGTGCGGATCTGCTGCAGCGAGATGCCGGTGTCGAGCAGGCGCTTCACGAGCTTGAGGACGAGGATGTCGCGGAACCCGTACAGCCGCTGCGAACCGGAACCGCTCGCGCCGCGCACCGTGGGCTCCACGAGCTCGGTCCGCGCCCAGTAGTCGAGCTGGCGGTACGTGATCCCCGCGGCGCGGGCCGCGACGGCACCGCGATACCCGACCTCGTCGTCCATCTCCGGAAGGCCGTCGGTGAACAGCAGGTCTGCGACGAAACGGGGCTCACCTGCAGCTTCACCAGCGGTCACGCGCGGCTCCTCCCCCATCTGCATGTTTCCTCGCCTCATCCGGATAGTCCCACGGTAGAGGAGCGATGCCCCTCCAGCAACGACATCCGACGCACACCGGCGGCGTGTCGCACCTCACGCGCCGAAGCGCGCGATCTGCGCGCGGAGCACCGCCGCACGCACCTCGTCCAAACGGCGCGCGAGCTCCGGCGCGGCATCCAGCGCCCGCGCCCGAGACGTGCCGTCGGGGCGGCGCAGGAGCGGGGCGAGCGCCGACTCGATGAGTGTGGCGTCGCGCTCCGCGCTCTGACGGAGCGCCCGCAGGTGGCGCGGCTCGATCCCGTGCCGCTCCAGCGCCACGAGGGCGCGCAGCACGCCGAGCGCCGACTCGTCGTGGACCTCCGCGGCCGGCACGAGCCCGACACTGACGGCCTCGACCAGAAGGGCCGGGCTCGCCCCCGACGCCACGAGCAGGTCGTCGCGCCGGTAGCGGCGCGGGGCCGGCACGATCGACGCCGGGACGGCGGACGGCAGCTCCGGGTCGGCGCCGGCATCGCGCTGGTCGAGGTAGTCGCGGATCACGACGAGCGGAAGGTAGTGGTCGCGCTGCAGCGTGAGCGCCAGCCGAAGCCGCTCGAGGTCCGCCGGCGCGAACTTGCGATATCCGGACTCGGTGCGTCGCGGTCGGACGATCCCCTGCACCTCGAGGAATCGGAGCTTGCTGGAGGTGAGCGCCGGGAACTCGGGGGTCAGCCGCGCGAGGACCTGACCGATGCTCAGGACACCCCCGGGCGCGGCGCGACCGGCGGCTGCTCCTGCGGGCATCAGGCGTCCGCCGCCCGCGGCAGGTCTGCGGGTGAGACGAAGAAGTTCAGGCGGAACTTCCCGATGCGCACCTCGGCGCCGTTCTCCAGGACCGCGCGGTCGACGCGCTCGCCGTTCACGTACGTGCCGTTGAGGGAGCGCTGGTCGACGAGGTCGAACGCGGCTCCGGTGCGGGTGATCTCCGCGTGCCGGCGCGAGACCGTGACGTCGTCGAAGAAGATGTCGGCGTCCGGATGCCGGCCCACCGTCGTGACGTCCGTGTCGAGGAGGTAGCGGGCGCCGGCGGACGGGCCCGAACGCACGATCAGCAGCGCGGAGCGGGTCGGGAGTGCCTCGATGGCCTCCATCTCGGCGGCGCTGAGCTCGGAGCCGAAGGGGACGAAGGACAGATCGGAGTCGTGCCCGAACGTCTGCGTCGTGTCGGGGGACGGTCCGTTGTCGTTGCCGGGTCCTCGCCGGATCTCGTCCGGCTCGGGTGCCTCGTTCTCTGCCACGCCTGTCCCTCCTCTTCCCCCGACAGAGTATCGGAAAGGGCAGCGCGCGCGCTGCCTCACCGACCCGCCCCTAGGCTTGAGACATGCCTCACTATGACGTCGTCATCCTTGGCGCGGGCCCCGGCGGCTACGTCGCCGCGGTCCGCTGCGCGCAACTGGGTCTGAGCACCGCGATCATCGAAGAGAAGTACTGGGGCGGCGTCTGCTTGAACGTCGGCTGCATCCCCTCCAAGGCGCTGCTGCGCAACGCGGATCTGGCGCACACGTTCCACGCGCAGGCCGACCTGTTCGGCATCTCCGGCAACGCGACGTTCGACTTCGGCGTGGCCTGGGATCGGAGCCGCAAGGTCGCCGAGGGCCATGTCAAGGGCATCCACTTCCTCACGAAGAAGAACAAGATCGCCGAGCACGAGGGCCGTGGCACGTTCGTCGACGCGCACACGATCGACGTCGCCCAGGCCGACGGATCGACGGAGCGGGTCACCTTCGACAACGCGATCGTCTCGACCGGCTCGACCGTCCGGCTGCTGCCCGGCGTGACGCTGAGCGACAACGTCGTGACGTACGAGGAGCAGATCCTCACGCGCGAGCTGCCGGGCTCGATCGTCATCGTGGGCGCGGGCGCGATCGGCATGGAGTTCGCGTACGTCCTGGTGAACTACGGCGTGAAGGTCACGATCATCGAGTTCCTGGACCGCGCCCTCCCGAACGAGGACGCCGAGGTCTCGAAGGAGATCCAGAAGCAGTACAAGAAGCTCGGCGTCGACATCCTCACCTCGACGAAGGTGGAGACCGTCGTCGACTCGGGCGACAAGGTCACCGTCACCTACACGCCGAAGGACGGCGCGCCCGCCACGATCGAGGCCGACAAGGTGCTCATGTCGATCGGGTTCGCCCCGCGCGTCGACGGCTTCGGGCTCGAGAACACCGGCGTGCAGCTGACCGAGCGCGGCGCGATCGCGATCGATGACTACATGCGCACGAACGTCCCGCACATCTACGCGATCGGCGACGTCACCGCGAAGCTCCAGCTCGCGCACGTGGCGGAGGCGCAGGGCGTCGTGGCCGCCGAGACCATCGGCAAGGCCGAGACGATGCCGCTCGGCGACTACCGGATGATGCCGCGCGCCACGTTCTGCAACCCGCAGGTCGCGAGCTTCGGCCTCACGGAGCAGCAGGCGATCGACGCCGGCTACGACGTCAAGGTCGCGAAGTTCCCGTTCTCGGCGAACGGCAAGGCCAACGGCCTGGGCGAGCCGATCGGGTTCGTGAAGGTCATCGCGGACGGCGAGCACCTCGAGCTTCTCGGCGCGCACCTCATCGGACCGGATGTGTCGGAGCTCCTCCCCGAGCTCACGCTCGCGCAGAAGTGGGACCTCACGGCGCTCGAGGGCGCCCGCAACGTCCACACGCACCCGACGCTCAGCGAGGCGGTCCAGGAGGCCTTCCACGGCCTCGCCGGCCACATGATCAACCTCTGACGCCCGGACGGGGTCAGAGGCCGAGGGCGCGGCCGAGCTTCGAGTCGGATGCCGCGACCCCGCCGCCGGCGGTCGCCACGAGCGCGTCGGCGGCGCGGAAGAAGGCCTCCGCGTCGGCGGGCGCGGCCTCCGCCAGCTCGACCTCCCACTCGCGCCACGCCTGCTCGACGCCGGTACGCTCGGCGCGTGCGCGGACGTGGTCGTCGACGACCTCCGCGACGGCGCGGCCCTCCGCATCGCGGAGGGCGTACGCGGTCCGCGTGTTGCGGATCCGCGCGAGGGGCGAGAACGGAGGCCGCGCCCACTCCGCGACGGCCTGAGCCACGGCATCCGGCACCGCGTCGGCCTCCCCCGCGTCGAGCGGCCAATGCCACTCGTGCCGCCCCTCGGTGGCGGACGCCTTCACGTGCCAGCCCGCGTCGGGGCCGCCTTCGCGACGGCGCACCGCGACGTGTGCGCGACCCAGGGCGAGGTCGTCGGTGTCGAAGTAGCGGGCGTCGAGCTCGCGCACCTCCGGCTCGCCGACGCTCGCGACGCCCGGCAGCGCCGTCCAGTCCGGGAGCGGGGTGGCGTCGTCGACGTCGTACTTGCGCTCGACCTCGAGCGAGTGCGACGGGTCGCTCACCGCGCGCTCACCACGGCTGCGCGAGGTCGCCCGGCTCGGAGTCGTCGCCGGGCGAGATGTTCTCCGTCGACTCGACGAAGACGAAGGTCTCCTCGGTGGGGCCGTCCGCGGCGCCGGTGTGCTGGGCGTCACCCTGCCGGCGGTAGACGAGCTGGCCCTCCCCGTAGGGGACGATGTAGGAGTCGCCGATGACGGAGTCGAGCGGAACCACCTGGCCGTCCAGGGGTCCAGATACAAGACGTGCGATGGACATGAGCACCTCCCTGTTCCCCAGCCTAGCCAGGCCCGTTGGCATCCGGCCTCTGCCTGGACATCCGCGGGACCTACAATCACCGTCGTGAAGGCCATCCGCACGTTCACCGTCCGCCCCGTCCTCGCTCACTCCCTCGCGCCGCTGAACCGCCTCGCCTCCAACTGGCGATGGTCCTGGAGCCGCACGACGCATGCCCTGTTCGCATCGATGGATCCTGACCTGTGGGTCCGGATCGGCGAGAACCCGGCCCGGATGCTCGGTGCGCTCGGGCAGCACCGGCTCAACGAGCTCGCCGACGACGAGGAGTTCGTCGCGCGCGTGCAGGCGGAGGACGACCGCCTCGAGGCATATCTCACGGGAGCGCAGTGGTTCCAGCGCCTCGAGGGCGAGACGCCCGCGCACATCGCGTACTTCTCCCCCGAGTTCGGGGTCGACGCGTCGCTGCCGCAGTACTCCGGCGGTCTCGGCATCCTCGCCGGCGACCACCTCAAGAGTGCGTCGGACCTCGGCGTCCCGCTGACTGGCGTGGGCCTCTTCTACCGCGCCGGGTACTTCACGCAGGCGATCGGCGACGACGGCTGGCAGCGCGAGAGCTACCCCCTGCTCGACCCGTACGGCCTCGGGCTCACCCTGCTGCGCGACGAGGCGGGCCAGCCGGTCGAGATCGGCCTCGATCTGCCCGGCGGCCGCCACCTGGCCGCCCGCGTCTGGATCGCCGACATCGGCCGCGTCCCCCTACTGCTCCTGGATGCCGAGACCCCTTCGAACACGGAGGACCTCCGCCGGGTCACCGACCGCCTCTACGGCGGCGGCGGCGAGCACCGTCTGCTGCAGGAGCTGCTCCTCGGCATCGGCGGGGTCCGGGCGATCCGCGCGTGGTGCGCCGTCACCGGCCGTCCGACGCCCGATGTCTATCACACGAACGAGGGGCACGCCGGCTTCCAGGGGCTGGAGCGGATGTCCGAGCTCATGACCTCGGACGGGCTCTCCTTCGACGAGGCCCTCGCCCAGGTGCGCGCCTCGACCGTGTTCACGACGCACACGCCCGTGCCCGCCGGCATCGACCGGTTCCCGCGGGACCTCATCGCGAGCCACCTCGGGAGCGGTCTCCTGTCCGGCGTCGACCCGGCGCGCGCCCTGAGCCTCGGACTAGAGAGCTACGAGGGCGGCGATCCGTCGGTCTTCAACATGGCGGTGCTCGGCCTCCACCTCGGGCAGCACGCGAACGGGGTCTCGCTCCTCCACGGCCGCGTGAGCCGCGAGATGTTCGGGGCCCTGTGGCCGGAGATCGACGCCGAGGAGGTGCCGATCACGTCGATCACGAACGGCGTCCACGCGCCGACCTGGGTGCACCCCGCGCTGAAGTCCGTCAGCGAGCGCGCGTTCGGCGATGCGCTCACTGCGACGCACGACTGGCGCGACGCGAGCGTCGTCTCCGACGAGGAGCTGTGGAGCGTGCGCGGGGTGATGAAGAACGAGCTCGTCGCCGAGGCGCGCCGCCGCATCTCCGCGGCGGACGACGCGGCCCCCGCGTGGATCGACGACCTCCTCGATCCGGGCGTGCTCACGATCGGCTTCGCCCGGCGCGTGCCCACGTACAAGCGGCTGACGCTCATGCTGCGCGACCCGGAGCGGCTGGCGCGGATCCTCACCGACCCCGAGCGTCCCGTGCAGATCGTGGTGGCCGGGAAGTCCCATCCGGCCGACGACTCCGGGAAGCTCCTGATCCAGCAGCTCGTGCGGTTCAGCCGCGACCCCCGCGTGCGCGGCCGCATCGTGTTCCTGCCCGACTACGACATCGCCCTCGCGAAGCGCCTCTACCCCGGCTGCGACGTGTGGCTCAACAACCCGCTGCGCCCGCTCGAGGCCTGCGGCACGTCGGGGATGAAGGCCGCGCTGAACGGCGCCCTGAACCTCTCGATCCTCGACGGCTGGTGGGACGAGTGGTTCGACGGCAAGAACGGCTGGGCGATCCCCACGGCCGACACCGCGGCGAACGACGACGAGCGCGACGACACGGAGGCGGCCGCGCTCTACGACCTGATCGAGCACCAGCTCGTGCCGGCGTACTACGACCGCGTGGGCGGGGTGCCGCCGAAGTGGCTCGCGATGGTGCGCCACACCATGACCGAGCTCGGCAAGAAGGCGACGAGCGACCGGATGGTGCGCGAGTACGTCATCCGTCTGTACCTGCCCGCGGCCGCGAACGACGCGGACCTGCGGGCGGACGACTTCGCCGCCGCGCGAGAGCTCGCCGCGTTCGTGAAGCGCGTGCGCGGCGCGTGGCCGAGCGTGCACATCACGAACGTCGACGCGACCGGCATCACGCAGCAGGCGCAGGCGGGCGACACGCTCGACGTGCGCGTGTCCGTGGCGCTCGGCGGCCTGTCCGCCGACGATGTCGCGGTCGAGCTCGCCTCCGGGCCGACCAACGAGGACGACCTCCTCTCGCCCGACCACGCGACGCTCCGCCTTCAGGCGGGCGAGACCGCCGACGGCGTGACGGCGTTCGCCGGCAGCCTCGCGCTGCAGCAGACCGGCCCGTTCGGCTACACCGTGCGCGTCGTGCCCGCCCACCCCGGCCTCCTGTCCCCCGTGGAGCTGGGCCTCGTGTCGATCGCCGGCTGAGCCGCGCCGCGGGTCAGGAGGACGAGGCACGCTCGGCGGCCGCCGCGGCGCGAGCCAGATCGAGCTCGCGCGCCGCGGCGGTGACCGCGTCCTCCGCGCGCTGCACCCGACGCTGTGCGAAGGTCGTCGCGCCGAACTTCGCGCGGACGCGATCCTTCTCCTCCTCCGCGCCCGTGATGATGTAGGCGCCGGCGATCAGGATGACCTGCGCCGACAGGTTGAACCACAGCAGTAGCGCGATGAGCGCCGCGAAGGACGCGAGGAGCGGGTTCGCGGATGCCCCACCCACGAACAGGCTCGAGAGCGCCTGCAGCACGGTGAGGCCGAAGCCCCCGAGGAGCGCGCCGGTCCACAGCGACCGGGCGGAGGGCCGCACGCCCGCCAGCACGAGGAACAGGACCGCGACGATGCACGCGTCGAGGCCGAACACGATGACGAGCGACACGATTCGCGGCAGCAAGGTCGCGGCGTCGCCCGAGTCGGGAGCGCCCAGCCAGGTCAGGAGCGTCCGCACGCCGACCGTGCCGAAGTACGTAAGGGCGGCGGACACCACGAGCGCGGCGCCAATCCCCGCGGCGAGCGCGAGGTTCCGGACGATGACCCAGTACCACTGGACGTCCTCGGTCACCCGGCCCGCGAGGACGCGCAGCGCGGTGCGCAGCGAGCCGATCGCGCCGATGGCGGCGCCGATGAGACCCACGAGGCCGAGCACCCCCACGACCGTGAGCCCGGCCGGCACCTGGATCGCCTTGGGGTCGATCAGGCCGCCCTCGCCGACCAGGCCCGGGATGACGGCATCCACTGCGTCGACGAGCGCCTTCCACGCGATCGGGTTGTCCGCGAGCCACAGGGTGGCGAGCGAGAAGCCCAGGAGCACCCCGGCGAAGACGCTGAAGAGCGTGCGATAGGTGATGGCATCCGCGAACTGCGGGCCGCGCCGCTCGAGGTAGAGCAGGAACGATCGCGTCGCCTTGAGCGACAGCGCCCAGGCGATCACGCGGGCGACGAGCGCGAACACCGATCGCATGACGCCACGCTAGAGGATCGCGGAGGCCGTCGTGGTGAGGATGACGGCCCACGTGCCGGCGAGCATCCACGGGCCGAAGGCGATCCGGCTCCGGCCATGCGCGCGACGGCGGAGGATCAGCAGCACGCCGTACAGCCCGCCGAGCAGGAACCCGGCGAACGCGCCCACCACGAGCTGCTCCCAGCCGAGGAACCCGAGGTGGAGCCCGACGAGACCGGCGAGCTTGACGTCTCCCCCGCCCATGCCCCGCGGCTGCACGAGCCGCAGCACGAGGTAGAACGCGAACAGTGCGGCACCCCCGACGAGGCCGCGGAAGAACGCGTCCCACGGCCATCCGAGCAGGCACGCGAGGGCGAGCAGCACGAGGGCGACCGGATACGCCGGCAGGACCAGTGCGTTCGGCAGGCGGTGCGTGCGCGCGTCGATGACGACGAGGATGACGCTCAGCACGGCGAAGACCGCGTAGGCGACGATCACGACCGCGAGAGGCACGACGCCCGCCGTCAGCGTCCGAACTCCGGCGACAGATCCTCGTCGTCGCCCGGCTCCCACGTCGGCACCGGTGGGGCGACCGGCGGCACGAGCGGGCGCCGCCCCGGGGCTCCCGCCGGCCAGCTCGCCGCGAACGTCGGCACGACCCGCCAGACCCGCCGCAGGAGCCCGCGCGGGGTCCGCAGCGGACGCGCGGACACCGGCATCCGCAGGTCGTGGTCCCACCGCACGACGTCGGTCTCCCGGAGGTGGATCGTGAGGTCGAGGTCGTCGTGGATGCGCGAGTTCCCGCGGTGCACGCGGGTGCGCACGCGCTCCCAGACGTCGGCGCGCATCGCGAAGTTCGAACCGAACACGAGCGGGACGCCGAGCCAGAGCTTGATCCACACCCGGCCTCCGCCGATGTACCAGTGCCGGCCGAGGTAGCACGTGAGCGGCGAGGCGCCGTAGAACTCCGCGCCGCCGGTGAGCACGCTCAGCCCCGGATCCGCGGTGAACGCCGCGACGATGCGGGCGATCCAGTCCGGATGCGGCCGGGAGTCGGCGTCCAGCCGGGCGATGATGTCGCTCGCCCCGAGCGCCTCGTCGTAGCCGCGCGAGGCTGCCGGCCAGATCCCCACGAGCGGCTCCTCGACCACGCTCGCGCCGTGGCGCCGGGCGACGTCGGCCGAGTCGTCCGAGCTGTCGTTGTCCACGACGATGACGCGGTGCGCGGGGCGGGTCTGTCGGTTCAGTGCCGCGAGGCACTCCTCGAGGAAGGACGCGTCGTCGCGGCACGGGATCACGACGGTCACGCGAGGGAGGGATGGCACCCCCGTCACGTTACTCGCGCCCCGCCCCGCGGGCTTCCGCCTCGCCCCACCCCTGTGGACACGCCGCCGCCGCCCCTGCAGGCCCCCCTGACTCCCAGGTCAGGACGGGCGGGCCCGGGCCGGCCACGCCCCGCTGAGAACGCGCGTATGTCACGAAATCGGCGTGAAAACGGGACACAAGCGCGTTCTCGCGGAGGGGAGGACAGGCCGGGGCCTGGAGGGCCGGAGGAGGCGACAGGCCCGAGGCCCGGAGGGCCGGAGGAGGCGACAGGCCCGGAGGGCCGGGGTCAGGGGCGGATCTCGACGACCGTGCCCTCGGGGAGCGGGGCGAGGCGGTCGATCACGTCGGCGCTCACGCGGAGGCAGCCGTTCGAGACGTCGCCGGAGTGCTCGTCGTGGTAGTGGAACGCGGTCACGGCGACCGCGGCACCACCGAAGTCGCCCAGCGCCTCGGACTGCGTGGACAGGTACACGAGCGGATGCCCGCGGGTGTAGCCGAGCTCCGGCGCCGTGCGCGTCATCATGACGAACGCGCGGCCGACGGGCGTCGGCGTCTGCGGCGTGCCCCACCCGAAGTCGGTCGCGATCCGCTCCGAACCGGACGCGCTCACGAGATCGATCGTGCGCGCCGACAGGCTGACCTCGACGTGCGTGTCCAGAGGCGACAGCGTGACGTCCGCCATCCGGATCCAGCCCGCGACCTGTCCGTTCGACGGCACCGTCTCGCGGCCCACGAGCAGGACCTTGACCCAGTCGGCGTACTTCTCCACGACCGGGACCGTCGTGCCGTCGTACGTCTGATGCGAGGCGAGCGTCGCGACCGGGTCGGCCGTGGGGTCCGCGAAGACCGGCACCACCGCGGCGGCCGGCGTCGCGACGAGGCCCGTCGTGGGCGCGGTGGGGTCTGCGTCGACCGGCAGGGCCGGGATGACCGCGAACACGTCGACCGCGGGCAGGCCCGCGAGGTCGTACCCCTTCGTGTTCGCCGGGGGGCCCGCGCGCGTCGGCGAGGGAGACGGCGTGACGTGGATCGTGGGCATCGTGTCCGTGGGTGCGCCGGCGGGCGTCCCGGGCAGCAGCGTCCTCAGCGCCAGCGCGACGAACCCGGCGACGAGCAGCGCGCCGACGACGATCGTGAGAATCACGAGAGTGCGCCGACCGAGCCGCGGACGAGGAGCCACCCCTCCATGGTCCGCGCCCGGAACGCCACACGCAAACGCGTGGCGGCACCCGGGGGCGCGGGCTAGGTTCGATCGGTGGAGGCGAGCATGTCGACGCACGAGGTCGGGAACCAGGCTCCGCCGCGCGTGGATGTGGACGAGTACGGCGCGGACGCCGCACTCGTCGAGGGCGTCACCCGGCACGACGCGGGCTGGGCGCACGAGCGCCTGCACGCGACCGGCCACCTCGTCGGGTCCGCGGCGTTCCAGGCGGATGCCGTGGCCGCGAACCGGCGCGAGCCGGTGCTGCACACCCACGACCGGTACGGGAACCGGATCGACGAGGTGGAGTACGACGCGTCGTACCATCGCGTCCTCCGCACCGCGCTCGCGGACGGCGCGCACACGGCGGCCTTCGCCGACCCGCGGCCGGGCGCCGCGGTCGCGCGGGCCGCGACATTCATGCTCTACGCCCACGTCGAGCCCGGGCACGCGTGCCCGGTGTCGATGACGCACGCGGCGTTCCCGGTCGTGGCGCAGCATCCGGAGCTGGCGCGCGAATGGGCGCCCCGGCTCCTCAGCCGCCACTACGAGCCCGCTCTCGCGCCGGGCAAGACGAGCGCGATCTTCGGCATGGCGATGACCGAGAAGCAGGGCGGATCCGACGTACGTGCCGGGACGACGCGCGCGGTCCCGCAGGGCGAGGGACGATACGCGCTGACCGGGCACAAGTGGTTCTGCAGCGCGCCGATGTCGGATGCGTTCCTCGTGCTCGCGCAGGCCCCGGGCGGGCTGTCGTGCTTCCTCGTGCCGCGCATCCGTGACGACGGCTCCCGCAACGCCCTGCGGATCATGCGGCTGAAGGACAAGCTCGGCAACCGCGCGAACGCATCGAGCGAGGTGGAGTACGAGGGTGCGCTCGGTCACCTCGTCGGCGAAGAGGGCCGCGGCGTCCGCACCATCATCGACATGGTCACGCGGACCCGCCTGGACAGCGTCCTGGGCTCCGCCGCCGGGATGCGGCACGCGACCGTCGAGGCGGCGTGGCACGTGCGCCACCGGGCCGCCTTCGGGCGGACGCTGATCGACCAGCCCGCGATGACCGCCGTCATCGCCGACCTCCAGCTCGAGACCGAGGCGGCGACCGCCACGGCCCTCCGCCTGGCGCGCGCGTACGACGCGGACGCCGACGACGAGGAGCGCGCCTTCCGGCGCCTCGCCACCGCGGTCGCGAAGTACTGGATCTGCAAGCGGGGGCCGGGCCATGCCGTGGAGGCGCTCGAATGCCTCGGCGGGAACGGCTACACGGAGGATTTCCCGCTCGCGCTGCGGTACCGCGAGCAGCCGGTCATGGCGATCTGGGAGGGCTCGGGGAACGTCATCGCCCTCGACGTGCTCCGCGCGCTCACGCGCGACACGGCGTCGTTCGAGGCGTTCGACGCGGAGGTCTCCCGCGCAGTGGGCGCCGACCCGCGGCTCGACGCCCACCTCGAGCACACCCGCCGGCTTCTCCGCGAGGTCGCGATCGACCCGCAGCCGGACGCCCGGGCGCGCGAGCTCGTCTCCGCGCTCGCGCTCGGGCTCCAGGCATCCCTCCTCGTGCGCTTCGCCCCCGGGGCGGTCGCCGACGGCTTCACCGCGACCCGACTGGCCGCGGATGCCGGCGCCGGCGCGCTCTACGGCGCGCTCCCGCGCGGGGTGGATGCCGCGGCGATCGCGTCGCGCGCGTGACCGCCGCGCGAGGGTCGGTCAGACGTTCGCGCTGACCAGCGAGCCCGTCGCCTGCACGCGGTCGCGGAGCCCGGTCAGCGACGTCTTGTACGCGTCGTAGAGGCGCATCTCCTCGATGCCGTCGTCGTCCCCGCCGCCGGCCTGGACGAGCGGGCGGTGCAGGTCGACCCGCACGTCGCCGCCCTCCGGGGTGAACTTGACGATCAGCACCTCGTGCTGGCTCTTCGAACCCGCGAACGCGCCGAGGAACATCGTCTTCGCGATGCTGCCGTGCGACGCCTTCCACTCCCCCTTGTGCTCCTCCTTGATCGTGAAGTCCTCGGCCTCCAGGGCCGAGCGGAGAGTCGACTGCACGGACGGGAGGTCGCCGGCGACGACGAGCTGGAAGTTGAAGACGGGCATGGCGGGTCACCTTTCCTGCGCGCGGGGCGCTCAGGGCAGAGCGTAGCGACCGCCGCCGACGGAACCGCGACGGCTCACGGTCCGACGTAGCGGCCGCGCGGACGCAACCGCATCGGTGGCTCCTCGTACTCCGCGATCGCGTGCGCGATCCAGCCGGTGAGGCGTCCGGTCGCGAAGACGAGGGAACCCGCGTCGGGCGGCAGTGCCCCCACGACGACGAGCGCGCCGAGCGCGAGATCGAGGTTCGGGTGAACGCCCGCGCGCCGCTCGACCTCCGCGATGACGGCGTCGACGGCCGCCGCGACGGGCCCCGCCCCCGGCATCCGCGCGACGAGCGGCAGCAGCGCCGCCGCGCGCGGGTCGATGCCCGCGTAGAGCGGATGCCCGAACCCGGGCACGCCGCGTCCGCTGTCCCGGACGGCGGACGCGAGGGCGCGATCCACGGGCTCGCCGTCGCGAACTCGGGCGAGGAGCTCGGCCGCGGCGCGGCTCGCGCTCCCGTGCAGCGGCCCGTCGAACGCGCCGAGCGCGGCGGTCACCGCGGCGTACCCCGAGCCGCGCGCGGACGCCGCGACCCGCGCTGCGAGGGTGGAGACGGCGAGGTCGTGGTCGACGGTGAGCACGAGCGCGGCGGAGATCGCGCGGTGCTCCGCGGGCTCCGGCGCCCGCCCGGCGAGCGCGGTCCACAGGGTCGCGGCCGTGTCCGCAGGGGCGCGGGGCACATCGGCGGCGGTGTCCACAGGATCCGGGACCGGTGCATCCGCGAGGGCGCGCGGGATGCCGGACAGCAGGCGGGCGCCGGCACGCGCGAGCGCGGGACCGCACGCGTCGCGCCGGAGCGGATCCGACGCCGCGAGGGCCGTGACCGCGGCCTGCATCCGGTCCAGGAGCGTCGCGCCGGTGGGGAGGGCGCGCACGAGCGCCCGCGCCGCCGCCACGGCGTCCGGGTCGTCGCCGAGCCGGCGGAGGGCCGCGGCATCCGGCAGGCCCCAGAGCCACGCCGCGACGGACTCGAGGTCGGACTCGCGTGCGAGGCGGACGGCATCCCGTCCGCGGAAGAAGAGCGTGTCGTCCTCGACCTGCGCGATATCGGTCTCGAGCACACCGAGCGGAAGGCCGGACGCGCTCGCCCCGTCCGTGCTCCGGCTCGCGGGGGCGCGCCGGCGGCCGCGAGCGAAGGCCTCGACCTCCAGCGGATCGAACGTCGAGCCGGATGCTCCGCGCTCGCGGGACAGCAGCCCGCGAGAGACGTAGGCGTAGAGCGACTCCGGCTTGACGCCGAGCCGCGCGGCGGCCTCGGCGGCGGTGAGGCGGGGCAGGGCATCCATGTTGATCCGATCAAGATTGACGAAATCCTCATCAACTCTCACTCTGACGGTAGCGGATGCGACCCTGGCGGTCGCGGAGGGAGCGGAGAAGATGCGCGTGGACAGGATGGACGACCGCCTCATCGAGGTGCCGCGGGGACTCGCGAACGTCGCGGTCGCCGAGACGTCGATCGGAGATGTCCGAGCCCGGGAGGGCTTCTACCGCTACCGCGACTACTCGGCGATCGAACTCGCCGAGACGGTCACGGTCGAGGACGTCTGGCACCTGCTCGTACGCGGAGCCCTGCCGGATGCCGCGGAGCGCGCGGCGTTCGCGGCAGAGGTGGCCGCCGCCCGAGCGCGGCCCGAGGTCGACGAGGTCGTGCGGGTCGTCCTGGGCGCAGGTCCGGTCGACCCGGTCGCCGGACTCAAGGCGGCGTGGCCGCTGTACGCCGCCGCGCGGGGCCTGCGTCCGGTGTACGACCTGAGCGAAGCGGCACGATCGGCGGATGCGGTCGAGCTCGCGGCGATCACCCCGGTGATCCTCGACGCACTCCACCGCCGCGGACGCGGCCTGGCACCGCTGCCGGAGCTTGCCGGGCGCGGCATCGCCGCGAACCACCTCCACCAGCTGACCGGACGCGTTCCGGATGCGCGCGCCGAGCGCGCGCTCACCGCGTACCTCATCGCGGTGATGGACCACGGCTTCAACGCCTCGACCTTCACGGCCCGCGTCATCGCGTCGACCGGGGCGGACGTGGCCTCCTGCCTCGCCGGCGGGCTGGGCGCCCTCACCGGGCCCCTGCACGGCGGCGCGCCGTCGCGCGCGCTCGACGAGCTGGACGAGGTCGGTACGCCGGACGTCGTCGAGCCGTGGGTCCGCGCGCAGGTCGCCGGCGGGCGCCGCATCATGGGCTTCGGCCACGCGGTCTACCGGACGGCGGACCCGCGCTCGGAGCTCATGAAACGGTACGCGCGGGAGTTCGGCGGCCCGCGGGTGGAGCTCGCCGTGCGCTTCGAGGAGACCACCGAGCGCCTGCTCGCCGAGCTGAAGCCCGGCCGGGAGCTGCACGCCAACGTGGAGTTCTACGCCGCCGTCGTGATGGAGGCGTGCGGCATCCCCCGGGACATGCTCACGCCGACGTTCGCGATCGCCCGCACGATCGGGTGGACCGCGCACGTGCTCGAGCAGGCACGGGATCCGAAGATCATCCGTCCCTCGGCCCGCTTCACCGGCGCGCCGGAGGTCACCCCGCTCCCGTGATCCGGTGATGCGCGCCGTGCCCATAGGCTCGGACCGTGGAGTCCGTCCTCTGGTACGTCGTCCCGCTCGGCGTCGCGATGGCGTTCAGCATCCTCCCCATTCTGGCGGCGGTCATCCTCCTGCTGTCTCCGCGCCCGGTGCCCGTCAGCGTCGCGTATCTGTCGGGCTGGACGATCGGCGTGTTCGTTCTCGTGACGCTGTTCACGCTCATCGCACGGCTCGTGCCAGCCGGCGTGTCGGATCGGATGCCGACGTGGGTGCACATCGTCGAGATGGCGCTCGGCGCACTCCTCGTCCTCTGGGGCCTCGTCGCGCTCCTGCGGAGCCGGCGCGGCGACCAGTCGGCGACGTCACCGTCGTGGACGCGGATGCTCAACGGCATCCAGCCCTGGCGCTCGTTCGGGTTCGGCCTCGTAATGAACGTGCGGCCGAAGAACCTCACGCTCGTTCTTGCTGCGGGACTCGCGATCGGAACCGCGAGCCTTCCCGTCGGCTCGGCGACCCTCGCGATCGTGATCTTCACGATCGTCGGCATCTCCACGGTCGGCGCGCTCGTGCTCGCGTACCTCTTCGGCGACGGGAGCGTGCGTCCCCTGCTGGAGCGGCTGAGCGGCTGGCTCGTCTCGCACTCGAGCACGGTGCTGTGGGTCTCGATGATGTTCGTGGGCCTCATCCTCATCGTGTTGGCGATCGTTCACCTGAACTCCTGACCTCCCCCGCGCCCAGATAGCGCATGATGGGAGGAGGGGAACGTTTGGGGGAAACGTGTCACAGGGGGACGAGGCGGCGGACGGCCTCGCGCAGTTCCGCGAGCTGATCAGCGACGAGCGGACGTACGAGAAGCCAGGCACGCCCGGTGTCGACCCGGCGCTCCGGCGGCGCCGACGCCGACGCGGGGCGCTGATCGGCGGCATCGTGACGGTCGTGATCCTCGCGCTCGTGGGCGTCTACGCCGGATACACCCTGACTGCGCCGGTCGGCGCGGCCGAGGTCAGCGCCGCGGTGCGGACACGTACCCCACCAACCAGACGGCCTAGGCCCGCGACCTCGCCTCCTTCACCCGGAAGAGAGCCAGCTCCCGAAGAGCATATGCACGAACCCGACTACGTGGCCTACCGCCAGAAGTTCGTCCAGCAGATGGCGAAGCGCATCTATTCGGCACGCATGTCTGCGGGCCTGTCACAAGAGGACGTCGCGTTCACAGCGGGGCTGGCGGTGCAGACCTACGCGAGCGTCGAACGCGGCTTCGTGATTGGCCGCGAAATCAATCCGACCCTCGACACCATTCTCCGCATCACTCATGCACTCGCTCTAGACGACCGCTAATCGTAGGAGGGTTCCGCACGAACTCGACAGGGGAGTTGAGACCTAGCGGAGGCTACTCCCTTTCCCTCGGCTTCACCAGCGAACTCATCTGCTGGTCTTAGCGTCCTTCCGGGGAGAGCGTGGTTGAGGAGAGCCAAGGGGGCTCTCACGACCGAAAGAAGCTCATGAATACTCGTACCAAGAGCACACTTTGGATCGCGGCGGTCGCCGCGGCGCTATTGGCCTTTGCCCCCGCGACCGCAGCGACCGCTGACTCGCTGCAACCGACTCCCGCAGTCGGAGGAGCCCAGCCTGGGGGTGAGGAGGTGCGTTTCGGAACGACCCTCGAAGACTCCGTCCTCCTCGGTGTCGCAGGCCAGGACTCCGGCGGTGTTGCGAGTCCGAACTCCGGCGGTGTCGCCAGCCCTGAGGGCGGCGGGGTCACTATCCAGACGATCCCGTTCAACCCCGGTGATGTCGCCGCGTGCAACCTCGCTAACAACCCGAACTGGGTAATCGTCGAGAACATTCACACGTTCCCGTACGATAACGGATCAGGCAACCCCGCCTGGTCCGGTGGAGACGTGGATCTTCTGTGCGGGACGGAGACGACGAGCGGCTTCAAGCACATCCGCGATCGGCACCAATGGGGCCAAATTGGAAGCCCCAATGGATGGGAAACGGTCCGAGCATCAGCTTCGGGGGCTCTCGGCTACCAGTCGCCCCAGTCATGGGACGAATACATGATTCACGCCGTGCATGACACCCTCGACTACGCAAACCCGTACCCTGCCGTGAACCAGGAACAGCAAAAGGTGTGCTTCTCGGCTCCGTTCCATATCTGGAAGGGAACGCAGATCTACGCCTCGTACTACGCCAACACCGTTCTATCGAAGAGCAACTACATTGTCATTACTGCATTTCTGAGCAACAACTCGCAGGCGTCCGCCTGCAACTCCACGGCCTGGAACGACTAACACCAACCCGCGTATGACCCGGATGCGTCATGCATCCGGGTCATACGCGGCAAAGTCGCCCACCACGCGAATCTCAGACCCCAGCTGGGCCTGCAACTCCCGCACCAAAGCGTTCCCCTCGGCAATCCATGCACGCCCGACAGCGGGGTCCGGCCATTCGACCTTGATGACCGGATCGAGAACGCTCTCCCAGGTCCGATTCCACTCTCGAAGTCTTTGACGGATCTCTGGGGGAACCTTGAGCGTCTCGGGAATACGATCCCCGCCGAACCACTCTGGAAAGAGCACCAGAGTGCGCGCACGGTCCTCAGCTTTGATCAGATGGTCACCCACTCGCCCATTCCTCCCCAAGCCTCGCCACGCAGCACACAACCTCGCGGAGCCAACGGGACCGGACGCGCAGATGCTGCCTCCGCCGCTGATTCTCTATTGTCCTCGGCTCGGCTGGGCGCGGCAACAACTTGGGCAAGCCCCAACTCCGCACCCTCGAGAGTCTCGTCAATGGAGCGAGCTGTCGCGGCCTCGATCACATCGCTTTCGTGCGCGCCGCGCAGTCGCTCATCGCGAGCGCACTCGAGCACGGTGCTGTGGGTCTCGATGATGTTCGTGGGCCTCATCCTCATCGTGTTGGCGATCGTTCACCTGAACTCCTGACCTCCCCCGCGCCCAGATAGCGCATGATGGGAGGAGGGGAACGTTTGGGGGAAACGTGTCACAGGGGGACGAGGCGGCGGACGGCCTCGCGCAGTTCCGCGAGCTGATCAGCGACGAGCGGACGTACGAGAAGCCAGGCACGCCCGGTGTCGACCCGGCGCTCCGGCGGCGCCGACGCCGACGCGGGGCGCTGATCGGCGGCATCGTGACGGTCGTGATCCTCGCGCTCGTGGGCGTCTACGCCGGATACACCCTGACTGCGCCGGTCGGCGCGGC
>NZ_JBDHNI010000006.1:0-69197 GCF_039615055.1 Microbacterium sp. X-17
CTTCAACCTGGCCATGGATAGATCACTTCGCTTCGGGTCTAGGACATGCGACTGAATCGCCCTATTCAGACTCGCTTTCGCTACGGCTACCCCTCACGGGTTAACCTCGCCACATATCGCTAACTCGCAGGCTCATTCTTCAAAAGGCACGCTGTCACCCCTACAAGGAGGCTCCAACGGTTTGTAAGCAAACGGTTTCAGGTACTATTTCACTCCCCTCCCGGGGTACTTTTCACCTTTCCCTCACGGTACTTGTCCGCTATCGGTCATCTGGGAGTATTTAGGCTTATCAGGTGGTCCTGACAGATTCACACGGGATTTCTCGGGCCCCGTGCTACTTGGGATACTCTTCGCGCCATTGGACCATTTCGGCTACGGGGTTGGCACCCTCTATGACCGGCCTTTCAATGCCGTTCGCCTATGATCCTCTGTAACGCTTGCAGTTCGGCAGAAGCTGCTGAAAAGTCCCGCAACCCCGACCATGCAACGCCTGCCGGCTATCACACATGATCGGTTTAGCCTCTTCCGGTTTCGCTCGCCACTACTAACGGAATCGCTTTTGCTTTCTCTTCCTGTGGGTACTGAGATGTTTCACTTCCCCACGTTCCCTCTACCCGCCCTATATATTCAGGCGGGAGTCACTGGGTCACCTTACGGGCCCAGCGGGGTTTCCCCATTCGGAGATCCTCGGATCAAAGCTCGTTTATCAGCTCCCCGAGGCTTATCGCAGATTACTACGTCCTTCTTCGGCTCCAGATGCCAAGGCATCCACCGTTTGCTCTTAGAAATTTGAAATCACATGAGTTTTAGAATCGATCGGCTCATCCGAAGATGAGCAGATTGACCAATGATCTATCAGTACATAAGTACTGTGATCATCTATGTGATTCGAACCCGAAGGTTCGAATCTAAGATGCTCGCGTCCACTGTGTAGTTCTCAAAGTACGGGCGGTACCTTCTCCGCCGGCCGAGTTATGACCGACTAGAAAAGGTCCAGAGGATTCGGTTCTCATCCGTTCGAATGAGGTCCGGTCCCTCAGGACCCAACAGCGTGCATGTGCGGGGCTTCCGGGTCCGAGCCGTTCCTATCTACAAGAGATGTACTGAGTTCGAGCCGTTCGGCTCCGCACCAATGTCAATGTTCCACCCATGAGCTAACCGGCTGAGACGTTCGCTCAGATCTGGCGCCTGGACACCCGAGGGTGCCAGATGCTCCTTAGAAAGGAGGTGATCCAGCCGCACCTTCCGGTACGGCTACCTTGTTACGACTTAGTCCTAATCACCGATCCCACCTTCGACGGCTCCCTCCACAAGGGTTGGGCCACCGGCTTCGGGTGTTACCGACTTTCATGACTTGACGGGCGGTGTGTACAAGGCCCGGGAACGTATTCACCGCAGCGTTGCTGATCTGCGATTACTAGCGACTCCGACTTCATGAGGTCGAGTTGCAGACCTCAATCCGAACTGAGACCGGCTTTTTGGGATTCGCTCCACCTTACGGTATTGCAGCCCTTTGTACCGGCCATTGTAGCATGCGTGAAGCCCAAGACATAAGGGGCATGATGATTTGACGTCATCCCCACCTTCCTCCGAGTTGACCCCGGCAGTCTCCTATGAGTTCCCGCCATTACGCGCTGGCAACATAGAACGAGGGTTGCGCTCGTTGCGGGACTTAACCCAACATCTCACGACACGAGCTGACGACAACCATGCACCACCTGTTTACGAGTGTCCAAAGAGTTGACCATTTCTGGCCCGTTCTCGTATATGTCAAGCCTTGGTAAGGTTCTTCGCGTTGCATCGAATTAATCCGCATGCTCCGCCGCTTGTGCGGGCCCCCGTCAATTCCTTTGAGTTTTAGCCTTGCGGCCGTACTCCCCAGGCGGGGCGCTTAATGCGTTAGCTGCGACACGGAAACCGTGGAATGGTCCCCACATCTAGCGCCCAACGTTTACGGCGTGGACTACCAGGGTATCTAATCCTGTTCGCTCCCCACGCTTTCGCTCCTCAGCGTCAGTTACGGCCCAGAGAACTGCCTTCGCCATCGGTGTTCCTCCTGATATCTGCGCATTCCACCGCTACACCAGGAATTCCATTCTCCCCTACCGCACTCTAGTCTGCCCGTACCCACTGCAGGCCCGAGGTTGAGCCTCGGGTTTTCACAGCAGACGCGACAGACCGCCTACGAGCTCTTTACGCCCAATAATTCCGGACAACGCTCGCACCCTACGTATTACCGCGGCTGCTGGCACGTAGTTAGCCGGTGCTTTTTCTGCAGGTACCGTCACTTTCGCTTCTTCCCTACTAAAAGAGGTTTACAACCCGAAGGCCGTCGTCCCTCACGCGGCGTTGCTGCATCAGGCTTGCGCCCATTGTGCAATATTCCCCACTGCTGCCTCCCGTAGGAGTCTGGGCCGTGTCTCAGTCCCAGTGTGGCCGGTCACCCTCTCAGGCCGGCTACCCGTCGTAGGCTTGGTGGGCCGTTACCTCACCAACTACCTGATAGGCCGCGAGTCCATCCTTGACCGAAATTCTTTCCACGCACAGGAGATGCCTCCGTGCGTCATATCCGGTATTAGCTTCCGTTTCCGGAGGTTATCCCAGAGTCAAGGGCAGGTTACTCACGTGTTACTCACCCGTTCGCCACTAATTCCCTAGAGCAAGCTCCAGGTTCATCGTTCGACTTGCATGTGTTAAGCACGCCGCCAGCGTTCGTCCTGAGCCAGGATCAAACTCTCCGTAAAATGTTCAGCTCCAAGTCGCAAGCGACTGGAAACATTGTGCAGGATCGGAGAGGAATATCTCGTCTCCTGCGAGTTTGTCTTGACTAGTTTCGAATATCTACTGACATTCTGTTTCTAATCCAAAGGAATCTCTTGCATCGACTTTCAGACCGAGGTCTTCGGGTCAATGCCGAGGTTTTTGGCATTTGACATTGTGCACGCTGTTGAGTTCTCAAGGATCGGACGCTCTCACCTTCAACCCTCTCGGGCTTCTCTGTGAGGCAACTTCTCTACCTTACCACTCTCAGTCAGTTTGTCAAGTTGGCCGTTTCGCGCTCTTTCGTTCATCCATCGTGGGATACATCCGATTTGCACGACCCGAACCGGTCAGACCTGCTCAGTGAGTGGGGTGTTAATCCTAAGCGCAGCAAAGCAACTCTTTCAAGTTGAGATTTGCCGCTAGGCTAAGGATTCGGTCCCGCTTGAGGCCGGGGAGCTCTTCCGCTCTCCCGCACCTTTGGGGTGACAAGTAAGTACTTTACGCAGGCCTCCGGGACGTCGCAAATTCCGCGGACATCCCGGGCGTGTCGCACGGCAGGATCCGCGTGATTCCGCGGAAGTAGCCCCCTGGAACGCGAAAACGCGGTCGCCCGGAGGGGCGACCGCGTCAGGCGGGAGGGGCGGAATCCGATCAGGATCCGAGCCCCGAGTAGGCGTGGAGTCCGTGGAAGAACACGTTGACGACGCCGAAGTTGAAGAGCACCGCTGCGAAGCCGATGATCGCGAGCCATGCGGAACGCGATCCGCGCCAGCCGCGCGTCGCCCGCGCGTGGATGTAGCCGGCGTAGATCACCCAGATGATGAACGTCCAGACTTCCTTGGTGTCCCAGCCCCAGTAACGGCCCCACGCCTTCTCGGCCCAGATGGCTCCGGCGATCAGCGTGAACGTCCAGGCGATGAAGCCGACGATATTGATCCGGTACGCGAGGTTCTCCAGAGCGACCGCGCTGGGGAGGGTCGCGAGGAACTTGAACTGCTGGGGACGGGACTCCGCGACCTGGCGTTCGCGCCGGTACTGCAGGAGCTGGAGACCCGAGAGCGCGAAGCCGAGTGCGAAGAACGCCGTGCCCAGCACGGCCACGATGATGTGGATCACGAGCCAGTACGACTGCAGCGCCGGCTGCAGCGGGACCACTGGGACGAAGTACCGGAGCAGCGCGATCCCCTGCAGCACCAGGACCAGGCCGATGATGAACGTGCCGAGGTACTTGATGTCCCACTTGAGGTTCGCGACCAGGAAGACGCCGACGATGACCAGGGTCCCGGTCATCGAGAACTCCCACATGTTGGCCCACGGCACCCGGTCGGCCGCGATGCCGCGCAGGACGGTGGCGATCAGGTGGAAGCCCCAGCCCACGATGGTGAGGCCGAACGCCCACTTGATCGACGCCGACGAGGCGGCGCCGTTCATCACGTCGTCCTCGAGTCGTGTGCTGATCCGGGAGGACAGCCGGCCGAGCGCAGACGACGGCGGCGTCGCCGGAGGTGCCTCAGCCCCACCGCCCGACGCGGACATCCGCGCGGCCGTGGCTCCCACCGGTTGGGCGACCTCCGCCCGCCGGGCGACGGCGCTCGGGACGACCGCGGCCTCCTCGGCTGTGGCTCTGGCTCCTCTGCGGGCGAGGTCGAGCGCGAACGCGATGAACGCGGCCGCGTAGAACCCCATCGCCACATAGATGAAGACCGTGGACAACTGGGACAGGGTTTCGGTCACGAGTGCAAGCCTAATTCTTCGGGGTTCGGGTGAGGAGTGCGGTGTGCTCGTCGGCGACGGCGGTCACAGCCGCGAGGAGGTTGGGGTCCTCACCACGGGCGAGGCCAGCGTACTCCAGGGTCAGGGAGCCGTCGGGGTTCTCGACGGCCTTGACCCAGATGCGACGTCGGGGCACGAAGAGCGACGTCAGCAGGCCGCCGAGGATGAGGATCGCGAACAGCAGCACCCAGCCCTGGGCGGGGTCGTGGTGCACGTCGAGCGATGCGTAGCGTTTGACGTCTCCCATCGAGATCGTGCCGAGCCCGCTCGGGAGCTCGACGGTCTGACCCGGCTTCAGCTGCAGCGCCTTGGTCTTCGTGCCGGGCCCGGCCAGCTGGGACATCTTGTCGGTGTTCAGGCTGTAGACCGATTGCGGGACGCCGCTGTCGACGCCGAGGTCGCCTGCGTAGACGTTCAGGCTGAGGACCGGATCGTTCAAGCCGGGGAACGTCGAGGTCAGAGCGCCGGCCGCCGTCGCGCTCTTGCCGACCGTCGGGTAGAAGAAGCCGATCATCCCGACCTGCTCCCGGAGGCCGTCGGGCACTTTCACCCAGCCGAGCGAGGTGAGCTGCGCGTCCTCGGCGATGAAGGGCACCGAGTCGTTGAACACCACCTTGCCCTGGGGATCGCGGACGGTGATGGTCGGCGCGTAGCCGTTGCCGAGCAGGTAGACGTTCGTGCCGCCGATCGCCAACGGCTCGTTGACCTTGATCGTCGAATCGCTCGACGTGTCGCCCGGACCTGTCGTCGTCACCTTCGCGGTGTAGTCGAGCGGGGTGCCTTTGGCGTTCGGGTTCTTGGTCTCGTACGCGACATCCAGGCTGTTGACCCGGATCGAGAACGGCTCGAGCGACCCGTCGGAGAAGAACCTCCCCGGGTTGAACGAGTTGTAGGACGGCAGGCTGTTGACGAAGCTCTGCCCGACGACGACGACCTTCTGGCCGGTGTAGCCGAAGCCTCCGCCGATGCCGACGGCGACCAGCACGCCGAGCAGCGCGATGTGGAAGACCAGGTTGCCGGTCTCGCGGAGGTAGCCGCGCTCGGCGGAGACCGACGTCGATCGGGCGTCCTGGTAGAGGGACACCCGGTAGCGCGAGCGGCGGAGCACCTGGCGCGCCGCTTCGATCGGGTTCGGGGCGTCCGCGCGGAGTTCGGCGGGCAGGATGCGCGCTTGGAACGCCGACATCCGGGTGAGCCGGACGGGAGTCTTGGGCGGCCGGGCCCGCAGCGCGCGGAAGTGGTGCGCGGTGCGCGGGATGATGCAGCCGATCAGCGATGCGAACAGCAGCAGGTAGATGGCCGAGAACCAGAACGACGTGTAGACGTCGAAGAGCTGGAACTTGTCGAGCACCGGCGCGAGCTGCGGGTTGTCGCTGAAGTACTTGGTGACGCCGTTCGGGTCGGCGCCGCGCTGCGGGAACAGCGAGCCGGGGACCGCCGCGATCGCGAGCAGGAGCAGCAGGAACAGCGCGGTGCGCATGCTCGTGAGCTGGCGCCAGGCCCAGCGGAGCCAGCCGAGCGGGCCGAGCTTGGGCTGGACGACGTTCGGATCCTCGCGGGGAGGCGCGACGTCGATGTGGTCAGATGGCCGGGACAAACCCGCGGATCACCTCCAAGAACTGGGACATGAGGTCGGTCCACAGGCCGGAGGCCATCAGCACACCGATCACCACGAGGAGCGAGCCTCCGATGATGTTGACGACGCGGATATGGCGCTTGACGAAAGCCACCGATCCCGCGACCCAGTCGAATCCGAGCGCGACGAGGAGGAACGGGATGCCGAGGCCCACGCAGTAGAAGAGTCCGAGCAAGGCGCCTCGCCAGGGTGAACCAGAGCCGAAGCTCAATGAGAGGATCGCCGCGAGCGTCGGGCCGATGCACGGCGTCCAGCCGAGGCCGAAGACGACGCCGAGCAGCGGCGCGCCGATCAGGCCGGTCGCCGGACGCCAGGTCGGCTTGATCGTGCGTTGCAGGAACGAGAACTGGCCGATGAACACAAGGCCCATCAGGATGACGAGCACGCCGAGCACCCGGATGACCACCTCCTGCCATTGGAGGAGCCATCCGCCGAGAGCGCCGAATGCGGCGCCGTAGGCGATGAAGACGACAGCGAAGCCGAGCACGAACAAGGCCACCCCGGTCAGCACCCGGCTGCGGTCGCGCTTGGCACCCGGGTCGCTGATCCCGCCGACGTAGGCGAGGTAGCCGGGCACGAGCGGCAGGACGCACGGGGACGCGAACGAGACCAGCCCGGCTAGGAGCGCGATGGGGAGTGCGAGCAGGAGCTGGCCGCTGAAGACGATCTGACCGACGTTCACGGTCACTTCCCGGCCACGGCGTCGGAGATGAGCGAGTCGAGGATGCTCTTGTCCGGGATGGCGCCGAGGATGCGGGCGGCCACGCGGCCCTGCTTGTCGATCACGATCGTGGTCGGTGTGGCCTTGGGCGGGACGGTTTTGCTGAAGGCGAGCAGGACGGACCCGGTGTCGCGGTCGAGGACGGAGGGGTAGGTCACGCCCTTGTCCTGCTCGAAACTGGCCGCCGTGCTCGCGGAGTCGTAGAGGTTGACGCCGAGGAAGCTGACGCCCTGGGAGGCGTACTTCTGCGACAGCGATTCGAGGTCGGGCGCCTCCACCCGGCACGGCGGGCAACCCGCGTACCAGAAGTTCACGACGAGGACCTTGCCGGCGTAGTCCTTCGAGGACACCGCGGTGCCGTCCGCGAGCTTGCCGGAGAAGGCGACGGGGGCGCCGCGATTCGCCGCGGCGTACTCGCTCACGCTGCCGTCGCCCGCGATGTAGTTCTGGCCGTTGCCGGAACGGTACTGGTTGGCGAGGGCGTCGTTGGACGTGCACCCCGAGAGCAGGAGGGCCGTGGCCGCGGCGGCCGCAGGAAGAAGGAGTGCGAGGCGGCGTCGAGCGGAGAGTCGGACGGAGGTCACACGGCCCCCACATCGGTCGCTGCCTTGATCAGGCTGCCGGCGGGCTCGACGTAGCCGACCTCCACCACCCGGACGACGGGCGGGGCGTCCGGGTCGGCCGGGACCTGCGCCTCGCCGGGACGCGGCTGAGGTGCAGGGGCCGGCTCGGTCGTCCGCTCGAAGGTGGTGATGCTGGAGAGCGCGCAGCGGCGCTTGCGCGGGTCGTGCGGGAACCGCTCCCCCGCTGCCGAGAGGTGCATGACCCAGATCGGGAGTTGGTGGCTGACCAGGACGACGTCGCCGGACTCGACCGAGTCGAACGCTGCGTCGACGGCCTCCTTCATCCGCTTCTCGATGCTGGTGTAGGCCTCGCCCCAGCTCGGCCGGGGCGGGTAGACGATGAACGGCCAGTTGGCCGGGTTCTTCAGGGCGCGGCGCATGTTGGTGCCCTCGAAGTGGTTGGTGGGCTCGATGATCCGCTCGTCCACCTCGGGGTCCAGACCGAAGGCCGCCGCGATCGGCGCCATCGACTCGCGGGTGCGCTGCAGCGGCGACATGCGCAGCAGGGACACCGGTCGGGAGCGGGCGGCCAGGTCGTCGGCGGCGGCCTGCGCCATCCGGTGACCGAGTTTGGACAGCCCGAAGCCGGGCAGCCTGCCGTACAGGATGCCGTCGGGATTGAACACCTCTCCGTGACGGACGAGATGTACCTGGCTTGCTACCACCGCACCAGTCTACGGAGCGGCTTGCCTTGAATTCACTGAGCGTGGGAGCGCTGCACCCCCGGCCGCCCCTCTCGGGCGGTAATGGCGAGCGGTAGGCTTGTCGATCGTGACCGCACGCGTTTTGATCAAAGACCTCGCCGCTCTGCCCGACGGCCCCGTGAGCGTCGCCGGATGGGTCGAGACCGTCCGCGACCAGAAGAAGGTGCAGTTCGTCGTGCTGCGCGACGAGTCGGGCGCTGTCCAGCTCGTCAATCCGCGCACGGTCGACGAGGACGGCGCCGTGGTCGCCGACGAGCCGGCGACGACCATCTCCGGTCTGTCGCAGGGGTCGTTCGTGCGCGCCACCGGGGAGCTCAAGCACGACGAGCGGGTCAAGCTCGGCGGCATCGAGATCAAGCTGAACACCCTCGAAGTCGAGACGGCCGCCATCCCGGAGACGCCGATCGCCGCGGACAGCGGCATCGACAAGCGCATGGACTGGCGCTTCCTCGACCTCCGCGAGCCGAAGCACAACCTGATCTTCCGCGTGCAGACCACTCTCGAACACGCCATGCGGCAGTACTGGGTGGACAACGGCTTCATCGAGATCCACACCCCGAAGCTCATGGCCTCGGCGTCCGAGTCGCGCGCGGAGCTCTTCGAGTTGCCCTACTTCGAGACGACCGCGTACCTCGCCCAGAGCCCGCAGATCTTCAAGCAGATGGCCCAGGCCGCCGGCTTCGGCCGCGTCTTCGAGATCGGCCCGGCGTTCCGCGCCGACCCCAGTTTCACCAGCCGGCACGCGACCGAGTTCACGAGCGTCGACACCGAGCTGAGCTGGATCGACAGCCACGAGGACGTCATGAAGGTGCACGAGGACCTCCTCGTCGCCGGCTTCACGGCGGTCAAGGAGAAGCACGGCGCGGAGATCGAGGCGCTGTTCGGCGTCGAGGTCACGGTTCCGACGACTCCGTTCCCGCGCATCCCGCTGGCCGAGGCCAAGCGCATCGTCGCCGAGCAGGGCTACGAGGTGCCCCGCGCGGACGACGACATGGACCCGGAGGGCGAGCGCCGGATCTCCGCGTATGTGA
This sequence comes from Microbacterium sp. X-17, assembly GCF_039615055.1. Lineage (NCBI taxonomy): Bacteria > Bacillati > Actinomycetota > Actinomycetes > Micrococcales > Microbacteriaceae > Microbacterium > Microbacterium sp. X-17. The sequence goes on from NZ_JBDHNI010000006.1 coordinate 9,252, forward strand.
AGGAGACCTACGGTCACGAGTTCGTGTTCCTGACGGACTACGCCTCCAGCATCCGGCCGTACTACCACATGCGTCACCCCGAGGACCCGTCGATCACCAAGAGCTACGACCTCATCTTCAACGGCGTCGAGATCTCCACGGGCGCCCAGCGTGAGCACCGCGTCGAGATCCTCGAGGAGCAGGCCGTCGACAAGGGGCTCTCGGTGGAGGAGCTGGAGGACGTGCTCGCGACGTTCCGCTACGGCATCCCGCCGCACGGCGGATTCGGGATGGGACTGGCGCGCGTGCTCATGCTGATGCTGCACCTCGCCAACCTGCGCGAGACGACCTATCTCTTCCGCGGACCGACGCGACTGACCCCGTAGCCGAGAGCGCGGTCCACTGTTCGCCGGCCACCAGGATGTGGCCGAGGAAGCGCAGCCCGATGGTGGCCGCCGCCTGATCAAGCCTGCGGGTGAGGACGGTGTCGGCCACGGACGGGTCGAGCAATCCCGACGGATGATTGTGCGCGACGGCGAACGACCGTCCGCCGCGAGTGAGCACGGCCTGGAGGATGTCGGCCGGCTGGATGGACCGCTCGTCGACGCCGCCGTCGCGCAGAAGCACGAGCTCCAGGGGCCGGGCCGCGCGATCGGCGACGACCACGACGAACCGCTCGCTGTCGCGGTGCAGCAGCTCGGGCCTGACCACGTCCGCGATGGCGTCGTGGTCGACCAGCCGCGTCCACGAGGATGATCGTCCGGCCCTGCGCCAGATCTCGATGATGGCGACGAGCCGGCCGGCTGTCGCGGGGCCGACGCCCGGCAGGGTCTCCAGCCGGGCGAAGTCCATCGTCGCGAGCCCGGGGAACCCGCCGCAGCGGGCCAGGATGGCGCGTGCCAGGGACAGGACGCTCCGCCCCATCTGGCCGGAGCCGAGGACGAGGGCGAGGACTTCGTCGTCGGTGAGCGAACCGACGCCGAGCCGGCGCATCCGTTCCCGTGGACGGTCGTGATTCGGTACATGGGCAAGTGACTCCTCTGCTTCTTCCGACTCGGACATGCGTCCACGCTAGGAACGGGATGGAGTCCTTCGTGGCCGATCGTCTCAATCTGTGGAGAACTGGCCTGCGGCCTCCACCTGTGGATGACAATGGGTGGAGAGAATCAGCCGACGAAGGAGTCGTCCCGCAATGACCAGCACCCTCCCCGAACCCCGCCCGAACGATGTCGTCATCCTCTCCGCCGCGCGCACGCCGCTCGGCAAGGTGACCGGCGCGCTCGCCAGCCAGACCGCCGTCCAGCTCGGCACCGTTGCGCTGCGGAAGGCGATCGAGCAGTCCGGGCTCCAGGCGTCCGACATCGACACCGTGATCTTCGGGCAGGTGCTCCAGGCCGGCGCGGGACAGAACCCGGCGCGGCAGACGGCCATCGCCGCGGGGATCGGCTGGGACGTCCCGGCGACGACCATCAACAAGGTGTGCCTGTCCGGACTCGCGGCCGTGATCGACGCCGCGCGGCTCATCCGCGCCGGCGAGGCCACCGTGGTCGCGGCGGGCGGCCAGGAGTCCATGACGAACGCCCCGCACATCCTCCCCGGCTCGCGGAAGGGCTGGACCTACGGGTCGCTCGAAGCGCTGGACACGGCCGCCTATGACGGGCTGACGGACGCGTTCGACAAGATCTCGATGGGCGCCTCGACCGAGAGCTACACGGAGAAGCTCGGACTCACGCGGGAGGCGCAGGACGCGTTCGCGGCGTCGTCGCACCAGCGCGCGGGCGCGGCGGCGGCCTCCGGGGTGTTCGCGGAGGAGATCGCGCCGGTCAGCATCCCGCAGCGGAAGGGCGACCCGATCGTCGTCGCGGTCGATGAGGGGGTGCGGCCGGACTCGACGGTGGAGGTGCTGGCCAAGCTGCGGCCGAGCTTCGCGGAGGGCGGGACGCTCACTGCGGGCAACTCGTCGCCGTTGAGCGATGGGGCGGCGGCGCTGATCCTCACGTCGCGGGAGAACGCCGAGCGGCTCGGGCTGGAGTGGCTGGCCGTCGTCGGGGCCAGCGGGCAGGTCGCGGGGCCGGACAACTCCCTCCACTCGCAGCCGTCGAACGCCATCAATGCGGCGCTGAAGCGGGCCGGGTGGAGTGTGGACGAGCTGGACCTGGTGGAGATCAACGAGGCGTTCGCGGCCGTGGCGTTGCAGTCGACGGCCGACCTCGACGTGGACCCGGAGAAGGTCAACATCCATGGCGGTGCGATCGCGCTCGGGCATCCGATCGGGGCGTCGGGGGCGCGGCTGGCGGGGCATGCGGCGCATGAGCTTGCGCGGCGGGGGGCCGGGCGGGCGGCGGTTGCGTTGTGCGGTGGTGGCGGGCAGGGGGATGCGCTACTGCTGTGGCGGTGATAACGGAGGAGATCGGGGTGCGGTGAGCCCGGAATAGCAGTCAACGGAGGAGATCCGGCCCGAGGTGGGGCGGGTCTCCTCCGTTGTTTGCGGGGGCGGGGTTAGGGGAGGTGGCGCTCGGTGGGGCCGTTGTACAGCGACAGGGGGCGGATGAGGGAGTTGGCGGCGTACTGCTCGAAGATGTGGGCGGTCCAGCCGGTGACGCGGGCCGCGGCGAACAGCGGGGTGAAGGTCTCGGTGTCGAAGCCCATCAGGTTGTAGGCCGGGCCGGAGGGGTAGTCCAGGTTCGGCTTGATGTTCTTGCGGTCGCCCATCGCCTTCTCGAGCGCGTCGTAAAGGTCGAGCATGTCCTGGCGGTCGTAGTGGTCGACCAGCTCGACGAGGGAGGCCCGCATGGTCGGCACGCGCGAGTCGCCGTTCTTGTAGACGCGGTGGCCGAAGCCCATGATCTTGCGCTTCTCGGCGAGGGCGTCGTCCAGCCAGGCCTCCGCCCGGTCCGCGCTGCCGATCTCGTCGAAGGCGTGCATGACGGCCTCGTTCGCGCCGCCGTGAAGCGGGCCCTTGAGGGCGCCGATCGCACCGGTGACCGCCGAGTAGACGTCCGACAGCGTGGAGGCGATGACGCGCGCGGTGAATGTGGAGGCGTTGAACGAGTGCTCCGCGTAGAGCACGAGCGAGACGCGGAAGGCGTTCACGACCACCTCGTCCGGCACCTCGCCGAAGGTCAGCCAGAGGAAGTTCTCCGCGTAGTCGAGGTCGTCCCGCGACTCCACCGGGTCGAGCCCGCGACGGCGGCGCTGGATGTACGCCACGATCGTCGGGAGCTGGGCGAAGAGGTAGACCGCACGGCTGAGGTTGAGCTCCGGGTCGAGGATGCCGTTCTCCTGCTCCAGCGTCGGGTCGAGGCCGCCGAGCTGGCTGACCGCGGTCCGCAGGGCGTCCATCGGGTGCGCCGAAGCGGGGATGTCGTCCAGCGCGCGGCGGGTGCGGTCGTCCATGCGGCGCAGGCCGCGCTCCAGCTTCTCGAACCCGGCCAGCTCCTCCGCCGTCGGCAACTCGCCGTGCCACAGCAGCCAGGCGACCTCCTCGAACGAGCAGTTCGCGGCCAGTTCCTGCACCGGGTAGCCGCGGTACAGCAGCGAGTTGGTCTGCGGGTTGACGGACGAGATGGTCGTGGTGTCCACGACGACGCCGGCGAGGCCCTTGTGGATCTCGGGGTCGGTCATTGTGCTGCTCCTTCGCTGCTGTGCTGGTCGTGACTCGTGCTGGACGCGGCTATGAGCGGAGCTCAGCGGCGCACCTCGAAGTTGTACACCGATGTGTCGAACGCGTTGTAACCCTCGTAGTCAATCAGGTCGTACAGCTCGGCGCGATGCTGCATCCACCCGAGCATCGGCTCCAGGGTGCCCTCCGCGAGGAGCTGGTCGAGACCGCGCTCGGCGGCCCCCATCGCCAGGCGGAGCAGGGAGACCGGCCAGATCACGATGTTGACGCCGATGTCGCGGAGCTGGTCGACGGTGAACAGGTCGCTCTTGCCGAACTCGGTCATGTTGGCCAGGATCGGCACGTCCACGGCGGCGCGCACGGCCGCGAACTCGGACAGGTCGGCCATGGCCTCCGGGAAGATCGCGTCGGCGCCCGCGTCGACGAGCGCCTTGGCCCGGTCGATCGCGGCCTCCAGACCCTCCACCGCTCGGATGTCGGTGCGCGCCATGATCAGCAGGTTCGGGTCGCGGCGGGCGTCGGCGGCGGCGCGGATGCGCTTGAGCGCGGTGTCTTCGTCCACGACCTGCTTGCCGTCGAGGTGGCCGCAGCGCTTCGGGTTGACCTGGTCCTCGATGTGGAGGCCGGCGACGCCGGCGTCCTCCAGCGTCTGCACCGTGCGGGCGACGTTCATCGGCTCGCCGAAGCCGGTGTCGGCGTCGACCAGGGTCGGGAGGTCGGTCATCCGCGCGATCTGTGCCGCACGGCCGGCCACCTCGGTGAGGGTGGTGAGCCCGATGTCCGGGAGGCCGAGGTCGGCGGACAGCACGGCGCCGGAGATGTAGACGCCCTCGAAGCCCTTGCGCTCGATGAGGCGCGCGCTCAGCGGGTTGAAGGCTCCCGGCATCCGCACCAGCTCGCCGGACGCCAGCCGCGCCCGGAACGCCGCGCGCTTCTCGTGCGCGGGAAGGGAGGAGTACAGCATCAGAACAGTCCTCTCGGCGCGGGGACGCCGGCCAGGAGGCCAGGGCGCGCGGTGATGGTGAGGCCGCCGAGCTCGGCGGCGGACAGCTCGGGGAGGCGCTCGGCGAGGGCGAGGAACCGCTCGACCTCGGCCTCCTCCAGCACCTCCGCCGCCAGTGAGCGGAACTTGGCGACGTAGTCGGCGCGGGCGAACGGCCGGGCGCCGAGCGGGTGGGCGTCGGCGACGGCGATCTGGTCCTCGATCACGCGGCCGTCGGCGAGGGTGATGACGACGCGGCCGCCGAACGCCTTCTCGGCCGGGTCGATGGAGTGGTAGCGGCGGGTCCACTCCGGGTCCTCGGTCGTGGTGACCTTGCCCCAGAGCGCGACGGTGTCGGGACGGGCGGCGCGGGTCGGGAGGTAGGACTCCACGTGGTGCCAGCCGCCGTCCTGCAGCGCGACGGTGAAGATGTACGGGATGCTGTGGTCCAGCGTCTCGCGCGACGCGGTGGGGTCGTACTTCTGCGGGTCGTTCGCGCCGGAGCCGATGACGTAGTGGGTGTGGTGCGAGGTGTGGATGACGATGCTCTCCACACGCTCGGGGTCGGCGGCCTCCGGGTGCTCCTTGTGGAGCTTGCGGGCGAGGTCGATCCAGGCCTGCGCCTGGTACTCGGCGGAATGCTCCTTGGTGTACGAGTCGAGGATGGCGCGCTTGGCCTCCCCGGCCTCCGGCAGCGGCACGTCGTAGGACGCGCTCGGGCCGTCGAGCAGCCAGGCGATGACGCCGTCCTCGCCCTCGTAGATCGGGGTGGGGCTGGTCTCGCCGCGCAGCGCCCGATCGATCGCCTCGACGGCCATCTTGCCGGCGAACGCGGGGGCGTGCGCCTTCCAACTGGAGATCTCGCCCTTGCGCGACTGGCGGGTGGCGGTGGTGGTGTGAAGCGCCTGGCCGATGGCCTGGAAGATCGTCTCCGGCGGCAGGTGCAGCAGCGTGCCGATGCCCGCGGCAGCGCTCGGGCCGAGGTGGGCGACGTGGTCGATCTTGTGGGCGTGCAGGCTGATCGCCTTCGCGAGGTCGATCTGGATCTCGTACCCGGTCGCGATGCCGCGCACCAGGTCGCGGCCGGTGAGACCGTACGCGCGGGCGGCGTGCTGGGCGACGGCGGTGATCGGCGGGATGTTGTCGCCGGGGTGCGAGTACTCGGCGGCGAGGAAGGTGTCGTGGTAGTCGAGCTCGCGCACGGCCACACCGTTCGCCCAGGCGGCCCACTCCGGGCTGACCCGGGTCCGCTGCGGCTCCCCGAACACGGTCGCGCCGTCCTGCGGGTGGTCGGCGGAGGCGGTCAGCTCCTCCAGCTGCGCGGCGGGCAGCGGGTGGGCCAGCGCCTGCGAGCGGGCCGACACGACCGGCCTGCGGGTGAGGGAGGCGGCGGCCACGGCGGCGTTGTCGATGACGCGGTTGATCACCATGTCGGCGACCTCGGCGTCGACCTCCACCGGGTCGGCGGCGACCTCCGCGATCTTCCAGGCGAGCTGGTCCTGACGGGCGAGGTTCTCGTCGCTTCTGTGCACACGAACGTTGTGGAGCTTCACGTAACGAACCTACCTCGCCTACGCTCCTGCTATGGTCCCGCCGCCCTCCCTGCTCGCCTTCGCGCTCGCGTCGATCGCGCTCATCGTGATCCCCGGACCGAGCGTGCTGTTCGTGATCGGGCGCTCGCTGGCCCTCGGGAGGCTCGGCGGCCTACTGAGCGTGCTCGGCAACGCGCTCGGGATGCTGCCGCTCGTGGTCGCGGTGTCGCTCGGGATCGGGGCGCTCGTCGCGCAGTCACTGGTCGCGTTCACGATCGTGAAGTTCGCGGGCGCTGCGTACCTGATGTACCTCGGGGTTCAGGCCATCCGGCACCGCAGGCACACGGCGGTGACGCACGAGGCGACGCCGCCGCGGCGGTCCCGCTGGAGGATCGTCGGTGAGGGGATGCTGGTCGGGGTCACCAACCCGAAGTCGCTGGTGTTCTTCGTGGCGGTGCTGCCGCAGTTCGTCGACTACCGGGCGGGCGGCATCCCGGTGCAGCTGTTCGAGCTGGGGGTGGTGTTCCTGCTGCTGGCGTTGACGTTCGACAGCGTGTGGGCGCTCGCCGCGGGGACCGCCCGGGCGTGGTTCGGGCGGTCACCGAAGCGAGTGGAGCGGCTGGGTGCGACCGGCGGCGTGCTGATGATCGGTCTCGGCGGGGTGCTGGCGTTGACCGGGAACAAGCACTGAGCGTCGGCTAGATGTCCCCTGCGGTCGCGATCGGGGTGACGACGGCGCGGCCCAGCGAGTGGAAGTGCGCGTTGAAGCCCAGCACCGCCGGGGTCGACTCAGGGTCGAGGTCGAGGTGGTCGACGTCGAGGGCGTGGACGACCACGTGATAGTGGTGCGTCCCGGTTCCGGGAGGCGGGCCCGCGCCGGTGAAGCTCTTCGAGCGCAGCTCGTTGGAGAGCATCGCGGCGCCCTGCGGGAGGCTCGCGCCGCCCTCCGCTCCCGCGCCGGACGCCAGCGAGGTCACCGACGCCGGGATGTTGTAGACGGCCCAGTGCCAGAAGCCGGAGCCGGTCGGGGCGTCGGGGTCGTGGATGGTGACGGCGAAGCTCTTCGTCCCGGCGGGGAACCCGCTCCAGGAGAGCTGCGGCGACACGTCGCCACCGCCTCCGCCCGCGCCCCACTGCGCGCGGCCGAGCGGGCGGTCGTCGGCGACGTCGTCGCTCGTGACGGTGAACTGGGGAACGGCGCCGAAGCGCTCCAGCGGATCTTTCGACATAGCGCTCACGCTACGCCCGCTGCGTCGTCTCCGTCACGGTCGCGGGGACAGGGCGGCGGCGGAAGCGGCGCGGGAGGCCGACGATCCCCCAGCCGGTGACCCGCAGCATGGCCTCCGCGACGATGCCGCCGCTCATCTTGGAGACGCCGTGCTCGCGCTCGACGAACGTGATCGGGACCTCCACGACGGTGAGGCCGGCGTCGTATGCGCGGCGCAGCATGTCGATCTGGAAGCAGTAGCCCTGGCTCTCGACGTCCTCGAAGTGGATGCGGCGCAGGGCGTCGGCGGTGAAGGCGCGGTACCCACCGGTCACGTCCTTCGCCGGCACGCCCAGCCAGAACCGGGAGTACGTGCTGCCGCCCTTGGAGAGGAACCGTCGGCGCGCCGGCCAGTTGACCACACCGCCGCCAGGGACCCAGCGGGAGCCCAGCACGAGGTCGGCGCCGTCCGCCGCGTCGCCCTGCGGGAGCTGGCGGAGCGACGCGAGCAGGGCGGGAAGCTCCTCCGGGCGGTGCGAACCGTCCGCGTCCATCTCGACCACCGCGTCGTACCCGGCGTCGAGCGCCCAGGCCATCCCGGCCCGGTAGGCGGCGCCGAGGCCCTCCTTGCCCGCGCGGTGCAGCACCTTGACGTTGGCGTCGGTCGCGGCGAGCGCGTCCGCGATCTCGCCGGTGCCGTCCGGCGAACCGTCGTCGACCACGAGCACGTCGACCTCCGGCGCCGAGGCGCGGATCCGGCCGACCACGGGTCCGATGTTCTCCCGCTCGTTGTACGTGGGCAGGATGACGATGGTTCGCATGCGACCACTCTGGTCCATTCCGCTGAACGGATGACTAACGAATCTGTCTGTTCTCGCAGTCGCCGCTGCTAGCATCCCCCGGTGCCCGTCGCGAAAGTCCTCCTTTATTACGCCTTCGCACCACTGTCGGACCCGGACGCGGTGCGGCTCTGGCAGCGCGACCTGTGCGAGGCGCTCGGGCTGCGCGGGCGGATCCTGCTGTCCAAGGACGGCATCAACGGGACGCTGGGCGGCGAGCTCGGCGCGCTCAAGCGGTACCTGCGCAAGACCAAGGAGTACGCGGCGTTCCACGACCTCGACGTGAAGTGGAGCGAAGGGTCGGGGCTGGACGCCTCGGGCGGGAGCCTGGACTTCCCGCGGCTGTCGGTGCGCGTGCGGGACGAGATCGTGTCGTTCGGGGCGCCGTCGGAGCTCCAGGTGGATGCGTCGGGCGTCGTCGGCGGGGGCGAGCGGCTCGACCCGGACGCTCTGCACGCGCTCTTGGACTCCCGCGACGACGTGGTCTTCTTCGACGGGCGCAACCGGTTCGAGGCGGAGATCGGCCGGTTCCGCGGGGCCGTCGTGCCCGACGTGGCGACGACCCGGGAGTTCGTCGCCGAGCTGGAGAGCGGACGGTACGACCACCTCAAGGACAAGCCGGTCGTGACATACTGCACCGGCGGCATCCGCTGCGAGGTGCTGTCGGGGCTGATGCGCTCGCGCGGATTCGGCGAGGTCTACCAGCTCGACGGCGGCGTAGTCCGCTACGGCGAGCGCTTCGGGGACGACGGGCTGTGGGAGGGGTCGCTGTACGTCTTCGACGGGCGCGGGTCCGTCCGGTTCTCGGACCATTCCGCGGTGGTCGGGCGCTGCGCGGGGTGCGGAACGGCGACCGACCGGATGCGGAACTGCAGCGACCTGTCGTGCCGGGAGCAGCTGGTGGTGTGCGCGGAGTGCGATGTGGTGGAGTGCGCCGCTCACGCTGCGTGACGCGGGGTAGTCCTGTAGTCCTGTAGTCCTCCACAGGCTCCGGGATCGACGGGTTCTCCACCGATTCGCGGGAACCATTGCTGGCCCTTTCGCGTTGCGGCCAAGATGAACCTCATGGATCCGGTCACCACCATCGTCTGGATCGTGTCCTTCGTCGTCGTCACGGTCACGGTCACTGGGCTCTCGCGGCGCGTCAACTGGTCGGCGCCCGTGGTGCTGGTGGTCGTGGGCGCGATCGCGTCCTTCATCCCCGGGGTGCCGCAGGTGGCGCTGGAGCCGGAGGTCGTGCTGTACGGGCTGCTGCCTCCCTTGCTGTTCGCCGCGGCCATCCAGACGTCGATCGTCGACGTGCGCGCCAGGCGCGACGGCATCCTCCTGCTCTCGGTCGGGCTGGTGGTGTTCACCGTGGTCGTGGTCGGCTTCACCACCTGGCTGGTGGTGCCGGCGATAACGGTCGCGGCGGCCTTCGCGTTCGGGGCGGTGGTGGCGCCGACGGACACGGTGGCGGTGACGGCGATCGCGGGCCGGGTGCACCTCCCGCGGCGACTCGTCACCGTGCTGGAGGGCGAGAGCCTGCTCAACGACGCGACCGCGCTGGTGGCGCTGAACGCGAGCATCGCCGCGATCGTCAGCATCGTGAACCCGTGGGCCATCGCCGGAGACTTCGTGATCGCGGTCGTGGTCGGGGTCGGGATGGGCCTCCTCGTGGGGTGGGTGCTCTCGCTCATCCGCAAGCAGCTCCGCTCCCCCGTGCTGGACACCTCCATCGGGCTGATCACGCCGTACCTGGCGTTCATCCCCTCGCAGTTCCTGCACGGGTCGGGCATCCTGTCGGTGGTCGTGGCGGGCCTGTACCTCGGGTACCGGTCGCCCACCATCCAGACGGCGGAGGCGCGGATCGCAGAGACCATCAACTGGCGGACGATCGAGTTCCTGCTGGAGAACGCGGTCTTCCTCTTCATCGGGCTGGAGCTGTCGAGCATCCTGAACTCGGCGTTCCGTTCGGGCATCACGGTGGCGCAGACGGTGTGGATCAGCATCGCCGTGCTGCTGGCGCTGTTCCTGGCGCGGTTCCTGTGGATGGTCGGAACGACGGCGCTGTACCGGTACGGGCCGCAACGCCTCCGCGAGCGCGGCTGGACGTGGCCGACCGGCATCGCGGTGTCGTTCGCGGGGATCCGCGGGGTGGTGACGCTGGCGGCGGTGTTCTTGCTGCCGGAGTCGACCCCGCACCGCGAGTTCCTGCAGTTCCTGGCGTTCGTCGTGGTGGTGGCGACCCTGCTGGAGGGGCTCGCGCTGCCGTGGGTCATCCGCCGCCTGAAGCTGCCGCCGCCGGACTTCGCGCAGGAGGCGGGCGAGATGGAGCGGCTGCTCGCCGAGGCGCAGGCGGCGGGGCTGGAGCATCTGGAGTCGCGGGTGACCGGGCAGGAGGACGAACGGGTGATCGAACGGCTGCGGGTCAACGCGGTCTTCCTCTCCGAGGCGCTCGAGAACCCGGTCCCGGACGCGGAGGTCCCTGCTCCGCTCGAGTACCGGAAGCTACGGCGGTCGATGATCGTGGCGGAACGGCAGGCGGTCCTCGAAGCGCGGGCCGAAGGGCGATACCAGGAGCTGGCGGTGCGGTCGGTGCTCGCGTTCCTGGATGCGGAGGAGTCGGCGCTGAAGGCGGGAGGGGCGGAGGGGAAGAAGTTGATGTGAAGGTGGGGTGACGGCTACTGGGCGGCGGGAAGCTGGGCGGCCGCGGCCGGTCCTGCAGCGATCGCGGTGGGGTGCCCTCCACGTCGCCGGTGTACCCGGGGGCGTCGGGCCCACAGCCGGGCGCGCTGGGAGGACAGGGCGAGCACCACCAGGATGTCGAGCGGGAGGCCGAGGATGTTGGTGCGGAGGGTGACCTGCTCGCCGCCGTTGAAGAAGTCGATCGCGGCGAGGATGATCAGCAGAGCGCTGTACGACATCGCGACGATGCGGGCCCAGTTGCTCCCCGTGAAGACGAGCAGGGCGATCGCGAAATAGAACACCAGCCCCGCGGCGAACAGGCCCATCGCGATCCCGAAGACCAGGTCGGCGCTCTGCTGTTCCGCGGCGGTGAGGGCCTTGCCGGTCGCGGACACGAGCTCCGACCGGATGAACAGCGGCCACGCCAGCACGGTGAGCACCACGGTCAGCACGCCCGCCAGCACGCGCAGCAGCATGAGCAGGAAGCCCAGCGTCGTCGGCACCGGGCGGCGCTCGGCGCGGTCGATCCTCCGTTGGTCCGCGCCGGCGGCGACTGCGACGGCGCGGGGCTCCACCAGCACCTCCGTCAGGTCGACCACAGGGAGGTCGCCGTCGGTCTCGATGGCGTCGCCGCCACCGTTGCGTGCGTGGTAACCGGACGAGAAGTCGCGGATCACCGCGACCTCCGCGCCGATGTCCGCGCTCGTCAGCGTCGAGACGATGTGGTCGCGTTCGATGTCCGTGTTCGCGTCGATCTTGTGCGTGATCTGGAGAGTGAACAACGAGAAGCCCACCGAGCGGTCGAAGGTCCCGGCTGCCAGCCAGTCGACGCGGTGGCCTCCCGGCAGCAGCCAGCCCTCCGGGCAGCGCCAGAACCGGACGTGATGGCGCTTGGCCGGGTTGCCTTTGACCTCCTGCTGGTACGCGACGTCCTGCTGGTGCCCGAACAGGAAGAGCGGGCTCACCGGCGCCTCGTCGTAGCTGCGGCGCAGCAGCGTGGAGGTGATGATGCGGCGGCTGGAGGCGGCGGTCACGTCGTCGGCGCGCGTCCACCCGGCTTCGGTCATCGCCTCGTCGAGCTGCGCCTCCGACCCCAGCAGCGCCAGGTTGATCGGGTCGCCGAGGAGTCCATCGCTGGTGCGGGCACGGCCGATGAAGTAGTCCGGCACGTAGATCTGGGTGAGGATGCGGTGCAGGCGCGGAAGCACCAGGTAGGCGAGGACGATCCAGAAGACGACGAAGAAGAGGAGCAGGAACCAGCCCCACGCGAAGCTCTCGGTGAAGATGAGCCACGCCAGCCAGACGGCCGCGACGCCGCCGAACACGAAGAAGACGTTGTCGACGACGGCGTTGATCGAGACGCGCCGGCCGGTGGCGGAGAGGGTCTTGGCGGGGCCGGGTGCGCCGGTCGGCGGCGCATCGCGCAGCCGTCCCCCGCCCGCCGCGGGCTCCGCTCGCGGCGGCCCCTCCGGCTCAGCGGCGCCCGCCATGCGCTCATCCTAGAGCGCGCCGGGCGCGGGTCGTAGGGTGGCGTCATGACCTCCATCACCGAACGCGGCGCTGAGCTGCGCCGTCTTCACGACGCCCCCGAGCTGCTGCAGGTGGTCAACGTGTGGGACGCGATCAGCGCGAAAGCCGTCGCCGCCCTCCCGGAGACCCGCGCGCTCGCGACGGCCAGCCACTCGATCGCGGCGACGCTCGGGTACGAGGACGGCGAGAACATCCCGCTCGACCTGATGCTCGACATGGTCGGGCGCATCGTCGCGGCCACCGACCTCCCGGTGAGCGCCGACCTCGAAGGCGGGTACGGCGATCCGGGCGAGACGATCCGCCGGGCGATCGGCGTGGGCGCGGTCGGGGCGAACCTGGAGGACCAGGTGCGTCCGTTCGAGGAGGCCGTCGCTCACGTGCGGGCGGCGGTCGCGGCGGCCGACGCCGAGGGCGTGCCGTTCGCGCTCAACGCGCGCACGGACGTGTGGATTCAGAACGCCTACCCGACGGCGGCGGAGAAGACCGAGGAGGCGATCCGGCGCGGCCGGGCGTTCCTGGACGAGGGGGCGACCTGCGTGTTCGTGCCCGGGCGCCTGGACGAGGAGACGGTGACGCAACTCGTCGCCGGGCTCGGGGTGCGGAAGCTGAGCGTGATCGCGGTGCCCGGGTCGCTGCCGCCGGCGCGGCTGCACGAGCTCGGGGTCGCGCGCGTCTCGTATGGGCCGTGGCCGCAGCGCGTGGCGCTCGCCGCGGTGCAGCGGACGGCGGCGGAGCTGTACGCGGGTGGGGAGCTGCCGGCGGGTGTCCCCATCCTGAACTGAGCCGCGCGATCGCACGCTCGCCAGGACCGAACGACGACCGAAGGACAAGAATGACCGACTTCCGTGCCATCGTCATCGAACAGGAGAAGGAGGGGTCCCGCATCCTCGCGCACACCGCTGAGGTGCGGCGGCTGACCGACGCCTTCCTCATGCCGGGGGACGTGACGATCGCCGTCGAGTTCTCCGACCTCAACTTCAAGGACGGGCTCGCCATCTCCGGGAAGCCGGGGGTCGCGCGGGTGTCGCCGCTCATCCCGGGCATCGACCTGGTGGGCGTCGTGGAGGCATCCGACGATCCGCGGTGGCGGCCGGGCGACCGGGTCGTGCTCAACGGCGACGGGATCGGGGAGAGCCATCACGGCGGCCTGGCCGAGCGGGCGCGGGTGCGCGGGGAGGCGCTGGTGCGGGTGCCGGACGCGCTGAGCTCCGAGCAGGCCGCGGCGATCGGGACGGCGGGGTTCACGGCGATGCTGGCCGTCCTCGCGCTGGAGCGGAACGGGATCCAGCCGGAGGCCGTGCACGCCGCCGGGTCGAGTGTGCTGGTCACGGGCGCTGCGGGCGGGGTCGGGTCGGTCGCGACCGCACTGCTGGCGAAACTCGGTTATCCGGTTACGGCCTCCACGGGGCGGCCGGAGGAGCTGGGAGGCTATCTCACCGACCTCGGGGCGACGGCGATCGTCGACCGGGCGGAGCTGTCCCTGGAGGGGCGGCCGCTGCAGAGCCAGAAGTGGGCGGGGGCCGTGGACTCGGTCGGCAGCCACACGCTCGCGAACGTGCTCGCGCAGACCCGGTACGGCGGGACGGTCGCGGCGTGCGGTCTCGCGCAGGGCCCGGACCTCCCGGCGACCGTGATGCCGTTCATCCTGCGGGCGGTGACGCTGGTCGGGATCAACTCGGTGGAGGCGCCTGCCGCGCTCCGCGAGACGGCCTGGCGGCGGCTGGCGACCGACCTCGACGAGGAGGCGCTCGCCGCGATGACGCGGTTCGTCCCGCTCGCGGAGGCCATTCCGGCGGCGGAGGACATCCTGGCCGGGCGGCTGCGCGGGCGGACGGTGGTCGACGTTCGGGCGTGATCCGCGTGGCTGCCGTTAGGCTGACCGCATGATCGTGCTCGCGACCGTCGTCGTCACGCTGGCTGCTGCGCTCCACGTCGGGATCTTCTTCATGGAGAGCGTCGGATGGGTGCGGCCCGGCGTCTGGAAGCGGTTCGGGGTCGCCGATCAGGCGGCGGCGAACACCACGCGGCCGATGGCGTACAACCAGGGGTTCTACAACCTGTTCCTCGCGATCGGCGCGATCATCGGGCTGATCCTTTTCGGCGTGGGCGCGCACGCCGCGGGGCTGGCGCTCATCTACTTCACGATGGGCAGCATGCTCGCGGCCTCCGTCGTGCTCGTGACCACCGGGCGCGGGTACCTGCGACCGGCGCTCATCCAGGGCATCCTGCCGCTGATCGGCATCGTGCTCATGCTGTTCTCGTAGCGGCGCTCAGCGCAGGGACGGCACGACCGACTCTGGCCGGAGGCCGCGGCCGATCAGGCGTGCGGTGAGGCGTTGCGCGACCGGAGTCGCCGCGCCGATGGCCAGCCGCAGCGCGGGCGACGGCGAGCGCGAGAGCAGCGGGCCGGCGCCGGGGCGGGAGATGCCGCGGTGGGCGGCGAGCTGGATGCGCTGCATCCACTCGACCGGGGGGAGGCGGCGGCGCTGCACGGCGTCGAGGAGGCGGAGGTCGACGGGGCCGTCGCGCAGCGCTGCGGCGAGCGCGTTCGCGGTGGCGACGGCGTCCTGCACGGCGTAGTTGACCCCGACGCCGAAGGCCGGGGACATCGCGTGCGCGGCGTCCCCGATGGCAAGGAAACCGTGCCGGTACCAGCGCGGCAGCCGGTCGATCTGGACGCTCAGCAGCTTGAGCGGCTCCCAGTCGGTGATGGTCTCCAGCGGCTCGCGCAGGAACGGCGCGGCACCCGCCACGGCCGAGCGGAACGCCGGGAGACCGGCGGAGCGCAGCGCGTCGATGCCGCCCTTCGCGATCACGAGGCCGGTCTGGAAGTAGTCGCCGCGGTCGATCGTGATCACCATCGCGCCGTCGCCGAGGTAGGCGAGCGTCGAGGGCTGGGTCTGCGCGGGTTTCGGGAGGCGGAACCAGATGACGTCGATGGGCACGCCGAACCGCCGGGGACGCAGGCCCGCGGCGGCGCGGAGGACGGAGTCGCGGCCATCCGCCGCGACGGTGAGGTCGGCCTCCACCCGCACGGGACCGTCCGGCCCCTCGGCGGAGAGCCCCCGCACGACGTCGCCGTCGCGGATCAGCCCGGTCGCCTCGGTCCGCATGAGCAGCCGGAAGTTCGGATACCGCTCCGCCTGCTCGGCGAGGAAGGTCAGGAAGTCCCACTGCGGCGCGAGGACGAGGAAGTCGTCCGGCGGCGGCAGCCTCCCGAAGTCGATCGGATGCAGCCGGGTGCCGTCGACCACCGCGTCGAGCGTGCGGATGCTGGTGTGCGGGAGGCCGAGGAACGCGTCCCGCAGCCCGAGCTCGCCGAGCACGCCGACCGTCGACGGGTGGATGGTGTCGCCGCGGAAGTCGCGGAAGAAGTCGGCGTGCTTCTCCAGCACGACCACGTCGAGCCCGGCGCGGGCGAGGATCAGCCCGAGCATCATCCCGGCGGGGCCGCCCCCGGAGATGGCGCAGGATGCCTGCAGCGATTCCATCACCACGCAGCGTAGTCTCCCCCCATGACGATCCTCGGCTCCGCCCTCATCGCGCTCGCGGCCGTCGTGCACCTCGTGTTCTTCGCGATGGAGAGCATGCTGTGGTCGTCGCCGAACGTCTGGCGGCGATTCGGGCTCACGACGCAGCGGGACGCCGACGTGGTGCGGCCGATGGCCTACAACCAGGGGTTCTACAACCTGTTCCTCGCGGGCGGCGCCGCGGTCGGGCTCGTGCTCTACTGGACGACCCTGCGGCACGTCGGCTTCGGGCTGATGTTCTTCACCGGGGCGTGCATGGTGCTGGCGGCGATCGTGCTGCTCACGACCGGGCGGCGGTTCTGGGGCGCGGCACTGCTGCAGGGGGTGCCGCCGCTGGTGGGGCTGGTGCTGTTCTCGGTCGCGCACGCGGGGTGAGGTGCGCCCGGCGGTCAGTCGATGATCTCCCCGTCGGCCGGGATCTCGCCCACGTCCACGCGCAGCGCCTCCACCAGCTTCGCGGCGTGCGGTGTCGAGACGATCACGCGGGAGAATTCCTCGCCGTCGAGGTCCACGACCACCGCGGCGCGCTGCTTGCCCTTGATCAGCAGGAAGTCCTTGCCGCCGTGGAACTTCCACGTCCCGACCGACAGCGTGAGCGGGACGGCGGCTCCCGGGGCGCGGATGCCGCGGATCCAGATCCACGGGTCCTCCGTGATCGCGACCGATCGGATGCTCTCCCGCGGGATCACCAGATCCTCCCGACGCACGGAGAGCACCTTCTCGGCCCGGGTGAGGTGGATCTCCAGGCGGTCGGGGTGAACGTGCAGGTCGGCCATAGCTCTATCCTGCCCGCCGACCGGGGCCGACGGGGGTCGTGAACCTCACAAACCCGTAACCGTTGGCTTGGAGGGGCGCGACGGACGGCGCGCAGCGGTCGCAGGACTCTCATGATCCGCTTTGCCGGGCGGCATGTATCCTTCTCGTCGTGGCAACGCAGCGGCGAACTCCGGGCTCGCAGACTTCACTTCGTGAAGCCAACCGGGCTCGGATCGTCGACGCCATCAAGAAGCACGGCGGCCTGACGCAGGTCGAGCTGGCCGGGGCGACGGGACTCTCCCCCGCCACGGTCTCCAACATCGTCAAGGAGCTCGCCACCTCCGGCGTGCTGCACACCGCGCAGAGCATCCGCTCGGGACGGCGCGCCCAGCACGTCACCCTCGCCCACGCGCTCGGGCTCGTGGTCGGCGTCCACTTCTCCACCCGGCACCTGCGCGTCGCGCTGGCCGACGTGGCGAACACGGTCGTCGCCGAGAACCACATGCCGCTGGCCAAGGACCACCGCGCGGACAACGAGCTCGACAAGGTCGCGTTGCTGCTGAACGACATGCTCGACTCGGTCGACGCCTCCCGCGACGAGGTGCTGGCGGTCGGCCTCGCAGTGCCGGCGCCGCTCGACCGGGCCACCGGCACGATCGCGCGCAGCGGCATCATGCGCGGCTGGGACGGCGTGGTGATCGCGGAGGCCCTGGAGCGCAGGGTGAAGCGCCCGGTCTTCATCGACAACGCCGCCAACCTCACGGCCCTGGCGGAGTCGCGGCTCGGCGCGGGCCGCGGCAAGCGCACGTCGATCACCCTCGACGTCGGCGACGGGATCGGGGCGGGGCTCCTCCTGAACGGCCAGCTCTTCCGGGGCAACAACGGCGTCGCGGGCGAGTTCGGCCACACCACGATCCGGGAGAACGGGCCGCTCTGCCGCTGCGGCAACCGCGGCTGCCTGGAGGCCATCGCCGGCGGCCCCGCGATCCTGGACGAGCTGCGCGACCACCTCGGCAGCCTGAAGCTCGGCGACGTCGTCCTGCAGGCGATGGCCGGCGACGCCCGCTGCATCCGGGCGATCGCGGACGCCGGGCGGCACATCGGCATCGCGACGGCGAACCTCTGCAACCTGCTCGACCCGGAGCGGGTCGTGGTGGGCGGCGAGCTCGCCCGCGCGGGAGAGCTGCTGCTCGGTCCGATGCGGCACGCCGTCGAGCGATCCATCATCGTGAACCAGGACCTCATGCCCGACATCGTCCAGGGCCAGCTCGGCGTGCGGGCGGCCACGCTCGGCGCCGTGGCCCACGCGGTCGACAGCGTCTCGATCACGAGCGTGGGGGTCGCCGTCTGACCGCTCGCGGCCCGCGTGTCCCCCATTGACCCCCGTCCGTGACGAACCGTTATCGAAAGCTTGAATTCAAGTATTGACGCCAAAGGCCGGGCTTTGACACACTCAACCCAGCCGCCAACGTCGGCGGCCTCGAATCGGAGGTTTTTCAATGAAGATCGCCACCAAGAGAGCGGTCATGGCGTCCGCCGCGATCCTGGCCACAGCCCTCACCCTCACAGCCTGCTCGAACGGTTCCGGCAACTCCTCGACGAACAACGCGTCGGGCGCCGCGAACGCCAAGATCGGCCTCCTCCTGCCCGACTCGGTCACCGCCCGCTACGAAGCCGCGGACAAGCCGTACTTCGAGGCGAAGGTCAAGTCGCTCTGCTCCGGCTGCACCGTCCTGTACGCGAACGCGGACGGCGACGCCAGCAAGCAGCAGCAGCAGGCCGAGTCGATGCTGACCCAGGGTGTCAAGGTGCTCGTCCTCGACCCGTTCGACGGCGAGGCCGCCGCGTCGATCGTCGGCGAGGCGAAGGCCAAGAACATCCCGGTCATCTCCTACGACCGTCTCATCAACAGCCCCGACCTGAACTACTACATCTCGTTCGACAACGAGAAGGTCGGACAGCTTCAGGCCCAGGCGCTCGTCGACAAGCTGAAGAAGGACAACGTGCCCTCCGGGTCCGGAATCCTGATGGTCAACGGCTCGCCGACGGACAACAACGCGACCCTCTTCAAGAAGGGCGCGCACAGCGTCATCGACTCCAGCGGCTACAAGGTGCTGGCCGAGTTCGACACCCCAGGATGGGACCCCGCCAAGGCCCAGGACTGGGTGTCCGGTCAGGTCTCGCAGTTCAAGAACCAGATCAAGGGCGTCTACGCGGCGAACGACGGCACCGGCGGTGGCGCGATCGCGGCCATGAAGGCGGCCAACCTGAGCCCGCTGCCCCCGACGACCGGTCAGGACGCTGAGCTCGCGGGCATCCAGCGGATCCTCGCCGGCGACCAGTACATGACCGTCTACAAGGCGCTGAAGCCGGAGGCCGAGCAGGCGGCGACGCTCGCCATCGCTCTGACCAAGGGCCAGAAGCCGTCCGAGCAGACCTCCGAGGTCGCCACGGCCGGCGGCGCCAAGATCGCGTCCATCCTGCTGACCCCGGTCGCGGTGACCACGGACAACATCGAGTCCACGGTCGTGAAGGACGAGTTCTACGGTCCCGACTCCGCCTCGAAGATCTGCACCGCGGACTACAAGACGGCGTGCGACAAGTACGGCATCAAGTAACACAACCGATTCACCTGGGGCCACCCGGCCCGGAGTTGCGGAATCCCGCATCCCCGGGCCGGGTGGTTCCGCCATACAGTTAGCCCAAGCACCGACAGCTACACGCGCACGACGCGTCAGGCCCGAAGGAGAACGCCGTGACGATGGAATCCCCGGTCACCGACCAGGAGCGGTCCAGCCGACAGCCCGTCCTCTCGCTACGGGGGGTGTCGAAGGGGTTCGGAGCCGTGCAGGCGCTCACCGACATCCACCTCGACGTCTACCCGGGGGAGGTCGTCGCCCTCGTCGGCGACAACGGAGCGGGGAAGTCGACCCTGGTCAAGATCCTCGCCGGGGTCCACCCGCAGGACGCGGGGACGATCACGTTCGACGGTCAGGACGTCCACATCCCGTCGCCCGCGGCGTCCCGCGGGCTCGGCATCGCCACGGTGTTCCAGGACCTCGCGCTGTGCGACAACCTGGACGTCGTGTCCAATCTCTTCCTCGGACGGGAGATCACCCGAGGAACGCTCGACGAGGAGGAGATGGAGAAGCGGTCGTGGAGCCTGCTGCGGCAGCTCTCGGCCCGTATCCCGTCGGTGCGCATCGCGGTCGCGTCGCTCTCCGGAGGCCAGCGCCAGACCGTCGCGATCGCCCGCTCGCTGATCGGCGAGCCGCGCGTCGTCATCCTCGACGAGCCGACGGCCGCCCTCGGCGTCGCTCAGACCGCCGAGGTGCTGAACCTCATCGAGCGCCTGCGCGAGCGCGGCCTCGGGGTCATCCTGATCAGCCACAACATGGCGGACGTCCAGGCGGTCGCCGACCGGGTCGCCGTGCTCCGGCTCGGCCGCAACAACGGGGACTTCCGGGTCCCCGACGTCAGCTACGAAGAGATCATCTCGGCGATCACCGGCGCCACCGACAACGTCGTCGCGCAGCGGGCAGAACGCATCGAGGAGCGCGTCGAGCGCGTGGAGAACAGCGAAGGGAACCAGGCCTGATGACCAAGGCACCAGAGACTCCGGCCCAGATCGCGGCCGACCTCCAGGACGAACGACTCATCCGCGAGGAGGGGCTCAGTGGCGCGGTGCGCGCCTTCGGGCGCCGGGTGCGCGGCGGCGACCTCGGCTCGCTGCCCGTCGTCGTCGGGCTGATCGTGATCTGGGTCGTGTTCCAGATCCTGAACCCGAACTTCCTCAGCGCGAACAACCTGGTCAACCTGACCCTGCAGTGCGCTGCGATCGGCACCATCTCGATCGGCATCGTGCTGGTGCTGCTGCTCGGGCAGATCGACCTCTCGGTCGGCTCGGTC
The DNA here is from genome assembly GCF_039615055.1 of Microbacterium sp. X-17. Lineage (NCBI taxonomy): Bacteria > Bacillati > Actinomycetota > Actinomycetes > Micrococcales > Microbacteriaceae > Microbacterium > Microbacterium sp. X-17. The sequence continues at coordinate 29,805 of NZ_JBDHNI010000006.1, forward strand.
AGCGGTGTCGCGGCGGCGATCCTCGGCGTCGGGTTCACACAGCTCCACTGGCCCCTCGCGCTGACCGTGATCGTCGCGATCCTCGCGGGCTCGGCGATCGGCTACCTCTACGGCCTGCTGTTCACGCGGTTCGGCGTCCCGAGCTTCGTCATCACGCTGGCCGGCCTCCTGGGCTTCCTGGGCGTGCAGCTCTGGATCCTCGGGCCGAACAGCTCGATCAACATCCCCTACGACTCGTGGATCGTGAAGTTCGCGCAGCAGACCTTCCTGCCGCCGTGGGCGGCCTACGCCCTCGCCGCGATCGCCGCGATCGCGATGTTCTGGTCGGACTGGCGCCGCAACGCCCGCCGTCGCCGCGCCGGCCTGTCCGAAGGCTCGATGGCCGTCGTGCTGATCAAGGCCGTGCTGCTGCTCGTCGGCCTCTGCATCGCCGTCTGGTACCTCTCCACCGACCGCGGCACGGGAGCGATGTTCCTGCTGTTCGTGGTGCTGGTGATCGTGATGAACTTCTTCCTGACCCGTACCAAGTGGGGCCGCTCGGTGTTCGCCGTCGGCGGGTCCGTGGAGGCCGCACGCCGAGCCGGTATCAAGGTGAACCGGGTGTTCATCAGCGTGTTCATCCTGTGTTCGACCTTCGCCGCCATCGGCGGACTGCTCGCGGCGGCCCGCCTCGCGTCGGTGAGCGCGTCGTCCGGTGGCACCGACACCAACCTGAACGCGATCGCGGCGGCGGTCATCGGCGGGACGAGCCTCTTCGGCGGCCGCGGATCGGCGTGGTCGGCGCTGCTCGGCATCCTGGTGATCCAGTCGATCTCGAACGGTCTGACGCTGCTCAACCTGGACTCGTCGTACCGCTTCATGATCACCGGAGCGGTGCTGCTGCTCGCCGTGATCATCGACTCGCTGTCCCGCCGCTCGCGCGAATCGCACGGGCAAGCCTAGGCGGACAGCACTCCGGGCGGGTGTGAGAAGGTGGACCGGTGACCCGAACCACCACCTTCCACGCCCGCCTTCTCCGTTCGGGCGTCGACCCGCAGACGGTGACGGTGCGGGCGTCGTCGGACGTCCCGCCGCGCACGCTGCGGCGCGCCGCCGGCGGCGGCGGGGCCCTCACGTTCGACGTCTACGCCCTCCTCGACGCCGACGGCTGGCCGAGTTCCGCGACGTACACCTACGTAGAATCCCTCTCCCGCACCCCCTCCGCGTCCGACGAGTAGTCGAGGGGCACGTCGTTGTCACTTTTGCGCCCGAAAAGTGACAACAACGTGCCCTTCGGCGGTAGGGGTCAGGCGGGGTGAGCGGTTGCGGCGGCGCGGGCGGCGGCGGGGAGGGCGGTGAGGATGCGGTCGACGGCGGTGTCGTCGTGGGCGGCGGTGACGAACCACGCCTCGAAGACGCTCGGCGGCAGCGAGACGCCCGCGTCGAGCATCGCGTGGAAGAACGGCCGGTAGCGGAACGCCTCCTGCGACTGCACCTCGGCGTAGGTCCGCGGCGCGGCCGCGAAGTCGCCGAAGACGAAGCTGAACAGGTTGCCCGCGCGCTGCACGCGGTGGGCGACGCCCTCCGCGGCCAGAGCGTCGGAGACAGCGCTCGACAGGGTCTCGGCCACGACATCCAGCCGGTCGTAGACCGCCTCGTCGGCGTGCGCCAGCGTGGCGAGGCCGGCGGCGACCGCGACCGGGTTCCCGGAGAGGGTGCCGGCCTGGTAGACCGGGCCGGTCGGGGCGAGGAAGTCCATGAGCTCCGCGCGTCCGCCGACGGCCGCCAGCGGCATCCCGCCGCCGATGACCTTGCCGAAGGTGACCAGATCGGGCGTGTAGCCGCGGTCTAGGCCCCAGTACCCTGCCTCGCTCACGCGGAAACCGGTGAGCACCTCGTCGAGGATGAGCAGCGCGCCGTACTCGTGGGCCAGGTCGGTCAGCGCGGCGTTGAAGCCCTCGTCGGGGGCGACGACGCCCATGTTCGCGGCGGCGGCCTCGGTGATCACGGCCGCGATGTCCGGGCCGTTCGCCTCGAAGGCGGCGCGCACGGCGTCCAGGTCGTTGTACGGGAGGACCAGCGTCTGCGCGGCCGTCGCCTCGGTGACGCCCGCGGAGCCCGGCAGCGACAGCGTCGCGAGGCCCGATCCGGCCTCGGCGAGCAGGCTGTCCGAGTGGCCGTGGTAGTGGCCGGCGAACTTGATCAGCAGCGGACGGCCGGTGAAGCCGCGCGCCAGGCGGATCGCGGTCATGGTCGCCTCGGTGCCGGTGGAGACGAGCCGCAGCTTGTCGATGAAGGGCACCCGTCCGAGCACGGCCTCCGCCAGTTCGGTCTCGGCCGGCGTGGAGGCGCCGAACGAGAGCCCGCGTCCGGCGGCCGCCTGCACGGCGTCGATCACGGCCGGATGCGCGTGGCCGAGGATCGCCGGACCCCACGACGCGACCAGGTCGACGTACTCGCGCCCCTGCGCGTCCACGATGTAGGGGCCGTGCGCCGACACCATGAAGCGCGGCGTGCCGCCGACCGAGCGGAAGGCGCGGACCGGGGAGTTCACGCCGCCGGGGATCACACGCTGGGCGCGCTCGAACTGCGCCAGGTTGATGTCGCCGAGCGCGGCGTCGTCGGCAAGGCCCTGCAGGTCCTGAGAGTCGGTGTCGTTCATCGCAGCCATCCCGCGACCTCGGTCGCCCAGTAGGTGAGCACTGCGTCGGCGCCCGCACGGCGCGTGCCGATCAGGGTCTCCTCGATGACGCGCTCGCGGTCGATCCAGCCGTTCGCGGCTGCGGCCTCCACCATCGCGTACTCGCCGGAGACCTGGTAGGCCCAGACCGGCACGTCGCTGATGGCGGCGACGTCGCTGAGGACGTCGAGGTAGCTGAGGGCCGGCTTCACCATGAGGATGTCGGCGCCCTCGTCGAGGTCGAGCTGCGCCTCGCGCAGGCCCTCGCGGCGGTTGGCCGGGTCCTGCTGGTAGGCGCGGCGGTCGCCGGAGAGCTGCGAGTCGACGGCTTCCCGGAACGGGCCGTAGAAGCCGGACGCGTACTTGGCGGCGTAGGCGAGGATGACGACGTCGATGCGGCCGGCGGCGTCGAGCGCGTCGCGCACGGCGGTGACCTGGCCGTCCATCATCCCGCTCAGGCCGAGGAGCTGCGAGCCGGCCTCCGCCTGCGCGATGGCCATGTCCCGGTAGCGCAGCAGGGTGGCGTCGTTGTCGACGTGGCCCTCGCCGTCGAGCACGCCGCAGTGGCCGTGGTCGGTGAACTCGTCCAGGCAGAGGTCGGTCTGGACGACGAGCGCGTCGCCCACCTCGGAGGCGAGCGCGCGGGTGGCGACGTTGAGGATGCCGTCCGGGTCGGTCGCGGCGGTGCCGGTCGCGTCGCGGGTCTCCGGGACGCCGAAGAGCATGACGCCGCCGACGCCGGCCTCCGCGGCCTCCACGGCTGCGCGCTTCAGGGAGTCGAGGCTGTGCTGCACGACGCCGGGCATGGAGCCGATCGGCTGCGGTTCGGTGGCGCCCTCCCGCACGAACAGCGGGAGGATCAGCTCGGCCGGATGGAGGCGGGTCTCGGCCGTCAGACGGCGCATGGCAGGTGACTGCCGGAGGCGCCGGGGCCGTACGACGGGATGCAACTCACTCACTCTCCCCAGCCTACGCCGCACCACCGGGTGCCCGCGCACGCTCAGGAGGCGGCGGACCGGTTCGCGGTCGCGGCGGCGGCGACCGCCTCGATGAGGGAGGCCGCGGTGCGCTCGTCGGCGATCACGTCGACGCGGAGGCCGTACTCGCGGGCATCCCGCGCGGTCTGCGGACCGATCGCCGCGACGAGGGTGCTCTCGGGGATCGGGCCGAGCTGCACCTGCACCTGCTCGGCCACGGAGCCACTCGTGACGAGGATGGCCTGCACCAGGCCCTCGCGCACGTCGGCGACGATGTTATCCGGCACCGGGATGCCGATGGTCCGGTACGCCACCACGGACTCCACGTCGTGGCCGATACGACGCAGCCCCTCGGTGAGGAGGGGCTTGGCGATCTCGGAGCGGAGGGTGAGGATGCGCAGCGGGACGACGCCCTCGGTCGCGGCCTCCCACTCGGCGAGCAGTCCGCGCGCGGAGTTGTCCTCGGCCGGGACCAGGTCGACCGCGTACCCGGCGGCGGCCAGCGCGGCGGCGGTGGTCTCGCCGACGGCCGCGATCCGGGTGGAGGGCGGGACGACCGCGCGGGCGGCGCTCAGCACGTCGACCGTGGTGGCGCTGGTGACCGTCACCCAGTCGAAGCCGCCGGCCGCGAGCCGCGCGAGGGCGGCCTCCAGGGCGGGGGCGTCGGCGGTCGGCGCGAAGTTGATCATCGCGGCCACCACCGGCGAGGCGCCCTTGGCGCGGAGGTCGGCGGCGACCGAGTCGCCCCACGGCCCTCCCCGGGGCACGAGCACCCGCCAGCCGGCGAGCGGCTTCGGAGAGGACGGCGTGGAGGGCATCATTCGCTCCCGAGCGGGGCCAGGTCGGCGGCCCCCGCGCCGAGCAGTTCGGCCACCACGCGGGCGCCGACCTCGCGCGCGGCCTCGTCGAGGTCGGCGAGGCCGAAGGAGTCCGGAGTGGCGGCGTGGGATGCCGTGAGCCGCTCGGTCCCGTCCGGGCGGTACACGGTGGCTGTCAGGAACAGGAGGCCGTCGTCGACCAGCGCGGACGCGCCGATCGGGGCGGCGCAGCCGGCTTCGAGCCCGGCGAGCACGGCGCGCTCGGCGGTCGCGCACGCGTGCGTGGTCGCGTGGTCGACGGCCTTCAGCGCGCGGGCGACGTCGCCGCGGCCGGTCTGCTCGCCCGAGCGGACCTCCAGCGCGAGCGCGCCCTGGCCGGGAGCGGTCGGCACCTGCGACAGCGCGAAGAAGTCGGTCACCGCGTCGAGGCGGCCGAGCCGGCCGAGGCCCGCGGCGGCGAGCACGACGGCGTCGAGGTCGCCCTCTGCCACCCTGCCGAGCCGGGTGTCCACGTTGCCGCGGATGTCCACGACCTCCAGGTCCGGGCGCACCGACTTGAGCTGGGCGACCCGGCGCGGCGAGCCGGTGCCCACCTTCGCGCCCTCCGGCAGCGTGTCGAGCGTCAGGCCGTCACGGGCGCACAGGGCGTCCCGGGCGTCGGCACGCTTGGGGACGGCGCCGATGACGAGCCCGGGCGCCGGCGCGGTCGGCAGGTCCTTGAGCGAGTGGACGAGGAGGTCGCACTCGTCCGCGAGAAGGGCCTCCCGCAGCGCGGTGGCGAACACCCCCGTGCCGCCGAGCTCCGACAGCGACTCGCGCGAGGTGTCGCCGTGCGTGGTGATCGTGACGAGCTCGATGTCGAGCCCGGTCGCCCGCGCGATCGACTCGGCGACGGCGGTCGTCTGCGCGACCGCGAGCGCGCTGCCCCGCGTGCCGATGCGCAGCACGCCGACGCGACGCGCGGACGCGCCCTCGGCCCTGCTCACCGTGCCGCTCACGGCGCGAGTCCAGCGGCCGCGGGCTTGAAGCCGAGGCGGACGTTCTCGCAGCATCCCGGGCGGCACACGTCGTACCAGGGGCCGAGCGTGGTCAGCGCCGGACGCTGCTCGACCGGGTCGCCGTCGCGGCGCTCCAGGACGAGGTCGACCAGGCCCTTCACGTAACGGGCGTGGGTGCCGGGGGTGGGCACGCGGACGGCTACGAGGCCGTTCTCCTCGCTGGTCTCCATCGCCTCGTTGTCGAGGTCCCAGAGCACCTCCATGTGGTCGCTGACGAAGCCGAGCGGGACGATGATGACGGCCTTGACGCCGAGCGCCGGGAGCTCAGCGATGCGGTCGTTGATGTCGGGCTCCAGCCACGGCATCGACGGCGGGCCGGAGCGGGACTGGTAGACCAGGTCCCAGCCGATGACGCCGCCGGCGGCCTCCTGCGAGACGACCTCCGCGACGGCCAGGTGCTGGGCCGCGTAGGCGCCGCCCTCACCGAAGCCGCGGTCGGCCGGGCCGGACTTGGCGGCGTCCGTCGACGGGATGGAGTGCGTCGAGTACAGGATGCGGATCTCGGTCGCCGGGTCGATGCCCGGGATGCGCTCGCGCAGCTCGTCCACCGCGTTGCGGACGCCCTCGATGAACGGCTCCACGAAGCCGGGGTGGTCGAAGAACTGGCGCACCTTGTCGATCTGGATGGTGCCCTCCAGGCCCTTCTCCTCCAGCACGCGGGCGAAGTCCTCGCGGTACTGGCGGCAGCTCGAATAGGAGGAGTACGCGCTCGTCGCGATGGCGATCAGCTTGGTGAGGCCGCGCTCCTGCGCCTCGGCCAGGGCGTCCTCCAGGTACGGGTCCCAGTTGCGGTTGCCCCACAGCACGGGGAGGTCGATGCCGCGCGAGGCGAGCTCGGCCTCCAGCGCGGCCTTCAGCTCGCGGTTCTGGTCGTTGATCGGGCTCACGCCGCCGAAGTGGCGGTAGTGGTGGGCGACCTCCTCCAGGCGCTCTTCGGGGATGCCGCGGCCTCGGGTCACGTTGCGGAGGAACGGGATGACGTCGTCCTGACCCTCCGGGCCGCCGAAGCCGGCGAGGAGGATCGCGTCGTACGCGACCGGCTCGGTCACGTGCTCGGGACCGGACGCGGCGGCGGCGGTCGCGCCGAGCACCCGCGGAACGGCGGTCGTGTCCGTCACTGCAGCACCTCGACGACCTCGGCGGGCTGGATGCGGCGGCCGGTGTAGAACGGGACCTCTTCGCGCACATGGCGGCGGGCCTCGGTGTAGCGGAGGTCGCGCATCACGTCGACCAGGTCGGTCAGTTCGTCGGCCTCCAGCGGCAGGATCCACTCGTAGTCGCCGAGCGCGAACGCGGCGACCGTGTTGGCCAGCACCCCGCGGAACGCCGCGCCCTTGCGGCCGTGCTCGGCGAGCATCTTCGAGCGGTCGGCGTCGGGCAGCAGGTACCACTCATAGCTGCGCACGAACGGGTAGACGCACAGCCAGCCCTTCGGCTCCTTGCCGCGCAGGAAGCCGGGGACGTGCGAGCGGTTGAACTCGGCGTCGCGGTGCACGCCCATCGCGTTCCAGGTCGGGAGGAGCGCCTTGAACAGACGGGTGCGGCGGAGCTGGCGGAGACCCCACTGCAGCGTCTCGGCCTCCGGGCCGTGCAGCCAGATCATGATGTCGGCGTCGGCCTTGAGGCCGCTCACGTCGTAGAGTCCGCGGGTCACGACGCCCTGCAGCTCGATGTCGGCGATGACGCCTTCGAGCTCCTGGACGGCCTTGGGGACGTCGGTGCCGTCGAGGTCGTCGGGACGGGCGGGGTCACGGCGCAGGACGGCCCACAGGGTGAAGCCGCTGGGGCTTTCGGGGGCGGTGTCTTCGGGGGTGGTCGACTCTGCCGGAACGGCAGCCGGGGTACTCATACCGACAGTCTCCCTCGCAAAGCTGAGAAGGCAAAAACCAGGGTCAGCGGCGGGAGGCGGCGACGATCCCCCAGACCGCGCCTCCCACGACGACGGCCACCCCGACCGCGATGCCGACGAGCGCGAGCGGGTTGTCGTCGCGGAGCCGCCGGAACCGCTCGGACGCCCGCGCGGGCACGTTGACCTTGTACTGGATGGCGTCGATGGTCGCGGCCAGGTCGGCCCGGGCCTTCTCGACGCCGCTTCGGTCAGTTGTCATACTTGCCCAGCCCCTTCACGGCGTCGATGTCGGACTTGACGCTGGCGATGGTCTCCTTGGGCGCCGCGCCATCCACCCGCTTCAGCGAGCCGACGCCGATCAGCGCGAGGATCACCGCGATGAGGACGAGGCCGCCGAAAACGATGAGCGCTGCAGCCCAGCCGGGCAGCACGAGCGCGAGCCCGAGGATCGCCGCGGCGACGAGCACGCCGAGCGCGAAGAAGAGGAAGGCCGCGGCCACCACGAAGAGCCCTATGCCGATCCCGGCATACTTCGCCTTCTCGGCGTACTCGGCCTTCAGGTTCGCCAGCTCGGCCTTGACGAGCTGGATCAGCAGCCGCGGGAGCGACGCGATCAGCTCACCGAGCGACTGCGATCTGGCACGTTCCCGATCGGTCATCGGCTCACCGCCCTTCCGTGACACTCGTACTGCGCGCTACCGGATCACTTCGTCAGGATCATCTCGCGTGACGGCGACGACGGCCACCCCCGTCGTGCGGGAGTCGGCACGAGCCTCCTTGCGGCGATCGTTCGCCCGGACCACGGCCTTCTTGATCGTGACGTAGAGCGCCTCGGGAGCCTCGCCGATCTTCTCGGCGACGAAGTCCTCGACGGCGTTCACCTGCTTTTGCACCCCCGGCGACTCCCAGACCTTGAGGGCGGCCGACTTCATCTGGTCGTAACGCTTGCGACCGGCGCGCGTGCCGAGCACGTAGCCCACCGCCGCCCCCGTCACGAAGAGAATCTTGCCCCGCATTCCGTCCTCACCCCTCCAGGTCGTCGGTCAGTGCCTTCCAGCGTAGACCCCTGGCCCGTTCCGCCACCCGGCGCGCGTCCGGGATGACGGACGCGAGCCCGGTCCCGGTCAGCCAGGAGCCGGTCACTTCGAGGCCTTCGACGGTCTCAGCTCCGTCGCGGACGCGCTGGATGCGCTCCCGCTGCCCCACTGTCGCATAGGGGAGGGCGTTCGTCCAGGGGGTCCGGGCGAACGCGGAGACAGCGGATTCCGTGAGCGGAATATTCAGCAGGGCTGCGGCGTCGGCGACCGCGCGCTCCCGGAGCTCGGCGTCGGAGAGCGCCAGTGTCTCGGAGGCGCGGCCGGCGCGGCCGTAGGAGAGCCGCACGACGTGGCGGCCGGGGCCGGCGGCCTCCGCGACCCACGCCCACTTGGCGCTGGAGTGCGTCATCGCCTTGGCGGAGACGCCGGAGTCGGGACCGTCGGCGACGAGCACGCCGGTGCCGCGCGGCGCGGCGCCGACCCGGTCGTCGGTGAGGACGAGCGTGACCAGCTCGACGCTGGACGCGGGAGGCCAGTCGAGGGCGGCGAGGTCGCCGAGCGCTTCGTCCATGCCGGGCAGGAGCGCGAGCGCGGCGTCGGCGGGCGCAGTGATCACCACGGCGTCGGCGTCGAGAGTGCAGCCGTCCGCGAGGGTAACGGTCCAGCGGGCAGGCCGCGGGGCGGCAGGCTCCTCAGTGGGTTCGGCCGGCTCGGCGGGTGGCTGCCCGGCGAGCGCGAGCCCGTCGAGCGCGGCCTCGTCGGCGGCGTCGGCCATCGCGGCCTCCACCGCCGCGGCGGCGATGTCCTCCGGAGCGGGCGCGACCCACGGCGTCACCGAGGCGACCGCCGCGTCGGTGCGGATGGTCCCGCCTCGTTCCGCGATGTCCGCGGCGAGCGCCGCCGGAAGACGCCACATGCCCCCGCGGATGCCTCCCACCGCGCTCCCCGCCTTGGCGGCGGCGCGCAGTTCGCCCACGGCGCCGGAGAGCGAGCCGAGCCGGGTGAGGGCCGCGTTGAGTCCGGGAGCGACCACATCCACGTCGAGGTCGTCGGGGTCGGCCGAGTACACGCCGGTCACGACCGGGGCCACCAGCTCGGTCAGGACCTTCGACCCCATGCGCTTGCGCACCAGGGTGCCGAGCTTGCGCTCCTGGCCGATCTTCAGCACCGGGAGGAGCCGGTCCACGTACGCGCGCACCGCGCCGCCCCACCCGATCGCGGCGACGACGTCCGTCGCCAGCGGGGAACTCGGGATGCCGAGCAGGCCGGCCTTCGGCAGTGGGACGGTGCGCGAGCCGTTGCGGACCCACGCACCGGCCGGGTTCGGCTCCACGACGTCGTCCGCCAGGCCAAGCTCGGTGAGCAGGGCGGCGACGTGGCCGCCGCGGGTCGCGAAGCTCTCGGCGCCGGCGTCGACCGTGATGCCGCCGAGCTCCAGCGGCGCCACCGAACCGCCGACGCGGCCGGACGCCTCCAGCACGGTGACCTCGAAGCCGGGGCGGGCGCACTCTCGCGCCACGACCAGCCCGGAGACGCCGCCGCCGATCACGATGATGCGCGTCGGCGCGGCCTCCACCGCGTGCCGCACGCTCTCCGTGACGGCGTCGTGATCGAGCGGCTCGGAGGTCATGCCCGCCATCCGTGGACGAGCTCGACCACGCGCGTCAGCACGGTCGGGTCGGTCTCGGGCGGGACGCCGTGGCCCAGGTTCAGCACGTGCGCCGGCGCCTCGCGGCCGCGCTCCAGGACGTCGACGACGTGCGCCGAGAGCACCTCCCAGGGTGCGTCGAGCATGGCGGGGTCCACGTTGCCCTGCACCGGGACGACGTGGCCGAGCCGGCGGGCGGCCTCGTCCAGCGGCGTGCGGTAGTCGACCCCGACCGCGTCGGCGCCCACCCCGTGCATCGCCTTGAGGAGCTCGCCGGTGCCCACGCCGAAGTGCACGATCGGCACGTTGCGGACCAGCGGCTCGTCGTTCGCCGGCGCGTCTCCGACGGCGTCGACGCCGGCCACAGGAGGCTGCGGCACCTCGTAGGTGAGGTCGCGGATGTGCGAGAGGGCACGCGCCGAGGCGGGGGCGACGTGCTCGACGTAGTCGTGCAGCGACAGCGATCCGGCCCACGAGTCGAAGAGCTGGGCGGCGCTCGCTCCCGCCAGCAGCTGCGCCCGCAGGAAGGCCCCGGTCACGTCCGCGCTCCACGCCATCAGCCGGGCCCAGGTCTCCGGGTCGGCGTGCATGAGGGTGCGGGCGCGGATGTGGTCCTTGGAGGGGCCGCCCTCCACGAGGTAGGCGGCGAGGGTGAAGGGGGCGCCGGCGAAGCCGATCAGCGGGGTGTCGCCGAGCTCGGCCGTCGTCAGCCGCACGGCCTCGGCGATGGGCGCGAACGTGTCGGCGCCGAGCGAGGCCGGATCGACCTCCTCAAGCCGTGCGACGTCGGCGGCGGTGCGCACCGGGGTCTCGAACACCGGGCCCTTGCCGGGCTGGATCTCCACCGCCACACCGGCGAGCTTCAGCGGCACCACGATGTCGCTGAAGAAGATGCCGGCGTCCACGCCGTGGCGGCGCACCGGCTGCAGCGTGATCTCGCTCGCCGTCGCGGGGTCGAGACAGGCGTCGAGCATGCGCGTGCCGACGCGCAGCTCCCGGTACTCGGGCAGCGACCGACCGGCCTGGCGCATGAACCAGACGGGCACGGTCTCCTGGCGTTCGCCCTGATAGGAGCGGATTAGGCGGCTGCCCGCGGTTCGGCCTTCGGAGAGCGGGTGGGTCGGGTCGAGGGAGGTCACCCGATGATTCTGCCAGGGCCGAATCTGCCAATCCCCCGGGAATCCTGTCGAACCGGCTCAGGACGGGGTATCCCGATTCGAGTCTGGTCGGCGCCGAGCGTATTCTTTCCCCCGTGCTTCTCTGCTTCTCGTCGAGCCACCGCACTGCGGAGTTCGACCTCCTCGAACGGCTCGAGCGCCATGCGCCCGCCGTCACCGCGGCACTCGCGGAGCAGCACGGGATCGTCGCAGGCTCGGTCGTCCTCGCCACCTGCAACCGCTTCGAGGCCTATCTCGACGTGGACGCGCAGCCGCTCGCCGCGGACGCGACCGCGGACCGGGTGATCGAGACCGTCGCCGCCGCGAGCGGCATCGACGCCGGCCTGCTCCGCTCCTCCAGCGCCGTCTACAGCGACGACGCCGTCGCCGAGCACCTCTTCTCCGTCTCCAGCGGCCTCGAGTCCGTCGTGGTCGGGGAGGGCGAGATCGCCGGGCAGGTGCGCAGGGCACTGCAGGCCGCCCGCACCTCCGGCACCGTGACCGGGAACCTGGAGCGCGTCTTCCAGGTCGCGTCGCGCACCTCCCGGGGGGTCAAGAACCAGACCGGCATCATGACGGCCGGCCGCTCGATGGTCCGCCTCGCGCTGGAGCTCGCGGAGAGCCGGATCAGCGACTGGGCGGCCGTGCGCGTGCTGCTCGTCGGGACCGGCAAGTACGCCGGCGCCAGCCTGGCCGCGCTGCGCGAGCGCGGCGTGGTCGACGTCCAGGTGTTCTCGCCGACCGGGCGCGCGGCGAAGTTCGCCCTGTCGCACGATGTCGTCCCCGTCGAGTCCGACGACCTCCTGGAGGCGCTCGGTTCCGCGGACCTCGTCGTCACCTGCTCGGCCGTCACCGACCACGTCATCACCCGCGCCCTGCTGGCGGACGCGATCGCCGCGCCGGACGCCGCCGCGCGCCGCCTCGTGATCGACCTCGGCCTCCCCCGCAACGTAGACCCCGCCGTCGCCGAGCTGCGTGACGTCGAGCTGCTCGACCTGGAGACCATCAGCATCCACGCGCCGGTCGAGGAGCTGAACGCCGCGGCCGATGCCCGCGAGCTGGTCGGCGCCGCCGCTGCGGAGTTCGCGGCGCAGAACGCCGAGCAGGCCGTCACGCCCGCGCTGGTCGCCCTCCGCACCCACGTCTTCGGCATCCTGGACGCGGAGATCGCCCGGGCCCGCTCGCGCGGCGACTCGACCGAGCAGACAGAGGCGGCGCTGCGCCACCTGGCCGGCGTGCTCCTGCACACCCCGTCGGTCCGGGCGCGCGAGCTCGCGAGGAACGGCGAGGCGCAGACGTTCGTCGACGCCACGTCCGCACTGTTCGGCGTGGAGGTCGAGGACGCGCCCCGCCCGCAGACGCTTCGAGCCGTCGACGACGAGACCGCCGCATCCTGACGTCCGTCCAGGATCACCCACCAGAGGAGGACACGTGAGCGACGAGGCCACGATCACCGCCACCGAGCCGCACGCCGCCACCGGCCTGCCCTACGCCGCGGAGGAGCTGCGCACCGAGCGCCTGCTGCTCCGCCCGCTGAACAGCGGCGACCTGGAGAACGGCCACGAGTTCGAGCGCCTGAAGGACGTCGCCCGCTACCTGTTCTGGGAGGTGCACGACCACGACGAGTCGGCCGAGCACCTCCGCAAGCGCATCGCGATGAACCGCCTCGCCGCGGACGGCGACGGCATCGTGTACGCGGTCGAGCTCCCGGACCCGGAGGGCGGTCACACCAGGGTCATCGGCCACGTGAGCCTGTTCCTCAAGAAGGCGGAGTGGGCGAAATTCGAGATGGGCTGGGTGTTCCACCCGGCGGTGCACGGCCGCGGCTACGCGACCGAGGCGACGACCCGCCTCCTGGAGCTCTGCTTCGACTCGCTCGGCGCCCACCGCGTCTTCGCCCAGCTCGACGCGCGCAACGAGGCGTCGGCCCGACTGTGCGGCATCCTCGGGATGAAGCAGGAGGCCCTGCTGCGCCAGAGCGAGATCTTCAAGGGCGAGTGGTCGGACACCGCGGTGTTCGCGATCCTGGAGGACGACTTCCGCGCGAGCTGAGCCGGGAGACGTCCCCGGCCCAGCGCACCGCGTCTCAGAGGATCTGCGTCCAGGGGCCGAACGCTCCGTTGACCGCCAGCTGGCCCGCACCGACCGCCTGACCGGAGGAGTCCGTGCCGTAAGCGACGATCAATCCGGATGGAGTCCGAACGGCGGTCACGGCCGTCCACGGACCTGAACCCGTTCCGATCCGGGCCCAGCCGCCGGAGGCCGTCCGCCCCGGCACCAGGACAGTGCCCCACGCCGAGCCGGTCGCTCCCGCCACATAAACGGCATGGGAACCGTCGGAGAGCGGGACGACGGAAGGCGTCGTGCTCGGCCCCAGGCTCGCCGACCCCGACCCGAAGTTGGTCCAGGCCCCGAACGACGCCCCCGCGCTCGGCTGGGTGACGCCGGCGAGTGTGCCGTCCAGCGCGGTCGCATAGACGCTGATGCGGTCGCCGGAGTCGATCGTGGCGGCCGGTTCGCTCCCGACATTGCCGCCGCCGGTGCCGATGAGCGACCACGTCCCGAATGTCCCGCCCGCCGCCGATTGCGCCGCTCCGAAGATGCGGAAGTCTGTGGAGTGCGCGTAGAGGACGATCCGGCCATCAGACGTCTGGAGGACCGATGGCCGGTAGTTCAACCCGACCGGCGCCGCCCCGATGGCCTGCCAGCCGCCGAAACCGCCGCCGACGACGGTCTGCGCGACACCGGAGACCGTGTTGGCACCGGTCGTGGCGTAGATCGCGATGATGCCGCTCTTCAACACGATCGCGGCCGGGTCGCTCGCGATGCCGCCACCGCCCGCGCCGATCGCCCCCCACGGGCCGAAGGGTCCGCCGGGAACCGATTGGCCGGACCCGACGATCGTCCCGGACGTCGTCCGCGCGTAGGCGGCGATCAGTCCGGACTGCGTGCGCACGACTGAGGGACGACCGACCAGATCCCCCCTCAGTCCGCCGATCGGCTGCAACGGCCCGAACGACCCGCCGGCCGCGGCCTGCGAAGTGCCCCAGAGGTTGCCGTCACCGCGAACGGTGTACAGCGCCAGCTGCCCGCCCGGGAGGACCAGCGGAGTCACCCCGTAGCGCGCCGTCGGCCCGGCGCTGTCCACGCCGTTCTCGTGCGCCACGATGAACGCGTATGGATCGAGCAGCTTGCCATATCCCCCGAACGCCGTAGGCAGATCGGAGATCGTGATGTGAAGGTGTGCGCCCCTGCTGTTGGTCCCCGTGTCGCCGACGTACCCGATCGTCTGACCGATCACGACGCTGTCCCCCGGATTAACAGACGCCGGCCGATCGAGATGGAGGTAGGCGTAGAAGTGGCCGTCGGGAAGAGCGACGGTCACGGTGTTGCCGTTGCCGCTGTGCCACTGCTTGTTGACCACGACGCCGCTTCCGATCGCCAAGGCCGGCGTGCCCGCGGGAACTCCGTTCCAGTCGCTGCCCGTGTGCGGATACTTTCGATCCTTCACGCTTTCGAAAGGATCACTCGCGTCGTATCGGCCCGGAGGATCAAGCGGCTGCCGCAGTCTCATACCCGCCGCGGCCGCCGGCGACACCGGTGAGCCGAGGCCGGTCACGCCCTGCAACGCGATCGCGGCCGTCGCTGCGGCACCGCCGAGGAACGTGCGGCGACGCACTTCGTTGATTCGGATATCGGCCATCAGTCCTCTTTCTCTCGATGGTTACATACCAATTTCAAGCATACTGTCCTCGACGGATTCATTGCACACGGCGGCGCTGCGCGCATCGTCAGTAGGATGGACGGGTCCCCCACCACCCCGGCACCGAACAGGGAGCACCCATGGCCGCACCGTCGAGACTGGAATCCGTCATCACGCTGGCGCAGCACCGCGGATTCGTGTTCCCCTCCGGGGAGATCTACGGCGGCACCCGTTCGGCGTGGGACTACGGTCCCCTCGGCGTCGAGCTCAAGGAGAACATCAAGCGCGAGTGGTGGAACGCCTTCGTGCGCGGCCGCGGCGACATGGTCGGCCTCGACTCGGCGATCATCCTGCCGACCGCCGTGTGGGAGGCCTCCGGTCACGTGCAGGTCTTCAGCGACCCGCTGACCGAGTCGCTCATCACACACAAGCGCTACCGCGCCGACCACCTCTTCGAGGCGTACGAGGCGCAGCACGGCCACCCGCCGGCGAACGGCCTCGACGACATCGCCGACCCCGACCACCCGGACAAGGTCGGCCAGTGGACGCCGATCCGGCAGTTCTCGGGCCTGATGAAGACCTTCCTCGGTGTCGTGGACGACGAGTCCGGCCTCCACTACATGCGCCCGGAGACCGCGCAGGGCATCTTCACCGACTTCGCGCACGTGCTGCAGGCCGCCCGCAAGAAGCCGCCGTTCGGCATCGGCCAGATCGGCAAGGCGTTCCGCAACGAGATCACGCCGGGCAACTTCATCTTCCGCACCCGCGAGTTCGAGCAGATGGAGATCGAGTTCTTCGTGGAGCCCGGCACCGACGAGGAGTGGTTCCAGACCTGGATCGACCTGTGCTGGGACTGGTTCGTGGACCTCGGCATCGACCCGGCGAACATCCGCCGCCTGGAGCACGAGAAGGACAAGCTCGCGCACTACTCGAAGCGCACGATCGACATCGAGTACAAGTTCGACTTCGTCGGCAGCGAGTGGGGCGAGCTGATGGGCGTCGCGAACCGCACCGACTTCGACCTGAAGACGCACATCGAGCACTCGGGCAAAGACCTGAGCTACTTCGACCAGAACAAGAACGAGCGCTACGTCCCGTACGTGATCGAGCCGTCCTTCGGCCTCACCCGCGCGCTGATGGCGTTCCTGGTCGACGCGTACGACGAGGAGGAGGTGCCGAACGCCAAGGGCGGCACCGACAAGCGCACGGTGCTGCACCTCGACCCGCGCCTCGCGCCCGTCAAGGTCGCCGTCCTCCCGCTGTCCCGCAACGAGGCGCTGTCGCCGCTCGCGCGCGGCCTGGCCGACAAGCTGCGCAAGCGCCGCAACGTCGACTTCGACGACTCGGGCGCGATCGGCCGCCGCTACCGCCGCCAGGACGAGATCGGCACGCCGCTCGCCGTCACGGTCGACTTCGACTCGCTCGAAGACGACGCCGTGACCGTGCGCGACCGCGACACGATGAAGCAGGAGCGCATCCCGCTGGAGGGCCTCGACCGCTACCTGGCGGAGCGTCTGCGCGAGATCTGACGCAGGTTCTGCCTCCGGGAACGGATGGCGGACGCTAGGGTGGGGGCCACCGCGACGGAGACACCATGAGCACGGCTCCCACTGACACCGCACCGGCGCCGCCGGCCGATCCCTCCCCGGGACGCCCGCCGGCGTGGGCGATGCTGCGCGCCTACGTGCAGATCGCGCCCGCGAGCGTGACGCTCGCCGTGATCCTGCTCGCGACCTCCATCGCGACCGGGACGCTGTGGAGCGCCGCGAGCGTGGGCGGCGGCTCGCTGGTCTGGGCGGCGGGGGTTCCGACGACAATCCGGGCCGGGTACTGGTGGACGCCGATCACGGCGCTCTTCGTGCCGGAGGACCCGATCCAGTTCGTGATCTCGTTCCTGCTGGCGCTGACGGTGCTCGCGGCGGCCGAACGGCTGCTCGGGACCGTGCGCCTGATCATCGCCTTCCTCGTCACCGGGGCGCTGGGCATCACGCTCGGCGTGCTCGGCCAGTGGGCGGCGGCGAACGTGGGAGAGATCCTCGCGCACGCCACGGAGTTCGACTTCACGCTGGACCCGACGATCGGGATCGTGGGGGCGCTGGTCACGGCGAGCGCGTTCGCGACGACCCTGTGGCGACGCCGCATCCGGCTGCTCACCTTCGCCACCGTCGTCATGTTCGTGCTCTACAACGGCGACCAGAACAACGTCTACCGGCTGTTCGCGGCGCTGCTCGGCCTCGCGCTCGGCGTCATCCTCCGCCGTGGGCCGCTGCACCGGATGCGGCGCAGCTCGCACGGCGAGACCCGTACCCTGGTCGCCGCGATCGTCGCGATCACCGCGATCGGCCCGCTCGCCGCGCTCCTGCCGCCCGGCGGCCTCGGCCCGCTCTCGTTCATCTCGGCGCTGTTCCAGCATCGGGAAGTCGCCGCAGCGACGGTGCTGGCGGCGTGCAAGGCCGCCGACACGACCAACTGCCGTGACGAGCTCGCCGCCGTCTCCGTGCAGGGGGTCGGTCCCCTGCTGCTCAGCCTGCTGCCGCTCGTGCTGCTCATCGTGACGGCCATCGGTCTCCGCCGCGGCCGGCACTTCGCGTGGCTGCTCGGGATCGTCGTGAACGCGGCGATGATCCTCCTCCCGTTCACGGCGCTGCCCGGTGGCGAGATCACCATCGACGTGGACAGCATCGACGCCCTCGCGCCCGCGATCGAGGTGCTGCTCTGGCTGGCGGCGACGCTGCTGGTGCCGCTGGCCTCGATCGTGCTGTTGATCGCCACGCGGCGCCAGTTCCAGATCCGCGCGCCCAGGGACGCGGTCGTGCGCTTCACGATCCTGGCGGTCGTCGCGTTCGCGCTGCTCGGGGTGCTGTACCTGATCGCGGGCCTGGCGACGCTGTCGTCGTTCGTGCCGGAGGCCTCCATCGGCGACGTCTTCGCGTCCACGCTGCGCCGCTTCGTCCCGTCCGGCTTCGAGTCCGTGCTCGGCCCCGTCATCGTGCCGACATCGCCGTTCACGCTGCTGCTCTACCAGTGGGTGGGGCCGGTGTTCTGGACGATCTTCGTCATCGGGACGATGCGGCTGTACCGGGCGACCTCCACCGGGCGGACGGTCGGCGACGAGCTGCACTTCCAGGAGCTGCTGCGCGCGGGCGGCGGCGGGACGCTCGGCTTCATGGGCACCTGGCCGGACAACGTCTACTGGTTCTCGGAGGACGGGGAGGCGGCCGTCGCCTACCGGGTGATCAACGGCGTGGCGATCACCCTGTCCGACCCGGTCTGCCGCCCCGAGCGGGCCGAGCAGACGATCATCGACTTCATCGGATTCTGCGACGCGAACAGCTGGACGCCCGCGTTCTACAGCATCCACGGCGCGTTCCTGGCGGTGTTCGAGTCGCTCGGCTGGCAGAGCGTGTCGGTCGGCGAGGAGACGCTGATGCACCCGCAGACCTTCGACATGCAGGGCAAGCCCTGGCAGAAGGTCCGCCAGGCGCACAACCGCGGGGTGAAGGAGCGCATCTCGACGCTGTGGACGACCTGGGCCGAGCTGGCCCCGATCCAGCAGAACCAGATCGTCGCGCTCAGCGAGCAGTGGGTGTCCGAGAAGGAGCTGCCCGAGATGGGCTTCACCCTCGGCGGCATGGCCGAGCTGAAGGACCCTGAGGTGCGGCTCTACCTCGCCTACAACCCGCAGGGCGACCTCCAGGCGGTCACGAGCTGGCTGCCGAGCTGGCAGGACGGCCGGGTGGTCGGCTACACGATCGACTTCATGCGCCGGGCGGACAAGAGCATCCCGGGCATCATGGAGTTCGTCATCGCGTCGGCGGCGCAGCGGATGCGCGGCGAGGGCGTGGAGGTGCTGAGCCTGTCGGGGGCGCCGCTGGCGACGAAGCCGGCGGGGGCTGCTGACACGGACTCTTCCGACGAGGGGCCCGCGGTGATGGACCGACTGCTCGCATTCCTCGCCAGGACACTGGAGCCGGCCTACGGGTTCGCCTCGCTGTTCGCGTTCAAGAGCAAGTTCAACCCGACCTACGAGACGCTGTGGCTGGCGTACCCGGACGCGGTGTCCCTGCCGGCGATCGGCAACGCGATCGGGCGCGCGTACTTGCCGGACGCGAACGCGCGGGAGTACCTGGCGCTGGCACGGACGCTGCTGGGGTGAGGGGCGTGCGCCTGCGACATCGCCGTGATCGATATGGACGATTTGAGCGATTTGGGCGATAATGGGAAAATGAGCGCGAAGGACACCCTTATTGTCGACCCTCCCCAGGATCTCAACGAACTGCTTGACCTGGCACGGTTCTTGGAGCACCACTCGGCTCCTGCCGTTCTCGTCGGACCGGATGGCGAACAGATCGCTCTGCCACTCGAAGCGTACGAAGTGCTTCGCCAGGTTGTGGCTGCGATGCAGCACGGTGAGTCGGTCAGCGTCGAACCGATCGATCGGCAGTTGACAACACAACAAGCGGCGAGCCTTCTCGGAATCAGCCGCAGCACCCTGGTGCGACTCCTGGACGAGAACGAGTTGCCATTCGATCGGCTCGGAGAGTCCCGGCATCGGCGGCTGCGGTTGCACGATGTGCTGGCCTACCGAGAGCGCACGCGCGTCGACCGACGAGCCCGGCTTGATGAGCTGACCCGCCAGGCGGACGAGGACGGCCTATACGACATGGACAGTGAGGCATACCGGACCGCGCTCATCGAGGCGAGGAAGTCGTAACGTTGGCGCTGTTCACCGCGTTCCTGGACGCGTGTGTCCTGGTGCCACTGACTCCGTGCGACACCATGCTTCGGCTGGCGGACGAGGGCGCGTTTCGCCCTCTCTGGTCCGAGCGGGTCATCCGCGAAACTCAGCGCGCCCTCGAACGAGTGCACCCCGACATCGATCCGAACCGCTTTCGAAGTCGGTTCAGATCGATGAACGATGCGTTCGACGACGCACTCGTGGAAGGGTGGGAACCGTTGACGGGAGCGATCAGGCTCCCCGATCCCGATGACGTGCATGTTGTCGCTGCGGCACTTGTCGGGAGGGCCGATGTGATCGTCATGGAGAACACGAGGCATTTCCCGGACGCCGTGCTCGAGCCGATCGGATTGAAGGCTGTTCGTCTGGACGACTTCCTGCTCGACCAATTCGATCTGTCACCTTCAGTCGCCTGCCGAATCGTCATGGAGCAAGCGGCTGCGGGACGACGCCCGTCTGTCGGGACCGGACAGCTACTGGACCGGCTGGCGCGTAGCGGAGCGCCGCGATTCGCCAAGCGGGTCGGCGACCAGCTTCAGCGTGACTGACTGAGAGTCGTCGCCTCAGAACACATACTCCAGCAGGTCCAACCCCACCGTGCGCATCCCGTCGATCACCGACAGCCGCGCCGGCAGCGCCGTGTCGTCGAAGTACGTCGACACCGCGTAGGTGACTCCCGCGCGCGGCCCGCGCAGCACGCCGACCTCGCTGCGGACTCCCGCGTCGGTGCCGGTCTTGTTGACCAGCAGGATGCCGTGCTCCGGGTGGCGGTGCGAGTGCGGGTCGAGGCCGAACGCGCTCGACACCAGGGAGAAGTCGCTGTTCAGGGACAGCCAGGAGATGACCTGGCGGCTCGTCGCGGCGTCCACGACCTCCCCGCGGGCCAGCGCCGAGAACAGCCAGGTGAGCTCGTTCGCGCTGCCGACCGAGAGCTGCGGGGCGTCGTCCGGGCCGCGGTGGTCGCGGACCAGGTCGAGGAGGGCGGTGCGGGTGAGGCCGAGGGACTCGGTGCGGGCGCTCACGGCCTCCAGGCCGACGCGGCGCAGCAGGACATTGGTCGCGAGGTTGTCGCTCGTCGCGCCGACGAGGGCGGCCAGGTCGGCGACGGGGAGGGCGGGGACCTGCAGGTGCTGCCAGATGCCGGACTCGCCTGCGATGTCCTGAGGCGCGCGGTCCAGCTGGGCCAGCGGGCTGAGCTGGTGCGTCTGGAGGCGCGCGGCGACCTCCACCAGCAGCAGGACCTTGCCGATGCTCGCCGTCGGCATCACCACGTGGTCGTCGACCGAGAAGAGCACTTCGCCCGTGGAGAGGTCCGTCGCGCGCGCAGAGACCTGCACGCCCTGCACGGCCAGCCGGCCGAGCGCGTCGAAACCGCGGCTGAAGACCTCGGGGGCGGCGGGCGCGGACCCGCGGTGCCGGCCGCGGCGCGCACTCGCATGCCGGCGGCGGTGGTCGGTATCCGGGGTCTGGATCGTCACAGTCGCGCTGGGTCTTTCTTCCGAGTCGGGGCATCGGTCCGTGCTGCGGTCCCCCCGGCCCGCGACGCGTCGAGGCAGGGTGTCCTCGACGCGATAGGGACGATGTTACCTCGCCGGAGGGGTCGTCGGGCGATCCCTTTCGCGCACTCCCCGGCGCGTCACCAGATGGTCACGCGCTCCTCCGGAGCCAGCCACAGCTTGTCGCCGTCCGCGACCCCGAACGTCTCGTAGAAGGCGTCGATGTTGCGGACGATCTGGTTGCATCGGAACTCGTTCGGCGAGTGCGGGTCGATCGCCAGCAGGCGGATGACCTCCTCGTCGCGGCCCTTCTGCTGCCAGGCCTGCGCCCAGCTGAGGAAGAACCGCTCCGCGCCGCTCAGGCCGTCCACCACGGGAGGCTCCTCGCCGCCGAGCGAGAGGAGGTACGCCTTCCACGCGATGCCGAGACCGCCGAGGTCGCCGATGTTCTCGCCGATGGTGAGCGCGCCGTTCACGTGGTGGTCGGGCACCTGCGCCGGGGCGAGCGCGTCGTACTGGGCGATCAGGCTGCCGGTGCGCTTCTCGAACGCGGCGCGGTCGGCGGCGGTCCACCAGTCGTCCAGCTTGCCGTCGCCGTCGAACTTGGAGCCCTGGTCGTCGAAGCCGTGGCCGATCTCGTGGCCGATGACCGCACCGATCGCGCCGTAGTTGGCTGCGGCGTCCCGGCCCTGGTCGAAGAACGGGTACTGCAGGATGGCAGCAGGGAAGACGATCTCGTTGAAGCCCGGGTTGTAGTAGGCGTTGATCGTCTGCGGGGTCATGAACCACTCGTCGCGGTCGATCGGCTTGCCGATCTTGTTCAGCTCGCGGTTGAACTCGAACAGCGCGGCGGCGCGCACGTTGCCGACCAGGTCGGTCGGGTCGATGACGAGCGCGGAGTAGTCCCGCCACTTCACCGGGTAGCCGATCTTTGGCGTGAACTTGCCGAGCTTGTCGAGCGCGCGGTCGCGGGTGTCCTCCCCCATCCACTCGAGCTTCTGGATGCTCTGCCGGTACGCCTCGATCAGGTTGGCGACCAGCTCGTCCATCTCCTGCTTGGCCGCGGGCGGGAAGTGCTTCTCGACGTAGATGCGGCCGACGGCCTCCCCCATCACGCCCTCCACGAGCGAGACGCCGCGCTTCCAGCGGGCCCGCATCTCCGGCGTGCCGGTGAGGGTGCGGCCGTAGAAGTCGAAGTTGGCGTCCACGAAGTCGCCGGTCAGGTACGGGGCGGAGTCGTGGATGATCTGCCAGGCCAGCCAGTCCTTCCAGGACTGCAGCTTGTCCTCGGTGAGGAGGCCGGCGACGCCGGAGGTGAAGGACGGCTGGCGCAGGACCACCTCGGCGAGCGCGCCCTGCGGCGCGCCCAGACCGGCGGCCCAGTCGTCCAGGCCCGTCGAGCCGAACAGGGCCGTGGCGTCCGCCCAGGAGAACAGGTTGTAGGTCTTCTCGGAGTCCCGGGAGGTCACGTTGTCCCAGTGCTGCGCGGCGATCTCCACCTCGAGGTCGTAGACGCGCTGGGCGCGCTCGGGGGCGTCCTGGAAGCCGGCCAGCTCGAACATCCGCTGCACGTGCGCGGCGAAGGCCTCCCGGATCGGCGCGAACCGCTCCTCGCGGAAGTAGGACTCGTCCGGCAGCGAGATGCCCGCCTGCTCGGCGAACACGAGGTAGCGGCTGGGGTCGCCCGGGTCATTGTCGACGAAGAGCTGGTAGATGCCGCCGACGCCGTGCCGCTCCAGCTCGCCCAGGGTCTTCAGGAACTCCGGGATGGTGGCGACGTCGTCGGCGATCGCGAGCTGCGCGCGGATCGGCTCCACGCCGAGCGCGTCGACGCGGTCCTCGTCGAGGAAGCTCGTGTAAAGGTCGCCGAACTTGCGCTCCTCGGTGCCCTCAGGTGCGGTCTGCGCGGCCTCCACGATCTCGCGCACGGCCGCCTCCGACTTCTCGGCGAGCTCCATGAAGGAGCCCCAGCGAGCCTTGTCGCCCGGGATCTCGGTGCGGTCGATCCAGGTGCCGTTGACGTGCCGGAACAGGTCGTCCTGCGGGCGGATCGTGGGGTCGAGTTCGTCGGTGGCGATGCCGGAGGAGAGCGTCATGCACTCCAGCCTACGGCGCGGGCGCCCCGCCTGTCAGGTGCGCGCGCCGCCGGAGACGCGCGGGCGGGACTGCTGCCGCCCAGGCGCCTGTGCAGGCGCGGCCCGCCGTGGACGGAGGCAGGCGTACGAGTTCAGGAAGAGCGCCGCCAGGACCAGCTCGGCGAGAATCGAGACGGTGCCGGAGAGGCTGCCGAAACCGGCGAGCGAGAAGCCGATGTTGACCAGCGCGAGTACGGCGTAGCCGACGCCGAAGACCCCGGACAGGAGCGGCCGGTTCGTCATCCGCCACCACGGCCGCGCCGCGCGCACGGATTCACCCGGCCCGCGGAACATCCGGGAGACGATGTACCACCCGGCGACCTGCAGCACCGTCAGCACGATGGACGCCGGCTCCGAGTGGAGGGCGTCGAACAGCAGCGCGAGCGCCACGTTGACCGCGAGCAGCACCGCGACCACCAGCGCCTTCCGCGCCGGAGTGGTGAAACGCATGTCGATCCCCCTGGTGAGTCCGATCATTAGCATTTCAGATGTTCACGACCGGCAGGCGAGGCACGCCGGTCGCCGAACCGATCCACGGTGCGGCGACGGCCTCCCGAAGCCGCCGCCCAGCGGTGGCCCGGGCTCGCGCAGGGCCCCCTTGTCCGCCCTCGCAACGCCCGGGCCGACCACCGCCCGGACCCGTTCGGCAACCGGCCGCGCCGGCTCCCCCAAGCGCGACGCGGCGTCCGTGAGGACGCAGGTTAGACATTAGTTTGATATTTGTGAAATGGCAAATCGGGTCGTGCTCGCTCACGCATCCCGCGACGCCCGGATCTGCTCCCACTCGTTCAGCATCTCCGGGAGCCGGTCCTGCATGAAGCGGTAGAAGCCGGCCATGTCGCGCAGCCGCTCGGTCGCCGGGTCGTCCGGGTCGTCCACGGCGGCGAGGCCGGCGTCCGCCTGGTCGGCGAGCACGCCGTAGATCGGGCTGTTGCGGACCATCAGGGCGTACCAGTCGGCCGGCATCTGGTAGAGGTCGCGGCGGCTGCCGTTCTGCGACAGGCGCCGGACGATCCCGAGGGTCTGGAGGTAACGGACCGCTCCGGAGATCGCGGCCGCGCTCACATCCAGCCGCTCGGCGAGCTGCGCGGCCGTCAGCCCGGTCGACTCGGTGACCGTGAGCGCCATCAGCACGCGGGCGGGCATCTTCGGGAACCCCGCGGCGGTCAGCACCGCCGCGGAGTGCTCCATCATCTCGGTCAGAGCCCGTTCGTCCCTCGCCATGCCCGTCCCTAACCGATCGCGAAGTCCCGGCGTCGGATGAGCGCCGCGGCGGCGGCGAGCGCGACAACCGCGATGCCGAACATCCAGTATCCACCGGTCCAATCCACCTTCCCGACGACGACGGGGGCGTCGGCGAACGGGGAGAAGTGGCGCAGCCAGTCCGGGAGCTTGATCAGGGCGCCGAAGATGCCGATGAACGCGCCGGCGCCGAGGGCGGCCCAGCCGACCGGGACGGTCCAGCTCGGCAGCACCACGAAGACCAGCGTCAGCACGCCGAGGTAGACGAGCGCCACCGGGAACTGCGCGGCCGCGGCGGCGAACGCGTCGTTGAAGACGGACGCCTTCTCGCCGGCCGCCGTCGCCGACAGGCCCGCGGCGAGCGCCGCCGCCAGCAGCACCAGCACGATCGCGATCAGGCCGACCAGCACGAAGTCGAGCAGCCAGCGCACCCGGGAGACCGGGGTCGCCATCATCACCTCGGCCGAGCCCCCGACCTCCTCCTGGCGCAGCCGGATGACCGCCTGCACCGCGCACGCCGCGGCGAGCACGCCGACGATCGACATGATCGCGGAGAGGAAGAGCGCCGTCATCGGGCCGGAGCCGCCCGCGCCCAGGTGGGCGACGGCATCCCGGATGTTCCCCAGGCTGGGGTCGTTCGCGATGGACGAGCTGACCACACTGCCGAGCGCGCCGGCGAGGACACCGGTGAGGAGGCCGCCGATCGTCCAGCCGAGGACCGTCGGCCACTGCAGGCGCCAGGCGAGACCGAGCGGGCCGTTCAGCATCGGGAGGGCGTCCCGCCGGCCCGCGCGCTCGGGGACGATCCCCGCGCCCGAGTCGCGCACGGCCTGGAGGCCGAACACCGCCGCGATGAGCACGGCCGCGAAGCCGAGCTGCAGGAGCAGCGGCGTCCAGTCGTTGCGGACGTACGGCGAGAACTGCTCGCCCCAGCCGATCGGGCTGAGCCAGGTCGGCCAGCCGGAGACCATCGTCGTGCCGGAGCCCGTGACCGTGCCGATCGCGTCGCCGATCCCGCGCAGCACCCAGGCGAGCACCACGACGGCGGAGGCGTAGCCGTTAGCGCCGCGCGAGGTGCTCATCACCTGGGCGAGCAGGAGGCCGACGGCCAGGAACGCGATGCCCGCGCCTCCGACCGCGGCCCCCGCGACGAGCGAGCCGTACGCCGGGAGACCGGACGCCATGAAGCCGAGCGCCGTGGCCAGCGCGAGCACGATGTCCGCGAGGACGCCGTGGATGACCGTCGCGACCGTCGGGGTGAGCCGCGCCGCGGGGGTCGATCCGACGAGCTCGGCGCGACCGGACTCCTCCTCCGCCCGGGAGTGCCGGACGGCGAGGAACGTGTTCATCAGCCCGGCGAGCAGGGCGAGGAAGGTGTAGATCTCGAAGAAGGTGACCGCGGCGAGGCCGGTGCCCTGCGGGAGCCCGCGGAGGACGAGGACCGTCGGGTTCGCGATCGCGAGCCGGATCAGCTCCTCGCGGCCGGTCGCGGACCCGTAGGTCTGGTCGATGCTCGCCGCGGAGAACAGCGCGAGGAACGCGATGCAGAGGATCCAGATGAGGAGCTGCCAGCGGTCGCGGCGCAGGCGCTGGCGGAGCAGGACACCGAGGGTCGCGACGCGTCCGCGTTCGGGGACGGCGGTGTGCCCGGCGCGCGTGGCCGGGCGGTCGGTGGTCGTGGTGCTCATCGCCCCTTCGCCTCCAGCTCGGCCACACCTGCCAGTTCGTCGCCGTAGTGGCGGAGGAACAGCTCCTCCAGCGACGGCGGGGCGACGGTCAGGCTCTTCACGTTCAGGTCGGCGAGCGCTGCGAGGACCGGCGGGAGGCCGTCGCTGTCGGCGGTGAACTTCACGCGGCCGTTGTCGGTGCGCAGGTCGTGGGCGTCGGGGATGCGGGCGAGCTGCTCGTCCGTCATCCCGTCGGCCGCGAACGAGATCTCGGTGCGCGTCAGGTGGCGGAGCTCGTCCAGCGTGCCGGACTCGACCGTCTTGCCCTCGCGGATGATGCTGACCCGGTCGCAGAGCTGCTCCACCTCGGAGAGGATGTGGCTGGACAGCAGGACGGTCGCGCCGTCCCGGGAGATGCGCGCGATCTCGGCGTTGAAGGTGGCCTCCATCAGCGGGTCGAGCCCGCTGGTCGGCTCGTCGAGGATGTAGAGGTCGGCCGGGGTCGCGAAGGCGGCGACGAGCGCGACCTTCTGCCGGTTGCCCTTGGAGTAGGCGCGGCCCTTCTTGGTCGGGTCGAGCTGAAAGACCTCGATCAGCCGCTTCTTGCGCTCGGCATAGGCGGCCTTGTCGGCGGTGCCGCCGCGGAGCCGGGCGAGGAGGTCGATGGCCTCCCCGCCGGAGAGGTTCGGCCAGAGGCTGACGTCGCCGGGGACGTAGGCGATGCGGCGGTGCAGGGCGACGGCGTCCCGCCAGGGGTCGCTGCCGAAGACGCGGGCGGTGCCGCCGTTGGAGCGCGCGAGGCCGAGGAGGACGCGGATGGTGGTCGACTTGCCTGCGCCGTTCGGGCCGAGGAATCCGTGGACTTCACCCTCGGTGACGGTGAGGTCGAGCCCGTCGAGTGCCCGGACCCGGCCGAATCGCTTCTCGAGGCCCGAGGCCTCAATCACTGTGGTCATGGGCGTGACTCTACGCTTGATTCAGTAATTTGTGAAAACTATTAACGGAATCCTTACGCGTGTCCGATCAGGTCGGGACGCACTGCAGATCGTCGATGCCCGCGTACTGGCGCGTGGAGGCCGTGTCGGGGACCGTGTAGGTGTACGGGACGCCGGCCTTGAGCGAGACGGTTTCCGTGTGCTGATCCATTGAGTCGCCGTCGATGGTGTCCGCGAACCCGACGATCACCTCGGCGGCCGGACAGTCGCGCTGGGAGGTCAGCAGGAAGGTCCACCCCTGCTCCGGCTGGATCGTCACGCCGTCGATGACGTAGCTCTGGTCGGCCGCCGACGGGTCCCCGCTCGACGGGGCGGTGGACGGCGCGGCAGCGGAGCCGTGCTGGGAGGCGGCGCTCGCGAGGCCGCGCTGGGCGCTGCCGGCGAGGGCGATGACCGCGACGAGGAGGACGACGAGGAGCACGGCGGTGCTGCCGAGGGCGATGCCGATGATGGCGCCGTTGGAGAGAGGGGTGCGGCGGCGGGTGGGGTAGGCGGAGGGCTGGGGGTAGCCGGGGTAGGGCGGTTGCTGGGGGTTGGGGGCGAGTCCCGGGGCGAGGGAGGCCGGATACGGGTATGCGGGCTGTTGCGGAGCGGAGGCCGGCTGCTGGGGAGCGGTGTACTGCGGCGCGGGAGCGGGCGGCGAGGGGAATCCCGGCTGCTGCGGCGGGTATCCGGGCTGAGCCACATTCGGCGTGGGCGGCACTCCCCCGCCCGGCTGCGGCGCCAGCCCGATCGGCGTCGTCGCACCCTGCGGCATCCCCCAGCCCTGCGGCGCACCGGCGCTCTGCGGCGGCAGCCAGCGGACCCCGGCGAGGAGGGCGTCCCGGGCCCGTGCGAGCGCGTCGACGGCGGCGATGTCGCTCTCCGGGACGGTCGCGATGTGCGCGGCGTACGCCTCGGTGATCTGGGCTTCGGTCGCGTTCTCGGGGAGCCCGAGCAGGGCGGCCGCCTCGGCGGGGGTCACGCCCGCACCGCGGTGCCGCCCGACCGGCGGGGGATCATGCGCTCTGGCTGGTGCATGCGTTGATCGTAGCGGCCGGTCGCGGCCCGACACAGGGTCGACGCGGCGGTCATCCGCGCGCAGATTTCGGCTCCGGCGCAGCAGTCACCACCCCGGCAGGATCACCCGCACTCGACGATTACGCGCGAGGCATGACCACTTCCGCCCCGGCAGTCACCTGCGCGGGGCGATCACCTCAACCGCAGCAGTCACCGCCCCAGCACGATCACCTCCGCGGCCACGATCACCTCCGCTGCGGTGTCACCCGCGGCTCGATCGCCTCCCCGAACCCGATCGGCTCCACGGCGGGTCAGCACCCCGCGAGGATCCCCTTCAACGCCGCACCCTCCGCGGCCGTCACCCACAGCCCGTACTTCGCCTTCACCGCGACCTGCCGGGCCGCGTACTCGCAGCGGAACCCGCGGTTCGGCGGCAGCCACGTCGCGGCGTCGCCTGCGCCCTTCGCCTGGTTCGTCGCCCCGTCCACCGCCAGCAGTTCGAGCGGGTCGTTCGCGAGCTGGACGCGCGTCTCCTGGCTCAACCCCTGGGCGCCGGTCTGCCAGGCGTCGAGGAGCGCGACGACGTGGTCGATCTGGACGAGCGCGGACGTCTGCACGCCGCGGGTGAACGCGATGCTGCGGCCGGTGTACGGGTCGCTCAGGGTGCCGGTGAGGACCGCGCAGTCCGTGCGACGGGTGACCGCGGCGAGGTCGCGGGCGAGGATGTCGTCCCGGGTGTCGCAACCGTTCTTGTCGACGTCGAGCCACGCCTCGCCGAAGCGGGCGACGCGGTCGTACCCGGTCGCCGGCGCGCGCCCCTTCACCGGGAGCTGCGCGAGCGCGGCGCGTGCGCCGGACGCGTCGAGCATTCCCGCCGCCGAGCGGGCGCCGGGCGGGGATGCGAGTGAAGTCGAGGCACCCCCCGCCGTCGGTCCGGCCGGTGCGCCAGCGTGGTTCAGCGCGGCGTAGCCTCCCGCTCCGGCGACGGCGAGCAGCAGCGCGACCGCAGCCACCGGCCACGGCGCCCGACGACGCCGGGAGGACGTCCAGCTCACAGGAACGAGTCGTCGGCCAGGCCGCGGTGGAGCCCGCGCCGGGAGAGGTGGACTCCCGGACGCTGCGAGGTCGCGATCTCGCCGAGCTCCCGCATCACCCTCCCGAAGTACGGCGCGGCGGTGGCGTTGCGGTAGGCGCCCGGGTTGAGGTCGGCCTCGTTGCGCAGCCGGATCTCGGCGCGGGCGGCCTCGACCGGGGCGATGATCTTGGCGCCGCTGCGGTAGCGGATGAGCCGGTGCACCCACTGATCCAGAGGCTCCGGGAGCCCCGCCGGGACGCGATCGTGCTCGGCGGCGAGGGAGGCCCGCTGGGCTCCTGCACTGTCGGGCGCGGTGGCGTAGCGTTCGCGCGCCGGGGCGTCCACCGGCCGCTCGGAACGGAGCACCGCCAGGAGGTCGTCGCTGCGGTTGGCCTGCTGCGCGAGCACGCCCAGCGCGTCGACGGCGGAGCTGTACTCCTCCTCGTAGCCGGAGTAGTCGCCCGGATGTGCGGACCGGTCGTGGAGGAGGTCGGTGCGCGCGGACGCCGCCTGCCCCTTGGTGAGCACCGTGCGCCCGTTGCGGACCCGCTCGAGACGCCAGGACCAGGTGGACAGCAGTTCCGGCATCAGGTGGCTCATCCCTCCACTGTAGGAACAGCCACCGACACCGGGTCGATCGACACGAGGTCGCCGGGGCCGCCGGGGTGACGGGGGCGACGAAGCGCGTGGAGGGGCGCAGGACTGTCTCGACTGCGCGCAGTAAGCAGAAGGTGGCCGGCGCGGGCTTCGGCGGCGAGGGTGCCGGCGTCCTCCGGGGTCAGGTGGGTGTCGTCCGGTGGTGGGCGCCGGTGGCAGAGAGCAGCTGGTCGCAGTCATCGGCGAGGGCCGTCGGCCCGCGGGACCGCGTCGGCCTGGGTGGAGGGGCCGTGTTCTGGGACCGTATTTCGGGACTGTATCGGGATTTGGGGCGCGCTAGTCGAGTGCATTTCGGTCGATTGGATTCGTGTCGGCGGAATCCCGGCGTACGGTATTCGGGCCCACGGCATCCTTTTCGACTGCTTTCCGGTTCACGGCATTCCGGCGTGCCGCGTCGCTGTCTGGGGCGTTCCAGCCCGCAGCGCCCCGCCCACAGCAAAGCCGGCCGACGGCATCCCGGTCGACGGCATCCCAGCCGACCGCACCCCAGTCCACCGCATCCCAGCCGACCGCATCCCGACCGACCGCATGCTGCACGTCAGTGTGCACGTCTGCCACATCCCGACCGGCAGCACTCCCACCTGCCGCATCCCTGTCGGCTGCATCCCGACATACTGCCGCCCAGTCGACAGCATCCCGATACTCACATCTCGGTTCTCACCATCCCGAACCACTGCACCCCCGCGATCGCCATCCAGCTCAGCCCCCTCATGTCACCCCCTCGCGATACCGTTGTCCCCGCCGTGAACGTCCTCCCCCGCCGCCCGCTCGACCGCGCGATCCTGCGGCTCGCCGTCCCTGCGCTCGGCGCGCTCGTGGCCGAGCCGCTGTTCCTGCTGGCCGATTCGGCGATGGTCGGGCACCTGGGCGTCGCGCCGCTCGCCGGACTCGGGATCGCCAGCGCCGTTCTGCAGACCGTCGTGGGGCTCATGGTGTTCCTCGCTTACTCCACCACGCCCGCCGTCGCGCGCCGGCTGGGCGCGGGGGACGAGCGCGGGGCGGTCGCCGCCGGCGTCGACGGGAGCTGGCTGGCGCTCGCGCTCGGAATCGTCCTCGCGGCGGCAGGTTGGGCGGCCTCCCCCGTGCTGGTAGGCCTGTTCGGCGCGTCCGCGGAGGTCGCCTCCCAGGCGGAGACTTACCTCGCGATCTCGATGCTCGGGCTCCCGGCCATGCTGCTCGTGTTCGCGATGACCGGGCTGCTGCGCGGACTCCAGGACACCCGCACCCCGCTCGCGGTCGCCGTCGCGGGATTCGGGGCGAACATCGTCCTCAACTTCTGCTTCATCTACCTGGCGGGCCTCGGGATCGCCGGCTCTGCGCTCGGGACGGTCGTGGCGCAGTGGGCGATGGTCGTCGTGTACGCGGTCATCGTCGTCCGGCACGCGCGACGCGTCGGCTCCCCGCTGCTCCCTCACCACGCCGGGATCGGCCGGACCGCCCGGGCGGGGGGATGGCTGTTCCTGCGCACGGCGAGCCTGCGGGCGGCGATGCTGCTGGCCGTGTTCTGCGCGACGCGGCTGGGGCCGGACGAGCTCGCGGCGTTCCAGGTGACGATGACCGTGTTCGCGACGCTCGCGTTCGCGCTGGACGCGCTCGCGATCGCAGCGCAGGCGCTGGTCGGCAAGGGGCTCGGCGCCGGGGAGCTCGGCGACGTCCGGGAGGTCCTGCGCCGGTGCGTGCAGTGGGGGCTCGGCGCCGGCGTGGTCCTGGGGGCGGCGACCGTCGCGCTCAGCCCGGTCGCGGCAGGGCTGTTCACGAGCAGCCCGTCGGTGGCGGCGCTGCTTCCCGTTTCACTCGCCATCATCGGGGTGAGCGCGCCGCTGGGCGGTTACGTGTTCGTGCTCGACGGTGTGCTGATCGGCGCGGGGGACGCGCGGTACCTGGCGTTGACGGGGGTGCTGAACGTGGCGGTGTTCGTGCCGCTGGCGCTGGCGGTGGTGGCCTGGGGCACACATGACATGGGAGGGCTCGCGGCGCTGACAGCGGCGTTCGCGTTCGGGTACCTCGGGGCGCGGGCGGTGACGTTGGGGCTGCGCGCGCGTGGGCGGGCGTGGATGCGGGTGGGGGCGGAGCGGTAGCGGGGCGCCGACGCACCCCGCTATCTCCAGCTCAGCCCAGCCACTCCCGCGCCGCCGCCACCAGCGCCCGCACGCCCACGTCGATCGTCGGCTGCGCCACCGGCGCGAAGAACGGCGAGTGGTTGGACGGGATGTCCGTCTCCACGGTCCCCGCCGCGATCGCCGCGCGCACCGTCTCCGGGTCGCCCCCGCCGAGCAGCCAGTAGACGAGCGGGACGCCCGCGGCCGTCGCCAGGTTGCCGACGTCCTCGCTGCCGGACAGCGCGCCCGGCTCGAGGACGGCCTCCTCGCCGAACTCGGACGCGAACGCCGCGTTCACGCGAGCGGTGGCCTCCAGGTCGTTGACCGTGACCGGGTAGCGCTCGCCCCACTCGGTGGTCGGCTCGTGCGGGGACCCGCTGGCCAGCAGCTCCGCGCGGAGGATGCGGTCGACGCCCTCCAGCACGCGCGCGCGGACGGTCTCGTCGAAGCTGCGCACGCTGATCCCGAGGGTCGCGGACGGAGCGATGATGTTGTTCTTGGTGCCGGCGTGGAGGGTGCCGACGGTGACGACCGCGGTGTCCTGAGGGGCGGTCTCGCGCGACACGACAGTCTGCAGGCGCATGACCGCGGAGGCCGCCATGACCACCGGGTCGATGGTCGTCTCCGGGCGCGAGCCGTGGCCTCCGCGGCCGCGCAGGGTGACCTCGAAGGCGTCGACCGCGGCCATCGCGGGGCCGGGATGGGCGCCCACCATGCCGGCGGGGAACGGGGTGACGTGCTGGCCGAGCACGATGTCCGGCGCGGGGACCTTGGCATACAGGCCGTCCTGGACCATCACGTCCGCGCCGCCGCCGTGCTCCTCCGCCGGCTGGAACACCGCCACGAGCGTCCCCGACCAGTCGTCGGTGGACGTCGCGAAGCGCTCGACGGCGCCGAGGAGGCAGGTGATGTGGATGTCGTGGCCGCACGCGTGCATGACCGGGACGGGGTTGCCGTCGTCGCCGGGCGCGGTCTGGGTCGAGGCCCACGGGAGGCCGGTCTCCTCGCGGACGGGCAGCGCGTCCATGTCGGCGCGCAGCAGCACGGTCGGACCGTCGCCGTTGCGGAGCACGCCGGCGACGCCGGTGCGGCCGATGCCGGTGTGCACCTCCAGGCCGAGGGCGGACAGGTGCTCGGCGACGATGCCGGCGGTGCGGTGCTCCTGGAACGAGAGCTCGGGGTGGGCGTGGAGGTCGCGGTAGAGGGCTTCGAGGTCCATGCGGTCCACCCTATGCGGGTGTGGCAGCGGAGGAGATCCGGGGCGCTGCGGCGTGGGATGTCGGGTAACGGAGGAGATGCGCGGACGGGTGGGGCGGGAGTCCTCCGTTGCCGACTGCGGGGTGGGGTGGGGGCGGAGTGGGGTGCCGGGGTCAGGCGCGGGGCGGGGCCGTCGTGTTGCCGGGGTGGAAGTCGCTCGTGAACGACGTCGGGTTCGGCGCGCGGCCCTCCAGCATCTCCACGATCGCGCGGCCGGCGGCGCGGCCCTTCTCTACCGCGGGCTGCACCAGCGTCGTCAGGTCGTACGGCCACAGGCCGTCGACGCGCACGCCGTCGAAGCCGACCACGCTGACGTCGCCCGGCACCTCCAGGCCGAGCTCCTCCGCCGCGCGGATCACGCCGGCAGCGAGCAGGTCGCTCTGCGCGATGATCGCGGTGGGGCGCGACGGGCCGGCGAGGAGGGCGGCGCCCGCGATGCGGCCCTCCTCCACGAACGAGCCGCGCGTCGTCCAGCCGCCCGCGTCGGGGAACACGTCCCGGGCGCCGGCGAGGCGCTCGGTGGCGGTGGTGGAGCTGCTGCCGCGCACGACCTCGGGCGTCAGCGGTCCGCGCGCGCGGTCGCGCGGCAGCGGCAGGGTGACGACGGCGACGTCGCGGTGGCCGAGGTCGTGGAGGTGCCGCGCGGCGAGGCGGGTGGCCTCCCGGTTGTCCTGGCCGATCGAGGGGACGTCGTCGGCCGGGTCGCCCTCGATCGCCACGAGCGGGATGCCGCGCTGGCGCAGCATCGCCACCGACTCGTCCAGGCGTGGGCTGCAGCCGACCAGGACCACGGCGTCCATCGGGGCGTCCTCGATCCGCTGGGCGGTCTCCCCCGCGTCCGTCAGGATGAGGAGGCCGGCGTCCACGGCGGCGATCTCGTCGGAGATGCCGTCGAGCAGAGCGATCTTGATCGGGTCGCGGAACGCGTCGCCGACCCGCTCCTCCATCACGACGCCGACAATCCCGGACCGGCCGCGGCGCAGCGAGCGGGCGCGCGGATCCGGACCGGCGTAGTTGAGCTGCTTGGCGGCGTCGAGGACGCGTTCGCGCGTGGCGTCCGAGACGGGGCCTGTGCCGGAGAAGGCGAGGGAGGCCGTGGAGTTGGAGACACCGGCCAGGCGGGCGACGGCGGCCAGCGTCGGCCGGGTGCCCACGAGGGGTGTGCTGCGGTCGTTCACGTGTGGTAGCTTAGTCGAATCGTTTCGATCGAAACGATTCGAGTGGCGAAATCCACTCCCCCCACCAGAACCCACCGGCCGCTCACGGCCCCCGCTCCTCCCAGGACAGCCGATGTCACAGCCGACCCCGACGACGACCCGCAGCCGCGGCGAACTGCGCGCGTGGCGCAACGCGGTGTTCACCATCTTCATCCTCAGCGGCCTCGCCGTGGCGTCGTGGGTCGCGCGCATCCCCGGGGTTCGTGACGAACTCGGCCTCGGCCGCGACCCGTCGGCGGTCGGCTTCCTCATCCTCGGGATGTCGGTCGGCGCGATCGTCGGACTGTCGCTGTCCTCGCTGGTGCTGGTGCGCTTCGGCCCGCACAAGGGGATGGTCGGGAGCCTGGTGATCGTGGCGATCGGCACGCTCGCGATCGGCTTCGGCTCGACGGTGTTCCACTCCGTGCCGACGGTGGCGGTCGGCCTCATCCTGCTCGGCTTCGGCAACGGGATGGTCGACGTGATGATGAACGTCGAGGGCACCGCGGTGGAGCGCGAGATCGGCAAGACGCTGATGCCGCTGATGCACGCCTTCTTCAGCCTGGGCACGGTGCTCGGCGCCGGGATGGGCGCGGCCGCCGCGGCCCTCCACATCGGCGTCGTGTGGCACCTCTCCTTCATCGCTGTGGTGCTCGTCGCGGTGGCGCTGGTCGCGATCCGCTTCATCCCGCGGGAGGCCGACCTCGGCGACGAGACGGCCGAGAAGCCGCGCGTCCCGTTCGGTCAGCGGCTGCGCGCGTCGCTGGCGGTGTGGGCGGACTGGCGGCTCATCCTCATCGGCGTGGTCATGCTCGGCATGGCGTTCGGCGAGGGATCGGCGAACGACTGGATCGCGCTGGCGACGGTCGACGGACACGGCCAGTCCAACTCCACCGGCGCGGTCGTGTTCGGGTTCTTCGTCGCCGCGATGACGCTTGGCCGCGTGCTCGGCGGACCGATCGTCGACCGCGTCGGACGCGTCGCCGCGATCCGCGTGACGGCGGCGATGGGCGTGGCCGGCCTCCTGCTCTTCATCCTCGGCGGCCCGCTGTGGGTGGCCGTGATCGGCACGGTGCTGTGGGGCTTCGGCGTGTCGCTGGGCTTCCCGCTCGGGATGTCGGCGGCGTCGGAGGGGACGGACAACCCGGCCGCACGCGTCTCGGCGGTGGCGATCATCGGGTACTGCGCGTTCCTGGTCGGGCCGCCGCTGATCGGGTTCCTGGGCAAGGAGTTCGGACTGCTGAACGCGCTGTACCTCATCCTCGTGCTGCTGGTGGCGTCGTTCCTCGCCGCGCCGGCCGTCCGCCCCGCGACCGAGCGCCGCACCCGCCTGGAGCCCGCCGCCGACTAACCGCCGAGTACGCGCGAAGTACGGCGAAACGCGCCGAGTACGCAGAGAATCGACGTACTCGGCGGTTGCCGGGCGCGGGGTCACGCGAAGGCGAGGCAGACGGGGGTCGGGACCGGCGTCGCGCCCAGCGGGCGCAGCGCGCGCGACGCGGCGTCGAACGCGAAGACGACCACCTCGTCGCTGTCCTGGCACGCCGCCAGCACGCGGTCGCCCTCCGGCGACAGCACGAGGTCGCGCGGGGCCCGGCCTCCCACCGCCACGACGTCCACGAGCTCGACGGCCGACGCCGCCGCGTCGAAGGCGAACACCGCGATCGTGTCGTCCCCGCGGTTGGTCACCAGCACCGTGCGCCCGTCGTCCGTCACCCGCACGGCGGCGGGCAGGTTCGCGCCCGCCGCGTCCGGGCCGCGCGTGCCCGCCGAGGCGACCCGCTCGAACCGGTCGCCCTCCCGGCGCAGCACGTCGAGGGTGCTGTCCAGCTCGTTCACGAGGAGGGCGTGGCGGCCGTCCGGGTGGAACGCCAGGTGCCGCGGTCCCGCAGCGCCGACCGCGACGGTCGCCTCCGGGCGCAGGGTCAGCGAGCCGGACGACGACAGCGCGTACCAGCGCACCTCGCCGAGCCCGAGGTCGACCACCACGACGTCCCCGGTCACCGGGTCGACCGAGAGCTGGTGGACGTGCGGCGCCTCCTGCCGTGCGGGGTCGGGACCGTGACCCTCGTGCTGGATGAACGCGGTCCGCTCACCGAGGGCGCCGTCGTCGAGCGCGAAGACCGAGACGGTGCCGCCGACGTAGGTGCCCGTCAGCAGGAACCGGCCGGACGGGTGCAGCGCCAGGTGCGCCGGAGAGTCGCCTCCGCTCGACACCCGGCCGAGCGGGCGCAGCGAGCCGTCCGCCGAACGCGCGAACGCCGAGACGCCGCCGTCCGGGCCGGTCTCCTCGACCGCGTAGACATGGGAGCCGTCCGCCGACACCGCCACCCACGACGGGTTGGGCACCTGCGCTGCCACCTCGACCTCCCGGACCGCGGTGCCGTCGAACCGCGCGGACAGCACACCGTCCGCGTGACCGTCGACGTGCGGGAGACGCTGTGTGTAGGTGCCGATGAGGAGGTCGTGGGCCATCCCCACATCCTGCCAGCACCGTACACTTGACCGGTGCGCCTCGTGATAGCCAACTGTTCCGTCGACTACGCCGGCCGCCTGAGCGCCCACCTCCCGCTCGCCAAGCGCCTGCTCATGCTCAAGGCCGACGGCAGCCTCCTCGTCCACTCCGACGGCGGCTCCTACAAGCCGCTCAACTGGATGAGCCCGCCCTGCACGCTCACGGTCGACGAGCCGGACGAGCTGCAGCGGGCGGCCGGGATCACCGAGGTCTGGCGCGTCAGCCAGGCGAAGACGGCCGACATGCTGGTCGTCTCCATCCACGAGGTGCTGCACGACTCCGCCCATGAGCTGGGCGTCGACCCCGGACTGCAGAAGGACGGCGTGGAGGCGCACCTCCAGAAGCTCTTGGCCGA
The DNA here is from genome assembly GCF_039615055.1 of Microbacterium sp. X-17. Classification (NCBI taxonomy): domain Bacteria; kingdom Bacillati; phylum Actinomycetota; class Actinomycetes; order Micrococcales; family Microbacteriaceae; genus Microbacterium; species Microbacterium sp. X-17. The sequence goes on from NZ_JBDHNI010000006.1 coordinate 67,137, forward strand.
GCAGATCCACCTCCTCGGGGATGGCCACGTGCTGGTCCGCCGCGAGTACATGACCGCGATCGGCCCGGTCGACATCCTGGCCCGCGACGAGCGCGGAGCGTCGGTCGCCGTCGAACTGAAGCGCCGCGGCGACATCGACGGCGTCGAGCAGCTCACCCGCTACCTGGAGCTCATGAACCGCGACCCGCTGCTCGCGCCGGTGTCCGGGGTGTTCGCGGCTCAGGAGATCAAGCCCCAGGCCCGCACGCTGGCCGAGGACCGGGGCATCCGCTGCCTGGTGCTCGACTACGACGCCATGCGCGGGCTGGACGACAGCGACAGCAGGCTGTTCTGATGGCCGCCCCCGCGGGACGCTTCCCGCAGACCTACGAGAACGGCCCCGTCCGCAAGGCGCTCGCCGCCATCGCCGCCGAGCCGACGATGGAGAACCTGGAGGCGCTGCTCACCGCCGCGACGAAGGGCGGCCTCGTGGTCGACGTCACCGGGTCCGAGCCCGGGGAGGTCCGGCTGCGGACCATCCAGTCGACGGCGGGCGAGCCGGTGCTGCCGCTGTTCACCTCGATGAAGGCGCTGCGCAACGCCGTCGGGGCCTCCGGAGGCAAGGGCACGCGCGTGCAGGCGGTGATCGTCCCGGCCGCTGAGGCACTCGGCTACATCGCCAACGCCGACTTCGTGGCCGTGCAGTTCGACCCGGGAGCCGCCCACACGATGGTCGTCGCGCGCTCGCACATCGAGTCGGCTCTCAGCGAGCACTGACGATACATTCGTACATCTCACATAGCATTGGACGGCTATGACAAACCCGACCATCACCGCAGAGGCGCCCGCGGCCGTCGCGCGCACCTGGACCTGCGTCCTCTTCGACCTCGACGGCACGCTCACCGACTCCGCACCCGGCATCACGTCCTCCCTGGTGCGCATGTTCGAGACGCTCGGCCTCCCCATCCCCACCCCCTCCGAGCTCGTGGAGTACGTCGGGCCTCCGCTGCTCGACTCGCTGCAGACGATGGCCGGCTTCGATGAGGCGGGCGCCCGCGCAGCCCTCACCGTCTACCGCGCGGACTACGCGGCCAACGGCGCGTTCGACAGCGCGGTCTTCCCCGGCGTCCGCGGCCTCCTCCAGCGACTGCAGGCCGCGGGCATCCCGCTCGCCGTCGCCACCAGTAAGCCGGAGACCCAGGCAACGCGCATCCTGGAGCACTTCGAGCTCGCCCAGTACTTCGACGTCATCGCCGGCGCGACCGACGACGAGAGCCGCAGCGCGAAGGCCGACGTCGTCGCCGACGCGCTGCGCCGCCTCCGCGAGCTGGGCGTCGCGCTCGACCACACCGTGATGGTCGGCGACCGCGCGTACGACGTGGAGGGTGCGGGCGAGCACGGCATCCCGACCATCCTCGTGGAGTGGGGCTACGGCTCCCCGGCCGAGGCGGCGGGCGCGATCGCGGTCGTGCACTCGGCGGACCAGCTCAGCACGCTGCTGCTGGGCTGAAGCGGGCACCGGACGCCCCGCGGCGGGAGCGTCGGAGGGTGCGCAGTAGGCTGGAGTGTTGTACTACCGAACCGCATACAGCACTAGGAAGAATGATGCGCACCAACAGCAAACTGCTCGTCCCCGCCGCTCTCGTCGCGGCACTGTCCATCGCCGCACTGACCGGCTGCTCCGGCAGCGGTAACGGCTCCAGCTCGACGCCCTCGGCGTCGGCGTCGGCGTCCCAGGAGGCGACCTCCAAGTCGCTCCCGTCCGACTTCCCGAAGTCGGACGTCCCGCTCGTCGCCGGCACCATCATCGTGGCCAACGGCGACAAGAACGACGGCTGGTCCGTCACCGTCCAGCCGAAGGACAAGAACGGCTTCGCCGACGCGAAGGCCGCTCTCGAGAAGGCCGGTTACACGGTCCAGCCCGGCGCGACCGACAGCAAGGCCGTCTACAAGAACGCCACGTACACCGTCGCCGTCGGCACCCCCGGCGTCGCCGTGACGTACCTCGTCACCGCCAACTGACGATCGAAGAGTGAGTAGTCGCGGCGGAACAACGGTGAAAAGAATCGCACACAAACCTAT